>CAVWNV010000011.1:0-562283 GCA_963756515.1 uncultured Acidimicrobiaceae bacterium
GCGGGAGCATCGCTCTCGATAGCTCGCTCGGTGACCAACAGTACGGATGAGACCACACAACGTGGTCGGGTCCGGCCGGCGATCCGGCCTCAGTGGGTCACGACCGAGAGCTCTCGTTCAACCTTCGTCAGCAGAGACCGCGGCGACGCCGGGGGTATCCGACGCGGTCGTGGCGGTCTGGGTGGCCGGGGCGGACCGGGTGGCCGGGGCGGACCGGGTGGTCTGGGTGGTCTGCTCCGGTTCCGAGGGGTCCGGGGCCCCGGAGTCGGCCTGACCGGTGACCAGCTTGGCGCTGAACTTGACCGCCTTGGTCGCCGTGACCGCTCCGGTCTGGAGCGGTATGGCGATGACGAGCAGGACCACGCCGACCACGAAGAACGTCTTGGAGCCGAGCAGGATCACGCCGATCCGCCCGAGCACATAGGGCGGGGAGCACACCACCGCCCCCAACGCCCCGCCGATGGCGGTAGCCGTCAACTTGTCACGGCGCGATCGCTCGGACGCCACACCGATCAGGCGGGCCGGAACCGCCACGTAGGTGATCATCATCACGGCCACGACGGCCCCGAGGGACAACGCGAACCATCCCTTGCCCCACCGGGACGTGATCATGGTGGCAAAGGCCAGACCCAGGCCGATCACGAAGCCCCAACCGAGGACCGTCCATCGATGCCTTCGGGCCCGCTCGAAGGCCGGACGGATCTCAGGTTTCCCTCCGTTGGCGATGGAGAAGGCAAACACGGCGTTGAGGAAGTAGGCCGCGGCGGTGAGGGAGGCGATGGCCAGCACGATGGGGATCAGGATCGGTCCCCGGAGCACGTGGAAGCTCCGACCGTGGAGCACGTGGACTTTGAGGTCGACCATGGCTACCCAGATCAGCATGGCCGGGAGGATCTGGATCAGCGTCAAGCGCCAGTTGGTAAAGAGCAGCTTGACCCCCTGGAAGAGCATGACGAAAGCTCCGATCACCAGGGTCAACGGGGCCAGCAGCCTGCTCCGCTGACTGAGCGACAGGATCACGCTCTCGACCATCTCGTCGTCCCCGGCCCGGATGGCGGCCACCATCCGTTCGAGCTGGGCCAGGATCCCCACCCGACGCGGCGCCGGATCACCGCCGCGGCCAGACGGGTCCCTATCTGCTTCCGGGTCGGAGTCCGGGCCGGTGGTGCTGCTGTCGGTCACGTGACGGTCCATCGGCCGATCACGATGCCCCGGGGTGCCATGACCTCCCACGCTACTTCCGCCGACCCGGCGCAGGTGGGGCCTGTCGACCCTCGATCTCACTCTGGGTCGCCAGGCTGGCCCCTGGCCAGGGGACCCCCGGCTCCCCGTCTGTCCGGTCTGCGGCACACTGGTCGGTATGGCAGCCCAGTACATCTACACCATGCGGGACCTGCGAAGGTTCTACCCACCCGATCGCGAGGTGCTGAAGGGCATCAACCTCTCCTTCTACCCCGGGGCCAAGATCGGGGTCATCGGGGGCAACGGCTCCGGCAAGTCCTCGCTCCTGCGCATCATGGCCGGTGAGGACGATGGTTTCACCGGTGAGGCCCGATTGACGGCCGGGTTCACCGTCGGCCACCTGGCCCAGGAGCCACATCTGGATCCGACCAAGAACGTCCTCGGCAATGTCTCCGACGGCGTGGGAGAGGCCAAGGCCCTGGTCGACCGGTTCAACGAGGTCTGCGCGGCCATGGGTGCTCCGGACGCCGACTTCGACAAGCTCCTCACCGAGCAGGCCGAACTGCAGGACAAGATCGACGCCGCCGGGGCCTGGGACCTGGAGCGCACCTTCGAGATCGCCATGGATGCCCTCCGCCTCCCCCCGGGCGACGCCGAAGTCACCACCCTCTCGGGCGGGGAACGCCGGCGGGTGGCCCTGTGCCGGCTCCTCCTGTCCAAGCCCGATCTCCTGCTCCTCGACGAACCCACCAACCACCTCGACGCCGAGTCGGTGGCCTGGCTCGAACGGACGCTGCAGGAGTACCCGGGCACTGTGGTGGCTGTCACCCACGACCGCTACTTCCTCGACAACGTGGCCGGTTGGATCCTCGAGCTGGATCGGGGCGCCGGCATCCCCTGGGAGGGCAACTACTCGTCGTGGCTGGAGCAGAAGCAGGCCCGCCTGGCCGGGGAGCAACGGGCGGACAAGAGCCGACAGGACGCCCTGCAGCGGGAGCTGGAGTGGATCCGCATGTCGCCCCGGGCCCGGCAGTCCAAGGGAAAGGCCCGGGTCAACGCCTACAACGATCTGGTGGCCGAAGCCGAGGCGGCCGAGCGCCGGGCCGACAAGCTCGAGATCACCATCCCAGCCGGACCCCGCCTGGGCGACCGGGTGGTCGATGCCGAAGGTCTGGTCAAGGGCTACGGGGACCACCTCCTCATCGACGGGCTCTCCTTCCTGCTTCCGCCGGGGGGCATCGTCGGAGTGATCGGGCCCAACGGGGCCGGGAAGACCACGCTGTTCCGGATGATCGTGGGCCAGGAGAAGCCCGACGACGGTCAACTGGAGATCGGCACCACCGTGCAGCTGGCCTACGTCGACCAGTCGAGGGACGAGCTGGCCGGTGATGCATCGGTGTTCGACGAGATCACCGGCGGACAGGACCTGTTGGTGGTGGGGAACCGCGAGCTGCACGGTCGGGCCTACGTGGCCAGCTTCGGATTCACGGGAAGCGACCAGCAGAAGAAGGTCGGGCAACTGTCGGGTGGCGAGCGCAACCGGGTCCAGCTGGCCAAGGTGCTGAAGGAGGGAGGCAACGTCCTGCTCCTCGACGAGCCCACCAACGACCTCGACGTCGACACCCTGCGGGCGCTGGAGGAGGCGTTGCTCGGGTACCCGGGCTGCGCCGTGGTCATCAGTCACGACCGCTGGTTCCTCGATCGCATATCCACCCACGTACTGGCTTTCAAGGGGGACTCCGAGGTCCGTTGGTTCGAGGGGAACTTCAGCGACTACGAAGCCGACCGCCGGAAGCGGCTCGGAGTCGACGCCGACCAGCCCCACCGGATCCGCTACAAGCCGCTCGTCCGCGGTTGACGTCGATGATGCCTCTGCGCAGCGGGACCTTCGCCAGCGACAACTGGGCCGGCGTCCATCCCGACGTGATGGCCGCGGTCACCGCTGCCAACGGCGACCACGTCTCCTCCTACGGCGACGACCCGATCACCGCGGAGGCGGTGGGCCTCTTCCGTCAGCACTTCGGTGACGGGGCCGAGGTCTTCCTGACCTTCAACGGAACCGGCGCCAACGTGGTCGGGCTCCAGTCGCTGCTCCGCCCGTTCGAGGCGGTCATCTGTGCCGAGAGCGCCCACATCAACGTGGACGAGTGCGGTGCCCCCGAACGATTCCTGGGCAGCAAGCTGGTGGCGGTGACCACACCGGATGGGAAGCTCACACCTGACATGGTCGAGGCTGCGGCCGGGGGCGTCGGGGACGAGCACCACGTCCAGCCCAAGGTGGTCTCGATCACCCAGTCCACCGAGGTCGGGACGTGCTACTCGGTGGACGAAGTCCGGGCCCTGGCCGATTGGGCCCATGCACGGGACATGTGGCTCCACCTGGACGGAGCCCGGCTGTCCAACGCCTGCGCGGCATGGGGCGAGGGACTCGGCGCATTCGGTCGGTCGGCCGGGGTCGACGTCCTCTCCTACGGTGGGACCAAGAACGGAGCCATGGGTGCTGAGGCCGTGGTGTCCTTCCTGCCCGCCAACGCCGATGCGCTCCGCTACATCCGCAAACAGACCATGCAGTTGGCCTCGAAGATGCGCTTCATTGCCGCCCAGTTCGTCGCCCTCCTGTCGGACGACCTCTGGCGACGGAACGCCCAGCACGCCAACGCCATGGCCCGCCGACTGTCCGAAGGGGTCTCGCTGGTACCGGGGGTCACGGTGGTTTATCCGACCGAAGCCAACGGCGTGTTCGCCTCGCTGCCGCCAGCCGTCACCGAGGCCCTGCAGGAGGAGTTCCCATTCTACGTGTGGAGCGAAGCAACCGGCGTGGTGCGGTGGATGACGTCATTCGACACCGACGAGGAGGACGTCGACGCCTTCGTCGAATTGGTGTCCACCGTTATGGGTGAGCTCGGATAGTCCCTTCACTGGGGAAGCCCGGCCTCGGCCTCCGGCTCCACCATGGCCTCCGGCCATCGGCCGGGTTGGCGGGAGTGGGTGCAGGTGGAGTTCACTCCCGGTCGGTGAACAGTCTCGGTCCGGGGTCGGTGGGGGGAGGGGGCTTTCCCGTTCGCTTGGGTCGTCCCTTGCGCTTGGGCCGTCTCGGGGTGTCAGGGGCCACGAACTCCCACTGTCCGGGTCCTCCCATGAGACGGAACCCCTGGTGGGTCTTGAGCCGGTGGTGGTGCTTGCACAGGCGGGCCAGGTTGTCCATGGAGACGGTGCCCCCCTGGGCGTAGTCCACCTGCCAGTGGTCGAACTCCAATCCCTTGGTCACGTCACAGCCCGGCACCACACAGGTCCGGTCCCGTTCCAGCAGGGCCAGGGCCAACGGGAGGGGGATGTTGCGTCCCATCCGGCTGATGGTGGTCACGTCCACCCCGTTGGTGACGACCAGGTGGCACAGGGCCCGGCCCATGGTGGCGATGGCCTCGTCCACCGGGATCGGGCCCAGACCCTCGATCTCACACACCTCACCGGGTCGGGTGTGGCCCCGGCGCAGGGCCGACAGGTCGGTGCGGACGATGATCTGGGTGCCCGGGCCCCGGCCCCGGGAGCCAGTGCCGGTGGCAGAGTCAGTGCCAGAGTCAGTGCCGGTGCCGGAGTCAGTTCCAGAATCGGCGTCGGCGGTGGAATCACCCGAACTGTTTCGGGTCCGGTTCCGCCCGGGTGGGCCGAGGATCCCCCGTCCGGTGACCAGGGCCACCAGGGCGTCGGCCCGGTAGGCGTCGGGCGACTCGTACTCCCCGGACCCGGTGGCGGCCCGGAAGATGCGGTCGACCTGGGTGTCCAGGGCGGCCACCAGTTCGGCTCCGGTCACCGGGGCCAGGACGGCCTCGAGCCGGAGGGCCCCCTCACCGTCGGTGTAGGTCCGGCACCGCCGGTTCTGGTGCAGCTGGTGGTGGTGGCGGGCCTGCTCGGCCGGTGAGCGTCCCTCCGACGTGGCCCGCAGGCACTTCTTCTTCAGGGTGGGCATGGTGTCGGTGGCAGCCCCTTCCACCAGGTCACCCTCGGCGGCGGGGTTGACCCGGACGGCATCGGACACCAGGGTGGCCCTCCTCGGGGTCAGCTTCCCCTCCCGCAGGGCCCCGTCCACCCCGGGCTGGTCCGACAGGGCCTCTCCCAGCTTCAACAGGGAGATGGCGTCCCCCACCGAGTCCCCGGTGGTGGCGGCCAGCCATTCGGCCGGGGTCCGGTGACCGGTGGCCACATTGGGATGGCACCGGGCGGCCCGGGTGGCGGCCAGGGTCTCCCCGGCCGAACACAGCCGCTTCCCGTGGGCGAACACCCTGACCAGGGCGGCGGCGTCCTCCCCCGAGTACCGCTCCGGCTCGAAGGACGAGACGAACGAGGCCAACGTCTCGACGGCACCACGCAACGCCTGGGCCGAGGCGGTCTCCGTGGCGGTGTTCGGGGCCATGGGGACAGCATCCCAGGAGGGTGTATCAGGCAGAAAAGACCAGAGGAGACCGGACCGGAGGGGCCGACCCCGGGGGAGCCGGTCGAAGAACTGTTGCCTACGCCGAGCCACCGGTCTGGCGCTCATAGTGCAGGATGGCCGAGCCGGGTGCGTCCGCCAGCGAGACCTCGAGGCCCTGGTGCATCAGGATGTCTCCGGACAGCAGTTCGGAGCCGTTCCGGTCGAAGTTCTCTATCCGGTACTGCCGGCCCGAATCCAAGCCCTGCGGCACAAATCGCATCGTGGCCGCCCGGGCGTGGGGCCGGCGAAAGACCAGGACCACGCCACTCCCCGCCGCCGGACGGTCGAACTGGAGTGCCATCCACACGTCGTTCTCCAGGCTGTACTCCGTCAAAGGATAGAAATCGCTGTACAACAGGTCGTCTTGTATCCGCACGAACTCTTCGTTCATGGTGTGGAGCAGAGCCCAGTCCTTTTCACTCGCAGTGCCCACGTCGACGCTGGAGGCATAGGCCGGAGCCAGGGAGCTGCGAACCACGTACTGGCCCGGTCCCCAGGCGCCGCCATTGGTGTTCTGGGGTCCCACGCCGGTGCCGTAGTAGGGGAACCACAGGGAAAGGCCGTAGGTGTGGCACTGGTTACCTGTCGGCTCGAACTGGTAATCACTCCGCAGCAGAGGGATCGACCGGCGCATGGTCTCGAGGTCGTTGCGACGGCCGCCCGACGCGCAGCTGTCTATCCAGAGACGGGGATGGCGCTTGCGCAGCTCGTCCCAGAAGGCGAGGTGCCCGGTCACGTGCTTCACCTGCGTCATACCGGTTCGGCCCGGCTGGTCTCTCGAGTTCCAGTAGTCGAGGGGGTCCATGTTGAAGTCCTGACGGAACACGTCCAGCTCGTGGCCCCGCGCGGCCTGGTCGGTGATGATGGTGTCGAAGCGCTCCACTGACCAGTTCCAAGCGTCGGCGTTCCCGAAGTCGAGGAGGTAGCTGGCATCCGCGATCGGATCCGGCGGTGCCGTGAGCCATTCCGGGTGCTTCTCGAACAGCTCGGTCCCGATCCCGACCCGCTCGGGTTCGCTCCACAGCACCGACTTCATGTCGTGATCCAGGGCCCGTTGGAATGTCGGCCTCATGCCGTCGGGGAACCGTTTCGGGTCGGGGAACCAGCTCCCCACGCCATTGGACCAGTTCTGGGGCAGCTCGCTCGGAATGGCATACCACCCGGCGTCCACCCACCAGTGCGTGTAGAAGCCGCCGCGATCCCTCGTGGTCCCCCGCCGGACGTAGGTATCGATGGCGGAGAGCTCTTCGGCGTGGTTGGGCAGAAGGGTCAGACCGCCGGTCGTGGGCGTGATGGGTGTCGGCAGCCTCCCTCCGAAGCGCGGCATGTTGTAGTCGACCATCCATCTCCGCCACTTGTTCTGGGCCAGTAACCAGCTGTCGGCATTCCACGACATGAGGACGATGAGTGGGGTCCGCACCACCTCCCCGGGTTCGAGGTAGGTGTCCAACAACATGGCGTCGACGATGTCCCCGTAACTGTTCAGCACCGGGTCGGCCGAGGTCATGGCGGCTTTGAGGCGGAGGCCGTCCTGCTCGTCGATCAGCAGTTCGGCCGTCCATTGCCCTGGCCATCCCACCGCGGCCATGACCCCCCGGTCACCCCACGAGACATTGAAGTAGGGCCACGTACCGTTGGAGGGACGACCGCCCACAGGGAAGAGGAGTTGTGCCTCATTCGGCGTCAGCACCGTGGTCTGCGGCGCGTAGTCGTCGGCCTGCTGGGCGCTGCCGTTGAAATGATGGAGGGCATACGGTGCCGTGGGTGACCCGTTGATGATGGTGTCAGCGGCCAGTACCTCGCTCAACTGCTGCGAGACAGTCGACGAAGGATTGGCGAAGGTCACCGTCCATTCGGTGGCCCCGAACTCCTCATAGACGACGACGGCCGCCCGGACCTGAAGCTCTCCCGACGGTGCCGTCCACGTGACCATCTCTTCAGAGCGCCCCGGTGAGGAGCTGATCGTCCTCCTGGTGGACTGCCACTGCGGTAGGAGGAGCTCCGACCACTGTCCGCCGTAGGTGAACGAGAAGGGCGGGTCGGCGATGAAGCCCGATACCACCGCGTCGGCAGTGCCACTTCCTACGGTGGCGGCCTGCGCGGCGGCCGGCGTCAGAACGCGGTACCCGTTGGCAGCCAGGGCCGCCGACCCCGTGCCTGCGCCCAGCAGCTTGAGGAAGAGTCTCCGGTCCACTGTCGCCACGCCCCCTTCGCTGGCCCTTACCCGTCCCGGTACCGCTGGAGCGCCCGGTGGCCGCAACCACTCGTTTCAGCCAGTCCAGTGCGGCGTAGCGCCCTGATCTCCAGCCTAACGTCGGGTCGACCACCGGGGTGGCCGTGCTGCGAGGCCCCTACGTCCTACCGCCGTCACAACGCCTGGGTGACGAGTTGTGCAAACGTGGTGGCCACGGGTCTGGCCCGGCGGTGGACGTCGAAGAGCCCGACTTCGGTCACGTCGCCTTTCGGATCCACCAGTTCGCTCTGCCAGTCGAATTGGTCTCCCCGGCTGTACCAACAGAGCCCCCGCACGGGCAGGCCCTCGTTTCGCAGGGTGCGAAGTCCGTCGACCAGCGACAGCAACCACGGAGTCTGGTCGTCGACACCGAGGGACAGGTTCGATGTTTCCGCCACCCAGAACGGCACGTCGTATCGGTCGTGCCACCGTCGGAATTCAGCCACGGCGAACGCAATTCGATCGTGGATCGACCACGGGGGAGCCGCGCCTCCGACAGGGAAGATCGAGGTGGGGTACAGGTCGAGGCCGGCAACGACCCGATCGGTCACGGCGAGAGAACGGATGCGGTCGAGCAGGGAGGCATCCACCGGATCGAGATAACGGGCCGAGGACGGATGGGGATCCCGTCCGAAGTGCAGATCCCATACCAGCCACGTCCAAGCCCGCAACGCCTCCACGTCGGCATCGGCTTCCGGCCCGACCGGCACCGGCACCGGGAATCCCTCGGAACCGATCCACCAGCCGCCGCGATCACCACGGATGCGGTCGACGGCCTCCAGGTTGGCCAACACGATGTTGGCCAAGATACGGGCATGGTCGGGCCCCGACGCCAGCCGGTCATTCCACATGCCCAGACAGCCCGAATTCTCTGCCGTGACGCCCGGCTCGTTGATCGGAGTGAACCATCGCGGTGCTCGATAACGGTCGAGGAATGCGTCGATGTACCGGCAGAACGAGTCCACCCATCGAGGATCGGAAAAGCCGGCGAATCGGTCGGGGAGCCCAAAGTGCAACAGGTCCACAACCGGCTCCAGACCGTGCTCGGCGCATCCGGCCAGCGCCCGGTCCCACAGCGTCCAGTCGTAGTGACCCGGTTCCGGTTCACTCAGACGCCACGGCGCACCGTAGCGGACGATCCTGACGCCGAGAGCGGCGATCGACCCAAGGTCGTCGTCGACGTGGGAGTAGTGGCCACTCTGCTCGAACTGGTCTTGACGATAGGGAACTCCGTCGGCGAGGACCAACGGATCGGACCCCTCCTCCCCTACCGCCCACGCAAAATCAGGGAAGCCGTCGTCGCCGGGGCCCGTGTCCGCCATCGCCGTGAGAATCTAGCGGAGCCCGCGCCGCTACACCGAGGAAGGAGTCTGCCGCTTCGTAGGCCGCCCGGGCTTGCGGTTCCACCGGGCATCGAACGACCGGATGGCATCGGCGCTCCGGTTCCCCTGAGCCTTCTCGAGGGCACTTACCCGGCCTGACCCGAAGCTCAGTCGCCCCCGGCGCGGCCCGGACCGGGCGGCCCGGCGAAGGCCTGGGCAATGGACATCCACTCGACCGCCGGCCCACCGTCTACGACCAGCGAAGTGTCAGCCACGTGTCGTCGTTGCGTGACGACCAGACAGAAGTCGAGGGCCGATCCCCGGACGGTCCCGACCGCATCCCGCCCGTCGACCGGGCCGGCCTCCCACGACCAGATCTCCCCGGAGGGCGCGGTCAGGAACACGTCGATGCGGCCCGAAGGAACGGCCTGATCGTGGACCAGGTACGAGAAGGGCCGGGCCCGTACGCCGAGATGGGCCACGTGGCGCAGACGGTCCGTGGGGCGCCGCTGGCGACCCAGTGCATCGGCGACATCCTGGCCGTGGGCCCAGGTCTCCATCAGCCGGGCCGATACGAACGACAGCACCCCCATCGGTGGTCCGTACCACGGGATCCGATCGGCCGGGTCGGCACCGGCCAGGGCGGCGGCCATCCCGCCGTGGGCCTCCTCCCACCAGCCCCGTAGGGCATCACCGTCCATGGCCCGTCCCCGGACGAGGTGCTCCTCCATGGGATCTCCCGGCCGGGCCATGGCCTCCTCGGCCGCGGCGGCGAACTCCTCCGGAGCCACGAGGGCCGAGCGGGCGGCATCGTCGAAGAAGGCCAGATGACTGACCTGGTCGCGCACCGCCCAACCGACGGCCGGCGTGGGCCGGTCCCACTCGGGTGCATCGGCGGCGAGCCGATCGATCAGGCTTCGGGCATCGGCATACTCGGCGTCGAGATCGGTGAGGAGCTCGGACAGGGTGGCCATGTCCGGTGACGCTAGGCCAACCGACCGCATTCAGCGGGCCGAACTCAACCGGCCGTAGTCAACCGGCGGACTCGAGCCAGCTCCGCGTGCCGCCGACCACCTCGATCTCGGCCTGGGCCCAGACGAACCGCTCCACCGAGTCGAGGACTTCATCGACGTGGGCGGGCGATCCGGCCACTGCCGCGAAACCGAGCTCGGCGCGTTGCCACTGGTCCTGATGACCGACCTCCGCCGCGGCCACCCCGTAGCGGGACCTGGCCGTCTCCACGATGTGCTTGACCACCGACCGCTTGGCCTTCAGCGATCGGGCGGCGGGAATGCGGAGATCCATGGCGAGAGCGCAGGCGTGCATCATGGGGCCAGCATGACCGGTGAGGCGCGATCGTGCTCCATGGCCCGGACGCGTCGATCCCCGGCCCTCCACGTCCCGGCGGTTGATGGGGGGAGGCGCCGGGACGTGGTTGTGGCCGGGACGTCCCCTCGTCGGGGACCGGGCCCTCGACCGGTCAGGACGAGGAGGAGCTGGCGGCTGCGCCGGGGGCCGAGCCGCTGGTGCCACCGCTGGGCGGTCCGCCCGTGCCGCCCCCGGGCGGTCCGCCCTTGCCACCGTTGGGCGGCATGCCCTTGCCGCCGGACGAACCGGGCGGCCCGCCCTTGCCACCGTTGGGCGGCGTGCCGATGGCCACGCGCGTGGCCGTGATGACGCCCGAGGAGTTCGTCCCGAAGACGGCCACGTGCTCACCGACCTTCACGTCGGCGAAGGTGGCGGAGGTCACGCCGGTGTCCATGTAGGTGGTGGTGGTGCCGACGTCGACGGTCTCGGTGGTGCCCGACTTGGTGGTCAGCGTGAACGTGTCGGTACCCACCGAGGCCACCGTGCCCGACGCCGTCGGGGGCGAGCCCCCTCCGGGCGGGCGGCTCCCGGGAGCGGACGACGATCCGGTCGAGCCCGGGGTGGAGGGGGTGTTCGATGAGGTGGTGGCGCCGGCCACGGCCCAGCCCCCGAGAGCCAGGCCCAGGGCGATGGCGGCGGCGCTGGTCACCCGGACACCCCGGCGGCGTTTCCGGCTGACGGCCGGGTAGGGGTCCGGAACGGAGCCCGCGGTCAGCGTGCGGGCAACGGCAATCACCTCTGCGTCCGTCATCGGCACTGCCTTCGGATCTGGATCGGGGACTGCGTCTGCATCGGTCATGGCCAACTCCTTTGCCGTGGTCTGCTGTCGACGGTCAGCTTGCGGCGCAGGACTGGGCGCCCCCTGGGGGTCGGGGCAGCCGCAGCTGGGAATTACCCGACGATCAGATGACAGAACGGGCCAGGGCCCGGGCCGGTCGGGTGTTCTCCCAGGACACCCTCGTCGACACCCCACCGTCGACGCGGTCCCGGCTCAGCGGTCGACGGCCCCGATCATCGTGCGGACGTCCGACCAGCCGAAGCCCACGGTCTCCCCCACCACCGACCTCGAGCCCGGGTCGACCAGGACGAAGAACGGATAGGCCGATACGCGGTAGTCGGCCCAGGCCGCGTCGCTCATCACCACCGGTACCCGGGTGACCCCGGCTGCGGCCCGGGCCACGGCAGCCGACTCGACCGAGCCCGGCCCCTTGGTCACCACCACCGCGCTCACGGTGTCCGGCAGCTCCGACTCCGACTCCGCTGCGTCGCCCAGCCCCCGCCAGAACTGCTCGCACCCGTCGCACCGGACGTGGAGGAAGCACAGCAGGACAGGCCGGTCGAGATCCCGGAGGAGCACCTCGACGCCATCACCGGCCGGGCTCACCCCGACGAGATCGGTGGCCGGCCGTCGCTCCGACGACGCCAGGGGTCTGGAGGGTATGGGACGGAGGCCGGCCACGAAGCTCGGGTCGTCCATCGGAGTGGTGGCGCCGGAGGCCGCCGCCGCAGTGGAGACGTCGCCGGCCGGCCGGGTGGACCGGGCCGACCGAGATGGGCTAGCCCGCCTCCGGAACATCGTCCTCGATGACCTCGATGGACTTGCCGTTCCCGCACCACCGGCACGTCACGTCCTCGACCGTCTCCGCCAGCACCTCGACGTCCTCCACCGAGAGGTCGCCGCCCACGGAGTAGTGGTGGAAGGCCCGGGTGCGCCGGTCGGTGATGACGTCGAACCGGGTCAGGTTCCCGCACGCCCCGCAGCGGTAGCGGGTGGCCTTCGGGGAGGTCGAGGAGGAGGCTGCGTCGGCCTGGGAGGGGGCTGGCGGCGAGTCGGTGTTCACCCTACCTACGGTAGTCGCCGCGGGTCGACAGCTCCGAACCCGGCCGCGCTCACCCGGTCAGCGTGCCGGGAAGCCGACGGAAGGGACAGGCCGCGCTTCCCGCCCTGGACGGCCACGTTGCGCCGGTTCGCCGGGACCGGGTGTCGGTGTCATCACCGCCACGGAGCCACGACCCTGCGAGCCGGCGGCCGGACCACCGTCAGGCCAGCCGGTGGAGGATGTCCTCGGCCTGGGTCCGGTAGCTGCCCCCGAAGAGGGCGGTGTGGACCAGCAGGGGGACGAGGCGGAACAGCTCGACCCGGTCGGGCCAGTCCGGCTCGAGCGGATGGACCTCGAGGTAGGCCCGCAGGACCCGCTCGGGTACCGCCCCGAACAGTCCCAGCATGGCCAGGTCCTCCTCGGGGTGGCCGCCGTGGGCCGACGGGTCGATGAGCCAGGGCCGGCCGTCGACCCCCCACAGCACGTTCCCCCACCAGAGGTCACCGTGGACCAGGGACGGTCCGCCCGGCGGGAGCAGCCGCTCCAATCGGCCGGCCACCGGCTCCACGGCGCGCTCGAGGCCGGACCGCTCCCCCAACCCGGTGAGGCGGGCCCGGTAGAACGAGACAGCGTCGGGTCGTACCGCCGGGCTGACCGGACAGGCCCCGATCCACGACGAGCCGCCGCCCCACTCGGGCCAGGGCGCCCGGTGGAGCCGGGCCAGCCCGCGTCCGAGCGCCTCCTCGTGGCCGGCCGTACGGGGACCCTGTTCGACCCAGCCGGTGACCAGCAGATCCGGCTCGGCCAGCACCACCTCGGGCACGGGCGGGCCGTCGACCACCCCGGCCAGGGCCCGCAGTCCCCCGGCCTCGTCGGCAACGCCGGCACCCACCTTCACCACCAGGGCACGACCATCCACGGCCACCTGCCACAGCGACCCGCCCAGGGACCGCGACCGGTCGATGGTCCCGAGCGCGGCGGCGACACGTTCCGTCCAGGTCACGGGCGACGGGACGAGCGGTCGGTCATGGGATCAGTATCCCGGATGCTCGACGTGGTGGTAGCACGATCCGCGATCGGGAGGCTGACCACCTTGGCCGGGGCCCGCTCCCGGGCCACAATGCCCTGACGGATCGGAGCGAAGTGCATGGCGGAGGGTGAGGTCGGTGCCGTGAGCCGAGAGGGGGTTGCCGCGTGGCACTGACGGGCCAGGGGCTACGGGTGGCCGCGTACCGGCAACGGGCCACGTTCGGCCGACGGTGGACGGGATACCTCTCGCTGATCCTGTTGGTCGGCCTGGTGGGGGGCCTGGCCCTCGGTTCGGTGGCGGCCGCCCGTCGCACCCAGTCATCGTTCGCCACCTATCTGGCCAGCACGAACCCGTCCAACCTGACCATCACGGTCTTCGGCGGCGCCAGCAGCGGAGGTGGCTCGGCACCGACCTACTCGGACTCGGCCGTGGAGGCCATAGCCCACCTCCCCGGCGTCAGGCACGTCGAAGCGGCCGTTCCCATCGCGGCGGCACCGCTGGGAGCGAACGGCGCACCCGAACTCGGAAGCATCGACGACATCCAACCGGTGGCCAGCGTCGACGGCCTCTTCTTCGACCAGGACCGGCTGGCCGTGGTGGCCGGGCACCGGTCCGATCCCCGGCGGGCGGACCAGGTGGTGATGACGGCGTCGGCCGCCGATCTGATGGGGGTCCACGTCGGCGAGGTCATCCACTACGGCATCTACGACGCGCAACAGCAGAGCGAACCCGGCTTCGGCACGGCCGAAGTCCCCCCGTCCGCCGGGTCACAGCCACGCTGGTCGGTCTGGTGCAGCTGAACAACAGTGTGGTCGAGGACGACATCGACCGGTACCCGACCTTTGTGATCTTCACGCCGGCGCTGGGCCGGGAGATCGTGGACGACTCGGGCCAGGGGACGGTGGGCGCCGTCACCTACGGCCTACAGCTGGACCGGGGTGACGAGGGTGTCCCCCAAGTGGAGCGGGAGTTCAGCTCGGTCTCGCCCCCGGACAACACCTTCGGCTTCCACGCCACGGAGAACGTGGCCGTCAAGGTCGACCGCACGCTCAAGCCCCTGGTCATCGCCCTCGGTGTGTTCGGCGGTGTGGCCCTCCTGGCCGCCCTGCTCATCGCCGTCCAGCTCATCTCCCGCCAGCTGGGTGACACCGCCGGAGACCTCGAGGTGCTGCAGGCCTTCGGGGCCGACCGGACGGCCATGATGGGTGACAGCCTGATCGGAGTGGCGGCGTCGATCGTGGTCGGGTCGCTTTTGGCCTCGGCGGTGGCGGTGGCGCTCTCGCCGCTGGCTCCGCTCGGGCCCGTCCGGCCGTTCTATCCGGACCGGGGAGTAGCCTTCGACTGGACCGTCCTCGCCATCGGGGTGGCGGTGCTGGTGGCCGTGCTCGGTGCCGCCGCCGTGGTCCTGGCCTATCGGGGCACGCCCGCCCGGGCGGCGCGGCGGGCACGGGGGGCATCGCCGGTCGCCTCGAAAACGGTGCAGGCGGTGGCCTCGACCGGGCTTCCCGTACCCACCCTGGTCGGGGTGCGCTTCGCTCTCGAGCGGGGTCGGGGCCGGACAGCGGTGCCGGTCCGTTCGACCCTGCTGGGGGCGGCGTTGGCCGTGGCACTGGTGGTGGCCACGCTCACCTTCGGGAGCGGGCTGCAGTCGCTGGTCTCCCGGCCGGCGCTGTACGGATGGAACTTCACCTACCTGCTCAATGCCAGCAACACCACACCCCCACGGGCCCTCCATCTCCTGGACCGGGACCCCGATGTGACCGCCTGGGACGGGTACGACTACAACGTGGCCGACATCGACGGCCTGGGTGTCCCATTCCTGTTCGAGTACGGCCACTCCACCACGAAGGCGCCCCTCAGCCCACCCGTCCTGACCGGCCATGCCGTCGACGGTTCCCATCAGATCGTCCTCGGCGCGGCCACGCTGGCCCAGCTGCACAAGCACCTCGGTGACACCGTGGCCGTCTCGTACGGGACACCCCAGGACGGCGACACCTACGTTCGGCCTACCCCCTACGTGGTGGTGGGTACGGCGACCCTGCCCGCCGTCGGGTACTCGAGCATCATCGACGACCACACCTCGATGGGGACGGGCGCGGTCATCGCCGTTTCCGGGCTGCCCAAGGCGTTCCAGGAGGCCACGCAGAGCTCGAACCCGGCACTCGACGGACCCAACATGGTCTTCGTGCAACTGCGCCCGGGGGCGTCGGCGGCGGCGGGACGGGCCGGACTGCAGCGGGTGGCCGACGCCGCCGACCGCGAGCTGGCGGCGGCGCCCGACGGAGCCGGGAGCGGGGACTACGTCACCGTCCTCGGGGTGCAGCGACCGGCCGAGATCGTCAACTACGGGACCATCGGGGTCACCCCGGCCCTGATGGCCGCGGCCCTGGCCGCCGCGGCCATCGTCGCCCTCGGCCTCACCCTGACCGCCTCGGTCCGGCGCCGGCGGCGCGAACTGGCCCTGCTCAAGTCGCTCGGCTTCACGCACGGGCAACTGGCGGCCGCCGTCGCCTGGCAGGCGTCGGTCTCCTCGGCCATCGGAATCGTCATCGGGGTCCCGGTCGGCATCGCCGCCGGTCGCACCCTGTGGACCCTGTTCGCCCACGAGATCTACGCGGTAGCCCAACCCACCGTCCCGGTCCTGTGGGTGGTGCTGGTGGCCCTGGGCACGCTGGCCCTGGCCAACGTGGTGGCGGCCGTGCCGGGACGCATGGCGGCCCGGACGCCGACCGCACTGCTGCTGCGGGCGGAGTGACGGGAGCGGCCGGAGCCAGAAGCTCCCGAATCGAACACCTGTTCGCTACAGTGTCCCCGTGGCCATCGCCGTGCAGGCATCGTTCGACGACCTCGGGACGCCTCTCAGCCAGGTGACCTTCGTGGTCGTCGACGTCGAGACCACCGGCGGCTCGCCGGCCACCGACTCGCTGACCGAGGTGGCCGCGGCCCGGTACCGGGGCGGCGAGCTGCTGGGCACCTACCAGACCTTCGTCCGGCCCGACGAGCGCATCCCGTCGTTCATCACCGCACTGACCGGCATCAGCGACGCCATGGTGGCCGACGCCCCCCGGGTCGGCGAGATGCTCCCGTCCTTCCTCGAGTTCGTGGGCCGGTCGGTGCTGGTCGGTCACAACCTGCGCTTCGACCTCTCCTTCCTCGACCACGCCCTGGTCGCCACTGGAAGGGATGGGCTGGCCAACCGGACCGTCGACACCCTGGCACTGGCCCGGCGCCTGGTCCGCGACGTGGTGCCGGACTGCAAGCTCGGGACCCTGGCCGCCACCCTCCGGCTCCCCCACCAACCGTCCCACCGGGCCCTCACCGACGTGCTGGCCACCGGGGACCTCCTCCACGCCATGCTGGAGCGGGCCGGATCGTTCGGCATCCTCGAGCTCGAGGAGCTGCTCGAGCTGCCCCGTCTGGTGGGCCATCCCCAGGCCGGCAAGTTGCGACTCACCGTCCGGCTCCCGCACCGGCCGGGTGTCTACTGGTTCACCGACGCCGCCGGTCACGTGCTCTACGTGGGGAAGGCCACCGACCTGCACACCCGGGTGCGGTCGTACTTCACCTCCGACCAACGCCGGAAGGTGGGCCGGCTGCTCCGCCAGCTCCACGTCGTCCACCACCAGGTCTGCCCGGGGCCGTTGCGGGCCGCCGTGATGGAGGGCCGGCTCATCCGGGCCTGGTCGCCGCCGTTCAACCAACAGGGGAAGGTACGCCGACGGAACCCGGCCACGTCACCCGGCGCCGACCGGACCGATCCTCCCCGCCCCCGGCCGACGCGGCGAAGGGGCCGTCGGACGCGCTGGAGTGCTGAACAGCTGGCCGGTGATCCGGGGGCGCTGCTCGTCCCGATGGCCCGCAAGGTGGGCGAACTGTCCGCCCAGCAACGCTTCGAGGAGGCGGCGTCGGTGCGCGACGAGGCCGAGCGGCTCCGAAGCCTGCTGGTCCGGCACCGCAGCGTGGCGTCGCTGCGGGACGCCGGACGGCTGGTGCTCGCCGTCGACGGCGAGGGCGTCGTGGAGCTCGACGCCGGGCGGCTGGTGGACACGGAGGCGCTGCCCGGCACGGAACCGGGCCGGTCCGGAGAGGTCGACGACGACGCCGACCAGGAACGGGCCATCGTGGACCAGTGGCTGCGGGCCCACGCCGACCAGGTGCGCGTCCTGGAGGTCGGGGCACCGCAGGGCCTGGCCGTGCCGGCCCGGCGTATCCCGACCCTGGTGGAGCTGTGCGCCGGGCTCACCGGCCCACAGCCGTAGCTGCCGCGGGGCCCACCGGCCGGAAGTAGCGGCGGTGCCGGTGGCTAGCCGGGCACGGCCTCTTCCTCGGCTGCGGCCTGTTGGGACACCTGGATCAGGCGGTTGAGCACCTGGGAGGCCCGGCCGTCGTCGATGACCTGGCCGGCCAGGGCCACCGCGCCTGGCAGGTCGGGGGCCCGGCCCACCACCACCAGGGCGGCGGCCGCGTTGAGCACGGCGATGTCCCGGTGGGGGGAGGCCTGACCGCCCACCACCCGGCGGATGGCCTCGGCGTTGTACGGACGCGTCCCCGCCCCGGAGATCGTCCAGGCTGACCGGGGCGAAACCCAGGGTGGCGGGATCGACGCGGTAGGCCGAGGTCTCGTACTCCCCGCCGGCCCCCACGATGAGCTCGTGGACCGTTGACGGGCCGGTGGTGCTGAGCTCGTCCAGCCCGTCGTCCCCGTAGACCACGACGGCCCGGATGGCACCGTTGGCGGCCAGCACGCCGAGCATCTTGTCGGCCATGGCCGGGTTGGAGACCCCGATGACCTGGTAGCGGGCCCGTCCCGGGTTGGCCAACGGACCCAGGTAGTTGAAGACGGTGGGGATACCCAGCTCCTTGCGCACCGGTCCGGCGAATCGCATGGCCGGATGGAAGCGGGGGGCGAAGCAGAACCCCATCCCGACCTCGTCGATGCACCGGGCCACCCCGGCCGGCCCGAGGTCGGCGACCACACCCAGCGCCTCCAGCACGTCGGCCGCGCCCACGGCCGAGGACGAGGCCCGCCCACCGTGCTTGCACACCTTGGTCCCGGTGGCTGCCACCACCAGGGCGGCGACGGTGGAGACATTGACACTGCGCAGGCGGTCGCCTCCGGTGCCACAGGTGTCGACGACCTCGAGCCCGGGCGGCAGGTCGAGGGGGAGGGCGTGGGTCAGCATGGCCCGAACGAAGCCGGTCAACTCCTCCACCGACTCGCCCTTGGCCCGGAGCGAGGTGACCAGGGCGGCGATCTGGGCCGGCGTGGCCTCACCGTTCAAGACCTGGCCCATCACCGACTCGGCCCCGGGCGCGGTGAGCGACTCCCCGGCCAGCAGGGAGGTCAGCACTCCGGGCCAGGCGCCCAACGACTCGAAGGTGGGGACGGCGGGATCCGGGGCGGCCGCCATCAGTCCCACCACAGGTCGTGGCCGAGCACGCCCCGGGCGATGAGCCCGAGCTGCACCTGGGAGGTGCCCTCCACGATGGTCAGCTGCTTGGCGTCGCGGTACCAGAGCTCGGTGGGATGGTCCTCCATGTAGCCGGCCGCCCCCAGCAGCTGCACGGCCAGGCCCGAGGCCCGGACGGCCAGCTCGGTGGCGTGGTACTTGGCCATGGACAGGAACGGCACGTACTCCTTGCCGAACTTGCCCTGGTCGGCGAGCCAGGCGGCCCGGTAGGTCAGGAGGCGGGCGGCCTCGATGTCCACGGCCACCTTGGCGATCTCCCACTGGATGCCCTGGAAATCGGCGATGGTGTGGCCGAACGCCTCCCGCTCCTTCACGTACTCGGTGGCGTACATGAGGGCCCCCTCGGCCAGGCCGATGCCCCGGGCGGCCACGACGGGCCGCATGGCGTTGAGACCCAGCATGGCCAGGCGGAACCCACCGACCTCACCGATGACGTTGTCGGCGGGGACGCGGACGTGGTCGAGCACCAGCTCGCCGGTGTGGACGCCGCGGACACCCATCTTGGCGTCGGTGCGGCCCACCGAGACCCCGTCCCAGCCCCGCTCCACGATGAAGGCGGTGATGGAGTCGTGGGCGCGCGAGGACGGGTCACCGGTTTTGGCGAAGACGGTGTACCAGTCGGCCTCGACCACGCCGGACATCCAGCACTTCGTACCGGTGAGCACCCATCCGCCCGCACCGCCGTCCGGGTCGGGGACGGCCCGGGTGCGCATGCCGGCCACATCGGATCCGGCCATCGCCTCGGACAGCCCGAACCCGGCCCGGACCTCCCCCCGGGCGATGCCGGGCAGGTAGCGCTGCTTCTGGTCGTCGTTACCGGCGATGAGCACCGGGCCCACCGGCAGTCGGGTCAACAGGAGCATGAGGGCGGCGGCGTTGGAGTACTTGGCCACCTCCTCGATGGCGATGGTCAGCCCGAGGATGCCGGCCCCGGATCCACCCAACTCGGAGGGCAGGCACAGGCCCAACAGGTCGGCATCACGGAACGCCTCGAACAGGTCGGTCGGGTATTCGCCGGTGGCGTCGATCTGGCGGGCCCGGGGCTTGACCTTGTCGTGGGCCAGACGCCGCACGCTCTGTTGCAGGTCGGCGAGCTCGGGCGGGAGGTCGAAGTCCACGGACGACGAGGCTACCCGAGCGGGCCCGGGGGCCATCGATGAGGACGGGCATCCGGCACTGGGGGTGGACTGCGCCGCGGGCCCACCCGGATCACCCTCCGTCGGTAGGCTGCCCGAGTGACACCGCCCGGCCTCCGGCCTCCCCCTCCTCTCGGCACCGCGGCGCTGGCCCCGGGCACCTACGACGGCACGGTGGTGGTGGTGACGGGCGGAGGTACCGGTCTGGGCAAGTCCATCGCCACCGAGTTCGCCCGGCTGGGGGCGTCGGTGGGGATCCTGAGCCGCGACGAAGGCCACCGGTCGGCCGGGGTCGACGCCGTCCGCGAGGCCGGCGGCACGCCCTTCGCCGCCCCGTGTGACATCCGGGACGCCGGGTCCATCGCCACCGCCTTCGACGCCGTGGAGGACGCGCTCGGTCCCATCGGCGTACTGGTCAACAACGCCGCCGGCAACTTTCCGGTTCCGGCCGAGGACATGAGCCCGAACGCCTGGCGCACGGTGGTCGACATCGTCCTCAACGGCACCTACCTGTGCTGTCGGGACCTGGCCCGCCGGCTGATCCCGGCCGGGCGGGACGGGGCCATCGTCAACGTGGGGGCGTCCTACGCCTGGACGGGTGGGCCGGGGTTCGCCCACTCGGCCGCGGCCAAGGCTGGGGTCAAGAACCTGACCGAGACCCTGGCCGTGGAGTGGGGTCCCTACGGGATACGGGTGAACGGGCTGGTGCCCGGGCTCATGCCCCACGAGGACGAGGTGGCGGCCATCGCCGCCGTGCCCGGCAAGTACGAGGGGCAGGACTCGCGGGTCCCGGCCGGGCGGGTCGGGTTCCCCCGGGAGCTGGCCTGGGCCGCCACCTACCTGTGTTCGCCCTACGCCACCTACATCAGTGGCCACTCGCTGGTGGTGGACGGGGCCAACTGGCAGCGCCGCCACACCGTCCAACCGCCGTTCACCCCCATCCGCGAGCAGCTGGACCGCCCCCCGTTCGACCCGGGCCCCGGTCCGGCGAGAGGAGCCCGACCGTGAGCAGCCTGAGCCCCGAGGACCAGCGCCTGGTGACCCTGGAGGTGGACGGGCCCATCGCCGTCATCACCAACAACCGGCCCGAGAAGCACAACGCCATGAGCGACGAGATGGACCGGCGGCTGTTCGAGGTGCTGGCCGAGGTGCACGAGATGCCCGAACTGCGGGCCATCGTGTGGCGGGGCGCGGGCAAGTCGTTCTCGTCCGGGCGCGACACCGACCAGCTCGGCCTGCGCACCGAGGACATCTCCGACCTCGAGTTCATCGAGCGGGGCCACCGGCCCTCCCAGATGTTCTTCACCATGCCCTGCCCCATCATCTGCGCCCTCAAGGGCTGGGTCATCGGGGGTGCCTTCGAGCGGTCCCTGCTCTGTGACATGCGGGTGGCGGCGGTGGGCACGAAGATGGTCCTGCCCGAAGTGGTCCACGGGGTCATCCCCGACACCGGCGGCATGGCCCGCCTGTTCCAGATGGTCGGGCACGGTCTGGCCGCCGACCTGGCCCTGACCGGTCGGGTGCTGACGGCCGAGGAGGCCCTGACCCACGGGATCATCAGCCGACTGGTGGCCGACGTCGACGAGCTGGAGGCGGTGACCATGCAGATGGCCGAGACCATCGCCGCCGCTCCGGCCTTCACCGTCAAGATGGCCCGGCGCACCCTCTACGGCCTCGGGGTGCACGAGGTGCAGCGGTCCATCGCCGAGGAGGCGGTGGCCCAGTCGATGGTCTTCGCCTCTCGGGACTACGCCGAGATGAAGGCGGCCCGGGCCGAGGGCCGGGACCCGGTCTACCGACGACGCTGAGCGGGTAGAACGGGAGACAAGCCCCGGAACCTGTCACCGGGCCGACCCATCCCCGCGGAGGAGCCATGCCCACCACCGATCAGACCACCCGACCCGTGCTTTCCAGCGGTACCTTCACTCTCGGTGGCCAGGAGGTCCACCGCCTCGGCTTCGGAGCCATGCGGATCACCGGCGACGGGGTGTGGGGGGAGCCGGCCGACCGGGCCGAGTGTGTGGCCGTGCTGCGCCGGGCCGTCGAGCTGGGCATCGACCTCATCGACACCGCCGACTCCTACGGTCCCGAAGTCAGCGAGGACATCATCTTCGAGGCCCTCCACCCCTATCCCGAGGGCCTGGTCATCGCCACCAAGGCCGGGCTCACCCGGCAGGGACCGGGCCGGTGGCTGCCGGTGGGCCGGCCCGAGTACCTGCGCCAGCAGTGCGAGATGAGCCTGCGACGCCTCGGAGTCGAGGCCATCGACCTCTTCCAGCTCCACCGCATCGACCCCAAGGTGCCGGCCGAGGAGCAGTTCGGCCTGTTGTCCGACCTCCTCGACGAGGGCAAGGTCCGCAGCGTCGGCCTCAGCCAGGTCAGCGTGGCCGAGATCGAAGCGGCCCGGGCCGTGGTGCCGGTGGTCAGCGTGCAGAACCTCTACAACCTGACCGATCGCTCGTCCGAGGACGTGCTCGACCACTGCGAGGCCGAGGGGTTGGGTTTCATCCCGTGGTTCCCCATCGCCGCCGGCGCCCTGGGCAACCCGGGTGGACCGGTGGACGCGGTGGCGTCGGAGACCGGAGCTACACACTCCCAGGTGGCCCTGGCCTGGCTGCTACGGCGCTCCCCGGTCATGCTCCCGATCCCCGGCACCAAGTCGGTGGGCCATGTGGAGGAGAACTGTGGAGCCGGGGTGGTGGTGCTCACCGACGACCAGGTGGCCTCACTGTCGGCCGCCGACGGCTGATTCACCGGCTGGGGCGGACAGATCAGACTCGGATGACGCGGAGATCGGCAACGTCGACGTAGTCAGCGTCCTGGGTGACCAGTGGCAAGCCCCGAGCGAGTGCGGTGGCGGCGATCCACGAATCGTTGATGGCCAGGCGGGCGCCTGCATCGCGGAGCAGCAACCTGAGGAGTGCCCACGCCTCCGCCACCGATTGGTCGATGGGGATCGGATCGAAAGCCAGCACCTGTGTGAACGTGTCGAGTCTCCGGACCCGCGTGGCCACGTCCGTGGCCGCCAACACGCCGGCCCGGAGTTCGCCGACGGTGATCACCGAGACGGCCAGCTCAGCGGGGAGGTCGGATTCGCTCAGCGGACGACCGGACTCCCGCGCCACGAACATCGACGTGTCGGCGATCCCCCGATTCACGTGAGGTCGTCGGTGGTGTCGGGTGCCAACTCCTGGAGATCATCCGTCAGTTTCGCATCCGCCTGGTGGCCGATCACACGATGCAGAAACTCGGCTCGCGAGATCCACTGGCGGCGTGAGCCCATGGGGAGAAGCGTCGCCATCGGTCGGCCATCCACGGTGATGACGACCTCTTCACCGCCCTCGACCCGCTCCAACAGAGAGCGGGTGTTGTTGCGCAACTCGCGGGAGGCGACTTCTGTCATGCGACAAGAGTAGCATGTGTGCGACGGTTGTCGACCCCAAGAACCGGAGCTGGATAGAGACAGTGCCGCGTCATTCCGGTGGCCCGGCTCCACCCGAGGTGTGCGGGATTTCGAATCCGGCCAGCGCCTCGCGGAGGACCATGCAGCGGTCAACGAACCGCGGGAACTGCGTATCCCCTCTTGACCCGGCTGATCCGATCGGCCAGGTCGAGGCGCTGAAGACCTCGTGGGCCCGCCGTCGCCCGGTCTCGTCGCTATGCGCACCGGGACCGCGGTCGAGACGGGATCGCCGGTGGCGCCCCCAGAGGGGTGGAGGTCAGATGGGGTGGAACACCAGCGGGGCCGAACGCACGCCGGCGATGACCGGCGAAGCGGTCCGGACCACCGGACCGGCCGACTCGACCGAGGCGAACCGGGCCAGCAGCTCCTCGAGCAGGATCCGGCCCTCGAGCCGGGCCAGCACGGCCCCGATGCAGAAGTGGGGGCCGAATCCGAAGGCCACGTGGGGGTTCGGGTCGCGGGCGGCGTCGAAGGTGTCCGCCGTCGGCCCGAAGACGGTCTCGTCCCGGTTGGCCGAGGCGTAGAGCATGAGGACCGGCTCGCCCTGGCCCAACGACACGCCGCCCAGCTCGACGGCCCGGGTGGTGGTGCGCATGAACGCCACCACCGGTGTGGTCCAGCGCAGCATCTCCTCGATGGCCAGGGGCAGGGCCCGGGGGGCATCGGCCAGGTAGCGGTAACGCAGGGCCTCCCACTCCCCCGTTTCCTCGGCGAAGCGGACCAGCCCGCCCGACATCATGTTGCGGGTGGTCTCGTTGCCGGCCACCAGCAGCTGGACCAGAAACATGCCCAGTTCGGCGTCGGTGAGCCGGTCGCCGTCGACTTCGGCCGCGCCGAGCTCGGAGATGATGTCGTCACGGGGATTGGCCCTGCGGTCGGCCGCGGCGGCCAGCAGATAGGTGACCATCTCGCCGCTGAGGGCGGCCCGCTCCTCCTCGGGCCAGTCGGTGGCGCCGGGGATGACCGCCTCCGACCACCGGAAGAACCGGGGCCACTCGTCCTCGGGCACGCCCAGCAGGTCGCTGATGACCTGCAGCGGGAGCGGCACGGCCAGATCGGAGACGATGTCGACCGGTGTCCCCGGCTCGATGAGCTCGACCAGGGCTCGGGTGCGGGACCGGATGCCGTCCTCGAGGGCCCGCATGAAGGTGGGTCGGAACCCGGGCTGGACCAGGTTGCGGTAGCGGGTGTGGTCGGGCGGGTCGGTGTGCATCATGGTCGGCGGGGAGGCGTACTCGGCCCCGATCTCCATGGTCAGGATGCCCCGGCCCGAACAGAAGGTGTCGGGATCCCGCGACACGGTGATCACGTCGGCGTGACGGCTGACGGCCCAGAAGCCGAGCTCGTCGTTGCGGGCCACCGGGGCCTCGGACCGCAGCCGGGCATAGAGCGGAAAGGGGTCGGCGGCGTAGAACTCGGGGTCGGCCAGCGGCGCGGTCAGCTCGGACTCGGCGGTGTCGCCCACGGTTGTCATTGCCGCTCCCTCCCTGTCCGGCCCGTATCGTCCCCCGGGCCCGTGCGGCCCCCAAGCTACCGGGCGCCTGGGACGGGTGGGGCCAGGTGAGGCAGGATATCCGGGTGAAGAGAGTGACAGGGGCAGGCCGGTTGGGCCGAGTCGGGCCGGCCCGGGTGGGAGGCGCGGCGCTGGTGGTGGCGATTGCCGGCGCGGTGGCGGCGTGCAGCTCGGGCAACGCCGTCGATGCCCCCACCACCACCGGTGGTGGTCCGACCACGACCGTGGCGGCACCGGCGCCGGCGCCGGCCGCCGGACCCGAGTTGCTCGGACCGGCCGCTCTCGGGGTCAACGTGGCCGCCTGGGACAGCGTCTACACCGGCGCCAATGTCGAGCCCATCAACGCCCTGCTGCAGGGGGCGGGCATCGGCCTGCTGCGGTTCCCCGGGGGGACCTGGGCCGACGAGTACGACTGGAACACCAACTCGGACACCTCGAAGTGCCAGGGGTCCAGCCCGTCCTGCGCCTCCACCGATCCGCTCAGCTACGACGCCTTCGCCAGCCAGACCAAGGCCGCCGGGGCGTCCCAGTTCCTCACCGTCAACTACGGGTCGGGAACGCCGGCCGAGGCGGCCAGCTGGGTGACCTACGCCAACGGGCTCCATCCGATCGGCACGACCCTGTGGGAGGTGGGCAACGAGAGTTACGCCTGCTACGAGACCAACCAGCACCTGGCCGGGAGTCCCACCTACGTCCGGGGCTACTCGCCCAACGGCCCGGTCTGCCCACCCACCCCGGTGTGGGCCAACTCCTACGCCGTCAACGCGCTGCCCTACCTCACCGCCATGAAACAGGCCGACCCCACCGCCCAGATCGGGGTGCCGTGGGCCTTCACCCAAGCCGAGACGGTGGGAGCCGGGATCCACGACTCGACGGCGTGGAACGACACGGTGCTGCCGGCGGTGAAGAGCGACATCAGCTTCGTCGACGCCCACTGGTACCCCTTCGACTCGGCCACCGGCGTCACCGACCAACAGATCCTCGCCACCGTCGACGCCATACCGGCCGCCGCCGCCGACATCCGTTCGACGCTGCAGCGACTGGATCCGACCGCCTACTTCGTGGTGGGCGAGACCAACATCTCGACCGTGCAGTCACCCCTCGACTTCCAGCCCGTCTCGGCCCTGTTCGCGGCGGCCACCAATCTGGAGTGGCTGGCAGAGGGAGCCCAGACGGTGGACTGGTGGGACCTCAGCAACTTCGGGTCACCGTCGTCGGGTGACTACGGGCTGCTGTCCTCGGGGGCCCCCGAGACCACGCCGGCCGGCACGCCCATGGCCCCCTACTACGGAGTGCAGTTGGCCTCGGCCCTCACCGCCTCTGGTAGCCATCTCGAGGCGGTAAACACCGGGACCCCGAAACTGTTCGCCTACGAGTCGTCCCTCAAGAAGCAGCGGCGGGTGCTGTTCGTCAACACGGATCCGAACGCCCCGGCCACGGTGAGTAACGCATGGTTCACGAAGGGTCAGAAGGTCGACACGTCCACGTACAGCGCGGCGACGTCGGGCTCGGCCACGCCGATCGTCCACGCCACCATCACCGCCGGCCCAAATCTGTCTCTGCCGGCCATGTCCATCGTGGTGGAGTCGGGTCCCGCACCGTCCTGAGTCCTGTGATCACGGCCACGGGGCGTGAGACTGAACGTCGGGGCCGCAACGGTGCCGTCTACAATCAGGAAGTGGGCAACCAACAGGGGTTTTGTACAGGCGGGACACAGCCGGTCCTCAGGCGCAGGGGCACGCCCGAGGCCCTCGAGGCCCGGGGCGTCGGCACCCGCTGCGCATGAGTGAGTCGCCGGAGGAACCACTGCCGGGGCTGGGGGATCCGCTCCCCGGAGACCGTGATCCCGACGAGACGCGGGACGAATGGGCGGACCAGACCCGGCCGGACCCGGACCAGCCGGAGGACGGCTGGGAAGCTCCTCCGGGGGATCCGCTCCCCGGCCTGGGCCGACCCGACGAAGTCGACGAGCCCGACGAGGCCGACGAGGCCGGAGACCAGTCGGAGGAGAAGCCGGTCGTTGCTCCGCCCCCCGTTCCCGAGTCGCCACTGCCCGTCGTGGCGCCGGGTACCAACCTCGAGGCGCAGCCGAGCGAACTGCAGGCGCAGGTCGTTCCCTTGGCGCCCCCTGGCCTCAGCGCCTACCTCGGCCGCCTCGAGTCGAATGTGGACGAACAGGGGCGGGGTCGGATCCGTTGGGTCTGGGGCGCCGTGGTCTTCGTGGTGATAGCGGCCTTGCTGGTCGGGGCCGGGTACTTCATCGTCAAGTCGCGCAACTCGGCCAACGTCGCCTACTCGCCCCCCCTGCAGTTCGGGATCTATCCCGGAGGGCCGGTGGGAACCATCAACTTGATCGACCGTCCCGTGGCCGAGAACCCGGCCGAGCGGCTGGCCGCACTCAAGAACCTTCGGGCCACCAACTCGGCCGGAGGGGCGCGGCCCTTCGTCGTCCGTCTCTACGAGTCGTTCACCGGGCAGCCGGCGGTGGATGCATGGACCGGCACCGGCGACAACGCCACCACCGACAGCCAGATCACCACCTACTCCGAGAACGGCTTCCTCATCGACCTGGTGGTCCGCTACGAGCCGGTGAACTACGTCCCCCTGTTCACCGTCGAGGCCTATCTCACGTTCGTCCGGAAGCTCGTGCAGCGCTACGGTCCCAACCCCGACGTGAAGTACATCCAGATCGCCAATGAGGTCAACCAGACCCAGGCCCCCACGTCATCGGACGGGGCCTATAGCGGGGCGGTGCAGGCGTTGGGCTATGGGGTCGAGGCCGCCGCCCAGGAGGCGGGCCGCGACAGCTATCCCATTCAGGTGGGCTTCAACTGGGCCTATGCCACCGGATCCGGGTTCGGCCAGGCGATGTGGACGTTCATCAAGTCCCAGGGGCTCGCCTTCCAGAAGTCGGTGAGCTGGGTCGGTCTCGACGACTACCCCGGCAGCTTCTCCGACCTCGGCACGTCGGCCAAAAGGACCGGTCCCACGCTGGTCAGCGGCGTGGCCGTCCTGCGCAGCCTGATGGTCCAGGGCGGGCTTTCCTACTCGGTGCCCATCCACATCTCCGAAACCGGCTATCCCACCGGGCCGGGCCGGTCGCCGGCCTCACAGGTGGTCGCCCTCAACTCCCTGGTCAACTCGGTGAACGCCGTCCGCAAGGAGGACAACATCACCGACTTCGAGTGGTTCGACCTGCGCGACAGCAACAGCAAGATCAAGAACAAGCAGGAGCAGTACGGCCTGACGAAGGACAACTACCGGGGCAAGCCGGCCTATGCGGCCTACAAGCAGATCGTCGCCAGGCTGGGGCCGTAGCGGTCCCGGTCAGAACAGTTTGGGGATGACGGTGACCACGGTCGCGGCCCAGGCCGCGGCCATGAATGCGTCGATGATCAGGCCGGTCCTGACGGTGGCGATGGCCACCGACCACGGAACGTGGGCATCGCGCCGGGTCTGCCGGGCGTGGAGAATCGATACCGTCCCCGCCACCAGGAGGTAGGCGCCTCCGGTCAACAGGCAGAGGACGACGTAGTACCGGATGGCCGGGTTCTCCGACCGGGACCAGACGGCGGCCAGGGTCATGGCGGCGATGACGAAGTACGGGGTCAGGAACCGGAAGGGCAGCGCCTCCACGCTCCGATCGCCCTTGGGCGTCACTTTGATGGTCCGTGGCTTGGGAACGATGAGCTCTTTCACGGCGACGCAGAACCCGAAAAAGACGTACGGCCATCGGGCGAAGGAGAACAGCCAGGACTCCCAGCTGAGGACCTTGGATCGCTGCGGGCGGAGGACCCCCTTCGAGCGGAGGACCACCGTGATCAATACGAGCGGCACCGACACGAGGACCCACCGGCCGAAGAACGCCAGCCAGTTGACGTGCATCCACGGTACGCCGGTCACCACGGCGATGGGGGCCAAGAAGATGCCGGTGATGGTGGTGATGACCAGCATGGGATAGAAGAGCAGCACCATGGTGAAGCGGATCCTCAGCTTCCAGGGGAAGCGCATGATGTTCTGGAAGAAGAGCCGGAGGCCGACCAGGGAGATGCTCTGGGACCACTGGAACTCCTGGATCAGCAGGGATCGGAAGGTGGGCGGTCCCTCCCCGTGGGCTTCAGCGTCGATGGCGAACGCGCCCTCCCATCCGGCTGCCGTCAGGAGGAACGACGTGGTGAAATCCTCGGCCAGTTCGGGACCGATGCCGCCGATATCGCGGAGGGCGGCGGTGCGCACCGCGTAGTGCGAGCCGTGGCAGATGGGGGCGAAGCCGTCGTTGCAGCCGGCCTGGGTCGCTCCATGGAGCAGCGCGTCCTTGTAGAGCCGACCTCTCGCCGCCCATGACTCCTTGGCGTTGGCGTCGCAGATGCTCGGGGCAGCCACGTAACCGACCTGCTCGGAGACGAAGGGCCGGACCATCGACTGGAGGTAGTCGGCGGCCGGTACGTGGTCGGCGTCAAGCTGTACCACGACGTCGTAGTCGCGGTAGCCCCAGTGGTCGTAGAAGAAGGCGAGGTTCCCCTCCTTGCACTTCGTCCGACGGGGCCAAGTGGGCCGGTGGTACGCCGCCACTCCATTCCGCGACGAGACGCGCACGTCGTTCTCGTCACACCACTTGTGGGTCTCTGGACTCGGGGCCTCGTCCAACAGCCAGACGGTGTACGGGTACGGATAGTCCTGGCTCTTCATGGCCAACAAGGTGTTCTTGACCAGCTCCCACGGCTCCGACGGGGCCTTGGTCACGACCATGGCCACCCGGATCAGCGGAACGGGCAGCTTCGGATTGACTCGGCGGATGCGGGTCAGATAGAGCGCCGGCATAGCCGGAAGGAGGACCGAGACGTAGAGCAGGAGGCTGGCGTCGATGGCCGTCCTCATGGGCGACACCTGGTGCTCGGGCTGCAACCACCAGACCCAGAACCAGACCAGGAAGGCGACCCACTCGAGCATGAGGACGCCGATGAGGATCTGGTTCTTTACGCCACCGATGCGTTCGAAGCGCGCCTGACGTTCGATCGACTGGCTCTCCACCTGGAGGAGGAACTCGTCGACGTGGGCCAGGTCCGTCTCGAATTCGGCCGACCGGAGATCGTCCTCGTGAAGGATCAGATCGTCGACCTGGGTCGGGGCCCGGTCGATGGTGCTCGACGAGCGACCGTCCTGACTCCGGACGAGCTCGTCCACCTGGGCCCGGACGTTGTCGAGCGGCGATGGACCGTCGGGCCGGTCGGTGAGGAGCATGTCGTGGGTCGGGCCGCCTCCGTCGCCGACCTTGGACGGACTGTCGGAGCGGCGATGCACCAGCTCGCTCACCTGGGCCCGGATCCTGGAGAGGGCCGAAGACGACAGCCCCGTGGATTGGCGGCCCGGCCCGTCGCCGTCGGCCCCGTCGCCGTCGGACCCCGGCTCCGGTCCGTCATCGAGGTCGAGCCGGTCGGTGGCCGGATGGCCGGACTCGGGAGCCGACCTGCGCCCCTCGAGGAGGTCGACGAAGTCGTCCACCGGCGATAGTGCCGCCCCGGACTCGACGGACATCGAAGGATCGGATGCCAGGTCGGTCACGACGCCACGCTGCCGCGGATGTCAGCCCAGTGGGGGGTGGAGTGACGATCCATCGCCTAGGTGATCCCCTGCGGGTGCTTGCTCTGGAACGTCCAGGCGTCGCGGCACATGGACTCGACGTCGCGGCTCGAGGTCCAACCGAGTTCGGCCTCGGCCCGGTCGGGGGAGGCCACGAGCTCGGCGACATCACCCGGGCGCCGATCGACGATCCTGTGGGCTATCTCCACACCACTGACCTTCTCGAAGGTCGAGACGAGCTCAAGCACGGAGGTGCCGACACCGGTTCCGATGTTGACGTTGGCATACCCATGCCGCTGCCCGAGCCGCTCCAGGGCGACCCGATGGGCGTCGGCCAGGTCCATCACGTGGACGTAGTCCCGCACACCCGATCCGTCCTGTGTGGGGTAGTCGCCGCCGAAGACCTCGAGCTGGGCCAGTCGACCCACCGCCACCTGGGCGATGTAGGGCATGACGTTGTTGGGGACGCCCCGGGGGTCCTCACCCAGGTCGCCACTCTCGTGGGCGCCGGTCGGGTTGAAGTAGCGCAGGGCCAACACGGACCAGTCGGTGTGTCGAATGCAGGCATCGGCCAGCATCTCCTCACACATGAGCTTGGTGCGCGCGTAGGGGTTGGTCGGCCCGGGAGGCGTCGACTCGTCGATCGGGACGACCTCGGCGTTGCCGTAGATGGAGCACGACGACGAGAAGACCATGTTGGAGACGCTGCGCTCCTGCATGCAGCGCAGCAGGTTGAGGGTGGCGAGGAGGTTGGTGGTGTAGTACTCGATGGGCAGCTCCACCGATTCGCGAGGAGCCTTGCGGGCGGCGAAGTGGATGACCGAATCGATGTCGTGGGAAGCGAAGACACCGTCGAGAGCCGGACCGTCGCACACATCCAGCTCGTAGTGGGGGAACGTGCCACCGGACAGCCGGGCCACCTCGTCCAGCACCCGGGGAGAACTGTTGGAGAAGTCGTCGACCACCACGATCTCGTGGCCGTGCGCCAGCAGCTCGACACAGGTGTGACTGCCGATGAACCCGGCCCCGCCGGTGACGAGGACGTTCACCCGGTCACCGCCCCCTCGATCGGTTCCGACGTCGGCGCGGACACGGGGGCGGCCGGGCCGAGCGCCGAACGGCGACCGATTCCCAGGTATCGGAACCCGGCCCGCCGCACCGCTTCGGGGTCGAAGCTGTTGCGACCGTCCAGAAAGAGATCGCCGCGCGTCTCCTCCCGCAGGGACGGAAGGTCGAGGGCGAGGAACTGGCGCCACTCGGTGGCCACCACGATGACGTCAGCGTCGGCGGCGGCCTCGTACGCTCCCGCCATGATGCGGATGTCGGGCACGTCCGGCACCGAGGTGACCATGGGATCGTACGCCGACACGATCGCCCCCTTCGAGACGAGGCGAGCGGCGATGTCGAGCGCCGGTGAGTCCCGCAGATCGTCGGTGTCCGGCTTGAAGGCCAGACCCAGAAGACAGATTTTGGCGCCGCGGAGCGTCTTCAGGTCGCGGAGTAGCTCGTCGATGACCAGCTGGCGCTGGGACCGGTTGACCGAGATGGCCGCCTCGAGCAGCTTGGGCTCGTAGCCGTACTCGCCGGCCGTGCTGACCAGCGCCGACAGGTCCTTGCCGAAACAGGAGCCGCCCCATCCCAGCCCGGCGTCGAGGAAGCGGTCGCCGATCCGGGCGTCGAGCCCGACTCCGGCCGTGACCTCGGTGATGTCGGCCCCGACGAGGTCGCTGATGCGGGCGATCTCGTTGGCGAAGCTGATCTTGGTGGCCAGAAAGGCGTTGGAGGCGTACTTGATCATCTCGGCCGTGGTCAGTCGGGTCTGCAGCAGCGGGACCACGTCCCAATTACCGACCTCACCAGGGATCTTCTGCTCGAGAATGGGGCGATAGACATCCACGGCCACCCGGAGCGCCCGTTCATCGTCGCTGCCGAGGACCACCCGGTCGGGATGGAGATAGTCCTGGACGGCATTGCCCTCGCGCAGGAACTCGGGATTGGACACCATGCCGTAGAGACCACGGCCCTCCCGCCCCACAATGTCCTCGATGAGCGAGCCCATCCAGTGCCCGGTACCGATCGGAACCGTGCTCTTCGTCACGATCACGTGGTAGTGGTGCAGGTTTTCGGCGATCGAGTGGGCCACCGTCCGTATGGCGTCCATTTCGGGATGCCCGTCCGGACCGGGCGGGGTGCCCACACAGACGAAGACGATGTCGGATTGGTCCATGGCCGCGGCGAAGTCATCGGTGAACCGCAGGTTTCCACTGGCCAATCCGCTGGCCAACAGCCCGTCGAGCCCGGGCTCGTGGAAGGGGGCGGCACCGGAAATGAGCTGCGCCAACTTGCCCGGGTCGGACTCCACCCCGATCACGTCGTTGCCCACGTGGGCCAGACAACCGGCTACCACCGAGCCGACGTAGCCGCTGCCGATCACCGCTATACGTTCACCCACGTATCGATCCTCTTCTCCAATGGGTTGGACTTTTGTGGGCTCTATTACTACCGGTACGCTTCCGGCGATTATTGGTCAATAGCCCACCGATTCGACGTTGCCACTATCAAATGGGTTTCCGACTTGACCCGTGTTTTGCCTGCTAAAGCGTACGAATACGGGAGAACGCCCAGGCGCAGCGCGCACGGCCGCCGAGCAACCTGAACTCGCGCTCGCACGCTTGGTTCCGCTGTCTCGGCTAGCACTATGCATCATGGTGCGAGGGCATGCAAGCCAATCGCGACCGCCCCTGTCAACAGCCTGTTAACAACTCCATTTAGTGATTCGATTGCCGCTTACAGTGACTGCATCCAGGCAGCCGTCGGTGGGCTCCAAACACCATTTAGTGATTGTCCAGACGCTTACAGTGGTGAACGGGTGCAGTCGTTCCAGCCCTCCATCAAACGCCATCCAGTGATTGGGCTGCCGCAGAGAGTGGTAATTATTCGCCGGTCAGTCCCCGCCGGTGACGGCATTCGCACTTGGTGACCTGGGCTGCTCAAGGAGTTTCGGACCACTGTCGATACCTAGTTCATGTCCGTATCGGGGAATCCGAGACGACGTAACGGGGCACGACTCACCACCCGCTCTACGATGGTCGTCACTGTCTGCATCGTCCTGGCCGCACTGGTCTGGACCGAGACGCCGGTGTCGGCCGATCGTCGCCCGCCATCTAGCGTGGGGTCGGTGAGATTCTTCCGACGAGGCGCGCCACCGACCACCACCTCGACCACCGGCGCGGCCGACACCGCCACAGCGGCACTCTTCGGTCGCGGTGGCCCGAGGCCGGCTCCCCCCGCGGCGTTCCGCCCACCACCACGACCACGTCGAGCACCACCACCACGACGACCGGATCCGGCTCGTCCACCGGCATCGTCCCGTGGCGGGGAGCGGGACTGGTGGACCTCCCGGCCGACTGCAGCGACATCCAGACCCTCGGCCTGTCGTGGTACTACAACTGGGAGACCACCTCGCCGTGCCCCAACTCCGGGGTCCCGTTCGTTCCCATGCAGTGGGGCGACTGGTGCTCCGGCCAGTCCACCTGCACGGCTCTCCCGTCCAGCCTGAGCGCCAACGGCAACAAGTACCTCCTCGCCTTCAACGAGCCCGACAACTCGAGCCAGTCGAACATGACGGTGGCCCGGGCCGTCCAACTCTGGCCGTACCTCGAGGCCACCGGCCTGGAGCTGTCCAGTCCCGCCGTGACCTCGTCGTCGACGGGGACGGCCTGGCTGGCCTCGTTCATGGCCCAGGCCAAGGCCCAGGGACTACGCGTGGACTTCATCGCCGCCCACTGGTACGGGGACTGCTCCAATCCGCAGAACCTGATCAGCTACCTGACCGGCCTGGAGACCTACGGGCTGCCCATCTGGCTCACCGAGTTCTCGTGCCTCAACGACTCACTGGCCGAGAACACGGCGTTCTTCACGGCGGTGGCCCCCATGTTGGCCGCACTCCCCTCCCTGCAGCGCTTCGCCTGGTTCACCAACCGTCCCTATCCCAACGGGTACCAGTACACCAGCCTGCTCGATGCCAACGGCAACCTCACCACCACCGGTCAGGCCTTCGTGGCCGTTCCGGCCGCCATGAACGCCAGCCGTCAACTCGTTCCCTGGCCCTGACCGGCCACGGCACCGCCCTCAGGGACGGACGGCGGTCCCGACCACGTGGGAGATGGTCGGCTTCGAGGTGATGCTGCTCCGAAAGTCGAAGTGCCGGCTCTGCTCCACGCGAAAGCCGGCCTCCACCATGGCCGACTCCGTCCGGCGGTCGGTGTGGCATCCTCCGAACAGATGAGGCCAGATCCAGGCCGTTCGCTCCTGCAGGCGGGCCTGTCCGGGGTCGTCCGAGCGCACGTGCTCGTAGAACCGCAACTCCCCACCGGGACGCAACACGCGGTGGGCCTCGGCCAGGGCGCTGGCCTGGTCGGGGACGGAACACAGCACCAACGACGTGACCACGGCGTCGAACGAACCTTCGTCGAAGGGCAGGAGATCGGCGGTGCCGTCGATGACGCGGACCGGAACGGGCGCAGCGCTGGCGGCCTTCTGGGCCAAGCCCCGGAGGTACGGCTCGGGCTCGACCGCCACCACCTCGGTGACCGAGGTCGGGTAATGGCTGAAACAGAGGCCGCTACCGGCACCAATCTCGACGACGCGACCCGACACACCGGCCAGCATCTCGTCGCGGTGGGCTCCTGCCCCAGCTCGCTCCGAGCCGGGAGCCATCCGGCTGTACAGGCGGGAGAAGATGGGGTGGCTGGCCATGGGCAGAACTCTACGTGTCCGGGTCACTCCGTTCCGACACCAGGCATTCCCACACGGTGACCACATGGTCACAGTCGGTGATACGAGACCCACTAAACCGATCGGAAACTGGAGTGACAAAAAAGAGACGCTGCACAAATTTCCACTGTCCTGACAATGAAATTCGCCGGCGGCCGTTCACGACCGGACCACCTTCCGCTTTGGACGAAGCCGACGTGAACGTCTAGGGTCTGGACCCGTTGGACGGTAGGCACCGACAGGGGCAGCTCCGAGAACAACACACCGGGGGTCGTGATCACGTCGACCGGATCGACCTGAATCACCATTGCTGTTAGTGAGTTCCACAGCACAGCAACACCGACACAGTCAGCACCGCTGTTCCCATTCAGTGAGGCGAGTGCTCCCCGGTCCGTCCCCGTCATTGGAGACAACATGCTCAAATTCCCGTTCGATCCGGTCACCAACCACATATCGGCACCGCGATCCTCGGACGCGCCGTCCCCATTGCCCCGGCCGGCGTCCAGGTGGTCCCGAGCGTGGGTGCGTCTGTCGGCCCATGGCCGCAGGCGCGTGATCGTCGCGCTCGTGGCCGTGCTGGCCCTCCTCACCGCGTCCGTCCAACTGGTGATGACACCGGCGTCGCACGCCGATCCGACCGGCAACGCCGTGGCGGCCGGCGCCCAGTCGGTGTCCGGTCCCGTCGTGGCCGCGGCGGCGGCCGGGCCGTCCAGCGGGGAGTGGGAGACGACGGGGACCGGGAGTGTCACGCCGCTCGACGGGGCCACCCCGCACGGCTCGATCACCCAGGCACTGGCCAAGCCGATCGTCGGGATGGCGGCCACGCCGGACGGGAGCGGCTACTGGCTGGTGGGGGCGGACGGCGGGGTCTTCTCGTTCGGTGACGCCGTCTTCCACGGAGGCACGGGGGGAACCCGTCTGAACGCACCCATCGTCGGGATGGCGGTTACGCCGGACGGTGGCGGCTACTGGCTGGTCGGTACGGACGGCGGCATCTTCACGTACGGCGACGCCACCTTCTACGGCGGCGAGGGCGGGACCCACCTCAATGCCCGGATCGTCGGCATGGCGGCCACCCCGGACGGGAAGGGGTACTGGCTGGTGGGGGCGGACGGTGGGACCTTCTCCTTCGGTGACGCCGTCTTCCACGGCGGCATGGGGGGAACACACCTGAATGCGCCCGTCGTCGGGATGGCGGTCACACCCAGTGGCACCGGCTACTGGCTGGTGGGGGCGGACGGTGGGGTCTTCTCGTTCGGCAGCGCCACCTTCTACGGCTCCGGCGTCGGACAGGTGGTCACGGGTGCCATCGTCGGCATCATCCCGAGCCCGGACGGTGCCGGGTACAACCTCACCAGCCAGACCGGCACGAACTACCGGTTCGGCGACGGCCCGGCGTACTCGCCGGCCACGGGCGGCCTCATGCGCGGCGGCGGCCTGGTGAACCTGCCCGGGGACTGCAGTGACATGCAGACACTCGGTTACTCGTGGTACTACGACTGGGAACTGAACACCAGCTGTCCGAACGTGGGCGTGCCCTTCGTGCCCATGCAGTTCGGAGACTGGTGCGCAGGGGCGTCCACCTGCTCGGCACCACCGGTGAGCTCGACCGACAGCCCGTACCTGCTGACGTTCAACGAGCCCGACAATCCGTCCCAGTCGAACATGACGGCGGCCCGGGCCCTGCAGCTGTGGCCGTACCTGGAGGCCACCGGCCTTCAGCTCGGCAGTCCGGCCGTGTCCGACAGCTCGTCCGGCTCCGCCTGGTTGGCCCAGTTCATGGCCGGGGCGCGCCAGGACGGCTACCGGGTCGACTTCATCGCCGTCCACTGGTACGGCAACTGCTCGGATCCGCAGAGCCTGATCAGCTACCTGGCCGGGATGGAGTCCTACGGGCTGCCGCTGTGGCTGACCGAGTTCTCCTGCCTCAACGATTCGGCCGCCGTCAACACCAGCTTCCTCCAACAGGTCGGATCACAGCTCGAGGCACTCCCCTACCTCCAGCGCATCGGCTGGTTCTCCAACCGCCCGTATTCGGGCGGCTACCAGAACACCGGTCTGCTCGATGCGTCCGGAGCCCTCTCGACGGTCGGACAGGCCTACACGGCACTGCCGGCCGGTTGAGGGCCGCCGGTCAGGCCAGGCGAACGGGCAGCTCCTCCATGAAGAGCATGATGGGATTGAAGATGCCGAGCGGGGTGTAGGAGGGGGTTCCGTCCAGTTCGATGTGGTCGGCCCGCTCCAGCAGTACCTCCAGCAGCGTCGTGAGCTCCCGTCGGGCCAGGCTGGCGCCCAGGCAGAAGTGCACACCGCCGCCGCCGAATGCGGCATGGGGATTCGGGCTGCGGCGGGTGTCGAACCGGAACGGATCGTCGAAGACGTCCTCGTCCCGGTTGGCCGACGGATACCACATGCTGACCCGGTCGCCCTCGGCGATCGGCACGCCCCGGATCTCGGTGGCTCGGGTGGCCCGTCGGGCGAAGCACACCACCGGCGAGGACCACCGGAGGATCTCCTCCACCGCCAGGGGGATGGCCCCGGGCTCCCGACGGAGGCGCTCCAATTGGTCGGGATGGTCGAGGAGGGCCAGAAGGCCCTGCGACACGGCGTTGCGGGTGGTCTCGCTACCGGCCACGATGAGCAGGAGGAAGAAGAGGTCCAGCTCGATCTGGCTGAGGGTGGCCAGGCCGCCGTCGTCGGTCTCGACCTCCACTGTCGACAGGATCGTCCAGACGTCGTCCTGGGGGTCGGACCGTTTCATCTGGCCCAGCGTCTGGGCGTACTCGAACAGCTGGACCTGGAGCTCCAGCTGCTTCTCCGGTGACAGGCGGCGGCCAGGGGTGTCGGCCTGGAGGAACTCGTTGGCCAGGGAGAAGAGCCAGGCCCGGTCCGGCTGGGGAATGCCCACCATGTCGGCGATCACGTTCATCGGTAGCGGGAAGGCGATGGCCGACACGAAGTCGCACTCCCCCCGCTGCAGAGCTGCGTCGACGATCGACTCGGCCCACCGGCGGATCTGGCGCTCGAGCTGGTTGATCATCCGAGGGGTGAACCCGGCGCTGATGAGCCGACGCTGCCGGACGTGGTCCCGACCGTCCATGCTGACGAGCATGGTCCCGGCGATGGCGGGCTGGTGGCTGAGCTGGGGGCCGTCGAAGGCGCTGAACAGCTCGGGGTCACGGCTGACGGCCTGGATGTCCTCATGCTTCGAGAGCACCCAGAACCCGTCGTCGTGGTCCCCGGGGAAACCGTCGGGAAAGGCGTGCCATCGCACCGGTTCGTGGCGGCGCAAGGCGGTGAAGACCCGGTGCGGGAACCCGCCGACGAACAGCGCCGAATCGGTGAGATCGGCGTCCAGATCCCTGCGGTCGAAGGCGGTGTCGGTCACGGGAACATCCTCCGGGTCGGGAGCGGCCGGCAGTGCCGCCCTGCCGCCGATTCTTCCAGAGAACCCGGTGCGGGTGCATGGTGAACGGGCCTCTCGGGTTCGAGCACCGAACGGCCGGATCGACCCTTCGATGCTGTTCAGGCTCGTCGCCATCAGCACTGCGGGTGGGGCGTCGACGGCCTAGGATGCTCGTCGATCACAGAACAATCGGCGTGGGCAGGGTTGGCGAGGAGGCTCAGCAGTGCGTGTCATTCGAGTTGTCGTACTTGTCGTCATCGCCACAACGGCGGTCGTGCTCGGAACGTCGGCTACGGGCACCGGCCTCGCCCCGCCGGCCATCACCCACCCCGCCCGTATCCCGGCGTTCGCTGGCGGTACCCGGGCCACGTGGGCGTCCTCGAACTGGTCGGGCTATGCCGAGACGGGGCATTATTCGGCCATCAGCGCCAGTTGGACGGTGCCAAGTGTCAGTGCTGGGGCCAGCGCCGGCGGGGGGAATCGGTTCGGACGGAGGGGTTCGACGTCAGCGTGGTACTCGGCGACGTGGACGGGCATAGACGGCTTCAATAACTCCAGCCTCATCCAGACAGGGACTGAGCAGGACTATTACTCGGGGTCAGCGCACTACAGCGCCTGGTGGGAGATACTCCCGGCGGCCGAGACCGTGATTTCGGAGCCGGTCTCTCCCGGGGACCCCATCAGCGCCAACATCGTGCAGACACCGACGCAGGTTGCGGTTCGGTCTGGACGAAGCAGCGTGATCGAGTACGAGTGGACGATCACCTTGACGGATACCAGCGTTACGCACCCTTGGAAATTCACCACGACCCAGCCCTATGGAGGGACCGGCAGCTCGGCAGAGTGGGTGCTGGAGGCACCAGAAGTGGGCGGTACGGTCGCCACTCTGGCCAACTACGGTTTTCCGGCCCAGTCGGCCACGGACGGTGACTTCAATTCAGCCGAAGTGGCAACGGTGCTGGGTGGACCGTTGACCGGCGGAGGACTCATCTACGCCAGTGATGCCGGAACCCTGATCCAGAACGGCCTCCAGGTCTCGACGCCTGGATCACCGGATGCGGCCGCCACCGCCTTCAACTCGCTCTTCGGCGCCACAGTGCCCTCGCCACCGACGAGCTGACTTCGCTGGAAGTAGATCCGGGCCGACCCCTCGCCAGCCCGAGTGCTCGAACTCCCATTCAGGCGGTGACCTGAGGCAGCCGGCCGGCCCCGCCGCCCCCCGCATCCAGCGGGGCCGGCCCAGTGGAGGAGGGGGTGGGATTCGACCGGGCGATGACCGGACGTGGTGGGGGTTGCGCCTCCACCCGATGTGGGAGTCGACCTCCGCTCGGCGGGGGCGAAGTTGGCGCCGGTCGACCCGTGCACCTCAGTCGGCACGAGGTGGGGACTGGCGGGGTTCACCACCCACCAGCGACCCCACGTCTCCTTGATGTTCCCCGTGGCCGGCTGGGCCCGTGGCCGCCGAAGTGGCAGTACAAAGGGGTGTACTGGTAGGTGACCTGTTGGGTTCCGTTCGATCGGGGGTTGGTGCCCAGACCACTCGGTGGCCGCGGTCTTCTTCTGGCCGGCGGCAACATCCATCGAGTCGGAGATGCTCCAATCTCCCCCGTCGATGCCCCTTCCGCCTAAGCACGGTCGAACAGAGCGGCGGCGATCGAATGACCTCGGAGCTGAGAGGCACTGATCGGGCCGGCGTTGCCATTTCCGGGCCGATGGGAACAGGTCGCGTGACTTGGTACCCACCACCGCGATTCGTCACCGATCCCAGCACTACCCGAGTCCCACGGTATAGCTGTCGCCCCAGAATGCCCGAAGCTGGAAGCCCGTAGATTGACCTGGGTCAGTTCCAGCGTCCGGGCGAGCGATCCACTGAGGGGGAGAACCCTTGGGGGAGAACCCCCGCCCGGGCGCCGACCTTACAGCCGGGACGCTGATTGCCGCCGTGTCCGCAGAGTCGTTACGGCGTGTGACTGGTTGCGGACAGAACCACGACCGGCTGGTGGTGTCCATGCTTGCACGACGACCACTTACCACCTGACTTCTTGCAGTAGCACTTCCCACCGGTCTTGGGATGGCCCTTCGTCCACGTAGTGCTGCCGTTGGACTTGCCATTGTTGCCACCGGAGTTGGGATCGCCACTCGTCCACGTGGCACCGCCGTTGCCGCCGTTGCCGCCGTTGGACTTGCCGCCCTTGCCGCCGTTGCCGCCGTTGGACTTGCCGCCCTTGCCGCCGTTGCCGCCCTTGCCGCCGTTTGACTTGCCGCCCTTGCCGCCGTTGGACTTGCCATTGTTCCCACCGGAGTTGGGATCGCCGCTGGTCCACGTGGCGCCGCCGTTGGACTTGCCACCGTCGGGCTTGCCCTTGTTGCAGTTCCCACCGGAGTTGGGATCGCCGCTGGTCCACGTGGCGCCGTTGCCACCGTCGCCCTTATGGCAGGACCAACTCTTCCCGTTGGTGTTGGACTTGTCAGAGGTCCAGGTAGCTCCCTCAGACTTGCCGCCCGTATTGGACTTAGTGCAGGTGGAAGTCCACCATCCGCCGCCGTTGGACGAACCGCCGGACTTGGTGCACTTACCGCCCGTGTTGGACTTGTCCGAGGTGTGCGCTGCGCCGTTGTCAGACTTTTGGCAACTCTGACTACCTCCGTCGCAGCGGCCACCGGTGGTGGTCACGACCTTGGACCACTTCCCACCGGAGTTGGACCATCCGCCATCGGACTTAGTGCATGACGACCACTTCCCACCGGAGTTGGACGGATCGCACGACCACTGGCCACCAGCGGTCTTGACCTCCGGGCACGGGGTCGGGTCGCACTTCTGGCCCCCGTTTGTAGTGGACACGACCTTCTCAGTCAGGCCACCGGAGTTGCCGGTCTGCTGGTAGCACGGGGTCGGGTCGCACTTCTGGCCCCCGTTCGACGTGGTCACGACCTTCTCAGTCAGGCCACCGGAGTTGCCGGTCTGCTGGTAGCACGGGGTCGGGTCGCACTTCTGACCGCCGTTCGTGGTCACGACCTTCTCGGTCAGGCCACCGGTGGTACCGGTCTTCTGGTAGCAGGGGGTCGGGTCGCACTTCTGACCGCCGTTCGTGGTGGTCACGACCTTCTCGGTCAGGCCACCACCGGTGTTACCGGTCTGCTGGTAGCAGGGGGTCGGGTCGCACTTCTGGCCCTGGCTGCCACCCACGGTGTCGATCTTGGGCGTCCCGGAGTTGCCGGTCTGCTGGTTGCAGGGCGTGGGATCGCAGTTCTGGCCCTGGCTGCCACCCACGGTGTCGATCTTGGGCGTCCCGGAGTTGCCGGTCTGCTGGTTGCACGGCGTGGGATCGCAGTTCTGGCCCTGGCTGCCACCCACGGTCTCGATCTTCGGTCCACCGGAGTTGCCGGTCTGCTGGTTGCAGGGGGTCGGGTCGCAGTTCTGGCCCTGGCTGCCACCCACGGTGTCGATCTTGGGCGTCCCGGAGTTGCCGGTCTGCTGGTTGCAGGGGGTCGGGATCGCAGTTCTGGCCCTGGCTGCCACCCACGGTGTCGATCTTGGGCGTCCCGGAGTTGCCGGTCTGCTGGTTGCACGGCGTGGGATCGCAGTTCTGGCCCTGGCTGCCACCCACGGTCTCGATCTTCGGTCCACCGGAGTTGCCGGTCTGCTGGTTGCAGGGGGTCGGGTCGCAGTTCTGGCCCTGGCTGCCACCCACGGTGTCGATCTTGGGCGTCCCGGAGTTGCCGGTCTGCTGGTTGCAGGGCGTGGGATCGCAGTTCTGGCCCTGGCTGCCACCCACGGTGTCGATCTTGGGCGTCCCGGAGTTGCCGGTCTGCTGGTTGCACGGCGTGGGATCGCAGTTCTGGCCCTGGCTGCCACCCACGGTCTCGATCTTCGGTCCACCGGAGTTGCCGGTCTGCTGGTTGCAGGGCGTGGGATCGCAGTTCTGGCCCTGGCTGCCACCCACGGTGTCGATCTTGGGCGTCCCGGAGTTGCCGGTCTGCTGGTTGCACGGCGTGGGATCGCAGTTCTGGCCCTGGCTGCCACCCACGGTCTGGATGTTGGGAGTCTCACCACTGGGGACGCCGGTCTGCTGGTTGCAGGACCACTGGCCACCGTCGGTGGGCGGTGCAGTGCTCTTTGCGGTGACGGTGAAGCATTCAGTGTTCGAGGCCGAGGACACCGACGTGTAGTTGCTGCCCCGCAGCGGGGCGGTGTACGAAGCCAGGTAGCAGTAGGTCCCGGCAGAAGTGGGAGCCTGAGCATCGGTTGCCGGCAGAGCGAAGACTGACGCGTCAGTAGTTGTATTTGGCACTGCAGCCACCGGCGTCCCAACGGCTGTGCCGCCGGTCGTGCACGGGGTACCTGGCGTGCTTTCAGTACACAGCGTGAAAGTCACCGTGCCAGCTGGGGCCCCACCCTGGCTGGTGCCGGTAACCGTGGCCGAGTCATTCCATGAACTGCCCACCGTCCCCGTCGAACCACCCGTAAGTGTGGTGGTGAAGGACGCTGGCGCAACCCCCGGCGCAGGAGCTCCATTGGCGCCCAGGATGGGCAGCTGCGTCACCGTCGCAGCAAGCAGACCAATTGCGAGGCTTGCAATGAGGAAACGGCTTCGACGGCGGCTCTGACCATGGGGGGTTGGCACTCGTTATCTCCGCGGGCAGGTTCGTGGATGGCGTTCGACTTCCGCCGACCGCCTTCTAGCGCCCCCACATGACTCCTGACGCCCATCACGAGCCAACCAAGTCGCATCTTGAACGACTACTTCCTGTGCGTCAACTGGGAATCATGAGTGCTCACTTTGCGTGACGGTTCGACAGTTCGGGTATCGCTCCCCACCCTCTTCCCTCATCGATAACCGACTGCAGTGGTTGCAAAAATTGACACCTGAAGACTGCAAAAAAGCCCCCTCCCGTTCTTTCCGACCAATGATGTCGACTTGCCGAGTCACCTTTGGCCCGGAGGTTTCACGACGTTGGCCACGTAGAGTGTCGGCGCGATCTACCCGAAGCGGTCGGCGGCATCGCAACGAAGATCATGGGGGCATTCAATGGCAGTCTTCGGACATCGCTCATCGCAACGTTCTCAAGACTCCGGCATAACTCCAGCACGGCAACCGGACACCTCGATCGGCTCCACCTACGAGGCCGGGTACCGGCGACCGATATGCCTGTCTCTACTCGGCTCACCGGGAGCGAGAGCGATTCGGCGGCTTCTATGGCACAATTCGTGCGAACGGCGAAACTCGACCCGGCGTGGCGGGTACAGGGGACTGATCCAGTGAGCGACACGTCTCAAGATCAAGGATGGTGGGTGGCCTCTGATGGAGAGTGGTATCCGCCCGAAACCCACCCGCATCGAAGAGTTACCTCTCGACCTGTCCCGGATGCCGACGAGCGTCGGTTACAGGCTAACAATGGGATTTGGTATCCACTTGATGCCCAACCGAATGGAACGGCCGGGCCGTCAGGATTGAGCTCACTGCCCGTACCGGATGCCGAGGAGGGTTCGTGGCAGGTGGGCAATGGGCAGTCGTACCCACCTGTTGCCGATCACCCAGCTGCTTCTCCTCAGGAAGACCTTGATCCCAGGTCGGAGGGCGTTTGGTCCCAGAAGCCCACCTTGGACGAGGTACACGACTTTTACGATGGACGTGGCCCTGTTCCCGCTCACCATCACGTCAATGGTGGGGGCTGGGTTGCCAACACAGCAACCGTGTCCAGAACGGCCTTCGTGGGACCCGCATCTGCCGTGTTCGAGCGTTCGAAAGTGCTGGGCAGAGCGACCGTCGCCGACGAGGCACAGATCCGAGGTCAGTCCGAGGTGTCCGGCAACGCCCACATCAGCGGGAATGCCGTGGTCGACGGCGAGGCGACAGTCACTGACGAGGCTGAGATCTCAGACCACGCATTCATCGGTGGACGAGCATCGGTGTCTCACGACGGGCACGTCGGCGGCTACACGCAGCTCATCGATGGGGAGGTGACTGAGAGGGAACCGCAGCTTACGGAGGAACCTGATCCGCAACTGGTGAGTGGGGACAACGGCCATCTGGTGGGTCCAACCCCGGATCTCGGCCCGGTGAGCGCAGTTCCGATCGCCGCCAGCCCACAACCACTCCGCCCCTGTCCCGGGTGTGGAAAAGACTGCACTCCGGACGCCTCATTCTGCGCCGCGTGCGGATATCCTCTGGCTCCACGAGAGGTCGCCCCGACGCCGGACCCACTCGTTCCGACCACGAGTGCTGACCCACTCCCCGTGGCAGCTGCCTTTCCACCCGTAAGGGCTGTCCGGAAGCGGCGGCGAAACGCTCTGTCGGTATGGTCGATCGTCCTGGTCATCGTCCTCGGCAGCATCGGCGCATTGATTGCCATCCCGATGGGATTCGTTGCTCGCAGACAAATCAGACAATCACACGGAACACAGAAGGGTGCGGGCCTTGCCCTCGCCGCCATCATCATCGGATTCGTATTGATCGGTATCACCCTGGCGGCCGCCGGACTTCTTCTCACCAGATCACCGAATGCAGGACCGTCTCTGTCGGGACTTACGGCGAGCGTTAGGGCTCAGATCGCTGGGGACGGCCCCGACAGCTTGAAGGTACCCGGTGTTACGTCCGTAGTTTGCAACCCGCCGGGGTCGTGGCAAACCGGAGAGTCGTTCACCTGCTACGCCCATGGTTCAACCGGTTCAACAATCGGCAAGTACGTGGGGACCGTGGCGCCCAACTCTCCATCTGGCCAATACGAGTGGAACGCCACTTGGTACTCAGCTGGCTAGATTCGATCGAGGATGACCCACGGGCTCTATTCACCGATTGCCCGTGACATGCATCGCCCGCGATTACCCGGTGGCGTTCCAACCATACGCCGAGGCAACAGCGGGGCCGGTAATGAATGAAGAGCAACCGCCAAGCAGGAAAGTTTGCCGCCCTGGTCGGCTTACTTTTGGGTCGAGAGGGGTTCAATCGAGCGTCTGATCAAGCGGGACTCTCGCTGGATCACTATCATCAGCCACGGTGCACGCCAGTATCGTTGCCACCGCAATCGACAGAGGCTGAGCTCGATCTCACCGCGCGCTCCTCCCCTGCCTAGGCTCACGCCGCAGGAGCGGGCGGTTTGGAAGGCTCGATGCTCGCTTCGTCCTAGGAGTCATGGGGCCTATGGCACAACTACGAGTCGCTCTTCGGGCAGGTTGGGTTCGATCCAAGCGGCCTCGATGTCTCGGAGTGGGATGGCGCGGGCCGCGACTCCGAGCGTGCCCAAGTCGATTTCGTCAATCAGTGAAGGCAACTCGGCTAGGTAGCCCTGGGTCGAGACTGCCCCTTGGCCGACTCCCTGGAGGCGGAAGTTCGCGGAACGCAGGGCCACAGATGGCAGTTGCAAGGTCGGTCCCGCTATGGCGCCGATCTGAATCCAGTTGAGTTCCCGGCTCCGGTCAGATCGGGCCGTGAGGAGGGCCATGATCGCCCTCTCGGCCGGAGTCCCCCAGAGATAGTCGATGACTATGTCGACCTCGGCCGCCACCTTCGCCAGCGCCTTGTCAGTCGCGTCGGTGTCTTCGGTGAGCTGGACGATCTCGTCGGCCCCAAGGCTCTTGAGTGCCTCGAGGCGGTCGATGTCGCGCCCGGCGCACACCACACGATGCGCTCCTAACCGCCTTGCGACCTTGACGGCCATCGTCCCCGCATTACCAGTTGCTCCGAGCACCAACACGGCCTGGCCATCCTCGATAGGCACACGGCGGCGAAGAGCGATCCATGACGACATCGCTGGGTTCATCGTTGCAGCCACCTTCACGGCATCTGTGTCGTCGGGCAGTGTGACCATCCGTCGCCTGTCTACGACTGCCCTTTCGGCCATGGGTCCGGGAAGTTCGTCGTCGGCGACGAAGTACACGCGAGTGCCGTCAGCTTTCCGCCCGACACCATCGATACCGGGTATCAGAGGTAGCTCTCCTGTGCTCGTGTAGTGCTTGCCCGCCGCTCCGGTGCGGACACGGGGGTGGAGGCCGACAGCCAGAACATCAACCAACTCCTGGTGCTCACTTGGAATGGGCACGTCAAACTCTTGATAGCGCGGAGGCTGATCAAAGGACGTGACAACTGCCGCGTGCATCTTTGTCATCGGATTGCTCCTCCTGCGCCTGCTGAACGGAACGTCTTCGCAGATCTCGGCTAGCCGCTAGTTCCAGATTTACCGGGCGAAATACGCCGGTACCGGGCGGGTTCTGGGTATCCCTACCAACGGCCCATTACCAGTGCCCTGTCCCACCGAGGGGGTAGGCGATTCCAACTACAAGGTGGGCAAGATGGCGGTGGCCAGCTGCTCCATCTCAGAAGGGGTATCCCGGCCGATTTCCTCACTGCACCTCTATGGCTGAGGAAATGGTTACGTGCCTCAGGACACCCGGGACTGGGATGTGGCGACGCTGTCGGCGACCCCGAACGAAGCTCAGGCGTTCTTCGCGGCCGTCCTTTCGAGCTTGAACTTGTGGTGTTGGGCGAGAATGTCCTCGTGCGTCGCACCGTGGTTCGGCACTTCCGGGTGATGGTGCTTGCAGAGAATATAGGGCGTCCCCTCGAGGGCATGGTGGCCGATCCTCCAGCATCCCTTGGTGTGGCAGTTCACCTTACGCATGCCGGTATAGACACCCACGCACACGGCACTGATCAGCGTTGCCTCTCCCAGGTCGGAGCCGAAACCGGACCAGAAGTTGTAGTACACATCTGGTCCGCCATGAATGGTCCCCGTGTGCAGCGCGAACCAATGGCGGAGCGCGCCGATGAAGGCGATGAGGAGCGCTACCAGTACGACCATAAGGAGAATGCCTCCAACCCAGGCCGCTCTATTCCCCGAGTTGTCAGGAGGGAACGAAGGCGTCGGGGTTGCCGTTGAGTTGCCGGTGGCGGTCGCCGCGTCGCCTGCCTGCGTCGGCACGGCAGGGGACTCGCTCGGCCAGGCGGATTCCGATGTCTCAGTCATGGTCTTTGATCCCCGCTCCCCGAAATCAACCGACGGCGCTCTCGGCTCTCCTATTCTGCCGTCGCGAGTGCCAACTGACGAGGACCCTTCCCTGAACACTTGGTGAGCGGCGCTATCCCGGAGCCGAATTCCGGGAGATCAGGTACTCGGTGGCTTGAGACCCCCCTGGCCGTGAGCGGAACCCTGGCGATGGAGGCTCAGGGACCTTGGATGGTCGGGATCCGCCGCCGTCGAAAGCTCGGCAAGGTGGCGAAATGCCTTTTCGTCCGCCTCCGACATGAACGCTCGCCGTGGAATCATGAAGCATCCTTGGACCTTCCCAACGGTGAACGCCGCGTTTCATTTTTACGAGCAGCGGCGGAACCGTCACGGTCGATGGGGCGGGGGCAGACCCGAAGGGCTCGGGCCCCACCGGGAGAACCATCGGGGGTCAACATGTTTGGCGACATGCAATAGCTTGGACACCGCCGCCTGCCACTCGTTCACTTCCTTAGCCGACGGGAGACCGAACGTGTGGGGTATTTCATGGGCACGGTTGAACATCGATCTCGAGTAGCCGAATCCCTTTAGGGCAATGGCCTCCATTCGGACCGCTTCCGCCGGATCGTATGCCGAGTAGACCTTGGCCAAATGCTCAGGCACCCGCGACAGAGAAGCAATGAATATGGCGTGCTCGACTGTCCGGTGCAAATCCCGTTTGATGGTCCTGCCGCATCCGCACGGACATTCAACTCTCATCAGGACTGAACGCCCAAGATTCGACAGCTCCTTGACTTGCACCTGGCTTCAGCAGGTGGCGGGAGTACCCCGCGAACAGTACAACGCAAGGGCACTCACCTCCCTCCGTCACGCGACGTATTATTGCCAGCCATGCGAAATCGCCATTCTGCTTGGTCATGCGCTCTTTTGGGGATTGTGGTGAGCGTGGTGTTGGCATCGTGCAGTTCCACTACCACCGGCGCCATTCCGCTGGCGACATATCATGCCAACAACTCGCGCACCGGCTACTCGACAACCACGTCGATCACTCCGGCGAACGCACATTCGCTTTCTCAAAAGTGGCACGTCGCCGTGTCCGCACCTATCTCCGATCAGCCGATCGTCGACAATGGCGTGATCTACTGGGGTGACTGGACCGGCCAGATGCATGCGACCAGTCTTTCCGGTAGTTCGCTCTGGTCGACGGGGCTTGGAACAGCAGCCAAACCGGCAGGTTGCCCCTTTCACCTCGCCACGCAGGGAATCGTGAGTTCGGCGACCGTCGGAAGCATTGACGGACAGAATCTTGTCTGGGTTGGTGGAGGGGCGGGCCAGCTCGTCGCCCTCAACGCTTCGACGGGGAGCATCGTGTGGTCAACGCGTCTCGGTGTACCACCCGAACATGCCACATGGTCCTCCCCAGCGCTTTACAAAGGCAGCGTTTACGAGGGAGTGGCGTCGTTCAATGACTGCCCGGTGGTAAATGGATCGTTTGATCGGGTCAATGCCACCACGGGGGCCATCCAAGCTGTCAATCATCTGTCGGTGCCTGCAGGCTGCGTCGGGCCTGGAATCTGGAGCTCACCGGCCATCGACCCCGGTTCCAATTCCGTCTACGTAACCACCAGCAACGCAAACCTACTCTCCAATCTGAGCGACACGTGCACTAAAGCACCTGATCAGGAGGCCATACTCCAACTCGACGCCACCACACTGGCAGTGAAATCGCGGTGGCAACTGCCTGTGTCTCAACAGGTAGGCGATTCCGACTTTGGCGGTACTCCCATGCTCTTCACTGCCAACATCGGAGGTGTGAGTCGCCAGCTCGTCGGCGCGGTGAACAAGAATGGCGTCTATTACGCGTTTGACCGCAACGACCTGGCAGCTGGACCGGTGTGGACATACGCGGCGGAGAGCACCGCCTTAGCGAAGAGTGCCGGCACCTTCTCAGCTTGTGAGGACTTGAACACCATTTCGTCGTCAGCCTGGGCGGGTTCGGGCACGCCGGTCATCGTCGCCGGCCTCGCAGCGAGCCGATCCTCGTGCATTGGCACTTTGGCCGCGCTCGATCCGGACACTGGCCAGCCGGAGTGGCAGGATTCTCTTCAAGCCCCAGTTCTTGGCGCTGTCACGGAGGTTCCCGGCCTGGTAGCCGTGGGCGCCGGTTCCAATGTCGATGTGTTGTCCAGCTCCACCGGAGCCCAGCTCTTCTCCTACGCTGAGCCCAAGCCCAAGAAGCCCGGAACCGCAGCCGGTTACGGTGCGCCGGTGGGTTGGTTCTGGGGACCACCAACGATCGTTGGCAACTCCCTCTATGCGGCGAATCAGGACGGAAATCTTCGCGCCTTCTCCCGCTAGTGCCCCCGAACGCACCGGTTGTGGGTGGCCCGGGACCTTCCTCAGAACACTCCACTCCCCCGCCGATCTTCGCAGCCAATCGCGGCCAGTTCCCAGTGCTCGGGCCTCCGCCCCGCCACGGCTGGAGCAATTGACGACGAGGGGACCGGGGGAAGGCTCGGTCGGATCTGTGGCACCGGTGCCACCCGGCACAGGTGCGCCCGTGCCGCCTCCGAGCAGCAGACGACACCAAGCCGTCTCGGTGCCAAGAGCCCCATCGCTAGGGTATTGACCCATCAGATTCTTGGGGATTCCGTTCGAAGCGCTAACTGACCTCGTAGATGTGAAGCCCATACGGACCGAAGTTGTCCGTGATGGTTCCGCCGACAACAGGAACCGTGCGATTCTCGCTGTATACACTCGCCTCTGAGGCCGAACCCGTTCCCGTCAGCGACATCACCACATCGTTCTGCTGACGATCGGTGGTGTTCAGGACGATGTAGTAGTTGTTTCCGCCGTAGCTTCTGGTCGAAACAACGAGGTTCGATCCCGAGGCGCTGACGCCTTGCGGATTGATCGGGCTTTGCAGGATGTTGGTGAGTTCGGTGATGAGCGAGTCGTCGCTCGTGATCTCCGCGACGTTGGCCGGAGGGGTCACGTCGTAGACGAACTGTGGGAGCACCTGGCAGGGGAAGTACCAGATTCCCCTGGCTCCTTGGATGATGGCGGTCCAAATCTCGGCACGCAGTTGGTCGGGGCGGGGATAGTCGTTTCCGGCAAAGATCGGACCCGTCTCGATGAACGCGAACACCGGTCTCGTGCCCGCATAGTGCTGCTCAGCGGCGATCTCGTAGGTCAATAGAGGAATCTTGTTCCCAGTGTTGAACGGATAGTCGTCGGCACTGATCCAATCGGCGTCGTTCGCTTGATTGCGGTATTCCGATCGTGACAGATCGTTGAATGCCCCGTAAAAGTTCTCGAAGATCGGCAGCGTCGGGTCCACCGTCTTCCACGAATCAAAGTTACTTTGAAGAGTGGGCCCTGGAACGTTGTTTACGTCTGGCTCATCGGGCTGCGCCCAGCCGATCAGGGCCGGATCGCTGGCATCGGCGATGATGTTGCTCGAAGGAGACCGGATCTCCTTCAAACCGTCCACGCGTGCTGAAAAGTCCCAATTGGCCTCGTTGGCACCTGCCGGTATGTTGACGAGGGTATTGATTCCCCGATTCTTCCAACATTGGAAGTCGCAGGTCGTGACGGAGTCGTCGTTGATCTGTGTTTCCACTCCGATCGGGAAAAAGGTTCCTAGGTCGATATTGTTGTCAGGTCGCGCATTTTCGGTCCATTGCTGAGCTTGCGATCCGTCGCAGGTGTTCAGACCAAGCGGATTGCCGTCCTCTGCTCGGTTGGTCCAGTCCTCCACGCACAGACCCGAGGCGACATTCACGATTGATTCGTTTCCGTAGGTCCACTCCTCGGAGGGCTGTCCCTCGCAAACGGAGATCACGACCGCGGTACCCGGGGTTACATCACCGTGAGCGGCTCGCAGGCAGAAGCCGTTGCTGTTCACGATTGTTCCGGGCTGGCTACCGGTGGCGTCTACCGTCCAAGCCTGGGCACCAGTGTTATTGCACGTGTAAAGCCCAACCGAGTTGTTGTTCGTCGTTGCGCTGCGCAGGTTGTCGATACACGTGCCCGCGACACCCGTAAACGTGCTGAACGTACTGCTAGCGCTCGCCTGGCCCGATGGGACACCGACCAGTAGGGCAGATAGGAGCACTGCGATCAACAAGACCCGTCTTAACATCCTGTCCTCCCTTGACCCCCCCGGCGGGACCATAGTCGTTCGGTTCTCACGGAACTCGAGGAGCTACTTTGTGTGCACGAATTCTCCAGCCAACGTGGATAGAACGTCGTCGCCCATGACAAAGTCGGCCTCACGAACGCCAACGGGCAACTGCCTGCCCGGCACAGCACGGGATCCACCTTGCACGGCAGGAGGCTGCCCGGGGTGTATCAAAGATCGCCGGTTACGCCATAACCGCCTTCACCCTGGGCCTGATCGACACCAGATAGACGATCGCCAGCACTAGGCCGACGATCCCAGTGAATAGCCAAGTCAGCGCTATGAGGGCTATCCACATGCCTCTAGATGAGCTGGCCGCCAAAAATGCCCCGGTCGGTCGAGAGACGGCGTCACCGATGGCCCAGATAGAGAGGACCAGGGACACCAAGAACCCCACCATCAGGACCAGACCGCCTGCAGACACGAACAGGACGCCCACTACACCGAGGACTTGATAGGTCAACGCTGTACCTCCGTTGGAACTGGCAAGACGGTACACCGCCACTTACCGACCTGCCCCCCTCCCGCGTATCAGTCCCGCTTGGCCGCGTGACGAGGCCAGGTATTCGGAGTATCCATCCGGACAGGGCTGAGGAACAGGACCGGCCACTCGCTGGCTATCCCGGCATCATGAACACTTGGGCAACCTAAAACGCCATCGGGCTGAGGTCGATCTGATGACGAGTTGGCCGACTGAACGGCCCGGCCCCAACCTTCATATGGCTGAGGTTGAAGGTTCAAGATTGAACTGGACGAAACGTTTGGTCCGGGCCCGGATTGAAGCACAGCAGCATGCTCGGGAACCTTCTGTGGGTCCTCTGAACGGCACGCAGCCGCAACGAACATTTTGGCGACACAGTCGTCCTCAACTTCTCAACTTCTCAACTGATTCTACAAGCCCAAAAGAGCCCTCTGGGTCGTTACGGGCGGAGGCAGTAGAGGCACCCTGTCCCGGTGGCCAGATCGCCAGAAGACAATGTCGGGCGATCCAGACCAATCGGGGATCGGCGGTCGTTGGCGAATGAAGCACTCGTATTTCGATGGAGCATTGAAACGGGATCAGATCCTCTCAATCCCCTCAAGACGATCGATGGTCGCAGGGTCGCTGTCCTCCCAGGGACGGGTCAACAACGCCAGCGCCGGCATGAGGATGACCGACAAAAGACCGGCCGCGACCAACGCGGCGGCGGTGGGAGCGCTCAGAAAGTGGAGATTGGTGCCGAACGTGGCCACGATGATCGGAAATGTCAGTGATGTGGCCTGGAATGCCCCCATGGCCCACGAACCTCGGGCCGAGAGTTCGCCTCTGAGGAGCAGCATCGAAGTCAAACCTCGCACGACGATCATCCCGCCGAGGATGAGTGGCACCAATAGTGCCGTTTTTTCACTGGTCACGACTGCCCGGATGTCCAACTGGGCTCCGGTGACGATGAAGAACACCGGGACCAAGAACCCGAATCCGATCGCACTGAGCTTGGCCAGATAGCGCTCCTGTACGGCGGACGGCGTGCCCTGATTTGCCACTCTCAAGACGATTCCGGCGACGAAGGTTCCGAGGACGGAGGTCAGTCCGAATCCGCTGACCAGAGCCGTAAAGAGAAACAAGAGCACCAAGGCGGCCCGAACCCGGAGTTGGGAGGTCGTCTCGTCGAGTCGGTTCAACGAGCCTCTGAACCAGCGGGATCCCCACCACCACTTGATGATCACGATGGCGACGAAGCCGCTAACGGCCAGGCCGACGACATAGACCACCTGGACCGGTGTGGACTTGGGGTCGGCGGAGAACAGCACCGTGAACAGCAGAAGGGATGCGAACTCGCCGATTGTGGCCGTGACGAGAACGGTCTGGCCGAATCCGGTGCCTGACTCTCCCGAGTCCCGGAGGATAGGAAGTACGACGCCGAGGGAGGTCGAGGTGAGGGCGATGGCAAGAATGCGCAGGTCGCCGTTGGCTCCCGCCACCTTCAACCCGATGGCCACCGGGAACGAAAGGCCGACGGCGAGAACGTAGGCCAGCATTCCGAGCCGGGCCTGGCGATTCCACAGGGAGCTGGGCGTGAGCTCCATGCCGGCCAGAAACAGCAAGAAGCCCAGACCCATCAGGGACAGGATCTCCACCGGAAGATCGACATGGAGCCAGCCCGTGACCTGGGGGCCGAGGAAGATTCCCGCGACCACTTCGAGCACGACGGGGGGGAGGAGACCGCCCGGGACCAACTCGGCCAGCATCGGGGCCAGGAGCGCGGCGATGGCGATGACCAAGAGCCCGACATAGCTGAGGCTGGCCGAACTCACGGTCCCACTCCGTCGAGGCTGTTATCCGTTGATTTGCCACCCTCCCGCTTTCGGTGCCGAGGCCAGCACGCGCTCCAAGGTATGAACGTCACCATCAACCTGACTCCAATCTCCCCATTACACGGTCGCTCTCACGATGGCTGCAGGAAGGGGCCTCGGATTCACAGGCACGTGACGCATGGCGATCACGATGAAGCGAATCAAAGGCCAGCGACGATTCAGCATCAATTCATGATGGCTCACCTCGCCTCCCATCCCGAGGATGGATCGATTCATGCGCGGCCCGGCCCGATTCATCGATCGGGATCGGCTCAGCCTCTATACGGCTGAGGTCAAGAGATTTGACTCCAGCCCGGGTGACATCGAATGTCCGCAACTGCAATCGCCCTTGGCCTCCCCCAGGAGCGTCGTTTGCGACAGGCTACCGAGGAGACAGCGAGACCTACGGGCGATAGGCTTCATGTGGTCCTCTGCACGACCCCCCCTGTGCACGGCGGGCCCTGGGGTTGCAGCGGCCTCACGTCAAGCCCCTGGCGGGAGGACGTGAGGCCGCTCCTTCGGTGCGGTGCCTTTGGAGCCACCCGCGGCGAAGTCCAGACGGGCAGCAATTCGTTGCATATCCAGTCGGCCGGAGGCAGGCTTTTTGGAGAGCCACTCCGTCTGGACCTCTCAACGCTACGAATTGACCGAAGCGTCTGACAAGAAATCTCAACCAGGCACCTTGGCGATAGCCCAAGGAATGCATGTGCCGCCGGGTCTGAGGCGGTTATCGACTGCAACCCAACGATAGGGACAGGGACGAGCGCCGGTGTCCGGCCCGACATTCTCGTCAACTTAGAGCGCGCGCCAATAGGTAGTTGAGTGAGGCGCCTGGTCGTCGATCGGCTTGGAGCTATTGCGTGGCCAGGAGGAGTCCGGTGGGCGTGTTCCGGTCGCCGGCAAGCACAGCAAGTGACTCGGCCACCGAGGACAAGAAGAAGGTTGACTCCTTGCGGTCCAGTTCGAGAACGGCAGTGGCGGCAAGTTCAGCAGGAATGCGACCCTCGTCTCGCAGGGTGATCACGGCCTGGGCCAGTTCGATCCGTCGGCTGGGTGAGTCGACCTCGGCCATCACCTTGTCGAACACCGCATCGAGCACGTCAACGTCGTCGTCCTGGATCGAACGAATGGCGCTGTCCATGGTGGGGGTCAGGATCCCGAGGCGCAGCTGGAGTGAAGTGTCGATCTCCGGCAAGTAGAGCAACTCGTCGAAGAGGAATCGGAGCTCGACCTCATCAACACCTCTCAGGTCAGGGACCACGCTTTCGCAGAGCTCGGGAGGGAGACAGTGAACATCCTCTTCGTTCCCATAGCAGCACCGTTTCGCCTTGGATCCGCTCCCACATGGACAGGGTTCGTTCCGTCTGATCTTGGCCATGGCCGCCTCCTCCCTTTCCGGCCATTGTCACCGCAGGGTGTGACGCGGAGGTGGACCGCTTCTGACCAGGAAGAAGGTCCACCGGTCGTTGTGTCGGACCGGACATGATCCGGCTGAGTCCCAACACCAACGAACCAGTGGAGGTCCCATGCTCGCACTCAATCCGACCGTCATCGATGCCGTCTGGCAGTCCTTTGCTCTCTACCTGCCCAAACGCGGTCACACCAATCACCCGCTGGGCTGCCATCGACCCCGGGTCCCGGACCGCGACTGCTCGAGGCCATCTTGTTTCGGTTGGTCACCGGCTGCTCATGGGATGTCGCCGGAAGGCTGGGAAAAGGAGGCGAGACCACCTTGCGCCGCCGCCGTGACGAGTGGGCGGCTGCCGGTGCGTTCCAACACCTGGTCGACGAGGCAATCAGGGCCTTCGACAAGGTGATCGGCCTCGACCTCTCCGAGGTGTCGGTCGACGGGTCGCTGCACAAGGCACCGATGGGGGGCGAAGGAACGGGACCGAACCCGACCGACCGGGGCAAGACCGGCTGGAAGTGGTCGATTGCCACCGATACCAACGGGGTCCCGATCGGCTGGGTCACCGAAGGGGCCAACCGAAACGACTCCATCCTGCTCGCACCGACTCTGGACGAGGTCAAGAACCGTGGCCTCCTGACCGACATCGAGACGCTGTGGCTTGACCGTGGCTATGACTCCGAGCTCACCCGCACCCGCCTTGTCGAACGCGGCATCTCCGATGCCATGATCGCCAAAAAACGCAAGCGGGGTTCTTCCACCGAATCGAAGCGTCAGCCCATGGGACTGCGGTGGCCGGTCGAGCGCACCAACTCTTGGCTGAGCAACTTCGGGCAGTTGAGGAGGAACACCGACAAGTTCACCGCCCACCGCCTGGCTCAGTTCGCCCTGGCAGTTGCCCTGATCATCACTGCCGTGAGTTCTCCCCTCTACGAGTACCCTCGGACCGTGGATGGCGTGGACCGCCAGATAGTTGGACCGATCGAGACGATTTGGAATCCTTTGGAGAGGATCTAGATCTTCGCGAGGTCCGTGCACTTAGCGTCGAAGACATCAAGGAATTCCTTCGGTCAGACAAGCCTGTCTTTGTGACTCGCGACGATCAGTTCTCGTGGACCGACCGAACCGATACCTTCAACTTCTGGAAGCTGGAGGTTACGCCCCACCAGGCTGACCCGTTCGCCGATAGTCGAGTTGGCATGACTGGCAATCGGTGGAGCTTCCAGCCAGGTGGACTGTTCAAGGGCCGGATCGTGAGAATGGAACTTTCACGGGGAGCGGAGGCCCCGCTCCTTCATCGCATCACAGGTAGGGAGGCTAAGAGTGTAGGAACGGTGCGGATGCCCACAGCGAAAGTCACCGGTCCGCCTTCGAGAGGATGTCGAAGGATCCACACGGCTCTGACCGTCCGACGGTGCGGAGTGGGTCGTGTGGTTACCATGGGTGGCCCGGAAAGGCTGCATCATTCGATCGGGTCGTTGTAGGCCTGCGCCGGTGAGCGGGGGAATAACGAATCATGACAACGAAATGGCCGCTGCTGTGACGAAGTGCTCGCACGCCGGGTGGTGGAGGGCCGTGAGCGGCATCATGATGGTGGCAACGTTCGTCCTAGCAATCGAGCCTTCGGCGACCGCGCAGACAACACCCGTCTCTGTCACCGCGTCGATGAGTCCAACGTTCCAGGCGAACGGACGCGATGGGGCGACGATAACGGTGTCGGTTGTTACGGGATCTACCCCACTGGCGGGAGCGAAGGTCCATCTGACTGGAACCTGGCTGACGCCGTCTAGCCCAGGTGCGCTGCATTTCCTTCCGTCTCCGAATCTCACCCTGAACGCGGAAGGCCAGGCCCAAGGAACGGCGAGCTCCACTCGAAGTGGCACGGTGCAGGTCACGGCGTCGGTCAAGTCGCACGGGTATACGGGCTCGTCGTCGGTAACCGCCGTCGCCGAGAGACGGTCAGTGGTCGTCCTCGTGAATGGGGGCGGCTCGTCGGTGAGCTGCCCGACACCAACCACCTGTTCGGACACCAGCGGACTGTTCAACCCGGTGCGCTCCGCGCTCGCCGGGCAGGGCTTCGCCCCTGGCGATCTTGCGACCTTCAGTTACACGGGTGGCTCGATCGATCCCGCCACCGACGATTGGGTACCGAATCCTTCGACCTGCGCCGACTCGGCGACTTCCTATAAGACCGAGGTCGCTCAACTCCGCACCATGATCAGATCGATCGCCACGGCCAACCCCAATTCGGATATCACGCTAATCGGCCTGAGTCAGGGCGGCCTGCTGGTGTTCCAGATGCTCGGAGCGCAGTCGGGCCCACTTCCAGACGGTTCGAAGATCGCGAGCATCGCCACCTTCGACGCTCCACTCGGGGGTGTCCCGCTGGCCAACATCACCAACTTCGTAGGGGATGTGGGGATCTCGTGCTGGGCGGACGATGGCCCGGCGGTATCGCAGCTAGAGGCGCTGTGGAACACGACGGCACCGACCCAGGGTACCGACCAAGGCGACCGGGCGACACTTATGTGCAGCGTGGTCAAGCTCCGGAGTTGTCCGGCGGAGACCAACGAATCAGCGGTCACCAGCAACCCCGGTATCGCCACTGAGACATGGGGCAACACCCAGGATGCGGCGTTCTATCCACCGGAATGTTCGACACTTGGATCTTGGCCCGATGCCCTCGACTCACAGGTCGTCAGCGTTGCCGGGGGTGGATTGCACCCCGAGGGCGTCGCACCGGCAACGACTTGTGACCTGGGTAGCCACCTGGCGACGCTTGCCAACCACACCACGGACATCGCCAACCTGGTCGGGTCCCAGCAGTGAGGTGCTTATTTGGCAGACGTACTTCGGTGCATGTTGAACTCCGTTCCAGTTGACTCGAGGGTTGCCCTTTCGGCGCTCGGCTAGGTCTGATTTCTTCAACGGTCTAGGCGCACTGTCAAGTACGATGAGATCTGTGGAGTTCACTGCCGCCCGAACTCACGAGGATCCTTGGTATGTCGCAAGGTGCCTCGACGTCGAGGTGTCCCAAGCTCAGTAATCGCACGGCTGGGTGTGCAGGCTCAAGGTTGCACCTGACGAAGCGTCGGATCCCAGGGCTCGGTGTTGACCCAGTGGTTCACTCAGGAACCCCCCGCGTGGGTGCCCTCAAACGGCGGGGCAGGGGCGGTGGGTCAGGTCCCGATCTCGCGGACCCACGCCTGGGCAGCCATCTGGACGGCGTCCCAAGGGCTGCCGAGCGGCGGTGTGTAGGAGAGGTCGAGCTCACTCATGCCGTCGACGGTCATGCCGTTGAAGATGGCGGTGGCGGCGATGTCCACCCGCTTGGCGATCTCGGCATGCTTGTGCCCGAAGAGTTGGACGCCGAGCAGCCGCCCGGTGACACGGTCGCCGGTGTAGCGCATGGCGATCTTGTGGCTGCCCGGGTAGTACGCCTTGTGGTCATCCGCCTCGAACCCTACCGTCAACGGGTCGAATCCGGCCGCCACCGCCTCGTGGTGCCGCAGGCCGGTCCGGGAGACGGCGTGCTCAAAGATCTTGACGACTTGTGTGCCAAGGCTGCCGACGAACTCTCGGTCGCCGCCGATGGCGTTCTCTCCTGCGACCCGTCCCTGCTTGTGGGCCGTGGTGCCGAGCGGGAGGTAGGTGGTGCCAAGGAGACGGTGGTGGGTGACTACACAGTCGCCCGCGGCGTAGACGTGGGGCAGGTTGGTGCGCATGTGGCGGTCAACTTCGATGGCACCGGCAGCACCCAACTTGGCGCCTGCATCAGCAGCCAGTTCGGTGTCGGGTCGGACCCCGACGACGACCAGGACCATGTCCACCTCTCGGCGAACGGCGCCTTCGGCGTCCGACGCATCGACGACCAGGCGGCTCACACCTCGTGAGTTGCGGCTGACCTTCTGCACGGTCGTGCCAATCAAAACCTCCACGCCATGGTCGGACAACTGGTGGTGGACCAGGTCACCGAGCTCCGGGTCGACCGTCGGGAGCACCTCGTCAAGGCGCTCCATCTGGGTGACCTTGAGGCCACGGGCGGAAAGACCCTCCGCCATCTCCAGCCCGATGTAGCCCGCTCCCACAATGACCGCACTCGATGGCTTCGCTTCCTCCAGTGTGCGCATGATGGCGAAGGTGTCCCCCATCGAGTGGAGCAGGTGCACTCCCTCATCCCAGCCGAGAGCTCCGTCGCCGGAAACTCCTTCGATCGGTGGGACCTGGGACACAGCTCCGGTGCCGACCACGAGCTCGTCATAGGAGAGGAGCTCGTCGGTGCCCGAGGCGTCGGTGACCAGCAGGGTCCGGTCTTCGACGTTGATCTGCTTGGCCAGGGTGTCGACCTTGAGCTGCATGCCCGTAGCCTCGAGGTCCGCATACGTGCGGTGGGCTAGATGGTGCCAGTGGCTGACCTCACCGGACACGTAGTACGGGATACCGCAGATGGAGAAGTTCGGGAAGGCGTCAGCGACCACGACAGTGACCTCGACGCTGGGGTCGAGCTCCCGCGCACGTAGTGCCGCACTGATGCCTGCGTCGCTGCCTCCGATGGCGATGACGTGCACGAAGGTGTTCCTTTCAACGGGTGAGGGGAAAGTGATGGGGTTAGGCGACGATCTGGATCAGTGGGTTTCGATATCGCTTTCGGCCCGCAGGTGCGGTTCGATGATGTCGGCCGCCTCGACCTTGGTGATGCCGGGATAGAGGCCTCGGATCAGTCCGAAGGCCAGCACGCCCCCGACGATCTGGGCGGAGATGAAGCTCGGGACCGACAAGGGGGCGATGCCGGCGAACGTGTTGGAGAACATGCGACCGACGGTAATGGCGGGGTTGGCGAAGCTGGTAGAGCTGGTGAAGAAGTACGCCGCCCCGATGTAGGCACCCACGGCCGCGGGCGCCAAGTGGGATCGCCCGGAGCGGGCCAACGCGAAGATCACCAGGATCAGCCCGATGGTGGCGACCACCTCGGAGACCCAATGCGGCCCCGATGCTCGGTGCTTGGTGGAGATCGAAATCGTCGCCTGGGAGAACATCACGTTGGCCAGGATGGCCCCACCGATGCACCCCACCGTCTGGAACGGGAGGTACGCGGCCGCATCGCTCCACTTCAGCCCGCCGAAGGCAGCATCCACGAACGACACCACCGGATTGAAGTGGGCACCCGAGATGGGGCCGAACATCAAGATGATGGCAAACAGGCCGGTGGCCGTTGCTGCCGCGTTCTCAAAGAGCTGAAGTCCCACATTGCCCGGCGACAGCGTCTGGGCAGCGATTCCCGACCCGATGACGATGGCGGCCAGCAGGCCGCTCCCCAGGAACTCGGCCAGCAGGCGCCTCCACAGCACGGTGTCCCGCACGACGAACCTCCCGGGTCCGCTCTGCCGCTCAGCAGCAGGACGAGGATTGGCGCTGGCCCCCGCCCACGGACACTGGGACGGCCTGGATCGCCTCGGGGATGCAGCACTGGCCGTCTCCGGCGACTCCGCTTTCTACCGGCGCATCAGCAAGCACCGTGTAGACCTCCCAAGGCGCACCGTCGGGATCGTTCACCCACACCTTGTCCTGGATGGCGAAGCAGCAGTTCGTCTGCTCCTCGACTTCGATGGTCAGACCCTCGTCGGTCAAGCGGCCGGTGGCCGCAGCAACATCGTCGGTCGTTTCGACCTCGACGCCGAGGTGATTGAGCGCGCCCCCCACGCCGTGGCCGCGGGCACTGGCGTCCTCCATCAGGACCAGCTTGAGCGGCGGGTTGGCGATGGCGAAGTTGGCGTAGCCGGGACGGAGCTTGACCGGTTCGGCACCGAACAGCTTGGAGTAGAAGGCGACGGCCTCGTCGAGGTCGGACACATTGAGAGCGAGTTGCACGCGGGACATGGGCATCCTCCGGAGTCATTTACGACTGTCGATTGATCGATTATGATAGATACATTCACATTCGTCAATAGGAGGATCAAACCATGGCAAACCAGACCTCCACGATCGAACCTGTGGCAGCCGAACACTGCTGCGCCTCGGTACTCGCCGCCCCACTGGATGCGACCGATGCAGCCGAGTTGGCCCACGGGTTCAGTGCATTGGCCGATCCGGTCCGGCTTAGGGTCCTGAGCATCCTGGCCGCCGCACCCGACGGCGAAGTGTGTGTGTGCGACTTTGTCGAGCCATTGGGGAAGAGCCAGCCCACGGTGTCCCACCACCTGAAGATCCTCGGTGAGGCGGGACTAGTCCACGGGGACCGTCGGGGGAAGTGGGTCTGGTATTCCCTCAACCGCGCACGCCTGGCCGAGCTGCAGTCAACGATCACCGCTTGACGGAAGGTGCTCCGGATCACCTGTATAACGCCGGGTCGTGGGCGGTCCGAAGGCGGTGAAGACTACGTGGTGATGCCGGAGACGAGCTGGTCGAGAATTTCGACGGCGTTGTTCGGCACTTCGACCGCCAAAACGAGATGATCTGCCTGAATTTCGATGGCGAATGAGAAGAAAGCGCAGCATGCAACCTCACGCTGGGCGAGGCTGATGACGGACCCTACGTCGGCATCGGGCAAGAGACTGAGTTGAAGCCGATTGGGCGAGACACGCTCGCGACTATCCACGGCTCGGCCGAGTACCTCCTGCCACTCACCCACCTGAGACATTGCATCGCTCGGTTGAAGAGTGCAAGCAATCGGGATCTTCACAAGTTGAAGCTTACCCCTGGACAGGACATTCCCAGGCGAGCATCCTGCCCTACAACCGGGAGAGGGTCGCGCCTGGTAGCCCGTAGTACCCCCTCTTCCGATTGACGGCGTAATCAAGGTCGGGGACTGTAGCGCGGATCATCGCCCAGCATTCCCTTTGATCACTTTCGGCATCGCATGTCCTCCTCACTGAATTGGTCGCCGGGTCTTCTTTCTATCCCCAAACGTTCAGCATCTCAATGAGTTGTAGGTGTGGCTAACCGCCTACGGGTTGACGGACATCGTGAGTGCCTGCGTCGCAAGTGTCCTGCGCGGGTGTGCTGTTGTTTGCAGAAACTGGACGACGATCATGAAGGTCTCCGACATCTTCGGTGTGCCCGAAATCAGCCTGCTCCTTGAGAGGGACAGTCCGTGCGGCAGGATCCCGCTGGACGGCGTGCGTCCCTCATCGAATGCACTGTCAAGAGCGAACTCTGAGCTTGGAAGCGCGGCGAATACTTCCCGAACAACGGATCCGTGGTAGCGGTGATCGACTGTGGCTCACCTTTGCGAAACCAGTCGAGCGCTCACCGCCAGAGCGCCGGTGCGAACGCTTCAACAGGGAATTATGCGGGTGTCAATTGGCAACTCACATTGCCCTTCCGGTTGCGCCAGAATGGCGTGAACAGATCTCTTTGCAGGCGTGAGATATGACGGGAGAGTGCGCAGTGGAGAAGATTCAGATCCCCTTCGAACGTACCCCGGAGCCCCAAACTTTCCGAAGCCGCTTTGGTGGGCTTTGGACGGATCGGAGTGCCGCGCACGAGATCCTCGACAAGCGCCGCCGAGTCGTACAGCGATTCGAAGGCTGAGCGGCTGGCTCACTACATCGACCTGGCGTGATCCTTCCCGGGGCGACTGATCCGGTTCTTATCGACGAATACCTCAACTTCTTCGACCGGTCGTTTGAAAGCCCGCCGCCAGGCGTGACGGTGCTGTGCCAGGGTCAACGTCTCCCGCTCGGGCCTGATCTCTATGATCGGATCGCCAAGGAAGACTGTCTGCACCTCTATTTCCCAAGGGCGGCTGAGTTGATTTTTCCGCCACAAGTCCTCGAATTTCTCACCGACATTTACGAACGTCCACCCGTGGCGTTCCAAACGATGACGATGAGAAAAGGATCGGAGGAACGCCTTCATATAGACACTGGTCCGCTCACATTGACAGAGCCCATGACGCTCACCGCCTCATGGGTCGCTCTTGAGAATGTGCAGCCCTTGTCAGGCGAATTCGAGGTCGTCCCTGGGACACACCTGCTTCCCGAAACGTTGTATCACGGGGTAGCCAAAGGTTATGACGACGACATGACCGAGCACCACCATGTCTTGAGCCGTACGCTCGAGCTGGCCGCGGACGAGGGTTTCGAGACAGAGCGGTTCATGGCCAAGAAGGGGGATGTACTCATCTGGCATGGCGATCTCATGCACGGCGGTGCAAAGATCCAGGACCCGACTCTGACTCGGGAGAGTCTGGTCGCGCACTTTATGCCTCTAGGCGTGATGCCGACCTTTTACGATTTCTCCCGGGTCAGCGCTTACTCTTACCCGAGCGGTGGCTACTGCCTGGACAATCTGCTGCGAGCCCGACAAAAGGTGCGTCCCGGGCCAACGATATCCGTGAATGGATCGTGGCGGTCAAGTGAGGGGAAGTCGTTCGTCCGTCGACTCAAGGGCTGGGTACCGCTCCCAGTCCGATCCTCGGTTAGGAAGCAGGTCGATCAACTGATGCCCAACCGCCAGCGACGATCGGTGCAAAGGACTAGACCGAACACGCAAAATCAGAGTGTCGCTGACCATTGGGCCTCGAGGTGTGTCGGAGCTGGTCGGGACGGGCGCCGAAGGGAGAGGCATGGACTTGCTTGTCTGGCTCAAACTCGGCGCGCACAGGGCTGAGTTCGGAACCGGTCGAATGGGTCCCCTCACACGTTGGGCCCAAGCTCAGTAGTCGTATGGCCGGGTCTGCAGGCTCAAGGTTCCATCGGACGAAACGTCCGGGGCTCGGTGTTGGCCCAGTGGTTCACTCAGGAACCCTCCGCGTGGGTGCCCTTAAACGGCATGTCTGAAGGAGCGGGGCCGTTGAGTTATAACCAGAACTTGTGGATGCACCACCTGACCGAGGGCGCGACGTACCTTCCTCTTTGAACAAACGAGAGAAACGCTGGCGGTGGAACGCCGGCGAGGAAGGAACGCCAATGTTGAGAGTACATGTTGATGACGACCGCGGACGCGGAGCTGTCGACCACGCTGGACGAACTGGTCGCCGAAGGGGCGAGGCGGATGCTGGCCGCCGCCCTCGAGGCCGAGGTCGACGCCTACGTGACCTCGTTCGTCCGACGAGCGTCGACGAGCAGGGCCACCGCTGGTGGTCCGCAACGGCCACGCCGTGGCCCGGTCGCTGTCGACCGGGGCGGGACCCGTCGAGGTCCGGGCCCCGCGGGTCGACGACCGGCGGGTCGACGAGGTGACCGGGGAGAAGATGCGGTTCCGGTCTTCGATCCTGCCGCCGTGGGCCCGGAAGTCCCCGAAGGTGGCCGAGGTGCTGCCGCTGATGTACCTCCACGGGATGAGCTCGGGGGACTTCGTCCCCGCCCTGGAGGAGTTCTTCGGCTCGGCCGCCGGGCTGTCGGCCTCGGTGGTCACCCGGCTCACCACCGACTGGCAGGAGGAGCGGGACCAGTTCGCCCACCGGTCCCTGAAGGACGTCGACTACGTCTACGTGTGGGCCGACGGGATCCACTTCAACGTCCGCCTGGAGGAGGCACGCCTGTGTGCCCTGGTCATCGTGGGTGTGCGCACCGACGGGACCAAGGAGCTGGTCTCGATCACCGACGGCCACCGGGAGTCGACCGAGTCCTGGGCCGACGTGCTGCGGGACCTGAAGCGCCGAGGCATGACCGCCCCGGTGCTGGCCGTCGGTGACGGAGCCCTCGGGTTCTGGGGAGCGCTCTCCGACGTCTTCCCCGAGACCGTCCACCAGCGGTGCTGGGTGCACAAGGTGGCCAACGTCCTGAACGCCCTGCCCAAGTCGGCCCAGCCCGCCGCCCGGGCCGCGCTCGAAAGAGGTCCGTGACGCCGAGGACCGCGAGCACGCCGAGAAGGCCCTCGACGGCTTCGTCAAGGACTACGAGGCCAAGTGGCCCAAGGCCACCGAGAAGATCGACGAACGACCGCGAGGAGCTGCTCGCCTTCTTCGCCTTCCCGGCCGAGCACTGGGTCCACCTGAAGACCACGAACCCGATCGAGTCGACCTTCGCCACCGTGCGGCTGCGGACCAAGGTGACCAAGGGACCGGGCTCCCGGGCGGCCGGCCTGGCCATGGCCTACAAGCTGATCGAGGCGGCCCAGACCCGGTGGCGGGCGGTCAACGCCCCCCACCTCGTCGCCCTGGTCCGGGCCGGCGCGAAGTTCGAGAAGGGGGTGATGGTCGAGCGAACTGACGAGCAGGACGAGGAGGTCGCCGCGTAGTCGGTCAGATTCTCATCCACAGGTCTTGACTATTTCCCGGGCCGTGTCAAGAGGCATGTCTGAAGGAGCGGGGCCGTGTCAAGAGGCACAGGATCGGACTCTTCACCTTGCGTAGGCGTGGATCCCGAGACGACGACTGACCACCAGGCGCGCCGGCGAGACCGGAGGGGTCCAGGTGGAGCGCCCGCAGTGAAGCGAGGACGAACGACCTTGGCGCCTCGGTCGAGTGGCGCAGAATCGATCAGGTTGTCGTTGTCGGCACGTTGGATGTGCCGCTGGTGTCGCACCAAGGTCTCTCATCCACGAGAGGGTGAGGGAGGGGCAGGCTCGGCTACCCAGGCATGTCTTCGTCGAGTTTCTCGACATGGTGCGTTCCGGGCAACACCGGATGGGCTCAATCACTTAGACGGCTTCGCCACCTCTAAGAGGTAGGAGCCTTGCCGTTCAGCGAGCTCGCGTCCGGTGTGTCCGAGCGTCACGCTGCCTTCGTGCCCTGGAGGCAGCGGATCTCGCCGTCTCGGAGGCCGTAGTAGACGAGCGTGAGAACTTTGCGGGCGATGGCCACGTTGGCTTTCGTCTTTCCACGCCGCTCGGCGATGGCGTGGAACTTCTCGGTGAAGGCATCACCGCCGTGATAACAGGCCACCGCCTCGATGGTCGCCCACCGGACCAGACGGGAGCCTTGTTTGGTGATCCGTCCCCGGTGGACTTTGCCGTCTGACTCCCGATGCGACGGTGTCAACCCAGCCCACGAGCACAATGCCTGTGGAGAGTCGAAGCGGTACACGTCTCCGATCTCGGCCACGAACACGGCGGCTATCACCTTCCCGACGCCGTAAATGGCCTGGACGGCTTTGTAGCCAGGGTCGTCCTTGCCTATGGAGTGGATGGTGCGATCGAGCCGGGTGATCTCCTCGTCGTAGTAGTGGACGAGGTCACGCAGCACGGCCAGGCGATGGTCGAAGGCATCGGGAAGCTCGAGCGAGTCGAACTGGGCTGTGCCGCTCTCACCCCACATGTCGTTGCGCACCGGGAGGATCCCGTTCTTGGCCATCACCGCATGGGCTTGAGCTTTGATCCCGGTCCGAAGGTTGCACAGCTTGTGCCGGAACCGGACCAGTTCTCTGAGCTCACGAACCGATGGCGGGGCGATCCACGCCTCGGCCAGTCGACCCAGACGTAACAAGTCGGCCAAGTCCCTGGCATCTCGTTCGTCGTTCTTCACCCGCCGGTGTCCCCAGTCGTTGCCGTGGGGATTGAACAGGTGGACGACGTAGCCTTGCTCTTGGAGCAGATCGACGGCCCAGTACCAGCCGTAGGTGGCTTCGATCACCACGTGGCTGCCCTTTGGGGCTTTGCCCACTTCTTGGGCGAACCAGACCGGGTCATTATTGATTCGGACGCAATCGATCTTCTCGCCCGCCTCGTCCATCCGATAGATGACCGAACGCCGCCGGTGCAGGTCGATGCCGATCGTGAGAATGGAACTTTCACGGGGAGCAGAGGCCCCGCTCCTTCATCGCATCACTTACACGAGGGGGACACCCCCGTACCGAGCTACTCCTTCGGCTTGGCACTCGGTTGCATCTATTCTCTGTGGGTGTCGAAGAACCAGCGCCCGAGCCTCGCCGTTGAGGACAGTGGACATTCTCGACTCGAAGTTGGGCTCTCCCGGTCGGGAAAGCGGCTGATTGTCACGATGTCTGGCCCCCTGTGGAATGACGTGCCACATCAGATTGAGCTTCGCCCAGACCAACTCCAGGAGCTGATCGCATTCCTCACAGAAGCGGCAACTTCGGACGAGATGGGGGGCGAACAAACTTCGGAGTTCGACGCCTTGCGTTACTGGTCACCACATGGCCAAGTCAAACTTCGGACGGGCTTCTCATACCCTATTCGCCCTGCCGAGGTGAACCGCTACTTCCCTGGAGTGCGAACCGTCTATTGGAAACGGGATCTACCACCATATTTTGGCTCAGCAGTGTTCGTGCTCACCTGGGAACCCCGCTCGGACGTGAATCGCGAACCCCGCCTGACGGTGAAAGCGTGCCCGTCCGACGATCGGGCCGACATTCGGAGCTGGCTAGAGAGTGAAGTGGCTCCCGAAGCTCGTGCGTGGTTGGCAGCGCTGGAAGACCGGGAGTCGACTTGGGTCCAGTTCAGTCAGTCTCAACACTGGGATTGGCATTCCGAAGTTGACTGAGCGTTATCTGGTGCGTGGGGAGCAACACCCGGTGACAGCTGTCCCCGAACACCGGATGTGCGCAGGTAAGGGGGTCGAGGGGTGAAACCGCTGGGAGCGCCAGATGCCGGTGTCCGCTTCAGCTACGACCAGTACTGCCAATACGTTGGTCTGTATCGCAAGGAGCACGCCGCACCGGATGGGTGGGGGCGGTGCGTCGAGTCGGGAGTACGCTTTCCCCAGCCGAGACAACGGCGGGAGGATCGTGAGCGAAGCCAATCCGAAGGGATACAACTTCCAGGTCCGAGTGACCAGTGGTCATGAGGTCGAGGCCAAGGCCGCCGAGATGGCGAAGAAGCCAAATCGGCTAGGAATGCTCATCGTGAAGCTGCTCGGGGGCAAGGGCAAGCAAAACCCGCACTAGCAACGGGATGAGTCGCCCCGCACGCCGGGAGCGGGGCGGTTATCACCTGGCTCAACGGAACATGTGAGGCAGGGATAGTGGACGTTGCAAGCCCACTCAGGTCGGGACAAGCTGGAGTGTGCCTGAAAATCGATTCGTCGGAGAGATCGCCAGAACCTACGACCAGCCTGGGACAGGGATGTTCGCTGATGGCGTCCTTGAAGCGACTGTCGACTGTCTGGTCGAGTTGGCCGACGGCGGAGCGGCCATGGAGTTCGCCATTGGTACTGGCCGGGTCGCTGTCCCTCTGGCTGCCCGGGGTGTTCCGGTCGCCGGCATCGAGTTGTCCACAGACATGCTCGACGTGCTGCGGTCGAAGTCCGAAGCGAGCGATATCAGAGCCTTCGAGGGTGACATGGCCGCGACATTCGTGGAGGGCGAGTTCTCCCTCGTGTACCTAGTCTTCAACACGATCCAGAACCTGACGACGCAGGACGAGCAAGTCGCGTGCTTCCAAAACGCTGCCCGGCATCTTCGCCCCGGTGGTCGCTTTGTAATCGAGACCAGCGTGCCCAGTCTTCGCCAGTTGCCACCAGGCAATTCCGGTATTGCGTTTGCATTGACAGAGGACTACATCGGCATCGACGACTTCATTGACCGCACGCACAAGCAGATCTCCCGGTCCCGGCACTTCAACCGACTTCCCAACGGCAGCTTCACCGAATTCACGGCACCGTTCCGATATGTGTGGCCAGCGGAGTTGGACTTGATGGCTCGAATAGCGGGGATGAGGCTGGAACATCGATGGGAGTGGTGGAATCGATCACTGTTCACCGGTGAGAGCCCTTGGCACGTCAGTGTGTGGCGTCTCCCGGAGGCATAGACAATTCCGGCAGCGTCCGGGGGTCCCCGCTCGAAAGAGACCCTTTCCGGATGGCATAGTCGGCTCAGATTTAGGGGAGTTGCCCCTTCGAAGGGGTGGTGGTTGGGGTGGACGAAGGCATCATCGAGTACTACAACGAGGGTCGGGAGCAAGACAGGCTCGTCACCATTGGGCGGCTTGAGTTCCTCCGCACCCAAGAACTTCTCGATCGGCATCTGCCATCTCCGCCAGCATCAATCGTGGACATCGGTGGTGGAGCAGGGATTCACGCCCTTCCGCTCCAAGTGATGGGGCACAACGTCACTCTGATCGATCCGGTCGAGCTTCATGTCCAGCAGGCCAAGGAGGCCGGTTTGGTTGACGCTCGTACCGGTGATGCCCGGCAACTCCAGTTTGAAGATGGAGAATTCGACGTGGCACTACTTTTGGGTCCGCTCTACCACCTGACCGAGAAGAGCGAGCGGGTGAGGGCACTCACGGAAGCACGACGGGTAACACGATCGGGCGGATTACTCGCCGCCGCCTGCATTTCTCGGTTTGCTTCCACTTACGACGGCTTGGTTCTTCGCTACGTGAATGATCCAAACTTCGAGAGGATTGTGGAGGACGATCTAGCCCTCGGACAGCATCGCAATCCCGATCGGCGGAGTGGCTGGTTCACGACCGCATACCTGCATCGACCCGAGGAGATCGTGGAGGAGGTCGCTGCCGGAGGATGGACAGGGGTGTCCGTCGTTGCGGTTGAAGGGCCTGGGACGTTCGCAGATGCCCAATTCTGGCTGGAAGACTCGGAACGCCAAGAGGTTCTCTTGCGAACTATCCGAAGGGTTGAATCGGAAGCGTCGATTCTCGGGGCGTCACCTCACCTGCTTGCCATCGCACGCAATCCTTAGGTTGCCACCTACCACCGGCTCCGTGGGAGCCTGACCCACTTTCCCGGACAGGTTGGTTGTTGTGATCATGCCGCAACTTCTGTCGCGGTGTGAAGTGCTTCGAACTCGATCGGGCTGAGGTCACCGATGGACGTGTGCCGGCGGACCGGGTTGTAGAACGCCTCAATCCACTCGAAGATGGCTGAGGAGAGCTCGGCCCTGGTTTCCCAGCGGTGGCGATCGAGGAGCTCTCGCTGCATGGTCGACCAGAAGGACTCCATCATCGTGTTGTCGACCGATGACGCCACCCGCCCCATGGAACCGAGCAGCCCGGCCTCCCGGAGCCGATGGCCAAAGATCCAGCTCGTGTACTGGCTGCCGCGATCCGAGTGCAGAATGGCTCCGGGATCGGGCCGGCGTCGCCAGGTGGCCATCTGCAAGGCATCGACTACGAGCTCGGAGCGGATGTGGTCGGCGATGGACCAGCCCACAATCCGTCTCGAGAAGACGTCAAGGATGGCGGCGCAGTAGACCTTGCCCTCTCTCGTCGGGTGCTCGGTGATGTCGGTGCACCAGAGCTGGTCGGCCCGCTCAGCGGTGAAGCTGCGCTGCACCAGGTCGTCATGGACGGCCGGAGCCGGACGGTGACGACCCTTCCTCCGGTGGCAGATGCCCTGGAGCTCGGCCGTGCGCATCAACCTGGCCACTCGCTTCCTCCCGACCCGATGACCCCGGCCCAGCTTCAGTTCGGCGTGGACCCTCGGGGCCCCATAGGTGGCCCGGGAGGCGGCGTGGACGTCTCGGATCTCGTCCATCAGATGGGCGTCGTCCCAGTCCCGCTCGGAGACCCGTCCGCGCCACTCGTAGTAACCGGATCGGGAGACCTTCAACACCCGGCAGGCCACTGCGATGTCGATCTTCTCGCAGCTCAGCTCCTGGACCAGCCGGAACCCTATTTTGGGAGGACGTTCTCCTTGGCGAAGTAGGCCGAGGCACGCTTCAGGATCTCGATCTCCATGTCTTTGACCCGGAGCTCACGGCGGAGGCGGACCAGTTCGGACCGATCGTCCGTGGAGAGCCCCTCCTTCACGCCGTCGTCCACATCGGCCCGGTGGACCCAGTTGCGGAGACAGGACTCCGAGATACCGAGATCAGCGGCGATCTTGGCGATCGGTTTCTCTTTAAGCCGGGCCAGCTCGATGGCCCGCTGCCGGAACTCCGGCGGGTGTGGACGGGGCATTGTGGACTCCTTTCCAAGACGATCATCGCCTCAGATCAGGTGTCCGGGAAAGTGGGTCAGGCTCCGTGGCAGTTATTGACGGGTGTGTGCTTGCTGGGCGCGCCCATGAACTGCACTTTGATGGCACCCAGACAAACGATCGAACGGCGCCACAATCGAGTGGAGCCAACTGATGGTCGGGGTTATGAGCCGTCTGAGATTTGCTTCACAAGCCTCTCAACTCCTCAGCAGAATGCCAGGTGTTCTCAGGACACCCTTTACCGTAATGTGATCTGATTATGGGAGGCCTACGCAGCCTGACATGGAAGAAGACAGTTGTGGTAGTTGTGGCCGTTGGGGTCACCACACTGCTCTCGGTCGGCGGTGGGGTTACCTCGCCCGCGTCCGCCGCGGCTGCCAAGAAGACGACGACGCCAGTCACACCCCCCACCAATCCGGACCCAGCCGGCAACGTGTGGTTGTGTCGGCCCGGTCTGGCCAACAATCCGTGCGACGGGAACATGATCACGACAGTGGTGACGGCCAACGGCGTGCGTTCAGTGCACGCCGACACCGTCCCGGCCAAGCGTCGCTATGACTGCTTCTACCTGTATCCGACGAACAGTATCGAGTCCACTGTGAACTCCGATCTGACCGTCCAACCGTCCGAAACATCAAACGCAATGGACCAGGCGTCGCGCTTCTCCAAGCAGTGCAACGTATGGGCTCCTATGTATAAGTCAATCACCGTCAATGGGCTGGCCCAGGCCAACAGCACCGACCCCGGGGCCTACACCGTCGCCTATGACAGTGTGCTCTCGGCGTGGACGGATTTCTTGGCCAACTATGACGACGGCACCCCGGTTATCTTCATCGGCCACTCCCAGGGTTCGGTCATGCTCATCAAACTCCTCGAGGCCCAGATCGACCCGAACCGCACGCTCCGCAATCTGATGGTCACGGCCATCATCGCCGGGGGCAATGTGACCGTGCCCAGCGGCAAGACGGAGGGGGCGACCTTCCAAAACATTCCGCTTTGCACCTCGTCCGATCTGAGTGGATGCGTGATCGCCTATTCGTCGTTCCCATCGCAACCCCCGTCCAATGCCAACTTCGGCATTCCCGGTCAGGGCATCAGCCTCAACACCGGACAGACCGCCACCACCGGGGTTGAGGTGGCCTGTGTCAACCCGGCCGATGTCGGCGGGACAGGGACTGGCAGGCTCAAGACCTACTGGCCGCTCAGCCCGCCGCTCCCGATTCCGTCGATGGCCCCACCCGCACCCACGGTGACGACCCCATGGATCGAGTACCCGAACCAGTACACGGCCACCTGTGAGACCGCAGGTAATGCGACATGGCTACAGGTCACTCCTGCCGGGTCGAAGAAAGACACCCGGCCGCTGGTCACCGAGATTGCCGGTACGACGTGGGGCTACCACTTCCAGGACATCAACCTCTCTCTCGGGAACCTCATCACGGATGTCCACAATGCCGAGGTTTCCTACTCGGGCTGAGACCTTGAGATCTCGTCGAGGCCGATGGGCAATCGAGATCACCTCCCATTCGGCGCCCCGGAACACCGGTTCAGCGGGCAGAGGTAGCGCTGGAGTTCATGGGTTTACCCGTCCGGTCCGACGCCTTTCTTGCCCTCTGGGCTGCGATCGACACCACTATTGCGATGGAGGATGCGATAGCCAGAATGGCGCCGATGCCAAACGAAGTGGTGGCTGCGTACCCAGGACGGCCGCTCGTCGTGTGATTCGCATCTGCGATCTTCGCCAGTGCGTTGGCGACGGAACAGATGAGGGCACCGCACCCGAGCAGCAGATGGAGCAAGAGGTCGATCGGTCGATTCCGAAAGAGTGAGACGCCGACCAAGCCAAGCGAACCTAGGCCACAGAAGACGAGGATCCACCCGAAGTGACCGCTCTTGAATGTCACGTCCAGAGTGGGTGAACGGTAGGTTGCCCAAGGCAGCCAAATCGCCGAGATCAGCAAGAGCACTGAGGCCAAGACCCTCTCGATGGCCCCCCTGAAGTTGCGCCCAAGTCCGCTCATTATGTCCTTCTCCCACAAAGATCATCTCAGATCCAAGCGAGTGGCTGCACCTGCCCCGACCGCGGACCGGGGCGGTTCTCGGTGAGCGAAACGCCAGTTGCGGCCCAGCGCGACCAGGGCGGGCATTTCGATAGCCTGGTAAGGGTTTCGTTCTCTCGAGCAATTCTTCGCGGGGTGCGGGGCAACGAAAGGTTCCACTGGAAGTTAGGCGCGCGTTATGACTACGAGTTCGCGGCACAGTCGAGACGAGTTGAGGGAGTTACTCATTGCTACTGGAGAAACAATGCTGGAGGAAGAGGGGCTCAGTTCAGGGGCCGCGGCTCTGACGTTCAAGCGGGTTTTTGCACGCGTTGAAGAGGACACCGGGGTACGACTGACAAACGCCTCGGTCATTCGCAGAGTGTGGGACAGCCAGTCCGACTTCCAAACTGATGTGCTAGCCATGATTGCTCGAGGCCAAAGTGACCAAGAGATAGATGCCGCCGAATCGACGCTTGGTCCCATTGTGGGATCGTTCAACCTGACAACGTTGGAAGGCCGCGAACGGGCACTCCGAGTTCTCTGTCGTTTCGCTGGAAATCTCAATACCCAGGCGGTGAGGGAATCGACCAACTGGCCGTTGCTGATTGGAATATGGGCGCAGACTGCCACCGGCGAAGAGACCGTGAGTCGCAAGAAGATCAAAGACGCTCTACTTTCGGCCGCAGACGCCTTCACTGAACGGATTGAAGGTATCTATGCAGCCATGGCCGACTTTCTCGGACTTCGGCTCCGGGAGCAGTTCGCTCTCCGCGATTTCGTGATCGCCGCGGACTCGCTGAGCGAAGGCCTCGGACTGCGTAACCGGCTGGATGAAACGGCGAGGAGAGTCATCATCCGCCCCACCGGTCGAAACGGAGCACCGGAGGAATGGACCGTTTTTGCCGTGGCGCTCGAGGGTCTGGTCCGTCAGTTCTTCGAGTTTGATCCCGACTGGGCTGCTCGAAAACGGAAAGTCAGTTGAGTCAGAGTTGAGCTGGCCAATCGAACACCACGCCTGGATCCCGCCCTGCCTCCAGGACGTGGCGATCGATATGGGAACCGCCACCCGGATACATACTGTGGACCAACTGATAGGCACATTGCAACTCTCAGTTGCGCGTGCGGAACCAGCCCATGAGCACCGGGTAAGTGGGATACCTTGGCCGTTCCCGAATACACCGATCCCCCACACCAAATTGGCGAACTCTCGTCACCGATATTCCCAGCCTCAGGCCGCGAAGGGCCTAGTTCGTGTGCGCCCTATTGGTAACTCCGCCTGTCGGGCTCAAGTTCGGTACTCATGGCGGCTGCGATCGGCTCAGACGGCTCCGTATTGACCGAACCTCCGCTCCTAGCTAGAGTTGAGTATTTGATGATGGTGTCTGCCTTGTTCCTCCGATACTTGTCGAGCACCTCGTGAGGAGTCCTGCCCCGCATGTAGTCCCCGTGGTTCCGCCGGCGGCGGTGGTAGGTCACCAGCCACGAGTCGGCCTCGGCTTGGAGCTGGCGGATCGAGGTGAAGTGACGCCGGTGGAAGGCGGGACGCCAGCACTCTTGGAGGATGGTCTGGTGGAACCGCTCGCAGACGGCGTTGTGGTTGGGCGACCGGGGAGGGATCCGCTGGTGGCCGAGCTGCTTGGCCGCCAGATGGGCCCGGAATCGTCCGTCCACATATTCGGGACCGTTGTCCGTGAGCACAGCCCTGACCTTTATCCCGTTCCTTCGGTAGGCCCGCAGGATGTGGTCGATGAAGCGGATGGAGTGGGTGTGGTCCACCGGTCCGATCACGATCATGACGATGGCCCACCGGGTGAAGACGTCGATGGCGCTGAGCTGGTACACCTTGCCCACGCCCTTCAGCTTCCCGATGTAGAAGCTGTCCAGGCAGACCAGCTCACCGGGACCGCCCGTGGCCAGGCAGAACCCGAACAGCTTGTCGTCCCGGGCTGCTTCGGTCACCAGACCGGTCGTGGTCGCCGCGATGGCTGCCGCCCGCCCCAACCGCTGGGAACGTCGGCCCAGGCCGTGGGCCACCAGGTGCTTCTGCACCGTCGACTTGGCGATGGCGAAGCCCTGGTCACCGAGGCGGTCGGCGTATTGGCGACAGCCGATGGTGGGCTCCACGACAGCCAGGGTCAACAGGGCCTGGATCACGTGGGTAGGCGTGGCCTCGGGCATCTGCGGGGTCCGGCGGGCCTTCGGCACCAGGGCGTCGAGCCCGTAGCGGTCGGCCACGTTCTTCCACTGGTAGTACCGGGTCCGGGAGATCCCGAAGACCCGGCAGGTCTCGGCCACGTTCCCGGTCCGATGGGCGTGTTCCAACACGGCGATGCGCCGTTGGTAGATGATCTCTGCTGGGGTCATGGTGATGGGCTCCCTGTCTCTTTGGTCAGAAACAAAGAGTCCATCGCCGGACCCCACCTCATGGTGGATGTGCAACCTCATCCCGTGGACAGGAAGACCTAGGGCTGAGTGGCGGGCCTGAACCTCGGCCGGCACACGGCTGAGACTGGTCAGATCGCCCCGGTCGACCGAATATCCGCCCCCTACGGCTGAGATTGCAGATCTGTTCCAAGAGGCTCCCGAGCAGATGGCCACCAGATTAGAGGGCAAAACCCGTGGCACAACCTGGGCAGTTGCGCCTGGACGAGCTGGGGCTGACGACTGACAACGTCTCGCGTGAGACCGTAACGGACCTGCATGCAGACCCCACGGCGCACACGGCTCCAGATCGGCGACGATGCCGTCGAGGCCGTCGTGGTGAAGACCCTCGAAGAGACGCCAAAGGACGCTACCCACTGGTCGACGCGCTCCATGGCCCAGGCCACGGGGATGAGCCAGTCAGCGGTCTCCCGGATCTGGCGGGCCTTTGGTCTGAAACCGCACTTGGTCGACACCTTCAAACTCAGCCCGGACCCCCTGTTTGTCGAGAAAGTAAGGGATGTGGTGGGGCTGTACATCAATCCTCCCGACGGTGCGCTGGTGCTGTGAGTCGATGAGAATACCCAGATCCAAGCCCTCGACCGCACCGCCCCGGTACTTCCACTTCGGCCGGGGCTGCCCGAACGACGCACCCATGATTACGTCCGGGGTGGCTCCACCAACCTCTACGCCGCACTCGACGTCGCCTCCGGTCACGTCATCGCCGACATGGCCGATCGACACCGCGCCGCCGAGTTCCGAGGCTTTCTTGAACCTCATCAACCGCAGTGTCCCCGAAGGGCTCGACGTCCACCTCGTCGTCGACAACGTCTCGACCCACAAGACACCGGAGATCAAGAAGTGGCTCTTGCGTCACCCCCGTTTCCATCTCCACTTCACACCCACCTGCAGCTCATGGATGAACCTAGTGGAGCGCTGGTTCGCCGAACTCACCAACAAATGGCTCCGCCGAGGAACGCATCGATCAACCAAGGAACTCGAGTCAGCGATCACCGACTGGATCGATCACTGGAACGACGAACCCGAGCCCTTCGTCTGGGACAAGAGCGCCGATGAGTTCCTCGACACGCTGGCTAACTACTGCGCGCGGATCTCCGACTCAGGTCACTAGAGATGATGCTGGAGTTCCAGACCTCATCGGGCGCCATTGGGTCACAGCCCAATATGTGCTACAAATAATACATGACCTCTGTTGGTGTGCGAGAGTTGCGACAGCGAGCTAGCGAACTGCTCAGGCTGGTCGAGAAGGGGGAGACCGTAGAGATAACAGATCGTGGACGACCCGTTGCGAGGCTGACTCCGCTTCCCGAAGGGTCACCATTGGAACAACTGCGCTGTGCCGGAGAGATAGACCCAGCGTGTGCTGATATGGACGACCTCCCGGAGCCCACAACCTTGCCGAGCATTGTCGAGCCACCATCAGCAACGCTCCGACGGCTGCGCAGCGAAGAACGTTGACTGCGTGGCCGCTACCTATTTGGACTCCTCCGCCATCGTAAAGCTCGCCATTCGCGAGACCGAGTCGGACGCGCTCCGAAATCACCTCCGGCGGCGACGCCCTCTCGTCTCAAGTGCGCTGGCGAGAACGGAAGTCCTCCGGGCTTTGCTCCCAGCTGGCGAGTTGGCACTGGTCGCCGGACGCCGAGTTCTCGAGCGAATCGATCTCGTGCGAGTCAACGATCGAGTCCTGAATCTCGCCGGATCTCTCGTTCCAGAGGATCTCCGATCGCTCGACGCCATCCATCTAGCCACTGCCGGACGCCTCGGTTCCGACTTAGGCGAGATTGTCACCTATGACGAAAGGATGACTGCTGCCGCCCGCATCATGGGATATAAGATCTCTGCTCCCACCTGAGAGACGATCCAATAGACATATGGCCTGTGGAGCATTCGCGGCTGGACGAGCCCGAGCAAATACGCTGCGGGCCACACGGGCCACCCAGGCCATCAACCGCGGCATGTGGTCAACTCCATACCTCTTGGCATCGATTCGGTGGCGTCCCGCCGAGTGGTGGAGAAGCGATCCTCGGTCTGATGTGATGGTAGGCGCGCCGATGTCGGCGTTCACATTGGGTTGAATCAGCCCCAGAAGACGCAGGTGGGGTCCATACCCAGCTCATCGAGGATCACGCCGATGGGCTGGTTGGTGTCGAGGTCGGAGTACTCCGTCCACTTGCCGTAGCGGTCGCCGAAGTAGAGGTTCCAGGTGCCGTCGCCCTGGTATCGGATCTGGGCGATGGCCATCTTCGTCCACTCCCCGGGCGCGCCCTTCCAGATGGGTCGGCACTCGTGGATGGAGATGCTCTTTCCCCGGGTAGTGACCTCGAGGCGGACCTCGTCGGCGAACTTGGCGGGAATGCGGTCGCGGCACCACCGCCTGACCTTCCCGACGTCGAGTTCGGGGAGGACGGTGGCCACCCCGAAAGGCTAATGGCGTTGACCCGCTTCGGCGGACACGGGTTTATGGATTCAGGCCACCACGAAGGAGGCGCGGAGCATTCCTCAGTCGAGCAGCGAGTAGGTGTTCTCGAACTCATCCTGGACCACAGAGGCCAGGTGCTCGGACGTGTCCACCACCAGCTCCTCGTCGAGGATGCGGGTACGGTAGGTCCAGCCTTCGGGGAGGACCAGACGGTCACCTAGGGTCACGAGGGCCTGCTCGGTCATCTCTGAATCGACGCCGACGCAGCGGGCCTGCATGACGTAGACCAACCCCTCCGGATCGACCAACTCGAATAGACGGCTGCCTGCGTCGAAAAAGAAGACGGCTCGGCGATCGACGTGACGGACCGTATACGGGGTCTGCGCCGGCTTGTTCCCCAGGTTGAGCACGGCGATGCGGCGCATCATGATTCCACCGAACTCCCGCATCACCGGCTCGATGGGCTGGGCCTTGGAGCCGAGGCCGTCGAGCATCCAGTAGCGAGGGCCGTTGAGCTTGACCAGCACTGCCTCCATCTCTTTGGCGATGGCGTCGGCGTCGAGCCGCTTCCAGAGCTCCTGGGGGCAGTCGTTGAGCATCTGCGTGCCGTAGACGTGAGCCTGGATGCCTTCATCGGTCAGATAGGCAACTAGGACCTCGCCGTAGCGCTGGCCGCGCTGTCCGTCGATAAGGCGCTGGGGGTTGTCGGTAGTCATGGATGCTTGACTTTCAGGGGCCTTCTCCTTTTTCATGGGACCTTCTTGATCTGGGTCCGCTACCTTGGAAGGTGTCGCATATTGTGACAGTAATTGGACCTCGGTTTGGGTGCTGGTGATGGCGGCGACCAACTGCGCCGGAAGTCGAGACTAAGAACGGACAACCATCCGATCCCGTCACCAATCGATACAGCGAACCCGTGGATGGTGCCCCCCAACAGCCCATCGGGGCGCCCCATTTCTGCGGTTATACGGGTGATCGCTACCGACGTTGGGTGGCGTTGTGCCTTGCACAAACCATTTATGTCTGACACAATATGAGAGTGAAGCCGGTTCGGGTCACTCGGGGATCCCGCAAACACCGAATCGGCAGAAAGTCCGCGTACCACGTGATCTCCACTACCGATGCCACCATCACCACCGATCCGGATACCGGCGCGACCGTGCTCAGTTGGGTCGCTGACGATGAACGCTGTCGGGAACTTGAGATCGTGGCGATCGAGAACCTGACTGCTACTGAATCGGTGGGATCCCGGAGACTCCATACCTTGGAAGCGAGGTGGAGCATGGAGAGAAGGCACAACAAAGAGGTACGCCTGAGCTGAAGGAGCGGGCCGTGAGATGGTCCAGGAGCTCCGAGCCAGGATCCCCGGGACAAGACGGTCATCTCGCGGGTGGCCCGCCAGCTGGGGGTGGGCGACGAATCGCTCCGCGCCTGGGTGAAGCGGGCCGAGGTGGATGCCGGCAAGCGCCCGGGGCTAACGACCGACGAGCAGGCCGAGCTGAAGCGCCTCCGCAAGGAGAACTTCGAGCTTCGGCGATCCAACGACATCCTGCAGTCGGCAGCGACTTTCTTCGGGGCGGAGCTCGACCGCCGAGGAAAGAAGTAGTCGCCTCATCGACGCCCATCGGGACAACGAGACCGATGGGCGTCGATGGGGGGTCGAGCCGATCTGCACGGACTGAAGATCGCCCCCTCCACCTACTACGACACCAAGCCGGCCACCCTCGAAGAGGGCGGTCCGGGATGCCACCACCGGCCCGGAGCTGCGGTCCCTGTGGGAGAAGAACTACTCCGTCACGGCCGCCGGAAACTCTGGAAGGCGGCCAGCGTCGGGACCTCGATGTAGGGCGGGACCAGGTGGCCAGGCTCATGCGCGCAGCAGGGCATCTGTGGCGCCACCCGGGCAAGAAGCGGTTCACCACCAAGTCCGACTCCGCCCACGTCCGGGCCCCGGACCTCGTGAACCGGGACTTCACGGCCAGCCGGCCCGATGCCCTGTGGGTGGCCGACTTCACCTACTGCTCGACCTGGTCTGGCGTCGTCTACGTCGCCTTCATCATCGACGTGTACTCACGACGGCTGGTGGGCTGGAAAGCGGCCGCTCGATGACCACCGCCTGGTTCTCGATGCCCTCAACATGGCCGCCTGGACCAGGCGTCACACCAGCCTCGACGGACTCATTTGTCATACGGATGCGGGATCGCAATATACGTCTGTGCTCTACACCGACCGGATCGACGAGGTGGGAGCCGCTCCTCCATCGGAACAGTCGGTGATTCGTTCGACAACGCCATGGCCGAATCGGTCATGGGCATCTTCAAGACCGAGCTCCACCGGAACCCCGCTTCCTCGCTGCCAACGGCGGACCCTGGAGGGGACTCGACGACCTCGAGATCGCCACCTGTGCATGGGTGTCGTGGTTCAACGAGGAACGGCTGCACTCGGAACTCAACGACAGGACCCCGGCCGAGTCGAAGCCGACTACCGTCACAAGTCTCAGCCCGATGCGGCATGAGAGAACCAAACAAACTGAGTCTCCGGAAAACTCAGGCCGATTAATCTGGTTATTCACGTGATGCCTACGCACTACCGAAGGAAGGGCCGATGACACGCCGCAAGATCAAACCCGGAGCGATTGGGACCGATGTCGATCTCGATGCCGAGAAGGGCTACCTCGGCGATGGGAGGCGACTGACCGAACAGGTGGCCGAGGATATGGCGGAACGTGCCCTCGCCCGCCACCGGGGTCGTCCATCGGTGACGGGTAGGAACGCTCGTACTCCCAGTCTCACCGTTCGCGTGCCACCAGAGACAAGAACAGCGCTGGAGGAACTGGCGAGGGCACAGGGCAAACGTTTGGCTGACGTGAGTCGTGAGGCCCTGGACGAATACGTCTCTCGCCACGCCAGCTGAAGGCAGCGATCCAATCGAGCTCGAACTCAGACAGTGACCGGCTCTCTGATCGCCTCAGCGTGGAGCCGGTCGACCACATCAGCGAGTGGCATCTCGATCTCACCAGCTCGCGTCTGGCGCAGACGCTCAAATAGGTGGTCGATGATGGCCACAGGGACCTCAGTACCCGGGCGCCCGGCCAACTGGGCTCGTTGAAGTCGAGCGAGCGACGAAACGGCCTCGGCGTAGACCGTTAGCAGCTCAGTGTCGGTGGTTCGCCATGCATGAGGTTCGTTGACTGCGTCGGCCAGGGCGGAACAGACATCGGCGAGAACCTGCCGTGGTTGCTCGGTGCGCAGAACGATGATGCGTTCCGACATATTGCCCCCTTCCTTGGTTTCGCGATTCAGTTCGGCGAGCGTAGCCGGTGACTCGTCCTTGATCTGGTGCGGATGTCCGGGTGACCCGAAACACCGGCTAGGCGGCGGTTATGGACCGGGTTTCGCTTCCTCAGGGCTAACTGACCCGCTCCGGAGCCAGATGGGGCAGTAGATCGATGGCTAGAGCGACCAGTCGTCAACAACTGTCAAGTCGGTGAACTCTGGTGCGCCTTCGAATATCTCGCTCATGGTCGCCCGAGCTGCCTGGAGCCCCTCTTGTCGACGGGTGTCGTTCTCGCGCTCCCGGGCTTTCTCTTCGCTCTCAAATACGACGAACATGATGACTCGGCTCGGGTCTTTCTCGTCCCTGGTCGCCGTCGAATGGACGAGACCCGAACCCGGCTGTTCGGTTGCCTTCAGCTGGGCCGTCAGCTTCGCTAGATCGCCTTCCTTGCCCGGCTTCAAACGCGTCGTGATCATTTGCGCCCACATATCAGTAGCCCTTCCCTAGATCGATAGGCGTACAGCATCCCCTGCAATTCGGAGTACAGACCATCCCACTCCGCCGGTTATACAGCTGATCCATCAGGGGCCAGTGAACCCGCCAACTGACCGGTGAGTTCCGAAGACTCAGCCGGTCATCACGTTGTGGACGGTAGCGACCATGGGCTCCTTCAGTCCGACACCTAGCTCGGCGAGGATCGGCATCAGCGTCGGCCCGAATGCGTCGAAGTCCGCCTGGGACTCCCAAATATCGAAAACCTGGATCATTCCGTCTGATTCGAGAGCGCAGTGATAGGTGCGCCCCTTCGGCTTGCCTGCACCGGCAGCTTCCAGTTGCTTGATTGCACTGTCGTACTTCTCCGGCGTAAAGCCTTCGTGTACGAAATAGATTCCCAACGCCATAGTGCTGCGTCCTTCCTGCTGATAGGTGCACGGTTGCGCCTGCTCGTCCGCCGAGGAGGACGCACCTCGGACCCTACTATTTCGTGAAGGGCGGTTGTCGACCTCTCCGCTCCCCGGTGCGCCGCCTGCCCCCGAACAATGACAATGGCCTTCAGGGTCCACCGCTGTCCGGCTGGTTCTCAATATTCGGGAGCACTGGAGGATTCGGTCTGACTAGAGGTCAAAAGGCGTCTTCGGGCGTCGTCGATCGGGCCCTTCCAGCCAGCACATTGACAACGGCACGCCCCGTCTCCGAGGTGGGTGATTGGTCAGGACTGCGCCAACAGGAGTTATAACCAGAACTTGTGGATGCACCACCTGACCGAGGGCGCGACGTACCTTCCTCTTTGAACACATCAGAGAAACGCTGGCGGTGGAACGCCGGCGAGGAAGGAACGCCAATGCTGAGAGTACATGTTGATGACGACCGCGGACGCGGAGCTGTCCACCACGCTGGACGAACTGATCGCCGAAGGGGCGAGGCGGATGCTGGCCGTCGCCCTGGAGGCCGAGGTCGACGGCTACGTGAACTCGCTCGTCCGACGAGCGTTGACGAGCAGGGTCACCGGCTGGTGGTCCGCAACGGCCACGCCGTGGCCCGGTCGCTGGTCACCGGGGCGGGACCCATCGAGGTCCGGGCTCCCCGGGTCGACGACCGGCGGGTGGACGAGGTGACCGGGGAGAAGCTGCGGTTCCGCAGTTCGATCCTGCCGCCGTGGGCCCGCAAGTCCCCGAAGGTGGCCGAGGTCCTGCCGCTGATGTACCTCCACGGGATGAGCTCGGGCGACTTCGTGCCCGCTCTGGAGGAGTTCTTCGGCTCGGCTGCCGGGCTGTCGGCCTCGGTCATCACCCGCCTCACCACCGACTGGCAGCGGGAGCGGGACCAGTTCGCCCACCGGTCCCTCAAGGACGTCGACTACGTCTACGTGTACGCGGATGGGATCCACTTCAACGTCCGCCTGGAGGAAGCCAAGCTGTGTGCCCTGGTCATCGTGGGTGTCCGCAGCGACGGGACCAAGGAGCTGGTCTCGATCACCGACGGCCACCGGGAGTCCACCGAGTCCTGGGCCGACGTGCTGCGGGGCCTCAAGCGGCGGGGCATGGCCGCCCCGGTGCTGGCCGTTGGTGACGGAGCCCTCGGGTTCTGGGGAGCGCTCTGCGAGGTCTTCCCCGAGACCGCCCACCAGCGCTGCTGGGTGCACAAGATGGCCAACGTCATGAACGCCTTGCCCAAGTCGGCCCAGCCGGCGGCCCGGGCTGCGCTGAAGGAAGTCCGTGACGCCGAGGACCGGGAGCATGCCGAAAAGGCCCTCGACGGCTTCATCAAGGAGTACGAGGCCAAGTGGCCCAAGGCCACCGAGAAGATGGAGAAGGACCGGGAGGAGCTGCTCGCCTTCTACGCCTTCCCGGCCGAGCACTGGGTCCACCTGAAGACCACGAACCCCATCGAGTCGACCTTCGCCACCGTGCGGCTGCGCACCAAGGTGACCAAGGGACCGGGCTCGAGGGCGGCGGGCCTGGCCATGGCCTACAAGCTGATCGAGCAGGCCCAGAGCCGGTGGCGGGCGGTCAACGCACCCCACCTGGTGGCGCTGGTCCGGGCCGGCGTGACGTTCGAGAAGGGGGTGATGGTCGAGCGAACTGAAGAGCAAGAACGAGGAGGTCGCCGCGTAGCCAATCAGATTCTCATCCACAGGTCTTGACTATTTCCCGCCAACAGAGCTGACCGCCCGTCGCTCCGATCCGAGACGGCCGTGCCACACCTCAACCGCTAAGGTAGGAAGGGATGGCAATGACCATCGTAGAAGCTCCGCCCGGGATCACGGGTGGTGTCGACACCCACCTCGACACCCACGTGGCTGCCGGCACTCGTTCCACTAGGTCGGCTGGTTGGCACCCAGTCGTTCAACGCTGACGCCGCTGGCTACAAGGCGCTACTGAACTGGCTCGAGGCGTTCGGACAGGTCACCAAGGTCGGTGTCGAAGGCACCGGCTCCTATGGGGTTGGCCTGGCCCGGTTCCTCCGCCGAAAGGGAGTCGAGGTCGTCGAGGTCAGTCGGCCCAACCGTCAGGCCCGGCGCAACCACGGCAAGTCCGACTCCCTCGACGCGGTGGAGGCCGCCCGGGCGGTCATCAGTGGCCGGGCCGTCGGGAAGGGGAAGACGATGACCGGACCCGTCGAGGCCATCCGGGTGCTGGTGGTGGCTAAGCCTCGACCACCGAATTCCCAGCCTGACCTGGCGATCTGAGGTCTGACCATACGCGGAAAATGCCCCCTGCCTTGGGAAGATGTGACTTGCGACAGTACGCATCATCCCCAAGCAGAAAGGCATCTTTCCGGTGCACACAGAATCCCACAATCCGGCACGCCTTGCCGTGACCTTCGACGACGACCGAGCGGTGGCCGGAGCGGGCCTGGCACTGGCCGCCGTGCTCTCCGAGCGGCTGGACCTGGTGGCCTGGGCCGACGAGTTGGTCGACCTCGGTGACCGTCCCGGGCACGCACGTCCTGGCCGCAAAGTGGCCACCCTGGTGCACGCCATGGTGGCCGGGGCCGAGTGCATCGACGACTGCGACGTGCTGCGTTCGGGATCCACCAGCAGCGTCCTCGGACACCACGTGATGGCCCCGTCCACCCTCGGCACGTTCCTCCGGTCCTTCACCTTCGGTCATGTTCGCCAGCTCGACTCCCTCACTGAGCAGATGCTGGCCAATGCATGGGGCTTGGGTGCCGGCCCGGGCGAAGCCCCGATGACCATCGACATCGACTCCACCATCCAGCAGGTCTATGGGAAGCAGAAGCAAGGGGCCGCCTATGGCTACACCGGGGTACTCGGCGAGCACCCTCTGGTCGCCACCCGGGCCGACACGGGCGAGGTCCTCCATCTCCGCCAGCGGAAGGGCTCGGCCGGCTCCGGCCGGGGAGCACAGCGGTTCGTGCGGGAAACCATCGGGCGGTCTCGTCGTGCCGGTGCCAGCGGCCAGCTCACGCTGCGGGCCGACTCGGGGTTCCACTCCAAGCACGTGGTGAAAGCGTGCCGGGACCACGACGTCCGCTACTCCATCACCGTCAACCAGAACAAAGCCGTGGTCAGGGCCATCGAGGCCATCCCCGAGGAGGAATGGCGTGACATCGACTACACGGTCGGCGGGAAGGCCCAGGTGGCCGAGTGTGCCTATGGCGATGAGCACCGACTGATCATCCGGCGCACCAGGTTGGTCGGCAAGCAGGCCCAGCTCTTCCCTTCGTGGCGACACCATGCCTTCATCACCGATCGGGAGGGCACCGCCGTGTTCCTCGATGCCGACCATCGCCACCACGCCGTGGTGGAGTTGGCCATCCGCGACCTGAAGGCGGGAGCAGGGATGGCTCACTGCCCGTCGGGGACCTTCACCGCCAACGCGGCGTGGTCGGTGCTCGCCACACTGGCCCACAACCTGATCCGCTGGATCGCCGCCCTCGGGCTCGAACACAGCGGCACTGTCGTGGCCAAGACCATCAGGCGGAAGTTCATCGCCATGCCGGGGAGGCTTACCCACCGGTCACGACAGACCCAACTCCACCTGCCGACGCGGTGGCCATGGGCCACGGAGTGGGCCGCGTGCTTCGACCGGTTGGTGGCCCTGTCGCTTCGCACCTGACCGAACACCGACGGGGTGGCCCACCACGGTCCCGCCGCCCCCAGTTCGATCTCCGCCGCTCACCTCTGGTCGGCCACGCCTTGATTGCCGGAGAGGTCACGCAACGCAACGACTGGCACCGACTACCGGGCCGAAATCACGAACTGGCCGATTCAGCCATGTGATTCGGTGGATCGAGGCTAAGCGCTCGGCTCGGCAAGCCCGGGTGAAGACCATCGTCCAGATGCGCCACCTAGGCGTCACCGCCAGCCCGCGTAAGGCTGAGGCCGGGACCAGTCGAAGGGTCCCCTCACTAGTCGGACCCAAGATCGGTCAGAGAGCTCGCTGTCGGCCGAACCTCCGTCCCTCTACGGCTGAGGTCGGAGGCTTGCGTCCTCCACCATCCAAGGCTGATCTCTGGTTACCGAGCAGGGACGAGCCGGTGTTCAGAAGGGTTGACTCTCTCGATGTTGGTAATCCGGTCGATCGATCTGTCAATCGACGCGACCTCGTTGATGCCAGTGGTCTCGGCCCTGGCCACCAAATAGGCGTCGGCGAAGTCGAGCTGATCGATTTCGTAGATCTCGATCGGTCGCAGCAGTAGGGCCGGATCTACGGCAATCATCGAAAGGAACACAATTAGCGAGCGCATTGCTTCGGCGATCTGTTCCCGCGGCGCCTGAGGTGCAGACAATCGGTCCCAACGGCACCTTTACCGCGGACAGGGCAGGAGACGCTGGCACCTGTTCAGGAGGCAGAACAACAATCTCGGAGACTTCGTCTGGTAGCGAAAGCCCAGCATTTTCCTTCCCTTCAGCGGAGCGTTGTCAGCCTGAGTCAACCCTGCTCCTCACAGATCAGATTTTCGGATGGCTATCATCGCCCACGGCGATGTCATACGATCGTGCCATGCCCAATCCTTCAAGCTCACCCGTGGTAGATCGGTCAACTCCCGTTGTCGAGGGAATTTACGCCCAACGCGAGCGGCCGGAGCGTGAAGAAGGCCGCGCCATGTGCGGCCAGCAGGTGGCTGATGGTCGGATCTGCTCGCTGTCGAATTTCCACTCCGGTCCTCACCTTGGTGACGATTGAGGACGAGTCGAACGATTGGGCCAGGTGCCAGGTCAGGGGCCCGGTCCACCGATCCGGCACTCAACCGAAAATTGCCTCGCAGAGTTCTCTGCCCGTATCGATGCCGGGTCGGCGGCAAGCACTGCCCCGTTTGGAACTTGAATGCCGCAAATCAGCCAAGAAGTCTCAACCGGCCCAACCTCGGGGGACATCGAGCCTCAGCTCTGAGACAGAAGCCCCGACTGGGAGGGCCTACGATGAGGGTGAAGCGGGCCGTTTTCCTCGGTCCCGGATGAGAAGAGTTTACGTTTGACTCAGATTCCCTCAGTGGCGTCCGGAGTGGTGGACGAAAAGACTTCGCCCACCACTCTGAAACCAGTCATCGACGTCCTGCCCGATTCGGTATACGACAACCCGACCTGGCGTGGGATGGGCTACTTCTTCCGGGATGTCTTGATGTACGTGATGCTGCTCGGGTGCCTTGTCCTAGTGAGCAACGTATTCGCCGTCGCCGCTCTGGAAGTGGTGATGGCTTTGGTCGTCTCGGGTCTCTTTGTCGTGGGCCACGATGCCGGCCACGGTGCCCTCTTCAAATCCAAGCGCATGAATTCGACGGTGGCCCACCTGTCATTCCTCCCCAGCTGGCACGTCTACGAGGGCTGGGTCCTTGGCCATAACCGGGTACACCACCCTTACACCGTCCGTCAGGGCTACGACTTCGTTTGGCATCCCATCACTCCCGAGCAGTACGCAGCACTGGGTTGGTGGCGCAAGGCCGTCCACCGATTCGAGTGGTCGTGGGCCGGGGCCGGGGCTTACTACATCCATCAGGTGTGGTGGAAGAAGATGATGGTGGGCCCGAATCCGGCCAAGTGGGTCACGCCGATCCGTCGAGACCGTTGGATCGTCACGGCGTTCATCACCGGGATGTTGGCCCTCTTCACCATGATCGGGATGGTCGCCGGTGATTCGATCGCCGGCATCGTGTGGCTCGACGCCCGGACCGTCCTGCTGCCCTTTTTGGGATTCGCCTATTTGATCGGAACCGTGGTCCACGTCCACCACATCGCTCCCGAGATCCGCTGGTGGAAGACGGCGGAATGGAACAGGTTCAGGGCCCAGATGCACGGCACCACCGTGCTCCGGATTCCCAAGGGGTTCAACTTCTTCTTCCACTGGATCATGGTCCACGTCCCGCACCACGTAGACATGCGGGTGCCGATGTATCACCTTGAGGAAGCCGCCGCCGCCATCGAGGCTGCGTTCCCCGGATCGGTCATCGACAAACCCCTGCGCTTCCGTGACTTCGTCGCCAATTCGAAGGCGTGCAAGCTCTACAATTTCGACGCGGGACACTGGCTCACTTACGCTCAGGGCCGTAGGCGCGACATGACCGTCTGACCCGCAAGCTCACTTCTTGAAAGCGACGTCCCGACCCGCAACCGTCGAAGCGGTCGCCCTTGAGACAGCAACCTTCTGAGCCGAAGGAAATCCGATATTCCCTGTTGAAAGGGCCGGGGTGGCCCTCGACGAGGGCTGGATCAAAGCTCGGCTCTTGAAGGGCCGAGTTTGAGACCGGTCGAAAGGGTCCCCTCACATGTAGGACCCAAGCTCAGTAGTCGTACGGCTGAGGTCATCTTGATCGACGACTTAGCTGACTCTCGGCCCAGCCCGCATACGGCTGAGATATGAGGCGGACCTCGGCTCAGGCCGGAGGTCGAACCTTGGGCCGGACAAGCGTCCGATCCCGGCACAGATTGGCACAGTGAGCCGGGGAATGCCTGCCCCACACCGGCACTTCTGCCACGCGTCCCACTTGGTTATCCCTGACGAAATGGGACGTTATCAACGAGGAATGGGGATGATCAGAACTGGGAGCGGACATGCGAGATTCATTTCAGGTCTTGGATGGCCGCGGCAGAGCGGCGTTCCACGTTCCCGTACCCGTGGGCCACTGCCGCGGTATGCGCTTTTGTCAGAAGATCCCGAGCCTTGTCGGTGTCTCCTTCGGCCTCGCGTTCGGCGAGCATGTTCCCCCAAAAGAGATCTGTGATTGCACCATAGAACTTGGCCTTCATGCGGGCGCTAGTAGCCGAAGATCGTGTGAAGTAGGCATCGGCCTCGTCGTAACGGCCGAGAACAGTAGCGAGACCGCCGAGTGAGTGACTAACCAGACCTGACGCCGTGACACTTCCGGAGGCGACCGACATCTGGTCCCAAGGAGCAAGCCGATCGAAAAGCGGTTCTGCGTACTTTGGGTCCCCGCAGTGGATGGCGGCTTCGGCATAGCAGTACATTTCTGTGATCCACCCTTGGCCCATGGGGCGATCGAAGTCGGCGGCAGCGAACTCCTCCAACAAATGCCGGGCGTCTTCGGTGCGACCGGCTTCTGCGTGGGCCTGGGCTAGTACTGAAGTGAGCGTCCCGGCGAGCGTGGGAGACTCGTCCAGCATCTGCTCAATAAGTGGGATCAACTCCCCCATAGTTCCGCGTTGGGCGCATACGACTAAGAGCTGTCCTCCGAAGAACAAAGCGGCGTCGGGCTGCCCACAATCCGTGCCAATTTGCAGTGCCTCAGTCGCCAACTGTTCTGCGAGGTCAGTATTCCCGGCAATCTGTGCTCGCTTGGAAAGGTGGAATGTATTCGTCCAGCTCAGAATGGGCTGTTCGACCTGCTCCGCCAAGGAGACCATGGTCTCGATGCAGTGATCCATCTCCTCGATGTCCCCGACCAGAAAGACGGCCGTGGCTCGTGCGTGCGCCGCAAAGAACAGCAGCACCGGGTCGCCCAGGCGCTCGGCCCGAACCAGGGCGTCGGCAGTCCGGGCACCGGTTTGCTCGAGCAGTGACGGTGCCAGTGACGGCAAGATCACCTGATTGAGCACTCGTACGATGGTGGCATCGTCACCCGTGGACTCGGCGATGACCAGCGCCTCATCGGCCAACGCCTGGAGCCGTTCCAGTGGGCTTCCGGCTGTTAGTTCCGAACACAACGTGGCGAGCACCAGCGCCCGATCGGGGTCATCGGCGGGGAGGCGGTCAAGGGCCATCTCCAAGACGTCGACCTTGTCGGTGTCGGTGGCATTGCTATTGCTCGTATAACCCCGGTCGTTGGCCAGGGCGGCGACAACGAGTCGCTTCGTGTCACCGCGGTCGATGGCCTGGTGAGCCGCGGCGAGAAGCGTGTCGTGATAGGCCGAGTCCCCGGTCTGGCGTTGGGCCGTGCCGAGCCCGATAGCCAAATCGAGCCCAAGGACTGGATCGGGGTCAGTAGTCTCGGTGTGCAGGTCGAGTGCCTGGGCGTAGTAGCGGAGAGCGTCGGCAGGGGCCAGAGCACTGAGTGCGGCGTCGCCGGCTTGGCGGGAGTACGCCATGGCCTTGGCCGGGTCGATGGGCTGAGCGGCTGTCCAGTGGCGGGCCAGTTCACCCACGCGCACTCCCGGGCGATCACCGCAGAGTTCCTCCAGGGCCGCGGCCACGTTCCTGTGGGCTCGCGCCCGGCGGGTCGGGCCGAGGTCCTCGGAGAGGGTGTGCTGAATGAGGGCGTGGGCGAAGTTGAACCGTCCCGGACCATCGGCCTGTTCCCGCACCAGGGACACCGCCACCGCAGCATCGAGCACGTCGAGGACGTCGTCTTCACTGCTGTTGGTTGCCACTGCCAAGAGAGGGAGATCGAAGTCCCGGCCGATGACGGCCGCCATCGAGAGGATCCGCCCTGCCTCCTTGCCGAGCCTGAGCACCCTGGCCCCGATCACCTCGCGCACCGAGTCGGGTAGGGCGGTGGCGTCGAGCGTGTCCTCGGCCACCCACCGTCCTTCGGCGTCCTGACCGATGGCGCCCGTCTCGATCAGGTGTCGAAGCACCTCGCTCACGAAGAACGGGTTGCCATCGGTCTCCCGGTGGATCGCGTGGGCCAGGCCCACGGCGTCACCGTCGAGTCGATGCCCGGCTCCGGCCTCCATCAGGGCGAGGACCCCGCTGTGGTCCAGGCCGACGAGGTCGCTCCGGGTGACCCCCTCCAGGCGGTGGAGGGCGGCCAGTGCGTCCACCAGAGCATCGGCCGTGGAGAGCTCGCTGTCCCGGTAGGTTCCGATGACCAGCACCCGCATGGTCGGGTCGGCGGCGCTCAGATGACGGAGCAGCAGCAGGCTTCCCTTGTCGGCCCACTGGAGGTCATCGAGGACCAGGAAGACCGGCTGTTGCTCCGAGATCACGGTCACCAAGCCCACCACGGCGGCAAAGAGCAGGAACCGCTCGGTATCTGCGTCGGTGGCTTTAGACGGCGGCAAGTCAGGGATGCGGCTGTTCAACGCCGGAACGAGCCGGGACAGTTCGGATCCGTGGGCTTCGACGTGGGCCAGAAGCTCATGCTCGGGGGCGTGGGTCACGTAGTGGGAAATGGCCTCGGCGAACAGCTGGTAGGGGGTGGCCAGATCCTCCTCACAGTGGCCGAACAGCACGCAGGCCCCGGCGTCGAAAGCGGACCGTGCCCCCTCGGCTACGACGGTCGTCTTGCCCAAACCTGCTTCGCCCGAAACGAGGAGGATCTGGCGTCCCCCGTTTGCCGCGACCTCGTTCAGGGCATCGGTGATCACCGCCACTTCGTCAGCTCGGCCCACCACTCCGCCCACAGGCCGCACGGCCAGCCGACCGGGAAGCGGAATCACCGCCGTCAGATCGGCTCCGCCCAAAGGCTCCCAGACCACCTCGACAGTCTCGAGAGGATCAGGCAGACCCTTCAGCGTCAGCTCTCCGAGTGGCCTGCATGGGTGACGGCTCCGTCGACCGGCCATCGCTCGCACCAGGTCGGTGGCCAGGATCTGACCGGTGTCGCAGCGGGAGCAGAGCCGGGCAGCCTCGACGACCGGGTCCCCGAAGTAGTCACCGTCCTCGTTGCTCGCTTCCCCCACGCTCAACCCGATCCGCAGACCGACTGGCTCAGCACCATCGCGGTTGCCTTTGTCGACGCCCTGCTGCATGCCGACGGCGCACCCCAGAGCCGCCGATGCCGCACTGAACACCACCATCAGCCCGTCGCCGAGGTTCTTGACCTCAGTGCCGCCGGATTCGGTGATGGCCTGGCGCAGAATTGAGAAATGTCCGCGGCGGACCTCGTCGGCCACCTCCGCCGAGAGTCGCTGCGACAGCTCAGTAGACCCCACGATGTCCGTGAACAGGATGGCCACGTTCTCAGTGGTCATTGGGGTCCTTTCGCCGCCTACACAGCCCTACCGTAGGCGACGAGGACATTGGGCCGCCGAGGGCCGGTCGGAATCACCCTGGGAAAGGCCACGTGTCCCCTAACGATCCGCCCTCCGGGTGTCCCCGACCGCTTAAATTTAATACACATGTGATCCTTCTGGCATCTCAGTGCTTTCTGTCCAGCGCTGGGAACATGCCCGGATGACCAACTTCCCGTGCATGAACCGAGCCCGGGCCTCAGGCTTCTACGGCTGAGGTCGGAGGCTTGAGTCTCAACCGTCCAAGGCTGATGTCCGGTTACATCGCAGGGACGAGCCCCTTATTTCGCAAGTCCAGAAGGATCGACTCTCTTGATGGTGGTGATCCGGTCGATCGATCTGTCAAACGACGCGACCTCGTTGACGCCGGTTGTCTCGGCGCTGGCCACCAGATAGGCCTCGGCGAAGTCGAGCTGATCAATTTCGTAGATCTCGATGGCTCGCAGCAGTAGGGCCGGATCCACGGTAATGATTGAGGCGAACGCAATTAGCGAGCGCATCGCTTCTGCGATCTGTTTCCGCGGCGTCTTGTAGAAGGATTCAAGCACGTAAACGGTTTCGGCGAACACGAGATCGGCCAGGAGTAGCTCCGAAGCTGAGCTCAGATATGAAGTGGCCTGCTCAGCCATCTGCGGCGGCTCCCCGGTAAGGTGCCGAACCAAGATGTTTGTATCGACGAACACGCTCACCGGCGATTGGCAGCCCGCCCAGAACGAGTCTTGCGAATCACTTCGTCCCAGGCAGCGTTGCGCCTAGCGGCAGGTACCTTCACCGAACCGGCGAGCGACAAGAAGTCGGCAGTCCTTGCGAGCACTGCCCGGTTGCCTTCGACGCGGAACACGATAGCGTCGCCTTCTTTGATCCCGAGCGCCTCGCGCACAGCCTTCGGGACGGTGACTTGACCCTTCGAAGTGATTCTAGCTGCAGAATCCACAGAATCTCCTTACCTTTAGCACTATGTAAGGATATTACCCCGGACTCGCGGATGACCATCCACGATGGGCCCAGAGCACACTCAGTGAGGCCAGCGCCGTCATCCCGCCCGTTGTTGCTTCAGGCTACAGCGGACTCAGTCCGCGAAGGGCTGAGTCCGCCAGCGGTCTCAATGTCTCTTCGCACGTTCGACTCAAGCTCAGTTCGGTAAGGCGGCTCCATGCCAACCGAACCCCCGCCTCCCTAGGGCTGAGGACGGCAGTCGAGACTATGACGGGACAACCGTCCGATCTCGTCATCAATCGATATAGCGAGCTCGTGGATCACCCGTGTAACAACACATTCGGGCGTGTGGATAACCGCCTATGGGTTGACAGTCAGCGTGAGCTCCTGCGTCGCAAGCGTCTTGTTCGGGTGTGCTGTCGCTTGCAGACACTTGACGATGATCGTGTAGGTGCCCGCCTTCTTCGGCGTGCCCGAGATGAGACCACCCTTTGAGATGCTCAGCCGAGGCGGCAGGGCCCCCCGACCTTTCGGCAGGTACTTGTTCCAGGTGTAGGGCGGAGTCCCTCCGGTGGCCTGGAGCTGGACGGAATAGGGCTGGCCCACGGTGGCATCGGGCAGCGACGTGGTCGTGATCTGCAGCGGACCGTTGGCGATGGCGAGCTCGGTGACCGTGCCGTCGGCCTGGTTCGTCACCCAGACGTGGGTGCCATCGGAGGAGACGCCGTAGGGATCGCTGCCCACGCCGATGGTCTGGACGACCGCACCGGCAGCGGCATTGAGCTCGGTGACCGAATTGTCGTCGACGTTCGTCACCCAGACGTGAGTGCCGTCGGAGGAGACGCCGTGGGGATCGTTGCCTACACCGATGGTCTGGACGACCGCCCCGGTCGAGGCGTCCAGCTCCGTCACCGTGTCGTCCGAAGCGTTCGTCACCCAGACGCGGGTGCCGTCGGAGGAGACGCCATAGGGATCGCCGCCCACGCCGATGGTCTGGACGACCGCACCGGTAGCCGCATTGAGCTCGGTGACCGAGTTGCCGTCGAGGTTCGCCACCCAGACGTGGGTGCCGTCGGAGGAGACGCCGAGGGGATCGCTGCCCACGCCGATCGTCTGGACGACCGTCCCGGTAGTGGCGTCGAGTTCGGTGACCGAGTGATCGCCCTGGTTCGTCACCCAGACGTGGGTGCCGTCGGAGGAGACGCCGAGAGGATTGAAGCCCACGCCGATCGTCTGGACGACCGCCCCGGTAGTGGCGTCGAGTTCGGTGACCGAGTTGTCGCCAGCGTTCGTTACCCAGACGTGGGTGCCGTCGGAGGAGACGCCGTAGGGATAGCCGCCTACGCCGATGGTCTGGACGACCGCTCCGGTAGTGGCGTCGAGTTCGGTGACCGAGTTGTCCCTGAGGTTCGCCACCCAGACGTGGGTGCCGTCGGAGGAGACGCCGTAGGGATAGCGGCCCACACCGATGGTCTGGACCACCGTGGCCGCCGACGCAGCAGGTGCGGCGCTGACCACCGCTGCAGTGAGCGCACCACCGAATAGGAGCGATCCCGCCAACACTGTCCGCAGTGCGCTCCGCCAACGAGTACCCACGATTCGCCACCTCCCGTTCCAGGGTGCCGATCATGCACCCGCCTGGTGAGTGATGTAGATAACAGATTTTGGTCGGTGCTGACAAACCGACTTTGCTTAGGGTGAGCTTCTGAGTCACGAGAGTGGTTGCCCATCAGAGGAGAGGGCCAAAGGTGCCCCATACCGCCGGCTATGTGGGGCAGACCGGCCCCTTGGGGACGGTCGATTCGTACCCGTGCGGTTACTAGGCGTGTGGCAACTGTTGGAGAAGAGATGAGCGCCGATTGAGTTTGCAGCAACGCTCGACGAACTTTTCGGGGCGCAGGACGCTCGACACTACGGAGAGGTGAGGTCGCATGCGTTGGCTCGAAGCTGGGTGATGACTGCCGCGATGGCTTCTGCCGCAGCGTCAGCGGCGTCGACGAAGCTCAACCCCAGCATGTCGACCAACACGACCCCGCCTTCGGGGGACTCGAGAAGGATGATGGCTGCCGTTGCTCGTTCGGTCTCAGGGCCGGGTGCTCCGATCTCATCGAGCAGCTCGCGTATTTGTCGGCGCACTCGGCCGTGGCGGGCCCGTCGGACGTCGCTCGACAAGCCGGGCACCATCCCGATTCGCCAGAGCGCCTCGTGACGCTGGGCGCGGGCGTAGGCGGCGCGGGTGAACCCGGGGATATCGTCCGCCGTCACGAGCGGGTGGTCTACCGGCCCGAGCGCTTCCCTTGTCCACTCGGCCAAAGCCTCGACGCGGGCTGTGCGGTCCGGGAAGTAGTGGTAGACGGTCCGAACCGACACGCCGGCTTCCTTGGCGGCCTCGGTCACGTTGACGTCGATGGCGCCCGGCCGTCCGAGTTGGCGTGCCAGGGCTTCGAGAATTCGCTGCCGCGTGTTCTCGGCCTGCCTCTCGCGGACCGGACTCGAATAGGGGCGCGACTTGGCGCTCGGAGTGGACGTGCTCAAAACAGCGGGCTGACCATCCGGTTCCGCTTCGCGACCGCAATCACCGTCTCGATGTCATCAGTGGCACCGGCCAGCGTCTCCTCCATGTCAGCGAAGAAGGCATGTGCACCTCTGGTTGAGATCACCGTGAAACGGCACCGCTGGCTGCGCGCCTGGAAGCTGTGGACGACTCCCCCAGGGATGTAGGCCGAGCCACCGGGGCCGAGGATCTGTTCGGAGGGTTCTTCGATCCCAGCGGACCAGTCGACGACCGCCAACTGCCCTTCGAGAACGACGTAGCCCTCCGCCCAGGGGTGGCCATGAGGGGGCGGTCCACTTCCTTCAGAGGACTCCACTTCGAACACCTCAAAGGCGGCCGCGCCCAGCGCCCGGTCGACCTGGGGGGTGATCCGCTCGCCCATCACCCGCAGGGGCGGTGCGGGCTGAGTGCGAAACGAGATCTGGGTGTGCGACTCCGTTGTTGGCTGCATTGTCATGCAACGAAGTATGACCCTCCCGACAAATCATGTCAAGCCTCTGCAACGAAAGCGATTGTGACTCGGACCTGCCGACTGCCCCATCCGCCGGGAGGGAGGCGGTCCTCAATTGATCACGCGGTAGTGGAGGTGGACAACGCCATTGGCAAATCGCCCCTCATCGAGCAGTGCAAGCCGTGTACGGATCTCGCTCGGCAGAGCCTGCTTCCCACCTCCGACCAATATCGGATTGAGAAGAAGATGGCACTCGTCGATCAACCCGGTCCGAAACGCAAGCGATGCCAACTCGGCGCCAGCAACGGTCAGGTCACTTTTTGCTGACGACTTCATCTTCTGGACCATCTCGGGGTCAAACGTCGCCTCGATCCTGGTTCGTTCGGTCGATATCGCCTCTAAGGTTCTGGAAAAGACGACCTTGTCCGCTGCACGCCAAATCTCGGCAAAGTCCACCATGACGGGCTGTCGGTCCCCGATGAACTCATCGGTCTCCCATCCGGCCATCGTCTCGTACATACGACGGCCATAAAGATAGGTACCGATCGGCCGCTCGAGATCATTGACGTAGGCAAACACCTCTTCGTCTGGTGCTGCCCAATCAAAGTTCCCGTCAGCGTCCTCTACATAGCCATCTAAGGACGTGATCGCTGAGTAGATGAGTTTGCCCACGGCGGGAGTCTGCTCCTGGGGTCGGATATTGGACCTCATCCTAGGTTTTGAGGACCACGGGGTGCCCCATACCGCCGGGCGGGGCTCCTGCATCAATGGCTGGTACCGTGGTCTTTCCGCAGTGAAGCTGGGAGATCAGCCATGCATGCCATGCTCCTGAAGGGTGGATCATCGATGGGCAGCGGTGCGATCCCTGGCCTTATTGCCGGATTGATCTACTTCGTCATCGCCGTCGCCACCGGAGCCTCAGCACTCGACTCCATTGTTGGTGGGGTCGTAGTTGCAGCGGTTGCTGTCACCATCGGGCTACTCATTCGTGCGGACTACGAGCGCAGGACCTTCGGATCTCACAGGTGATTCGCTAGCGGCACTGCCCTTGATCGCCGGGCGGAGGTCATTTAGATGATTGACCATCCAAGTCCGGCGTGATCGCCTGAACAAGTGCCCTCGCCGCTGGCTGATCAATAGCAGCGAGGGCGCCTCCCGAGTAGCGGTCATTGTCTGTGACGTCCGCAAGAGCGCTCTGTGGTACCCCGAGCCGCTCGTCACCGAGACCTAGCTCAACTTCGGCGAGGATCAATCCGGTCCGGACGTCGATCCCAGCTTCCACGCCACGCGGAGGCGCAGTACTAGGAAATCGGCCGGTTCTGATCCGCCCGGCGCACCAGTACGGCGCGTTCACCCGCGTTCGCCGAACGTGCCGCCGCCTCGCTGAACGCGGCCATCGCCTGATCGTGCCGACCAGCCCGCTCAAGCAGGTCTCCACGCACGCTCGGCACCAAGGGTGACTCGCCGAGCGCGTCGTCGCGTACCTCCTTCAGGACGGCAAGACCGGCGTCGGCACCGAAGGCCCGACCGTGGGCGACCGCCCGGTTGACCTCAACGACCGGTCCCGGCACGGTGCGGGACAGGACGTCGTAGAGGGCTGCGATCCGGTGCCAGTCCGTCTCCTCTGCGCGCTTCGCGTGGGCGTGCTGTGCCGCGATCAGGGCCTGCAGGAAGTAACGCCCGACCGGGGCCCCGGCCGCGGCCAACTCTTCCGCTCCCTCCAGTGCCGCCAGGCCCCGCCGGACGCGCACCTGATCCCAGAGGCTACGGTCCTGTTCCTCCAGCAGGACCGGGATCCCGTGCTCGTCGAGGCGGGCCGCCATCCGCGAGCCCTGGATCTCGAGGAGGGCCTCCAGAGCGAGCACTTCGGGTTCGTCGGGAGTGAGGTCGACCAGCATTCGCGCCAGCCGGATCGCCTCGTCCACGAGGTCCGGGCGCATCCAGTCCTCACCCGTGGTGGCCGTGTACCCCTCGTTGAAGATCAGGTAGATGACCGCCATCACGTCGTCGAGCCGCTCGGTCCGTTCGGCTCCCACCGGCAGCTCGAACTCGGCGTGGGCCTCAGACAGCGTCTTCTTCGCCCGGGAGATCCGTTGCCCCATGGTGGACTCGGTGACGAGGAAACCTCGGGCGATCTCGGCCGTGGTGAGGCCGCCGACTAGCCGCAGGGTCAGCGCCGCCCGTGACTCGGGCGTCAACGCCGGATTGCAGGACAGGAATACGAGGCTGAGGACGTCGTCCTCGATGAAGTCGACCTGACTTTCGACGTCCGGCACCGCCGCCGCTTGGCTGTCGCTGGCATGTCCCAGCTCGGCGAGCTTGCGGCGCATGGTCTCGGTGCGCCGGAAGTGGTCGATGGCTCGGCGCTTCGCCACGGTCATGAGCCATGCGATGGGATTGTCCGGCACGCCCGTCTCCGGCCACTGCTCGAGCGCGGCGACCAGGGCGTCCTGGGCCAGGTCCTCGGCGAGGCTCACGTCGCGAGTCATCCGTGTGAGGGCTGCTACGAGCCGGGCGGACTCGGCCCGCCAGGCGGCATAGACGGCCACATTGGGGTCGTTGGGACGGGTCCGGGCCGGCACCACCTCAGCGTAGTGATACCGGCTCAGACCTCCCGCCCTTCCGCCCATTGCCGCCGCTGGCAGGCTGAGCACGGACGAATGCGGCGTCAGGCGTCGGGCGCCTCCGGGCCGGTCGAGATCTGGCGCAGAGTGGAGATCACCGTGACCTCGGGCCAATGCTTGGCATGGAGCTCGGCGAAGGACCGCTGGTCCTCGGCGGCCTCCTCGAGACTCGGGTATTCCATAATGGCCCAACCCCCGACGACCTCCTTGGCCTCGGAGTATGGCCCGTCGACACGGGTGACCTCACCCTGGCGGACGACGTAGTTCACCGCGTCCTCCGTCCCGTAGAGACCGCCACCGTCGAGGAAGATCCCCTTGCTGGCCCGCTCACCGATGTACTCGTCCATCGCGTCGAACAATGCCTGTGGCGGCGTCCCGATGCCCTCTTCCATCCTCACGAATCCCATGAATCGAGGCATGTCGATCACTCCTTTTGGTTTGTGATTGGTGAACCTTTCGTCAATGAGTCGAACAGGGATGCCATTCTTCGACATCGATCACCGATTCTTCTCCGGATCAACAGTATGAGCAGGCCCAAACAGGTGCGTCGACTCCCCGACCGTCCGGCAGGAGGTGCGCCGTCGTGGATGCAGGTGCTTGCCTGCGCTTGCAGGCCTCGCCCTCTCGGCCACCAGCCGAAGCGCTGTCGGCGGGGGTCCCATAACACCGGGAGCGGGGCGGCGTTTGGCTTGCCGTGGACGACGTGGGTGCCGGCTTCTCCAGCTTTTGCCATATTCTCGATCTTCGCCCCGACGTGATTAAGTTGGACATTGGTCTCATACACGGCATGACTTGCCTGACTCACGTCTCGCCTCAGCCCACGTAGGGCTGAGGTCGGCGCTCTGCAACCCGGCCCAGGCGGAGTGGGGACAACCACCACTCCGGGTAGCAAGGCGGACACTTCGAGCGCCTAACCATAGGCAAAACTGCCATCGAGGATCACAATGGATGCTGGACCGGGTGTTCTCCTCGATCCGGCCCCAAAGCTCTCGAGTCTGGTGGGATGTCCGTGGGGACGGCCCAACCAACCGAGATGCTCGGATGTGGTGCTGGGTAGGTCAGGGGGCCGACTATGCCGGCAGTCGGTGCCCGGCCTGCCAGCCCCGTCCGCATACGCTTCGCAGCGCCCTCATGACACCTGCCTCCCTCCCCTCAGTGCGAGGCGAGCGTGTGTCGGTGAACCGGCGTCGGCTCGAATCCCGGGACACTCGCACCACAGGTGGCGCAGAGATAGGTGAGCTCGTCCAAAATCAGGTCCTCCACGACGTCAGGGTAGGTTCCTGATCCGGAGCAGATTGGCGAATCATGCTGCTCTGTGGCCATAACTGGCCCTCGTTTCTCCGACAAGTTAGGTCTACACCCGTTTCAGACCTCTCTCAACAGCCGCCAGAGCCAAGCGAGGCGGTGCCACGCTTGCACTAACAGGACCCACTCAAGTCCCACTCACCCGACGCCGATGGTCCTTGCGCAGGGCACATGGTGAGGTGCGCATGGTTGCCCAGGTTCTTTGTTACGGGCAAACGACCTGGCGCCATGCGTGTCTCACCATTAGAGTGCGTCCAGCAGGCAGGTCGAGCGGGAACGTCCATTCCCGCTCCCAGCTTCGTGGGGTGCGCAAGTCTTTTCCGCCGTCTGGCTGGCGCGCTCGCGACCGGACCCAGCCGCTACGACGCCCGTAGCTCAGCCTGCGTGTCCGGCTGCTCAAAATCACACGCACGGCACCTCAACGCCAGACCCGACTCTCCGAGTTGTCCTGATCCCCGCACCACCAACTTGGGCGTCTCGACCGAGCCGCAATGCGGGCACACGAACAGGGCTTCCGGCAGCTAAAGGTCTGGACTCAAATTACCGATGTGGGGAGGTCTGGACCGTCGAGCTAAGTACACCGCGACATTCCGGTTCCCCCGCATTACGCCACCCCTTTCCGCCCAGGGTGGCGCACCTAGATCGACGCCGTGTCAGGCCTATCGCAGCCCGGCGGCCGGAGGTAGGGTTGATGGGTGCGCATTCGTTGCTTCGTTGGGCTGCACCGTTGGCAGGTGAGGCATCCCGTTAACGTTTACAGGCCTGGGCTGGGGCGAACCGTTCGAGTTCTTTCCAGACTTTGTGACGACTGCTTGCGAGTGGAGGATAGCGTTCTCCGAAGTTTGCCTGAGCGGCAATGGGGCAATGAAGGTAGGGACGTACGCGGCTGAGAAGCTACCTGCGCACACGGTGGTTGATCGAGTGCAACTACGCCGTCGAAGGCTCGTTGCCAAAGCGAGCCGCGCCTGTAGGACGTTTGGCACCATCCCTCCTCAGATTGCGAACTTCGATTGAGTTAGCGGTCGCCGGCTTGGTTGAAGGTGCATCTGACCGAATCCTCTTTGAGTCAAGAGGGCAGGTTTTAGGGGTTTCGGGCGCGTCTCGTTAGGACGCCGTCGGAGCGCTCGAATGCATAGAATTCGTTGGGTCCGGGAGTGACTTCGCCGAAGAGCCGGCCGCCAGGGTGCAGAGCCGGTCACGCAGGCTATGAGTCGTTCCCGCTTGTCCTCCCGGGCCCTTACTTCTGTGCGTCGATGAGGAGCTGCCGATAGACGGCGTTGCTGACCTGACGCTTGAGCGACCGGATGGCCTCCCGCTTGGTCTTGCCCTCCGCCACCTTCTTCTCGAAGTAGATCCGGCCCTCTGAGTTGGTCTGGCGGATCTGGCAGATGGCCACCATGTGGATGGCGTGGTTGAGCTGGCGGTTGCCCCGGCGGCTGAGACGGAAGAAGATCCGGCCTCCCGATGACCGCTCCACCGGTGCCACTCCGGCATAGGAGGCGTACTGGTCCCGGGTGGTGAACCGCCGGACATCGCCGGTGTAGCCGATGAGTTCACAGGCCAGGATCGGGCCCACTCCATAGAGCTCGGTTAGCGAAGTTTCGGAAGCCTTCACCGCCGTCTTGATCCGCCTGTGGGACTCCTTCAGCTGCACATCGAGCCGCTCCACGTCGTCCAGCAGCTCGTGGGCCAGGTCATAGCGGGTCTGTTCCACCGCAGTGATCGGTTCGAAGTCATTGAGCAGCCGCATGGCGTCAGAAGCGTTGAGTTCCTTGGAAATTCCGCCCGGTGACAGATTGACCAGAGCAGCGTGGAGGCGGGAGACCACGATGTTGCGAAGCTTCCCGATCTCGTGGTTCCGTTTGGCCAGGAGACGGAGCACCTCCCGATGGTCGGCGGGCTCGACCGATCGGAGCCCGGGTGACCGCAGAGCGGCGATGGCCACCGACAGAGCATCGTTCGGGTCGTTCTTGTTGGACCTTCCAGTACTGAGCACCCGCACCCTCGAGGCCAGGGTGGCCGGCACATCCAGGACCTGCTCACCGGCTCCGACGAGCTGTTGGGACAAGAGATAGCCCATGCCTCCGGCCGACTCGACAGCCCAAGTGCGCTCACCGAGTGGCTCCGCCCATGCCAACAGCCGGTCCGTCTGCTGGCAGGTGGCTCGCACCTTGATCTCGGCCAATGGCTGCTCATCTCGGCCGATGGCCACTGCCGTGTGGGACGCCTTGTGAGGGTCGATCCCGATGATGACTGTCATCAGTTCCTCCTTCGTGGTCGGTTAGGAACCGCGAGGGCACTCCTGGTTTGGATCTCGTGCTTTGGTCCTCTTTCGAGCCACTCGCGGCGAAGTCCAGACAGGTAGCAACTCGGTCGAAAGCCAGTCGGCCGGAGCCGACGGCTGGCACTTAGAGAGCTACTCCGTCTGGACTTCTAAACGCTACGAATGAACGAAGCATCTGCCAATAAGTCTCAACCAGGCACTTACATGCGGGCGTGCGGATAGCTGCTAGAGGGGTGCCCGTGATCCGGCACGCACCGGAGCGGCGTGCCGTTGGCTCCTACAGTTGGGGTTGCAAGCGGAAGGGAGTATCACCATGGTGGATGTGGACGTGCTTCAGCGTGCTCTAAGCGAGTGTTGGGCAGCGGAAGTCTCGGGTGTGAGCTACTACAAGACGCTCAGCGAGCGGCTCCCCGATCACTGTCAAGAGTTCGATGTCCTTGTATCGGTGGAGAGGACGACCAGAGACCTCATCGAGGCTGTCGCTCGAAGGTATGGGGTGTCGATCGACCACGACGAGGCCGAACGCATCGGGGTTGAAGTGGCCGAAGTAGGCAACGACTGGGAGGAAGTCTTGGCGAACGCCTTGGCATACACACCAGAGACCCTGAGGATGTACACGAACCTTGCGGACGCACTGCCTGATGAGGAATCCGCATTGGGTGAGGCCGTTGTCGAGCATGAGCGTGCGCAGATCGTCCTGTTCGAGTCCGCTGCCACGGGTAGGGCAAACGACTGGTCTGCGATTGATGCATTTCTCGATCAGCACCGTCCTTCGTAACGGGTGCAGTTGTCCGGCGGCGTCCGTCGAGGTGTTACGCCGCCCCTGCCCCGCTACAGCGGGAAAGTGGGAAGGTCAGTCGGTCATTCGGCTGCGGCCAAAAGGTCGAGCTGCTCCAGCGTTGTCACGTGGTGAAACTCACGTCCCGGCGCGTAACGGCCAACCAGTCGGATCAGTCGTGGCTTCAGCTTCTGGTCCACGTGCCAGATTGTCTCAAACAGCCGACGAGTAATGGCGAGGTCGTCGCAACCCTCAACCGGATCGGTTCGGGATTGACCTCGGGCGATTGCGATCTGTCTCTCGGCGGCGAGCCAAAAGTGCATCCACAGCGGCAAGTCCACAAAGATGATCGTGTCCGAGAGGATCATCCGATCTTCTAGAGATGACCATGGGCCCCAACCGTCAATGATCCAGCGGTCGCCAGCCATCACAGTGCGAAGGCGCTCTGAAACGTCCGCCTCTGGTGCTGGCTCCCAGCCTGGCTCCCACTGGATCTGGTCCACAGAACACAAGGGAAGGTCGTGGTGCTCAGCGAGCCTTCTGGCAAGGGTTGACTTGCCGCCGCCTCCGTTGCCTATTACGACGACCCGTCCCACGTCACCAGCGTACTTTCGTCATTCGTGCAGCCCAGAAGCGTCGGGCTTTGGGGCCCATTGCCGTGGATCATCCACTGGTCTGAGTGGCCCGTTCATCGTTCTTCACCCTCCGCTTGCCCCAGTCGTTGCCGTGGGGTTGGACAGGTGGACGATGTAGCCGTGCTCTTGGAGCAGATCGACGGCCCAGTACCAGCCGTAGGTGGCCTCGATCACCACGTGGCTGCCCTTGGGGGCCTTGCCAACTTCCTGGGCGAACCAGACCGGGTCATTGTTGATTCTGACGCAGTCGATTTTGTCCCCTGCCTCGTCCATCCGATAGATCACCGAACGCCCGTCGGTGCAGGTCGATGCCGACATATTCTTTACCCATAGGAGCCTCCCTTCTTGTGGAACTGCGTGCAAGCCCAGTCTCGATCGTGAGAATGGAACTTTCACGGGGAGCGGAGGCCCCGCTCCTTCATCGCATCACTTCTGCCGCATTCTGACGGTCAGTTGGTGAGTGCCTCCCGTGCTTCCCGAACGGCGTAGTAGAGCAGCACATATCCGGCGAGTGGGTCGGCCCACCACCAGCCCAGAAGGGCATTGAGTGTCAGCCCTATCAAGACCGCCGCCGCCAGGATTCCGTCAATTATGGTGATGCGGCCCTCTGTACTGAGCACAGGGTTCCCAAGCGCCGCTCCAGTCCTCATTTTGCCCGCCGCCAGAGCGAACATCACCCCGGCCGTGACTCCCGTCCAGACGATTCCGAGTGGGCTGTGTCGTGGGTGAAAGCCAAGCGCAAGGGTGGCCGTGCTCTGAATGGCCAGGTAGACCGACAACCCCACAAATGCGAATCCGATCAGACGCATTGCCCGTTGTTGGCGTTCTTGGGCAACTTCGGCGAGCTCCCACAGAACAACCGTCGAAGCACCGATCTCGATGAGGCTATCGAGTCCAAATCCTGCCAGGGCTACCGAGCGTGCCTCGACGGCTGCCACCGCAAGCACGACGACCCCCACCACGTTCCAGCCGAGAGTCGCCGTCTCCAGCAATCGACCTCGCCTCAGCAGCCGACGTTGCTCATCTCTGGCGGCCGGACCGGTCACCGAGGCAGTGTGTCAGATCCTGTCAAGCAAGGTGTGAGGAAGGGTGCCCCCTGCGAACGCCCCGTGTGAGGGATTGCGCACCATCGCGGGGCAAAGGACTCCGTCCGAAGCGGCATCCGCACCATTGCATTACCGTTCTGACCAGCCCCTCAGAATCGAGACCCCCATGAGCGTTACGACCATTACCCGATTTCACGTCGCCGAAGGCCAGGAGGCAACGCTTCTCGATCTCCAGTCCGAAGGGCGTCGACGCATGCTTGCTGCCGAAGGCTGCGAGTCCTTTGACATCCTCCATGATCAGGCTGACCCCCGATCCTCTGCCTTCATCCAGATCTGGTCATCGCGGGAGGCACATGATGCCGCGTTTGGTGAGTTGATCATGGCCAGCGGTCACCTGGAGAAGGTTCTCGCTACTCTCGATGAGGGAGTCGTGCAAACGTTTTATGACGTGGTCCCATAGTCCGCTTGCCTATCTCGGAACACCGGCTCGGAGGCGATATCGACCGGGGTGTGCTGCCGACCGGTGTCCGTCACACGCACGCACGGTGTGCCACCTCCAGGCAGCGTCCATGGAATCGTTCCCCCCGCTGGCGAGCCTTCGGGGCAATGATATTGACGGAGGCCGAGGGAGACGCAGCTCGAGGCCCTGGAAAGCACTGTGGGCCGAGAGACTAGAAATCGGAGCCGCGTTGCAGCCATAGAAGGAAGTCGCGGGCGGCGTCAGGCCCCTCGGATTCCGCCAGGTATAAAGCGTGCGCCTGCTGTTCCGGAGAGGCCCGTTCAAATACGGCGAACAGGGCCTCGCCGATCTTGCGTGACTGATGACGAAGGTATTCGGACCTTCGATGAGCAGTAGCGTCTCGCATAATCTCTTCGAGGGCTCTGGCGTCATCGGTGAACCCAGGGAGCTTTTTGATGGCCTCGGCGATCTCATCGTCCCCTGGGGGAATCATGTCGTCGTCCAATGGCAAACACCGCCTTCGCTGCTAGAAGCAGCATTTGGAGCCGCCCGGGCCGGGGCAAGGGGGGACCGAACTCAGCAGCCCAAGCGACCCAGTCGACCCTAACGGGCCAGTAGCGGTCTCATGGTTGGGTTCACAAAACGTTCACCCTCCGTGGACGCGACAGATCCCCGGCCGTAGACCTGCGCAGCCTCCCGCCGTGAGGGGATGAAACCCACTAGGACATCGGCGGGGCCGCACCGGGCCTTTGATACGCAAACTTCGCCTACTACGGTCTGCCCAACCGGGCTGGTGGAGCACTGGTCCCGCCGCCTGTGCTCCGGGCCCGGCACTCTCTCAGGCCCCCTGCCCGGCGCCGGACCAGTGCATGAAACCCGCGGTACCGTCGACAGGCCCGGCGACACTCTCAGGTCTACATCTATACGCTCAGGACTGCCCTCATCACACCTACCACCCTGCCCTTCGCGGTGGGGGTGGTGGGGGCAATGTTGGTCCGGGATACGGACGCTTAGGCAGTCTGGCTCTCGCCGACACAGGTTGGACAGAGACTACGAAATCGTCTGGCGAACTATTTGGCGCACAAGGCTCTCGGCCGCCTTTTTGCGGGACATGTGCGAGATGGATCGACTCCGGGGCTAACGAGTCAGACGGAGTCTGCAGAACCCGCCACAACATCGCCGTTCATATCGTCACTTGCCATTGGGCTCACGAATAGCTCCGAAGATCGGGTAGGGGGCTCTCTCCTCGATGGCGTAGCCCGCTTAGCCTGCTTGCCCTTGACATGAGATCGGTCGACCCCGCGTCGTCCACGGCAATCCGGCCGAGTCAAAGCTCAGTGTCCATACGGCTGAGTTCGGAGTTCGAGAATATGCCGGACAAGCAATCCGATCTCGACACCGTTTGATGCGGCGAGTCCAGGGCCCGTGGATCACCCGTGTAACAACACTTTAACGGCACGTCCCGTTCGGACTCCGCAGCGACAAAGTGGGGCGTTATCGTCTGGAGGCGACCAGCATGGCCTTCGTCTGGGCTATGACTAACGCAGAGTTCTCCGTTTGAATGAAGTGCCCGCTATGGGTGTTGGTGATCTGCCTACCACCGAGGCTCTGGGCCAGCAGTGTCTGAGCCTTGACCCATCCCGGGTGAGACTTAGGGGCATCACCGTCCCCCAAGAAATCGATTGGCTTGTCGGAGGTCAGGACGACTGTTGGAACCATCTTCACCGGTGGGAGGGTGGAAAGAAAGGCAATGCTGGCGGGGTAATCCGGTCGCTCACCGGTGGGGTTCTTGGCCCCGCTATCGGCGATTGTCCGAATCCACGCTCTCCAGACGTCTGGGGGCAACACCGCTTGCAAGTATTGCGAACCGGGATCGATCAGCACCATGCCATCCAGTTGGTTCCGGTAGAGGCGGTCGTAGGTTGTGGCGATCAAACCACCCCAGGAGTGGGCCACCAATAGGTACGGTAGTGACACGCCAGCGACTTGTAGCGCATCGTGGAGGGTACGGGCGTCACCCTGCGCCGTCGTCGGTTGCGGTATTGCGCTCGAACGCGAAGGCGAGTCGTCGAAGCCGGTCGTTCCTGGTCGATCGTAGGAGCACACGCGGGTGACCTTCGCCAGCTGTGGTTCTACCGCCTGAGGGCTCTTTTGTGGCGGGTGAACAGTATCTGTGGTGTCCCCCACATAGTCCCAGCTCGCGGACGAGACACCTGCCCCCGAGATGAGAACGATCGTCGGAGAGCCGCGGCCCACGCAATGGACGAAGACTCCGTGACCGTCCACTGGGAACACCTTTGCAAAGTCGACGGACGGTGCCGTTGTGACTCCCGCCGACTGAACCGTAAGGAAGAATCCGATCATGCCAACGACCACGCTCAGGAATGCGATGGCCGAGACGACGGCTCTAGAGACCGAGACGTCAGGAGGATTCATGCGCAACGAACATCCATGTTGTTCTCCTCTTCAAAAGAAGGCACCGTCCCCGCTCAGACGGTTCAGAACCTGCTACGTACCTGGTCAACCCTGACCTTGCTCCGTCACCGGTTCGACACGAACGATCCCAGCGCATCGCCGTCATCGTCGCCGAGTTCTGCATGGCTGCGGCGCGAAGCGTTGGCTTCAACCAGCTTGCTTCGCGTTGTCGGACTTTCGACGACGAGGACGCCCAGGATTCCAGGCCTCAATCCTGTGCCGGCAAGCCGGTATAACTGGGAGCGATGGCTTGAGAGGGTGTGAGCCCAAAGCCGATGTTCGGGCCGTAGACATCCATGGCGAGTGCCTGGAACATCCGAGTGGGTGTGACGGCATTGGGTTGCTTGATGGATACGACCTCGATGGTCGTGTGGCGGGAAGGCGAGTACATGGTGATCGATTCGTAGCCAGGGAAACTGCCTTCTTTGCCAATGAACCCCCCGGACTCAACAAAGCCCAGTCCTTGGATCCACCGGCCGGGACCGTTGTAGTCGTCGGAGAAGGCGTAGGGGATCATGTCCTGTTGTGCCTCTTTCCAGACCGCCGGCTTGAGTAGGGCACCGGTTCCGAGCGCTTGAGACCAGACGTGCAGGTCCGACAGCGTGGAGACCATCCCACCGGACGCCCCGACGCACGACTGATGCAATGCGGTGGCATCATCTGAGGCAACCCCCGGCGCCCGGGTGGAAAGAACGCCCCCGGTGCCGTACCCGTGAGTGAAGGGCACACTCAGACCGTTCCCCGAGGTGGGAAGCAGGGTGCGGTGTAGACCCAGGGGTCGGGCGATGCGCTGCTGGATCGCCGTGCTCACATCCTCTCCCGTCACCAACTCCACGACCCGCCCCAGGAGGTCGTACCCGTAGTTGCTGTAGGACCACTTGGTGCCGGGACGTGAAAGTGGAGCCTGCGCCGCGCCCGCCGCCAGCACATCCGCTTCCGTGCACCCGGTGGCCAGCTTGTTCACGTTGGCCTCCTCGACGAGGAAGCCAGTTTGGAGACCACTGGTCATGTTGAGGAGCTCTCGGATTGTGATCTGGTTCCCGTTGGGCACTCCTGGGACCCACTTGGAGATATGGTCGTCGAAGGACACTTTGCCCTCGCCGATCAACTGAAGGATGAGATCGGCCGTAAAGGCCTTGGTCTGACTGGCGATCTTGAATTGCATGTCCGTACGAAGTGGCTCCCCGGTGGTGAGATTGGCCACACCGTCCGCACTCACATAGGTTCCCTTTGGGCTCCAGATGCCGACAAGCACGCCAGGGGTGTTAGCGGCGTCTTTGAACTGACGGACGGTCTGCTGGACCTTGGCCAGCGTCGATGCCGGGAGTGGTGCACCTGCCGTCCCACGGTTCGACTTCGACGGTGTGCCGGAGGCGCTGGCCGTGCACGCAGAGGCAGTCAAGCCTACGACGAGTATCAGGATGCCGATCTTTCGCCCGTTGCGCTCATGACCCGTGGCCTGGCCACCATGGCGGCCGCTCTGCCGACCAACCCCAACACGATGGCGGAGCGGCCGAGGGCGACCACCAAATGGCGACGATTCGGACGTTGCAACTGTCACTCGGTCCATTGGTCCTCTCCTCTTTTGATTGACGATCTCGACGGTTTTGGGTGCCCTGGGTGATTCGGTCATGGCTTTCTGTCTCCAGTTCTCAACGGTCTTAGGTGCTCCGGGTGGTTCGGTTGTGGCTCCCTGTCTCCAGTGATCCGTTCACAGTGGTTCGGCCCCGGCGGAGGGTCGGCACCACCTGGTTGGCGAGCCTGGACACGAACGCCGGATTGTCGAGCACGATGCTGTGCCCGCTGTGGGTGTCGCCGATCCACCTCGTTTCAGCGACCAGCTCTGCTACCTCACGCTGCGCCTCGTATTGGGTGTGTTCGATCACGCCGGCAATTGAGGCCGGGACTCCGGGTGGAAAGCTCGACGGGTCGATGGGCTCTATCAGCCGTGAATACCACGGGGGCATGTGGGGAATCGATCGGGCGTTCGCCACACCGTTCGTGTTCATGATCTCTACCTCACCGCACGCCGAGACGACGGGCGAGCGCATCGACGTCGGCAGAGTCGAGCACGGCGTTGGCCAGTCCCCAGACTCCCTCGAACATCTGGGCCGGCGCGCCGGCCCTCATCCCACCGAGCATCTCGGCCCGGTCGTCTACGTTCATGGCGGGCAGCATGACCGCCAGTGACCGGGCCATCTGATCGGGGGGGATGCTAGAGACGATGGCTCGATGGATGTCCTCGACTGCCTCGGGACCGATGGCCCGCTCCAGCACGGGCAGCACGAGCCGTTCCTCAACGTCCTGGTGGGCGAGGTACACGCCGGTGAATTCGGCGAGCTCCAGGTAGAGCCGGTGGACCGTCTGAGGGCGACGAACCTGCGGGGACTCGACCGAACTGTCAACCAGCGCGATCAACTCGATCTCACGAGCCGAGACGAGTTCGTGGTCGGCCTCAATACGGGCCGCCAGGTCAGGAAGATTGGCCTCCAACACCGGCTGGATCGCCTTATCCTCGTGCTCGGCGTGACCTTGCAGCATCTCTACTACGGCACGAACGTGGACCGCGAGCTCCTGTTGCACGCCGTCGCTGACCGGGTCGATGCGGCCGGCCTGGCCGGTAACGGCAAAGAGTTCGGCGCGAATCCCCTTGTGGACGTCGCGGTAGAGGTGGGCCGCGACGTTGGTCTCGATCGGGCCGGCTTGGTTGGTGACGGTCATTTGGTGTCCTCCTGGTGAGTGGCCCGGTCATCTGGGCAGCACGTTTGACGTGGGTTCTATTGTGAGGAAGTCCTGAGGGGTCCGTTCCTGAAAGACGCGTAGCCGAATGCTAAAAAGTCCTTATGGTGGGTAACTTTCAGCCGGGAACCGCTCTCGAGGGCCCGGTGGCAGACCTACTAGCGGACCGGTACGCACTAATCGTCGGACTTGTCGGAGCGGACGGTCACCCTTACGCCACCCGTGGGTGGGGTTTGACCGTGCTGCCCGGTCCCCTGGCCCAGTTCCGCCTCGTGCTCAGCAGCGACGACGGTCCGCAGGTCAATACCGACCGCGAAGGCCATCGACTGGCAGTAACTGCTGCCGACCCCCGTACCTTGCGGGCCGTGCAGTTCAAAGGTCGAACCGGGCCGGCCGAGTCCGCCACGACCGATGATCGGGCCGCCGTGGTCCGCTTCTGCCAATCGTTCTTCGGTGTGGTAGTAGAGGTGGAAGGCACCGATCGCGCACTGCTCGATCGCCTGGTTCCACGTGACTTTGTTGCCTGCACGGTCGTCATCGAGTCGCTCTACGACCAGGCGCCAGGGCCGGGAGCGGGGGCCGAGCTAGCCGGACGACATCCGTGACCGGCCCCCATGCAGGCCGAACGCCGTCGCTTCAGGACCTCAGACTGTGCTTCGAAGGAGCCATACCTGCCGTCGTGGCCACCGCCGCAGCAGACGGCGCACCGAATGTCACCTTCCTATCGCGGGTGCGGTTCGTAGACGACGAGCGCATAGCTCTGTCCAACCAGTTCTTTTCCAAGACCACTCAGAATCTGATCGAGAATCCTCGGGCCAGTGTCATGCTCATGGATCCGACCGACTATGCCCAGTATCGGCTCGCGCTCGCCTTCGAGCGCACTGAGCGCCGAGGGGACGTGTTCGAGCTCCTGCGGGACGACGTGGCTGCCGTGGCTGCGATGCAGGGCATGCAGGGTGTGTTCAGGCTCCGCGGCGCAGACATCTACCGTGTCCTGGACATCAAGGTGGTGCCTGGTGCTCGGCCCGATGACCCTGAGCGGGTTCCAGTGGAGGCATCTGGGTCCCGGTTTGCTCCCGGGTTGCTGGCCGAACTGAGCTCGCGCATGAGTCGCTGCGTCGATCTCGACACCCTCGTCGCCACCACAGTCGATGGCTTGGCCGAGCTGCTCGGGTACCCAAACTCAATGCTCTTGCTGTTGGACGAGAAAAGTTCAAGTCTGTACACCATCGCCAGTCGCGGCTACGAAACCGAGGGTGTCGGCTCGGAGATCCCGATCGGAGCGGGGGTCATTGGCATGGCTGCTGCCCAGTGCGCCCCGATTCGCCTCGGCAACCTCAGCCAACTCAACCGCTACGGACAGACCGTTCGACATGCGTACGAGGCCGCCGGCGATATCGCCCCCGGACATGAGATTCCCTTCCCTGGTCTCACCGGGACACAAAGTCGGGTAGCGGTGCCGGCCATGACCCACGGCCAACTGGTCGGGGTGCTGGTGGTGGAGAGCCGGACTCCGGTGGCATACACCTCTGACGACGAAGCGCTTTTGATGGTGGTCGCGACGCTGGTCGCCGGACTCATCGACCCCCAGCCCGGTGCGGACGGGGGCACCTCCAATGATGGGTCCAGCGCCGAAGGGGACCGCCGCACCAAGAGGGGGTTGCCATCCGCCCGGGTACGCTACTTCGCGGTCGATGGCAGCGTGTTCATCGACGGGGACTACCTGATCAAGGGAGTCGCCGGTCGTCTGCTGTGGTCCTTGCTCCAACAGTACGAGGGCGACGGGCGTGTCGACTTCTCAAATCGGGAGGTTCGCCTCGACCCCTCCCTAGAGCTCCCCGAGTTTCGGGATAACTTCGAGAGCCGCCTCGTCCTCCTGAAGCGACGATTGGACGAGCGGCACGCCCCGATCCACGTCAAGAAGACCGGCAGAGGACGCTTCCAGCTCATAGTCGAAGCCGAGCTCCACACTGAGTCCGTCCCCGTTCAAAGCTAACTCCCTCTCCCGACCCGACATTGATACGACGACCACATCGAACAATGGGTTCGGCACTGACTGCCAATCCGCTCGTGGTAACCAGCGATCAGGGCCTTCCATGCGACTTCATCCCCTCACCTGGTGACCAAGGATGGTCTATCGATCGTGCGTTGCGCATCCCTCTGCGAAGTGCTGGAGCAGGCCCCAGGTGGCTTGAGTCGCCTCCTCCTGAGGAAAGTGGCCGGCACCCGGTACGACGGCGCGGGTGACGTTTGTCACTCCGGCCTTCCGGAGTCCCACGACGTCACACACCGCTCCCCCGCCGATTTGGCGCCCTCTTGTCGCCGATCCCCAAGCCTCAGGCCGTGAAGGGCTGAGTTCGGGACCGGTCGAAGGGTCCGCTCACACGTTGGGCCATCTGACTCACACTCAGTGTGCATGCGGCTGAGGTTGTTTTGGTCGAGAAGTCGGTTGACCTCAACTCCACTCAGTCGGTCTACGACTGAAGTCGAAGCCTCGACTCCAGTCGAGACGACGCGCAAAGGATAGAAGGTCGAACGACAGCTCCTTGTCTCGATCCAAAGGTTGAGCTGGATCTGGCTATAGTTCTCGCGAGGGGAACGAGTACGTTGCGTGGAGACGGTGGATGAGAGAGCCTGGACCATGGAGTCGGGCTGCCCCGAGTGGGACAGCCTGTCGAGCAATCCATTGGCGGTCACCCCTAGAGAGCCTTCCGCGATTCAAACCAGTCCCTCTGGATCCCCTCTACCCTGAAGTAGTCGAATGGTCATAGGTGGCCAAGCCAGCACGAAATGCAGCCAATGATTCGGGGGAACTGTCAATCGGCCAGTTCGTCTCCTTCTCAAAGTCAAACCATACGAATCCCTTGATCTCTGGGCTCGCCTCCAGCGTGGCGAACATGTCTGTTATCCACGCCGCCTTGTTTCCCCCTAGTTCCGTACTGGCCACCTCTCCTATATAGAGAGGATCTTGCGTCAGTTGTTGGACCTGGTCAATGGACTCTTGGAAGATCTGGCTGAACGTCTGCCAGCCGCTGGCTGGATGCACTGGCCCCCAGTTGTATCCATCCAGGGCAACCGCATCGACGTACGAGTTCCCAGGCCACAATTCGCTCAGTGGAGTTGACGTGGGATAGACGACATCTGGAGACCACACCCAAGTCACGTTGTTCGCCCCTGCAGCGGTGAAGATCGCGTGGACATGATCCCAGGCGGCAACGAACGAACCTGGCCCATTGCCGTTCACGCCTTCATCCCACGGGGTCCAGTTGCCGTTCATCTCTTGTGCGAAGCGAAGCATGAGTGGGTGACCCCACGCCCTAATCTCTTGCGCCCAAGTAAGTATGTATGAGTCGTAGTTACCCGCTGCAATTGCGCTCAGAGAGTATGCGGGCTGGTTGACGCCTTCGGCCGGGTTCCAAGGCTCCCACGTAACTTCCGGAGTCGCACCTGATTGAATGACGGTGCTCGCGGCAGCTGCAGGGAAGTCGGGAGCCGAACTCCACTGTTCGTACCACATATCGATTCCTGGCGACGCTCCAAGTGCGGCGCTGAGAGAATGCAGGCCTTCGAGGCTCGACGGCACTCCTGGCATGGTTATTCCGAACGAAGGGCTCATCGGAGCGGCACCGGGATTCCCCGAGGAGGTCGTCGTCGTGCCCGCCGAGGCCCCCGCCTCACCCGCGGACGCTAGTCCTGTCTTCGTCACTGATGCATGGGTGGGAAGCGCAGGGAGTGTGGGGTCTGTTGCGGTCGGCACGGAGGTCCCATGCGTTGAACTACTGGGGCGTTCAGAGTGGATCGGGCCGGTGTCTGATTTATCGCCTCGCAGAATCTTGAATCCGCTTGAGTTATTTGACGTATGGCCAACCAGTCCGGGCCAAATGAACATTGTCATTACGATGACAACGACGGCGAACACCTGAAGCATTCTCGTTGATCGAAGGCAGTATGTCCATGGGCGTTCGCGGCTGTTGTCGTCACTGTCACGACCATTGGAGTCTTTGGCGACTGTACCTGACTCAGTTTGCTTCTCCCTAAGGGCGTTCGGCCTTCTAGCGTCCGATCTGTCGTGTGGTCCTGCTGATGATATGGCTGCAGCTGAGTCGCCAGTCCAGCGGTTGGCTTGATTGCCGTCGCTCATTGTCCCGCAACCGTCACAGGCTGTTTATCGACCCGGCATTGGGTGATCTTTACGGGCTCTTAGGAAATCAGTGGGGTTTGATAGCTTTCAGGATGACAGCTGCGTCGATCGTTACGGCAGATCCCAGTACGGCTACCCGGCGTAGACCGAGCAGACGGCCTCCTTCACCTTCGACACGCTGGCCACGTCGTCCTTGGCGTCAACGTCCTTCAGGAGACCCATCAGCGCGCCAGATCCAGTCGACCAATCCCCTCGTGCGCGTCAACAATGAACTCAAGCGGAGCTGCTTGGTCGCTGGCATCTTCCTCAACGACGCTCGGTCATACGACTCGGTGGGACGGTTCTACTCACCGCCCATGACGAGTGGGTCTCGGCAGAACCACCAAGGACCGGATCGGCCTGCCAGAGCCATTCGAGAATCAAGACTTCCCGCAGAAGGTTGCGTTTCACGCAGTGGCGCGAATCCAGGACTCTAAGTGTTCCCGGTCAAGTGGCCGCGGATCGGTTCGGGCCCCATCCACGATCACCCGCTCCCTTGTGTTGGAGCACTGCCGACTGTTCCAGCAGCACCGGCTTGCATGAAAGCCGGGTTGTCCAGGTTGCTCATCAGGTAGCGCGCGCTCTGCGCTCCGGCACCTAGCTCCAGGCGGTATCGGACGTGATACTCCTTCGCTGCTGCCGCCGCCGATGCTGTGATCTGTTGCGTGAAGATCACACTGAACTGACTGTCCCAGTAGCTGTCCAGCCATGGGTTCTCTCCATTACTCCACGCACCAAATGGAGCTGCGAACAACAGTGAATGCCAGCCAGGGGCAAAACCGGCGTGACTCGCGAGATTGGCGATCCCGTTCCTGATGTCTTTCTCGACCCGTGCCTCGAACTGCGCATCTGTCTGTCCAAAATTCCAAATGTAGTCCTGGTACTGCGAAGCACTAATCAGTGCCGTGTTCAACCCGGCCAGGCATACGGTTGGGGCATCGGGTAGGTAACTATGCCCACACTCCCCGGCATGTAGCTGGAGATACCAGCCCTCGCCGGGCAAGGCGGACACAACCTTCCAGGGTGCATACTCACTACCGAACAATCCGTCTGCATACCCGGTCACGACGAACATGACCGCATGGAACCCGTACTGGGCCAGGATGGGCGTTGCGAGCGTATCTGACCAAAAGGCATCGTCAAACGTGATGAGGATTGGCTTGACCGGGAGATGCAGATTGACGCCGTGCAGCCACGCCACATACTGCGCTGGCGTGACGGTGGCGTACCCGGCTGCAGCGAGGGCCGCCATCTCAGCCTTGAAGTTTGTCAAGGTGACGTTGTAGTTCCCGACGGAGCCTGCCACCGGAGATGGCGTGCCTATCCCGTGGTAGAGAAGGACAGGCAGCCGCGCTGGCATAGACGTAGCCAACTCAACTCGCGGGGGTGGCTTCGCACCGGCAGCAGTTTTGAACTCAGAGACTGCCAGCACAGATGGGGCTCCGACAAATACGAGCAAGGCTGCTACTACCAGTACTCTTAAACCGCGACGGGGCCCCGATCGTCGGTGGAATTCAGGTTTCAACTCCTTCTTGCCCTCGAAGGCACGCCGGGGCTTTGCCTCCGATTGCAACTCCGGAACAGCCCGAGGTTCGGGCCGGGAATGAGGTGGCACCGGGTGCGGCCGCGGTGTGGCGATTTGGGAGGTCCAGGTCTGTCCGTCCCAATATCGAAACGACCCTTGTGCAGTCGGATTCGGATACCACCCCGGAGAGGGTGCTTGAGTTGTCACCGATTCCTACCAGTCGACAGATTTCCGGAAGGTAGGTTCAACTCATCTTTCGTGGAAAGAAATGCGATAGCGCTGTCAAAACTGCGATCACCATTGTGCCGAGGAGAATCGCCCACAGTATGTTAACAACCCCAACGATTGAAACCGTTGCGAGACCGACCCCAGCATTTGCCGTCGTGTGCAGGTTCAATTCAGCTACCCTCTCTGACTAGATTCCCGTTTCTGACCTTTACCCAGGGGATAAGAAGGCTGTCACCTCTATAGCTAATCAAATGCTTGAAGTAGCCTCTTGCAATGGCAAAGGTCAGAAGCCATGCGTAACCGATTTCGATGAAAAGGACGCTTGCGACGAACATCCCCCACTTCCCGGTTCCTCGCACCGTCCATGCGGCGTCCGCTGCAAAGACTAATGCGACGGGAATCATCCACCAGCTCACGAGCGGAGCGTGATTCGCGATAAGTAGTCCGAGCATCGTGAGGAATAGCACCCTCACGGATAACGAGAAGGCAAGTCCTAACTGCTTCAACCAGGGGATCGCTGTCGTACGTGTCCACCCGAACTGCATCAAAGTTTGCAGATAGCCGCGCGCCCATCGCTCACGCTGGTGGACCAGCGCGGGTAGGCGAGTTACAGGGACGGTGGACACAAGACAGTCCTGCGGCCGGAGCGTCTGCCAGCGTGTGTGCCGCAGGGCTATGGTCAGCTTCCAGTCCTCTGTCCAGTTCGTCGGATCGTAGATTTCCCCGTAGGTGTCTTTAATCTCGCGAAGCGCGGCCACCCGGAAGAGAGCGGCCATTCCGGTCATGCATCCCCCGCGCCCCTTATGCCGCCCGATCATGATGCGATCGCGTTCATACTCCATGGCCTGGAGTAGTTCTAGAAGGTTCCCGTGCCGCATGACCAGGTGATTTGAGCTGAGTGCGCCAAGCTGCGGATCGTCGATGAAATGCCGGGCTCCATTCTCAATCAGGTTCTCGGTCAGTACCGTGTCCGCATCCATCGACAGCACAAGGTCATTGTCGTCAAGAAGTGGGAGATAGTTGTTCAGCGCCAGGTTCAGGGCACCGGCCTTCCGGCCGGTGATCTGCCCAACGTCATCAACCCACACACCGAGGTCGCGTGAAATCTGCGCTGTGCGGTCAGTGCTGTTATTAACAACAACGAGGATCTCATCAGGAGGCCACGTCTGCGCGTGAAGTGACTTGATGGTGTCAGCGATACTTGCTTCCTCATTGTGGGCAGGGACGATCGCAAGCACCCTCATCGACCTGACATCCCAGCCATCAGTGCAAAATCCCTCTCCGCCGACCCTGCAGTTCCCAATTTTCCTCGTCGCAAACAACCGTTTGGTGACCTGCACGGAACGGTAGAAGTCAAGCCATCTGCTAGTCAAATATTGCTACCAACAGTGACGCGGGTGTCACCCGAAGTGACTGATCGATGACGGGCGGCGGCGCCGAAAGTAGAAGGAGCTAGTGTCCTGACCCAGAGATTCGCGCGCAATATCCAGCCAGCGAATCGAGGATTTCGTCGGCACTCTTGTGCCAGACGAAGGGCTTCGGCTCCTCATTCCATCGATCGATCCAGTCGTTGATCGAAGCTTCGAGTTCTTTTGTCGATCGATGGGTTCCACGTCGTAACCACTTGTTGGTGAGCTCGGCGAACCATCGTTCCACCAGATTCATCCACGAGCTGTAGGTGGGTGTGAAGTGCAGATGAAATCGCGGATGGCGCACGAGCCAGCGGCGTATCTCGGGAGTCTTGTGGGTGGAGACGTTGTCGACGACGAGATGGACGTCAAGGTCTTCGGGCACCGACCGGTTGATCAGGTTCAAGAACTTCCTGAACTCCACCGCACGATGTTGGTCGGTCATGTCAGCGATCACCTTGCCCGAGGCGATGTCCAAGGCGGCGTAGAGGTTGGTCGTGCCACCGCGGACGTAGTCGTGGGTTCGGCGCTCGGGTAGACCCGGTCGGAGGGGAAAGACCGGGGCGGTCCGATCCAGGGCCTGGATCTGGGTCTTCTCATCCACGCAGAGCACCAGGGCAGCCTCGGGTGGATTGACGTAGAGACCAACGACGTCACGGACCTTCTCGATGAACAGCGGATCGGGTGAGAGCTTGAAGCTGTCCACCAGATGGGGCTTCAGCCCGAACGCCTGCCAGATCCGGCCGATGCTCGAACGGCTCATGCCCGTGGCGGCGGCCATCGACCGTGTCGACCAGTGGGTGGCATCGTCCGGTGTCTCTTCAAGGGTCTTGACGACCACTCGTTCGACGTCTTCGTCGCTCACCGTGCGGGGGACACCAGGGCGAGGCTCATCATGGAGTCCGTCCAGACGGTGCTCGGCGAAGCGACGACGCCACTTGCCGACCGTCTGCATAGTCACCCCAAGGCGGTCCGCAATCTCGCCGTTGGTGAGGTCGGTCCCGGCGCACAACAGCACGATCCGACACCGCAGTGCCAGAGCCTGTGCGCTCTTTGGACGTCGCGCCCAACGTTCGAGCGTCTCGCGCTCATCGTCGGTGAGAACCACTTCGACTGTTGGCCGTCCACGTCGTGCCATCACTGCCTCCCATCGTCGCTGATGATGGGAGAAACGCGCAGAAAGACAGGGAAATTCCTATTTCAGTAAGAATCTCTGGGTCAGGACACTAGGGGCCAAGATCCTTATTCGCTGATCAAGTATCAGCCGCCTCGGCGCCCATACCTGGCGAAGGAAGATCTGTTGCCGACACGGTCCGGTTCAGTCTCACTACGGCTGAGGTCGTCTCGATCGAAAACCTAGCTAACTCAAGTCCCGGCTCAACCCGTGAAGGGCTGAGTTCACGCGTTGGGGCATCTTGCTCATGTCACTCTCAGTGCGGGTTCCGGTTCTGTCTGCCAGCACTGGGGGCGGCAGCTATGGCATCCAAGTCACTGCGCTACAACTCGCAGATTCCCGTCTCCACCTGGCTTTAGAGTTCGCCGTTGGGAACGTTGACGCCTCCACCCACTCGGTTCCTCGCTCCGTCAGCTTTACGTCCTAGCGAGCGTTGACCGGCGATTGCGAGGAGGTCTCAAAGCGGAAGGCACATTCATATGAACCGATGCGTCTTTTGTGGTAGCTATTGGGAGACCTGAAACGGGTCAGGCGAGAAGGCGGAAGGCGGAAGGCGTGCACTCAGACGGCTGCAGTGACGGGACAACTATGTTCGAGCGCAGTGGAGGACGCGCTCCACGAACCGCCCCATCTCTTCAAAGGGAGCAGAGTTCGAGGTTCCGCAAGGCGCTCGCAGCGGCCGGCATCCTCATATTTGGTGCCGCCGGCATTACCGCACTGATCTTGCTGGCGGGCGGTGGATCAGCCACCGCCGCTCCGACATGCACCATCACCTTCACCCACACCGCGGGTGGTGACTACTTCACAGCGGCCAACTGGACAGACACATCATCGGCTCACCGGGTGCCGACCACCACCGACTACGCCTGCATCCCAGCAAGCATTACCGGTTCGGTGACCTTCTCGACCGGAGCGTCCAGCACGGTTGGAGGGGTCAGTATCCAAGGCGCCGGCGGATTTTCCATGACATCGGGGACGCTGACGCTGACCAGCACGACAAGCGGTTCTACCATGAGCGCCGGAACGCTGTCCGGCGGCACCATTACCGGAGCCGGGGCGCTCTCCATCGGCGGCACCACCACCTGGAACAACGCGATCATGAGCGGAACCGGCACTACCACCATCGCCCACGGCACCTCGCTCACCGCCGGAGGAACCAGCGGGCCCTTCCTCGAGCGCCCGCTGGTCAATGACGGCACCCTCGCCGTGATGGGTGGGCACAACGGCCTCTACTTCGACGGCGGCACACTGACCAACGACTCCGACGGATTGGTGAACCTGGAGGGCGACGGTGCCGACCTGCAGACCTACTTCGGCACCGGATCAGTGAACAACACGGGCACCCTTGAGCACTCGTCGGGCACGGGCGTCACCGTCATCAACACCTCGTTGACCACCCCCCTCAACGACCTGCTAGTTCAGACCGGCACGCTCACGCTGGAGGGTGGGGCCACGCTTTCTGGCACGGCGACCATTCCGACGGGATCGACGCTCGACTTCGACATCGGTACGTTCACGATGAACAGCAATGTCACCTTTTCGGGAGCGGGCACGACCGAGATGGACTCGGGCTCCGCCATATGGCAACTTCCCGCATCCACGACCACAACGGTCACCACCCAGTTCCCCATCACCGGCGGCACCATTACCGGAGCCGGGGCGCTCTCCATCGGCGGCACCACCACCTGGAACAACGCGATCATGAGCGGAACCGGCACTACCACCATCGCCCACGGCACCTCGCTCACCGCCGGAGGAACCAGCGGGCCCTTCCTCGAGCGCCCGCTGGTCAATGACGGCACCCTCGCCGTGATGGGCGGGCACAACGGCCTCTACTTCGACGGCGGCACACTGACCAACGACTCCGACGGATTGGTGAACCTGGAGGGCGACGGTGCCGACCTGCAGACCTACTTCGGCACCGGATCAGTGAACAACATGGGCACCCTTGAGCACTCGTCGGGCACGGGCGTCACCGTCATCAACACCTCGTTGACCACCCCCCTCAACGACCTGCTAGTTCAGACCGGCACGCTCACGCTGGAGGGTGGGGCCACGCTTTCTGGCACGGCGACCATTCCGACGGGATCGACGCTCGACTTCGACATCGGTACGTTCACGATGAACAGCAATGTCACCTTTTCGGGAGCGGGCACGACCGAGATGGACTCGGGCTCCGCCATATGGCAACTTCCCGCATCCACGACCACAACGGTCACCACCCAGTTCCCCATCACCGGCGGCACCATTACCGGAGCCGGGGCGCTCTCCATCGGCGGCACCACCACCTGGAACAACGCGATCATGAGCGGAACCGGCACTACCACCATCGCCCACGGCACCTCGCTCACCGCCGGAGGAACCAGCGGGCCCTTCCTCGAGCGCCCGCTGGTCAATGACGGCACCCTCGCCGTGATGGGCGGGCACAACGGCCTCTACTTCGACGGCGGCACACTGACCAACGACTCCGACGGATTGGTGAACCTGGAGGGCGACGGTGCCGACCTGCAGACCTACTTCGGCACCGGATCAGTGAACAACATGGGCACCCTTGAGCACTCGTCGGGCACGGGCGTCACCGTCATCAACACCTCGTTGACCACCCCCCTCAACGACCTGCTAGTTCAGACCGGCACGCTCACGCTGGAGGGTGGGGCCACGCTTTCTGGCACGGCGACCATTCCGACGGGATCGACGCTCGACTTCGACATCGGTACGTTCACGATGAACAGCAATGTCACCTTTTCGGGAGCGGGCACGACCGAGATGGACTCGGGCTCCGCCATATGGCAACTTCCCGCATCCACGACCACAACGGTCACCACCCAGTTCCCCATCACCGGCGGCACCATTACCGGAGCCGGGGCGCTCTCCATCGGCGGCACCACCACCTGGAACAACGCGATCATGAGCGGAACCGGCACTACCACCATCGCCCACGGCACCTCGCTCACCGCCGGAGGAACCAGCGGGCCCTTCCTCGAGCGCCCGCTGGTCAATGACGGCACCCTCGCCGTGATGGGCGGGCACAACGGCCTCTACTTCGACGGCGGCACACTGACCAACGACTCCGACGGATTGGTGAACCTGGAGGGCGACGGTGCCGACCTGCAGACCTACTTCGGCACCGGATCAGTGAACAACATGGGCACCCTTGAGCACTCGTCGGGCACGGGCGTCACCGTCATCAACACCTCGTTGACCAACAGTTCGACTGGAACCATCGAAGTCACCACCGGAGCCCTTCAGGTCCCGACGCTGACCAACCTTGCGTCTGGCATCCTGACCGGAGGCAGCTACAACCTGACCGGAGTCCTGGAGCTCACCGGCCTCACCGGCAGCCTGGTGACCAACGCCGCCTCGCTCACTCTGAACGGGGTCTATTCGCTCATGCTCAACAGCTCCAGCGGGAACGCACTGGCCACTCTGGCCACAAACACCGGGGCTATTACCCTGACTGGAGGTCGAACTCTCGCCACAACGGCCTCCGCCTTCGGCAACTCGGGCAAGATGATCATCGGTGATGGCACCACCGGCTCGACGTTCAGCTCCAACGGCCCCTACTCCCAGACCGCTGGCTCCACCGTGGTGGCCAAGGGAAGCACCCTCACGCCAACGGCATCGACCGTGACGATCCAGGGGGGGACGCTCACCGGGGCTGGTACGGTAAGCCGACCGGTGGTTACGACGGGGTCGGGGTCGGTGCAGAACGCGTCGGCAGCTGGGCCCCTGGCCTTGGCCGGCGGTTACTCAGGTACCGGCACGGTCAGCGCCGCCGTTACTTCGGCCACGGTCTTCGACCGGATCGCCGTCACCGGCACCGCCAACCTGACCTCCTCGACCCTGGCTCTCAGCACCAGTGCTGCGTACACACCGGTCATTGGTCAGACCTTCACCATCCTGACCTGCACGACCGCCTGCACCGGACCGTTCGCATCGGTTTCCGGCTTGACCCTTCCCGGTGGCGACACCTACAAGGTGGGATACACCGCCACATCGGTGACTCTCACGGTACAAAGTCCGGTGATCACGAGCTTCGCCATCACCACGACCAGCCTCCCGTCGGCCACCAAGGGCGTCGCCTACACAGCCACACTCACAGCCGTCAACGGGAATCCTCCCTACACGTGGAAGCTGGTCAAGGGTTCGGGAACACTGCCCAAGGGGTTAAGGCTCACCGCCAAGACGGGGGTCATCTCGGGTAAGCCCACCAGTAGCGCAGTCACCTCGACCTTCACCATCGAGGCACTCGACACCAAGACCAAGACGAAGCCGAAGACGCAGAACACCACCACCAAAACCTTCACCATTACGGTGTCCTAGGTCGTCGAAAACGCCTCACTGACAGCACTGGGACGCGCGCCTGGTCCGCATCGATCAGGTGGCCGAGGCTGCCCACCAAGCGAAGCAGGAACCGAGCCGGTAACTCGCCACTTCCCCGCCGAGTTGGCCGCCGCTCATTCGCGGACCTCGTCTGGCGTCGTCCCTACCCCATATCACTGGCCCGGCGGCGTCATTTTGTACACCTGCGGCAACGCCAACTAGGTGAAAGGCAAAATCACACGCGCCAGTCCTGGCGGGAAGGTAGGACTGGCGCGCCCCACCAAGCGGAAAGCGAGGTGGCTAGATCCTCGCTTGACCAGTTGGTTGGTATCACTATAGGCGACGCGGTCAAAATGCAAACCCCGATCTGCTCCGATCTCAACCGCCCCCAGTCGGATTGAGGCTGGGGGTGAAGCTGAGGTTGAAGTCCTCGGTCATCGCCGTAGTTGGTGATCAATGGTGCTGTCGTCTACAGAAGAAATCCAGCTGCTGCTGCGTCGTCGGCGAACATCTGGACCGTCTCGAGCGAGAACTGATCGAGGTCTTTGCCCAGTCCACCGAGCTTCTTCAGCACGTCATGGGTGACCGTGATGATGTCGCATCCGATCTCGTCGGCCTGGATGATGTTGAGGAGCTCACGCGGGCTGGCCCAGAGCAGCTCGATGGTGTCATGGGGAGCGGTGATGTCGAGCGCTCCTCGCATGAGGGGCACCGGATTACGCCCGGTGTCGGCCACTCGACCGGCAAACACCGAGATGATGGAGGGGGCTCCCCCAGTCAGGTTCTCGGCGACCGAGTCGACCTGCTGGTTGGTCATGACAGCGGTCACGTTCAACGGGATCCCCTCGGCAGCCAATTCGGCGATCAGCTTGCCGGCGCTCTCGCCCCGGGTGTTGGTAACCGGGATCTTGACCACGACGTTGGGGCCGAAGGCGGCCAGCTTTTGGGCTTGGTGGTGCATCTCGTCGAACTCGTCGGAGAACACCTCGAAGGAGATGGGTCGGTCCGTGATGTGGTCGAGGACCTCCCGGGCGAAGGCCTCGTAGTCGGTGATGCCGGCCTGGTGCATGAGGGTGGGATTGGTGGTGAACCCCTGGATGAGGGGATTGGCGGCGTAGGCCAGCATGCCCTCGAGGTCGGCCCCATCGGCGAAGATCTTGATGCGAAGGTCGGACGCACTACTCGCGCTCATGATCTGGCCTCTCTCTCGTGGGGGCGGGAACCATCAGGTCAGCCGGCCCACTTCTGCGTCGTCCACCATGGCCCGGATGGCCCGCTCGAGCGCCTGGGCCGACGTCCATCGGTTCGTCCATCCGAGGGACCGGATGCGGTCGGTGGCGATGCGCACGATGGGGACGTCCCCCTTCCATCCCCGATCCCCGCCGGTATAGGCAAAGGTGACCGAATCAGGGTCGAGCCCGAGGACCGTCACGGCCAACTCGGCGATCTCTGTGACGGTGATGTAGTCGCCGGTGGCCACGTTGAACACCTGGTAGGGGGTCTGGCCGTGGGCCGAGGCCAACAACACGGCGTCGATCACGTCGAATGCGTGGACATAGGACTTGGACTGGGTGCCGTCCCCCAGAATGTCGAGCACCGTGGGGTCCTTCCGCAACCGACGGAGGAAGTCGAATCCGACGCCGTGGGTCTGGCGGGGGCCGACGACGTTGCCGAAACGGAAGGCCCGGGCCGACAGACCGAACATGGCACAGTAAGAGGCCAACAAGGCTTCGCCGGCCAGCTTGGAGGCACCGTAGGTCGAGACCGGGATCAGGGGTCCCAGATCCTCGTAGGCCTCGGTCTCGCCGATGTCCCCGTAGACACCGCTGCCCGAGGCGTAGAGCACCTGGGTCAGCCCTCCCCGGCGGGCCGCTTCGGCCACGTGATGGGTCAGGGCTGTTCCCTGGTCGAAGTCGACCGCTGGTTCTGTCGCCGCCAGAGCGATATCGGGATTCGACGCCAGATGGATGGCCACCTGGTGTCCGGACACCGCGTCGACGAGTGACTCGAGGTCGCTGACATCACCCCGGATGACGGTGAATCGGGGGTCGTCCCGATGGGGAGCCAGGTGCCACTCCCGTCCGGACGAGAAGTTGTCATAGACCGTGACCTGCTCGATGCGAGGATCGCTGAGCAGGCGGTCGACGAAATGACCACCGATGAATCCGGCGCCGCCGATGACGACATAGCGGGTCCAGGAACCAGGGACGAGGGCTCCCGCCTGTTCTGTCGTGGGGGTGACGGAGGTACTCATCCTGAGGCCTTGGTGCTTTGACCGGCCTCGACCATGGCGGGTTCGGAGGCTAGGGCCACAGGGGATTCGCACGTGCCGTCGGTGAAGGTCATCACCATCACCGCCTCATGTCCGGGCCAGCACACTCGACCCGTCATGGTCGAATGCGAAACGTAGCTCCTCGAGTCCTTCAGCCGTCATGGCTCTCCGAAGCTCGGTGGGGTTTGCGGTGTAGAACAGGAGGAAACCCCCGCCACCGGCACCCACCAACTTGCCTCCGATCGCTCCGGCATCCATGGCAGCCTGATACCAGCAGTCGATATCCCTATTGGTCATGCCCCGGGACCGGCTCTTCTTGTACTCCCAGTGCTCCCGCATGAGCTCGGCGAAGCACCGGGTGTCACCTCGCTCCAGGGCGCTGCGGCTCTCCATCCCGAGCCGCTTGACGATATGGAGATTCTGCAGCATGGCCGTCTCATCAGAGTCCGAACGAGCCTTTTGATCGTGCAGCACGTCGTCGGCGTTCCGAGAGAAGCGGGTGAAGAACATGAGCAGATGTTCTTCGAGGTCATGCATCGTCTCGTTACTGAGACGGAGCGGACTGACGAACACCGTTCCGTCCTTTTCGAAGTCGAAGCAGGTGAGGCCACCGAAAGCCGCGATGTACTGGTCCTGTTTGCCGACGGATCGTCTGAGCACATCGATCTCGATGGAACAAGCCTCCTCGGCCAGGTCAGCTGAGGCCACGTGTTCGCGGCGCTGGGCGTAGACCGCTCGGAGCAGACCTACGGTGAACGTTCCCGAGGAGCCGAGTCCCGTACCGGTGGGAATATCGGCCACACTCACCAGCTCCAGTGCTGGATCGAGCTCGTGGGATCGAAGCACCTCACGGATGATGGCATGGTCGATCTGATCGATCTTGTCCACCCGTTCCAACTCCGAGTACTTGAGGAGATAGCCGGGTGTGAACGTGCGGTTGAGGGAGACGAAGATGTACTTGTTGATGGCGGCCGCGATCAGGCTTCCGCCGAACCGCTGGTAGTACGAGGGCAGGTCCGTGCCGCCACCCCCGAGGGTGATCCGAAGTGGAGTCCGGGTGATGATCACGATCGACTCCCTCTCGAGTAATGACGGACAGCCAACGTGGCCCCAGCCGACAGCGCCCGGATGGCTTGATTTCCGAAGGATGCCGCAGCAACCGGCGTGAGGGTCATCACGGCGTCACCCCTCTTTCCCGTTGGATCGCCGAGGTTGCGTACGGGCGGTGATCAGCGAAGAGCCAAGTGACAATTCAGCCCCTATCTCTCAACGTGGATACCGCACCCCACGAATCACCCGACGCTCGCTGGGATGACTCAGGCACTACATCGACTCGGCGGGTCCTCTCATAGTGGATTGTACGGAGCACTCGCAGGCCATCAGAGAAGGCGTTGAGATTGCTGGAACCATGTACGCGATCCCGTTCGAAGCTGGGCACCTCGGTTACCCTCAACCCAGCCTTTGCGATTCTCACGTTGATCAGTGTCTCAACTTCGAATCCATCGCCCCAGAGCATGTCGGTCTCGTCGGCTCTCTCTTCATTCGCCGCTTCCAACTGCATCGCCACGAGGCACTCCCTCCGGAAAGCGTTGAATCCATAGCAGAGGTCGGTATACCGGGTGCCGTAGAAGATATTGACGATCCGGTTGAGCCAGCGGTTCCCGATCCGTCGCACATGGCTGATATCGCAACTGCCTCCACCAGGCATGAATCGTGAACCTTTGGCGAAATCAGCCCCTTCCATGAGCGCGTCGACGAATCGGGGTATCTCGGCCGGATCCGTCGACCCGTCTGCATCGAGCATCACGATGAAATCCCCAGTAGCCACAGCAAATCCACAGGCGAGGGCGTTGCCCTTGCCTTTTCTCGTCTGGCCAATCACCAAAATGTCTGGGCGCAGCCGTCGAGCCACCTCTACTGTGTCATCGCTCGAATCCCCATCGACAAGAATCAATTCGAAATCCCCAGGCGGAAGTTCAGCAAATACATGGGGAAGATTGCGAGCTTCATTCTTCGCCGGTATGACAATGCTCACGGACGGCTGAACGCGCTCATCCCTCGGTCGCTGCTCAGAACGCTGGCCTTGCTCACCAACTGACATTGTCAGACTTGCCCCTCGTGCCCCCAAATTCGGAGCATTGTCCGCCCTGTTTGAGTCTGGCTAACGGCATGGCATTTCCGCCGCCTCGGATATCCTTCCAAACTGCTGCCCGCTCCCCAACTCCCTCTCCGCCGAGCAGATCGCCCGAAGGCTTCTTGCAAGCTCGCCTCACGCTACGGTCGAAGCCACCGTTGAGCAAGCGGAGAGTTCATTGGGATCAGCGAATGGATCAAATAGAACTGTACAGCCACAAGGTTTCCCTCCGGTAACGCGATTGCTAACGACGCGTTGCCAATAAATGGACAAGGTATTAAGCATCTCCACCTGAGTGGTATTCCTCGCGCCCTCCGTAGCGAGAGGTGCTCGGCCGAAGGCGAGGAGTGATGAGGTTGGATTCTCGATGGCGACGGAATTTCCCCCCGTTCTCAATGAATCAGGCCGTTTCACTTACATGAACGGGGGCCGTTTGGCCCGTGCGGCCGGGCCCGAGAACCACCAATCGAACTGGCCAAGTCCAAATCCCGAGGCAGCCATCGCGACCCCACATAGGATTGCAGCAGCTCGGCGAAATCCATACGGTCGCCTCCTCAACCCGTCAGCAAGTGCACATCCAACAGCCGACGGCAAGACCCGAAATACTTGACGCCGTTCAGCCTGAAGAGTGCCAGCGTCACCCATCTGGCGAACGACAGCGACCTTCCGTCTGTTCTCGATGTAGCAGCGATGCCAGAAGTACCGCCACGTCAGCCGCTCGGCCGGAACACGATGTTCGACAGTGGCGCGAGGTGCAAACAGAATCTTCTGCCCTGGAAATGACGACGCGAGCCTCAATGAAAGATCGAGGTCGTCGAGCGTATCTGAGTGGAAGCCGCCCAGCTCTGTTAGTACTTTGCGTCGCGCCGACATTGCCGCTCCGATCATGTGCGACATTTCTGCTTCAGACGTGGGCAGTCCCCTGTAGGCGCACCCGACGACCCAGTCGAACTCCATCGGCCACCATTTGGGCTTTGGAACATCGGGCGCGGCTATGGGCGCTCCCCCTACCGCGATCACGTTGTCGGCCACGTAGGGCGCACTCAGGTGCTCTACCCAATGACAATCGGCCCTTGCGTCGTCATCGAGGAAAGCAACCACGTCGCCGACTGCATGCTCTACGCCCGTATTGCGTGCGCCTCCCAACCCATGCCCGGCATCGTTGGCCATGATCCTGACGGGGCACGAATCCTCGGTCGGTGGCCACTGGTTACGGGCCATGCCCAACAGGGGTTCGTCATCGATTACGACAAGTATCTCGACGGGCGGAACCGATTGCCTTTGCAATGACTCGACTGATGCGACCAGATCATTCCAGCGATCTACCGAGTAGGCGGAGATGACGACAGAGACAGTTGGAACGCTGCCCACGTGCGAGTCAGCCACTTCCGATCCGCCAGCCGTTTGGATTTCCTGGCCATGACGTTGGGGATCCAGCCCAATGGGCCGAACTCCCCTGGAGCCGGACGAGGTAATCTCGTCGTAGAGCGAAAGGAGATCATCGGTGCATCGGTCCCACGTGGGAAGCTCCGGGTCGATCTCTTCCGGACTGGCCGCAACCGCGACGATCCGCTGGGCCAACACTCGTGGGGTCACGTTGGCTGGAACCGCAGTGGCGAGCCCTTCTGATGCCAGCTCAGACAGGCCCGAAGTGTCGGCTACGACGACCTTGCGTCCGAGTGCAAGGGCTTCCATGACGGATACCGGGTTCGCCTCGTAATCACTCATGAGGACAACGACGTCGCTCGATCGTACGAGCGCACCGAGTCCAGCCCGTTCCGTGCTGTCAAAAGCCGTAAATGTCACGGCATGTTCGACGTTCAGTCGAGCAACCAGATGACGAAGTTGCCGCTCGTAGGAGCCACGACCGACAACCGCCAGGTGGGCCGCGGGGGCCATTTCGAGCAGCGCCGGCATTGCCGCGATTACGCGTTGATGGCCCTTGTAGCGCTCGAGCCGGCCCACAGAACAAACCAGCGGACAGCCTGCGATGTCCGGCACGGTGTTGTCGATGGGAAGGATATCGGCGCCATTTCTTATGAGTCGAATCGTCTCCGGCGCCACGCCGAGTCGGCGAGAAAACTGCTCGACCTCATAGCTGCAGACGGCGACGAGCCCCTTCGAACGACGAAGGAGAGGCCGAAGGGCCTGCCACTGCGTCTCCCTGATCGCGGTGCGAAGGCGGCCGGAGTGGCCTCCGGTATGGAACGTGACCACCGTTGGAACTCCGGCCCGTTGGACGGAAGCCAGCGCGGTCGGGGGCAGAAGGTTGTTCACACCCTGCACGTGGACCAGGTCGTAGCGTGTCCGGGCCACCTCATGGAGGAGCGCCGGCGACACATAGAGATCGGCCCGGCGGGGCCAGGCAGGGAACCTTTGGACGGTGAGGTTCCCGTGCTGCTCGAACGGGGGCAGGTCACCACGGAGATCCGTCGTCAGCACCGAGACGTCGACGCCTCGTGCCGCCATCCGGCGGGCCACTTCGTTCACGTGCGTTTCGACTCCCCCCACGAGGGGCGGGTATCGAGAGGTGACCATGGCGACACGGAGTGTGCTCACCATGCGCGACCCATGATCCCGGGACCAGACCCGTGCGACGCGAGCCACCTACGCCAGCATCGGACGACTTTATCGGCTTCGCTCACCCGAGTGGGTTCGATATATTTCGCTGAAAGGAAGGCGTAGCGAAGGGGAGCGAACCCGTAATGGGAGCCCGCGTGTTTGGCCCCCAGGGCGCTTGCGATCGGGTCAGACCAGGCAAAAAGCCGGTACCGACGGCGCACAGGACCATCAACATCGTCATCGAGCCCCACGTCACTGCCCCCAGTTCCGTCCTGGCCGGGAACTTTAGACTTTGAACGCCACAATGGAAAATCGCAATAGCCGATCAAGTACCGCCCGTGACACTTGCAGTATCCCGGCTCACATAGATGTCCATGGGTCGACGTCTTTACGTGGTTGACCCGGCACGAGGAGCGTTCAGGCTTGCTCCAATTCGGCCACCTCGAGGCGGACGCCGTGCCTGTGTCCTACGTCATTCGTCATTCATCACCGGCGCGATCTCGAAGTGAATCACCCGCGGTGCTCGGGGATGACATCGGACGCTTGTGCACTCTGGGTGACAATCCGAACGTTGAGATCGCAGTCGTTGCCATGCACGACGAATCTGACCTTGTTAGATCAGCGGGTCAATACGGCGGCTTGCCTCGATGATCGGCACTCCACTCGGCGTTATCATGACGACATCGACCTGTCGGACAGGTCGAGACGCCAGCGGTGACCGGCCGCAGACGTGTCGCTGATCGAGCCATGACGCTCGGCGTGAGAGCACTAGTGGTCTACGAGTTCCGGGAGGCGCGAGCATTGGTTGCAGACCCAGTTCGGCCGATCGGACCGACGATCGATCAGATTCCCTCGGACCGGGCATTTCCTGAGGGGCCCGTGGGATTCGTCCATGATCTACACGACTACGACGGGCTGACGCTTGACGCCATCGCCTCCCTGGCCGACCGCCTACCTCGGTCGGTGATCTACGACACCGCGGCCCAACCTCTTCTGGTTCCCGAAGGCGGGCCGCCCCGGGGCGCTCTGGCCCACCCGGGTGACGTCATCCGCAATCTGCGCAGTGCCAACGCCTGGCTCACACTGCTGAACGTCGACGAAGATCCAGCGTGGGCCGAGCTGATGAACACCATGCTCGATCGACTCGAGCTCGGGATCATCGACAGCCAGGGCAAGATGCGCAATCGGACGGCGTTCATCTTCGTTTCCTCCCCCGACTCGGTCACCCCGGTCCACTTCGACATCGAACACAGCCTCCTGATGCAGGTCAGCGGGTGCAAGACGGTCAGCGTCGGTAGCTTCGAGAGCGAATCGGCCCGTCGCTTCGAGGTCGACCGGTACTGGGATGGCTCCCACGGACGTATGACATCCGTACCGAAGGAAGTAGCCACGTACCCTCTGACGCCGGGACATGGGGTCTACCTACCGCCTGGCACCCCGCACTGGGTTCACAACAGTTCCGACGTCTCGATCTCCGTGACCCTCACGTACTTCACGGCCGCTTCGGTGCGGGAGAACAGGATCGAGGACTTCAATTCGCGCCTGAGGCGATTTCACCTGAATCCCCGCACGCCGGGACAGTCGCCCACGATCGACACGGCCAAGATCGCCGCGCTCGGGGGCTGGACGCTGGCAGCGCGCCTGCGCTCACGAATCGCCACCACGGTGACACGAGGGGACCCGGCCCAAAGGGTCACGCACTCCTACCGGGTGGAGGGAAGCTGACGCTTCGCCCGGGCCAGGGCGGCGCGGCCCCGACGGACAGTGCGCACAGCTGACCGGGTGGCTCCTGCCGCTGCCACCTCGAGGGAGAAGGCCATCCGGCCGGCCACACCGTTGCCGGCGAGCAGCCGGAACATCTGGCGCTGACTGGACGCGAACCGGGCCTTGTACGACTCGTCGCCACGAAGAAAGTCCACCTCGCTGAACCCACGGTCGCAAGCGTCGGCGATGATGGCGGAGAGCAGGACGGTCGTAGCATCCCGCCAACGAGGCTCGTTGAGCCTGGCACTCTGATACAGGCTCGCTCGACCGGCGACCTCGAACACCACGACAGTGGCGATGACCGTGTCGTCGGCCACCAACTCATGAATGGCCACCTCATCCGCGGCCGCGCCCAGCACACAACCGGCCGCAAACCGATCGAAGGCAGGTAAGAAATTTCGAGCGGTGTCCCCACTGGGCCTGGTGCAGCCTCCTCAGGTCGTCGAGGGGCCGCGCCAACGTGGGACCCCGATGGGTGCGGTGGGTAGCGCCCTCCTCCTCGAGGCGTGCCGACGATTTTCGGAGGTTCCGGCGGAACTGCGAAGACAAGCCGGCCACGTACGCCTCTGGGCTGTCCGGTAAAGGGGTAAACGGAGCGACGGCAAGGAGTTCCTGGTGGACGGGGCCCGGGAGGGCTTCGCTCAGCCGAGATCCGGCCCGAATCCCGTTCAGGTCCACCAGGCGGCCTCCCGACCGGCAGAGCCAGTTGGTCAGGATGCGGATGGCGACGTCGGCGTGCTCAGGTGAGACCAGCACATCCATGTGGTCGGGACAGAGCGCTCCGTCTCCCATGATTCGCAAGCATGGAAGCCCCAGGCGGGTTTCTTCCTCGACAGCCAGGCCGCCTATCAGATGGCCATCGTCCACGACCAGCAGGAAGCGACGCTCTGGTCCACCGGTCCCGTTCAACCACCACGACCGCAGGAAGGGCGACGGGAGAGGGGACACATCCACCAGCTGATCCCACGGTGAGGACCATTCGTCGAGATCACGAAGCACGAGTAGGCGCGGTTGGGCGCTCATCACCGGGTATCACACAGTGGCATCGGCCGCGGCAAGGCCTCGTGTCCGACACTCACTACTCGGTCCAATGGTCGATCCGTTCACTTCCGCTGTTCGGATCGCCACGGGTTTCATGTGATCCTCGCTCCGTCGCTACGGTCAGCTAACTTTAGGGAGATCGAGACGGGAGGACCAACCCCATCGCTCTCATCCCGGAGGAGCCACTACCAGGGAAGTGAGTACGCCTGCACCTCGGCGACACTCATCGTCGAAGATGGGGTGGCCGCCGTCATCACGGAGTGCCACCCCGAGGTGTCCTGCATGGCCACTTGCAGTTCGAGAATTATCCGTACGGCTCCCCGGTAATGGTGACACCGTCCGCCGCCGACACCTGCCATACCGCCTTGCCGTCGAAGAAGGCGGTGATCGACTGACCGGGGATGAACTCGAAGCCGTAGACGTGGTAACCGGCACTCACGTCAGTGCCGACGTTGTAAAGGCTCTGTTGTTGCCCCTGGTCGGCGAAGTAGTCCGAGTGCATGAGCTCGTCGGGGTCCGGCCCGAGGAGGCCGCCCTCGTATCCATCGAGCTCATTGGCAGGCGTGCCGGCGACGCCGGGCAGGAACCAGATGCCCGGCCACATGCCCTGGGACTGGTCGGGCATTTTGGCCATCACCTGCACGTACCAACCGGAAGTAGGCAGCGAGAACTTCCCTTCGGTCGTGATCACCCCGCTGATCCACGGATAGCTGCTGGTGTACTTGTTGGTGTTGCGCTGTGCCGTCAACGTCAACCCGCCGTCGACGCTGACCTGAGACGGCGCGAACATGGCCGCCTCGTCGCGGTTGCCGGTGGTGTTCGGGCCTGAATAGGGCGGCGGCAGGTTGCCGTCGTTGTTCCACACCACTCCGCCACTTCCCACGTAGGCATTCCACTTGCTGGAGTCCAGCTTGGTGCCGGAGAACTGGTCGTCGAAGATCTGCTGCTGGTCGGTGAAGCCGGGCGGAGGAGACAGATCGGGCTGTGGCACCGGCGCCGGAGCCACCGCGCTGACAGCCGACTTGGGGTGGCGAACGTGCCTAGTGGCAGCGTGGCCGGGGGTGTGGCGCCTGCGCCGGGGCCGACCGGCCCCTTTGCCCGTCGACACCGGAACGCAACCGTGACCGTGGGTGGCGGGCTTCGACGGGCAACAACCGACAGGCTGGCGGGCTCGGTTCGTTCCGCCCTGCTTTGGGTGACGACGGGCACGACGGTGTCGACGGTCGATAGCCCGAACACGGGTCACAGCCGCGCTGCGGCAGCTGACCTTGGATCCGGCCGCCACGGCCACCCCGGTGGTGCCCGGGGCCACCGAGGCGGCACCGATGGACAACACGGCCGAGGCTACTCCGAGCGCCAGCAGACGTCGCAAGCCTACGTATGTGCCCATGGGCCAATCTCTCGTCGCTCCGCCGTCACGTCATCACTCTGTCCGTTCCCAGGCTACAGACGATCGTCAGGCTGGCCAGACACCGGGCGTCAGCAGGGTCTTCGCTCGCCCGGGCGCCGTCGTTCAACAAGCGGGACGGATGGTTGTCGTGGGGGCATGCCACGAGCCAGCCCGGTGTACGCCGCCGCGGGGCTCAGGGGATGAAGGCGTGGTGCTACCCGGTCACGGCCGGAGCACCCTCAACCCGCCGGTCCGATCGAGCCGGGCTTCCGATGACGGTGCCCGACGGGCCCGACGTCAGCCGAATCGCCAGCGCTGCAGGTGAGCCTTGAAGCGGATGCGCCCGCAGTCGGTAGCCACGCGGCGCGGGAGGCGCAACGGGTCCGTGGTGGGGCGAGCGGTGCCCGGGATGGTTGTGCACGCCGTGTCGAATCCGGCCAGACGCACGGCTTCGACCGAGTTCTCGTCGAAGTTGTCATGGCGGCCGAATGGGTAGGCGAAGTGGGACACGGGCTTGCCGATCAATCGCTCCAGGTCCTCTTTCGACGTGGTGACCGAGTCCTGCTGCTCCTGCACCGAAAGTCCCCTCAGGCGGACGTGGTCCACGGTGTGCGCCCCGATGGTGACAACGTCGGAGCTGGCCAGCTCGACCAGTTCCGCGTGGGTGAGCGCACGAGCGTTGTCAGGAGGTGACGAGTCCACCGACCACTCCTTCGAGATGGTATCGAGGACACGCTGGATCTCGTCGACCGGAAGGGGCAGCAGGCGCTGACGTACTGATTCGAGGTCTGCGTTGTTGTTCGCCGAACCCAGGGCGACGCGAACAGTTTCCACTCCAATCGGCAGCCGGATCTCGGTCGTTCCCGGTGGACGGCGGCGCAAGAGGGTGGCCAGTCGATCCCACCAGAATCCGTTTTGGTCGCCCAGAACTCCGCTGGCTACGAAGACCGTGAACGGAACACCCTTTGCCTGGGCGATCGGCAAGGCGTTGGTCAGGTTGTCGTTGTACCCGTCGTCAAAGGTGACGACCACCCTCGGTCGGCGCGAAGGCACGGCCAGGTCGGCGAGGGTCGACGGCTCTCGGCCCCGCGACATCTCTTCGAGATGGGCGGAGAAATTGTCAGGCTGCACGCAGAGTCCGAAGGGATCCTCGACCCCCTCGGCGACCCGGTGATAACAGAGTATGAGCGTCCCTTTGTGATTCACCCTAGAAACGCCCCCCTAGTCCGAGTTCGGTCGGCCCTGAGCCCAGCGACCTCGTTGACGCCATCATCCATTCACCCGACTCAGCCTACCGATCACACGGGCGAGCACGGTCTGACAACGGAAGGCGCCCGAATCCGATCCAGTGGCCATGACACACAGCGTCGAGAATCGCATCGATTCGCCCTAGAGCTCCGGAAATCCTGTGAACGAATCCCACATCTTCCGACAGAGTTGTTCGACCTCCGGGTCGAGACCGTCCTCCAACGACGAGCCGGGTTGGGGGCGCACCTTGGCCGCGATCGAATGGAGAGGCAGCGGGACCCCCACGTACTGAGACAATGATCGGATCACCTCGTCGGAACCACTGCAGGCTCGCTCATAACGAAGGATTCGAATTCCCTCATCCTCCCAGAGGCGCTGATCAAAGTAGAGCTGATTTCGAGTCCACCAGAAGAGAGCAGCGGCATCGAGCGGCTCGAGATCGCGGTCCAGCAGTTCGAGAACGGTTTCGCGAGTCTCATCGGATGCCCCGCGGTAGCGCCAGTCGAGAGCGTCACCGGAACGAAACGGCTGCAGGTCCCGAAAAGGGTTCTCCGGGCCGAAGCGATTGAGATTCGACCGGGCCACCTCGTGATAATGGCGGAGCATCCAAATGGCTCTCACGTTGCCGGCCGCATCCATGAGCTCTTTGACCCGGTCGCTCTCGACAAGGGGTTTGACCGCCACAACCTCGAACGGAAGCCGGTGGATGCGGCCGAACACCGTGGGATAGTCCTGCCATTTCGCCTCGCCCGGAACGTTTCCGACCAGACGACGATCGTGTTCCTCGAGAATCAGAACCCGCCAGGATCGATCGAGGAACGTCTGTTGAAGCATCGTGGTCCCCGATCGCTGACACCCGAGAATCAGAACCACATGGCGCTGATCGCGGGGAGCGCGGATGACGGAGCGAGCCAGGCGTTTGCCTATGGCCAGCGCCCTCCGTCGCACGAGCGGCTCGCCGTCGCGCCACTTGTGGCGAGCCGAGAGGTCCTTGTAAGCGTCGGTCACCAGTTCGAACTGTCCTCTCGATAACGCTGTGCCCACAGCGTTCCCACCACAACTGGTCGGATGCCATGGGCGATCTGTCGACCTCATGGCACCCGTAAGGAAGTTGGACTTTAGACGATGTCCCCACCGGGCATCGCTCCGCGAAGCAGGCGGCGACGGAACGACCGCGCTCCGTGACATCGGTACCCGCACGTGTTGGCGGGGAACGCCCGGGGCGTCCTAGGTTGCAACCCTGATGCGGGTGCTGATGGTGACACAGTTCTACCCACCTGACGTCGGCGGGCAGGAGCGGCACGTTCGGAACCTGGCGCAGGCGTTGGCGGCACGCGGGCACGGCGTCGAAGTCGCCACCACGGCCGTAGGCGGGTCCGAACAGACGATTCGGGACGGAGTGGTGCCCGTTCACCAACTACGCACGACTGCGCAGCGCCTGCCACAGCTCTACAGCGACCCGGGACGGCCCCACGCCATGCCCATCGTGGATCCCCGGTTCCGCTCCGGGATCCGACGGCTTCTCACCGCGGGTGATTTCGACGTGCTCCACGCCCATGACTGGAGCGTCACGTCATCGATCGGTCCCGCTCGGCGCTCCGGGGTGCCCGTGATAGTGACCCAGCACGAATACAGCCATGTCTGTGCCACCAAGCGGTTCATGCGCGGTGACGACGTCTGCCCGGGACCGGCGCCGCTGGCGTGCATCACCTGCGCTTCCTCCAAACACGGTCCGATGGTCGGGCCCGGTGTGGTGCTGGCGAATGCTGTCAGCCGAGGCATCCGCACGAGAAATGTAGACGTATTTGTCCCGGTCAGTTCGGTGGTGGCGGTCAACACGAGACTGCCCGGCCACAGCTCCTATGAAGTCATTCCGAACTTCATTCCCGATGACCTCGTTCTCGACATTGCCACGCCGCGACCCGACGGGCCCGTCGTCTTCGTCGGCGATCTCAGCCGTGACAAGGGGGTCGATGTGCTCATTGAGGCCTATCGGCGTCTGTCTGGGGCACCCGGGCTCGTTCTCGCCGGTAGGACGTTCGAGGACACCCCTCTCGATCTTCCCGAGGGGGTCGAGCTGCAAGGTCTTCTCGATCACGCCGCCGTGATGTCGCTCATGGAGACAGCCAGTGTGGTGGTCGTTCCATCGATCGTGCCCGACTGCTGTCCGACCGTGGTCCTCGAGGCGATGGCCATCGGACGACCGGTCGTCGCCGCCGCCAGTGGCGGCATCGTGGATCTAGTCGACGACGGGGTGACCGGCCACCTGGTAGCGCCGGGCGACCCCGTCGCCCTCGCCGCTGCGCTCTCCTCGCTGATCGCCGACCCCGACACCGCTGCCGCCATGGGACGAAACGCATTGGACCGCGTACGCTCGTTCACTGCTTCAGCAGTGGTGGGACGCATCGAGACCCTCTACGAGCGAACCATTGCCGGTACATCGGTCTGCACGTGACGGGCAGCCAGGCGACATCCCAACCGGTGCTCGGGCTGGTCGCCGCCGACCTCGATCACGAGGGCGGGCTTGGGTCGGACTCGGTGGCGGGAGTCCGGCGGAAGACCTGAAGCACCGCCGGTGACAGCACGACTGCCTCGCACGAAGCAGCAACAGCCCATCCGAGGCAGATCCCGTTCAGACCCCACAGGACCCCACCCAAGGTGGCTCCAGCTGCCTCCGCTGAGGTCCCGATGGCCATGATTTTGGCGGCGTGCGAGAGCCGACCTTGTGCCCGCCGGATCGAAACGTAGTGGTCCTTGATCACGTAGGCCGGACCCACCAGGATCAGAATTCGCAACGCCGTGGTCCCGTTGGCCGCATAGGCGGGTCCGAAGATGCGAAGCGCAAGAGGAGCCGCCACCTCGACGGCGAGCACGATGGCGCCGGACAGGGCAAGTCCAAGAGGGAGGGTGCGACGTACGTGACGATGGAGGAGGCCGGGGTCGCCGGAGCGCTCGGCAAAGAGGGAGAGGGCGAGGAGGTAGGGAATGATGAGCACGGTGGCCGACAGCAGATAGGCGGCGGAAAAATAAGCAACCTGCTTGGGCGGGATGAGGAGGGTGGCTGTCAGCGGAACGATGTAGGAGATGGAGCTGATCGAGAGATTGAGCACGTGGTGCTGCAGTGAGAGGGTCCCGAAGCGACGGACGAGGGCAGCACGGTGACTGAGCGACCCTTGCCCGTCGGAGGTTGGCTCCAACCTGAGCATCGGGATGCACACGACGAGCGAGACAACGAGTGCTATGGCCCAGGCAAAAATGAGACCGGCGCTCGTCCGGGTCGACGCCAGGACGAGCACTCCCACACAGGCGAGCTTCAATATGGAGCTGAGGCTGCCTCGCCACAGCTGGGCCGAACCGCGGTGCAGCCCTATGGCCGCATTGTCGAGGGTGAGACCGGCCATGGTGGCCACCGACCCGACAACGAAGAGGGCTGCGGTGACGGGGTCCTCCCCGATCAGTCTCAGACTCTTGCCCAGTACGGGAGAAAGGGCCACGGTGCCTACCGACAACATCAAGACCACGAAACATGCGATTGCCAACCCGGTGGTGAAGACGACGCGCCGCTCCCCTGCTTCTATCGGATCGATTTCCGCCAGAAGCAGGAGCGGGATGCCGAGGGCGCCGATGGCGGCCAGCAGGAGCGCCGTCGATGCCGCCGCAGCAGCGAGACCGACGTTCCGGGCCGGAAAGAGATGGGTCACCACGGCCCAATAGGCGAGGCCGAGAAGCGCAGTCGCACCCTGCTTGGCCACGAGGTAACCGAACGTCGTGAACAGACGTCTCAGCTCGGTTACCTGCTTCGATTCTCCGGTAGCGAACTCGCTCATGCCCCTTGCTCCGCTACGGGGTCGAATCCGCAACTCCTCTCCGACCCAGCCACGCGCCCCCGCCCAAGTCGGGATTGCCGACGCCACACGTTGAAGTTCCGCGCCTCACCTTCAGATGCTAATGCCTGGGTCACCGCTGGGTTCAATCGAGCCAGTCCCGATCGAGCCTGCAGCCGCCTCCTCGTTCGACATCTGCTCCGGCACCGGAAGTCCGATCACGACACCGCCCGGAGGGCGACGCAGCAAAGGACCAGGCCGCCTTCGCAGAACAATGACGCCCATGTCATACTTGATCCTCGCGGTGGGGCCTACCGGGTTTGACCGCTGGTCGAGGACAGCACTGACCCGGCACGTGGTCCACGAGGGGACCATCCAGATCAGAGGTTGATCCACGACTCGACAAAGTGCCGGGGCACACTCTTGTTACTTCGACCTCTAGCGAATCTCGATGATCACGACGAGGTGACTGGCTCCTTGTCGCCCGACATCCCCGTCACCTTCCGTGAGCCCCCGGCGCCGCAGAGTGCGGCGGCATCTGCAGTTCCCCCAGCAAACAGGTCACGATTCGGCACCGTGCTGGCCCTGGTCGGTACGGGTCTGCTGCTGCAAGGAATCGCTGACGCCCTCGACCGGACCGGTCATGAATCGCCGGATCTCGCCCTGTTCCTGGCCGCCATCACGGTCATCTTTGCCGCCTGCGCTTGGCGCCTCACGGGCTCTCAGGCGTCGCGGAGAGAGCGCATTCAAATCTCGGTCGTCCTCGGTCTCGGGCTCCTCGCCTCCTACATCATGCACCGTCCGCTGCTCTTGGACAGCTTCGACGAGATGGCCCACGGCGCCACTCTCACGAGGATGCTCGAAAGCCGACCGCTGATTCCGACCAACACCATTCTTCCCGTGAGCCCCTACTACCCGGGTCTTGAACTCGTGACCGCCGCCACCCGATGGTTGACCGGCCTGCCGTTGGCCCTCGACCAGGTCATCGTGCTGGCCGCGGCCCGCCTGGTGTTGGTGCTCAGTGTCTTCCTCATGGTGGAGCGCGCCTGTCGCAGTTCGCGCGCCGGGGGCATCGGCGTTCTCGTCTATGCCGGGTGCCCTCAGTTCTATGGATTCGACGCTCAATACGCCTATGAAACACTCGCACTGGCCTTCGCAGTGGTGGCAATCCACCTCCTCATGGTGTCGATCGACACCGGCCGGCCCAAGATGGGGAGATCGTTCGTACTGGCCCTCGGTTGCATCGTGGCGATGGTCTTTACGCATCACCTGACGGCGTGGCTCACCATCGGCTTCCTGGTGGTGTGGGCCGTGGCGCTCTACTTCATCGCCCGCTCCCGGGTTCGGCCGCCACCGGGTGACGTCGGGCCGACCGCGGTCCCGAATAGTCAGCTGGCCGGTCAGGAGCAACCCCCACTCGACCAGTCCACGATCAGTCGGAAGGGGGCCCAGGCCCGAATCGTGGGTACTGCGGCCCTGGTTGGGGTCATCGTGGGCGGAACGTGGACGGCCATCGTCGGCAGTCGGGTCATCGGGTACGTCGGACCGATCATCGACGATGCGTATGCGAATGTTCAACGGGCACTCGGACAGCTCCACGGCAATCGGCAGCTCTTCCGAAACTCGGCCGGAGGTGGTTCGCCCAAATGGGAGATCGCCCTGATGCTGGGCGCCGCCGTCCTCTGGTGCCTGATTCTGCTTCCTTCGCTCTACAGCGTGGTGTGGAAGCGCAGCGTTCGGGGCGGCCGACTGCGCTTCCTGCCGGCCGTCATCGCGGCAACCTATCCCCTGGCCCTGCTGGCCAACATATCCTCCGACAGCAAGTTGGTCGCGGAGCGCGCCATGACGTTCATCTTCTTGGGTATGGCGGTGGTGGTGGGTGGATGGCTGGCCAGAAGGCTGCTGCGAGAACGTCGGACGGTGGAACGGGTGGCAACCATCGTCATCGCCACCATCTGCTTCCTCGGAAGCATGCTCTTCGGAGGGGGTCCGTTGCCCTCCTACCTGCCCGGTCCGTACCGGGTCGGAGCCGATGAGCTGTCCTTGGGCTCACCGTCACTAGCCCTGGCCCACTGGACCAACACCCATCTCCCCGCCGGCTCACACGTAGCCGCCGACCGCGACAACGGGGCGTTGCTCAACGACATCGGAGGCGTCGAGTCGGTGGCACCGGAAGACGGGCTGGTCAATCCGTCCACGCTGTTCTTCGACCGCCAGCTCACTCCCTGGGATGTCTCCCTCATCCGCCAATCCGGCATTCGCTACATCGTCATCGACGACCGCCTGGGCGAGGGACTCCCCCTCTACGGAACCTACATCGCGCCCGGGGAGCCTCAGAATCCCCTCACCAACGCCGATCTCGGGAAGTACGGCTCGTTACCGTGGGCGCGCCTCATCTACAACAACGGCCCCATCCAGGTGTACGACCTCTCCGTGCTGCTCGGGAAGTCCCCCCTGGTGGCCCCACCGGGCGTCATCGGCGGAGCGGTGGGGACGGGGCTCAACGTTGGGATCTTCCTGGTGGCCCTGCTGGTGGTGGCCATGTGGACCATCAGGCTGCGCCGCCGCTCCCGTAAGCGCCGCATCGACGTGCACACGGTGGTCAGCGGGGTGGCCGCCGCACTGGTGACCGCCCTCTTCGGCGCCTTCCTCGTTCGGCTGATCGGCTGGCCACCGGATGCCGTGGCCCTCGGAATACTGCTGGCGTTGCTACTCCTCAGTCTGCGCCCGACGAACTGGCGCCTGAGGAGCCTGACCACCGGGCGCCGGGGCCGGACCCCGTCGTTCGGTCCTACGGCGTCCCCCATCGAGAGTGACTCACCAGGAGGGGCCGGGACGAACGGGTCGGCCGCGGGATCGGACTCCCCCAGCACCAACCCCGAGCCCGACGCCAACTCCCCCGCATCGGGACGGACCGGTCGATCGCGATCCCAGATGGCGCTGGGTTGTGTCGGATTGGTGCTCATCTCCCTGGGTGTGTCGTTGGCCACGGTGACGGCATTGAAGGAGTGGACGCCTCCCCCCGAACTGTCCGCCACCTTCGGACCGAAGGGCCAGGCCGTTGCCGACGTACAACTCGGCTCGGCCGGGCCGATCCCGACAAAGATCGAGATCGTCGACGGAAGCAAGGCGGTCTGGGAGAAGTCGCTCTCGAAGGAGACCGGGGCCCAGAGCCTCGTGCTTCCGGCCCGCTTCGTCCACCCAGGGACAAGGGTGTTGCTCGTCTCGGGCGGGCATACCTTGCGAGCGGTCGACGGCTGAACCGTCGAGTCCGGCTCAGACTGCGCCGTCACTGCCCAGAGAGAAGGGCTCCAGGGTTACGCCGAGCTGTTCGAGGACGTCGAGATTGGGGACGTCCGGTGCCGGCCGGACCAGACCCAGCAGGGAGTCGGCACGCACCGGCAGTGTGAGCGGAAGAAGCTCAGCCGCCCGAAGGGCTCCATAGACGGCCATGGGCGGGGTCGGGACGAACCGGGGCACAGGTTTGGTCGAACCGGCGGCGAAGCTCGTCAGCAGCTCGGTGAACAGTACGGGGTCGGGGTGGGCGATGCCGACCGGATGGGCGGGGGAATGTTCGGCACGGGCCAGGGCGACCGTGGCCGCGGCGAACTCGTCCTCCCGCACGGTGAACTGGTGCGCACGCGGCCCGAAGTCGGGAAGCACCGGAAGCGCAGCCAGTCGCTGGAGCGTGCCGGCCATCCCGCCCCAGCCTGGTCCGTAGACGAGACCCGGTCGGACGACACACATCCCCCGGCTCAGCGCAGCCAGCTCGGTGGCCAGCTTGGCCCGGCCGTAGAGCTGGCGTGTCCCCCGATAGGCCGACATCGACGACAGGACGATGGTCCGGCGGACGCCGCTGGACATGGCCGCATCGAGCAGCGCCGTCGTACCGAAGACGTTGGTCTGCCAGATGTCGGACCTTTTGGTCAGCGTCAGGTCGTAGGCGCAGTGGACGAGCACGTCGGCACCCTCGAGGGCGTCGGTGGGACCGGTGGAGTTGAGATCGAACGAACGGTCACTGCTTTCCGGAGCCGGAGCCCGTACCAGGCGTCGAACGGTGAATCCGGCCGAGCCGAACGCCTCCACCAGCACGGAACCCAGGTAGCCACTGGCACCGGTGATACAGACCATCGGCTCTTCGTTCACGACGGGTCACTCCCATAATCGGCAGCCGTCATGCGGACATCCCCAGTACTTCGCTGGTGATGCGATGGGCATTGGCCATGATCGTCAGCGTGAACGTGGTGGCGGGGACGCTGGGGAAGACCGACGCGTCCACCAGGTGAATGTTGTCCCAGGGTGCCAGTCGACCGAGCCGGTCGGTGGTGGTAGCGGTGCGGGACCGGCCGTGGGGGAAGCTCCCCCCGAAGTGGTAGCTCTTGGCGGCACCGGATACCGACACCATGGAAAGGACGGGCCAAAGATCCAAGGCCGGCGCCACCTTGACCATGGCGGCCACCAGACTCCGCAGCATGGGTGGCCAGCCGTCACCTGGCTCGCGATCGATGACCAAGCTCGGCAGCTGTTGGTCATGGTTGGTTGGCCGGCGTGCGACCACCTTGACCCTCGGCGACCCCCAGCCCGGCACGTAGCCGAGGCCCACACCGGTCCGCCGGAGCAAAGCCGACAGAGCGGGCTCGGCGTTGGGCTTCCGCAAGGCACCCGGCAGCGAGGCGAGGACAGCAGGGTTGTAGTCATAGAAGTGGACCTGGCAGAGATCGACGCCCTCGCCGGTGACGTCGTACAGCAGGTTGAACTGGTTGAGGGTGAAGTTCCGCGCCGAACGGGGGTCGCCCACGGGTCGAATCGACATGGTGGGCATCACGAACTGCACCGACTCCTGCAGATAGACGGGTCGGTCGAAGTCACCCATCGAGCCCAGCACCAGCCGCGTGGTGCCGATGCCACCACAGGCCACAAAGATCCGATCGGCGACGAGACGCTCCGGTCGGCCGCCAACCGAATCGAGGACAGAAACAGACGGAGCGCCATCCGTCTCCTCGAGGTGAGTGGCGAGCAGGTTCGGGCGATAGTCGATCCGACCTTGGGACCGGAGACGATCGAAGGTGTGGGAGCTCGAGTAGATGAGCTCGTGCGGGCATCCGGTCATGCATAGGCCACAGCATGTGCACTCGTCGGATCGGAACGCCAGCCGGGCTCGACCGACGGTGATCCCGTGTGATCGAACAAGGGAACGCCGTGACCGGTAGCGATCCAGTACCCGTTGGGTCCGCTCGGCCAGTGGCGGCAGACGTCGGGCCCCAACCATGAGGGGGAAGAGCTCGGCCAGGTCGTCCTCGTCACCGGCAAGGGTCATCTCACCCAGGGCGGTGCGGTAGTGCGTCTCCATGTCGCCCAACGTGAAAGGCCAGCGGTCGAATGTACCGCTGGAAAAGGGCATGATCTGGGCGCCCCAGATGTTCGAGAACCCTCCGTAGGACCCGGAAACCACGGATGGATTGGCTGACCCCACCGGCTCGATCCCCTCCAACTGGCCCATGTCACGGAAGGGATAGTCGGAACCGTACGTTCGCTTCTGGGGGAGTACTCCGCGTCGGGTCGGAACCGGCTGATGGCTTATGCGTTCGACGTCCGACGTCGACCAGGATCGCTCATCAGTGTTTGAAATACGGCTCAGTGTTGACTGGAGGTCAGGCTCCAGCGTGCCCCCTACATCGATCACCGTGACCTGCTGAGCGGGATCGGCAGACAGAGCCAAGGCGGCGCCTGCCGCCCCAGGTCCCGTACCGATGATCAACGCTGTCGGCATTCCGGAGTCGCTCCCTTGTGACAGTGACGTGTCGGTGGCCGAGGTCGAACCCCGACACCGATGGTGGGTACACCACCCGCGGTTTCTTGCCGAATAAAGTGTCAGTCATAGTAGGCCGACATAACTCCGATGAATCGCACGATGAGTAGGGAATCAGGTCAGCTTTGAATCAGCAGCCCAGCTCTGGAAGCTCTCGAACCGGTCGCTACGGAGTCTGCCATCGGTGCGGGTGGAGGGGTCAATTGTCGAAGCTGGGTAGGCATGATCGGAAACCATTGAAGGCCGGCAAGTCGGTCGGATGGCTATGCGAAGATTGTTGGACAGATCTCCTTCGAGCTCAATCCGTGACGGTGCCGAAGCGGTAGAACTCAATTCGGCCTCTGCAAGGTCCGGCCCCCGAGGCCTCTTGGCCACGGGCCGACCGCTTGGTCTGCCGGCCTTCGCCCAATTCATGAGAAGAACTCCAGTGACGAAGCTCGAGACCCCCACCGAAGAGCGGCACCAAGGCCCCAATCCTCCGGTCAATCACAGGACAAGTACAGCGTCTGTCTGCCAAGCTGGGCAGGATCGTTCCGGGCCATGAACGCACGAGCGGCCAAGTCTCACTGTCGGCCACCCATTGGATCTCAGCATGGACACCGCTTAGATCAGTCCGATGAGCCATGTCCCCACGCAGCATCCGCCTCCACACGGCTGAGGTCGTCTTGATAGACGAAATGGCCGACTCTCGACTCAGCCCGTGAAGGGCTGAGTTCGGGACCAGTCGAAGGGTCTCTGATACGGCTGACAGGTTGGGCCAACAACGCCTTACCTCAGCCCTTGAAGGGCTGAGTTCGGGAACAGTCGAATTGTCCTCTCTCACGCCGGAGACCCAGGTGGCGTCCCCTCACGTGGTGGGGTTTGAGTAGCCGGGGCATCCACCAATAGGTGGGGCCATCGGCGTGATCCTCGGTGTGTTCCTTGCACGAACCCACCAAAGGAGACACCACCGATGGCCCTGGATCAGTCTGTCCTGTCCGAACTGCTCGATGCATTCCGCACCGGTGAGGGACTCGACCTCATCAAAGAAGCCGCCGCCCTGGTCTGCCAGGAGCTGATCGAGGCCGAGCTCACCGCCAAGATCGGTGCTGAGCGCTACGAGCGCACCGACACCCGGATCACCGAGCGCAATGGGCACCGTCCCCGGGTGCTCTCGACCAAGGCCGGGGACGTGGAGCTGGCCATCCCCAAGCTCCGGAAGGGGAGCTTCTTCCCCTCCATCCTCGAGCCCCGCCGGCGGATCGACCAGGCCCTCTATGCCGTGGTCATGGAGGCCTACGTGCATGGGGTCTCCACCCGGGCCGTCGACGAGCTGGTGGCCGCCCTCGGGGTCAGCTCCGGCATCTCCCGGTCCGAGGTATCCCGAATCTGTGCCGGGCTGGACGAGGTGGTCGACTCGTTCCGGGAGCGCCGACTGGACCATGTCGCTTTTCCCTACGTGTATTTGGACGCCACCTACCTGCACGTCCGAGAGCACCACCAGGTGACCTCGAAGGCCGTGGTCATCGCCACCGGGGTGGCGGCCACCGGACACCGGGAGATCCTGGGCATCGACGTCGGGGATTCGGAGAACGAGACCTTCTGGCGGGAGTTCCTGCGCAAGCTCCGGGCCCGGGGACTGGAGGGCGTGCAACTGGTCATCTCCGACCAGCACACCGGCCTGGTGTCGGCCATCAAGCGGTGCTTCCAGGGGGCCTCCCACCAGCGCTGCCGGGTCCACTTCGCCCGCAACCTGCTGGCCACCATCCCGAAAGGCCACCAGCCCATGGTGTCGGCCGCCTTCAAGACCGTCTTCGCCCAGGTGTCCGGTGCGGACATGCACGCCCAGTGGGACCAAGTGAGCTCCACCCTGGAGGGCCGGTTCGACAAGGGAGCAGCCCTCATGGTTGCGGCCAAGGAGGAGGTCCTGGCCTTCACCGCCTTCCCGACCGAGCACTGGCGTCAGATCTGGTCGACCAATCCGCTCGAGCGGCTCAACAAGGAGCTGAAGCGCAGGTGTCGGGTCGTCGGCATCTTCCCCAACGAGGCCTCAGTCGTCCGCCTCGGTGGAGCGGTCCTCCTCGACGTCCACGACGAGTGGGTATCGGCCGAGCGGAGGTACTTCTCCGAAGCCTCTATGGCCAAGCTGTACCGGGTCGTGGATAATGATGATGCGTCCGTCAAAGAGCTCACGCCCTCTGACTGATTGCCGCCGAGGATTGCATGCTCAATCCCCACCACTCGGCGGGACGCCACCCGGACCCAAGATCGGTATCCATCCGGTTCAGTTCGGTGGTCGACCCAACCATTCAACCTCCGCACCGGGTCGAGTATTGAGTCAAGAGGGAGGTTTCAGGGCTGAGTAGGAGCGACTACCGGCCCACCGTCGAAGGATGGGAGCCCACTCGACCAACGGATCCATCTGCTGCGTGGTCACCTGGCCAGACCTTGGCCAACTCGGCCTCGTCACAGCTCCAGGCGGCGGCGTGTATCGCCTTGCACAGATTGATGCCGATGATGACGCTCATGCGTGGCTCTTGCTTCGTCGGTGATAAGCCGCCAAAGTCCTACTGATCTAGAAGGCCGTGCACCTTCCTCTTTTTTGGGCCACTGGGGAGCGGACCTGCTGGGAACCTCTTCGTTTGACAACTAGGAGACAGCACACACCACCAGACTGCTCAGAGTGACCCGACCAGCGCCGAGGCTTAGTCCCTCAATCGTCAACCAGCATTGCGCACCAGCATCAATTTGATTGGCAGCACCCCATCTGTAGGCCCACAGTCAACTTCTGAATCTGTGGCGGCCAGACAACTACAAGGCACAGAGAGTAGCGAGGACAGTACTCAATGCGCTTGCAATAGCTTTCGTGCATGACAATTTAAGGCGGAGGAAACTCAGTGGAAACCTTAGGCCAGTAGGTTTAGGGTCACCTTGATCGATGCTGGATTTTCCAGGGCCGCGGCGGCACTTCTCGAATTCGGGCTTGTCGGGCGGGTATCCGAACTTCTATTGAGCCGGATCCGAACAGAAAGGCTTATTCCATTCCACTATGCGTACGTTAACTCGCCAAAGATACGGACACTATATTGATCTCGTATTTCGCAGATCCAATCGGCCCGCAAAACATACAACCAGGGACACTCCCCTCGTCGTCATCGCCAACTGGCGAGACGAACAGCACCCCGCTTCTGGTGGAGCAGAGGTTCTTTGTGGACGCTTGGCTAAGAATCTAGCAATCCGAGGATATGAGGTGGTATTTCTCACTTCTTCTGTGAACGGCTCGCCTCATACTGAGACGACAGATGGATACACAATCATAAGACGCGGAGGACGCTTTACTGTATATGCTTGGGTATTGACCTGGATCTGGCAGAACAGACGCCGGATGCATTGCGTGATAGATACCCAGAATGGAATTCCATTCTTCGCGCCCCTAGTCGTTAAGAACGATACACCAGTTCTGATGCTTCTTCTGCACGTGCATCAGGACCAGTTCGACCTCTATTTTTCCCCGCTCGTCGCCTTTATGGGTAAATGGTTAGAACGCATCGCCGCTCGAATCGTCTATCGAGACAGAACAATAGTAGCGATCTCGCCTTCAACAGGAACCGGAGCCCGCCAACGTCTAGGCCTTAAGGGCGACGTTGTCGTCGTTCCTCCTGGATGTGATTCTATGGATTCTTTACCCGATGCAGATCGGGCTCGGTGCGAACACCCACGCATTGTTTGTGTCGGCCGAATCGTTTCGCACAAGAATACTCATTCCATCATAAGAGCGGTTCCATCATTGTTAGAGCATTTCGAGAATCTGACTGTACATGTGGTTGGCGATGGTCCGGAAAGGCAATCGCTGGAGGAACTCATAGTTACGATGCGTCTGGAACATAACGTATTCATACACGGCTCCCTTAGTTCCTTTGATCGAGACCAGCTCATGAGATCGGCTTGGATTTCTGTCTCAGCTTCCGAAGGGGAAGGATGGGGATTATCTGTCATCGAGGCCAATTCTCTTGGGGTTCCTGTTTTGGCCTACAACCGCCCCGGTCTTCAGGATTCCATTCGCCATGAAGAAACTGGATGGCTTATGAACGAACAGGATTCCTTAGCAGAGGCCATCGCAATGGCACTTAATATTGTAAGCAACGTGGAAGCGTCAAATGAATTCGCAATTCGAGCCCGCCAATGGGCGTCCCAATTCACGTGGGAACAAATGACGGATCGATTAATCGAAATCTTGGAAGCTGAGGCGTCTCGTCTAAGCGGATTGAATGAGGACAGAAGAATAGTCAGCGACGTGAATACTGTTGTTCGTCTGCCAGCTCGTCTCGTAGAAGGTAACCTACATCCTATGATTAGGAGAACCGACCGTTGCATCGAAAGTGGAGACGATCTGGTATTGATTCTCAGAAATACCAATCTCCACTCCTCTCACAATGCTATTCGTTGGAGGTTAATCTCTGAATTAAATATCGCTCATCACGAGGAGCACATTCAGCTGTCAGTAGCTCGACCCGTTGACCTTAATTTCGTCAACGATTGCTAGTTTCAAAACTGCTGATTCTGCTGATTCGGACTCAGGAGCCGCAGACGGGCTTCAGAGCAGGTTGTTGATTGGTTAATGACACTCCGAAGCGACAGCAACAATCCTTCTACGGACGATTTTCTGGTACGCGTATTGAAACGCGTTCCGTGGACCGCATCTGGTCCCCGTACCGCGAACATTCATACCCTGAATGCATCGGCTGGGTTGATGATTGCGGCGACAGTTATCTCCGGCATCCTCAACTATGCCTACACGGTAGCGCTTACTCAGTTGTTGCCGACCCGAAGCTACAGCGCATTTTCCAGCAGTTTGGCTATTTTGCTCGTTGGTGGCACGGTAGCCAATGCAGCGGTGCCGTGGGTATTGGCCCAAGATCTCGGGAGAACACCTAGCGAGCTCGAGGGAAGACGCGCGTTCTCTGCAGGACTCATGATCAATGTACTGCTCGGCTTAGTCGCTGCCGGTGCGTGTGTGCTTTTCGCCAGAAGTTTTCTTGGCAATCTCACCCTCATTGCGCTCGCCCTGGGAGCATTCGGATACTTTGTTGCTTCGACCGGAATGGGGTGGGCACTGGGACGTGGCCGCTACCTGGTCTTAGCTACGATGGTCGCCGGCGAAGTTGGGATCAAAGTGGTGAGTGGGATTCTTTTGGTTGAGGGCGGAGCTGGACTATTCGGAGCGGTCGCGGCTGTTGCTCTCGGATCGCTGGCCGTAATAGTGACCACGATTGTCATCATCGGGCCCGACCGCCACCTCGTCCCTCCAGGGCTACATTTCGGTCGGATTCTGAGATCCTGCACACGGTTGTCGATAGTTCAAGGTTTGTTGGTTGCCGCAGCGGTTACGGACGTGGTCATCGTAGAGTTAGTCTTGCCGGCTAGTCCTAGGGTTGCCGCCTATCAGTTGGCGGCCACTTTGGGAAGGGCGTCAATATTCGTTGCAATGGCCGTTACAATGGTCGTCTTTCCAACCATTGTTGGGGACAGTCGGAAGGAAGATGCGGGTCGTGTTTCAGACGGTCTCCGGATTTTACTCGTTATGGTCATACCAGCTTGGGCGATATTGGCGACTATCCCCCGCCAAGTCATACTGTTGGTGGTTCCGGTGAGCTACAGCCAAGCCCTTCAGTTTCTCCCTCTGACGGCGGCGAGCGGACTTCTGTGGTCCGTGGTCATCTTTCTGGCCTGTAATCTTTTGGCCGCGAATCGCTTCCGTCCAACTGTTTACATATTGGGTGGGTGTGCAGTTGTTGGTGCGGTCACAATGGCACTGACCGGTCCGACATTTGGAGCCTGGGGATGTGCGGTGATCGAGTTGGTGACCGCTTTCGTGGCCCTTGTAGGAATTGCGATTGCAAGTGTGTCGCTATGGGGAACCGAACGAATCAAGAACGTTCTCACGACTCTGCCGTGGTTATTCGCCATTGTGCCGTTGGCCCTTTTGCGACCAGAACCCGCAGTATGGTTTCTCGCCGCGACTGCCACAGGTGCACTTGCCCTGATCTTCACTTTCCCTGCGATCCGTCCTCGATGGTCGATCCGATGAGAATCCTTCACTTGGGATTCGAGGATCATCGTCGACCAGGGGCTGGCGGCGGGAGCGGTCGGAATCATGAAATCAATCGTCGCCTCGCTAAGACGCACGATGTCACCTTCGTGACTGCCGCCTATCCGGGATGCTCAAACCGCACGGAGGAGGGCGTTCATTATCGGCACATAGGTATAGGCGGGGGCTACGCTGTGAGCCTTCTTTCCTACTTTGCGATGCTCCCTTGGGTCGTCGCCAAGGCAAGGAAGCACCGAACCTTCGATCTCATCGTAGAGGAGTTTGCGCCACCGTTTTCGAGTTTGGGTGTTGCTGCTTGGACACATACGCCAACTTGCGCGAATGTGCAGTGGTATTTTGCCGCGGAGAAGGCACGCGAATACCGATTGCCAGGCTTCACAATGGAGGCCATAGAGCGGTGGGGAACCCGTCGCCACACCCACATCATCGCATTAAGCGACGATCTGGCCAGCCAACTTGCCGAGGTCAATCCGCGTGCGGAAGTCCAGGTCACCGGAATGGGAGTTGCGCCTCCCAATTGGGACACTAGGAACTCACCTGTTCAACGATCGACCGTTTTCCTTGGACGGCTTGATGTGCAACACAAAGGCCTTGACCTGCTGCTTGAATCGCTTGCCATCCTGCCTCGTGGCTCGACTGACCTCACCATCGTCGGTGAAGGTCGTGGACGCCAACAGGTCGAGGACCTAATCAGACGCCTCGACCTGGGCGACGGCGTCCGCCTCATGGGCGACGTGCGCGGCGACAGAAAGTGGAAGATACTTGCTGACGCGCAACTTGTCGTGATGCCATCCCGAAGGGAAACCTACGGACTATCAGCACTTGAAGCTTTTGCAGTCGGTCGACCTGTCTTGGCATTCGATATCCCATGCCTGAGAAGCGTTGTCACTAATGAGCGTGGAGCCCTGGTTCAGCCCTTCGATACGAGAGAATTTGCAGAACGATGGGGTCAGCTATTGGATGAGCCAGAGAAGTGCGATCGATTAGGAGACTCTGGGCGGAGCTTTGCGCTCGACCACGATTGGGATCAAATAGCTCGTAGCCAGGAAGCCTTTTACTTGCGTTGCGCATCAGCGCCCAAGTACAGCCGCGGATCAACAATGAGTGTTCGAGGTGACTGACCACTAATGCCGACCCTCAACCTCGAGCGTCAAAAAGGTAAGCACTCTCGACATAGGGCGAGCGCTTCTACCGGAACAATTGGTATCACTAACGAATACATTTCCACACGATTTAATCATTTTTTCAACAACGGAGCATGGGATGTAAGTTCCACACCGTCGACCACCGAATGTCATGAGCGCGCCGAGCCGGCGCAGCAGGTGAATTTTCGGATCGTGCCAGCGATGCTGGTGTTTGCCCTCGCGTTTTCACTGCGCTATTTCCACCTAAAACAATCATTTGACGTATTCAGCGACGAAATAATCTATTCAAATCTCGCCGAGAGTGTCTCCCAACACCATTCCGTTGCATTCTTTGGGGTACCGTTCTTTCTTCACCCTCCCTTTGTCTTCCTGGAACAGGCACTTTTCATCAGAGCCTTTAACGTCCACGGAGGTATAGTCTCAGTCGTCTACTCACTACGGCTTCTGAATATCATTTTGGCCTCGTTCAGCGCAGTAGTACTCCTTCGATTGGGAACACGGGTCGGTAGCCCAGTAGCAGGCGTAATTGCTGCAGTGCTATTTTCGATCGACCCATTCGTCATTCGTTTTGATAGTCGAGTGTTCCTGGAACCTTCGGCGCTCCTCTGGGTAATGATGGGCTATCTGCTGCTGTTCAATTCTCTGACTTTGCGCGGCCGAGTAAAAGTGCTCAGCGGGATCGCTGCGGGAGTTCTTATGGGGATCGGCGTCCTGTCCAACGAGATGGCTACGCCTTTGATTGTGATTCCGCTAGGTACATGTCTGGTTGCGAACTTTCCATATCAGCGACGTAGTTTGGTCCCATCAGCCGTTGCGTTCGTCTCCGTAATCTTCACCTATCTCGCGGCACTGGCCGCATTCGGACAGTTCACCAATTTCGTTTCCCAACAAACCAGTGGAATTCTTCGCTTGGTGGGGGCTAGCCAGCAAACCGGGTTTAATAAACCGGGCGCTCCCTCGTTCATTTCTCGCGTTATTGTGCACTTGAGTGGATACGGTGCGGTATATGCGGTATTAGGATTAGCGATCGTCCCAACCTTTTACTTTTTACTCAAGGGATCGCCTTCACTCCGACTCATTTCCCTGGTGGGCCTCAGTGCCTACACCGTTATCAGCTATCAGATCTTCGTGGGAACACTTGAAGAGCAAATGTTTTACTACGTTGATGTTCCGGCGATTCTTATCCTCGCGTTGGGAATAGACCGCCTCATCCGCACTCGTCCTCAGATAGGCCGTACCTTAACGCTGAGCATTTTGACCGGCGCCGCCGTAATTTGCCTTATGACTGTTGATACGATCACGTGGGTGCAAATCCATACGGCGCCAGATGCGGGACTTGTATCAGCGATTGATTGGGTCAACTCAAACGTAGGAGCTGGCACAAAGATTGCGCCCCTTGTCGATACGTCAGAGCTTCTTGTCGGCAACTATCAGGTCTACCTTGCGGAGTCGCCTGCAGAAATTGAACGGGATCGCCCTGCTTTCGTTATTACTTCATCCTTGCAAGTTGCTCAAGGTTATGGGTTTGCGACTCCTCGCCTGATCCGATGGCTGCGCGCAAATGCAATAACGAACTATGAAAGCACGGGTCGGACTTTTGGGACAGTTATCGTATGGAAAACTAAATATCCCTCATCGGTGGAGCAACCCCCGGGACCACCTGGTCCCAATTCGCCCCTGCCAACACATCCCGTGGGTCAGGGTTAATTAGAGTTATCGACATACTCGAGCGGAGCTCGTACTACGAATCTTACGAGTGGAGATCTCAGCTTCCCCCGATCGATCCGAACTGATCAAGCGTCGGTCCGTTCGGATCCTGTCCAGCATCCGAGGCAAAAAGTTGAGCCTCGTCCATCCATTGCATTATGTAGATCTTGAGTGACTTGGCTCTATCAATACATAGCTCCAAATCTGCGACAGTTCCGTTGCCCGTGTTCTCCCCTCCCAAACGTAGGTCAGCGGCTGATGCTAAGGAGGCAATGAAGTCCGCGGGGTCCTCGAGCTGTGGTGTCGGCCCGTCTGTTGGTGCGTCGAGCCAAGTTGTATAGGCCACAGTGTGTGCGGCATCAGGAAGGGAATCCAGCAGATCAATCCAGTCGAGACCTTGATTGAATTCGGGAGCGTTGGAAGTGAGCAGGTCTGAGACCTCGTTAGCTTGCTGGGCCGGCCGCTCGCCCCAGCCTGGGAGCAAGATGTACACATCGGTTTGAAAGTCCGTCCACATCTGATTGTTGAGCCATTCTCCGTAGCTGTTCAGCGCTGCGTTATAAGAGTCGAGAAACTCTTCTGCCTGTTCGGGCGTGCCGGTCCCAGGTGTCCAGCCCGGAACTGGCGACGCGGACTGAGTGCTGGCGTCGTAAGCCCAATAGCTGTCCGTGTGACCGCGGAAGTCCGAGACCGGATACGAGAGTTCGCCGAGAGGTCCTCCACCCTCACGGATACCCATTACTTGTCCCGGTTGGAATTGGGAGCCCAGCCAAGCGAGGTAACTACCTTCGGCCGAGCGGACTGCGAGATCGGTGACCCCGTTCACGATGTTGTCACCGGAATCCTCAGTACCGGTGAAGACGTCTCCGTATTGGTTCACAAATCGAGTGCCTCCCGGCAGTGAAAACGCCCAGGTTGGTGGGTACTGCAGCCCAGGGTCTAGAACCACTTGCAATCCAGTCGCCCGAGCTGTATTGACTTCAGACTCGATATTCGCAATATAAGTCGCCGAGAAGCCCCCAGCGGACGGCTCGGCATCATTCCAACCGATGTTGATCGTTACGGCGTCAACCCCTGCCGCTCGTTCTTGAGCAAAATGGCTTTCGTTTACCTCGAGTAGCCCGAGTATTGGCGAACCAGTCTCCGGGTTTGGGGACCCCACAGAAGAAACCTGAGTGGTCGGCGTTGAAGCCGCAGAGGTACCTGCAGCCGGGTTATTTTCTGCAGGCTCACCCAGCATCAACGTTGCAACGCCGTTCGACTCAATAAGGGAATAGTTCCCGTTCGCCCGATTGACAATCATTCCCGATACCAGTTTTCCCTCACTTCCAAGTGACCCATAGAATTGGGCATCGCCATAGGTAAAGATGCCTCCATCGGACGCCACCAGCCAGTAGCCGTTTCCGTCAGGTGTTGCAGCCATGCCCACAATGGGTTGGTTCAGGTGGATCCCACCCGTTGAGCCATAGAATTGGGCATCGCCATAGGTAAAGATGCCTCCATCGGACGCCACCAGCCAGTAGCCGTTTCCGTCAGGTGTTGCAGCCATGCCCACAATGGGTTGGTTCAGGTGGATCCCACCCGTTGAGCCATAGAATTGGGCATCGCCATAGGTAAAGATGCCTCCATCGGACGCCACCAGCCAGTAGCCGTTTCCGTCAGGTGTTGCAGCCATGCCCACAATGGGTTGGTTCAGGTGGATCCCACCCGTTGAGCCATAGAATTGGGCATCGCCATAGGTAAAGATCCCTCCATCGGACGCCACCAGCCAGTAGCCGTTTCCGTCAGGTGTTGCAGCCATGCCCACAACGGGTTGGTTCAGGTGAAGGCCGGATCCCGCCGGCGATCCAATCGAAGGAGCTCCGTCGAACGACATGACAACACCGACCGCCGTTACTGTCCAATAGCCGCCACTGGGATCGGCCGACAACATATGACCACCGCTGTAAAACGCCAATGTGAAACTATTTGCGGCCCGAGCCGCGATCTTCGGTCCAGGGTTAGATGTCCCTGATCCGAAATAGCAGGCGAGTGAGAACACAAACAGAGTCGCCAGAAGGATGCGGACACAAGCTCGTGTCCTCTGAACATGCAGGGACCTTACGAAGTCGCGCGACCTATTCCTCCAGCCCCTCCAGCCCCATGAGGGGCCGTTCCCGTTTTGTGTAACTCGCGGTGGCGGTTTCCTTGGACCTGCTGACCGTGTGAGCAACCTCAGTGGAATATCAGTCACTCGAAACCCCAATCCCGCTGCATCTTTCATCTGATAGCCACCCACTTGAGTCATCGGCCAGACCCGGCTGGGACTTGAGCCCGTGACCTTTTCGGCCAATGATCTTGGAATGCAGTCCAAATGAGTCTCTCGATCGGCTCTTTTGGAGAGTGAACAAATGCGTTAGTTGCCTGCTCAGAGGCTGACCCAATCGGTTTGACGGTCAAAACAGAAAACACTACGGTCTTCATCCTTCAGCCGCGCGAGAAGCACGCTGATCTATACCCGAGAATTTGATCCAGGCGGGCGAGCATGGTGCAGCAGAGTTCTGTTCAAGATCTAGCCCTACTGGGGATAGAGCGAAAATCGCCTCGCCCAGTTCCTGAACTCATCACAGATCAAGACAATGGAAGTCCTCTCATCACCGATGAGGCCGGCACCGCTCCGGAAGATCGGAGGTTCCGACCTGACATCGAAGGAATGAGGGCCCTCGCAATCCTGCTTGTTGTGTTCTACCACGCCGGAGTTCCAGGCCTGAGCGGCGGTTTCGTTGGTGTAGACGTCTTCTTCGTCATCTCCGGATTCGTGATCACGGGGCTGATGCTGCGGGAACACGCTGTAACAAAACGAACTCGATTACAGGCTTTCTATGGTCGTCGAGCACGGCGGATCCTGCCGGCCGCATCGTTGGTAATCATCGTCACAGTGTTGGGATCATATAAATGGCTAGGGTTTCTGACGGGGAACGCAACTGCGACTGTTGCAAAAAGCGCGTCTCTCTTCTACGCAAACTTTCACTTTATAGCGACTGGAACCAATTACTTGGCCTCCCAGCAGCCCCCATCTGCCTTACAAAACTATTGGTCCCTATCGGTGGAGGAACAGTTTTATATTGTATACCCAAGCCTCTTCCTCTTTGCGGCCTTGATCTGGCCAACAAGAAGTATGAGGGCGAAGATGACAATCTTACTCGTTGTCGGACTCGGGACATCATTAATTTGGTCAATTCAACAAACCTCGGCCAACACTGTTGCCGCATATTTTTCCCCATTTACTCGCGCTTGGGAGCTAGCTCTGGGAGGATTGGTAGCTGTCGCGAGCTCGAAACTGATCAAATTCCCACGACTGGTAGCTGCTACAGCAACCTGGATTGGTCTTACGGGAGTATTGGTAGCAGCATTTCTATTCAATAGCAGTACAAAATACCCCGGTGTTGCAGTCATGCTTCCTGTCATCGGCACTGCATTGGTGATTGCCGGAGGGACTGCTCAGCCAAGAATAGGTACCGAGACGATCCTCCGAACGCCCCCGTTTCAATGGCTAGGTCGACTGTCCTATTCCCTTTATCTTTGGCACTGGCCGATTCTGATCATTGCCACGCAACACGTGGGCCACGCCCTTCCTGTGCAGGAAAATCTTCTATTGGTATTGCTTGCCCTCGGGCTCTCCGTTGGCTCGTACTATCTGATCGAGAATCCAATTAGACATTGGAAGTATTTGTGGCGATCGGCAGATCGAAGCATCACACTGGGTGTAATTCTCATTGCCGTCACTCTTCTATTCGTCACTATTGAGATCGCAAACCACTCCGGAACTATCGCGACTGCCGACGGATCCAATGAAACATCACCGGCTTCGATTGTCGAATCCGGCGCCACGAGGGATATTCTTCGGTCGATCGCCGCATCCTCAACGATCAGATCAAATTCCTAGGAATCTTGACCCGAGTCTGCGATCATTCGCAGACGCGAATCAGGCCATAGCCTCGGCCGGAACAGCTTTTTTTGCCCAGTGCGATGCGAATGGCAACGCTGACCAGGTGGCGAGGCCAACTCCATGCTTGTTTGGCGACACTCATTCTGACAAAACAGTCGTTCTCGTTGGCGACTCCAACGTCGGCAACTGGGCACCGGCCCTGAACATTGGATTGGATCGGGCTGGATACAAATTGGCTGTCTTCGGATTTGCAGGCTGTCCTGTCCCGGATCTCTACTATCCCTCGTACGGTCAGATGACTGCCTCGTTGCTAGCGGCGTGCAATGAATGGCACATGAATGTCCCTCGTGCCATAAATGCAATCCATCCTCTTGCGATTATCGCAGCTTCAGGGGAAGCTGACCTTGCGGGGATATCGAACAAACGGTGGATCCGAGGGTTCACAAACCTCTTCAATAAAAGTACTTTGGATTCCTCGGCGACGGTGCGGATTCTCCTGGGCACAAGTCCATTCCCAGCTCCGACGCCCGATTGCTTGGCGGAAAACTCAAACCCTCAGAACTGTTCACTTCACGATTCGCCGGGCTCCGGGTCTTTCTACTCGAGCTTTTTGGCCAGAGATCCACTTATCGCGACCGCTGCCAATGCGACCCTTATCCCGACGTATCCGTGGTTCTGCCATTCGGGAACATGTTCCCCCATTGTTTCGAACTACCTGGTATTCGCCGACCAAGATCATGCAACTATTGCCTATAGCGAATACCTCGCACCGGTCGTCACCGACGCCGTTGAGAATGTCATAGCGGCCCGCTAGTTGCTCTGCCTGGATCTCACCGGGTCGCCGCACTCAGCTCCGTTGGCGACCGGAGAGTTAGACAATGATCGAGTGCAAGTTCAGCTCCCGGACAAGACCTTCGCGCCCCTCGCTTCTGTCCCGTGAACACTCAGTGGACTCGATCGCTCTGATCGGGATGCCTTTCCGCCCCGGTGGCGTCCCCTCACGTGGTGGGGTTTGAGTAGCCTGGGCATCCACCAATAGGTGGGGCCATCGGCGTGATCCTCGGTGTGTTCCTTGCACGAACCCACCATGAGGAGATCACCACCGATGGCCCTGGATCAGTCTGTCCTGTCCGAACTGCTCGATGCATTCCGCACCGGTGAGGGACTCGACCTCATCAAAGAAGCCGCCGCCCTGGTCTGCCAGGAGCTGATCGAGGCCGAGCTCACCGCCAAGATCGGTGCTGAGCGCTACGAGCGCACCGACACCCGGATCACCGAGCGCAATGGGCACCGTCCCCGGGTGCTCTCGACCAAGGCCGGGGACGTGGAGCTGGCCATCCCCAAGCTCCGGAAGGGGAGCTTCTTCCCCTCCATCCTCGAGCCCCGCCGGCGGATCGACCAGGCCCTCTATGCCGTGGTCATGGAGGCCTACGTGCATGGGGTCTCCACCCGGGCCGTCGACGAGCTGGTGGCCGCCCTCGGGGTCAGCTCCGGCATCTCCCGGTCCGAGGTATCCCGAATCTGTGCCGGGCTGGACGAGGTGGTCGACTCGTTCCGGGAGCGCCGACTGGACCATGTCGCTTTTCCCTACGTGTATTTGGACGCCACCTACCTGCACGTCCGAGAGCACCACCAGGTGACCTCGAAGGCCGTGGTCATCGCCACCGGGGTGGCGGCCACCGGACACCGGGAGATCCTGGGCATCGACGTCGGGGATTCGGAGAACGAGACCTTCTGGCGGGAGTTCCTGCGCAAGCTCCGGGCCCGGGGACTGGAGGGCGTGCAACTGGTCATCTCCGACCAGCACACCGGCCTGGTGTCGGCCATCAAGCGGTGCTTCCAGGGGGCCTCCCACCAGCGCTGCCGGGTCCACTTCGCCCGCAACCTGCTGGCCACCATCCCGAAAGGCCACCAGCCCATGGTGTCGGCCGCCTTCAAGACCGTCTTCGCCCAGGTGTCCGGTGCGGACATGCACGCCCAGTGGGACCAAGTGAGCTCCACCCTGGAGGGCCGGTTCGACAAGGGAGCAGCCCTCATGGTTGCGGCCAAGGAGGAGGTCCTGGCCTTCACCGCCTTCCCGACCGAGCACTGGCGTCAGATCTGGTCGACCAATCCGCTCGAGCGGCTCAACAAGGAGCTGAAGCGCAGGTGTCGGGTCGTCGGCATCTTCCCCAACGAGGCCTCAGTCGTCCGCCTCGGTGGAGCGGTCCTCCTCGACGTCCACGACGAGTGGGTATCGGCCGAGCGGAGGTACTTCTCCGAAGCCTCTATGGCCAAGCTGTACCGGGTCGTGGATAATGACGATGCGTCCGTCAAAGAGCTCACGCCCTCTGACTGATTGCCGCCGAGGATTGCATGCTCAATCCCCACCACTCGGCGGGACGCCACCTTCGCCCCCTGTCTCGGAGTCGACAATTCAACACATTCATCAGCTATTCGCGCCTATCTCAGATCCCCTGAGGTCTTGGCCGTGGGGCCGATCCGGACGCGGAACGACATCGCATCCTGGGCCACGAGTTACCCAAGAAGGCGGGGACGTCCGTCCAGAGACTTATACATCCAGACTCCCATATGCGGAATTGCTCGGGGCATGACCGGCGAGTCCGAAGGCCACGGCCAATCACGTCTGCCCGCCTTGGGTTGAGGGTTGCTCAATGGAATGTCAACGCTGCCCCGAGAAGTGTGGCCGCCTCACGATCCCGCTCTGGTAGTGCGTGGGCATACCGATTGAGCGTCATGGTTGCATTGGCGTGGCCATGACGGTTGGACACTGTCCGCACGTCGACTCCGGCGGCAATCAAGGTAGTTACTGAGAAGTGCCGCAGATCGTGAAACCGATACGGCCACCGTTCGGCAGGAGTCAGATCTGCTCGCCTGGCCATCGGGAATCTCTTACGTAAGTTCACCAGGGCCGGTCGCTCCATCTCTTCACAAATCTTCCTGAACCTGTGCGTCAAGGTATCTGGATTAACTGAAATTGCCCCGTCCGCCTGATAGCTCAAGACATAAGGGTCCGGAACGATGGGCAAGCAGGCCCGATCAGAGAGTTCGACCATGAATGCCCGCCGTTTCTTTAGGAGGTCCACCGCTGTCGGGTCAAGGGCCACGTCTCTCGAAGCATGCGTCTTGGTTGGTCCAATGTGATGTTCTCCGTGGGCCACCGTCAGCGACCGAGCGATCTTGACGTACCCGTCTACAAGGTCGATGTCACTCCATTTGAGCGCCACCAGCTCGCCTCTGCGAGCTCCAGTCAGCGCTGCAAGTGCTACTGCTGTGCCAAGCACTGAATCCTTATCCTTAGCCGCTTTGATCAGAGTCGTTACCTGGGCTGGCGTGGGAATCTTCATTTCCGTCCGTTCCACCCTTGGCGGTGTGGATCGGGCGGTCGGAGCTTCGTTGATCCAGCCCCACTTGACCGCCTGGCGAAATGCAGCCGAAAGTATGCAGTGGAACCCGTGAACTGTGGACGGCGAGAGCCCGACCTTCAACCAGTTTCGATAGGCAGCATCGAGGACATCGGGTCCGAGCTCACTCAACCGGATGTGACCCAGGGTGGGCCGGATTCGGCCCTCGATCTTGCTGCGATTCTCATAGCGAGTGCGGGGGCGTTGTGTCCACTCCGCCGCCTCCAGCCATTTATCGAGCAGCTGGCCAACCGTAGTTGTCGTACGGTTGAACTTCCCCACCTCGACTTCCGTCACCAGAGCAGCGAGCGCTTTTGCTGCAGATCGTTCCCCTCCCTCGAATGTGCGAGTTACCTGCCGAGGCTTCCCGCTCAACGGATCTCGGCCGGCGTAGGCGCGGAGCTGCCAGTGCCCGGGCGATCGCTCTCGCATCGTGCCCGATTGGGCTCGGCCGCCCCTTTGACCCGAGTTGCTCACGATCGAACATCCCGCCCAAAACAGGCGCACAGCCGGGCGCGCCTCGTACCATCATCCATGTCGGGACCTCCTGGGGTCTCGGCCGAGCCCGGGGGTGTTTGCGCACCGCCCGGGCTTTAACATTGTCCTACGTCAAGCTACCAATTAACTAGTTGATCGTCAAGCGTTTGCTAAGTTCCCGATGTGCCACAGGATCTCGTCAGCGTGCCAGAAGTGGCCCAGATTCTCGGGGTCTCGCGTCAGCGCGTTCACCAGCTACTTCACGTACATGCTGATTTCCCCCAACCGGAAGCGGTGCTGGCCGTGGGTCGGATCTGGAAGCGGGAGGACATCGTCGCTTGGGCTAAAAGTCACCCTCGAAAGCGGGGGCGTCCTCCTCGAGTCTGAGCTGGCCGGACACCGACTGAATAACCGAACGCGGGACGGGAGTACGGAATCCAGGGATCGTCGCCCACTGACCTCAGCCGCATCGAAGCTGAGGCCCTAATGGTGGGGATCGACGACCTCAACACGCACCGGCTGCGGAATTCTGCCCATGTTGGACCTCAGCCACCTTCTGGCTATGCCCCTTTCGCCCCCCGGTCGACCGCCGATGCGGTCGGTCCGCTCGAGTAGTCAAGGACCGACGTTCGTGAGTTACCGCCCCGGCCACGCGTTTCGGCCTCAAGGTAGTTGCGAGATTGGTCGGTGGGGCCGGTGGCTGTTGTAGGGCCTTGACACACTCGTGGATTATGGATGGCACCCACAAGGTCCTCGCACGAATCGGCGCGAAGGTAGTCTCCGTAATCGAGCCCGATCGTCAGCGGCCGAACATGGCGATGTGCTTCATGAGCGGTCGCTGCCTCCGCATCCAGTACTCTTCGATCTCCGACCTCGTCGCTGGTAACTCCGGATCATCGGCGACGTCTCCAAAGTAGCCGAGTGACTTCACGATGGAGTTGACGTACTGGTCGGGTTGAGAGGGTGAATACCGCTCGATCGATAGAGCCAGGCCTGTCTCCGCAAAGAGTGAGCATCTCATCTCAACGGACATGACGTCGAAGTAGTCCCGCAGCTCTCCTCGGTCGATGATGACCTTGAGCTTCATCGCCATGATGTCCTCGACACTGGCGACCCTCATCCCTCCGATGGTCGTGGTTGGTGCAACCATTGCCTGGGTGGAAGCGTCCAACACCTGTACCCTCGTGCTGTCGAGCACGCAAATGATCGTAAGATCGTCCTGCTGGCTGGCCAGCGCATCTCCGGCTCCTTCAATCCTCATCCAGAGGGATCGAAGGTCTTCTTGGCGCTCTAGAAAGATATCGAGGTCGCGGCTCACCCGGTGGAGCAGATGGACAGTCAGCGCGGTGCCGCCAGCAAGGTAGGCGCTGGGAGGGAGAAGGGGGGCGATCTTCCGCCACGCATCACCGGTGGCAGGAGGCAGCATGGCCAGAAGGTCGTCCTGCAGACCGGGGTCGGCTAAGTCCGTCTCGGACTCGGGCTTGTCGGAGAATGGGCCGGCCGTTGGCGAATCGGCCCCCTCCCGACGGACAGGTCCCTTCTTCAACTGGTATCGCTGTCCGCCAAGTCGCGGCTCGACATGGCCCGAGCCAGGTTCCTCAGCCATGCTCGGTCGCGAGCTGAGACGTGCCGGAGCTTGGCCGTGTTGGCGATCGAGCTGGCAGGCAAATGGAGCGCAGCCCAAGCGACAGCCTGCGGATTTTCACTCAGCAGCATCCGAGATGCGATGAAGTCTGCGTGCTCGGAGATGGGCAGCTTCGATGGAGTGGCGTTCCAGAACAGGTGCCAGAACCTTCGAGGGACCAGTTTCGGTTCAGTGCTCTTCGTCTGCTCCGGCAAGTAGGTCGACCGAATATCGTCAAATGCAGTACGCCACCCGTCGCTCGTCCGGTTCGCCTCATAGACCGTTCCCCGCGTGACCCGTCCGCTGTCCACCACGGGCTTGGTCGACTCTCTGACCAATCCGCTGGCGACTAACGCAGGCAGAGCCTTTGCCGCTGTCGTCGCACTAACACAAGCCGCCGATGCTGCGGCTCGGGCTGAACGAAAACCAAATGGGCTCAGATTGAGGGCTGACAGAATGAACATCTCCTCCCGACTGAACTCGCCATTTACCGGGGCGGCTCCGAGACGCTCTTGGAGCCGGGTCAGTTGTTCGAAATTGAGCACCTGCGCCCGTCGATGTCGGCCCGTCGTAGCAGTCCGCCTCGGGGCAATCCGCAGGTTCTCGATGGCGCGAGTGACCCTCGGCACCGTCGTGCCCAACGACTCTGCCGCCTCCGAGATTGTTATGTCCATATCGTTATTATAGCTGATTCTCTGTGTTCGCCCCGTGTGGACCTTCTGTCCGGTCCGGCTACCGCAACCGTTCAGTAGGGCCCGATCCGCTGGTCCGGGTTCGTATCAGATCAGATGGTGACCGTCAGTGCATCGGAGCTGAAGCCCTGATGGTGCAGATCGAGGACCTCAGCCCTCATCGGGCTGAGGCCGTTCAAATGTGAACCGGATGGGAAACTTGCCGACGCGACACCACGAACTCCTGACGTAGTACGAGCAGCTGGAGATCCTTCGAGCGAGACGACCTGCCGCGCGAAGATCAACAAACGAAGCGCCCGTCGGAGCGAAAGCGGGCTGAGGCGGACGCAGACGCGCCAGTCAGACGGCGGGAAAGACTGGCGCACCGTACGGAGCAGGGTACCGAGGCTCGACCTGCCAATGGCATCTCAGACGCGTCAGTCCCCGGGTAGAAATGAGGACTGACGCAACCCACCAAACAGGGATCGAGATGTAGAGGTCTCGCTCTGCCCGCCTGAGTGCTGTGATGCAGCCACCCTAGGCGCGCAGCGAGGGTACGCACCCGCGCCAGTCCTGAGTAGAGAAGGACTGGCGCACGCCGCCGAACAGGGAGCGAGAGTTTGGGATCCGCTCTACCTGCCTGTAGGGCTGACTTTAGACGCGCCAGCCAGACGGGTGGAAAGGCTGGCGCACCCCACGAAGCAGAGAGCGGAGATGGGAACACTTGCTCGACTGCCTGCTAGTTGAGCAATCTAGACGGAGGTGGCGAGCGGTGGCGAGCCGATCCGGGGGGCCAGCAGCTTCTTCTCCGTCGCACACAGGTCTCGGTAGTGGCGTTCCTCGGAGGGAATCAGCCCGGTCTTTGAGCGCAGTTTCCCGAGATTGTCCAGTTCGTCTCGGACTACGGCGATTTGTGCGTCTCGGATCAGGTCCTTGAACATACGAGTAATAATACCAGCAATATATTTCTAAGGCTGTAGCGGATGAGAACAGCCCGAGACGGGGCGTAGCCTCGCCATGCCGCTCCTTCTGGGCGACGGAGCGAGAGGAGTGCGCATGACCACTGAGGCGGAGATGAGAAGCGTGAGGCGGGAGTTGGGCAACCTGGCCGAGCGGTCCAGGAACTCGCCGACGTGCTGAAGGACCTTTCCGACAGAGTGGACGTTTTGCGCGCCGAGGAAACTGCTCGCTCGATCGCTCTCCGCAACCGCTAGTTCGCAGGGCGCTCGGACATCTGGGGCCATTCCCCATAAAACTCCAGGTTATGGGTAGGTATGTCGAGTTACACATCGCCGATATCCCGGACCCGCGCATACAAATCGGCTGTATCCTGACCACGCCCGCGTCATAGCGCCAGGGCCCCCATCAAGGAGAGAGCGCAATGAACCCCAAGGACCAGGCGCGCGAATGGCTAGACAACCGGTGTGGTAGAGAGGTGCACGTCGAGACCCACTTGGTTAATGGGTCCGAGGTTCCCCAAGTTCACGAGGGCCGCCTAACGAAGTCGGAAGATCCTGCTGCTCCACGAGAGTTGTTCGAGGTGGGGCTGGTTTCGTACAACCTGGCTGACCTTCCTGACGACATCGCTGTTCAAGTCGCAACAGAACCTGCTGAAAAGCTTGAAATGACCTTTGGCGACGGTGCGTCCCTCCTAATCACGGTCGTGGTCACGGCTGCTTAGCGGCTGAAGCCTGCCCCACTGATGCAGCGGTAGGGAATAGGGGACCACACTCGTCCCCCGATACCGACCGCCCGCCGCTGAAGAATCAGAGCGGAACGCCCATTCTGCTTCCAGTTTGGGCGTCGGGCCCTCCTCACTGAGGACAGGTGCGTCTGCGCCAAGTTCCACATCGCAATCAGATTGAATCGCCGGTCAAGGTTCGATGTGGTGCTATCGCCGCCTCAAGCAGAGTGGCCGCTTCACGATCCCTCTCTGGCAGAGCGTGGGCATAGCGGTTGAGCGTCATGGTCGCATTGGCGTGGCCATGTCGATTAGACACTGTCCGCACATCCACGCCAGCGGCGATCAACGTAGTCACCGAAAAGTGGCGGAGGTCGTGGAATCGGTACGGCCAACGCTCTGCTGGTCCAAGGTCTTTTCGCTTGGCCATCGGGAACGTCTGACGGGGGTTTTCCAGAGCCGGCCGGTCCATCTCATCACAGACCTTCCTGAATCGGTGCGTCAAAGTGTCCGGATTAGCTGAAACTGCTCCATCCACCTGATAGCTCAAGACGTAAGGATCCGGAACGATTTGCGACCGGGCCCGCTCGGAAACCTCGATCATGAAAGCCCACCGCTTCTTGAGGACGCCCACCGCCATCTGATCGGGAGCCACGTCTCTGGAAGCGTGCGTCTTGGTTGGTCCGGCATGGTGCTTCCCTCGCGCCACTTAGAGCGACCGGGCTATCTTGACCTTGCTGTTGACCAGATCGATGTCACTCCATCTGAGAGCCACTAACTCACCTCGACGGGCTCCGGTGAGTGCCGCAAGTGCCACCGCCGTGCCGAGCACCGGATCTCTGTTCTCGGCAGCCTCGATCAGGGTAACTGGCCGTTGGGCGAATCTGGAAGCGAGAAGACATCGTTTTTTGGGCCAAGAGTCACCCTCGAAAGCGGGGGTGTCCTCCTCGAGAGAGGCTGGGCCAGACACCCACTGCCTAACCGGACTCAGGACCGGAGTGCTCGGTGACCGCATCGAGGCTGAGATTGATCACTCCGTTGGCTCACTGCGCCCTACCGCGGGACGTTGAATACGACCAATTTGAACCGTGCGTAGTCATGTCTCCTCCAACTGAGGCTCAGGAACCCAGATCCATGATGCCGTGTGAAGAAATATTGGTCGGGGGGCCATTTGCCCAGGTCAGAGGGCTGACCGAGTCCACCACTTCTGACTCCAGTAGTGAAACGGTGGAATGAACCGATCGAACCTTCGAATCGGCCACGATGAAAGGCAGGGTACTCATGGCCATAAAACCAGAGCCGGCGGACGGCGACGAAGAAGAGGCAGCGGGGCTCACGCCGTCTCCCGAAGCGATGCCGGCGGACGCCCCGCCGGCAAAACGACGTGGAGGCGGTCCGAAGACTCCCGAAGGTAAGAAGCGCTCGTCTTCAAATGCCATCAAGCACGGAGTCTTCTCCAAGAGCCCGGTCATCGGCGACGAATCGGACGAAGACTGGCTCGAACACTTGGCGGGAATGAGGGAGTCACTGAAGCCACAGGGACGCAACGAGGAACTCATCGTTTACCAGTTGGCACTCAATCTCTGGCAGCGGCTCCGCGAGGATCGCTGGGAGACGGAGACGCTCCAGCGGCAAGTGGAAGACGTCAACCGCATCACCCGCAAGCGGTTCGATCCCGAGATGATGGACCTGCCCGAGGATGAGGCTGCCTGGTGGTCACACAGCACCGACGACGCTTGGGAAGCGGTGGACCTCCTCCGGGCTGGCGATCCGGACGCCGCACTTCCGCTCGAGGCGCTCGAGTCGTTCCGCTTTGCACTCGAAAGCGGCACTGACATCGAGCTGCCGCTACGGAAGCTCCGCACTTCTGAGAGCGAGACACTTGATCTCAATGCCGTCACAGCAGGTCAAGTCCTGGCGGTCATCGACGAGACGGCCAAGACCTTAGGTGTCTCGCAGTTCGACCTTCTCGACGCCGTCGCCCAAGAAATCAACAGGGCAATAATGAACCAGGCGATGCGGGATGAAGATGACGTCCGGCGCAAGAACATCCAGCGCACTGATGCCCTGGTCCTCAGCGACAACGATTCTGCCCGTCACGACAAGCGAGTGAATCAGCTGGACAAGGAGTATGACCGCTCACTCAAGCGGCTCGAGCTGTCCCAGCGGGCCCGTGGCGATGACCTTCCGCCTCCCATCCGACTGCACCATTCGGAGGAATGATATGAAATAACATGAAATAATCTGTACCGAGGCGATTTCCTCCAAACGAACTCAAGAAGTACCAGGTCACAGACTTGTGAGTTGAGAGGTCGACAAGAGGACGTTCGCTAGGACATTCGTTAGGACGGCCGGGAACCGGCGCCTCCATGCATGCCGTCTGAACACAGCAAATGGCTGCACGCTGGACCTGAGTTCGGGCTGGCATCAGCATCGACCGCATCGGCCTTGGCTCCGTGACGGCGACCTCATGACCAGCACTTTTGTCCGCCACGAGAAGCACCCGGCTTCCTGGCTGCTTCGTCTCTACGACCAGCTCAGTACGGCCCGATCCGCTGGTCCGGATTGGTATCGATCAGGTGATGACCGTCGGTTGATACCTGCGACGTCCACTCCCTTCCGTCCCACCAGCGGTAGTGGAATCGTCCGCTGGGATCGGGATGCCAGGCCGGTGGGGAAAGCGGGTCGCCGGTAGGGGCCCCACCCTCTGACCCGACACTGCCGTGCTCGGGACCACTCTCCGACTCCACCGGATCCTCATCGTTCGATTCGGGCTGGAAGTTGGCTGGGCGCGGGTAGGCGGGGAACTGTTCCGCCGCCGTCAGCTGGCGGTTGGCGTGCGCCCGCACCTCCATCGACGCCGGTGTGGCCGGTCCCCCGTGGTCCATCACCGGAGGGTTCCGCTGGGCCTGGCGAACACCGACCGAGTGGGCGATCAGGTACAGGACCAGGCCGACCAGCAGGGACAGGAACCAGAACAGGGCCCACACCGCCGACGGGAGCCCCCACGGCGTCCGGCCCAGCATCTTCCGGTCGTTCTCCGACAGGCGGTACCCCATGAAGGCCCACAGCACCGACAACGCTCCGTAGATGATCCACTGGCTGCCGGTGAGATGAAACACGCCGTCCAGACTACGCCCGTTGGTGAGGCCGGGTGGTCAGACGCCGATCAGGCGCCGGCCGGGTGCGTAGCCGCTCAGAACCCCAGGCTGCGGGACCGGTTGCTCTTCGCCCGGTAGGCCGCCTGCAGGTCACCCACCGAGTACTGGCCCGGCGACTGGTCGGTCACCGCATACCAGTACAGGGCGGCGTTGAAGGCGGCCGAGGCCACTGTCAGCACCAACAGGATGGCCACCAGCCCGATGATCCCGACGGCGGCACCCAGCGGGGCGAACACCGCTCCCAGCAGGACGGCCACCACGATGTCGACCAGGATGGCTACGAACCCGATGATCCCGAGGGCTCCGTTGCCCACGATGTTCTCGCCCCACCGGCTCTTGCACAGATGCACCGACCGCTTGATGGCGGACACCGCCCCCATGTCCTCGAACAGGATCACCGGCACGACGAAGAAGCTGGCCAGCATCCAGCCGGCCCGGAGCAACGCTCCCACCAGCAGGCCGATGATCCCCCGGTTGCCGATGTTGCGGAGGATGCTGATCACCACGTAGTTGATGAAGGCCCAGGCCAACAGCTGGGGGCTCTTGGTCAGCGCCGCCCGGGCCGCCTGCGCATTGGACACGCCCTGGCCGTGGAAGCGGGCCATCACCCTGGAGATGATGGTGGCGTGCGAGAGCACCGACACGAACATGGTCAGGACGCCGGCCACCACCACGATGAGCCACTGGCCGGCCGAGAAGTGGACAGACTGTCCGTCCGCGCTGTTCGAGTGCAGCGTCGGGTACAGGGCCACGAAAGCCACGCCGAGGATGACCAGCTGGATCAGGAACGCCACCACCGGCACCATCATCAGGCCGGGCTCGTCCCGGGCCATGGTGAACCCGATGCCCACCAGCCGCAGGCCCCGGCTGAACCGTCCCCCGGACGGGGTGGGGACGATCGGCTGCCATCCCTGGGGATAGCGGGGACCCGAGCCCGGGCCAGCGGTGGTCGTCGGCTCCCAAGGCGGGATCGGGCCGCCATAAGCGCTCTGGGCCGGATAGGCCGTCACCGGCGGCGCTTCCATCGGGGCGGCCACAGCCGGTGCCCAACTGGCCAGGGCGTCCTCCGGTTGGACGTGGGGCTGGGCGCCGAACGAGCTCGGGATGGGGGCGGCATCGGGATGGAGCTCCGGTGCGTACCACTTGCCGTCCGAGGCCATCCACCACCCCGGGCCCTGCGACGTGTCGCTCATGACTCCCCCTTCTTCCTGCCCGACCCGCGATCGTATGGCCGCAGTTCCGCTTGGGCAATGGCCTTCCGAGTTCTTGGCGTTCTTCCGATCCCTGCTACTTCGGCAGGTTGGGCGCCCGGATTAAGGAAGAGGGTGAGCCACGAAGAACGACCACATGGTGTCGTTGGCACTGATGTCCGAGGACTGGGGCCCGAGCACCTTCGTGATCCTTTTGCCCAGACGGGGTCCGCCGGGCCACTCGTGACCCTCGCCCACGATGGAGTAGAGCTCCACCGTCGAGCCGGCCGGGCACGGTGCGTACTTCGAGAGCACCACCGTCGTGGACACCCGGGATGTCTGTCCGGCTATCGGGCACCGGTTGTGCCTGGCCCAGCGCTTGGCCGCCGTCGGCACGCTGTAGGTCCAGTACTTCTGGCCATGGCCCAGGTAGGGATCTACCGGGTCAGCGGTGCCGTGGAAGGCCACCACCGGCACGGGCCGGGTGGAGGGACAGGGCTTGGGCAGGCGGAGCCCACTCACCGGGGCGATGGCGGCGAAGACGGCCGAGGCGTCGCAACCCAGCTGGCTGGCCATCCGGGCCCCGCCGGAGAACCCGGTGGCGAAGACGCGGTGCCGGTCGATGCAGTAGTCCTGCTCCAGCGAGCTCACCAGCTGCCGGATGAAGGTCACGTCATCGGCGGACCCGGCCGGCACCGCCGCTCCGCCGATCAGGGGCACATTCGGCACGTTCCAGTCGTAGCCGGTCCCGTCGGCGATGTCTCCCTGCGGGTAGACCACGATGAAGGTGTCGGCGTCGGCCGTCGTGTTCATGCCGGTGAACCCCATCTGCTCCAGCGCCGTCGAACCGCTCCCGTGCATGTTGACCACCAGGGGGACGGGGGTCGGCGGCGTGTAGCCGGTGGGTACATGGACGATGGCCGTCCGCTGCTTCCCGCCGATGGTCGGGGTGAGGGTCACGGTGCCGGGCGCCGCCGCCGTCGACTTCGTGCACCCGGCGCTCGGCTTCGCCGACACCACCGTGGCCTGGGTCGTCGTCGATCCGGTCGATGCGGTGCTGGTCGTGGTCGGCACCGTGGCCGGTACGGAGGCCGGCGGCGATGTCGTGGAGCTGGCACCGCCACAGGCCGCGCCCACCAGCGCCACCACGGCCACGACGAGGCCGGCCCGGACCCCCACCCGTTTGGATCCACCTCGTTCCATGTGAGCTGACCTCCGGCTCGCCTCTGGATGCTGTGTAAACGTTTACAGTAGAGTGGGATCGTGCCGCCGTCAACCGATACCGGAACCACCGCAGGAACGCGGGTCCGACCGTGAGAGCGGACATCCGCCAGGTGGCGGCCGAGGCCGGTGTCAGCACCGCCACCGTGTCGCGGGTCCTGACCGGACGGGGTCCGGCGAGCCCGGAGACGGCCGACAAGGTCCGACGGGCGGCCCAACGGCTCGGCTACTCCCCCAGCGCCTCGGCCAGCAGTCTGCGCACCGACCGGTCGATGATCATCGGGGTGATGGTTCCGAACCTGGCCAACCCGGTCTTCCTGCCCTTCCTCCGGGCCGTCGAGCACCTGGCCCAACAGCACGGGTATGCGGTGATCGTGGCCGACACCCAGCGCTCGGCCGAGGTCGAGCGGCGCCAGCTCGAGCGGCTGACCGCCCAGCGCGTCGACGCCCTCGTCGTGGCCGGCCGCTCCATGGATCCCGACCACCTCCGGCGCCTGGCCGGTGCCGGCCTGCCCGTGGCCGACGCCGAGGCCTTCTCCCTCCAGGCCGATGCGTTGGCCGTGTCGCTGGGGACGGCCATCGACGCCGCCGGCGACCACCTGGCCGAACTGGGCCATCGGCGCTTGGCCTACCTGACCCGCGGCGGCGTGCCCGGAGGAGCCTCGGACACCCGGTGGCGTCTCATCGAGTCGGCCGGACGGACCCGGGGCCTGGACGTCGAGCGGGTCCTGCTGCCGTCCTCGTCGGGCCCGGAAAAACTGGGTGGTTCCGAACTGGCCGACCAGCTCGGCCGGCTGGTCCGCTCCCCCGGTGGTCCCACCGCGCTGTGGTCGAGTTCGCACACACTGACCCCCGAGCTGTTGGGGGGCCTGGCCGCGACCGCGGTCACGATACCCCTCGACTGTTCGTTCCTCACCTTCGGTGACTCCCCCTGGGCCGCCGTCTACCGGCCGGCCATCAGCGTGATCACCGGAGACCTCGGTTCGGTGGGCACGGCCATGACCGAGGCCCTGCTCCACCGGCTCGGGGCGATGGACACCGAGCCCCGGTGGGACATCGAGCCCGACCGGTATGTGCCGCGGGCCAGCGTGGGCCCGGCCCCCCGACCCGGCTAGGCCGGCCGGGCCGACCTGGTGGCCACCACGTCGGCCACCGCGAAGGCCAGGCCGTAGCCGACCTCTAGTGGCATGCGCCTGGGGGACTCGTTCTGGATGCGCTCGTGGATCCGCCTCACCGACAGCGGGAACGGGTTGAAGCCGAAGAAGTGGAGCGACGGCTTGTCCAGATCGAGCAGGACCGCTCCAGCCATGGCCGCGGCTGTGGCCAGTCGGGCCCGTCGGTCCACGGCCATGATGGCGGTGGCCATGGCGGCCAGTCCCAGCAGACCGTCCCGCTTGGCCATACGGAGGAACTGCTCGGTCTCGAGCTCCGCCCCGTGCCCGGCGAACCCGTAGTGGGGCATGGCGTCCAGCACCAGGTGGGATCCCACGCCGGCCACGAACGCCGCCACCGGGCGCCGCTCGAGTGCCCGGCCGATGAGAACACCGGAGAGCACATGGTTGGTCACGAACATGGTTGCACCTCCATGGAACAGATCGGCATCCCCGGGCCCGTGCTGAAGGTGATGGGCACCGTGGGTCCGTCCACGGGGGGTTGGTCGTGGCAGGTGATCACTGGTGCACGGCCACGGTGGCCCGGACGTCCCGGTGGTCGCTCCCGGGGCCCGGGCCGGTCGAGATCTGGGTGACGGCCACGCCCGGGCCGGTCAGGACGTGGTCGATGCGCACGAACGGCGGCAGGGGATGCTCGATCTGCGACCAGGTCATCTGGAGGGGGTGACCCCGGGCCGCGGCCCCGTCGGCCATGCCGCCGTCGAGGATGGTCCGGAAGCCCCTCGATCCCCAGGTGGCATTGAAGTCGCCGACCAGCAGGAGCCCGGCCGGGCCCCGGGCCCGCACCAACCGGTCGATCTCGGCCAGTTGGCCCTTCCAGTGGGAGAACGAGCCGTGGACGGGGGCGATGGTGTGGACCACCCACAGGGCCTGGGGACCGGACGGGAGCTGGATGGTCGTCTGCACGATGAGCGGCAGGCCGTAGAGGGTGACCACGTGGACGTCGGTCAGCGGGTACTTGGAGGCGATGAGGAAGGCGAACGGGTCGTACTGCTTGATCTGGACGGTGTTGGGCAGCCCGGCCAGGCCCCCGTCCGACCTCAGTTCGTTCACCAGGGGCGGGACGGCCTCCTCCATGGTCACGAGCTGGGGACGGTACGACTTGATCTCATCGGCGTAGCCGCTCATGGAGGAGTTGTTGAAGTAGACATTGGCATCGAAGAGCCGGATGGTCGGGGCATCGGCGGCCCAACTGGGGACGGGCCCGGCCGCGGTCCACTCCGGCAGCAGCAGGACCACCTGGGCCACCACCACCACGAGCGCCGCCGCGGCCAGTGCGAACCGGCGGCCCACCAGTGCCACCACGGCCACGATCCAGGCCGGCAGGTAGACGAACAGGGTCAGGTCGTTGACGACGGCGAAGGGCTCGAAGCGGTCCCAGGCGAAGAGGCGCATGGCCACGGCCACCAGCATCGGCACCACGACGATCCACAGGACGATGGTGACCCACAGGGGGAGCCGTCGCCGGCGACGGCCATGGCGGCCCGCTCCGCGGCTGACGGTCGGCGCCGGAGGTGCATCAACCGTCATCGGTGAATGGTAGGACGTGCGGAGCCCGGCCAGGCCGCGCCCTGAGGGACCCATGGGCCCGGTCGGGGCGGGCGCGGAGGAGTCGTCCCCCTCCCCTCAGATGGCCGACGGCTGGCCGCGAGAGCGCTGAGTCGGACTCCGGTGCTCACGGCGCCGAACACGCTGCCAACAGCCGGCCCGATCAGCTCGGATCGGGACGCCCCCGTCGAACGGACGGCACGACACAGCGCCACCAACTCCCTGCGCCCAGGTGCATCCGTATCCGCCCCCTGTGGCCATACAACCTCGACCGCAGTTGGAATACACAGGTCGACGGCGACCAGGCGGCCGGTATGGGTCGCTCCACTCCCCGAAAGCCGGCACCGATGCCACGGAGCCCAGCCAGGCATCCGTAGCAGAACTGCTACAATGCACACATGACGGACATCCCCGCCCGGGAGCTGCGCAACGACGTGAGCGCTGTGCTCCGCCGGGTCGAGGCCGGGGAGCATCTGCGGGTGACGGTGAGCGGTCGACCGGTTGCCGAGCTGAAGCCCCTGGCGGCGCGACCACGCTCGGTGCCGTGGTCCGCCTTCATGCAGCGACGGGAACGTTGGCAGTCCGACCCTGGGCTCGCCACCGATCTCGCCGACCTTCTCCCCGGCACCACCGACGACCTGACCGTCGAGTGACTCTCGACCTCGGAGCCGACCCGGACGGAGTGGCGCTGGCCGACACGTCCCTCTTCATTGCCCACGAGCAGGTCCGACCGGTGTCGTCCCGACCACCGGAGCGGCTGGCCGTCTCGGTCGTCACCGTGGGCGAGCTTCGTCTCGGCGTGCTGGCGGCCGGGGACGGGGCCACCCGGGCCCAGCGGCTCGAGACACTCTCGAAGGCCGAGGAGCTCGATCCCCTGCCGGTCGACGCGCTGGTGGCGCATGCCTGGGCCACGCTGCGTCTGGCGCTGCGCGACGCCGGACTGCGCATGCCCATCAACGACTCGTGGATCGCGGCGACGGCCATGGCCCATTCCATGCCGGTAGCCACCCAGGACGGGGACTACGACGGCATTCCGGGGGTGGAGGTACTGCGGCTGTGAGCCGGGACCTACGACCCCCATCTACCGGCCGGCCCCGTCTCCCGCTCACTCCAACAGGTCGCGTATGTCGGCGGCGGTGAGGGCTCCCGACTCGAGTCCACCGGCGTCCATGACGTCGGCGAAGAGGGCCGACTTGCGGGCCTTGAGGGCCATGACCTTCTCCTCGATGGTGTCCTTGGCCACCAGCCGGTACACCATGACCTTGCGGGTCTGGCCGATGCGGTGGACCCGGTCGACGGCCTGGGCCTCGGTGGCCGGGTTCCACCACGGGTCGAGGAGGATGCAGTAGTCGGCCTCGGTCAGGTTGAGTCCGAACCCGCCGGCCTTGAGGCTGATGAGGAACACCGGGGCGTCGCCGGTCCGGAACGTGTCGATGACCGCGTCCCGCTTACGGGTCCGGCCGTCGAGGTAGCAGAGGTCGATCCCGGCCGCCTCGATCCGGCCGCGGGCCATGGTCAGGAACCGGGTGAACTGGCTGAAGACCAGCACCCGGTGGCCGTCCTCGACGATGTCCTCCAGCATCTCCATGAGGGCGTCGAGCTTGGTCGAGGGCACCCCCTCGTAGGCGGCGTCGATCAACGACACGTCCAGGCTGGCCTGGCGCAGCAGGGTCAGTGACCGGAAGATGGCCATGCGGTTCTTGGTCATGTCGCCGAGCAGCCCGAGCACCTTCTGGCGCTCCCGCTGCAGGTGGGTCTGGTAGACGCGCTGGTGCCTCGGGGCCAGCTCCAACTCCAGGACCTGTTCCTGCTTGTCGGGCAGGTCCGCCTCCACCTGCTCCTTGGTCCGGCGCAGCATCAGGGGCCGGATCCGGCGCCGGAGCTCGGCCAACCGCTCGGCGTCACCCTGCCGCTCGATGGGCACCCGGTAGTGCAGGGCGAAGCGGTCCGGACTCACGAACAGACCGGGGGCGGCGATGGACAGCAGCGACCACAGCTCCATCAGGTTGTTCTCGATCGGCGTCCCGGTCATGCACACCTTGAACGGGACCGGCAGCAGCCGGGCCCGCTGGTAGGCCTGGGACCGCCGGTTCTTGGCGAACTGGGCCTCATCGAGGAACAGCCCGGCCCACGCCACCGCCTCGTACTCCCCGTACTCGATCCGGAACAGGCTGTAGGAGGTGATGACGACGTCGGCCTTGGCGGCCAACTCGGCCAGGGTGGTGCCCCGCCGGCGCGCTGTTTCAGTCACGGTGACGGCGAGCAGGTCGGGCGCGAACCGCCGGCACTCGGCGGCCCAGTTCCCGACCACGCTGGTCGGGGCCACCACCAGGTAGGGGGCGTCGGTCAGGCCTCGCTCCCGGGTGTGGCACATGAGGGCCAGGGCCTCGAGAGTCTTGCCCAGGCCCATGTCGTCGGCCAGGATCCCACCCAGCCGGTGTTCGTACAGGTAGGCCAACCAGTTGAAGCCGGTGTGCTGGTAGGGCCGGAGGGTGGCGTTCAGCCCCGCCGGCGCGTCGTACTCGGTCCGGTCGGACGCCTCCATGAGGGCGCGCACCGACGCCTGCCACTCGCCGGCCTGGGCCGTGACCACTCCCAGGCGCTCGAGGTCCTCCCACAGGCTGGCCTGGAAGCGGCTGAGCCGGATGCCGTCGCTGGTGGTGTCGAGGAGGGCCCGGGCCTCGGCGATGAGCCGGGCCAGCTGGCGCAGCTCGTCCCGGTCGAGCGAGAAGTAGGTGCCCGAGGGCAGGATCAGGTGCGACTGGTCCTCGGCCAGGGCCACGAACAGGTCGGCGAACGGCACTTCCTCGCCGCCCACGGTGACGGAGACGGTGAGGTCGAACCAGTCGTTGTCGGTGGACGTCGAGCCGCCCAGGCTGACCACCGGGGCCTCCACCTCCTCGCGGTACTCGGGGACCTGGTCGACCGAGTGCACCACCACGCGGTCCATCGCGGACAGGACGGGCAGGAGCTCGGTCACGAACCGGACGGCGTCCATGCCGTCGAGCCCGGCCTCGGGGGCCAGGCGGGGACCGGTGGCGGTGTACTCGAGCAGTTCGTCGACGGACCGGACGGCGGCGGTGACCGTCTCCACCAGACCGTCGTCGAACCTCCGGTCGTGGTGGCCGCCCCGGACTCCACGCAGGGGCTCCCGCCACTCCGATCCCTCCGTGCCCCACGACCAGACCACTTCGATCCGGTGGTCCCCGAGGTAGTGGACGTCGAGCACCAACATGGCCGGCGCGTCCTCGGGTAGCTCGATGGACGGGTCCTTCGTGAGCACCGGCACCCGGCGGCGGAGGGTCGGGAGCAGACCGTGCAGGAACCGGTCCTGGTCGTGCCGGGGCACGTCGATCACCGCCATGTCCAACAGGTCCCGCAGCCCGATGTCGACGGGCGTGGCGAAGGCGGCCAGATCGAGGCGGGCGGCCGCACCGGTGGCGGTGGTCGGGTCGCCCCACCAGGCGATCCCGTGGACCGGGGTCCCGATGAGCACCGACGAGGCCAGGGGCACGGGCTCGTCGTCCACGGTGACCTGGGCCTGCAGGCGGAGGCCGAGGTCGGAGCGCGCCACGTCGAGGGTCACGACGGCCGGCGTCGGGTGGACGGTGACCGGATCGGCCCGGCGGCCGGCCTGGATGAGGGGCAGGCCCCGGTCGCGGGCCTCGCCCAGCAGGTCCCACAGGCGCCGGCTGTTGATGGCCTCCAGCCAGACCACGTCGTCGTGGTAGCTGTAGCGCCCCTCCCGGGTCGACAGCCGACTGAGGGCCAGCAGCTCCTGGGCCAGCGCGATCTGTTCGCCCACCCGCGGATTGCGGGCCCGTCCATAGGAGAGGTACTCGAGATTGGACCACGACACCCCGGTCTTGACCCAGTTGCCGCTCCGACCCGGCAGTACCGGTCGGATCCGGATGCCCGGGCCGCCGATGCCCGTCCCCCGGCCGGTCCGGGACCGGGTCGAAGGGCTGGACGGCACCATGACCAGTTCGAACTGCAGGCCGATCCCCGCCGATCCGCTGTCGTCGGTGTCGTCCTCGGCCGAGGCCAGCACTTCGAGCAGCGGGCCCTCCCACCCCCCGGTGGCCGACACCGGTGGCTCGGGAGACCGGCGGCGTCGCCCGTTGCCGCCGGAACGGGGCGCTGGTCCGGGGAGAGCCTCGAGCCGTCCCCGCCGCGTCCGCCGGCCTGTTGCCGTCTCCAGCTCACCGGCCAGGACCAGGGCCACGGCGTGCTTGCAGTTGAACCCGACCGGGCACGTACAGCTGGCCTCGAAGGACACCAGTCGCTGGTTCGATCCCCGCATCAACTCGACCGATGCGTAGTACGGCTGCCGGGCCCCGCCCTGCACCTCGCCCACCACCCGTGTCCCGCCCAGGCTCCACGTGCTCCGGCGGACGGCGCCGTGGCGGGCGTACTCCCGGCCCCGGTCGTAGGTCGGCTGGCCCACCAGACGTTCGAGCACCGTCTCGTCCGCGGCGGCCATCAACTGGTGTGCGTTCGTCGGGTCCCCATGGCGGCCCTCCCACGGTAGCGGTCCGTCCCGTGGTGCCGGTGCGGGCATGTGGGATCGGCCCCGGAGGGTCTGATCGTGACCCGCGGTCAGAGCGCGAGATGAAGGCGCAACGCGTCGTTGAGCGCCAGCATGCGCTCGGCCGTCATCACCCCGACGCGAGGTCCGATCCTCTCCGCCGCGATCGATCGAACCTGCTCGGCCTGTGCTTTCGAGGGGCGATCGAGTCCCGACTCGCCTGCCGGGAGCAGGACCTGGAACGGGTAGACCGTGGTGGTGTTCGACGTCACCGGGACAACGGTGATGACACCTCGACCCAACCGCCCGCCAACTTCGTTGGCCCCGTCGTTGCTGACGATGACGGCCGGTCGGCGCTTGTTGGCCTCAGCACCTCGGGAGGGTTCGAAGTCCACCAGACGGATCTCGCCTCGGAGCATCACGCCATTCCGTCATGGACCGTGGTCTCCCAGACATCCTCTTCGCCCTGGCTGGACCAGTCGTTCCAGGCCTCCTCATAGGCCGGCCCGAGCTCCGAGGCCCGGAGGAGCCGGACCGCCTTGTGCACGACGGCAGAGCGCGAGCCGAACCCTTGACTGTCGGCGTAGGCGTCGAGGAACTCGATGTCCTCGTCGGGCAGGCTCACACTGACTTTCATACTTCTATGCTACCAATAGTAGGAACGATCGGCTACTTCCGGGACCGAGCAACCTCCTCAAGATCCCGGCTCGACGGCGTGCCGATCAACCGCCCGTGCCGTTCCGGCCTTCCCCGTCCTCGTCCGCGTCCTCGTCCGCGTCAGCGTCGGTTGGCGCCGGCGCCGCACCGGCCTCGGACACCATGGAGGCGTACACCGCCAGCAGGGCCGCCTTCTGGGTGTCGTTGAGCCGCGGGTCGCGACGGATGGAGGCCTCGGTCGTCGACGCCGCCTCCTCCCCGCTCACGATGTCGGCGGCGTGGGCCAGCAGGTCCCCCACCGAGAGGTTGAGCGCGCTGGCCAGCGACTTGATCACGCCGATGGACGGCTGGTGGAGGCCCCGCTCGATCTGGCTGAGGTAGGGGTTGGAGACCTTGGTCAGGGCGGCCAACTGGCGCAGGCTCAACTGGGCCAGCTGACGCTGGCTGCGGAGGTAGCTCCCGAAGGTGTCCCATGGCTCACCGGGTCCGGTCGACTCGTGGCCCGATTCGTCCATCACTGCACTGTATCCAGAGGTGGTGACGAACCTCGGGGCGCCGGCGGTAGCCGCCCATGTTTCGGGCGTGCAAATTCTCGGCTGGCCCCTCCTCCCGGCCACCCGGGTGTGGTTCACTGGCACTGCAGTGCTCCATCCGGTGTGGAGGCTCCCACAAGGTAAGTGCCAGCGACAGTGAACATGGGCGTGTAGATGGTGTCGGAACTGCAGAACCGAAGGGGCCTGGCCACCCGAGTCCTCGGGCGGGTGGATCCGCTCGGGACGACCGAGGCCCTGCTGCGCGTGGCCTCCCGCACCGCCGTCACCACCCTGCCGCGGACGGTGGCCTCCACCGGCGTCGAGATGGCCAAAATCGCCGTGGGGCAGTCCGACATCACCCCCGAGCCCAAGGACTGGCGCTTCAAGAACAAGGCCTGGAGCCAGAACCCCGCCTTCCGACGGCTGGGCCAGTCCTACCTGGCCTGGACCCGGGCCGCCCTCGACATGGTCGACGGGGCCGGATTGGACTGGCGCACCCAGGAGCGGGCCCGTTTCGCCACCTCCCTGGTCACCTCGGCCCTGGCCCCGACCAACCTGTTCGTCACCAACCCCGACGCCCTGACCCGCGCCAAGGAGACCAAGGGCCGCAGCGTGGTGTCCGGGCTGGCCAACATGGGCCGCGACGTCCGCTACCACCGCGGCCTGCCCCGGACCTGCGACCCCGACGCCTACGTGGTCGGACGGGACCTGGGCATCACCCCGGGGGCGGTGGTCTTCCGCAACGAGGTGTGCGAGCTCCTGCAGTACGCCCCCCACACCGACACCGTCCACACCACCCCGGTGGTGCTGGTCCCCCCGCAGATCAACAAGTTCTACTTCATGGACATGGCGCCGGGCCGCAGCCTGGTCGAGTACGGATCCAAGCAGGGCCTCCAGATGTTCGTGATCAGCTGGCGCAATCCCACCGCCGAGCACCGTGGCTGGAACCTCGACACCTACGTGGCCGGCATGGAGGAGGCGCTGCGGGCGGCGGCCGAGATCACCGGCACCGACCAGGTCAACACCATCTCCCTCTGTGCCGGTGGGATCACCACGGCCGCGCCTGCTCGGCCACCTGGCCGCCCTCGGCGACCACCTGGTCAACAGCGCCACCTTCGCCGTCACCCTCCTCGACTTCTCCGTGCCCACCATGATCGGCATGTTCGGGAGCCCCACCATCGTGCGCAACTCGCGGGCCGCGGCCGAGCGCCGCGGCATCCTCCCCTCCCACGAGGCCGAGGCCATCTTCTGCCTGCTGCGGCCCAACGACCTCATCTGGAACTACTGGGTCCGGTCCAACCTGCTGGGCGAGCGCCCGCCCGCCTTCGACGTGCTGGCCTGGAACGCCGACCCGACCCGGCTGCCGGCCGGGCTCCACCTCGACTTCCTCGACATGTTCTCAGCCAACTCCCTGGCCACCGGCGACGTCACCGTGCTGGGCACGCCCATCGACCTGGGCAAGGTGGAGTGCGACAACTTCGTGGTGGCGGCCCGCACCGATCACCTGACCGACTGGAAGGCCTGCTACGCCACCACCCAGCTCCTCGGCGGACCCAGCCAGTTCGCCCTGTCCATGTCGGGCCACATCCAGAGCCTGGTCAACCCGCCCGGCAACCCCAAGATGAGCGTGGCCCTCGGGCCCGAGGACGGACCGGATCCCGACGGGTGGCTGGCCGGCACGGAGTCGCAGCCGGGATCGTGGTGGGAGCCGTGGGCGGTGTGGGCCGCGGCGCGATCGGGTGAACGGCGGCCGGCGCCACGGTGCCTGGGCAGCCGGCAGCACCGGACGCGCGGGGCCGCCCCGGGACGGTACGTTCTGGCTCCATGAACGGGACCCCGGCCCCGGCGAGGAGGCCGCCCCCATGATGGACACGCCGCTCAACGCCTGGCTCCTCTTCGAGCACGGGCCGGCCCACGCCCCCGAGGCCGAGATCGTGAGCCGCGCCCCCGACGGCGGGATCGAGCGTCACACCTACGCCGAGTTCGGCCGCCGCACCCACCAGCTCATGCACGCCCTCGACTCCCTCGGTCTGGACCGGAACGATCCGGTGGGCACCCTGGCCTGGAACAGCTCCCGCCACCTCGAGGCCTACTTCGGGGTGCCCTGCACCGGACGGGTCCTCCACACCTTGAACCTCCGGCTGTCCGGCGAGGACTTGGCCTTCATCATCGGCGACGCCGGCGACCGGGTGGTGCTGGTCGACCCCGACCTGCTCCCCCTGCTCGAGCAGGCCCTCGACCACCTGCCCCGGCTCGACCACATCATCGTGCTCGGTCCCGACGTGCCGGACACCTCGATCCCCGGGGTCATCGCCTACGAGGACCTGCTGGCCGACCAGCCCACCGAGTACCCGCGCCTCGACATCGACGAGGGCACGGCCATGGGGCTCTGCTACACGTCGGGAACCACCGGGCGCCCGAAGGGCGCTGTCTACACCCACCGGTCCACGTTCCTCCACGCCCTGGCCTGCACCTCCCACGCCGGCATGTCCATCGGTCCGGGCGACGCCGTACTCCCCCAGGTACCCATGTTCCACGCCAACGCCTGGGGCATGCCCTACGCGGCAACGGCGGTCGGGGCCAAGCAGGTCTTCTTCGCCGGCGCCCTCGAACCGGTGGCCTTCGTCGACCTGGTCACGTCGGAGCGGGTCACGGTGGCGGCCGGGGTGCCGACGGTCTGGCTCGGCGTGGCCGACGAACTGGCCCGACGGGGCGGGGGCCTCCCCGACCTGCGCCACATCATCTGCGGGGGCGCCCAGCCGCCCCGGGCCCTCATCGAGCGGTACGCGTCGGAGTTCGGGCTCCGCGTCGTCCAGGCCTGGGGGATGACGGAGACCTCCCCTTTGGCCTCGGTGGCCTGGCCCCAGGAGCGGATGCGGGACTGGCCCGAGGAGGAGATCACCTCGGCGGCACGGACCCAGGCCGGACTACCCCTGCCCGGGGTCGAGGTCACCGTCCGCGACGACCACGGCGCGCCGGTGGCCGCCGACGGCGAGTCGATGGGCGACCTCTACGTCCGGGGGCCGTGGGTGGTCGACGGCTACCTGCACGGGCTGGGCGGGGACGCCTTCACCGACGACGGTTGGTTCCGCACCGGCGACGTGGCCGTGGCCTCACCCGGCGGGTACTTCGTGATCGCCGACCGCACCAAGGACCTGATCAAGTCGGGCGGCGAGTGGATCTCGTCGGTGGACATGGAGGCCAGGGTGATGGAGATGGCCGGTGTGACCGAGGCCGCCGTCATCGCCATCCCCGATCCCAAGTGGCAGGAGCGGCCCCTGGTCTGCGTGGTGGTGCAGCCCGGTACCGAAGTCACAGTGGAACAGGTCCGCGACCACCTGGTCGAGGGGGGCTTCGCCCGTTGGCAGCTGCCGGACCGGGTGGAGTGCATCGAGGCCATCCCGAAGACCAGTGTGGGCAAGTTCGACAAGAAGGTGCTTCGGCTCCGCTTCGCCGAGTGATCCGGGCCGGGACCCTGTCGGGTGATCGGTGCACTCGTAGGCGCCGCGGGTGCCGAGTGGTTCGCCGTAAGCGGTCCGGCCGCCGCCACGACCGGTCGGACAATTAGTCGTGCCAGGGGGCCGGCTTGGCCAGCAACTTCGCGAGACGTGGCTTAGCGACCGCCGGCCGTGCAAGCAGGGCGGTGAACTCCACCCACGCGGCATCATCGAGAGGAAGATATCGACGGTCGGCCAGGTCCTCGTTGGCAGCAGGGACGGCATGACGAACCATGTAGTCGGTGATCGTCTCGTGTTGGGATCTGCCAGCCGAGTCGATGAGCTCCCGTTGCTGGAGGTTCACTCGGAGCTACAGCCTTTCGGACCGGTTCACACTCATGTGGTCAATTGTGCGCCCGTTGGCAGTGCAGCCACAAGGGCACCTGGGACCCGACGACGTAGGGGGTCCGGCCACCCGTGTTTTTGTAGCACTAGCTGTGCTACTTTTGTCGGATGACGAGAATCGGAGTACGGGAACTGCGTCAACACGCCAGCCGCTACCTGGACCAGGTGAAGGCGGGCGAGACCGTCGAGGTCACCGTGCGGGGAGAGCTCGTCGCGCTGCTCGTCTCCCCCACCCCGGAAGTGGCCGCGAGGGACCGGCTGATCGCCAGCGGTCGCCTGGTTCCCGCCCGGGCCGAGTTCGTACTCCCGGAGCGCCGGAGCGCCACGGTCGACAAGACGGCATCGGATGTGCTCACCGAGCTCCGCGAGGAACGGCTCTGATGATCTATCTCGACACGTCCGCTCTCGTGAAGTTGGTATTCGAAGAGGACGAGAGCGCCGCATTGGGCGAGTGGCTCTCCTCCAGAGTGGACGTCCCGAAGATCAGCAGCGACCTGTCCATCATCGAACTGATGCGCGCGTGCCGGAGGGCGGACCCGAGTGTCGCCCCCGACGCTCGCCGGTTGCTCGACGGTATCGATCTCCTGCCCATTGACCGAGCCGTCGTCGAACGAGCTGCGGAGGTCACACCGACCCAACTCCGCAGCCTCGACGCCGTGCATCTGGCCAGCGCGCTGTCGCTCCACACGGATCTCACCGCTCTGGTGTCCTACGACGTTCGACTGTGCACGGCGGCAGTCGGCGCCGGCCTCGAGGTGGCCTCTCCCGCCTGACCGTTACCGCTCAGGTCCTTGACTTCGCCCCGGTGCTTGATAAAGTAAGCACCACCCCAACAATCCCATGAGAGGAACCACCATGACCGCCATGGAACTGACCGTGAAGATGCAGGACGGCGTGATGAAGGTCGTCGAGAAGAGCCAGGACTGGACCCTCGGCGCGGTGCGGTCCACCGCGTCCGCCTTCGACACCTTCCGGCCCGACACGTCCCGCATCCCCCTCGTCGACAAGCTGCCGACCCCGGCCGAAACCGTCGACGCCACCTTCTCGTTCGCCGATCGACTGATGGCCGCGCAACACGCCTTCCTGTCGGGAATGGTGGAGATCACCGCGCCCCCGGCCGCGGCCACGGTGGTGACGAAGAAGTCCTGAGCCGCGCCGGTCGGCGGGCTCCGGACAGTACTGGTGCGCCCGGCTCCGATGGCGTAATTTGCGAGGACGGAGCCGGCGGCTCCGTGACGCTGTTTGAAGGACGCACCCCGAACCTCGCTCGGAGGAGTCACCCGTGGACCAGGCAGTCCTCACCATCAACAGCCGGAACTACGGGGCCTGGTCCCTCCGGGGGTGGCTGCTGTGCCGCTTCGCCGGGCTCGACTTCACCGTGGAGGCCGTCGACAGCCACGACCCCGGGGTGCGGGCCGAGCTGCTGCTGCTGTCGCCGTCGTTCCTGGTCCCCAGGCTGAAGCACGGTGAGCTGGTGGTGTGGGACACCCTGGCCATGGCTGAGTACCTGCACGAACTGGCACCGGCCCGGGGGCTGTTCCCCGAGGACCAGCGGGCCCGGGCCCACTGCCGGTCGGTGTCGGGAGAGATCCACTCCGGCTTCGCCAACCTGCGCTCGGCCCTCCCCATGAACATCAAGGCCCGTCACCCCGACTTCCCCCTGTGGACCGGGGCCCGGGCCGACGTCGACCGCATCGAAACCATCTGGGACGAGTGCCTGTCCGCCACGGACGGCCCGTTCCTGTTCGGCACCACCCCCACCGTGGCCGACGCCATGTTCGCCCCGGTGTGCACCCGCATGCGCACCTACGACGTCAAGCTCGGCGCGGTGGCTTCGGCGTACACCGAGACCATCCTCTCCCTCCCCGAGTTGGTGGAGTGGACGGCCGAGGCCGAGCGGGAACAGGACGACGTCGAAGAGCTCGAGATGGAGTTCTGACCGACTCGACGCCGCCGCGCATCATGACGGGGCTTCCTCGGATGAGGTACCGATAACGCGGTAGCGGTGGCGTACTCGCTCACACCGGAGGCGTGGCGATCGTGGCGTCCTCCACCCAGGTGGGTCAGGCCACGTCGTTGGCGGCGATGAAGTTGCGCACGATGGGGTACACCTGGCTCTCCCACCGGCTGCCACTGAACACCCCGTAGTGGCCCACGCCGGGCTGGAGGTGGTGGCGTTTGCGGGCCGGTCGGATGCCCGAGCACAGGGCCTGGGCCGCCATGGTCTGGCCCACGCCGCACACGTCGTCTCGCTCCCCTTCGATGGTGAGGAGACCGGTGCGGCGGATGGCCCCGGGGTCGACCGGCTGCCCCCGCCACGTGAGTGCCCCCTGGGCCAGGAGCTCCCGCTGGAACACCCGGTCGATGGTCTCGAGGTAGAACTCGGCCGGCATGTCCAGCACGGCGAAGTACTCGTCGTAGAACTCCTCGATGGTCCGGGCCTCCTCGTAGTCGCCCCGCACCAGGTCGTTGTAGAGCTCGATGTGCTGCTTGACGTGTCGTTCGAGGTTCATGAACACGAACCCCGACAGCTGGAGGAACCCCGGGTAGACCCGGCGCATGGCGCCCGGGTAGCGGAGGGGCACCGTGGTGATCACGTTGTCCTCGAACCAGCGCAGGGGCTTGGAGTGGGCCAGGTCGTTGACCTTGGTCGGGTTGACCCGGGTGTCGACCGGGCCGGCCATGAGCGTCAGGCTGCGGGGCTGGGCCGGGTTGTCGGTGGCGGCCATGACGGCGGTGGCAGCCAGCGAGGCCGGGCACGGTTGGCACACCGACAGCACGTGGGCGCCGGGGCCGATGAACTCGAGAAACGAGATGACCTGGCCGATGTAGTCGTCGAGGCCGAACCGCCCGTGCTCGACGCCCACGTCGCGGGCGTTGAGCCAGTCGGTGACGTAGACGTCGTGGTCGGCGCTGAGCGATCGGACCGTGGACCGGAGCAGGGTGGAGAAGTGGCCGGCCAGCGCCGTGACCAGCAGCACCCGGGGCTGCGGCTCGTCGATGTCCTTGGCGAAGTGCAGGAGGGAGGAGAACGGGGTGGACAGGACCACCTCCTCCCGTACCGGCACCAGCTCGTCGCCGACCATCACGTGGTCGACGCCGAAGGCGGGGCGCTCGTGGATGAGCCGGGCCCGTCCCACCATCTCGTAGCCGGCCGACAACCGGCGGGCCAGCCGGTTCTGCGTGAAGCGGTCGGGCAGCTCGCCCAGGGACCACGAGGCCAGGCCGGCCAGGGCCCGGGCGGGGGCGGTGAGGTCCCGTTGCGCCTGATAGGCCTGGTAGAGCATGCGAGTCCCCTGCAGTCGAGTACCGGCGGAGCGTTCCGGCCACACCACGGAAGGGGCTGGTGCAGCGGTCCCCGATGGTACTCGCGACCGGTCCCGGAAGGCCCGTCCGGCTCAGCTCATGGCGGCGATGGGCTGCTTGGGCGGGTAGTGCCCGAAGGTGATGAAGTGGTCACGGATCCCGCTGGTGAAGCTGTCGATGTAGGCCAGCTTCCGGATCATGTAGCTGTGGCTCTCCTTGGGATCGAGGTAGAGGTTGTAGAGCCGGCCGTGCGAGTACTTCTGGGTCACCCCGGTGAAGCCGCCCAGGTTGAAGCAGTCCCGGTCGTCGTCGGAGGTCGAGGCGACCATGAACTTCCACTCCCCCACCCGCAGGGCCGAGAACACGTTGGTCAGCCAGTAGTAGAGGTACTTGCGGTTGGACTCGCCGTCGGGGTCGAGGAGGAACGAGGTCTGGTCCACCCCGTCGATGTAGCGGTCCGTCGGCACCGACTCCTCGATATCGGCCAGGGCCAGGACGGTGTTGAACAGGTCCATCTGGGAGAACAGGCCGTCGGTGGCCCGGTCGGGCCCGATCATGCCCGGCCACGTCACGATGGCCGGCACCCGCTGACCGCCTTCCCAGGTGGAACCCTTGGCGCTGCGGAAGGGCGAGTAGGCGGCATCCGGCCACGTCTCCATCTCGGGGCCGTTGTCCGAGGACAGGAAGATGAGGGTGTCCTCCATCTGGCCCGAGGCCTCGAGCTCGGCCACCAGTCGGCCCACGATGTCGTCGAGCTCGACGATGGTGTCCTTGTAGGGATGCTTGGCCGGCGACGACCCGAGGAACCGCTCGTGGGGATAGTTGTCGAAGTGGGCTCCCCGGGTGCAGTGGTAGAGGAACCAGGGCTGGCGCTGGTCGGCCGGCTCCTCGGCCATCCGGCGGATGAACTCGAGGGAGTAGGTGGCCCACTTCTCGTCCAGGAGGGAGAGGACGGGCACGGTGACCTCCTCCACGTTCTCGGTCTCGCCGCCCCGCACGGCGTGGACGAAGCACTTGTTGAAGGGCAGGTTCTCCACCCACCGCGTGCGCTCCTCGCTGTAGACGATCTCGGGGAAGAAGTTGGGGTCGCGCCACTCGGTGTACATGTCCGACACCGACAGGAAGCCGTAGAAGTCGTCGAAGCCCACGTTCTGGGGCTGGGACTCGACGTTCTCCCCGATGTGCCACTTGCCCACCGCCTGGGTCACGTAGCCCGACGCCGACAGCAGCTCGGCCAGGGTCACCTCGCCGTCCAGGCCCCCGGGCTGGCCGTACATGGGGGGACGGAGCAGCCCGTGCCGCATGGGCAGGCGCCCGGTCATGAGGGAGGCCCGCGACGGGGTGCAGGAGGGCTCCGAGTAGCACGAGGTGAGCAGCAGGCCCCGGCGGGCCAGCCGGTCGATGTTGGGTGTGGGCGCCCCCACGGCCACCCCTCCGCCGTAGCAGCCGAAGTCACCCCAGCCCACGTCGTCGAACAGGATGACCAGCACGTTGGGCCGTTTGCCGTTCCGGCCCCGGTAGTCGGCCAGCGAATCGGCGGCGCGGCGGTCCTGGTCGGCCAGGACGAAGTGGGGCTCGAGGCTGTCGCGCTCCCTGACGGTATCGGCCACCACCGGGTCATGTGCCATCGCTGTCGCTCCCTGTTCGGACTCGGGCCGATGCTAGCCAGGGAGGCCGGAGCGGCCCGTGGGGCTACCGCCGGCCGGCGCGCGTCCTCGCTCCTAGACTGCACTGGTGCCAAACAATCAGGTGGCCCGGTCGGCCGCCATGGGCACAGGAGCCGTGAGCCGGTCCGACCGGCGCCGGTTCGTGTCCCCGTGGTTCAAGCACCGGATCGCGGCCCGACTGGCGCTCACCGGACTGGTCGTGGCCGGCGCCGTGTGCCTGGCGTTCGGAACCGTGGGCATCGTGATCGGCACCGTCGTTCTCGCCGCCGCCGGCGTGGGGATCTACGTCCAGCGCACGAGGCGTCGGCGCTCGAGGCCGCTGGCCGACCACTGACCGCATGATCGGTCGGGCGCGCCACTCCCGACGGAATGGAGTGACGTCAGGCATCAGGCCTGGAGCCGGGCGGTGAGCGGTGCCCCACAGCTCTGACCTCTGCCTCATCGGCGCGTTCCGACCGGACCTTTAGCGAATTTCCCGAATTTCTTTCGGCGGCCCGTACCTCCGCCAAAACTCGGACCGGTATCCTACAAATTCCATAGCTATTGATGGCACCTCATAGCCTCCCCCCGATTACAGTATTCCTAGCTACTTGACAAATCCCACTGGAAGAGTCAGGAATAGGGGGTGCGAAATCCACGGAACGTCCTCAACTCGACCAAACGCCGGATCGGAGCAGGTGCGGCCCTTCTCGGGCTGTCCCTCGCCGTCGGTGCCACCATCCCGGCCTCGGCCGGAGCGGCGACCGGGGGGTCGGTGGCCATCGTGGCCTACTCCACCCCCAAGCCGGCCTACGCCGCCCTGATCACCGCCTACAACGCCACCAAAGCCGGTGCGGGGGTGACCTTCTCCCAGTCCTTCGGGGCCTCCGGCTCCCAGGCCACCGCGGTGGCCAACGGACTGCCGGCCGACGTGGTCAACTTCTCACTCGCTCCCGACATGAACAAGCTGGTGAAGGCCGGCCTGGTCTCGGCCAAGTGGAGCGCCACCCCCACCAAGGGGATGGTGACCAACTCGATCGTCTCCTTCGTCGTGCGCAAGGGCAACCCCGACCACATCACCAACTGGGCCAGCCTGATCAAGAGCGGCGTCAAGATCATCACGCCCAACCCGTTCAGCTCCGGTAGCGCCAAGTGGAACATCATGGCCGCCTACGGGGCCCAGCTGAACCAGGGCAAGTCGAAGGCCCAGGCCACCGCGTACCTGACCAAGATGCTCAAGAACACGGTGGCTCAGCCGTCCAGCGCCTCCAACGCCCTGCAGACCTTCCTCTCCGGCGAGGGTGACGTGCTCCTCGACTACGAGGACGACGCCCTCTACGCGCAGAGCAAGGGCGAGCCCATCTCCATCGTCACCCCGCCCCAGACCATCCTGATCCAGAACCCCATCGCCGTCTCCACCAAGGCGGCCAACCCGGCCGCGGCCAAGGCCTTCGTGGCCTACCTGCTCTCGCCGGCCGGCCAGAAGGTGTGGGGCAAGCAGGGCTACCGCCCGGTGCTCCCGTCGGTGGCGTCCCAGTTCAAGTTCCCCAAGCCGAAGACGCTGTTCACCATCGACAGCCTGGGTGGATGGACCAAGGTCAACACGGTGTTCTTCACGCCCAGTACCGGTGTCGTGGCGAAGATCGAGCAGGGGCTCGGTGTCTCCACCTCCAGTAGCTGAGATCGAGCGCGTCCCCGCCCCCGCCACGCTGGCGGGGGCGGGTGGTTCGCGTCGCCGGATCCCCCGGATGTGGGGACGGGTGGCCGGGCCGATGCTGGCCATCACCTATCTCAGCCTGCTGGTCATCCTGCCCCTGGCCGCCCTGCTGACCCACAGCCTCTCGGGCGGGTGGAGCGCCTTTTGGTCGGCGGTCACCCAGCCCGAGGCGGTGGCGGCCCTCAAGCTGACGCTTCACCACCTCCCTGGCCGTGGCGGCCTTCAACGCCGTGGCCGGCCTGGTCATCGCCTGGGTCCTGGTCCGCGACGAGTTCCGGGGCAAGGCCGTGGTCAACGCCATCATCGACCTGCCCTTCGCCCTCCCCACCATCGTGGCCGGCCTCACCCTCCTCACCCTCTACGGGCCGAACAGCCCGTTCCACCTCAACGTGGCCGACTCGCGGTGGGGCATCCTCTTCGCCCTGGCCTTCGTGACGCTGCCCTTCTCCGTGCGGTCGGTCCAGCCGGTGCTGGCCGAGCTGGACATCGAGACCGAGGAGGCCGCCGCCTCGCTCGGGGCCTCCTCGGGCCGGGTGCTGTGGCGCATCATCCTCCCCGGCCTGGCCCCGGCCATGCTGGCCGGGGCCGGACTGGCCTTCGCCCGGGCCATGGGCGAGTTCGGCTCGGTGGTGCTCATCTCGGGCAACGTGCCGTTCAAGACCGAGGTGGCCTCCTCGTGGATCTACAGCCTGTCCCAGAGCGACGACCTGTCGGCGGCGGCGGCCATCTCGATCGTGTTGGTGGGGACGGCCCTGGTGGTCCTGTTGGGCATCGGCCTGCTCCGGAGCCACTTCGACATCAGCGAGTCGGTATGAGCGGAGCGGCGCGGCACGACGGCCAGGGCGCGATGACGGCCGGGCCACCATGACCGGGCGCTGGAAGTGGCCGCTGCGGATCATGGCCTTCGGCTACCTGGGCTTCCTGGTGGTGCTGCCGGTGGGCTCGGTCTTCTACCGAGCCTTCCAACACGGCTTCGGTGCCGCCTGGGACGCCGTGACCACCCCCGACGGCCTCCACGCCCTGTGGCTGACCTTTCTGGTCGTCCTCATCGCCGTGCCCCTCGACACCGTCTTCGGGGTGGGCGTGGCCCTCATCCTGGCCCGTCACCGGTTCCCCGGGGCCTGGCTCCTCGACGCCTTCGTCGACCTCCCCCTGGCCGTCTCGCCGGTGGTGGTGGGCATCGCCCTCATCCTCGTCTACGGCAAGACCGGTTGGTTCGGCAACGCGCTGGCCCAGGCCGGCATCAACGTGATCTTCTCCGTCCCCGGCATCGTGATGGCCTCGGCCACGGTGGCACTCCCCTACGTGGTGCGCGAGGTCCTGCCGGTACTCCAGGAGATCGGGACCGATCAGGAGCAGGCCGCCACCACCCTGGGCGCGTCGCCCTTCACCATCTTCCGCCGGATCACGCTCCCCTCCATCCGGCGCAGCCTGGCCTACGGCGTGACCCTGACCACGGCCCGGGTGCTCGGAGAGTTCGGGGCCGTGGTGGTGGTGTCCGGGGCCATCGCCGGCCGGACCGAGACCCTCACCCTGTTCATCTCCGACGGCGTGGAGAACCTCAACCTGGTCGGCGCCTACGCTGGCGCAGTCATCCTGGCCCTCCTGGCCCTGGCCGTGCTGGCCATACTGGGAGCCGGGCAACACGACCTCGACACGGAAGGGAGGAAGCCGAAATGGCGATCACGATCCGATCAGTCTCCAAGCGATTTGGAAGTGCCGTTGCTCTCGACGACGTGAGCCTCGAGGTGCCCGACGGCTCCCTGACCGCGCTGCTCGGCCCGAGCGGGGGTGGCAAGTCCACACTGCTCCGGGTGGTGGCCGGCCTCGAGGCGCCCGACACCGGGACCGTGGAGTTCGACGGCGAGGACGTCACCGGGATACCGGTACGCGACCGGGGCATCGGGTTCTGCTTCCAGCACTACGCCCCGTTCCGCCACCTCACCGTGCGTCGCAATGTCTCCTTCGGCCTCGAGATCCGGAAGCGACCCAAGGACGAGATCCGCCAGAAGGTGGACGAGCTCCTCGACCTGGTCAAGATCGACCACCTGGCCGATCGCCACCCCTCCCAGCTGTCGGGGGGCCAGCGCCAGCGCATGGCCCTGGCCCGGGCCCTGGCCATCGAGCCCCGACTGCTCCTGCTCGACGAGCCCTTCGGTGCCCTCGACGCCCAGGTCCGCCAGGAGCTGCGGGTCTGGCTTCGGGAGCTGCACGAGAAGATGGCGGTCACCACGGTGCTGGTCACCCACGACCAAGAGGAAGCCATGGAGGTGGCCGATCACCTGGCCATCATCAACGAGGGTCGCCTGGAGCAGATCGGCCACCCGGCCGACATGTACGACCATCCGAGCAACGAGTTCGTCATGAAGTTCCTGGGGCCCGCCACCCAGCTGGGCGGCTCGTGGGTCCGTCCCCACGACCTGGTCATCCACCGCAACCCGGCCGCCGGCGACCACACCGGATACGTGGAGCGGGTCACCCACCTCGGTTTCGAGGTGCGGGTGGACCTCACGATGGACGACGCCAGCGCCACCTGGGTCCAGCTGAGCCGCGGCGCCGCCACCGAACTCGGCCTGTCCCCGGGTGAGCGGGTGTGGATCTCGCCCGCCGGTTCGGCCGCCACCGGACCGGAGCCGAGGGAGCCGCTGGCGACGGGAGTGGCCGGCAGCTGACACCGGGGTTCGTTCTACAATGCACACTTGTATAGTCACCTTGTAGACAAGTAGTCTGGGCCCATGACCATCACACCGTTCAAGGTCTCCGATCGGGGCCAGATGGCCCTCCCGGCCGAGGCCCGGCACCGCTGGGACCTCGACCAGGGTGGGACCGTCGAGGTCGCCGACCTGGGCGGGGCCCTGCTCATCGTCCCAGCCGGACGGGGCGGCCTCCGCGCGCTGCTGGGGGAGGCCGTCGAGAGCGCCGGCGGCTACGCCACCCTCGTCGCCGACGTCGTGGGGGACGAGCCCGACCTGGCGTGAGCCGTCCGACCGTGGTGGTCGACGACCACCTGCTGTTACGCATCCTGCTCGACGACGAGCCGGCCGATCTGCGCCCGGGCGGGGCCCGGGTGTTCACCACCGGACTCTGGTACCACCGCCTGTGCCGGGCCCTGGACAGCCCCCGGGTCACCGGTCCCCTGTCGAGCCGACTCGGGCCGGCCACCACGTCCATGGCCGAGGCCGCCGTCGGCGCCCTCACGACCCTTCCCGAGACCGTCGGCCTCGTCCCGCTCCGCCACCTGGCCTGGCCCATGGCCCGGCTCGTCAACACCGGCATGCGCCTCAACCTCCTCTCACTGGAGGCGGCGGCCGCAGCCGAGCACCTCGGTGCCGAGCTCTGTCTGGCCGTCGCCGACGAGAACCCCCCACTGCTGGCGGCGGCGTTGGACCACGGCATTCCGGCCCGCCTCGTCGCCGGTTGAGGACAAGGAGGTGGGCCGCGGGAGGGGACCACCCTCAGCCCTCGAGCGTGGCGACCCGAGACGTCACGAGATCCACGACGGCGCCCGCCACGTCCGGATCCCCGCCCCGCTCGACGCACTCGCCGGCGGCGTCCTCGAGGTTGGTCTGGATCGCGGTGACCATGTCCGAGACACGCCGTTCGACGATCTGGGGAGGGAGTCCCCATCCCGTGGCTTCGGTAACGAGGTCATCGATACGGACCTCATCGATCTGAGTCCTTCCGTTGATCCGTTGAGGCGTCTCAGCGTCCAATCCGTCGTAGAGCCGGGTGGCGATGAGGTCGTAGAGCGGTGCCAGCGCAACGGTTCCCGTCGGGTGAAGCAGGACGGAGTAGTTGCGGGCGTGGCTGTCGGCATTGCCGATCACGACATTGAGGGTCACCGCCTCGACGAACGACAGCAGATTGGCCCGACCGAGATGATGGGTCAGGAGAGCGGCCATCTCGGCCAGCGACGGGCCGGGCCTCGCCACCACGGCGGCGGTGTCGGCGAAGCCGCCGGCCGGCTGTCGACGCTGCACGAGCGCCTGTTCGTACTTCAGCAGGGGGTCCCGGCCCATGGCGGCAAGAAGGTCCTCCTGATGGAGACGCTCGAGCCGGCCGTCACGCTCGAATCGGTCGAAGCGGACCACCACCAGGGTGGGGGTTCCCCCGAACCGCTCGACCCTGGCCTCGGCCGAGCCGAGCCCGCATCGGCGAGCCAGCGTCAGGCAGAAGAGCTCGTTGGTGGCCAGACCGGAGAGATCGAGGCCGTCGGCCCGGATCGGAGGCTCGGGCTTGACGATCAGTGACGAAGGGGCTCCGTCGATCGGCAGGAAGTAGTCATTGTCGATCCGGTGGAGAAGCACTTTGTCCTGCATCCCGGCCAGGGACAGTCGGACACCCCGTCTGCGGTCGAGGGCCAGACCCTCCTCGGGCGCACGCTGCACTATCTCGGTCACCTCCGCCGTCGAGAGCCGCTCGTAGTGACCTCGTTCGCCAGAGGCGTCCGGTGAGGCGAGGATCCGAACGGCACCAGCCACGTCGGCGCCCAGGGCGGCGATGATTCCGTAGCGGTCGTCCTCCGGGATCCCGAAGTGCTGGACGGCCCAGGCCAAGGCCCGCCCCTCCGGAAGGAGCGATCGCACCCAGCGGCCGGCGGCACCCGTGGCCGGATAGAGCGTGCCCCGGACGGGAAGCGAGAGAGACAGACGGGATCGGGCCGGGTCGGCGACCGCTTCGGAGGTATAGCGAAGGGCGGTATCCCCGAAGCCGGCATCGACAAGGTCGGCCACGTGCCGGTCGTGGAGGAGCACGGCCAGGTCGGGACGTTCCGTCATGACGGCACGGGATCACCGGGATCCGATGGCGCCGACTCGCCCGACGACGCCAGACGGCGTGAGCGCGGGTTGACGGTGAGCTCCAGGCCCACCGCGTCGAGAACCGCGATCAGCCGCTTCACCTGGGTGGTGACCTGGCCCCGCTCGAGGGCGGCGATGGCGAACCGGTCGGCGCCGGCGAACTCACCCAACTCGGACTGGGTGAGGCCCGACTCTTTTCGGGCACGACGAATGGCGGCACCGAGATCGCCGGCCGGATCGGTCATTGTCTCTCCATTGTGGTGATTTAGTAACATTATATCCTGATAAGGGACCTTTACTCATTAATGTTTCTAAATACATACAAATTGTCCCCGATTGGGTCCGCCGAGCACCGATGTAGCTATTTTACAACAATTCCCGGGAAACCACGCGGAACCGGGATGTCGATCGATGACCGCCCGGCGCGGCCGCGACTCGTGGCCTCCCGAGGGCGGCGGTGACGTCGATCGACGGCGTGGGGTAGACAACACCGGGGTGAGTGGGGACGGAGGGGGTCGAACCCTCACTGGAGGCGGTTTAAGCGCCCTGCCTCTACCGATTGGGCTACGTCCCCGTCGCCTGGCGGTGACCGGCGGCGACAGGGTGCCCGCCACCGTCGGACCTGCCGGACGACCTTAGTCCGGCCCCACTGTGAACAGCCTGTTACGGACCGCCCCTGACCCGGGTGGGCGGGGTCGGCGGGGTTAGAGTCTCCAGAATCGGGGACGCCCGACGCGGGAGGCACAACGTTGGAATGGCAGATGCTGGCGGCATTGCCGGACTCCGACCGGAGAGAGTTCCTGTCCCGCTGCCGTCGGCAGCGCTACCCCAAGGGGGCCTTCATCTGTCACGAGGGCGAGATCGGGGACAGCATGCACCTGATCGACATCGGCACCGTGACCGTCCACGTCACCAGTCCGATGGGGAACGTCGTCACCCTCGACGTCCTCCGACCCGGGGACGCATTTGGCGAACAGGCCCTGCTGGGGGAGGGATCGGTGCGGTCGGCGACGGTGGTGACGCTGGAGCGGACCGAGACCCTCCGCCTCTCGCTGGCCGAGTTCGAGGCGCTGTGGGAGCACCACCGTCCCGCCGCCACCGCGGTGGCCCGCATGCTCGACACCAGGCTGCGGGCCACCTCCCAGGCGCTGCTCGACGCCCTCTATGTTCCGGCCGAGACGCGCGTCATGCGCCGCCTGGCCCGTCTGGCCGACATCTACGCCCGTCACCCGTCCCAGGCCATCCCGCTGACCCAGGACGATCTGGCCTCCATGGCCGGCACCACCCGCCAAACGGTCAACCGGGTCCTCGGTCAGGCCCAGGCCGACGGCCTCGTCACCCTGTCCCGGGGCCGCATCGTCATCGCCGATCCGGCCGAGGTGGCCCGTCGGGCCCAACGCATCGGGTAGGTCCGGACGGGTAGGATCAGCCCGAGACCCGCTCCGGCACCAGCCGGGCCAGCGCGTCCAACTCCTCGGAACGGGGGCGGTCGACCTGGTGCACCAGGCCTTCGGCCCCGGGCCAGGGACCGAGGACCGTGGTGGGCCTGCGGTCGGGATCCCAGTTGGACCACTCCGCCGGGGGCACGCCGGTCCGGGCGAACGTGGTCCAGGCCCGGCGCATGAGCACCGACAGGGCCGAGGCGTCCTCACCCCCACCGGTGAAGCCGGCGATGGCCGGATTGCCCACGGTGCCGAAGACGAAGGGCAGGTCCAGGGCGTGACAGGCACCGAGGTAGCCGCCGAACATGGGTGACTCCCAGGTGAACAGGTAGCAGTACGTACCTACACCCGGCGCGGCCGAGGCGGCGTGGGCGTCGGCCAGGCGGACGGAGGGCAGCCGGAAGACGTACTCGGTGGAGATGGCCACCCACAGGTCCCGGGGCGTGACCGGCTCGCCCCGGGCGGCCCGGGCGCCGGTCACCTCCTCGATGAGGGCTTCGGTTCGCTCGGGGTCGGGGCTCAGCCGCGTCGTCCACCGGCGGAGGCCGGCGTTGTCCAGATCACGGAGCGACGGGTCCCCGACGGCGAAGAAGGTCGACTCGTCGCGGGTGGTGCCCACCAGCAGCGGCACGCCCGAGACCGAGCCGTCGGCGACAGCATCGGTTGGGTGTTCCATGAGCATCCCACCGTCGACCACGGGCATCATGAGCAGTCCGGAGTCGTCGCGCCGGCCACCCCGCTGGTCGAACTGCACCACCGCCTGGACCAGTTCGTCCGCCGGCACCCGCTCGAGGGCGGCGCGGGTCAGCGGCACACCCAGATGATCGGCCAGCTGCTCGGCCATGGAGACGGCGTGTTCGGGCGGATAGGCATAGGGCGGCCCGCTCTCGACGATGGCCCGGTGGAAGAGGCCCCGGGCCGCCGGCACACCCAGCAGGCTCGAGACACTCATGCCCCCGGCCGACTCGCCGAACACGGTGACGTTGCCGGGATCACCGCCGAAGGCGGCGATGTGGTCACGGACCCAGCGCAGCGCGGCCACCTGGTCGGCCAGGCCCCAGTTGCCGAAGCCCCCCCACGCCTCGCCGTCCAGCCAGCTCTGGTCGGGGTCCTCGAGCGCCGGGTGGGCCAGGAACCCGAGCATGCCCAGCCGGTAGTTGATGGTGACCACCACCACGTCCCCCTCGCCGGCCAGGGTGCCGCCGCGGTAGAGGCCTCCCGATCCCGATCCGGACACGAAGGACCCGCCGTGGATCCATACCATGACCGGGCGGCGCCCCTCGTCGAGGCCCGGCGTCCAGATGTTGAGGTTCAGGCAGTCCTCGGACTTCTGCTCCGGTTCGCCCCCGAGGGCCGTCTCCATCATGCCCGCCACCTGCGGTGCGACCGGTCCGAACCGATCGCACTCCCGCACGCCGGTCCACGGCACGGGCGGGGCCGGGGGGCGCCACCGCCGGTGACCAGCGGGCGAGGCGGCATAGGGGATCCCGGAGAACGACCACAGGCCCCTGCGGCGCACGCCCCGGACGGGGCCGCCGCGGACCTCGATCACTCCGTCCTCCATGGGGCCTCCAGTTCCAGCGGCCAGTTGCCGATACAACCAGCAACTTAGTGACTGGATCCAGCACCGATACAGGTAGCAACCGAACCCACCGGGCCGCAGGGCCGGACCCTGGTGCCGATGGAGACTGGATGATGGGGCAGCAACGACTACAGGGCAGGGGATCGTACGGCCCGCGGGCCGAGGCACTGAGTACCCCCTTTTCGGACGGGACCGATACCGGTAACGTCACCCGGGTGTCTGCGCACCACGGGTCAGCGGCGTCCCGGCCCGCGGCATCGACCGGCTCCGGGCGCGGTGTCGGCCGGCGGGGACGTACGTGGACGGCGGTCCTGACCCTGGCCCTGGTCGGTGCCGTCGGTGTCCTCGGCTTCGGGCCGTCGGCCGGAGCGGCCGGAGACGCCGGATCCGGCCCGACCCCGACATCGAGCTCCATTCCGGCCCCGGCCTCGAGCCCGTCGGCCTCGAGCCCGTCGACGGCGGGGCCGTCCGCCTCGACCAGCACCACCTCCGACTCACAGTCCCAGATCGACAACGCCGAGGCCCAGGTGACCGCCCTCGAGGCCCAGATCTCCCAGCAGCAGGCCGTCCTCGACCAGACCGACGAGCAGTACAACCAGGACCAGGTGGACCTGGACTCCACCAAGGCCCAACTGCAGACGACCACGGTCTCCATCGACTCGGCCAAGGCCCGGTTGGCCACCGAGCGCGCCCACCTCCGGGCCGACGCCGTGCAGGACTACATGGGCGACACCTCGTCCAGCGCCGTGGCCGCGCTCTTCGCCTCCCCCACCAGCGCGGCCCAGACCCGCGCCCTCTATGAGCAGGTCGGCACCACGAAGGTGGCCGATGACGTGGCCCGGGTACAGGCCGGACAGCGGAAGTTGGTGGCGGTCCAGACCAAACTGCAGGGCGAGCAGCAGACCGAGTCCGGCCAGCTGACCGTGGTCGACCAGGCCCGCCAGAGTGCCCAGACCCTCAGCGACCAGTCCCAGGCCACCCTGGCCCAGGTCAAGGGCAACCTGGCCACCCAGATCGCCCAGCAGGCCGCGGCCCAGGCCGCGGCGGAGGCCCAGACGGCGGCCGTCGCCACCACCCCGGCCGCGGCCCAGGCCGCGGCGTCACAGGCTTCACAGGCGGCCCAGGTGGCCACGACCCTCAGCGGCGGCAGCTCGGCCGCGGTCAGCGCCACCAACGCCGCCAACCAGGCGGCCACCACCGCGGCCACCATCGCCGGCGGTCCCGGCGGGGTCACCGTGTCGGCCAGCGGCACCTACAACGCCGCCGGGCTGGCCGCGGTGCACGCCGCCATCAAGTACATGGGCGTCCCCTACGTGTGGGGTGGGGCCAGCTTCGCCGGGGTGGACTGCTCGGGGCTGGTCATGCTGGCCTGGGCCCAGGCCGGCGTGACCATGGACCACTCGGCCGCCGACCAGTACGCCGCCTTCCCGCACGTGCCCCTGAACGAGCTCCGGCCCGGCGACCTGATCTTCTTCGACCTCGACGGCAGCGGCATCGACCACGTGGTCATGTACGTCGGGCCCTATCTCGACGGACAGCCCACCCCCTACGGGAACGGGACCATCATCCAGGCCGCCCACACCGGGACCTTCGTGACCTACGACCCCATCTGGTACGCGGGGATCGTCGGGGCGGCCCGGCCGTAGCGGGCCGATCGGTCCGCCCCGGCCGGGACCCGGTCGGCGTGCGGCCCCGATGGTGGCCCGCCGAGACGAGACCCCCGCTAGGGCGAGACCTGGCCCGCCGGCCGTGCCCCTAGTGTCGGACCTTTCCCATGACGCTCGAACTCACCATCATCGTCCCCGCTTTCAACGAGGCCCCCCGCCTGCCGGCCGGCATGGCCCGGTTCCACGCCGCCGTGGCCGACGGGGCGGTCGACCTGGAACGGACCGAGGTGGTGGTGGTCGACGACGGCAGCACCGACGGGACCGCTGACGTGGCCCGTGACCTGCTGGCCGGCGTACCCCACCACCGCGTGGTCAGCCTGCCGGCCAACCGGGGGAAGGGCGCGGCCGTCCGCACCGGCGTGGCCCTGGCCCGCGGGACGTACACGGCCCACATGGACGCCGACATGGCCATCGACCCGCGGGCCGTCCCGTCCCTGCGGGAGGCCCTCCTGACCAGTGACGTGGCCATCGGGTCCCGGGCCCTGGTCGACTCCATGGTGGACGGCACCTACGCCGTGCGGGCGGCGATGGGCCGACTCTTCAACCGGTTCGTGACCACCGGCACCGGACTCGGGCTGCAGGACACCCAGTGCGGATTCAAGGCCTTCCGGACACCGGCCGCCCGGCTCCTGTTCCACCTGGTGCGGATCGACCGGTTCGCCTTCGACGTGGAGATCCTGGCCCGGGCCCGACGGCTCGGACTCCACACCACCGAGGTACCCGTGCAGTGGAAGAACGTCCCCGGCAGCACCATCCATCCCCTCCACGACTCGATCACCATGCTGGCCGATGTCTACCGATCGCGGCTCGGTCTCCTGGCCACGCCGCCGGTCCCGGCCGTGGTGGTTCGCCATGCCCCGTCGGGCTCGGACTCGGGCTCGGGCTCGGGCTCGGCTGGCCTCGTCGAACGGGTGGCGCCGGTGGTCGCCTCCACCCTGGACGGGGCGCCGGTCCCACTGGTGGCGGGCGAGGCCTCGGTGACCGTGCTGCTACCCCTGGTCGATGCGGCCGGGGTGGCCATGGTCTTCTCGGCCCTGCGGGCCGAGTTCGACGCCCAGGGGGTGGCCAGGCGGACCATGTCGATCGACGCCCTGGTGGCGTTGGGTCCCCTGTCGGGTCGACTGACGCCGTGACCGCCGGGATGGGGTGAGTTCGACAGCGGTACCATGACCCGGGTGAGCGCGGACCCAGTCGACCCGACCCCGCACCCCGGCCGCACCGGGCCCGCCTTCGACGGCCCGTCCTTCGAGAGCGCCGTCGTGGACAGCTCGCCGGGCCCGGTGATCGACGGCATCGGGCCCGAGGACCCCACGGCGTCGGTGTCCATCCTGCCGGTGGCCCGCCCCCCCCTCGTGGACGAGGGTCCACCCGACCCCCGGCGCTCCGACGTGGACGAGTGGGGCCGGTCCGAGCACATGCGGTCGATCGTGCGCCGCCTGTACGACCCGGTGTACCGCTACTGGTTCCGGGTGGAGTGGGACGGGCTGGAGAAGATCCCCGCCCACGGTGGAGCCCTGCTCATCGCCAACCACGCCGGCGCCATTCCCCCCGACGCTCCGGCCATCATGCACGGCATCGAGCAGGAACTGGGCCGGCCCGTCTACGGCCTGGCCGACTACTTCTTCCGCACCATCCCCGTGGTGGGCACCCTGTGGTCCCGCACCGGGGGCGTGCCCGCCCACCCCGACAACGCCTACCGGCTCCTCCACGATCAGCAGCAGCTGGCCCTGGTGTTTCCGGAGGGGACCAAGGCCACCTCGAAGACGTACACCGACCGCTACCGGCTCCGCCGCTTCGGGCGGGGCGGGTTCGTCGAGATCGCCATGCGGGCCGGTGTGCCCATCATCCCCATCGCCGTGGTCGGGGCCGAGGAGTCCATGCCCATCCTGTTCCGGCTGCCGGCCGTGGCCAAGGCGCTCAAGCTCCCCTACTTTCCGGTCACGGCCAATGCCCTGTTGATGGGACCACTGGGCTACGTCTCCTACTTCCCGACCAAGTTCAAGCTGCGGGTCCTCGATCCGATCACCTTCGACGTGGAGCCGGGCCAGGACCGCTACTCGAGGAGCCGGGTCATGGACGAGGCGGAGAGCATCCGGTCCACGCTGCAGGACAACCTGCACGACATGCTGCGGGTCCGCCGCAGCGTCTGGTTCGGCTGAGCGGTGGGACGGCGGGTCCTCATCACCGGGCTGGACACCTTCTGGGGCGGGCGCATGGCCCAGGCCCTGGAGGGCGAGCCCGACGTCGAGATGATCCTGGGACTGGGGGCCAACGAGCCGAGGGTGCCACTGGAGCGCACCGAGTTCGTCCGCTCCGACCAGAAGTACTCCATCCTCAACCGGATCGTCCGGGCCACCCAGGTGGACACCATCGTGCACACCTTCCTCGAGACCAACTCCATCAACGTGTCGGCCCGGGTCCTGCACGAGATCAACGTCATCGGCACCCTCAACCTGCTGGCCGCGGCGGGTACGGCCGGCTCGTCGGTGCGCCAGGTGGTGGTGAAGTCCTCGACCCATGTCTACGGGGCCTCCGAGAACGATCCGACCTGGTTCCGCGAAGAGGACACCCACAACGGCCCGGTCCGGACCCGCGTGGAGCGATCGCTCATCGAGGTGGAGTCGTTGGTGCGGGACTTCGCCGAGGACAATCCCCACTTGCTGGTGACGGTGCTCCGCTTCGCCAATGTGCTGGGAACCGACATCATCACCCCGGTCAGCTACGACCTGCGCCGGCGGGTGCTGCCCTGCATCGCCGGCTTCGACCCCCTGGTCCAGTTCATCGAGGAGGACGACGTGGTCCGGGCCCTCGAGTTCGTCACCGGGCACCGGCTCCCCGGGGTGTTCAACGTGGCCGGGGCGGGCAAGCTCCCCTGGAGCGAGGTGGCCTCCATCGGTGGCGCCTTCCTGCTCCCGCTACCGCCGTTCAGGCCACGGGCCTTCGTGGCCCCGCTGCAACGGATCGGACGGATCCAGTTCCCGCCCGAGATGGAAAGCCTCGTCCGGTACGGACGGGGGGTGGACACCTCGCGGTTGGTGGAGGCGGGCTTCGAGTACGGTTACACCAGCGCCGGGGCGGTCGAGAGCTTCGCCCGGGCCAACAACCTGCGCCGGGCCACCGGCAAAGGTGAGCCCGCCTACCGCTACGAACGGGACGTCGAGCAGTTCTTCCGCCACTCGCCCGCCGTGGTCCGGGGGGTCGACGCCTAGGGCTTCAGTTTCGCTTGAGCCAGGCCATCCGCAGTTCGGGGCCACGGCTGGTCCACTCCTCGGATGTCATGGCGTACCGCACGTGGTCCTCCCACTCGCCGTTGATCTCGAGGTAGCCGAGGGCCACGCCCTCGTTGCGGAGGCCGAGCTTCTCCACCACCCGCCGGCTGGCCACGTTGCGGGGGATGATGGCCACCTCGATGCGGTGGAGGCGGAGGGTCTCGAAGGCGAACTGCAAGACCACCACGACCGCCTCGGGAACCAGGCCGGAGCCGGCCATCTCCTCATCGATCCAGTAGCCGATGGCGCCGTTCTGGAACGGACCCCGCTGGATGGAGGACAGGGTGATCTCCCCACAGAACCGGCCCTCGAAGAAGATCCCGAACCCGAACCCGCTCCCCAGCTGACGCTCCCGCTCCCGCATGGCGCACCGGGCGGCGAAGCTGGCCGAGTCCTCCGGCGCCACCGGGGCACCCTTGGACCGGGGCTCCCAGGGAACCAGCCAGTTGCGGCAGCGGGCCCGGACCGAATACCAGGCCTCGTAATCTCCTTCGACCAGCGTGGCCAGCCGCACCCTCCAGCCCGGTAGTTCGAGGGAGCGCACCACCGGCGCACGCAAGCTGGGACTCATCATCACCCGACCGACAGCGCGGCTCGGTCCCGAAGCGCCCACGAGCGCTCCGAACTCGACCGCGGGAGAGGGATGCAACCCATCCCGGCCACACTTTTAACACCGCAAGTGCCCACGGATGCATGGTAGATCAGACGCGACCCGGACTGGGAAGTCCGCCGGTAGGCGTGGCGGCCGATCGACCCGACTCTCGCCGTTCCGGTGGCCGGGTCGTCGCCACGCCTCCCGGAGCGAACCGGCCCGGCGGCGCCCTCTGATACCGAGCCCCGAGGCGTCCTGCTCCGCGGCCGATAAGCGACGGAGCGTGGTGGTCCACCCCCGTCCCAATCGATCCCATTCCACCGGTTGTGGGCTATTCTTTCCCTACCGTGGTGACGTTAGTACTCCCTCCTGTGGGACGACCATCTGTGATCCCGGCCCCGTATCTGCCGCCTGAAAGCGAGTGATCGATCCTCAAGCGCGCTGCTAAACGAATGGCGAGGCCTGCCACCTCTCGTCTCTACGCCCGTATCGACCAGCGTGCCGACGAGCGCATCGCCGCCTCGTCTGTCGGCATCGAGGGCCGGCTGGCCACGCTGGAGGCGCAGGTGGCCGGATTCCAGGCCGACCTGGCCGCATTCAGTCGTTACTTGCCGACGGTGATGAACACCATCGCCTCCCAGAACGCCGCCGCGCGTGATCAGGAGCGACGACTCCGCCAGGCCGATTCGCTCAACAACACCGTCGTCCGCCTCGACGGAACCGTCCAGACCCTGGCCGAGGGGTTGGCCTACCTCGAGAAGCGCAACGAGTTCATCAGGGAGGAGGTCCTGTTCGAGCAGCGCTACGGCTCGAGCCCCATCGAGCCCCGGGAGCGCATCGAGCCGGAGATCCTCAACGAGGAGAAGCTGCAGGCGATGGGCCAGGAGATCCGGCTCAACGTCGGGGCCGGCCATATTCCCGTGGACGGCTATCTGAACGTCGACTTCCGGCCCCTGCCCGGCATCGACGTCGTCGCCGACATCAAGGAGCTGCCATTCGAGCCGGGGGAGCTCACAGAGATCTTCTCCTCCCACGTGCTGGAGCACTTCCCGAGGGAGGAGCTACGGCGCACCATCCTTCCGGCCTGGATCTCACTCCTCAAGGACGGCGGCACCCTCGTGGCCATCGTCCCCGACATCCAGTCGATGGTGGACGAGGTGGCGACGGGTCGCATGCCGTTCGACCAGTTCATCGGCGTGGTCTACGGCGGCCAGGAGTACGAGGGTGACTTTCACTTCGCCGGCTACTCGCAGGACTCGTTGACAGAGCTGTTGGAGCAGGCGGGGCTCACCGAGGTCAAGGTGCGCGAGTTCGGGAGGCCGAACGGGGACTGCCTCGAGATGGAAGTGGAAGCGACCCGACGCCTCTCCCCCTTGGATTGAACGCAGTTCCGGTGTCTGCCAGCTCGACCAACGGTCTTGGCCACGGTGAGCCGCTGCGGATCGCGGTCTACACGGGGGTCTGCTTCCAGCGGGACGCCGTCTCGACCAGCTTCCTCGAGAAGCTGAAGCTCTTCACGGGCCTCCGCCACGCCGGCTACCCGGTCGAGGTCACCGGGTTCACGTTGGCCAGCGACTGCCACCATGAGTCGATCAAGGTCGTGTCCGGGATCACCGAGCTCATCTGCAGTCCGGAGTTCGCCCGGGCCGATCTCCACATCTTCGAGTTCGCCATGTGGTACGAGCTCATCACCGCCCTCTTCCTCATCGGCGACAGGCCGTCGCTGGTCATCGACCACAACACGACCCCACCGGGGATGGTCGACGACCCCGAGGTCAAACTGGCCTGTGAGCGTTCGTGGCTCGAGCGGTACAACTTCAATTTGGCCAGCCACGTCGCCACCGACGGTGAGTTCACCCGGGACGAACTCCTGCTGATGGGGTTCGAAGCCGACCACCTGTCGGTCCTGCACCTGCCCGCCGCCACCGTCGCACCGTCACCGCGGAGCCCCGAGCACACTCCGGACCGGGCCGGCGAGCCCATCCGGCTCCTCTTCGTCGGTCGCTTCGTGCGGGCCAAGGGCATCCTCGACCTCGTGGCCGCGGCGGAAGCCCTGTGGGACGAGGGCGTCGACGGGTTCAGCCTGACCCTGGTGGGGAGCATCCGCTTCGCCGACAGCGCCACCGTGGCGGCCATCGACGAGGCACTGGCGACCCACGGGGAGTCCGGGCGGTTCTCCATCCTCGTCGACGCGTCCGACGACGATCTGGCCGATCAGTACGGTCGGGCCGACGCGCTGGTCATTCCCTCCTATCACGAGGGATTCTGCGTCCCCGTCGTCGAGGCCATGAGCTCCGGTTGCTACGTGATCGGATCGGATGCCGGCAACATCCCCAACGTGATGGGCGGACTGGGCTCCACCTACCCGACCGGGGACGTGACCTCCCTGTCGCAGAGGATCGCCGCGTTCGTCGCCGCGGTAGGCGACGCCCGGGACCGCGGCGGCGAGCCCGTCCTGCCCACCGACACCGGTCCCCTACGCCTGAGTGCGTGGAACCAGGCGGTGTCGACCCATCTGGCCGCCTACTCGAGGTCGCGCTACGAACAGGACTTCCTCACCATCGTGGCCGACGTGCTGCGGGACTCCGACCTCGGACTGCCCGAGTGGTTCGCCGATGTCGTCAACATCCCGTTGGACACTGCCGCCGGCGTGTCATGACGGGGCGAAGCGTCTCGATCGTCATCAATACCTACAATCGGGCTGAGAGCCTGGCCCTCGCCCTCGAGTCGTTCGAATTCCTGGACTATCCCGAGTTCGAGGTGGTGGTCGTGAACGGCCCGTCCACCGACAGCACCAGCGAACTGCTGACCGCCTACGCCGGACGCATCAAGGTGGCCCAATGCGTCCGGCGGAACCTGTCCGAGTCGCGCAATATCGGCATCAGACACTCGTCCGGCGACATCGTGGCCTTCATCGACGACGACGCCTATCCCGACCCGGCCTGGCTCGACGATCTCGTCGCCGCCTTCGAATGGGATGAGGTGGCCGCAGCCGGCGGGCCGGTCTTCGGGCATACCGGCCACGCCTTCCAGGTGTTCCACTCGCGGGCCGACCGCTTCGGCAATGCCTGGCCCGACTACCCACCGTGCCCCAACCCGACACTGCTGCTGGCCTTCCCCGGTTCCGTCCAGTTCACCTACACCATCGGCACCAACAGTGCCTTCCGCCGCGATCGGCTCGTCGAAATCGGCGGATTCGACGAGGAGTTCGAGTACTACCTCGACGAAGGCGACGTCTGCCTCCGACTGACCGACCGGGGGTTCGTGGTGGCCGCGCTGGAGACCGGGTTCGTCTACCACAAGTTCCTTCCCAGCGATATCCGCAAGGAGTCGAGGGCGGTCCGCGACTGGTACCAGGTGTTGAAGAGCCGCTTCTACTTCGGGCTGAAGCACGGGTTGCCGGCGTCGTCGTTCGCCGAGGTGAGCGCGCAGAACGCCACCTTCGTCGAGGAGACCCGCGCCGACGTGGGGCGGCATCTCGAGAGCGGCGTGCACGAACCGGCGGTCAAGACCAAGTTCGAACAGGACCTGGTGGCCGCCTCCAACCTGGCCCTCAAGCGCTACCGGCAAGGGGGTAACAAGGAGCGGGCACCCGAGTGGTTCGACAACGACGAGCCACTGCTCCCGTTCGCCACCCGGCGGCCCAAGGCCACGAAACTCCACCTGTGCTTCCTGTCCCAGGAATACCCCCCGGTGCCGTTGAACGGGATCGGACGGGTCATCCATTCGCTGGCCGAAGGGCTGGCGGCGGAGGGACATGTCGTCCGGGTACTGACCAAGGGCGTGGACCACGACCGGGTCGACCTCGAGCACGGCGTGTGGGTCCATCGCATCGTGGCCCGCGACCACCCGTTGCCGCCCGACATCACCGTTCCGCCCCACATCTGGGACCACTCGGCATCGCTCCTCGACGAGTTGGTCCGCATCGACGGCATGCGTGCCATCGATGTCGTCCAGTCCCCCAACTGGGACTCCGAGGGACTGGCGGCGTTGCTCGACGGCAGGTTCTGCGTGGTGGTCGGCCTGTACACGCCGCTCAAGACCGTGCTCACCATGGATCCGGCCATGCAGGGTGCCGTCGAGGCCGGCGACGACGTCCTGCCGGCGCTGGTCGATCTCGAGGAGTACGTCTACCGGCATGCCGACGGCTACCTGGCCTGTGGCACTGCCGTCGTCGACGAGATAGAGGCGAGCTACGACGTCACACTGGGCCGCGACCGCCTGGGTCTCGTCCCCCACGGACTGCCGGATCTGGCCGACCCCACCTCGGCCGGCCCGGCGGTGGCACCGCACGTGGGTGGTCAGCCGGGAGGCCCGGGCTTGGACGAGGGCGACGACGGGGTACGCATACTGTTCGTCGGCCGGCTCGAGGGCCGCAAAGGCATCGACACCCTGTTGGAGTGCATGCCGACGCTGGCCGACAAGGGCATCGCCTTCCACCTGGACGTGGTCGGGGACGACACGCTCTCGGGCCCCCACGGCATCCCCTACCGCCGTGCCTTCGAGGAGCGTTGGCCGGACCTGGCCGACCGTGTCCACTTCCACGGTCGGCTGGGGGACGACGAGCTACTCCGGCAGTACGAGGGCACCGACATCTTCGTGGCGCCGTCGCGATTCGAGTCGTTCGGCCTCATGTTGATCGAAGCCATGATGTTCGGGAAGCCCGTGGTGTGCGCTGATGTCGGCGGGATGCGCGAGATCGTCGAGGACGGTGTCACCGGGATCAGGGTCCCGGCCGACGATGTCGCCTCCCTCACCACCGCGCTCGAACGGCTGCTCACCTCGGCGTCGCTCCGGAGCGACATGGGCGGTCGGGGCCGGAAGCTCTACGACCAGCGCTACTCCGTTCCGACCATGATCGAGGGGGCCGAGTCCTTCTACCGCTCCCTCATTCGGAGTCGTCCCTCCCCCTGACAGCGCCGGGCGGGCCCCGGGTGGCGTTCGGTGACGGCGCCGGGTGGCGTCCGGTGGCGGTGGGCGGGATCAGGCTGGCTTGCGCACGGCGATGTGGACCCCCGAGGCCACCGGCTTCAGGTCGTCGTGGGTCATCATCTCGTCGAAGGACTCGAAGTCCGCTTTGATCCGCGCCAGCTGCTCCGGGGGGATCCGGGGTGTCAGGTTGGCCGCGGAGAGCAGCCACGTCACGGTCTCGGACAGAGGACCGAACCAGTCCGAGGCCAGGAGTTCACAGGACTTGAACAACTCTTCCACCCCCCACAGCGTCATGTTGTAGAAGTGGAAGGGGACGGCATGGAGTGGCTGGAGAAAGGCCACCTCGGTGATGATCAGACCCCCGGGCTGGGTCACCCGGATGAGCTCTTTGGCCGCGGCCTGCGGGTCGGCCAGGTGCTCGAACACGGCCTGGCTGTGCACGATGGCGAACGCGCCGTCCTCGAAGGGGAGCGAGTGGATGTCACCGTAGATGTCGGCCAGTTCGAACTTCAGGTACTCGAAGTTGGCGTGGTTGGGGCGGCAGTAGCGACGGTCGCCGCCCCCGACCTCGAGGACGAGCTCGTCCGGAGCAGCGCGGTCCGTGTACTCCTCGATGAAGCGGCTGTACGGATTGCCGAAATTGAGGGGACCGGCGGGAGCGAACCCCTCCAGCTCGGGAGGTCCGTAGAGGACCAGCTCATCGACGATCACCTCTGTTCCCGCCGAGGCCTCATCGGCCGTCCCACGCGACGCGAACACGAGGGTGTGCGGCCCCACCGACAGGTCGGTGGCGGCCACCGCCGGCTCGATGAAGCTCCCCTCCGGCGTGTACAGATCGACGGACGCGGTGAGGCGGTCGTCGACGAAGACGTCCACCACCCCACCGCGGGGCTGATGCATGAATCTGATGATGGCGTCGGTGAATCGGCCGGAGAACGAGCAGGTGTCACCGGTGGCCCCTTCGGTGTGGATGAAGTGCGGTGGGGCCTCATGCCACCTCGACGTCCGCGAGATGTCGTCGGCGTCCGCAGGGATCCGACGCTCGGCGGTGGCCGCGACCACCTTCGTGCCCCCCTCGTCCTCGACGAGGGGCACCACGTCGGTTACGTGGAAGTCATACTTGAACTGCTGGACGACCGCTACCACGCGCCCACAGCGGTCACAGAAGAGTTGGCCCTCCTTGAACCGGCCCTCGGTGTCCTCGACCAGGCGGATCTGCCGAGGACTGTCGTGGCACACCGGACAGCAGATGGCCTCTGACCAGGATCGATGCGACCCTTCCTTCGACTCGACCCCATCGGAGCTGGCAACTGAGTCGATGACTGCACTCGGAGACTCCATGTGGTGAGACTACATTCTGGCCTGTCGTCCGGCGGTGAGGCGGAGCGGGTTCTGCTGATCCGTTGGCTGGCCTCGGAAACGGATCCGGTTTTGCCCGTGGTCGGCACGGCCCTGAGCTAATCTGCTCCCAGTGTCCGATTCGCCCGGTGGGCTCCCCGAGGAATTCACCGAACTGCACGCTTCGCTGCACCAGGCCCGGACCTTTGCCCTGGCCGACATGCCGGCCCACTTCGACACGGTGCTCAGCGTCGGTGCGAACGGTCTGTGGTACTTCGATTGGTTCGAGAAGGCCTATGGCCATGTCCCCCGGCACATCGGCGTCGAGGCCTACACACCGAGACCTCCCGTCCTGCCCGACAACGTCGAGTGGGTCGAGGCGGACGTGGCCGGTCCGGAGGGAGTGGCGGCCATCAGCTCCGGCTCCGTCGACCTGGTCTTTTCCGGCCAGAACATCGAACACCTGTGGCCCGACCAGGTCGAGGCCTTTCTCATCGAGTCCAATCGGGTCCTGCGCACCGGCGGATGGCTCGTCCTCGACAGCCCCAATCGGGACATCACCGCGGCCTATCGATGGAGTATGAGCGAGCACACCGTCGAGCTGACCCCCGACGAGGCCCGGATGCTGCTCACGCTGGCCGGCTTCGAGGTTCAGACCGTCAAGGGTCTGTGGCTGTGCCGAAAGGACGGGGCCCTGTTTGACCTCGGTCCGGATGGAACAGCGGAGGGAGCCAAGGAGGTCCTCGGGCGCATGGTACTGGCGTCGACGCGGCCGGCTGACTCCTTCATCTGGTGGGTGGAGGCACGCAAGATCGGCGACCCTGATGTCCCCGCGCTGAGCCGGGCCATTCGGTCCGTATTCGCGGCCAATTGGGAGGAGCGGGTCAACCGGATCGAACTGATGGAGGGCGCAGCGGTGACGCTGGCCGACGGCCGCCCCGGGGTCCGCCTCGAGAAGGACCGGTGGGGCTGCGTGATGCTGGGTCCTTCCATGGCCCTGCGACCCGGGAAGTACACCTTCGAGATGGAGGTGGACTGGTCGGGTTTCGAGGGCGCCGACGGCACCGTGGCCCAGATGGACGTCCTGGCCTACGACCAGGTCTTGGACAAGGTCGACCTCGTGGCCCATTCGCCTGGCGGCCGCGACACGGTCACCTGCACGATCGACCTCGCTGAGCTGCAGTTCGCCGTGCACGCCCGTCTGTTCAGTACCGGGCTCGCTCAGGTCGAGGCACCGCTGACCATCAGCCTCTCACCCGACCCCTACGGATCCTCGGCCCACCGCGGGGCCTCGGGCACCGGATAGGGGCAACACGCTCTGGATCCAGGGTACGTACCGCTCGCGGAACCAGTACTGACGTTCGTGGATCTCCGCCTGGGCGATTCTTCGGCCCTCGTCGGTGTCGAGGAACTCGGAGGAGTAACGAGTTGCCAGCGCGGCGATCAGCCGCGCCGTGTCCGCCTCGTCGAACATGGTGATCGCTGACTGCCCTTCGGTAGCCACGACGGCCAGCGTAGTGTGCTCCATTCCTCGCACCCCCGATGCCGACGAGCCTACGGATCATCGGCGGACCGGCCCCCACGGTGACCGGCTCCGGGCTCGACCGCGGCCTACGGCCGATCTGCTCCCACCGACCCGTCGCCGGAAGTCAGTTCCGTCGACACCACCGGGTCCGGTGACGGGGGCCAGGTGCGCGGCGGTCGGGTGGACCTGCTCCACCACGGACCGGTGCGGACGGGTGGGGGCGTTCGGTCGTCGGCGGCAGAGACGTCGACCGAACCCGAAGCGACGATCTCCTTCGTGCGATACGGGAGCAGCATCGGCGCGATCACGGTGGCCATCACCACCATGGGATAGGCGAATCGGTACTCGAGGTCCGGCGCGGTGAAGAACACGGAGACCTCGTAGATCAGCATGCTGATGGCGGCCGATGCCACGACCCAGTCGCCCGCCCGCCTTCTGCGCAGCAGGATCGGAATCGAGATGCCGAGCAGGAGGACGTACACCCACGCGGTGTACAGCGGTCCTCCGGTCGTGTTGTTGTCATTGATGGAGAACGGTTTCAGGTAGTCCACCCCCACCGTTCGGAGTGTCGAGGAGACGGGGCGAAATCCAGTCGGATCAGGTGGCCATTCGAACACCCACAATGAGGGCCGCGTGATGGCCAGCTGTGCTTCGGCCAGAGCCAGACGCTCGCGCAGATAGCCGGCTGGATCGTGCACGATCGCCGACTCCCATCGGCTGCGAAGGACGCCCACCGATCGTTCTTTGAGGGGGAACTTGATGACGGGCTTACTCCCCCACACCAGCACGTCGTACGTGCCCGGTTCGACGGCGTCGAGGGCGGCACCGGTGTTCCTCCCGCGTATCAGATCCTGACGGGGGAAGAGGTCTTTGTGCTCCATCTTGGACAGCTGGGCCAGATCGTAGGTGTAAGTGCTCTGTTCCGGGTGGAGATGGGTTGTTCCGATTGCGCTTAGTGCTCCCAACTGCACGACGAAGAGAAGGATGCCCAGCGCCACCCCCGAGACTATGGACACCAACCACCTTCGGGGCCGACCGGCCGGGATCAGGGCGGCCACCAGCACCACCAAGAGCACCACCAGAGAAGGCAACACGTTCTGCCGGCATGCATCTGCGAGCGCCGCAGCGATCAGGCAGGCAGCCACATTGAAGGACCGATGGTCCCGCCCGGTACGCACGATGCGAGCCGCAAATCCGAACGCACAGAGGAAGAAGGCGGTGAACCAGGCATCTCGACTGATATGGACCGCCCACGAGAAGACGGGCGGATAGGCACAGACGAGGAGGGCGATGGTCGTGGCCCACGGCGGAGAGAATCGAATCCGCAACATCAGATACAGACCGATCAGTAGGACGAACACCCCGGCGGCCAGGACCCAACCCGGGCTTTGGAGCCCCAACAGGTACGGACCCCTCCACAGGGCCGCCAGCAGCGGGGCGTGCCAATCGTTGAAATGGCCCGAGGCGGCTTGATGGATCTCGTCGATGGAGTCGGGGTCGATCTGCCCCGGCCAGTAGATCAACGAGATGAACGTGGTGAACCCGACAAACGTCAGGAGTACTCCGGCCTTTGCCGCCGCCGACGTGGGGGTGGATGTGGATGTGAGGGCGGGGGCGAGCTCCTCTGCTGGTTCGCCCGGTGATGTTTCGGCGTACGTCTCATTCGGGACGTCGTCGGAGTCCGGCTCATCGAAGAAGGTGCCCCCTACCCTCCTTTTTGGATCCTGACGAGTGGGCAAGTCGATGCTCTCCTGACGTCGGGGATAGGCGCCACACTGGCAGTTCGAATCAGATCGGGACCGCCCCGGCAACTCCACCGGTGAACGGGATCACCGATCTTCTCACGCTCACGGCCGGATCCCCATTCGTGACAGGGCGCCGCACCCCAACCCGGCAACACCGACGGACCGGCACCCTTCGCTCCGGTGTTTCGCCAGGTCAGGCCAGTAAGCCCGCCGCCATCCCGTCCAGTATGTCCGCCTCTGACACCAGGCACTCGTCGAAACCGAACCGGGTCATCACCGCAGCCAGAATCAGCGCCCCACCCGCGATCACGTCCTCCCGCCCCGGGACCATGCCGGCCCGGTCGAGCCGGGCCTGACGAACCTCGGACGCCAGTGTCCGGTACCAGTCGTAGACGTCCCCGGCGGTCAGGACGGCGTGGTGGACCCGGTTCCGGTCGTAGACATCGAGGCCCAGCTGCAACGACGCCAGGGTGGTGACCGTCCCGGCCAGACCCATCAGCCGGTGGGCGGCCAGGAAGCGCGGATGATGGTCGACGGCCTGGTCCAACAGGTCGTCGACCATCGATTCGGCTCCGGCCAGTTCGGCCGGAGTGGGAGGATCACTGTGCAGGAACCGCTCGGTGACCCGAACACACCCGACCTGGAGGGAGACCACGGCGAGCTCGGGATCGTCGGGTCCCGTGCCGGTGACCAGTTCGGTGGATCCGCCCCCGATGTCCAGGACCAGAAACGGTCCGCGCTCATGAGTGAGATCGGAGACCGCCCCGGCCATGGACAGTCGACCCTCCTCGGTTCCCACCAACAGCTCGGGGAGGAGACCGGTCACGTCGCCCGCCGCGGCCAGAAACTCGTCACCGTTGGAGGCGTCCCGGGCGGCCGAGGTGGCCACCAGCCGTCCCCGTGCCACCTCGAACTTGTCCATGACCTCCCGATACTCCCTCAGTACGGAGAGGCACCGGTCGATGGCATCGCTGGCCAACCGGCCCGTGGCGTCCACACCCGCTCCCAATCGGGTGATCCGCATGAGGCGCTCGAGTGGTTCACCGCCGGCATCGACGACGAGCAGTCGAGTGGAATTGGTCCCGCAGTCGATGGCGGCCACAGGTCCGGCGGGGTCCATGTCCCCTTGCTACCACGACGATCTGGCCGCGACCACCCTCTGATCGGTCAGGCCGGATGCAGACCGATCCGCTCAGCCGTCCACGCCCCCACCGGGTCGTCACCGCCGGACATCCACCAGGCCAGGTGGGCATGGAGGCACTTGACCCCTCTTCTCGTCCCGCCCACACCCCCCGATGGCCTCGGACCGTCGTGGTCCGGTGCTATCAGCGCGTCCCGCTCGAGTGCGTACCGGTGGTGGGCGGCCTCGATCTGCTCCATGGGCACGGCCGACTCCGCCTGTCGGACTCCGCCGGTCGACTCGAGCCTGCTCACCACCTCCCGCAGATCCGGGTCGACCAGCCAGTACCGAGTGGGCATGGGGGTGCCGTCGAAGAGGAACGGGGCGTTGGCGATGATGGCGGGGCGCCCTCCTTCCCCCCGGACGACGACCTCGAACTCGCCGGCCGGCTGCCGACCCAGGAGCTCGGCCACGGCCGTGATGTCGGAGGGATCGCCCACGGAGCCGGCCCGACGGGTCGTCGGCCCTTCGGTCAATTCCAGAATTCGAGTGTGTTGGTGACCCGACCCCAGAACGTCGAAGGAGCCCGAACGGGGGCGGATGCACCCGCGTTCGATGTCGGTCTGCTCGGTGAGGCCGCCGCGGACGACGGGATGGGCTGGGGCAGGCCCGGCTGCGGCGAGAGGTCCGGGGCCTGCGCCGGTGTCACCAGCGGCTGGTTGGCCGGGTCGCCGGTCGTCGTCCCCTGCGCCGACTTGCCGGTCAGGCTCTTCGGCGGCAGCACGTCGAACAACGTCTGTCCGGGCGAGACCATCTGGAAGTCCTGACGGGCCATCTCGTTGATGGCCACCTTGGAGTTCAGTTGCTGCTGCTGCTCGGCCAGCGCCCGGTTCTCGTCCTGCAGCTGGTGGAGCTGGGCGCTCGCCGCCGAAATTTGGCGGTGCTGGGAGAAGATGGATGAGATCGGAAAGCTGGTGACCAGCACGGCCGCCGCGAACACAGCGGCCAGTGCCACCGGAATCCGACGTCTCCGGTCGATGGGCGTGACCGGGTTGCGCTTCTGCTTGGCCTTCCGATCCCGCCGCTTCATGACCGCGAACCGTCGGATCAGGGGTTTCTTGTTCGAGTTGTTCGAGTTCTTCGAGTTCTTCGAGTCGGCGCTCTTCTTCTGGGCGGAGCTTCCCTTGGACCCCATCCCGGGGAGCATCAGCCGGCGGCCCTTGGAGGCGCCCGGCCGGGCTGTCGACGAGGGCCGGGTGTTCCCGGTTGATGTACGCCGGCCACGGGCTCGGACCCGACTCCGCTCGCGCCGGGTTCTTCCGCCCGCCAGCCCTGCGGGTGGCTTGGCCCCGTCGGCGGTCTCCGGTGTCCCGGTCGCCTCGGACGCGCTCCCCTCCGGCTGGGCCACTTCGGATGACACAGGGGGCTTGAGGGCGGGAGGGGCGGACTGGCGCTTCGGCCGCCTGGCCGCGCTGGTCGCCTTGACCCGGGCGGCCCTGGGCGGCTTCGCCGCATCGGCCGGTTCCGGCGGCCGGTCAGACTCGAGCGGCTCGACGGAGCCATACAGCTCGGGTGGCGTCACGTCCGTGAGCGATTCCGGCGGGGCCGGAGCCAACGCCATGTCCGGCGCCTCGGCCGATGAACTGACCGATCGGACGTTCGGAGTCGCCTCGGTCAGTCCCGATGCCGCCGAATAGGTACGCGGTGCCGGCTTGCCCTTCCGGCGGGCATGGAGACGACTCACCGGGGGGCGCTCCCGGCCGAGAGCGCATCGCCTCCCCGGAAGGCGGCCGACTCGCCCAGCATCTCCTCGATCCGAAGTAATTGGTTGTACTTGGCCACCCGGTCGGAGCGGGCCGGGGCACCGGTCTTGATCTGTCCGCAATTGGTGGCCACGGCCAGATCGGCGATGGTGGTGTCCTCGGTCTCGCCGGACCGATGGGACATGACGCACGAGTAGCCGGAACGCGTAGCCAACGACATCGTGCCCAGCGTCTCGGTCAGGGTGCCGATCTGGTTCACCTTGATCAGCACGGCATTGGCGGTGCCCGATTCGATCCCCTTCCGGAGCCGCTCCTCGTTGGTGACGAACAGATCGTCTCCGACCAGCTGTACCTTCCCGCCCAGGGACGCGGTCAGCGCCGCCCAGCCGTCCCAGTCGTCCTCGGCCATGCCGTCTTCGATGGAGACGATCGGGTACCTGCCGACCAGATCGACCCAGTAGTCGACCATCTGCGCCGGCGAGAGGCTGCGCCCCTCTCCGGCCAGCTCGTAGCTCCCATCTTTGAAAAACTCGCTCGAGGCCGGGTCCATGGCGATGGCGATCTCGTCCCCGGGCACCCGTCCCGACGCCTCGATCGCTTCGACCAGGATCTGGACCGCCTCTTCGTTGGAGGAGAGGTTGGGGGCGAAGCCTCCCTCGTCGCCCACCGTGGTGGAGAGCCCCCGGACCTTCAGCACCGCGGCCAGTGCGTGGTAGGTCTCGACCCCCCACCTCAGGGCCTCGGAGAACGACGCCGCTCCCACCGGCATGATCATGAACTCCTGCAGGTCGATGGAGTTGTCGGCGTGGACGCCCCCGTTGACCACGTTCATCATCGGCACCGGCAGCACATGGGCGTCGGCACCGCCCACGTAGCGGAAGAGCGGCAGTCCGAGCTCATCGGCGGCGGCCTTCGCCGTCGCCAACGACACCCCCAGGATGGCGTTGGCGCCGAACCGGGCCTTGTTCGGTGATCCCGTCGGCATCGATCAGGGCCAGGTCCACGCCCCGCTGATCGAGCGCGTCGGCGCCGTCGAGGATGTCGGCGATCTCCCCGTTGACGTGGGCGACGGCCTCCAGTACCCCTTTGCCGCCGTAGCGGTCACCGCCATCCCTCAACTCGGCGGCCTCGAATGAGCCGGTCGACGCCCCCGAGGGGACGATGGCCCGTCCGACCGCACCCGAGTCGAGGACGACCTCGACTTCGACGGTGGGATTGCCCCGAGAGTCGAGGACCTGACGTCCGATGACCTGTTCGATGAAGCTCACTGTGGGTAACCACTCCTATTGAAGGTGTGTAGAAAGTTACCATCCAGGACCCTGAGGACCAGGGAATTCGCCCTGGAACCGGCGGACGCGACCACATCGGGACGTGGGCTCGCTCAGGAACCGGGGACCCGGGGCGAAGACTCCGCTCGCCGCGTCCGGTGGGTCAGATGATGCCTTCGTCCACGGCATGCTCGATCCACGGCACCACATCCGCCAGGATCTCGTGGAGACCGGTCGTCGCCTCGAAGCCGAGGATCCGCTTGGCCTTGTCGGTAGACGGCACCCGTCGATTGACGTCGTGTTCGAACGGTGGATCGGACACCCACCGGAAGGGAACCTCGGGACCCTTGATGGCCACCCAGATGGCCTCGGCCAGTTCGAGGACGGTGGTCGACTCCGGCGTGGAGAGGTTGAAGTCCTCGTTGAGGGCGTCGGGGTGCTCCATGGCCGTGACGATGCCCTGGGCCAGGTCGACGCCGTAGGTGTAGTGCCGTATCTGGCTCCCGTCACCCAGGATGTGCAGGGGATCCTGCCCTTTGAGGATCTTCTGCACCAGGTCGGGGACGACGTGGCTCATGGCCAGGCTCACGTCGCCGCTGAGGATCTCGACGTCGCCGAGGGCCCGACGCTCGCCCACACCGACACAGTTGAACGGGCGCACGATGGTGAACGGCAGGCCGTACTGGTCGAAGGCGGCGTGGGCGAAGTACTCCACGGCCAGCTTCTGGAAGCCGTAGGACGAGACCGGAGGTGGAACATCCCGCTCCTGTCCCTCGTAGGAAGGCCAGGAGTCGGCCGACTCGAACACCATCGACGAGCTGAGGTACGTCATCTTCTCGAGGCTGCCGTCACGGTGGGCCTTGATGGCGGCGTCACACGCCGACGCCGTGATCCGCTCGTTGGCGGCCAGGAGGTCGTAGGCGTAGGTGTGGAAGTACGAGATACCGCCGATCATCGCCGCGCCGGCGATGAAGTGGTTGCAGTCGACCAGCACTTCGTCGAGCAGGTCCGAATCCCGCGCGTCGGCCTCGATGAACCGGTAGTTGGGGTCTTCGTCGTACGAGCGGTGGACCGGGCCGTACTTGGAGTAATTGTCGATGCCGACCACCGAGTGTCCCCGGTCCAGCAGCTCCTTGACGACGTAGCCGCCTATGAACCCGGCCGAACCCGTGACCAGTACTTTGCTCATGATTTGTTGCTCCGTTCGACTGCGGCTCGAATGTCCTCGACGGGTAGGGCGGCGCCGAAGGCGAAGCGCCACCAGCGAAAATAGTGAGGCAGCCATGCCACCAGCTTGAAGCTCGACAGACCCTGGTGCCGTTCGAGCCAGATGGTGGGCAACTCGGCCACCGGCAGCCGGGCCCGTCTGGCCTTGGCCACGAGCTCGATACCGATCTCGAACCCGGCCTCCGACATGATCCCAACAGTGCGGAGGAATTCGGCGTCGTAGGCCTTGAACGAGTTGGTGGCATCCCGGGTCCCCACCCGGGCCAGCGCCCACAGTGACACTCCCGCCATGCGGGACAAGAAGCTCTTCAGGAGCGGTCCCCCGACCTGTTGACCACCTCGGGAGTACCTCGACGCGGCCGCGACGACGACCCCCCGTTCGACCAGTCGGACCAGTTGGTCGATCTGTTGAGGGTCATCACAACCGTCCGCCATCGTCACCACCACCACATCGGCGACGGCACGGTCGATCCCATAGCGGATGGCGTGAGCCGGCCCTGGCTTCACATCGTTGACCAAGACCCGGACGCGGGGGTTGGTGACCGCGTACTTTTCGACATAGGGAATGGTCGAATCATCGAGCGAATCGACGACAATGACGATCTCGGAGGGAAGCTGCACCGCCTCGAGCAGTCGTCCCATGACATCTTCGATGTCCGAGCCTTCGTTGTACGCGGGTATGACCACGCTGACCCTGGGCTTCATGTGACGACCCCCTCGCCTCTCAGATTCCAGATGTCCACCACTGGCGAGCTGATCTCCACCTTGGCGTACTCGGCGTGCGGCGCACCGATCACCACCAGGTCGGACTGGTCCAGAACCTCGTCCAACGGTCGGAGGTCGTCATCGATCGTCACGAACGGATCCGTGGTCAACACCCGCGACGCCCGCACTTTGAGGACGCGCTTCAGCTTGTAGGAGAGGCTTGACCGGATGTCGTCGGATCCCGACTTGAAGGCCATGCCGAGAATGCCCACGGTCATGGAGTCGAGGTCGTATCGTGCCGCCAACTTGGAGACCAGGTACAAGGGCAGCCCTTCGTTGATCTGCATGCTGGCCTGGCCCAAGGCGAAGTTGTTGTTGTTGAACGCGGCCAGCTGCATGGTGTCCTTCAGCAAGCACGGCCCAGCCGCGAAACCCGGGCCGGGAAGGTCGGCGGCCCGGGGATAGTCCTCGATCACGGCACTCCGTATCCGCTCGTAGTCCAGTCCGAAGTCGTTGGCCATCATGAACAGCTGATTAGCGGCGGCGAACTTGATGTACCGGTAGGAGTTGGTGAAGAGCTTGGCCAGCTCAGCCTCCTCGGGCTCCACCCGCACGATGGTCTGCGTGAGGTGGCTGAACAGAGACTCGGCCCTCTCGAATGCCCGCGACGACCGGGCCGACACGATCTGGGGAAGGGAGTGGAGCTCCTCCATCGCCCGCCCCTCTGCGATCCGCTCGGGACAGAAGGCCACGTCGATGACCTTGCCCAGTCGCTCGACCAGTCGCTCGACCATGCGGGTGACCCCCGGGAACACCGTGCTCCGCAGGATGAGGATCTGCCCGTCGACCAGATAATCGGCCACGGCCTCGATGGCGCTCACCACCGCCTGGGGGTCGGGGTTCAGGTGCTCATCCACCGGGGTTCCAACCACCACGACCAGGTGCTCGCTGTCCCCGACCGTCGACGGGTCGGTCGACGCCGTCAGGGCACCGCTCTCGAGCGTGCGGGCCAATACCTCGGGCGCATTCGGCTCGAGGTGGGGCATCTTGCCCGAGCGGACGTGGTCCACAGCAGAGAGGTTGGTATCGAAGAGCACCACCTGAAGGCCGGCGTCGGCGAACGCCAGCCCGAGAGGTAGCCCTACGTGGCCACAGCCACCGAGGACCGAAACGTCACTCGTCCAGTTCGCCCCCACCCACCGTAAGCTAGCCAAAAAGAGGCAGGTAGACAACCGATTTCTTGGCCGACCGGTTGCTGTCGGGCATCGACTCAGCCCAGAGCCTCCACCGAGTTCCGGAAGGTCGCGGCCCGGGCTCGGAGGGCGGTCTCTGGATCCACGCCGAGCACTCTGGCCACGTTGACGAGAGAGAAGAGCAGATCGCCGAGGCGTGCGGCCGGGTCGGCACCGCCACCCTCGCCGTCGGCGACCCTGCTGTTCGCACCGCCGTCTCGGGGGGGTGCTGCCCCGCTGTCACGCTGCAGCCGGGCCACGCCGTCGGCCACCCGGACGGCCTCGTCGGCCACGCTGGGAAGTACCATCCCCACAGCCAGTGCTTTTCGCTGCAGTTTGGCTGCCAGGGCCAGGGCCGGCAGAGCGGCCGGGATCCCTTCGGTGACACTCGACCGGCCCTTCTCCACCAGCTTCCGCGCCTCCCAATTGGTGGCCACCTCCTCCGGTGTGTCGGCGGTGACGTCTCCGAAGACGTGCGGATGCCGGTCCACCAACTTGTCGTGGACGCCGCGGGCCACATCGGCCAGGGTGAAGCGGCCGGCCTCCGCGGCCAGGGTGGAGTGGAAGTACACCTGAAAGAGGAGGTCGCCGAGCTCCTCCTCGAGGTGGGCCACGGCCCGTTCCTCGATGTCGGCCGCGTCTGAAGGGGCCGCGTCCAAGTCGGCCGCGTCTGAAGGGGCCGCGTCCACCGCAGCCACGGCGTCGATGGCCTCCAGCACCTCGTAGGACTCCTCCATCAGATGACGGGCCAACGATCCGTGGGTCTGCCGTCGGTCCCACGGGCACCTCGCCCGCAGGATGTGGACCAGCTCGTCGAGCTGTACGAGCTCCCCCGCCACCGGTGCGGCCACATGGGGGATCCACAGCGACGTCAGGTGGTCCGGCTCGAGAGAACGATCGAGCCCATCCCACTCCACATCTACCACCTGCTCGTCGTCGAGCCCCAGGTGGTGGAGGATGGTCACCCGTCCCGGCGGGACTGTCTCCACCGAGAGCTTGATGTCCGAGAGCAGCGCCCGGTTCCAGCACTGGGCCACCAGCAGGGGCCCCCGCTCCCCGGCGGCGTCCACGGCGAAGGTCTCCCCGTCGACCACCCGGAGACTGGTCGCCACCGGATCGACGCCGAGCCGGTCGAATGCCAGGTCCAGGAAGGAGACGGACGGATGGACGGAGAGCGTGACGGTACCGTCGATCACCGAATGGTGGTGGCGCAGCAGGTCCACGGTGGCCTCGGCCACCGACGGCGATCCCGGCACGGCGTAGACCACGCCTCCATGCCCGACGGCCGACATCACCAGGTCGTCCACGATGGACCGGTAGACGGTCTCGAAGGTGTCGGCCGCCTCGTAGTGGTGGTCGAAGCTGTCCGCGGTGGGAAAACGTTCGGCTGCGGGGTGGCGGCGGGTCCGCAGGACGAGCGTCGGTGCCGCTTCCATCAGGGCCAGGGCCTCGGCCGTGATCAGCTCCGGGCCGGCCGGACCCAGGCCCACCACGTCGATCCGCGGTGTCGGCACCTCAGCGGTCGCCATGACCCTGCCCGCCCTGGAGCGTCAGGTGCCGCTGGGGTTGGTCGACGGCACCCCGGCACCACCGGTTCCGGTACCGGTGACCCCCGAGCCCGTCCGGGTGGTCAGGGGCGGCTGCCCGGACGCCGCGGCCAGCAGGAACTCGGGTGGCGGGCCCACCGGTGGAACGATGGCCAGGCGCTTCCAGGTCCCGTACTGGGGATTGACCGAGACGTCGGAGGTGCGGGCGAACGCCACGATCTCCCTGCTGACCCGGTTCACGTTGTTGGTCGCCTGCAGGAGTTCCCGCCGGGCCACAGATGCTGCCGCCGACAGCGGCTCGACCGTCTGACTGGTCACCTCGTAGATGATCCACTGCCCCGTGCTCGAGTCCTGTACCGGGGCGATGGGCTGGCCCGGGGTCACGGACTGCACCTGCAGGGCCTGCTCGACCTGGGACACGGTGTAGTTGCACCCCAGTGCCCCGCCGTTGGTCGCTGTCTGGCTGTCCAGCGAGCTGGCTTTGGCCACGTCGGCGAAGGACGTACCGCCGTTGATCTCGGCCACCAACTGCTCGGCGTGGGCCTGGGTGTCCGTGGCTATGACGCTCACGCAGGCCTGCGTGAACAGGGACTGGTTGGCGTCGTAGTACGCCGCCACGGCCGCGGCGGAGAGGTCCGCTCCGTGGGCCAGGAGCTTCTCGTCCACCGCCTGGTTGCGGATCTGGGCCGCCCGGATGTCCGACGGCAACCCCGCCAGCAGGGCCGCCCCGGTGATACTGGCCCCCGAGGCGTCCTGGCAGAGCGAGACGGCCCCTTCGGACTCGGACTGCTGCACGGCCGAACTGATCTCCCCGTCGAGCGTGGACACGAAGTCGGACTCGGCCGTGGTCAGGTCGGCCGGGGTCACGGTGATGCCCTTGGACGCCGCGAACTGCTCGGCCAGCAGGTCGCCGACCTGATTGTTGAGGACGGCGTTGGCGAAGGTCATGGTGTAGGTGCCCGGGCCGCCGTCCCCCTGTCCCGAGCTGTCGGCCAGCTGCGCGTTCTCGAGCTGGAGGAGACAACCGCCGGCCGCCGTGGTCTCGAGCGTATGGAGCTGCGAGTTGAGCGAGGCGGTGGAGATGGTGTCCCCGTTGGAGGAGGCGGCCTGCGGCGTGATGTCGCAGGCCGAGACCAGTGAACCGGTGACCACCACGACGAGGGCCACGAGGGCACCGGAAAGTTGGCGCTTCACGGCCGGGATGTTATCGGCTGGCCACCGGGGGGTGGCCCCGGCCACGTGACCGACTCGGGCCAGGGGCTCCGTTCCCCGTCCCGGGCCGGGTGGTAGCACGACCGACATGCTCCGGGTACCTCCCTTTCCCGTCCCGTCGGTCTCGTTCACAATTGATGATGTGAGCCGGCACCGGGAAGTCTGGGCGCAGAGATGCGACCGCGTCGCGTCGGGAGGGCACCCCGAGGTCCCCCATGGCTAGCGGGTCAGTCCGGTTGGCCGGCTACCGGTTCCGGGCCACGTTCCACCGACGGTGGACCGGCTATCTGACCATCGTGCTGCTGGTCGGCCTGATCGGGGGTCTGGCCATTGCGTCCGTGGCCGCGGGCCGGCGCACCGCGTCTTCCTTCACCACCTACCTGGCCAGCACCAACCCCGCCGACCTGCAGATCTTCACCGGGTTCGCCAATCCCGAGCTCGGCCAGCTCCAAGGTTACGACCCCGGAGTCATCAGCCGGATCGACCACCTCCCCCTGGTGAAGGAGGCCGGAACCATCGTCGGTTTCAACGGGAACATGCAGTTCGCCAAAGGTGTCCAGTCCCATATTCCTCCGGGCGGGTCTCCGCCCACCCTCGAAGGCAGCCCCGACGGGCTCGGGACCACACTGGAGAGGCCCCGGGTGATGGCCGGGCGCCTGGCCGATCCGAACCGGCCCGACGAGGTGGTCGTCAACGAAACTGCGGCTCAACAGCTCGGTCTCCACATCGGATCGAAGGCGGAGCTGGGATTCGAGTCCAACGCCCAGATACTCGCAAACTACAGCGGGAATGACTTCCGGGTGGCCAAGATCACCGTGGTCGGCATCATCGAGACCAGCGACCAGGTCATCCAGGACCAGGTGAACTCGCTCAGCGGAGGCGAAGTGCTCTTCTCCCGGGCCCTCACCCGCCAGCTGGCGCCTGACTACGCCACATTCTCGGGCACCGCGCTGCAGGTGAAGGGCGGTGGCGCCAACGTGTCCACGGTGTTGTCCCAGGCCTCCCGGTTGGTCCCGAAGGGATTGAGTGTGGCCACGGGTTCCACCCTGACCTCGGTCCACGTCACGGAGGCCCAGCGGACGCTCCGACCCCTGGCCATCGCTCTGGACGTGTTCGGCGTCCTGGCCGGATTGGCCGCCCTGCTCATCGGGGCCCAGGCCATCCTGCGCCAACTCCGTAGCGGAGCCGGCGAGCGGGCCGTCCTCCGTTCGCTCGGATCTGCTCCGACCATGACCGTGGCCGACAGCCTCTTCGGTGTGCTGGTCGCCACGGTGGCCGGAAGTCTCCTGGCCGTGGGCGTGGCGGTGGCACTCTCGCCCATCGGTCCCATCGGTCCTGTCCGTCCCGTCTACCCGACCCTCGGGATCAGTGCCGACTGGTTCGTACTGGTCGTCGGCGTCAGCATCCTGATCGTCGGCCTGGGCATGGTGGCCCTGGTGGGAGCGGTGCGCGATGCACCGGACCGTGCGGTTGGTCACCGCCCGACGAGGACCCGCGAGTCCGGTGTGGTCGGTGCCGCCGCCAACGCCGGATTCTCGGTGCCGGCCGTGACCGGGCTGCGCTTCGCTCTCGAGCCGGGCACGGGCCGGGACACGGTGCCGGTGCGGTCGGCCATCGTCGGCACGGTGCTGGCCGGGCTGATCCTGACCGCCACCTTCACCTTCGGCACCAGCCTGACCAATCTGGTCTCCCATCCCGCCCTCTACGGGTGGAACTGGAACTACGAGATGGTGGCGGCCTACGGCGGTGCCGAGGATCTCCCCCGGCCTCAGCTCGCCTCCCTTCTCGACCACGACCCGCACGTAGCCGCCTGGAGCGGCGTCAACTTCGTGTCCGCGGACCTCGACGGCGTGTCGGTGCCGACACTCGCCACCGAGCCCAACCCGGCCGTCGCTCCCCCGCTCCTGTCCGGTCATGGCCTCGAATCATCCGACCAGGTGGTCCTGGGCGCGGCCACGCTCCGCCAGCTCCACAAGAGCGTGGGGGACACTGTGGTACTGGACAGTCGGACCGGGGCGTCCCACGAGCTGACGGTGGTGGGGACGGCCACCATGCCGACCATCGGCAGCGGTGGGAGCTCGCATCTGGAGATGGGTACGGGCGCCCTGCTGTCCTCGTCGCTCTTCCCACCGAGCACCCTCAACCTGCAGGGGAATGTCGTCCCCGGACCCAACGTCGCCTTCGTGCGGGTCCGCGACGGGTCCGATCCCTCGGCCACGCTCAACTCCCTCCACAAGATCGACGCCGCCATCAACGCCGTCCCCGGCGCCGAATCGCCGGCCGGTGGAGTGGTGGGCGTCCTTCGCCCGGCCGAGATCGTCGACTACGGATCGATCGGCAATCTCCCTGCCTTCCTCGGTCTGGCCCTGGCCCTGGGGGCGGTGGTGGCCCTCGGCCTCACCCTGGTGGCCTCGGTGCGGCGACGCCGACGGGACCTAGCCCTCCTCAAGTCGCTCGGACTGACCGGGCACCAGCTGAGCGCCATCGTCCGGTGGCAGTCCACCTTCGCCGTGGGCGTGGGGATGGTGGTCGGCATCCCCCTCGGCGTGGTCCTGGGCCGGACCCTGTGGGACCTGTTCGCCCACGAGATCAACGCGGTGTCGGCTCCCAGCGTGCCGGCGTTGGTGGTGGCGCTCATCGCCGCCGGAGCGCTGGTACTGGCCAACCTCGTGGCCACCGTTCCCGGTCGGATCGCGGCCCGAACCCCCACGGCCTTGATGCTCCGGGCCGAGTAGTCCGGCGGTTGGGCCTCCGGCCTCAACCGGCCGGAAGGAGCTCACCGAGGAGCGCCACCAGACCCGGTGCGTACCCGGCCCCCGCCGTCGGCACCGACACCGGCATCAACAGCCGGTGCTGGTCGGCCTGGTAGGTGGCGCCGGGGGCCAGTCGGCGCAGCCTGACCTCGGCCGAGGCCGGCAGGGTGATCGGTAACAACTTCACCGTGGCCCGGTCACCACTCCGACCCATGCCCGTGCGGGGCGCGGTGACGGCGACGTCGGTCACGCCCAGGCGGAGGCACTCCACCCGCAGCCGGGCCACATCCAGTAGGGCCGCGGCGGGCCCGGGCAGCGGGCCGAACCGGTCCTCCCACTCGGTCCGCACGTCTTCGATCTGCTCGTTGCTCCGCACCCCGGTCAGACGCCGGTAGGCCTCGAGCCGGACGTCCTCGGCCTCGACGTAGGTCGGCGGGAGGTGGGCAGCGTCGGGCAGATCGAGCTTGAGCTCGACCGGTTGAGGACGGGGCTCGCCCTTCAACTCCGACACCGCCTCGGACACCATCTGCACGTAGAGGTCGTAGCCGATGGCGGCGATGTGACCCGACTGGTCCCGGCCCAACAGGTTGCCGGCCCCTCGGATCTGGAGGTCCCGCAGGGCGATCTTGAACCCTGAACCGAGCTCGGTGTGGTCCCCGATGGTCCGGAGCCGCTCGTAGGCCTGTTCCGACAGGACCCGGTCGGCCGGATGGAAGAGATAGGCGTAGGCCCGATGGCCGGCCCGCCCCACCCGTCCCCGCAGCTGGTGGAGCTGGCCCAGACCGAGCAGGTCGGCCCGGTCCACGACCAGGGTGTTGACCGTCGGCATATCGATGCCCGACTCGATGATGGTCGTGCAGACGAGGACGTCGTAGGCCCCCTCCCAGAAGTCGAGCACCACCTTCTCCAGCGTGCCTTCGTCCATCTGTCCGTGGGCCACCGCCACCCGGGCCTCGGGGGCCATGCCGGTCACCCGTCGGGCCACGGCGTCGATGTCCTGCACCCGGTTGTGGACGTAGAAGACCTGGCCCTCGCGCAACAGCTCCCGCCGGATGGCCTCCGATGCGGCTGCCTCCTCGAACTCGCCCACATGGGTCAGGATCGGCCGTCGCGCTGCCGGCGGGGTGTTCACCATCGACAGGTCCCTGATGCCGGTCAGGGCCATCTCGAGGGTCCGGGGAATGGGGCTGGCCGTCAGGGTGAGGACGTCGATCCCGTCGGTCATGGCCTTGATCGACTCCTTGTGGCCGACCCCGAACCGCTGCTCCTCGTCCACGACCAGCAGGCCCAGCTTCTTGAAGGTGACGTCCTCCCCCAGCAGCCGGTGCGTGCCCACCACCACGTCGACCGAGCCGTCAGCCAGTCCGGCCAGGACCTCCCGGATCTGGGCGTTGGTCAGGAACCGGCTCAGTAGCTCCACCCGCACCGGGAAGGGTGCGTACCGTTCGGCGAAGGTCTGGGCGTGCTGGCTGGCCAGCAGCGTGGTCGGGACGAGCACGGCGGCCTGGCGGCCGTCCTGGACCGCTTTGAACGCGGCCCGGATGGCCACCTCGGTCTTGCCGAAACCCACGTCTCCGCAGATGAGGCGATCCATCGGCTGGGGACGTTCCATGTCGGCCTTCACGTCCTCGATGGCCCGGAGTTGATCGGTCGTCTCGACGAAGGGGAAGGACGACTCCAACTCCGCCTGCCAGGGGGTGTCGGGCCCGAAGGCATGGCCGGCGATCTGCAGCCGCCGCCGGTACAGGGCGACGAGCTCCTCGGCGATCTCGTGCACCGCAGCCCGGGCCTTGGACCGGGCCCGCTGCCACTCCGACCCGCCCAACCTGCTCACCGCCGGGGAGTCACCGCCGGTGTAGGGGGTAAGCAGTTCGATCTGGTCGGTGGGCAGGTACAGCTTGTCCCCGCCGCGGTACTCGAGGAGGAGGTAGTCGCGGGTGGCACCGCCCATGGTCCGGGTCACCATGCCCCCGTAGCTGGCCACCCCGTGCTGGCGGTGGACCACGTAGCTGCCGGGGGCCAGGTCGTCGAAGAAGCCGTCCACCGGGCGGGCCCGGGTCCGGGCCTGTCGGTGGGGTCGGCGCCGTCCGGTGACATCGGACTCGGTCAGGACCGCCACCTTGGCCCCCGGCAGCACGAAGCCGCGGTCGACGGTGGCCACCACGATCCGGGCTCCCGGCGTGTTCAGTTCGGACGGTCCGGCCGGCGGGGAGCCCGCCTCGGGGTCCGACACCACCGGCACCACCAGCTTCTCCTCGGCCAGGATGCCGGACAATCGCTCGGCACCTCCGGTCGTCGACGAGCAGAGCACCACGGAGTACCCCGCGCCCACCAGCCCCGCCACCTGGGCCGCCAGGCGGGACCCGTCCCCGAGGATCGGCTCCCAGCCCCGCGACTCCACCAGCGGGACGTCCGGGCTCTCGGGTGAGGGGACCAGCGAGACGACGCCGGCCCGGGTCCCGGTGAGCAGCCGGTCGAAGGGCACATGGAGCCGCGGTGCATCCGTGCCGGCCTCGAGACCCCAGGTGGAGGCCAGGGCATCGGCCAGGGCCGCCTCCTCCTCATGCAGTTCGCCGGCCCGGTCGCGGACCCGTCGCGGCTCGACCAGCACGATGAGGGCGTCGTCGCCCATCAGATCGCAGACCAGATCCTCGGAGTCCACCAGCCACGGCAGCCACGACTCCATCCCGTCGAACTGGTCACCGTCGGCCAGCCGGTCCCACTGGTGACGTCCCCAGGGCTGGGACCCGACCAGCTCGGCCGCCCGGCCGCGCATGGCTTCGTCGGGAACCAGCTCGCGGCATCCGAACACCTCCACCGCGCCCACGTCGTCGATCGAACGCTGGTCGGCCACGTCGAACCGGGTCAGCCGGTCGACCTCGTCACCCCACAGGTCGATCCGGACCGGTTCGTCCTCGGTGGAGGGGAAGACGTCGACGATGCCGCCCCGCACGGCCAGCTCTCCCCGGTGCTCCACGATCGACTCGCGGCGGTATCCCTTGGCCACGAGCTCGGCCACCAACTCGGCCACGTCGACCCGGTCGCCCTTGGCCACCGTGACCGGTCGTGCCGCGCTCCGGTACGGTCCGAGCCGTTGGAGCACGGCCTTGATCGGGGCCACCACGATGTCCGGTCGATCGCCGCCGCTCCCGTCCGTCCCTCCACTCAGCTGCCAGAGGAGCCGGAGCCTGCGACCCATGGTCGACACATCGGGGCTCACCCGTTCGAAGGGGAGGGTCTCCCAGGCCGGGAAGATCTCCACCCGGCCCGAACCGGTGCCCGGGGTGAACACCTCCAGGTCATGGGCCAGCTGGTCGGCCGCGGCTCCGGTCGGGGTGATGACGAGGACCGGACGGCGTGAACCCAGCCGTACCAGACCGGCCAGCACGAACGCCTGGGCCGGCGTGGCCACGGCCAGGGTGGCGTTGGACGCGCCGACCATCCGCGTCATGGCGGGTTCGTTGCGGAGCAGGGCGGGAAGCGAGCGGAGGCTCACCCGCTCAGGGTACCGGGGCCGGGCGGCGGTGGCGGCGGCCGAGCGGGGCAGTCAGCGGATCTGTCGGATCCTCTTGCCGGTCCCCCAGCTGGTGTCGGCGGTCAGAACGTCGGCACCCAACCGGTGACCCAGCGCCAGACAGAGGCGATCGGCCAGGGAGAGACCGCCACCGCGAACCCACAGAGCTGCCGCCCTCTCGGCGTCAGCGGCGGTGACCGGTTCGAGGTCGAGGTGGTAGCTGGCCAAGAGTGCTTTGGCCAACCCCCAGTCCCCGCCCGCAGCCACGACCGTCTGGGCCACTTCCGACCAGTTGGCAGTTCCGCACGCGCCACCCTGCTTACCGCCCGTTCAGGGGGCAGTGCCTCTGGGGTTTCCGATGCGATCGAGATCAGCGGTGCTTGGGCTCCCAGCGGAACCGGCGGGCGGTGAAGACGAGAGCAGCAGCGGCCCAGACCAGCATGACCACCATGTCGTGCACCTGAAGACCGGACCCCGGCCCACCTTCGAACGACTTGACCAGGGCCAGGACCATGTGCCGAACAGGAAACCAGTCGGCGATCCTGGACAGGACCGAGCCGGTGCTCAGGGGGTAGAACACCCCGGAGATGAAGACCACAGGCAGGTAGATACCGTTCACGACGGCCGGAGCGGCGTCGGCGTTGGGCACGATCACGGTCACGGCCAGGCCGAGGGCACTGAAGGTGACGATGCCGACCAGCAGCGTGACCACCGCCGCGCCTGGGTGGTAGGGGAAGTGCAGGTGGTAGAAGCTCATGCCGATCGCCACCACCACCATGGTCAGGAGCGCCACATTGATCAGGACACTGCCGATGATGCCGCCCACGTACGAACCGATGGAGATGGGCGTGCCCCGCATCCGCTTGAGGATGCCCGAGTCGCGGCGGAGGCTGATGGCCATGGCCAGGTTGGTGTAGCAGGCCGCAATGAGACCGAACACCAACATGGCCACCACCGTGTACTGGTCGTAGCGGAGCGTGGTGCCCGGCACGCGGAAGCTCCCGGCCGAGGTGCCCACCACGATGAGGAACACCACCGGGAACAGGAAGGTGAACACCGCGGCCATCGGGTTCCGCCAGTAGGCCTTCTGTTCGTAGCGGACCTGGTCCGCGGCGATGAGGAGGTCGTTCACGTCGCCTTCTTCCTCGCCGCAGATCCATCGTCACTCCTGTGGTCGTCTGCGCCACCTGGCCCGAGTGCGCTGCCGGTCAGGGACAGGTAGATGTCCTCGAGGGACGGCCGATTGACGGCCAGCCCGTCCAACACCCCGCCCCGCCCGAGGGCCCACTCGGTCAGGGCGTGGAGCACGGCGGTGGGCTCGGCGATGGCGAACTCCACGAACTCCCCCCGCATGACGGGTGTCAGGTCCGCGGGCAGAGGTAGGTCGCCGACGGTGGCCCCGGCCGGAAGGATGAACCTGACGGTGGTCTCCCCGTGGTCCCGTCCGCCGAGCGTGTCCGGGGGTCCGGACGCCACCACCTGGCCGGATGCGATCACCAACACCGTGTCCGCCAACGCCTGGGCCTCGTCCATGTAATGGGTGGTGAGCACCACCGTGCGGCCCTCGGCACAGAGGCCCCGCACCACGTCCCAGGCTTCGCGGCGGGCCGAGGGGTCGAAGCCGGTGGTGGGCTCGTCGAGGAAGATCAGCTCGGGATCGCCGACCAGGGCCAGTCCCAGGTCGAGCCGGCGCTGCTGGCCGCCGGACAGCACCTTCACCCGGGACTTCGACTGTTCGTCCAGGCCCACCAACCCGAGCACCTCGCCCACCGGTCGGGGGGCCGGGTAGAGGCCGGCGCGCTGGGTCACCGCCTCGGCCACGGTCAGGTACGGATCGACGGCGCACTCCTGCAGGACGATGCCGACTTTGGCCCGGAGGCTTCTCGGCCGGTTCTCCGGATCCACCCCGAGGACGGAGACCTCGCCGCTGTCGCGCCGGCGATATCCCTCGAGGATCTCGACCGAGGTGGTCTTGCCGGCGCCATTGGGTCCGAGCAGGGCCAGCACCTCACCCCGGCCGACCTCGAAGTCGATGCCCCCGACCGCCACGAAGCTCCCGTACGACTTGGTGAGCCCCTGCACCGAAATGGCAACGTCTCGCTCGACCATCAGACGATGGTACGGACTGTGTGTGCCGGTGGGGGTGATCGGCCCCCGTCGGGATGGTCTGGAGGGCCGACGCTCCCCCGGAGCCCGGTCATCTCCCGAGGAGTCCCGTTGTTCGTTTCTCGAATAGCTATATATCGTATATTCATATACGCTGTATAGCTATTCCGAATTGAACCGGCGGCTTCCGGCAACCCGTCGGAGCGATCAGACGCCCGGCGACCAGAGCCGGGCCAGGCCGAGCAGCCGCGGCAGACAAGCCCCACGCCGGCGCCGAGAGGGTCAGGCCGAGCCGTTGACCCTGTTCATGGCGGCGTCGACGCCCTCGGTCAGGATGGCCTCCACCGCGTCGGCTCCCTCCTCGACGGCCGCGTCGAGCTGGGCCCGCACGGCCGCGCCCGGTCGCTTCAGAACGTAGTCGGCCCCCGCCTGTCGACCGGGCGGCTTTCCGATCCCCACCCGAACCCTCAGGTACGCGTTGGTGTGCAGGTGGCTCTCAATGGACTTGAGTCCGTTGTGGCCGGCGTTTCCCCCGCCCACCTTGATCTTGATGCGACCGGTCGGGAGATCGAGCTCGTCGTGCACGACGACGAGACGATCGGAGAGCGGCAAACCATCGGCCCCTCCCGGTTGGCCCGGGTGCTGGTCGATGCCCGACCGGCGGACGAGCGGCGCCACCGCCTGCCCCGACTCGTTCATGAAGGTGAGGGGAATGGCCACCATCACCCGGTGCCCGCCGATCTTCACCTCGGACACCTGGGCGTGGAGACCCTTCTCGGCCTTCAGACGCGCCTGGTGGCGCTCGGCCAGCGCCGCCACCACCTCGGCTCCGACGTTGTGGCGGGTCGAGACGAATTCGATGCCCGGGTTGCCCAGGCCGACCACCAGGAAGTCGGCCGGTGTCCCTCGGCGTTGGGCAGGTGGTGCTCCCCGTTTGCGGAGCAGGGCCTAGCTCTCCGAGGACTCGGAGGATTCGGACCCGAACCGGCGTCGGCAGCTTCGCCGGCATCGCCGGCTGCTTCTCCGGCCGCCTCGGAGGCCGCTTCGGCCTCGGCGTCCTCGGAGGTCTGCACCCGAGGAGGCTGTCCGGCCACCACGGTGGCCTCCACGTCGGTCTCGAGCTCCACGCCCCTGGGGATGGTGATATCCGAGACGTGGAAGGCACCTCCGATGGTCAGCTCCGAGATGTCGATGTCCACCGACGGCGGGATGTCGGCCGGCTTGGCCTTGATGTGCAGGGTGAACAGCTGCTGGTCGACGATGCCGTCGCCGTGCTGGACCTCGATGGCCTCGCCCACCAGATTGATGGGGATCTCGGCCGAGATTACCTCGTCGCGTCGGACGATCTGGAAATCGATGTGCGTGACCACGTTCCGGAACGGGTGGTGCTGGATGTCACGGGCCAACGTCAGGAAATTGTCCGTCCCGACCTGCAGGGACAGCAGCGTGTTGAGACCGGCCTCGCCGGAGAGGGCGATCTGGAACTCGCGGGCCCCGACGGCCACCGGAATGGGCTCGGCGCCATGGCCGTAGACCACTCCGGGGATCTTCCCCTCGGCTCGCAGCCGGCGCGTCGAACTCGATCCGGTTTCGCGGCCGGCTTCGGCGGTGAGCGTGACTTCGGGCATGCGGGAACTCCTCGGGGGATGCGAACACGGGCGCAGCGCCGCCGGTACCGGAATCAGGACCGGTGCCGATCACGGAAGATCGCCGCTGACGGCAGATCATGATAGACGAGCGGCCCCGGGAGGGGCCACAGGGCGGTTTCTCGCCCTGTTGAGACTCGTGTGCCGACGGAGACGGAGCCGCCAGGCTGTCGGGCCCGGCATCCAGCCTTCCGCCGCCCTGCCGGGGTCGGGGACCCTCCCCCTGGCCGGGCCGTCGTCACTGGGTCCGGTTCCGGACCACCGCTGGGATCCGGTCGACGGTCGCCGGACCCATCTGTGCCAAAGTTTCGAAGCAGGTTCTCGAAATTCGTCGCCGACCGAGCGCAAGGAGTCGACATGGCCCTCGAACGTGTCCGGAGCGCCGGCCAGAAGCTCCTTCGCCATCCGCCCGGGGCCACGTCCGTGGACCGTGGAGAGCCAAGGGCGTTCGAAGCTGCGCCAGACGACCCGGTTGCGGCCGCCGGCCCGGACGCCGTACCGGAGCCTCCGGCTGTCGAGGGTCCCGAGATCCTCTCGATGACCGAGTTCCGTCGGCGATTCGAGGCGGGCGCACTCTCGTTGGAGATGGTCGCGACCTTTTCCGTCGAGGACCAGGCGCTCACCACGAGACTCGAGGATCCCTGCAGCCCGGAGTACTCGGCGGCGGTGATGCAGACCTGGCATGCTCTGACGGGAAGACACGACTATCGGGCCGTTGACGACGAGACGTTCGAACTCGACGGTGCTGACTACCTGGCCCGGCCGTGGCCCTACTGCTCCTCCGATCCCCAGGAGGTCAGCCGCTACCTCGGGGCGGTCGCAGCCATCGTGGGCCGGGTCGCGGTCAAGCCGCCAGCTCGAATCGTGGAGTTCGGCGCCGGCTGGGGCCACCTCTCCCTCGACCTGGCTGCGACGGGTTTCCGGGTTTCCGCCGTCGACCTCAACCCACCGTCGGTGGCGCTGCTCCGTCGGCGGGCATCGCTACTCGGTATCGACCTCGACGTGGTCGAGGCGGGATTCCTGGAGTTCGGACCGGAGGAACCTGTCGACGTCTTTATCTTCTTCGAGTCGTTTCATCATTGCGAAGAGCCCTTCGAACTCCTTGATCGCTGCACCGGCCAGTTGGCGGTCGGAGGTCGGATCCTCTTCGCCGCGGACGCAATCTATGACCACTTCCACGCGCCGTGGGGTGTTCGCCTCGATGGTTCGGCGACGTTCATGGCAGCACAGCACGGGTGGCTCGAACTCGGCTTCTCACGGCCGTTCCTCGAAGGCGAGCTTCGAAAGCGCGGATTCGAGGTGAGCTGGGAGACACTCCCTGAACTCGGTGCCTACGGAACCTTCCTCACGGCTTCGCTGACGTGAGCGGTCCGTGGATCGAGTCAGCTCACCTCGGACCGCCGTTGCCGGCACCGTAGCTGGCTGAGACCACCGGGGCCTCCATGTGCCCTGACCGGTCAGATCAGACCGCGCCTGGCGTCGAGGTCCAATCCGGTCAACGTCGACAGCTCGACCAATGCGTCGTCGGGATCGGTCACCTTGATGGTGTGCATGCCCATGGCCCGGGCCGGCTTCAGATTGATGCCGAGGTCGTCGAGGTACACCACCTCCTCGGGCGCGCGCCCACCGCCTCGCACGCCAGCTCGTAGAAGTGGGGCTCGGGCTTGCGCACGCCCAAGGCCCGCGACTCCAGCACCACGTCGAACAGCTCGTAGACATCGGCCACCTGGGCTGGGGTGGGCCCGTCGTCGAGTCTGAAGTTGTTGGTAACGCACGCCGTTTTGAACCGCTCCGAGCACCGTCGCACGGCTTCGACCATGGCCGGTCGGATATCGCCGCCGAGGAGGGATAGTACGGCCCGACCGTCCACGTGCTCCCCCAGGTGCAGCGCCTCGGCCTCGAACGCCCGGGCGAAACCGTCGACATCCAGCTGGCCCCGTTCGAGGTGAGCCCAGGCGTTGGTGTCCGGATCGGTCGAGTTGACCCGGCGGATGAAGCCGACCGGCAACCCCTCTTCCCGCTCGTACCGCTCGAATGCCTCGAACGGGCTGGACGTGATGACCCCGCCGAAGTCGAACATCACCGACCGGATCACGGCCGGACAACCGTCCTCAGGCCAGGTTCTCCCCGCCGAAGATCTCCGAGACCGAGGTGTCCTCGAACACGGCGTCGATGGCGTCCGAGATGAGCTTGGCCACCGACAACACCTCGAGCTTGTCGAACCGCCGGTCCTGGGGGATGGGCAACGTGTTGGTGACCACCACCTTGGTCAGGGCGGAGTTCTTCAGCCGATCCACGGCCGGGTCGGAGAGCACGGCGTGGGTGGCCATGCACCAAACCTCGGCCGCCCCCCGCTCGGCCAACAGGTCGGCGGCGGCCACGATGGTGCCGGCGGTGTCGATCATGTCGTCGATGAGAACACACTGGCGGCCGTCGACGTCGCCCACGACGTGCAGGGCCTCCACCTGGTTGGCGTCGCCCCGCAGCCGTCGTTTGTGCACCACGGCCAAGTCGGCGGTGAGGTGCTGGCTGAACCGCTCGGCCACCTTCACCCGGCCGGCATCAGGGGCCACTACGACCAGATCGTCGCTCCGCTGGTCGCGGAGGTAGTCCACCAGGACCGGGGCCGCGGTCAGGTGGTCGAACGGGACGTTGAAGAAGCCCTGGATCTGTCCGGAGTGCAGGTCGACGCTCACGACCCGGTCGGCTCCGGCCACCGACAGCATGTCGGCCACCAGCTTGGCCGTGATGGGCTCGCGCCCGGTGGCCTTGCGGTCCTGGCGCGAGTAGCCGTAGTAGGGGCAGACCGCGGTGATCCGTTTGGCCGACGCCCGCTTGGCCGCGTCGATCATGATCAGGTGCTCCATCAGGGTGTCGTTGACCGGACCGCAGTGCGTCTGGATGATGAAGACGTCACTTCCACGGATCGACGTGTCGAAACGGCAGTGGATCTCGCCGTTGGCAAACTCGCGGAGATTGGCCTCTCCGAGCTCCACGCCCAGCTGTCGGGCCACATCCCTGGCCAACTCGGGATGGGAGCGCCCAGAGACCAGTTCGAGGCGGCGGCGGGGGGTGAACTCCATACCCACGACGCTACCCCGCCCCGCCACCGGTGTTTCCGACGCCGCTGACGTCGGGGACGGCACCAGCCCCGGTGGCTCCGGCAGGAGACGACCCCGCCGCGGGTGCCTCCTCGGGTGCGGGCGTCCGTCCCACCACCCCTCCGGCCGGCACCTCGGTCCCCTCGTCCAGCACCGCGAACGGACCGATACGGGCCTCGGCCCCGATGACCGACCGTCGGCACACGCTCGAGGCCACCACGGCGCCTTCGCCGACCACCGTGTCCACCAGGTGGGCCTCGGGACCGATTTCGGCGTGGCTGCCGATCACGCACGACCCCTGCAGGATCACTCCGGGCAACAGCACCACGTCAGGCTCGACCATCACGTCCACATCGATGTAGGTCCGCTCCGGGTCCCACATGGTGACGCCCCGCCTCATCCAACGCTCGTTGATGCGGTCTCGTAGCTCGGCTTCGGCGATGGCCAGCTGGGCCCGGTCGTTGACGCCGGCCACCTCCATGGTGTCCTCCACCACCACCGAGCCCACCTTGTGACCGGCCTCATACAGGACGCCGACCACATCGGTCAGGTAGTACTCGCCCTGGGCGTTGGCCGGACTCAGCCGCCGAAGGGATGGGGCCAGCACGCTCCGACGGAAGCAGTAGATGGAGGTGTTGACCTCGTGCACCGCCAACTCCTCGTCGGTGGCGTCGCCGTGCTCGACCACACGGGCCACCGAGTTGTCGCGCCCCCGGACCACCCGGCCGTAGCCGGCGGGGTCAGCGAGCTCGGCCGTCAACAGCGTGGCGGCGGCATCGGTCAAGCGGTGCTGGTACACCAAGGCAGCCAGACTGGCCGGCCGCAACAAGGGCGTGTCGCCCGGCAACACCACCACATCCCCCTCGTCACTTCCCTCGTCGTCGGGGAGGCCGGTGAGAGCCACCGACATGGCGTCACCGGTGCCCCGCTGCTCCTCCTGCTCCACGAATTCGATGTCCAGACCGGGCGGAGCGTGCTCCACCAGCGTCTTGGTCACCCAGTCGGCGCGATGGCCCACCACCACGACCACCCGGGACACCGGGAGCTGAACCAGCGCGTCCAGCACGTGGAGCACCATGGGCCGGCCGCACAGCCGGTGGAGGGGCTTGGGTCGAGCCGACCGCATACGGGTCCCCTCACCGGCGGCCAGTACCACCACCGACAGCTGCCGCCCCGGGAGGCCACCGCCGCCACCCCAGCCACCGCCCGGTCCGTCTCCTGGTCCGCGGCCTGGTCCGCTGCCGTCCTCGTCGTCGCCGTGGCCCGGGGGCACCTGCGGGTAGGTGCGGATCACCATGGCTCGGCCCGGATCACGATGTTCCCGGCTTGCCCAACCCGGTCGTCACACGGCAAAGAAATCATGGGCCTATTCTTCCCACGTCGGGCCGGCCAGTGCGACCCGGCCCGTTCGAGCAGCTGATAGGACCGCCAGAACCGCCCGCAACGCCGCACGCACCACCCCCAGCACGACCTCAGCACCACCTCAGCACCGCACACCACCGCCCCCGACCGGGCTCCGACATCCCCAAGGCACGCCCCCACCCACGCCCCATGCCCGTCCTCGCCTCCACCATCGACCCGAACTCGGAGACCTTCCGGGCCAATGCCCGCGCCCTGACCGAGGGTCTCGACACCGTCAACGAGCAACTGGCCTTGGCCCGGGCCGGTGGCGGGGACCGCTACGTCGCGCGGCACCGGGAACGGGGCAAACTGTTGGCGCGCCAGCGCATCGAGCTCCTCCTCGACCGGGACTCCGCCTTCCTCGAGTTGGCCCCTCTGGCCGCGTGGGGCACCGAGTACCAGGTCGGCGCATCGGTGATCATCGGAATCGGCGTGGTGGAAGGGGTCGAGTGTCTCATCAGCGCCCACGACCCCACCGTCCGGGGCGGCGCCATGAACCCGTACTCCTTCCGCAAGGGCGCCCGGGCCTCGGACATCGCCCTCCAGAACCGGTTGCCCGTCATCAACCTGGTCGAGTCGGGCGGCGCCGACCTGCCCGCCCAGGCCGAGCTGTTCATTCCCGGTGGTCGGGCGTTCCGGGACCTGACCCGCAGCTCGGCCGCGGCTCTGCCCACGGTGGCCCTGGTCTTCGGCAACTCGACCGCCGGAGGCGCCTATGTGCCGGGCATGAGCGACTACATCGTGATGATCGAGGAGCGTTCGAAGGTCTTCCTCGGTGGACCGCCACTGGTCAAGATGGCCACCGGTGAGGAGTCCACCGACGAGGAGCTGGGCGGTGCATCCATGCACGCCCGGATCTCGGGCCTGGCCGACGCGCTGGCCGTGGACGAGCCCGACGCCATCCGGATGGGCCGGCAGATCGTGAGCCGGCTCAACCACCGCAAGCGCGGCCCCGGCCCGAGCTGGCCCGCCGACGAACCGGTCCACGACCCGGCCGAGTTGCTGGGCATCGCCTCGGCCGACCCCAAGGTCCCCTTCGACCCCCGCCAGGTGCTGGCCCGGGTGGTCGACGGCTCCCGCTTCGACGAGTTCAAACCGCTCTACGGATCGAGCCTGGTCACCGGTTGGGCCTCCATCCACGGCTACCCGGTCGGGGTGTTGGCCAACCACCGCGGCGTCCTCTTCTCCGAGGAGTCCCACAAGGCCACGCAATTCATCCAGCTGGCCAACCAGATCGACGTGCCACTGGTCTTCCTCCAGAACACCACCGGCTACATGGTGGGCAAGGAGTACGAGCAGGCCGGCATCATCAAGCACGGGGCCATGATGATCAACGCCGTGTCCAACTCGTCGGTCCCCCATCTGACCCTCAACATCGGGGCGTCCTACGGCGCCGGCAATTACGGCATGTGCGGTCGGGCCTACGACCCCCGATTCCTCTTCTCGTGGCCCAACGCCCGCTCGGCGGTGATGGGACCGGCCCAGCTGGCCGGGGTGCTCTCCATCGTCGGCCGCCAGTCCGCCTCGTCCAAGGGTGTCCCCTTCGACGAGGAGGCCGATGCGGCCATGCGGGAGATGGTCGAGGCCCAGATCGAGGCGGAGTCGCTGCCGCTGTTCCTGTCGGGACGGCTCTACGACGACGGGATCATCGATCCCCGCGACACCCGCACGGTGCTCGGCATCTGCCTGTCGGTCATCGACAACCAACCCATCACCGGGACGCGGGGCTACGGCGTCTTCCGACCATGAGGAACCGGTCGTGAACCCACGGACCGGGCCCACACCCGGCGGCCGTCCGGCCACCAGTCCGGCCACCCCACCAACCCTCACACCCATACACACCCTGCTGGTCGCCAACCGGGGCGAGATCGCCCGTCGCATCATGCGGACCGCCCGGACCATGGGCATGACCACGGTGGCGGTCTACTCCGACGCCGACGCCCGGAGCCCCCACGTCGACGAGGCCGATCTGGCCGTCCGGCTCCCGGGCGACTCCCCGGCCGACACCTACCTGCGGTCGGCTCTCATCCTCGATGCGGCCAGCCGGGCCGGCGCCGACGCCATCCACCCCGGCTACGGGTTCCTGTCGGAGTCGGGCGACTTCGCCCGGGTGGTGGAGGGAGCCGGATTCCTGTGGGTCGGACCGCCGCCGTCAGCCATCGACGCCATGGGATCGAAGGTCGGCGCCAAGGAGATCATGCGGGCGGCCGGGGTGCCGACCCTGCCTTCGATCACCATCGCCGGAGACACCCTGCCCGGGGACGCCGAGCTGGAAGCGCTCGGGTGGCCGGTCCTGGTCAAGGCCTCGGCCGGCGGTGGCGGCCGGGGCATGCGGGTCGTGGGCGGACCGGTGAGCCTGCGGGAGGCGGTGGAGAGCGCCCGCCGCGAGGCCGAGTCGGCCTTCGGTGACGGCACGGTCTTCCTCGAGCGGTATGTGCGTGACCCCCGCCACATCGAGGTCCAGGTGCTGGCCGATGCCTACGGGCGCACGGTGGCCCTGTTCGAACGGGAGTGCAGCATCCAGCGACGGCACCAGAAGATCGTGGAGGAGGCACCCTCCCCCATGGTCACCCCCGCCCTCCGGGCCCGGTTGATCGACGCGGCCGTGGCTGCGGCGGAGGCAGTGGGATACGTGAACGCCGGCACCGTCGAGTTCGTGGTCGACGGTGCCGGCGACCCGTACTTCCTCGAAATGAACACCCGGCTCCAGGTCGAGCACCCGGTCACCGAGGCCGTCACCGGACTCGACCTGGTGCGCTTCCAACTGCTGCTGGCCGGGGGGGCTCCCATGCCGGCCGAAGTCGACGACGCCGTGGCGGCGGGACCACAGGGACATGCCATCGAGGCCCGCCTCTATGCCGAGGACCCGTCCAGGGCCTGGCTGCCCTCCACCGGGACCCTCCAACGCTTCGAGGTGGGCGGTTCGGTCGTCGAGCAGCTGGACCGGGCCGTGCCGGTGGACAGTACGGCCCAGCTCGACAGCGTGGTCAGGGTGGACAGCGGGGTGGAGTCGGGGAGCGTGGTCACGTCCCACTACGACTCCCTGCTGGCCAAGGTCATCGTGCACGCGCCCTCCCGGGCCGAGGCCGCCTCGACGCTGGCCGCCACCCTGGCCCGGGCCCGCATCCACGGCGTCACCACCAATCGCGACCTCCTGGTCCGGACAGTGCGGCACGCCGCCTTCCTGGCCGGGGAGACCGACACCGGCTTCCTCGAACGCCACGGGCTGAAGGTATTGGCCGCCCCCCTGACGCTGCTGGAGGGGGTGCGCCGGCACGCCCTGGCCGCCGCCCTGGCCGCCCAGGCTCGGCGACGGGCCTCGGCCCCGGTGCAGCCGACCATCCCGTCGGGGTTCCGCAACAACCCGTCGGGCCTTCAGGAGGTCGAGTACCACCACGGGGTCGAGGCCATCCGCGTCGGCTACCGGTTCGATCCGGCCGGACACTCGTTGGCCGAGGCAACCATCGACGGGGAGCCGGTGGAGTTCGACACCGCCCACATCGAACCCGACCTGGTCGCGCTGACCATCGACGGCGTGACCCGTCGCTACCGGGTCGACCGGGTCGGCCTCACCACCTTCGTGGACGGTCCGGACGGGAACTCGACGCTGGCCGAGCTGCCCCGGTTCCCGCTGGCCGGGGAGGCGCTGTCGGCCGGATCGGCCCTGGCCCCTATGCCCGGGGGCGTGGTCCGGGTGGCGGTGGCCGAAGGCGACACGGTGGAGACCGGACAGTTGCTGGTCGTGCTCGAAGCCATGAAGATGGAGCACGCCGTCAACGCCACTTCCGCCGGTACGGTGAGCGAGGTCGGCGTATCCGAGGGGGACCAGGTCGAAACGGGACGGGTCATGGTGGTGATCGAGGCCGACGTCGAGGCCGACGTCGACGCGGACGGCGCCGCCGGCCCGGATCCCTCCGGCCCACCCTGATGGCGGCCCCCTTACGCATCGCCAACTGCTCTGGCTTCTACGGTGACCGACTTTCGGCCGCCAGGGAGATGGTCGAGGGCGGTCCCATCGACGTCCTGACCGGTGACTGGCTGGCCGAGCTCACCATGCTCATCCTCTGGAAGGGCCGCCAACGGGATCCGTCCCGGGGATGGGCCCACACCTTCCTGACCCAGATGGAGGAGGTGCTCGGCACCTGCATCGACCGGGGCATCAAGGTCGTGACCAATGCCGGGGGACTGAACCCTTCCGGTCTGGCCGACCAGATGCGAGCGCTCGCCGACCGACTCGGGCTGTCGGTGGCGGTGGCCCACGTCGAGGGCGACGACCTCCTCCCCCGCCTGGCCGACCTCGAACAGGGCGGCCAACGACTCGACCACATGGACACCGGACAGTCGCTGTCGGGCGCGTCCGGCCAGGTCGTCTCGGCCAACGCCTACCTGGGGGGCTGGCCCATCGTCGAGGCCCTGGGCGGCGGAGCCGACGTGGTGGTCTGTCCCCGGATCACCGACGCCTCCCTGGTCGTCGGTCCGGCCGCCTGGCACCACGGATGGGCCACCACGGACTGGGACCGGCTGGCCGGCGCGGTGGTGGCCGGACACGTCATCGAATGCGGTCCCCAGGCCACCGGCGGCAACTACGCCTTCTTCACCGAGGTGGAGGGCGTGGACTACCCGGGCTTCCCCATCGCCGAGGTGGCGGAGGACGGCTCGTCGGTGATCACCAAGCACGACGGCTCCGGCGGTGAGGTGTCGGTGGGTACCGTCACGGCCCAGCTCCTCTACGAGATCGCCGGGCCCGACTATCCCAACACCGACGTCGTGGCGCGCTTCGACACCATCGCCGTCGACGCGGTGGGACCGGACCGGGTCCGCATCTCCGGGGCGCGTGGCCGGCCGGCACCGGCCCACGTCAAGGTGTGCTGCAACCTGCTGGGTGGCTGGCGGAATTCGATGACCTTCGTCCTGACCGGACTGGACATCGACGAGAAGGCCGCCGTGACCCTGCGCTCGCTGGAGCGTTCCCTCGGCGGTCCGGGGGCGTTCGAACAGTTCGGTGAGTTCGACGCCCGTCTCGTCCGCACCGACAAGACCGACGCCCCGGTCGAGGTGGAGGCCACAGCCCAGCTGCGCATCACGGTGAAGGACGCCGACCCCGACGTGGTGGGCCGGCAGTTCTCGGGTGCGGCCACCGAGCTGGCCCTGGCCGGCTACCCGGGCCTGCACCTGACCGGACCGCCCACCTCGGGAACCTCGTACGGCGTCTACTGGCCGGCGCTGGTACCGGCCCACCTGGTCGTCCCCGAGGTCGTCCATGCCGACGGCCGCCGGGTGGCTGTGCCCCACACCGCTTATCTGACCGCCGGGATCGGGGGCACCTCGGCCGAGCCCGTCGACACCTCCGACCCCCCCGACCCGGTCGCCAGACCCACCCGGCCGGTCCCTCTCGGGACCATCATCGGGGCACGGTCGGGTGACAAGGGCGGCAACGCCAACGTCGGGTTCTGGGCCCGGTCGGCGCCGGCGTGGTCCTGGCTCGACGGATTCCTCACCGTCGACCGGTTCCGCTCCCTCCTGCCCGAGGCCGACGGGCTGGAGGTCCGACGGTACGCATTGTCCAATCTGGCCGCCGTCAACTTCGTGGTGGTGGGACTGCTGGGTGAGGGCGTGGCCAGCTCGACGCGTCCCGATGCTCAGGGCAAGGGCCTGGGCGAGTACCTTCGGAGCAGGACAGTCGACATCCCGGTCGGACTGCTGACCGATCACGACGGGCCGATGCCAACGCACCGTGCACCGGAGGAGTAGCGCCATGGACTTCAACGAATCGGACGAACTGCGCATGTTGCGCGAGGCCGTCGGCTCCATCGCCTCCAAGTTCGGGCACGAGTACTACGTCAAGAAGGCCCACGCCGACGAGCGCACCCACGAGCTCTGGGACGCAGTGGCCGAGGGCGGCTTCCTCGGAGTCAACGTGCCCGAAGAGTACGGCGGGGGCGGGGGTGGGATCACCGAGTTGGCCGCGGTGCAAGAGGAGCTGTCGGCCGCCGGCTGCCCGCTCCTGGTCATCGTGGTGTCGCCCGCCATCTGCGCCACCATCATCGCCACCTTCGGGACCGACGAGCAGAAGCAACGTTGGCTACCCCGTTTCGCCACCGGCGAGCTCAAGATGGCGTTCGCCATCACCGAGCCCGATGCCGGCTCCAACTCCCACAACCTCTCCCTCACCGCCACCAAGGACGGTGACATCTACCGGCTCAACGGCTCGAAGTACTACATCTCCGGGGTGGACGAGTGCGAGGCCATCCTGGTGGTGACCAGGTCCGGCGTCGACCCCGACACCGGCCGGGGCCAGCTGTCCCTCTTCGTGGTGGACACCGACACCCACGGGCTCGACAAGCAGGTGCTGCCGGTCGAGATCACGGCGCCGGAGAAGCAGTACACGTTGTTCTTCGACAACGTGCAGGTCGGGGCGGACCGGCTGATCGGCGCCGAGGGCGAGGGGCTCCGCCAGGTCTTCATCGGCCTGAACCCCGAACGGATCCTGTCGGCCGCCACCGCCAACGGCATCGCCCGCTACGCACTCGACAAGGCGGCTGAGTACGCCATCGGTCGTGAGGTGTGGGGCACCCCCATCGGTCGCCACCAGGGCATCTCCCATCCTCTGGCCAAGGTCAAGATCGAGGTCGAGCTGGCCCGGCTCATGACGGACAAGGCGGCCTGGCTCTGCGACGTGGCCGGCGACTCCCCCGAGGCCGGCGAGGCAGCCAACATGGCCAAGTACTCGGCCGCCGAGGCAGCCCTGGCCGCCCTGGACCAGTCCATCCAGACCCACGGAGGCAACGGCATGTCGTCCGAGTACGGACTGGCCGACCTTTGGGGTATGACCCGCCTGCTCCGGATCGCCCCGGTCAGCCGCGAGATGATCCTCAACTTCGTGGCCCAGCACTCCCTCGGACTGCCCCGGTCGTACTGAGCGCGGTCGGGCGTCCGCTCCGTCGGCTGCGCCGGCCCAGGTCGGCGGGCGGGACCACCGGTCCTCAACACCACTCTTCACCTGGGCTTCTGTCCAATCCTCGGCCCGGATCCAGGTGGAATCACGTCTAGGAACAGCGTCGCTCAGTGCGTATCGTGCCACTCAGAGTCATGAAACCGACACCTGGGCAGGGAAAGTCACTGAGCGGCCTTGCAGCCGGAATCGCTATAGGGCGGGTCGGAAACGGCCGACAACTATGTCCCGTGGGACCCTTTCATCGCGTCGCGGCGTTCTCGAGGCTCCGTCGTCCATCGCGCCGGCGCGACGACGAGGGAGTCACGCTGATCGAGGTGATGGTGTCCTTCACGGTGCTCCTGATCACCGTCCTCCCCCTCACCTACCTGCTGACCTCGGTCATGTCCTCAGCCGCCGACTCCCGCCAGCGTACCTCTGCTCTGCAGCTGGCCGACTCGTGGCTGGAGATCTTGTCGAACACTCAGCCGCCGGTCAGCAACGGCATCGTGATCACCAACACCCCGACCGATCCGTCCACGTTCACGAACATCACGGCGGCCAACACCCAGATACCGACCTCCACCCTGGCCGGCACCACCTATGCCGTGTCCGCCGACTACGTCCCCCAGTCGGTCAACAACCAGGGTGGGTCGGACCTGTGCTCGAGCGGGCAGCCACCCAGCCCCTCCCACCCCGACGTCATCCTCCTGCAGGTCACCGTCAGCTGGAACCACGGGAACAGCTCGGTCAGCGACACCACCGCGGTCGACTATCCGCAGCCAGGACTCCAGACCCAGGGCTTCCTCTCCGTCCAGCTGGCCAACAGCGGTGTCGGCGACGTCAATGGCAACACCGCCTCGGATCGCCTCCGGGCCGTTCCCATCACGCTCAGCCAGCAGACAGCCACCGATGCCAACAACACCTGGATCTCCTCGTCACACATGCTGACGCTGTACCCGGACGAGAACGGCTGCGTGTTCGCCCAGGTACCCACCGGCAACTATGTGGTCTCGGCCGGCCAACCCACGTCCGGAAAGCCCGCCACGTTCACCGGCTACAGCGGGACGCCGGCCTTCGTCACCACCGGCGGGACCACCACCGACACATCGAGCGCCACCGCGGTGACGGTCACCGCCGAGAGTGACGTCCAGCTCACCGCCTTCGACGAGGGCATCACCTCATCGATCGCCTACGGGTCGTCAGCCGGGGTCGACGGAGGCGTCACCTGCCCGGGCACCAACGCGCTGACGTGCGTGACCACCGGCAACGGCACCAGCGGGGCCGCCGCGGCCTGGGGTGGGGCCGGATCCAACTGGGCGTCGACCACGTTCTCCGGTGTGACCAATTTCGCCCCGGTGGCCTGCACCACGGGTAGCTCGCCAACCTGTGTGGCCGCCGGCTACCACGCGTCGGGAGCGATCATCCGCACCACCTCCAGTGACCTCGGGACCACCTCGACCGACACCGTGCCTTCGGGCGTCACCGACATCTCCCAGGTGGCCTGCCCCTCCTCCAACGGGTGCTACGCCCTGGCCACGACCGCACTCGGCCCCGTCCTGCTGGCCGGGGCCGTGGGTCAGACCGGCTCCCAGCACGACACCTGGGCCGCGGTCTCCCCGGCCGCCACCACCTTCACCAGCCTGTCCTCGCTGGCCTGCCCCACCACTTCCACCTGCGAGGTCACCGGGGCCGTCGTGGGCCTCACGCCGAGTGTCCCGGTCATCCTGCGTCTCGACGGCGACCCCGCCACCTTGGCCACCAACGGCAGCTGGACCCCCACCTTCTCGACCGACACCCTGCCGGGCACGGTGTCGTCGGTGGGCAAGATCACCTGCCCCTCCACCGCGCTGTGCGAGGCACTGGCCGTCGGGGACTCCTCGAGCGCCACCGATCCGACGGTGTTGACCGCCACGATCGGCGCCACCCCCCCGAGCACATGGACGACGGAGCCCAGCTTTCCGACCGGAGCGGCGGCGATCTACGACATCTCCTGCACCTCCACAACCTGCGTGGCCGTCGGGTCCGCCTCGAACGCGGCCGCGGTGTGGACCGCCGATCTGACCCAGTCCCCCCACGACTGGTCGACGGCTACCACGCTCCCGAACAGCGTGGCCGCCGTGTCGGCGGTGGCGTGCGGCCAACCGGCCAGCGGTGACGCCGCCGACTGTGTGGTGGCGGCCAACACCACCAACCCGGCCTCGCCGTCCTCACCCTCGACCCCCGGTCAACTGCTCGAAGGCTCGTTGGCCTCCAACGGCGGCTGGGCCTGGAACGTCGTGACCCCGTCGGGGGCCTCGGTGCGCTTCTACACCGGGGTGGCCTGCGAGCCGGCACCGAGCAGCAGCCGGGCCGTCTGCGCCGCGGTGGGATCGACGGCCAGCGGTCCCGTCGTGGCCACCACCAGCTCGGGCCCGGCCGGTGCCTGGTCGGTGCAGACACCGAATTCGCTGCCCGGCACGGTGGTGAACGGCATCCCGCTGCAGACCGCGCCGGCCGGCGCCAACGGCACCTGGACCACCCAGGTCACATGGGCGCAGGCGGCTTCGGCCAACTTCAACTACCTGCCCAGCGTCCTGTATCCCCAGCCGAACGGGTACTCCCTGGCCAGCGGGGACTGCAAGGCCGAGGCGCTCAGTCCGGCCGTGTCCTCTCTCACCGCCGCCCCGGGCGGCAACGCCACCGCCACCGTCCCGGTCAATCTCCTCACCCTCCAGGTGGTGACCTCGGCCGGGGTACCGATGAGTGGCGCCACCGTCAAGCTCTCCACCGCCACGGCCGGCTGTGCGACCACCGACACCTTCACCCTTCCTGCCTCCGACGCCTACGGCTACGTGCACACCGCCATCCCCTACGGCACCTTCACCTACACGGTGACGGCCCAGAGCGGGCTCACCACCGCCCCGGCCGGGGCTACCCTGACGGCCACCAACCCGGCCTACGTGACCGTCACCAAGTCCAGCCCGGCGTCGACCGTGAACACGTATCTGCCCCAACCGGTGGTGGTGGCGTCATCATGACGGCCCGGACCAAACCTTTGGCCGAGTTGTTCGGTCATCCGGCGCGCTGTCGCGCCGTAAAGGCGGCGATCGACCGGCGTCGGGCCGCAGCCGACGACCATGGGATCAGCCTGGTCGAGGTGCTCATCGCTTCGACCCTGATGCTCGTCCTCTTCACCTCGATCATGGTCACCATGGACATGCTCAACACGGTGAACAACAGCGTGAGCGCCCAGTCGCAGGAGTTCGAACAGGCACTCCCCGCCCTCGCCCCCCTGCAGAACCTGGTTCGGGCCGAGGTCGAACCGGCCCCTCCCGCCACCGCCAACGGGAACCAGCTGCCCAGTCCGGGCTTCCAGCCCATCGGCAACTTCTCGCTGACCTTCTACGCCGACATCGGCACCGCCTACAACAACGTGACCTCGCTCGGCACCACCGGCGGTCCCGTCAAGGTGGTGGCCCAGGAGGTGGATAAGAACGGTAATCCGGTCACCTCGTCGACGACCTGCTCGACCGTGACCTCCTGCAACTTTCAGGTGGCGGAGTACCTGCCGCAGATCATCAACGGGGTGTCGACCTGCCCGATCGCCAACCAGGGCGGCACGGCCTGCAGCTACGGCGCCACCGGGACGGGCAGGCTTCTGGTCAACGTGGTGGGGTTGACCAACAATCCAAATCCGTCCAACGGCACCATCCAGCCCATCTTCACCTACAACGTCTTCAATCCGACTGCGGGCATCGGCTGCACGCTGACCGGTACCTGCTCGGTCACCCCCAATCTCACCAGCAATGTCCCGAGTTCCGGGAACGGCTCGGCCACCGCCTGCCAGGCCCAGGTGCCGTCCGGGACCACTACGGTCGCCCAGACCTGTAACGACTACATCCAGAGCGTTGGCATCGAACTGATAGTGGCCCGCAAGGGCGCCGGCACCAACGGCAGCGTGGACGAGCAAAGCGTCGTCTACCGCTACGCCCAGAGTTCGGGCTCCACCTACTACCCCTACCAACCGTCCTGCTTCTACGACGCCAGTGTGAGTTGCCCATCATGAACCGTACCCACCCCAACCGTCCGTTCCGTCTGTCCCGCGCCATCAGGTCGCGTCGGGCCGCCAGCGCCACCGACCTGGGTCAGGCCGGCCTGGTCCTGGTGGTCGCCTTCTGCGTCCTGGCTTCGCTGGTCGGTGCGGTCATCGTCCAGACGGTGATCACCTCCAACCCACTGTTCCAGACCAAGGCGGTCGAGATCTACGCCCACCGGGCCATGGAGGCAGGTCAGAACGCCTTCCTCACCGCGGTGAATGCCAATCCCAGCCTGGCCCAGTGCAGCTCCAATACCAACAGCGCCGGGACCTGCAGCGGGATCGACTACGGCCAGTGGAACCTCGTCAACAACTCCAATGCCTCGGGTTCCGACGCCCAGTACTACGCCTTCGGCAACCCGCAACCGACGTTCGACTCGACGACGCACGCCCTCACCACCCTGTCGGTCCAGGTGGTAGGGGCGGCCTATGACCCGAGCGCCACCAACAACTATCTCATCGACGAAGAGACGATGACCGTCACCCCGAGCAACGGGTTCCTGACCAACGTGTGGTGGTCGAACTACGAGAGCTACAACAGCAACGGCGACTACTCCACCTGCAACTACAACTGGAAGCTGAACTACGACATCAACGGATCCAACGCCAGCTGCGGCGGTGGGAACAATAACGGCAGCCCGGTCTATTTCGGTCCCAACGACTACCTCTTCGGACCGGTCTACACCAACGACTCGGTCTTCGTCAGCCCGTCGCCGGACTTCGGTACCACGGCGAACCCGTCCACCGTGACCACCGCCGACCCCCACTGCCTGTTCGTGGACAACAGTACCAATCGGGGCATGAATGGCAACTACAGCAACTGCGCCGCCGCCACGAGCGACGTCGGCGCTCTCGACTCCGCAAACAGCTCCTACGGCCACTCGGTGGAACAGCCACCGGCGAACGACACCCAACTGGCCACCATCGCCGGTCAGAACGGCTGCCTCTACTCCGGCCCCACCCAGATCACCCTGTCCACCGACGCCAACGGCAACGGCCAGATGACGGTGGTCAGCCCGGATACCTCGGAAGGAACCCAGACCGTCCAGGGCACCAGCTACCCATGGGACACCAACAACATCATCACCAACGTGAACAACTGCCCCGCCAACGGCACCGCCCCCCTGCCGTCCAACGGGGTGGTCTTCGTCCAGAACGCCACCAACTCGCAGACCCAGGCCTGGGCCAACCCCTTCGACGACCCGACCTATAACAGCGCCACCAACGTCACCTCCAACCCGGCATCTCCCCAGGTCAACAAGAGCGTCACCCTGACCGCCACCGTGACCTCGGGATCGAGCAGCCTGACCAGTGGGGCCACGGTGGCCTTCAAACAGACCACCAAGACAGGGAGCCAGACAACGAGCAACACGATCAGCTCCTGCTCTGCCCAGTCGCTCACGACCGTCACTCCGGCCACCAATCCGCCCACCGCCACCGCCACCTGCACCTTCACCGAAGCCAGCAACGGAACCGGTGCGTTCACCGCCGTGTACTCCGGCGGCAACAACACCACGTCGTCCCAGGGCAACCTGGGCCAGAACAACACCTTCAGCTCGTCCGTCTCCTACGGTCCCGACGCCCAGGTAACCGCAGGCGGGTGCTCCAACTGCTACTACGGACAGACCAGTACGCCCGACGCCGAGGGTGACGCCTTCGTCAACGGATCCCTCTCAGGCCAACTGACCATCGGTACCGCCAACAACGTGATCATCGACGGCAACATCACCTACGCCGACTGCAACTGGACGACCGGCCAGAGTGGCCTCAGTGTCGCCTCCAAAGGTCTGTGCCCCTACAACTCGGGAGGCACCAACGACGTCCTCGGCATGATCGCCAACAACTACGTCGAGGTCAACCGGCCGCTACTCAGTGCCGGAACGCTCGAGCCGTCGTGCGGAGCCAATCCCGCTCCGACCTGTGACCCGTCCAACGGATCGAGCGGCATCACCATCGACGCCGCCGTCCTTGCCCTCACCCAGTCGTTCGTGGTGAACAACTACTCGGTCGGATCGAAGGAGGGACCGCTGATCGTCTACGGGTCCATCCAGCAGTATGCCCGGGGGCCGGTGGGGACGTTCAGTGGTACGTCGCTGGTCTCCGGCTACCAGAAGTTCTACACCTGGAATCCGCTGCTCGACTTCGTCTCCCCGCCGAGCTACCTCACCCCCTCCACCCCTTCCTGGGTTCTCCAGGGAGTGGCCAACAACGCCGGCAACGGCGCCGTGGACACCTGCCCACCGTTGGACGGTCCGTACGGATCAGGGTCGTCACTCACCACGTACTGCTCGGACTCACCCGGCGGCCTGCCCAACTTCCCGTCGGTGACCGCCCCTTCGGCACCGACCAACGTGACCGCCACGCCCAACAACGACGGGTCGGTCACCGTGACGTGGAATGCCTCCGTCTCGAACGGGGCCTCGGCCATCACGGGCTACTCGGTCGTCCCGAACCCGGGCTGCACGAGCTGCACCGTCACCAACCTCTCGTCCACCAGCGCCACGGTCTCGGGCCTCACCCGGCACAACTGGTACAACTTCGCGGTCACGGCCACGAACGCGGTGGGGACATCGAACCCGTCGGTCGCATCCAACTCGGTCATGGCCCCGGACGTGCCCGCCGCTCCCACGAATGTCTCGGCCACCACCAACCAGAACGGCTCGGTCACGGTGAGTTGGACCGACCCGGCCAACAACGGTTCAACCATCTCCGGCTACGGCATCGTGCCCAGCCCGGCCTGCGGTTCGTGTAGCTACACCAACCTGAGTGGGTCCACCCTGTCCTCGGCCACGGTGTCCGGGCTCACTCCAGGTGGGACCTACTCCTTCACCGTGACCGCCACCAACGGGGTCGGAACCGGTTCGGCTTCGACGGCATCGAACAGTGTGGTGGCTCCCAACGTCCCCGCAGCACCCACGATCGGCACCGCTGTCTCCGGTAACGGATCGGCCTCGGTCAGCTGGACGGCTCCGACCGTGACCAACGGGTCCACCATCACCGGTTACGTGGTCACGCCGTACCTCAACGGGACCACCGCCCAGAGCCCGCAGACCTTCGTGTCCACCGCCACCAGCCAGACGGTGACCGGTCTGACCAACGGTTCGGCCTACACCTTCAAGGTGGCAGCCATCAACGGGGTGGGTACCGGAGCCCAGTCGGCGGCGTCCAACTCGGTCACCGTGGCCACCACGCCCGGTGCTCCGACCATCGGGACTGCCACCGCCGGCGTCGGTTCGGCCACGGTCACATGGACGGCTCCAGGTTCCACCGGAGGCCAGCCCATCACCGGCTACGTGGTCACCCCCTACATCGGGTCGACGGCCCAGGCCGCCCAGACGTTCGCCTCGACAGCTACCACCGAGGTGGTGAGCAGCCTCACGGCCGGATCCTCGTACACCTTCAAGGTGGCGGCCATCAACAGCGTGGGCACGGGCAGCTTGTCCTCGGCCACCAGCTCAGTCACCATCCCGACGGTGCCGGGCACTCCCACCGGGGTGACCGGATCGACCGGAACGACCACGAAGACGGTCAACATCAGCTGGACCGCACCGTCCAACGGCGGCTCGGCCATCACCGGCTACACGGTGAGCGCCTACACCGGCACCACCCTGATCGGCACGGCGACCGTCACCGGCGTCACCAACACCAATCTGGCCTTCAGCCCCGCCCTGACCTCGGGCACCACCTACACCTTCAAGGTGGCCGCCACCAACGCCGTCGGCACAGGCAGTCAGACATCGGGGACCAGCATCAAAGCCAAGTAACCCACCGGTGCCTCCCCGCTTCCTAGGCCGGCGGGCCCGGTCAGAGGGAGTGCCTCCGGCAGGTAGCCTGCGGAGCCCATGCCTGTTCTGACCCGAGACGACATCCGCAACGTGGCCATCGTGGCCCACGTCGACCACGGCAAGACCACCCTGGTCGACGCCATGCTGTGGCAGTCCGGGGCCTTCCGGGCCAACGAATCGGTCAACGAGCGGGTGATGGACTCGGGCGACCTGGAGCGTGAGAAGGGCATCACCATCCTGGCCAAGAACACCGCCGTCCTCCACAACGGGGTCAAGATCAACATCATCGACACCCCGGGCCACGCCGACTTCGGTGGCGAGGTGGAGCGGGGGCTGACCATGGTGGACGGGGTTCTGCTGCTGGTGGACGCATCCGAGGGCCCGCTGCCCCAGACCCGGTTCGTGCTGCGCAAGGCGCTCGAGGCCCGGCTGCCGGTGGTGCTGGTGGTGAACAAGGTCGACCGGGCCGACGCCCGCATCGACGAAGTCGTCCACGAGGTGGAGGAGCTCTTCCTCGACCTCGACGCCGACGAGCACCAGATCGACTTCCCCATCCTGTTCGCCAATGCCCGGGCCGGATGGGCCGCCACCGAGCAGGGCGTGGAGGGCACCGATCTGGAGCCGCTGTTCGAGGCCATCGTGAACCGCATCCCCGCCCCCCACTTCGACCCGGCCACGCCGCTGCAGGCCATCGTGTCCAATCTCGATGCCAGTCCCTACCTGGGCCGACTGGCCATCTGCCGGGTCCACAACGGCACCCTGCGGAAGGGGGCGCTGGTGGCCTGGTGCAAGATCGACGGCACCATCGAGCGCACGAAGATCACCGAGCTGTACGTGACCGATGCCCTGGACCGGGTCGATGCGGCCGAGGCCGGACCGGGCGAGATCGCCGCCGTGGCCGGCATGGCCGACATCACCATCGGCGAGACCCTGGCCGATCCGGACGACCCCCGTCCGCTCCCGGTGATCACCGTCGACGAACCCAGCCTGGCCATGACCATCGGCATCAACACCTCCCCCCTGGCCGGCGCCGACGGCAAGAAGCTCACCGCCCGCCAGATCCTGGGGCGGCTGGAGACCGAGCTGATCGGCAACGTGTCCCTGCGGGTCAATCCCACCGAGCGGCCCGACACCTGGGAGGTCCAGGGCCGGGGCGAGCTCCAACTGGCCGTGCTGGTCGAGACCATGCGACGCGAGGGGTTCGAGTTGACCGTGGGCAAGCCCCAGGTCGTCACCCGCCAGATCGACGGCAAGATCCACGAGCCGATGGAGCGGGTGGCTATCGACGTCCCCGACGACTACCTGGGCGTGGTGACCCAGCTGATGGCCCTGCGCAAGGGGACCCTGATCGAGATGGTCAACCACGGCACCGGTTGGGTGCGGATGGACTACCGGGTCCCGGCCCGGGGACTGGTGGGGTTCCGGACCGAGTTCATGACCGAGACGCGGGGAACCGGCATGCTCCACCACGTCTTCGACGGCTGGGAGCCCTGGCACGGCGAGCTCAAGACCAAACGGAACGGCTCCATGGTGGCCGACCGCCGCGGCTTCACCACCGGCTACACCCTGATGAGCCTGCAGGAGCGCGGCATCCTCCTGGTGGGCCCGGGCACCGAGGTGTACGAGGGCATGGTGGTGGGCGAGAACGCCCGCGACGAGGAGATGGACGTCAACCCGACCAAGGAGAAGAAGCAGACCAACATCCGGTCGGCGGCCGCCGACGAGGCCATCCGGCTGACACCTCCCCTCCTGCTGTCGCTGGAGCAGGCCCTCGAGTTCATCACCGACGACGAGTGCGTCGAGGTGACGCCGGTGTCGGTCCGTCTGCGCAAGGTGGTCCTGGAGCAGGCCACGCGGGGGCGACAGCGGAGTCGGGCCCGCAAGTCCGGGGCCTGAACATGGAGCGGATGGAGCGGACGAAGCCGATGAACGGCCGGGTGGACCGGGACTGAGCTCCGAGGGGAGGGCTCGAACCTCCAACATCTGGCTCCAAAGGCCAGCGTTCTGCCAATTGAACTACCTCGGAACGGTGATGGTCGTCCGGCCCGGCCACGGGCCCAGGCTACCCCCGGTACCAGCGGCGCCGGCCCTTCCGTCGGCCCCGATCCGGGGCCCGGCCTGCCGCCGTGCGCCGCCGCCGTCTCCGTCGCCGTCGAGTCTGTCACGGCAAGCCGGCACGACCCCGATAGGCTCCCGGCCCGATGCGAGTCCTCGTCGTGGATGACGATCCAGCCGTCAGCGGAGCCCTCAACCGCGCCCTCCGGCTCGAGGGTTACGAGGTCTCCCTGGCCGTCGACGGACCCCAGGCCCTCGAAGAGGTGGCCATCCGCCCGCCCGACGCCGTCGTGCTCGACATCGGTCTGCCCGTCATCGACGGGCTGGACGTGTGCCGGAGGTTGCGGGCCGCCGGTGACGACACGCCGGTGCTCATGCTGACGGCCCGCGACGCCATCAACGACCGTGTCCAGGGACTCGACGCCGGGGCCGACGACTACCTGGTCAAGCCGTTCGCCCTGGCCGAGCTGTTGGCCCGGTTGCGCGCCCTCCTCCGCCGCCGTCCCGACGACACCGACGAGGCGCTGCAGTTCGCCGACCTCAGTCTCGACCCGGTCACCCGCGAGGCGCGTCGCGGCGACCGGCCGTTCCCGCTCACCCGTATCGAGTTCGACCTCCTCGAACTGCTGTTGCGCCACCCGCGTCAGGTCCTGACCCGCGAGCTCATCTTGGACCGCGTGTGGGGCTACACCTTCGACTCGGGCACCAACTCGCTGGCCGTCTACGTCGGGTACCTCCGGCGCAAGACCGAGGCCGGAGGTGAGCCGCGTCTCATCCACACGGCGCGTGGGGTCGGCTACGTCCTGCGCGAGACCTGAGCCGTGGACCCGACCGGTGGTGGACGGCGGTGACCTTCCGGGGGCGACTGGTACTGACCGCCACCGCGGCGGTGCTGGTAGTGGTGGTGCTCGGCTCGATCGCCACCTACCTGGTGGCCTACAACTCACTGGTCGGCTCGGTGGACGTGACGCTGAACGCCGAGGCCCAGTCCTTCATCAACAGCCAGACACCGCAGCCCATCTACAACGTGTGCGGCGCCACCGCCGGACAGTGCATCCAGTTGGTCCTCCCGGTCGGCACCGTCAACGAGGCCGACGGGGTGGCCGTGCTCCCCATCACCGCAGCGGTCCGGACAGTGGCCTCCAGCCAGGGCAACGCCCCGAACGTGTACTTCTCCACCATGGTCGGCGACCTGGCCGTGCGCGAGGTGGTGGCCGCCCTCCCGCCCCAATTCCAGTACCGGGGCGTCGAGAACTACGAGAGGCTCCCCGAGGGTGGCGCCCTCCAGATCACCGCGCCGTTGACCGGCGTCAACGAGGAGCTCCACCGCCTGGCCCTGGCCCTGTGGCTGATCGTGATCATCGGGGTCACCGTGGCCGTCCTGCTCGGCCTGGCCGTCGGTCGCACGGTGCTGCGGCCCCTCAACAGCCTGACCCTGTCCATCGAGCAGCTGGCCGAGACCACCGATGTCTCGCAACGGCTGGATCCCGGAGGGCCCGACGAGCTCGGTCGCCTGCGTCGGGCCTTCAACCGGCTGTTGGTGGCCCTCGACACGTCGCGGGACAGCCAGCGGCAGCTGGTGCTCGACGCCTCGCACGAACTCCGCACCCCCCTGACCAGCCTCCGCACCAACATGGAGGTGGCCCGGCGGCTGGAGGAGCTCGACCCGGCCGAACGCGACGTCCTGATCAGCGACGTGGTGACCCAGATGGACGAGCTCACCAGCCTGGTGGCCGACATGGCCGAACTGGCCCGGGGCGAGCAGCCCAGGGTGACGGCCGAACCGATCCGTCTCGACCTCGTCGTCCTGGAGGCGGTGAGCGCGGCCACCACCCACGGGCGCAGTCGCGGCGTCACCTTCGACGCCCGCGTGGCGCCCACCTGGGTGTCGGGATCCCTGGCCCGCATCGGGCGGGCCGTCGACAACCTCTTGGACAACGCCCTCAAGTGGAGCCCGGACGGCGGGGTGGTCGAGGTGGCCTGCTCCGGGGGGACCCTGATCGTCCGGGACCACGGCCCCGGCGTGGACCCGAGCGACGTCGCCTTCATCTTCGACCGCTTCTACCGGTCCCCGGGGGCCCGGGCCCGGCCCGGCTCCGGCCTGGGTCTGGCCATCGTGGCCCAGGTGGCCAGGGACGAGGGGGGTAGCGTCAACGTCTACCAGGCCCAGGGGGGCGGAGCGGTCTTCCGGTTCAGCCTGCCCGAGATCACCGCACCCGAGGACCAGGGGGATGCACCCGAAGCGGAGTGAGCCCGGTCGGCGGCTCCGGGAGGGGTGGGCCGGCTCCCACCTCCGGCCCGTCCTCTGGCCCCCCGGCTCCGGCCCGGCCCTGGCCGTGGCGCAAAACTCCCTGGTCGACTAGGGTGCCGAGCGAGATGGGATCCCTGATCAAGAAGCGCCGCAAGCGCATGCGCAAGAAGAAGCACAAGAAGATGTTGAAGGCCACCCGCTGGCAACGGCGGGCCGCCGGCAAGTAGCGCCACCGGTCCCGGTGCGGACCGCCTCCTCCCTGCTCTGCCCCTCTTTCCCCTCGTGGCGTCAGGCCGCGCCCGCCGGCGGCGGTGACGGCGTCACGCGTGCGGATCGACCGCCCACGACGGCACCGTCCGGACGCCGATGACCGTGGCCACATCGCGGCCCAGGTGGAGGACGGTCCGTTCGCCGAGGCCCAGCTCCTCGGGTGTCCCTTCGACGAACCAGGTCGAGCCGCTGCCGGCCAACCGGGGGCGCTGACCGGTCACCTCGGCCACGCGGTCCCTCCAGGCCCCGAGCCGGGGCTCCACCGCCAGGGCCGGCCCTTCGAGATCGTTGCCGCCCGGGCCCGCCGGCCCGTCCGAACCGTCGGTCCGCCCCTCCTCCACCTGCCGGTCCCAGGCCCCGTAGACGGCTCGGGTGTCCATCCCGAACGGCAGGAGGAACAGCGAGAGGGCCCGCGCCTCGAACGGCAGCGGCGTGACCTGCTCCCCGATGCCCCGGACCAGGGCCCGTCCCCCGGTCAGGCAGAACGGGATGTCGGCACCCAGCTCGGCCGCCGACTCCGGGTCGACAGCTCCGGCCCAGCGCAGCACGGCGGCGGCATCGGCGGAACCCCCGCCCAGTCCGGCTCCCGGCGGGATCCGCTTGACCAGCTCGACGCGGGCTTTCCGGCCGACGGCGTCGAGCGCCCGTGACACCAGGTTGTCGGCGCCGCCGGTCACCGCACCGTGGGCCCAGGATGCGAACTCCTCGACGACCGACAGCTCGTCGCCCTCGCCCATCACGAGGGAGTCGGCCAGATCCACCGTGACCATCTCCGACTCGAGCAGGTGGTAGCCGTCGGGCCGACGGCCCGTCACCCGCAGGGACAGGGTCACCTTGGCCGGAGCCGTCAACTCGGCCGGTATCCGTCCTGGCCCGCCAGCACGGCTGGCGCCGCCGGCGCGGCTGGCGACCGGACCGTCGGCGGTCACGATCCGGTCCGGAAGGCCGGGTGGACGCGGTCCCCGGGCTGCCAGGCGGCCAGGCGCTGCCACTCGGCCAGGCCGAGCTCCTCGGCCCGGGCCGTGGCCCGGATCCCCGTGGCATCGAACGCTTCCGCCCGGACCAGGCCCTCGAGCGAACGGCGCAGCATCTTGCGGCGATGGGCGAATCCCCCCCGCACCACGGTGAAGAGCCGCTCGTAGGCCGGGTCGCCCGGTCCGCTCCCGACCGCCGCGGCCTCGGCCCCGGGCCCGGCCCGCTCCGGCCTCCGGTCCAGTCGGACCAGGACCGACTCGACCCGCGGCCTCGGGATGAAGACCGAGGCCGGCACCCGGCCCACCACCTCGGCCCTGGCCCAGTAGGCCACCTTCACCGAGACGGCCCCGTAGGCCTCGTCGCCGGCCCCGGCGGCCAGGCGCTCCCCCACCTCCCGCTGGACCATCACCAGCATGGAGGCGACGGCGGGCGCCTCCTCCAGAGCCCGGACGACCAGGGGCACCGCCACGTTGTAGGGCAGGTTGGCCACCAGCGTCCAGCGCCGGTCGGGCGCCAGGTCGGGCTCTCCGGTGGGGCTGACCCCGGGGCCGGGTCCGAGCAGCTCGGTCCAGTCCACGGTGAGGGCGTCCGCCTCGACCACCCGGACCCCCAACGGCTCGACCTGGGCCCGCAGCACCGACAGCAGACGTCGGTCGATCTCGACCGCCGTGACCTCAGCGCCGGCCTCGACCAGGGCCAGGGTGAGCGATCCGAGCCCGGCACCGATCTCGACCACCTCGGCGCCCTCGGTGACACCGGCCAGCCGGACGATACGGCGCACCGTATTGCCGTCGGCCACGAAGTTCTGGCCCAGGGCCCGGCTCGGGCGCAGGTCGTGGGCGGCCAACAGCTCGTGGATCTCCGCTCGGCCGTGCGTCACCCGGTCAGTGTGTCATGGGCCCGGCGTGGACCCCGGACGGCCCGGGGGCTCGGGCCGCTACCGCCGGGCCGGGGGCTTCACCACACCAACTGGGCGTCGATGACGCCCTGCGAGAGCGGGGCGATCTCGGCGAAGGTGGCGGTGGCCAGGTCGATGGAGCGGGCCGTGTCGGCCTCGCGGTCGTTGACGAGGCAGGTCACCGAGGCTCCGTTGGCCGGGTTGGTCACCCGCACCTCGGTCCCGAACGGCAGGTAGGGGCTGGCGCAGGTGCCGGCCGGGTGGTCGTAGAAGGTGACCTGGCCGTAGTGGACCGCACCGGAAGCGGCCGCCGGGGCCGCGGTGGCCGGAGGCGAGGCCGCCGGGGCCGGGTCCGGGGCCGGGGCCAGGTGGGCGGCGACGTCTTGAGCCGGATCCGTGGTGGGCGGGTCGGTGGTGGCCGGCGGTTGGGTCGTGGTGGGGGGGACGGTCGTGGTGGACGACGTCGTGGTACTGGTGGCCGAGGACCTGGTGTCCGAGGCCAGCTTCCAGGGCGGAACCGGAGCCGATGCGGCCGAGGGAGTGGACCGGGGGGTCGGGGCACCGCCGCCTGCAGGGGGCGTGGCGCTCGGACCGTTCCGGATGAGCACCAGGGGCATCACCAGCACCGCTCCACACAGGAGGAGCGCGGCGACGGGCCGGCCTCCCCTTCCTATCGTCGTCCTCAGGGCTCCACTCTCCTTGCTGGACTGCGCGTGAACCGCGCCGTCCAGGAAGACCCTTCGGACACGGGCCCATCCCCGAAGGGATGGTGAGGGCCGGCTCCTCCGAACCGACCTTCACAATGCGTCCGACATCCGCACTGCTGATCACCACGAACTGCTGCTCACTGCCAGCCGCTCAATACAAAACGACCGCTGTAGTAACGGCGGCCGCAGGCAGAGGCTAGACAGCCCGGTCCCGAAGAATCAAACCGGCCGGCCGGGCCGACCCGGGCTCAGCGGGCGAAGACAGCCCGGGCGTTGGCGGTCGAGACTTCGGCCACATGCGAAGTCTCAACCCCTTTGACCTGGGCGATCGCCGCTCCGACGAGCGGAACCCTCGATGGTTCGTTGAGGCTTCCGCGGTGCGGGACCGGTGTGAGGAAGGGAGTGTCGGTCTCCACCAGCAGCCGGTCGAGCGGACACAGGGCGGCCGCCTCGCGGACCGGGGCGGCGTTCTTGAAGGTGACCACGCCGCTGAACGAGAGGTGGGCCCCGAGGTCGAGGCACCGGCGGGCCTCGAGCGGCCCCCCGGTGAAGCAGTGGATGATGGTGCGATCGGGGACTCCGGCGGCGGCCAGGATGTCCAGCGTGTCGTCCCAGGCCTCACGGGTGTGGACGACCAGGGCCAGACCGTGACGGTGGGCCAACTCGATCTGCAGGGCGAAGGCCTCCCGCTGGTCAGCCCTCGGTGAGTGGTCGTAGTGGTAGTCGAGTCCGCACTCCCCGATGCCCACCACCACGGGGAGATGGGCGGATCCGCTGTCCGGGCCCAGCTCCTGGCCGAGGAGGCCGTCCAACGAGCCCACACCGTCGACGGCGTCGTGAGGGTGGAGCCCCACCGTGGCCCACAGCTCGATCCCCTCGGCCACGGCCACCGACCCCGGCTCCCGCATGGACCGCACCAGGGCCACGGCCTGGCGGGACGAACCGGCCGCCGTCCCCACACAGACCATCCGGGTCACCCCGGCCTCGGAGGCCCGGGCGATGATGGCGGCCAGTCGGGTGGCGTGGGGACCTTCGTCCCGGGCCCCGTCGTCGTCGGACTCGGTGAACTCGTCCTGCAGGTGGCAGTGGGAGTCGAACCACTCGATGACGGCGTCGTCCATGGTCGACAGGGCCCGGTCAGCCCTTGCGCCGGGGGAAGAGGGGGGCGCCCTTCTCGACCCGGCGCCCGGCCGGGTAGCCACCCCAGACCACCGAGTCGGGCACCCGCTGGTCGGCGGGAGATCCGTCCAGGCCGATCCGGGTCCAGACGGCCTCGGCCGTCGTCGGCATGGCCGGCACGATCAGGATCGAGACGATCCGCAGAACCTCGAGGGCGCTGCCCAGCACGGCGTCGACGTCGGGCCCGGGCTCGGCCTTCCACGGTTCGGCCTGCTCGAGCTCGGCGTTGGTCTCGCGGATCAGCCTCCAGGTGGCCTCGAGGGCCAGGTTGGGCTGACCGGAGTTCCACGCGTCGGCCGCGTCGGCCACCACGGTGGCGGCCACGTCGGCCAGTCGGCTGTCCGGGGCCGGGGCCGGCCCCAGCCCGCCTGACTTCGAACCGACCACGGTGGCCACCCGCGACAGCAGATTGCCCAGATTGTTGGCCAGATCGGTGTTGTACCGCGAGGTGATGCCCTCGGCCGAGAACTCGCCGTCGCTCCCGAAGGGGATGTCCCGCAGGAGGTGGTAGCGCACCGGGTCCACGCCGTACTCCTCGATGAGGTCGGCCGGGGCGATCTGGTTCACGCTCGAGTTGGACATCTTCTCGCCACCGAGCAGCAGCCACCCGTGCACCTGCACGTGGGCCGGGGGGTCGATGCCCGCGGCCATGCACATGGCCGGCCACCAGACACAGTGGAAGCGGATGATCTCCTTCCCGATGAGGTGGTGGACCGTCGGCCACCACTGCTCGAACCGGCCGGGGTCCTCGCCGTAGCCGATGGCGGTGAGGTAGTTGATCAGCGCGTCGTACCAGACGTAGAAGACGTGGCGGTCGTCCCAGGGCACCCCGACCCCCCAGTCGATGGACGTCCTGGTGATGGAGATGTCCCGCAGCCCCCCCTTGATGAAGCTCAGGGCCTCGTTGCGCTTCGACTCGGGCACCACCGCCGTCGGATTGGCCTCGTACCAGTCGACCAGTCGTTGCTCGAACGCACTGAGGCGGAAGAAGTAGTTCTCCTCCTCGAGGTACTCGACCGGCGTGCCGTGGATCGGGCAGAGCGTCCCGTCGACCAGCTCGTCCTCGGCGTAGTACTGCTCACAGGACACGCAGTACAGGCCGCGGTAGGTGTCCTCGAAGATGAAGCCGTTGTCGTAGATGCGGCCGAGGAACGCCTGGACGGCCCGGTGGTGCCGGGGCTCGGTGGTGCGGATGAAGTCGTCGTAGGAGATGTCGAGGCTCCGCCACGCCTCGGCGAACCGGGGGGCCAGGCTGTCGGTCCATTGGCCGGGCGAGAGCCCCTGGGCCTCGGCGGCCCGGGCCACCTTCTGACCGTGCTCGTCCGTCCCGGTCAGGAAGAAGACGTCGTCACCGATGAGCCGGTGCCACCGGGCCAGGGCGTCGGCGTTGACCGTGGTGTAGGCGTGTCCGACGTGGGGGGCGTCCTTCACGTAGTAGATCGGGGTGGTGACGTAGTAGCGGGGCACTGCCGGTAGCGTACCGATCACGGCGGTGGCCACGGCACAACACCGGCTGACCTCCCGGCCGGGGCGACCGTAGGATGCGCCCCATGCCGACCCGTCGCCGTGTCCCGGATGGCCCCCGACAGCCGGTGTGCGCACGCCCGGTGCCAGACCGGGTCACGGCCGGGTGACCCTGTCCCCCGACGATCCGACGCCGCGCCAGCAGCGGGTGGCGGTCTACGGCATCTGCGAGGACGGCGGCGGGAGGGTGTTGCTGGTCCGGGCCGCCCCCCACCTGACGGTGGCCGGTCAGTGGTTCCTTCCCGGCGGGGGGCTCGAGCACGGGGAGGAGCCGACCGTGGGCCTCCGACGCGAGTTCGAGGAGGAGACCGGGCTCGGGATCGAGGTCGGTCCCCTGCTGGGCCTGCTCAGCGACGTGTTCGCCCTGCCCAGCGGGGCCAGCCTGCACACGATCCGGATCATCTACTCGGTCACCGACTACTCCGGTGTGCTCCGGGACGAGGTGGCCGGATCGTCGGACACGGCCCGCTGGGTGGCGTTGGACCGGGCCGGGGACCTGCCCCTCCGGCCCTACGTGCGCCGGGCCCTCACCGAACTGCGCTGAGTACGAGGCGCTCCGGTTGGGGGGCTACCAGTTGGCGACGTGGCATCCGCCCCGACCGGTCCGCTCGGTGAAGCGCTGGTGGTGCTCCTCCGCCGGCCAGAACGTGGTGGCCGGCGTGATCTCGGTGACGATGGGGCGTCGGAACCGGGCCTGGTAGTGGTCGAGGGAGGCACGAGCGGCCTTCCCCTGGGCCTCGCCGTGGACGAAGACGGCCGAGCGGTACTGGGTGCCGCGGTCGGGCCCCTGGCGGTTGGGCGTGGTCGGGTCGTGGTGGCGCCAGAACTCCTCGAGCAGGGTCTCGAAGGACACCCGGGCCGGGTCGAAGGTCACCAGCACGGCCTCGGCGTGTCCGGTGGCGCCGGTGCAGACCTGCTCGTAGGTGGGGTGGTCGACATCACCCCCCTCGTAGCCCGAGACGGCATCCACCACACCGGGCACGGCCCGGAAGAACTCCTCGACCCCCCAGAAGCAGCCGGCCGCGAAGGCGGCCCGGTCCAGCCCATCGGGGATGTCGTCGGGGGCGATCGCCGGGCCCCGGGTCTTGTCCCTGGGGGTGCGTCCGAACATGTGGTGTCCTCTCTGTCGATGGTGAGGGGTCCGTCAGTCGGTGGCCGACGGAACCCTGCCCCGTGGTCCGTTCGACCCCCCGCTCCGTTACGTCATTCCCCGTCCAGCCCCGGCGGGGCCGCCGACCGTACCGCCAACGCCAACTCGTAGACGCGCCGCCTCGGCACCCCGAAGGTGGCGGCCAGATCGTCCACGACACCCCTGGTCCGCTCGCCCGCCGCCATCCGCTCCTCGAGCGCAGCCACCAACACCTCGTCGCTGACCGTCTCGGTCGGGGAGACGGCCGCGCCGGCCAGGACCAGGGCCACCTCACCGCGGATGGGGTGGGCGGCGATCCACGTCACGGCGTCGGCCAGCGTTCCCCGCCAGTGCTCCTCGTGCACCTTGGTCAACTCCCGGGACACCGACACCGGCCGGTCGCCACCGCACACCCCGACCAGATCGGCCAGCGTGGCCGCGACCCGCCCGGGCGCCTCGAACAGGACCGTGGTGCGTGGCTCGGTGGCCAGGACGGCCAGGGCCTCACGGCGCTCCCGGCCCGACCGGGGCAGGAAGCCCTCGAAGCAGAACCGGTCGGTGGGCAGGCCGCTCGCCACCAGCGCGGTCAGGACCGCCGACGGTCCGGGTATCACGGTGACGACCAGTCCGGCCTCGGCCACGGCCCGCACCACCAGGGCCCCGGGGTCCGATACCGCCGGCATGCCGGCGTCGGAGACCAGGGCCACGGTGGCGCCCGACCGGACGGTCCGGACCACCTCCTCCCTGCGGCCCGCTTCGTTGTGCTCGTGCAGCGACCGCAGTGGGGTGCCGGCCAGCCCGGCGTGGGACAGCAGCTTGCGGGAGTGACGGGTGTCCTCGCAGTAGATGACGTCGGCCCGGGTCAGGGCCTCCAGCGCCCGGGGCGAGAGGTCGCCCAGGTTCCCGATGGGCGTGGCCACCACCGTCAGCGATCCGGCCGGGCCTGCGCCCGAACTGCGGGAAGCGGCGTCGGCCGGCCCCGGCTCCCCCGGATCTGTGTCGCCGCCGTCCGCGTCCCCGTCACCGTCGGTGCCGGGATCATCCGGCCCGGTCCAGAACTCCAGCTCCTCGAGGATGTCCGGATCGAGGTCAGGGTCCTCGGCCGAGGGTCCCGTCATCCCCGGAGCTCCAGTTGATCGCCGACCCGCAGGCCCCAGCGTTCGAAGGCGCCGGCCTCGGCCTCGATGACCGACCGGCCCCGTCGTCGGGGGATGCTCATCCGCCACGGCTTCAGTCTCGTGACCCCCAGGACCACCATGTCGCCGTCGCACACGGCCACGTCGATGGCGAACCGCATACCGACCGTGTGCACGGAGCGGGTCCGGGGCAGGACCATGGCTCCCTCGTACCCGTCCCGGCCGATGAGGCCCCTGGTCCGCGCCCCGAAGGAATCGACCACTTCGGCGGTGGCCAGCACATCGCCGTCACGGAGCAACCAGGTCATGGACCGACCCCCGATCGGTGTGGGTGGCCCCGAGCGACTAGCATTTCCGAACTGTGTCCAAACGAACCACCAAGCGCAAGCTCCGGGCCAAGAAGAAGGCCAACCACGGCAAGAAGCCGAACTGCGGGCGGGGCTGAGCCCGACTCCGACGTAGACCCGTCCCCGGACCCGGACCCGTCAGAGGCGGCGGCCGGGCCCAACGGGCCCTGACCGGCTGGCCGGAGCCTGACCGGCCCACCCCGGGCCCGGGTCAGCCCTCGGGTCGCCACGCACAGCCGAGCCGCTCGAGGACACCGACCAGTGCGGTCGGTCGGTCGGTGATGATGCCGTCCACCCCGAGCCCGCAGAGTTGCTCCATCTCCCGCTCCTCCTCGATCGTCCACACGTGGACGGCCAGGCCCCGGGCGTGGGCCACCTCTACGAACCGCTCGTCCACCAGCGTGAGGTCGCCGTAGGCCGCCGGCACCTGGAGAGCCACGTGCCGGAGCGGTACCGGCTCCTCGCCCGCCTGCACGGCCTGGTAGAAGGCGGCCACGGCCACGGTGCCGGCTGAGGTCGGTACCTCGGGGGCGAACGAGGAGAAGGCATCGGTGGCCGAGTCGAGAAAAGAGGCCACGATGACATCGTCCTTCCGGTGGAAGCGCCGCAACGTGTCGGCCAGGGCCTCCTCGTAGGGGGCCACCGCCGGAGCGGTCTGTTTGATGTCGAGGTTGAGCACCACCCCACGGAACTCCTCGAGCACCTCCTCCAACAGCGCGAAGCCGAACCGGTGGTCCGCCGGGGCCCGACCCCGGTACGGGTACCGTTCGGGCTCGAGGCCGGGCGAGACATCGGCGCCCGGTGCCCACCAGTAGGAGTTGTCGAGTCCGCTCAGTTCGGCGTAGGTCAGCTCGGCGATCCGGCCGGCACCCTCGGAAGTACGGTCCACCGTGGGGTCGTGGCACACCACCAGCCTCCCGTCGGCGGTGGCGTGGACGTCCAGCTCGACGCCGGTGGCGCCGGCCGCGACGGCCGCCCCGATGGCGTGCAGCGTCGATGACGGCCCCTCCCACGCGCCACCCTGATGGGCGTAGGCGATGACCCGGCGCTCGAGCCACGGCGACGGCACCGGAGCACGCGAGGAGACGGGCATGGAAGAACGGTAGCCTCTGCCCCGCCATGCTGGACCACGTCTTCACCCAACTCGTCGCCTCCCACCGGCACGCCTTCGAGGCGGCCCTCCTGCAGCGCCAGGCGGTCGAGGAGCGGTTCCAGGTGGACGTCTTCCTCGGTGACGTCAGCTTCGAGACCTCGTACAGCCTCCCCGGTGAGGAGCGCCCGGCGCGCATCCGGGTCGACACCAGCCTCGACTGGCCGACATGGAGCCAGACCTCCTACCGGAGCTGGGCCATCGGCGACGAACCCGACGAGCTGCCCGAGGTGCTGGTCGAGATCGCCTTCCGGGTCCAGGGCCTGGACGGTGTGCCCGAGGTCGCCCCACTCCTCGGCGTGCTGCCCCCCAGCCTCGAGGTGGTGGGGGACGAGCCCCTGCTCCGGGGGGCGACGACGATCGAACAGCTGCTCACCGACAACCGCGACGAGTCGGAGTGCGCCATCGAGGTCTCCTACGAGGGACCCTGTCAGCTGGACGAGGTCATCCTCGACGATCCCACCAGCCTCGACGACGCCCTCGCCCCCCTCGGTCGGGCCGTGGCCTCGGTACTGGTACGCATCGGCGACCTGCCCTTCACCTTTCGGCCCCAGGCCGCCAGCCCCCCGGCCTGAGGGTCGCCGGGCCCGGTCCGTTCAGGCGAACAGGCCGGCGGCCACGGCCAGGGCCCGCAGATCGGCCAGGGGACGGGCCCCGACGTGGGAGATGATCTCGGCCGCGCACACCCCGCCGAGCCGGGCCGAGTCCGCGGGGGACAGTCCGTTGGTCATCCCGTAGAGGAAGCCGGCGGCGAAGAGATCGCCGGCACCGGTGGTGTCGACCACCCGCTCGACCGGTTCGGCCGGGACCGCGATCGGTCCCGAGGGTGTGACCACCACGCAGCCCGCCGCTCCCCGGGTCAGAACGGCCAGGACCCCGGTTTCGGCCACCGCGTCCACGGCGGCGTCGAAGTCGCGTGCCCCGAACAGCATGACCACCTCGTCCTCGTTGGCGAACAGGAGCTCGAGGTCGCCGTTGAGGAGCTCGAGGAATTCGGCCTGGTGGTGCTGGACACAGAACGGGTCCGACACGGTCAGGGCCACGGCCGCGTCGTTGGCGTGGGCCAGGTCGATGGCCTGGCGCATGGCCGCCTTGGCCGACGTCTGCTCCCACAGGTAGCCCTCGAGGTAGACGACCTGGGTCGAGGAGAGGTGGCCGTCGTGCAGATCGGAGGGCCCGAGGTCCCCCGACACCCCGAGGTGGGTGGCCATGGTCCTCTCGGCGTCCTCGGTCATCAGCACCAGGCAGTGGCCCGTCACCGCGTCACCCGACCCGGCCGGCACCGGGCTGGGGTCGAAGGCCACACCGATGGAGCGGATGTCGTGCGTGAACACCTGGCCCCACTGGTCGTCGGCCACGCGGGCCACGTAGGCGGCCCGTCCGCCGAGGGCGGCCACACCGGCCACGGTGTTCGCCGCCGATCCGCCCGACGCCTCCGTGGTCGGCCCCATGGTGGCGTAGATCGACTCGGACCGGGGACGGTCGACGATGACCATAGTGCCCTTGATCAGATCCAGCGCGGCCAGGTCCTCGTCGCGGGCCGACGCCAGCACGTCGACCAGAGCGTTGCCCACGGCCACCACATCCAGGCGGCGGCGGCCGGTGGGGTCGGCCCCCGACCCGGGGGACGACCCCGGTGCCGGATCGGAAAGTTGGGAGGAATCGTCGATTCGGGAGTCAGTCTGCACGGCGCGACGGTAGCCTGCCCCACATGAGCGCCCCGACCGACGACCTCGAGTCCCCTCCCGCCCGGACCGACTACCGCCTCCCGACCTCGGTACGTCCCCACGCCTACCGGCTGGTCCTGACCCCCGACCTGCCGGGCGCCACCTTCCGCGGTGATGTCGAGATCGACCTCGTCGTGGTCCGGGCGACCACGACCATCACCCTCAACGCGGCGGAGCTCGAGATCGGCTTCGCCGAGTTGAACGACGGGAATCCCGACGCCGGCTACGCCCTGTCCCCCACCACCATCGACCTCGACGCCGACGAGGAGCGGGCCACACTCACCTTCCCCGAGCCGCTCGCCCCCGGGCCCGCCACCCTGCACCTGTCCTTCACCGGCATCCTGAACGACAAACTCCACGGCTTCTACCGATCGACCTTCACCGACGACGACGGCGTCGAGCACATCATCGCCACCACCCAGATGGAGTCCACCGACGCCCGGCGGGCCTTTCCCTGCTGGGACGAGCCCGAGCTCAAGGCGACCTTCGAGATCACCCTGGTCGTCGACGATGCCCTGGCCGCCTACTCCAACGGTTCCGTGGCCGAGGAGAGCCCCGAGGCCGGGGGGAAGCGACGGGTCCGGTTCGCCCCGACCATGGTCATGTCGACCTATCTGGTGGCGTTCATCGTCGGGCCGCTGGAGGCCACCGATCCGGTCGACGTGGGCGGGATCCCGCTCCGGATCGTCCACATCCCGGGCAAGGCCCACCTGACCCCGTTCGCGCTCACGGTGGGGGCCCACGCCCTCACCTTCTTCACCGGGTACTTCGGGATCCCGTACCCCGCCGACAAACTCGACCTGGTCGCCATCCCCGACTTCGCCTTCGGGGCCATGGAGAACCTCGGGTGCGTGACCTTCCGCGAGTCGGCCCTGCTGGTCGACCCGGCCCAGGCCGCCCGGGTGGAGCTCGAGCGCGTGGCCGACGTGGTCTGCCACGAGATCGCCCACATGTGGTTCGGGGATCTCGTCACCATGAAGTGGTGGAACGGCATCTGGCTGAACGAGGCCTTCGCCACCTTCATGGAGGTGTTGGCCGTGGACGCCTTCCGGCCCGAATGGCAGCGCTGGGTCAGTTTCGGCGTCGAGCGCGAGGCGGCCATGGCCGTGGACGGGCTGTACGCCACCCGCCCCGTCGAGTTCCCGGTGGGACGTCCCGAGGAGGCCCAGGGCATGTTCGACGTCCTGACCTACCAGAAGGGCGGCAGCGTGCTCCGCATGCTCGAGCAGTTCCTCGGTCCGGATGTCTTCCGCGAGGGGATCAACGACTACCTGACCACCCACAGCTACGGCAACACCGAGACGGTCGACCTGTGGAACGCGCTCGAACGGTCCAGCGGCCGGGCGGTGCGCTCCATCATGAACACCTGGATCGACCAGGGTGGCTATCCCCTCGTGCGGGTGGGTGACGGGGGAACACTGGAACAGGTGCCCTTCTCCTACCGCGGCCAGCCGGGCGGGGCCATCGGCTCGCGGTGGCAGGTGCCGGTCCTGACCCGTCGACTGGGCCCGTCCGATCTCGACCCCCTGCCCGTCCTGCTCAAGGGATCCGGCGCTCGGTTGGACGGAGCCGGCGCCGATGGAACGGGCGCCGCCCCCGAGAACGGGGACGTACTTGTCAACGCCGGAGGGTCGGGCTACTACCGGGTGTCCTACCCGAGCGCCACGCTGGAACGCCTGGCCACCCAGCTGGATCAGCTGGCCCCGCTGGAGCGGTACAACCTGGTGTCGGACACGTGGGCCGCCTCCCTGGCCGGACAGGCCCCCATCGCCGACCTGGTTCGCCTGGCCCGGTCACTGGCGGACTCGGCCGAGGGCGATCCGAGCGTGTGGTCGGTGGTACTGGCGGCCATCGGTCTGTTCGACCGCATCATCCCCGACACCGATCGGCCGGTGTTGGCCGGGGCAGTGCGGACCCTCCTCGGACCGCTGGCCGGTCAGCTCGGATGGGACCCCCGCAACGACGACGACGAGCGCACCCCGTCGTTGCGGTCGGCCGTGCTGCGGACGCTCGGCACCATCGGGGACGATCCCGACGTCGCGGCCGAGGCCAGCCGCCGGTTCGCCGCCACCACGGCCGCCGGGGACGATGGGACGTCGCTGCACCCCGACACCGAGTCGGCCATCTTGGACATCGTGGCCACCAACGGTGGCGAGTCCGAGTACGAGACGTACCTGACCCGCTACCGGGCGCCGTCCACGCCGCAGGAGGAGATCCGGTACCTCTACGCGCTGGCGTCGTTCTCCGAGCCCGACCTGGCCCAGCGCACGTTCGATCTCGCCCTGTCCGAGGTGCGCACCCAGAACGCTCCGTTCGTGCTGCAGTCGCTGGTGGCCAACCGGATCACCGGCCCGGCCGTGTGGGAGCGGATCACCGAGGAGTGGGACCGGCTGGTGGCGGCATTCCCGTCCAACATCCTCCCCCGCATGCTCGACGGGACCCGGACCCTGTGCAATCCACCCGAGTTGGCCGAACGGGTCACGGCGTTCGTCGAGGCCCATCCGCTCCCGGCCGGCGGCAAGACGGTGGAGCAGATCCTCGAACGGCTGGCCGTGAGCGTGGCCTTCGGGCAGCGGGAGGGCAGCGGACTGGCCGCCACTCTGACCGAACTGCTCGAACTGTCCCCCCGCTGACACTCCGTGCTCAGGCGGTGGAGGCGTCCCCTCTCCTGCCACCACGACCCCTAACCTGAGCCGATGCAGTTGGGTGTGGTGGTCACGGTCTTCCTCTTGGTGTTCGTGGCCGAACTGCCGGACAAGACGATGATCGCCACCCTGATCATGGGGAGCCGCTACCGACCGGTGTTGGTGTGGCTGGGCGCCTCGTTGGCGTTCCTGTTGCACGCGGCGTTGGCCGTGGCCGTGGGTCAACTGCTGCAGCTGCTCCCCCACACCTGGATCGAGGCCATCACGGCCATCCTCTTCGCCGCCGGGGCGGCCTACCTCATCTTCGTACCCGAAAAGGAGCAGGAGGAAGAGGGCGAGTCCGAAGCGGACACCGCCCGCAAGAGTCTCCGGACGGTCGGGGCGGTGTTCATCGTCATCTTCGTGGGCGAGTTCGGCGACCTGACCCAGATCCTCACCGCCAACCTGGCCGCCAAGTACCACGCTCCGGTGGCGGTCTTCATCGGCGCCTTCGGCGCCCTCACCAGCGTGGCCGCCCTCGGCGCCTTCGGCGGGCGGGCCCTGCTGCGCGTGGCCCCCCTGGGGGTGATCCGCAAGATCGGGGGCGTCCTGCTGGCCGGGTTCGCCGTATACACCCTGGTCGAGCTGGTCCGGGGCTGAGCCACCCGCGCCCGCATCGACGAGGCGGAACTGTTACGGTACGGGTCGAAAAGTAGCCGTTGGCAGGGAATTCAACACCGGGTGGAGCCGTGGCTCCCCCGCCGGAAGAGTACTCAAGCAGGTGGAGGGTGCAGATCGTGCCGCGTGGTGGCGTGGGGGACGTGATCTACGGCGCTCGGGGTCCGCGACCGCGGTCCTCCCGTTAGCGACCGGACCGTGCTGCTCCTCCTGATCGCACCCCTGGCGCTGCTGTGGCTGCTCATCACCGGACATCGGCGGCGCATCGGCTTCGGCCCGCTGTCCGTGCGGGGCACCCTCGTCCTGGCCTACCTGGCCTTCCAGGCCGTGCTGCTGATCATCACCGAAGTGACGAGTATCGGGAACCACTTCACCGCTTGGACCGTGGCCGCTGCCTGGCTCCTCGTGACCGTGGTCCTGGTGGTGCTGGCCGCACCCCAGATCGCCGAGCTGGCGGCACGGGCCCGGACCCGGGCCCGGCACCGGCCCGACCTCCGGGGCCTGCTCCGGCGGTTGCGCACGGAGGACACCCTGTGGATAGGGGTCGTCGTCGTGATCCTGGCCGGGCTGGTCGTCGAGGGCACCATGTACCCACCCGCCAACGGCGACTCCCTGGTGTATCACCTGGCCCGGGTGGCCCACTGGGTCCAGAACCGCACCATCGCGCCGTTCGCCACCCACTACCTGGCCCAGGTCGAACTGTCACCGCTGTCCGAGTACAACTTGGCCCACCTGCATCTCCTGACCGGCACCAACCGGTTCGACTGGAGCATGCAGTGGTTCGCCTCGGTGGTGTGCATCGTCGGGGCCTCGGAGTTGGCCCGGCTGCTGGGAGCGGTGCGGTGGGTGCAGGTGGCCGCGGCGGTGATCTGCGTGACCATTCCCGCCGGTGTCCTCCTGGCCACCACCACCGAGAACGACTATTTCGCCGCCGCCATCGGCATCGGCCTGCTGATCATCGTGACCAGCTTCTCCTTCGGTCCGGGATGGGTGTACCGGACCGTGGCGCTGGGGGCGGCGGCGGGGCTGGCCTACATGGCCAAGGGCACCATGCCGACCATGCTGGGCCCGGCGGTCCTGGCCCTGTTCGGGGTGGCCGTCTACCGGTGGCACCGGGGGTCGACCCGGATGGTGTCGTTGACCAAGATCGTCAAGTGGCTGGCCGTGGCCGGAGCCGGCGCCCTGGCCATGGTCGGGCCGTTCCTGGTCCAGACCTGGCAGCTGGTCGGATCCGTGGTCGGCCCCACCTCGAAGAGCACCGTCAACGCCCAGATCTCACTGGCCAGCTTCGGTGCCAATCTCGTCCGCACCACCGCGGGGAACTTCGACATCGGCGACGGGACCGCCGGCATCAGCACCTACACCAGCATGATCGTGCTCGGGATACTGCGGCACATCTATCCCATCTTCGGCATCTCGCAGAACGACTCCCGCTTCAGCCTCCAGGCCAACTTCGACCCCTTCCGGGTCACCTACTACAGCTATCTGGACCGTCTGTCCGACTACGGGGCCAACCCGTGGGACGTGGCCCTGGCCATGGTGTCCCTGGTCATCCTGGTGGTGGCCGTGTGGCGGGGAGCCCGACACCTGCGCGTGGCCCTGGTCCTGGCCGTGGCGTTGTCGGTCGGCTACATCCTGTTCTCGGGTGTGGCCCGTTGGAGTCCCTTCGAAGTGCGCTACGCCATGCCCCTGATGGTGCCCTGGGCGGCCGTCATCGCCGTGGCGCTGGCCCGGGGTCCCCGATGGATCACCCGCATCGTGATGATCGCGTTGGTGGTCGCCTGCCTCCCGCAGCTGCTCGACAACGTGGAGCAACCTCTCGTGCCGCCCCTCGACTACCACGGATCCTTTCTGGCCCCGTACTTCCCCTCCCACCAGACGGCCGCCGGCAATCCGATGGCCTCGGACTACCAGACCGTCACGACCGTCCTGACCCAGTCGACCTGCACCAAGGCCTCCATCGGGAACTGGGTGCTCATCGAGTACCCGCTGTGGGTGGGCCTCCAGCACGAGCACTGGACCGGTGTCCTCAACGACTTCGACGTGCACAACGACTCCTCGAAACTGGTGCCCCACTACCGTCCCTGTGCCTCCATCACCTCGCAGGAAGCCACCTACCGCACTCCTGACAACGGCACGGTGAACGTCCAGCAGGGCGGGCTGGCCATCTCCGTGAACGCCGACGACGCGGCCACGGTGACCACACCCATCCGTGGTTGGGGAAGCCGGGTGTCCGGTGTCCGCGTGCTCCCGGGCGGCGGTTGGTCCATGGCCAGGCTGTTGTGGTTCCCGCTCCTCGGGACGCGGGGCTCCCTCTACGTCTTCAGTCGGGATGCCCAGACCGTGCAGCTCCAACTCCAACGCGATCCGGCCGCTCCCCGGTACTCGGTCACGATGACGGACCCGGACGGGGACCAGGTGCCGGCGGTCGTCGGGCCCCACTCGTACCATGCCGATATCAGAGTCCACGCCGGCACCAATCGCATCTCGTTGGCCGTGGGCGGGATCTTGAAGCACGGACAGCTCGACCAGGCCCTCTTCTATGCGGTGACGATCGCTCCCGCCACTTCGTGACGCCCACCGTCCCGGTGGTGGTTCCGTCGGGCCCGACATGACCGTCCCACCCGAGTCCCCGGCTGGAGCATCGGCATCGGCCGCACCGGCGGCGGCTGGCGCGGATGCCGTGGCTGGCGCGGCGGCATGGGGCGACGTGGCGGCCGGCGTGGCGGTCGGCGTGGCGGCCGGCGTGGCGGTCGGCGTGGACGAGTCGGGCACGGCACCGGGAGACCGTCGCTTCCGCCCCGACATCGAGGGGCTCCGAGCCGTGGCCGTCCTGTTGGTGGTGTTCTACCACGCCGGCTTCACCGGTCTCGGCGGTGGGTACGTGGGGGTCGACGTGTTCTTCGTCATCTCCGGATTCGTGATCACCGGTGTCCTGCTCCGTGAGCGGGAGTCCTCGTCGAGGACGTCCCTCCTCCGCTTCTACGGTCGCAGGAGCCGTCGCATCATCCCGGCCGCCACGCTGGTGATCGTCGTGACCGTGATCGCCACCTATGCCGCCCTCGGCGTGGTCTTCGGCAACCAGACGGCCATCGACGCCCGCTGGACCGCGGTGTTCCTGGCCAACTTCCACTTCGCCTCGGAAGGCACCAACTACCTCACGGCCCAACTGCCCCCGTCGCCGCTCTTGAACTTCTGGTCGCTGGCCGTCGAGGAGCAGTTCTACCTCGTCTACCCGGCCTTCTTTCTGGTCATCGCCGGCCTCCGCACCCGGTGGAGCCTCCAGGTCCGCCTGGCCGTCGGGCTGGTGGCGGTGATCGCCGCCTCCTTCACCGTGTCGGTATTGCAGACGGCGTCCAGCCCGACGGTCGCCTACTTCTCGCCGCTCACCCGGGCGTGGGAGCTGGCCCTCGGGGCGCTGGTGGCGGTGGGCACGTCCTGGCTGCGGAGGGTGCCGGCGGCGGCGGGCTCGGCCATGACCTGGTTGGGACTGGGGGCCATCGCCTTCGGTGCCGTCGGCTTCGACAGTCACACGGCCTACCCGGGGTCGTTGGTGGCCATACCGGTCCTCGGAGCCTGCCTGGTCATCGCCGGAGGGGTGAACAAGCCGCCCTGGGCCGCCGAGTCGCTACTGGGACGGGGCCCGTTCCGCTGGTTGGGCCAGCTCTCCTACTCCATCTATCTGTGGCACTGGCCCATCCTGATCATCGCCGCCGAGTCGGCCGGGCGGTCCAGCCTGCCCTTCCGCCGCAACATCGTGTGGCTGGCGGTGGCCCTGGCCGCCTCGATGGCCTCGTTCTATCTGGTCGAGAACCCCGTCCGTCACGCCTCATTGAACCGGGTGCGATGGGCGCCGCTGGGCCTCGGTGCCGCGCTGATCGCCGTCTCCCTCGGTGTGGCCACCATCCAGCTCGCCGTCCACCGCGCCCCGGTCCCGGGGGCCGGAGGCGCCCATGCATCCGGGTTCCCCACGCCGGCCCGGTCGGACGCCGCCGTCCGACGCCTGGTCCGACAGGCCACCACCATCACTGCGGTGCCCGCCGACCTGGACCCGCCGCTGTCCTACGTGCGGGAGGACTGGGGCGGACCCAACGCACCGTGTTGGACCTCCACCGGCCAGACCAGCGCTCCGTCCTGCACGTTCGGCGACCGGCACGGCACCCGGACGGTGGTGCTGTACGGCGACTCCCACGCCGGCATGTGGTTCGACGCCATGAACCTCATCGCCGATGTGGCCCACTGGAAGCTCGTCTACCTGGGCAAGGGATACTGCCCCGCCAACATGCTCCCCTACGCCAATCCGACCGGATTCGGTCGGCCCGGGGGCGAGTACACCCAGTGCGACCAGTGGCACCGTCACGCCCTCGGTCGCATGCGTGAGATCCATCCGGACCTGGTCGTCGTGACCCAGGAGTTCCGGAATCGGCCCGACGGGACGCCCTATACCGACGCCGAGTGGCAGCAGGGCATGGAGAGGACGCTGGGCCAGATCCCCGTGCCGGCCCGCGACATCGTCGTGGTCGGGAACATTCCCAGCCTGCCCGAGAGTCCCCCGCAGTGCCTGTCCCGCAACACCACCGACGTCCAGGCCTGCTCAGCTCCGCTCTCCCCCGCCATCGCCGGCTACAACGCCGCCGAGCAGAGCGCCGCCGCCCACACCGGCGCCGGCTACGTGGACATCATCCCGTGGTTCTGCTCGACCACGTGCACGGGCGTCATCGGGCGGTACGAGGTCTATCTCGACGATTACCACATCACGCAGGCGTACTCGTTCTATCTGGCCCGGGTACTGAGCGACGCCATCGGACTCTCCCCGACCGGTTGAGGACGGGCCGGGGTCCGCTCAGCCATCGGTCGGCGTGGCCTCCACGATGAACTGGTAGCCGAACATGGTGGGCCACAGGTCCAACAGCAGGCGGTCCACCAACCGGAGCATGTTGGCCTTGGTGCCCTCCATGCCCAGGGCGTCCAGCGGGAGCCCCACCGGCTCGATCCTCCGGATGGTGAAGCCCTGACGTTCGACCAGCTTGCGGATACTCCGCCGCGTGAAGAATCGGAGGTGGGTGGAGTCGAGGATGCCCCGCTGGTCGTAGTCGAACATGCCCAGGGTCGATCGCAGCCGCGGGTACCAGTGGGCGATGTTGGGCACGCAGAACATGGCCACTCCGTCCGGGGCCAGGACGTTTCTGACCTGGCTCATCAGGGCCCCGGGGTTGACCAGGTGCTCGAGGACGTCGGCGGCCAACACGATGTCGAAGTCCTTCCCCACCTCGGCCGGGATGCCCTCGTTGAGGTCGGCCTGCACGAAGGTCGAGGTCCGCCGGTCCACGCCGGCGATCTCCATGACGTCGACACCGGTCACGTCATGGCCCATGTCGGTGAGGCGCTCGGCCAGCAGACCGCTGGAGCAGCCGAGGTCGAGGACCTTGCTCGGCGGCCTGGTCCGCAGCAGGGTCGAGATGCGCCCGTGCGAGCTGTCCTCACTCGGCTTGAGCTGATACTCCTCGCTCAGTGCGATACGGCTCCCGTCCCCGAAGCCGGCCTTCTGCAGTCGGTAGGCGACGACGTCCTTGGTCACGTCGGCGGCGTACCCCATCCCGTCGACGTAGCAGATCTCGTCCCCGTAGTACGTGGGGATGGGCACCTCGGCGATACGCATGCCGGCGTCGTGGAGCTGGATGATGATCTGCGTGTCGAAGTTGAACCCGTCGGAGTTGCGCTCGAAGGGGATCTGCTTGAGGGCACTGACGGCATAGGCCCGGTAGCCGGAGTGGAACTCGGACAGATCGGTGCCCAGGGCGGCGTTCTCGAATCGTGACAGCACCCGATTGCCCACGAACTTGTAGAGGGGCATGCCGCCCTTGCGGGCCGCGCCCTTGATCATGATGCGCGACCCGAACACGGCGTCGGCCTCGCCGGCGATGAGAGGGGCCACGATGTCGGGCAGCGACTCGGGGGCGTACTGACCGTCGCCGTGCAGCATGACGACGATGTCCAGCCCGTGCTCGATGGCCAGGTCGTAACCGGCCTTCTGATTGCCGCCGTAGCCAAGGTTGGCCGGTTGACGGATCAGCGTGATGGGGAGGTCGGAGATCTGCTGGTAGCCCAGTCCGACCAGATAGGTCGAGTCGTCGCTGTGATCGTCGCTCACGATCACCTCTTCGATCTCCGGTCTGATCTCGTCCGGAATGCGGTCCAGCACCTTGGCCAGCGTGGACGCCGCGTTATAGGCGACGACGAGCACGCCGATCCGCTTCTTCTCTATGGATCCCATCACCCCTCCCCCCGTCCTCGGCTGCCAGGACCGCTCCATGCTATGCGGCCCGGCGCCAAAGGGAAAGGGGCAGGTGGTCGACCCCACCCCAGGGTCGCCGCGGCCGGATTCCACCGGCCCGAGCTGCCGCGATGGAGGTCGGTGCGGCGCCGTGACAGGCTGCACCCATGGACGCCATCGCCACCCCGTCGCCCGGGGCCGACCACCCGGAGCGGACGAAGCGCCGCCACGAGCTGTTCGCCAAGGCCCAGTCGGCCACGGGCTTCATGCCCGACGACGAGGGCCAGGCCCTCTACCTGGCCGCCCTCCGGGCCGGGGCGTCCTTCGAGGGCGCCTCGTTCGTGGAGATCGGAGCCTGGTGCGGCAAGTCGACCGTCTACCTCGGGGCCGCGGCCGAAGAGACCGGGGCCGTGGTGTTCAGCCTCGACCATCACCACGGGTCCGAGGAGAACCAGCCCGGATGGGAACACCACGACCACTCCCTGGTGGACCCGGACACCGGGCACATCGACACGCTGCCGCACTGGCGGCGGACCATCGTCGACGCCGGTCTCGAATCCTCCGTGGTGGGGATCGTCGGGGACTCGCCCACGGTGTCCTCCCGCTGGACGACGCCGCTGGCCTTCTGCTTCATCGACGGCGGTCATGGTGAGGAGCCGGCGTGGGCCGACTACCGGGGCTGGGCCCCCCTGGTGGCCGAGGACGGGTGGCTGGCCATCCACGATGTCTTCCCCGACCCGGCCGACGGCGGCCGCCCGCCCTACGACATCTGGCGGGCCGCCCTCGATTCCGGCCGGTTCGTCGAGGACGGCGAGTGCGGCTCCCTGCGAGTGGTGCGGCGGATCTGAGCCCGACCCGCCGGCGGGTGCGGCGGCCCGGTGGATCAGATGGGGCCGCGGGGACCGGGGGCCGGTACGGCCGGCTCGACCGGGGAGTCCGGAGCGGGCTCGGTGAGGTCGAGATGGCTGGGCAGCCCTTCGCCCCGGAAGATCCCCGACGCCGCCGTGGTCCGACTGAGGGCGTCCACGGCCAGGATCATGGCCCCGGCCGTGTAGGAGGACCGTTCCAACGGCGGGTAGGTGGCCTCCTCGGGATAGACCATGCCCGTCCAGTACGAGCCGTCCTCGTTGCGGAGGGCCTGGACCCAGGCCAGGAGCTCGAGCGCCTGGTCGTGGCGGCCCAGGACGTCGAGGGCCAGGACACACTCGGCCGTCTCGGCCGCGGTCACCCATTCACCGGTGGACACACAACGCACCCCCCGGCCCTCCATCACGAACTTCGACCACGACTCCTCCATCCGCCTGCGGGCGGCGTCGCCGCTCAGGGCGCCGGCCAGGACCGGGTAGTACCAGTCCATGGCGAACTCGTCCTTGGGGGCGAAGGCCTCGGGCTGGTGGGCCACGGCGTGGGCCAACCGCCCGGCGGCCAGCTCCCAGTCGGGCCGTTCGTGGCCCAGACGCTCAGCGCAGGCGATGGAGCAACGCAGGCTGTGGTAGATCGAGGACGACCCGGTGAGCAGGGCGTACTCCTCGCGGAAGCCGGACGGATCCAGTGACCACCGGATCGAGCCGTCGGGGAGCTGCCACCGCAGCACGAAATCGACGCCGGCCTCGACCACCGGCCACAGCTCGACGAGGCCCTCGATGGAGCCGGTGGAGACGTACCGGTGCCAGGCCCCGGTGGCCACGTAGGCACAGACGTTGGTGTCGAGCCGGGAGTCCTCGATGCCGGTGGCCAGGTAGTAGTTGAACCAACTTCCGTCCGGGAGCTGGGTGTCGGCCAGCCACCGGTAGGCCCGGTCGGCCTCGTCGTCCAGGCCCACCGCGGTCAGGGCCATGGCCGCCTCCACATGGTTCCAGGGATCGCAGTGCCCGCCCGGGAACCACTCGATCATCCCGTCGGGACGCTGGAGGGACACGATCGACCGCGCCGTGGCCATCACCTGGGACGCCGTGATGACGCCGGGCAGCTCGGGAATCGACCTCATGCCACACCCACCCGGACCGGCGCCGACACCGAAGGCACCCTCACCGCCGTCGGCTCTGCCGGCTCCGGCACCGTCGGCTCCGGCACCGCCTCCGGAACCGCGGCCCGGTCCGCCTCGGATGCGGCCGGCTTGTGCAGGTAGACCACCAGGCTCTTCCCCATCAGCGGATTGAGCAGCCGGTCGGCGTAGCGGGTGACCTTCGGGGCCTTCTCGATGTCCCACACCAGCACCCGGTGGTAGGTGGAGACAGCCGGGTGGGTGTCGTTGGACGGTCCGACCAGACACCGGAGCCACCAGTAGGGGGCATGCAGGCCGTGGGCGTGGTGGCTGCCGGTGGACTGCAGCCCCGTGCCCTCCAGCCGGCTCACCAACTGGCTCTGGCGGTAGATGCGGACGTGGCCGCCGGGCACGTTGTGGTACTCGTCCGACAGCGCCCAGTTGACGAATTCGGGTCCGCAACGGGGCACGGTGACGGCCATGGTTCCACCGGGGCGCAGGACGCGGGTCAGTTCGGCCATGGCTGTCTCGTCCTCGGGGATGTGCTCGAGTACCTCGGACGCGATGACCCGATCGAAGGATCCGTCCCCGAACGGAAGGGTGAGGGCGTTCCCCTGCACCGAGCCCACCCTGGCCTGGTCGAGGTCGATCTCGCCGGCCACACCCATGGCCCCGAAGGTGTCCTGCACCTTGCGCACCTCGTCGGCCCCGGCGTCGAAGGCCACCACTTCGGCGCCCATGCGGGCGGCCTGATAGGCGTGCCGTCCGAACCCGCAGCCCAGATCGAGCAGGCGATCCCCGGGGCGGACCCCGAGTCGGTCGTAGTCGACGGTCAGCATGGCTCAGGTCTCCGTGGTTGCAGGTACATGGTCGAGGAGGGCCCGGTACTGGGCCGCGGTGCCGGCCGCGGTGACCTGCCAGGTGAACCGTCCGAGGACCCGTTCACGCCCGGCCGCGCCGAGCCGCAGGCGCAGGTCGGCGTCGTCGAGGAGACGGCCGATGGCCCCGGCCAACGAGCTGGGATCGTCGGGCGGCACCAACAGGCCGGTCACGCCGTCGGTGCCGACGACCTCGGGCAACGCCCCCCCGGTGGTGGCCACCAGCGGCACACCGCAGGCCATGGCCTCGATGGCCGGCAGCGAGAAGCCCTCGTACAGGGATGGGACCACGGCCACCTGGGCCTGGGCGTAGTTGCGGGCCAGCTCGGCGTCGCTGATATCCGAGACGCAGCGGACGATCGGAGCCAGGTCGAGCCGCTCGATGGCCCGGGCCACCCGACCGTCGGGCCGGGGCTTGCCGATGACCACCAACTCGATGTCCCGCTCGGTGCGGAGCTTGGCCGCCGCCTCCAACAGGGGCACCAGCCCCTTCATGGGGACGTCCGACGACGACGTCACCATGATCCGGCCCGGCACCGGCTCGACGTCGGCCTGCGGCCGGAACACCGTGTGGTCCACGCCCACCGGCACCACGGTCATCCGGTCGAAGTCCACGCCCATCTGGGCCGCGATGTCGGTCTTCGACGACTCGGACACCGTCACCACCCGGGGCAGGGCCCGGGCCACGTTGACCTGCATCCGCAGGAAGCCGAACCAGCGTCGCTGGGTGAACTGCTGCCAGGGATTGGTGGCATGGCTGAGGGCCAGTTGCCGGTCGACGGTGATGGGGTGGTGCAGCGTGGTCAGCAGCGGCCAGCCGTCGTCCATCATGCCCAGGATCCCCTGGCCCAGGCACTGGTTGTCGTGCACCAGGTCGAACTGGTCGCGCCGGGCCGCCAGCAACCGGCGGGCCCGGAGGCTGAACGTCCACGGCTCGGGAAAGCCGGCGGTGCACATGACCCCGAACTCCAGGGCGGCGATGGACGTCGGGTAGGAGTTGCGGAACTCGCGGGGCTTCGGGATCCGGAACGGGTCGGGGTCGCGGTAGAGGTCGAGGCTGGGCACGGGGGTGAAGCCGACCCCCTCGTCGACCTCGGGCCAGGGTTGGCCGGCGAAGACCTCGACCGAGTGACCCAGTGCCACCAGCTCGCGGGTCAGGTGCCGGGTGTAGACACCCTGGCCGCCGCAGCGCGGATTCCCGCGGTAGACCAGGAAGGCGATGCGGAGGCCACCGGGTTCGGGGGGCCGGGGGGCGATTCGCTCAGGAACTGGTGGTGGAGTCTTCGGACCCTTGATCTTGTGCCTTCTCAGCCCAAAGCTAGGCATGGACATCCGGAGCAGGCAGGCACATAGAAGACAAATACTCCCCCGGCCAGGTAGTTCGGCGCAAACCCACGGCCCGGTCCGGCCTGACACCGGTGATGACCTGCGGCGGCGGCACGCCCACCGCCAGCGGCACCGCCGCCGTCAGACGGAGACCCCGGCCCAGCCGAGCACGGTGACGGCCACCAGGAACGACGCGAAGCAGCCCACCGCCACCACGGTGATGAAGCCGATCGTGCGGGCCAACTTCCCGTTCGCCGCCGCGCCCAGCAACGAGCGCCGATTGGCCAGGACCAGGACGAAGACCAGGGTGATGGGGGTGACCACACCCTCCAGCACCTGGGTGTTGATGATGAGGAGGAAGAGGTTGCCGGGGATGAGGACCACCCCCGCCCCCACGATGATCTGGGCGGTGAAGAGTCCGAGGAAGAGGGGGGCCTCACGGAAGCTCTTGGACACCGACCGCTCCACGCCCACCGCCTCGGCCACCGCGTAGGACGTCGACAGCGGGACGACGGCGGCGGCCAGAGCCGAGGCGCCCAGCAATCCGATGCCGAACAGCGTCTCGGCCCAGTGGCCGGCCAGCGGCTCGAGCGCCTTGGCCGCTTCGGCCGCGGAGTTCAGCGCGCCGGTGCCCCCGATGACGGCGGCGGTGGCGATGATGATGCACATGGAGACCAGGTCCGAGACGATGGCGCCGCTGACGGCGTCCACCCGCTCGTACTTGTACTCCTCGGGGCCGATGCCGCGGTCGACCACCGCGCCCGCCGTGTACAGCTGGATGTAGGGGGTGATGGTGGTGCCGATGAGAGCCACGGCCACCAATAAGAAAGCCTTCGACCCGATGATGTGGGGAATGAAGGTGTTGGTGGCCACCGCGGCCCAGTCGGGGTGGCCGAGGAACATGGCCAGGGGGTAGGTGATGAAGGCCAGGGTCAACAGCAGGAAGACCCGCTCCGCGTACCGGTAGGAGCCCACGATGACCAGCATCCAGATGGCGATGGCGGCGATGGGTATCGAGATGTAGCGCGACACCCCGAAGAGCTCGAAGGCGGTACCGATGCCAGCGAACTCGGTGACCACCAACCCCACGTTGGCGATGGCGAAGGCCAGTACGGCGAAGGCCGAGAGGCGCAGGGAGAACTGCTCACGGATCAGGGCGGCCAGTCCCTTGCCGGTGTGGGCGGCGAGGCGGGCGACCATCTCTTGGATGCAGACGTAGCCCACGGTGACGAGCACCATGAAGAACAGCGGCTTGTAGCCGAACTGGGCCCCCGCCGACGCATAGGTGGCCACGCCCCCGGCGTCGTTGCCGGCGTTGGCGGCGATGAGTCCGGGCCCGGCCGCGGCCAGGTAGATGAAGAAGCTGCGGAACCGCAGCTTGGCCAAGACGTTCACCGGATCCACCGATCACGCTTCGAGCTCATGGGTTCCACCGACGGCACCGGAGGACCGGGCCTACTGCAGCAGCCTCGGGAAGTGGATGCGACCCCGTTCGGGCATCAGGGCGTCGAGCACGTCGTCGGCCAGGATCCGGCCGACCGGGCGGTTGTCGTCGTCCACCACCACCACGGACATGCGGCGGGCATCGACGAGCCGCTCGGCCACCTGGTCGACGTGGGCATGGATGCCGACGGTCACCGGCTCCGCCTCACCGACCAGGTCGGCGAGCACGGTGTCGGCGGGGTTGATCAACAGGTGGAGCAGGGGGAGGTCCCAGACCATCCGGCCCCGGGAATCGACCAGGGCCACCGCGTCGAGCTCCTCGGGACAGTCGTCGTGGTCGGCCAACCGGGCCGACAGGGAGCCCACCGTCTCGGTGGTCGGCGCCACCAGGAACGCGGTGGTCATGAATCCGCCCGCCTCGTTCTCGGGGTACCCGAGCAGCCGGACCAGGTCCTTGACCTTGTCCGGAGGCATGGCCGCCAGGACCTCGGCCCGCTCGTCGCTGTTGAGGTCGCGGAGGGCGTCGACCGCCTCGTCGGGCTCCATGGCGTCGAGCAGCTCGGCGGCCCGGACCGGCTCGGCCTCGCGGAGCAGGGAGGCCAACTCCTCGGGGTCCATCTCCTCCAGGGCGTCGGCCGCCTCCTCGGGGGTGAGCGAGTCGAGGAGGCGCTGGCGCTCCGGCCTCATCAGGTCCTCCAGCAGGTCGGCCAGCTCTCCCGGACGGAGCCGCTCGAGGCCCTCGTTGGTGGTGCGCAGACGGACCTCGGGCGCGGTGCCCTGCTCGGTCTCCCCGAAGGGCTGGATGGCGCCCCAGTCGATGACCCGGTCCGGGGTGGGCGTAGGACGCCAGCGAGCCGGGCCGAGTCGGCGCAGGAGGCTCTGGGTGGAGACGTCCACACCGACCAGGCTGAACCGACCCAGCACCGGGGCCAGGTAGAGGTCGGCGGCCCGGATCACCTGCACGCCGTCGACGTCGACCAGCTGGTGGTCGAGCACCTGTTCGGCCAGGGTCACCTCGCCGGCACGGGGAGCGAAGTCGACCAGGTCCAGGCGGGCGCTCTTGAGCAGCACCTGGGTGTGCTCGATGGTCTGGATGGCGGAGGCGCCCACGAAGGCCAGCCGGTGGCCCACCCGGACGACCAGCCCGGTCACGGGCGGATAGGTCTCCTCGCCCGACCACCGGCACACCACGTCGACCAGTCGGCCGATCTCGGCACCGCCCTGGTTGCGCACGGGACGTCCGACCACGCCGGCCAACGACACGATGGCGTCCCGCACCGACCGGTTGGCCAACACCCGTTGGCTCCGTTGGCGGATGCGGGCCCGACCGGCCTGGGTATGGGGGAGGTGGCGATGCAGGGGTCCGGGAGCCGCACCGCTGGCACCGCTCTCGGGCAGTTCGTTGGGGCTTCGGGTCGGCGGCACTGGCCACCGCTGGAACAGTCGTGCCATGGGGCACCTCGGGTCTGGTGACGACCTGCCCCTGACGGCCGAATCGTAACCCGGGCCCGTCCCTGGCGGACGGGATCGGCCCAGGTCATGAAGGATCGGGGCAGGCAGAGCGGACGGAACAGATGGTCATCCCCGTCGTCGCCACCGACCGGTCGTCGGTGGCGTGGCGCCGGCACGGAGCCGAGCCCTCGGCAACGGACTCAGGCGGCGTGGAACGGAGGATGTGACGATGCTCCCGTCCTACTGGGGGGTTCTCCCCGTTTCATCGGCCACACCTCCTTCGCTGTCCCTCTCATCTCGTCGGGGCAAGCGTGCCCCGACGACCCCGCCATTCTACCCGCTCGGTGCCGCATACCGCCGCCCGCCGCCGCCGCCGTCCCCGGTACCGGGGGGTACTCTCGCACCATGGACCTGAGCTATCCGAGCGAGACCGAGCCGTTCCGGGCCGAGATCCGTCAGTGGCTGAGCGACAACCTGCCCCACGGATGGGGCACGCCCGGATTCGCCATGACCAGGGACGAAAAGAAGGCCTTCAACCTGGAGTGGACCAAGAAGCTCTTCGACGGGGGCTGGATCTGTGCCTCGTGGCCGGTCGAGTACGGGGGCAAGGGGCTCTCGCTGATGGAATCGGTGGTGCTCAACGAGGAGTTCGCCCGGGCCGAGGCGCCCCTGCGGGCCGACTTCTTCGGCGACACCCTGGTCGGGCCCACCATCCTGCAGTGGGCCTCCGAGGAGCAGAAGAAGCAGTTCATCCCCGGCATCCTGAACGGCACCATCGCCTGGTGCCAGGGCTTCTCCGAGCCCGACGCCGGGAGCGACCTGGCCTCCCTCAAGACCCGGGCCGAGCTCGACGGTGACGAGTGGGTCATCAACGGTCAGAAGGTGTGGACCACCCAGGCCCAGTTCGCCGACTACATCTTCCTGCTGGCCCGCACCGATCCCGACGCCCCCAAGCACGCCGGCATCTCCTACCTGTTGGTGCCCATGCGCCAGGACGGCATCGAGGTCCGGCCCATCGCCCAGGTGGACGGCAGCGCCGACTTCAACGAGATCTTCCTCACCAATGCCCGCTGCCCCAAGGAGAACGTGGTCGGGGGGGTCAACAACGGATGGAAGGTGGCCATGACCACCCTGGGGTTCGAGCGGGGCTCTTCGGCCACGACCGGCCACCGCCGGTTCGCGCGGGAGCTCGACCAGATCATCGCCAGCGCCCGCGACAACGGGAAGGCTGCCGACCCGCTCATCCGTCAACGACTGGCCGCGGCGTGGACCAAGGTCAAGATCATGGAGATCAACGGCTACCGATCGCTCACCGATGCCCTCAACGGCACCCACCACATGGCGGCGTTGGGCGCCTGCAACAAGATGTTCTGGTCCGAGTACCACCAGGCCGTCATGGAGTTGGCCATCGACATCCTCGGTCCCGACGGGCAGATCCTGACCGGCGACCCGAGGGACGTGGTCGACGTCCGGGTCAAACGGGGTCGGGACGACTACCCGGTCAGCGACCTGCAGGCGTCCTTCTTCTTCTCGCGCTCCGAGACCATCTGGGGCGGGACGGCCGAGATCCAACGCAACATCGTGGGCGAGCGCGTACTGGGCCTGCCCAAAGAACCCAAGGTGGCGGCCGACCCGGGCTGAGCCCGCCGTCGGTCTCGCCCCGTCCCATCAGGCCGCGTCGGACGCCACCTCGTCGACGGCCCGGACCTCGGCACTCCGGGCCTCGGCGTCGGTGACCCGACCGGCCCGGACCAGTCGGGCCTGGTGCCTCCACATGAGGATGCCGGCCGACAGCACCGTCGCCACCGCCCCGACCAGGAGCGAGACCCGCGGATTGGTCCACTGGGCGATGGCCCCCACCAGCGGGGCGCCGATGGGGGTGGTGCCGAGGAAGGCCATGGCGTAGAGGGCCATGACCCGCCCCCGCATGGCCGGTTCGGCCCCGAGTTGCAGGGAGGCGTTGGCGGTGGCGATGAACCCTATCGAGGCCGCCCCCATGAAGACGATGAACACGGCCGCCGTGAGCAGGTCGGGGGCCAGGGCCACCGCGGCCAGCAGCCCACCGAACACCAGGGCCAGCACCTGCAGCAGCCGGGGGGTGGGTCGGGCCCGGTGGGCGGCGAGCAGGCCACCGGCCACCGCCCCGATGCCCATGCAGGCCGTCAGCACCGAGTACGTCCCGGCTCCCCCGTGGAAGGTGTCCTTGGCCAACAGGGCCAAGGTGACGGTGAAGTTGTAGGCGAAGATGCCGATCACGGCCACGGCCAGCAGCGTGTTCCGGAGGCTCGGGGTGCGCCACACGTAGCGGAAGCCGTCGCGGATCTGGCCCTTGGCCCGTACCACCGTTCCGGTCGGATGCAGTTCGGCCGAGCGCATCATGGACAGGCCCACGATCACGGCGATGTAGGAGGCGGCGTTGACGAAGAAGCAGACACCGAGCCCGAGGACGGTGATGATGACACCGCCGATGGCCGGGCCGACCACCCGTGACGCGTTCATGACCACCGTGTTGAGGCTCACGGCGTTGGGAAGGTCGTCACGCCCGACCATCTCCATGATGAAGGTCTGACGGGCCGGGTTGTCGAAGACGTTGACCATCCCCAGCAGGGCGGCCAGGAGGTAGACCTGCCACAGCTGCACCGTATGGGTGACCACCAGGACGCCCAGCACCAGGGCCAGCACGCCGCCGGCGGCCTGGGTCAGGTACAACAGCTGTCGCTTGTTGAACCGGTCGGCCACCAGCCCGCCGACGGGACCGAACAGCAGCATGGGCAGGAATTGGAGCCCGACCACGATGCCGAGGTCGACGCCGCTCCCGGTGAGGTGGAGCACCAGCCAGGCCTGGGCCACCGTCTGCATCCACGTGCCCGACACCGAGATGAGCTGGGCGGTGAAGTAGAGGCGGTAGTTGCGGATCCGAAGCGAACTGAAGGTCTGGTGCGCGGCGGCGCGGAGGGCGGTCATGGCTCGTCCAGGGCCACGAGGCGCTCCAGCAGCACCGTGAGGTCCCCGAGCGATCGGCGCTCCTCGGGGGCCAGGAGCCGCAGCTGCTCGGCCAGGTAGGCGTTCTTGAGGGAGCGGCTCCGGGCCAGCACGTCCCGACCGGAGTCGGTGAGGGTCACGCGGGCCACCCGGCGGTCGGCCGGGTCGACGATCCGCACCACGTAGCCCAACGCCTCGAGGGCGGCAACCACACGGGTCATCGAGGGCGGCTGCACCGACTCCCGGGCCGCCAGGGCGCCGAGTGTCGGAGAGCCGAGCTGGCTCACGCTGGCCAGCGCCGACGCCTGGGACGGGGTCAGTCCCCCGGCCGAGTGCTGACGCAACCGCCGGTGCAGCCGGGTGACGGCCAACCGCAGACGGGACGCCATCTCCGTCTCGGCCTCGCCGGCGCGCTCCTCCCGTTCCGCCGACCCCGCCCCGGGAGAGCCGGCCTCGGCTCCGGTGAAGACGGATGTGGCCGTCGACGCGACCGAGGCGGGAATCATGGTTCCAGTTTAGTTAGTTTGCCTAACTAATGCAACGGGCACCGGTGGGCGCGGACCGGGTCCGCAGCCGCCCCCGACGCCGGGGTGGCCGGCGGGCCGGCGTGTCTGGACCCCTCAGGGCTGCTTCGCCCCGGTCGGGCCGGCCGCGGCCCGCGCCTCGAGACCGAGCTCCTCCACGGTGGGGAGGATGCGGGACTGGAGCCACTCCCCGCCCGGCTCGGTGATGTGGATGCCGTCCGTGGTGCGTACGGTCAACCCGTCGACGACGGCCTGGTACCGACCATCGGGGTCGAGAATCTTGTTGACGTCGACCAGCGTGACCTGGCTGCTCCGTTGGTGCGCCACCTGCTCCAGCAGCCGGTTGAAGGCCGTGGCCCGGCCCGGGTCGTTCTCACTGAACGGGGTGCCGTTGGCCGCCTCCACGGACGGGTCCATGTAGGGCATGGTGAACAGGGCCACCCTGGCCCCACCGGCGGTGAAGACATTGACGGCGACGTCGATCTCGTCGATGAGGTGGGCATCCCAGGCCGGATCGCCCACGTGGACCCACCGCCCCTGGTACAGGTGGTCGCTGACCTCCCAGCGGCCGATCTCCAGTCCGACCACGTCGGGGTGGAAGGTGGACACCCATCCCGACCACGTCGACCACCAGTCGACGCAACCCGGTGTGGCCGCGCCGACCTGGCCGTTGAGGTTGACGTCGACGTCGTCCAGATCGCAGCCCAGGGCACCCTCGTCGAGCTCGTCGACGCCGTACCGGCTGACATCGTCGACGCCGAGTCCCATGCCCATGGTCATGGCCACCGAGTCGCCGACGAGCAGGAACCGGACCGGACCCGTGGCCGCGGCCGTCGGCGCCCCCGGGGTCGGGGTGGGGGGCTTCACGGCGTGGATGGCGCTCGACACCCCGGCGACCTGCTGGGCCGCACCGGCGGTGGCCACCGGGGCCACGGTGGCCACCACCAGCGCCGCCGCCGTACCCAGGGCGGCGGCGCCGGTCAGGGCCAGTCCTCTCATGCCCCGGAAAGCCCGCCCGGAACGGATCGGCTCCTCCACCAGGTAGAAGGAGGCGATGGCGGCGGTGAACGATGCCGCCAGTCGGGCCGCCAGCAGCTGGATCCCCAACAGGCCGGTGTGGGCATGGTCGATGACGAGGAACAACGGCCAGTGGTAGAGGTACAGCCCGTAGGAGATGCGCCCGGTGAAGACCAGCGGACGCAACGAGCAGAACCGGGCCAGCCACGACGTGGGCACGGTCACGCAGGTCACGATGACGGCGCCGGCGGCCACGGCCACCAGCAGGAACCCGCCCCGGTACAGCGTGGGGCTCTGGCCGGCCAGGGCGTGCCAGGCCCAGGCCAGGAAGACCGCCCCGACCACACCGGGCACGGCCCAGAGCCGGCGCTGGCGGACGGTGGCGGACCACCGGGCCGGCACGATGGAGAAGTCCCGACCGGCATGGGAGCCCACCGCACCGAGGAACGACCCGACCAGCAGCGCCTGAGCCCGGGTGTCGGTGCCGTAGTACAGGCGGTCGACGGAGAACCCGGCCGCGTACATGGTGCCCATCAGGAGGGCCGACGCAGCGGCGCCGACGCCGGCCACGAGGGCCAGCCTGGCCACGCCCCAGCGCTTGGCCACGAACAGGGCGACCAGGGGCCAGATCAGGTAGTACTGCTCCTCGACGGCCAGGGACCAGGTGTGGAGGAACGGTGACGGAGCGGCCGCCTGGGCGAAGTACCCCTGGTCGGAGAAGATGAAATGCCAGTTGGCCACATAGGCCAGCGTGGACAGCGCATCGTCCCGCACGGCGGCCACATCGATGGAGTTGCGAAAGGCGTAGGCGTAGGCGGCCACCCCGAGCACCAGCACGAACAGCGCGGGCAGGAGCCGACGGGCCCGCTGGGCCCAGAAGCGGCCCAGGCGGACGGTGCCCGACCGGGTCAGCTCGCGGCACAGGAGCGAGGTGATCAGGAATCCGGACAGGACGAAAAAGACGTCGACACCCAGCAGGCCGCCCCCGAACCAGCTGACACCGGCGTGGTAACAGAGCACCGCCATGACGGCGAAGGCCCGGATGCCGTCCAGGGCCGAGAACCGCTCGAGTGGGGCGGCCGGCCCGGCCGTCGAGGCGGGTGCCGCATCGGACGTCTCGGACGTCTCGGACGCATGGCCCGGGGCTGTGGCCGCGGCCTCGGGGGGGCGAGCGGTCATGCCCGGTACCGGAACGACCCCGCCCCTGTCACTGCGCACACCCCATGCTCACGATGATGTCCCCCTGCCCCGCAAGTCGGCCGGTAGATCCGACCACTCCACGGCGTCACCCCCATCAACGGCGGCCCGTGGTCCCAGGGTCAGCCCCATTGATTGTAGGCCACGACCTGGGTTTGGGCCGTGACCGGGGCGTCCCGGGGACCCTAGAAACTCGGTACGTAGCCCCCGCGTCCCATGGACTCGCTCTCGAAGGGGTCGACCGACTCGTCCACGCCCCCCCGCACCTCGGTCACCCACGGCAGGCGGTCGTGCAGGATCCGGTCCACGCCGCCCTGCAGGGTCGACGCGCTCACGGCGCAGGAGCTGCACGCCCCCTGCAGCTGGACCTCGACCACGCCGGTGGCCACGTCGGCGAAGAGGAGGGCCAGATCGCCCCCGTCGGCCTGGACGGCGGGACGCATGAGCTCGATCAGGCTGTTGAGCTGGGCCAGCCTCTCCCCGCGTTCCTCATCGGTGAGCACCGAACCGTCGGGTGCCCCGGTGCCCACGGCTTCCTGATCAGCGTCCACAACTCGTCCTCTCGTCGACCACCCCGCGGCTCGGGGCCCATCCGGTCCATCCCGCTCCCCCATTCTGCCGCGTCGGGGGCCACCTTCGTACGCCGGCCCGACCGGGGGTTCGCCGACCGCGCCGGCGCGCCCCGGGGCCGGGCGCGACCCGTCGCGGTGGCGGTTACGATGCCTTGTGCCCATGGAGCGTTCCGCCACTGTCCCGGGGACCACTGTTCCGGGGCCGATCGGGCTCATCCTGCCGACCTTCGTACAGGACACGGTTCCCCGATGGGCCGGCCCGCCGGAGCAGGGGGCCGACGCCGCCTCCGACCTGGCCGATCTGTGCCGTGACGCCGAACAGCTCGGGGCCGACGCCCTGTGGGCGTGCGACCACCTCTTCTGGCACGGCCCCACCCTCGACTGCCTGGTGACGTTGACCCTGGCCGCCGGGGCCACCCGGACCGCGGCCCTGGGCACGTGCGTGATCCAACTCCCCCTGCGCCAGGCCCCCGCCGTGGCCAAGCAGTCGGCCACCCTCCAGATCCTGTCGGGGGGACGGGTGATCCTGGGCGTGGGTGTGGGCAGCCACCCGGGTGAGTACGAACAGTCCGGGGTGGACTACCGCGACCGGGGCCGGCTCCTCGACGCCGGCATCGCCGAGCTCCGGCGCTCGTGGCGGTCGGGAGGGGGCAGCCCGGTCGGCGACGTCGATGCCGGGGGAGCGTCCCGCTACCGCCAGCTCCCCGAGCCCGCTCCCGTCCCGGTGTGGATCGGAGGGTCATCCGAGGCCGCCCTGCGTCGGGCCGCCGCCCTCGGGGACGGATGGATGCCCCTCTACGTCCCTCCCCTCGAGTACGGAGACGCCGTGGAGCGCCTGGGGAAGGAGGTGGACCGGGCCGGCCGGCCCTCCGGTTCGGTGACCCCGGCCATGGTCCTGTTCGTCTCCATCGACGACGACCCCACGGTGGGACGGCGACGGGGCACCCAGTGGATGTCCACCTTCTACGGCATCCCGGCCCGGGCCTTCGAACGCCACCTGATCAACGGGACCGCCGACGAGGTGGCCGGTGTCATCGCCGCCTACCTCGAGGCCGGGGCCGAGCACGTGGCGGTCTATGTGACCGAGGACCGACCCCTGGAACAGTTCGAACGTCTGGTGTCCGCACGCGCCGAGGCCAGCATCCCGGCCCGAAGATAGCGAGGAAGACGAGACTCCATGGACCGCATCGCACACATCGTGGGCACCGGCATGACCGCCATGAACCGGAGGGACCGCACCGCCGTGGACATGGCCCACCAGGTGGTGGCCGAGGCCCTGGCTGACGCCCAGGTCGATCCGGCCGACGTCAACCTGGTGGTCTTCGGGAATGCCACCGCCGGACGCCTCCTCGACCAGAGCTGCATCAGGGGCCAATCGTTCCTCCGCCGTTCCGGCCTTCGCAACGCCGGCATCGTCAACGTCGACAACTCCTGTGCCGGCGGTTCGTCGGCCCTCCACCTGGCCTCCCTGGCCACCCGGGCCGGCACCGGTACCGTCCTGGCCGTCGGCGTCGAGAAGATGTGGACCGGCGACCGGTCCGAGACCCTGGCCGGCATCGAGGACGGCGTCCCCCTCGCCGATCGGATCGATATGCACGATCGCCTCGAGAACCCGTCGGGTTCCGTGCTGATGGCCCTCAATGCGGCCTGGACGGTCGACCTGATGGAAGAGCGGGGCGCCACCGTCGAGCAGTTCGCGGCGGCCTCGGTGAAAGCCCGCTGGCACGGGTCGCTCAATCCTCTGGCCCAGTTCCAGTCCACAGTCACCATGGAGGAGGTGCTCGAATCTCCGTCCATCGTGTGGCCCCTGACCCGGCTGATGTGCTCGTCCTTCACGGACGGGGCTGCCGCCGTGGTGCTCTCGTCCACGTCTCGGCCCGGTGCCCCGAAGATCAGAGCCAGCACGGTCCGGTCGGGCAACGGTGACCTCGACTATCACGAGCGCCTGGCCGAGGCGGGCGTGGCCGCCTGGGAGGATGCCGGCATCGACCCGGCCGACGTCGATCTCGTCGAACTGCACGACGCCACCAGCCCCGAGGAGCTCTACGCGCTCGAGACCCTCGGGTTCTTCAAGTCCGGCGATGCCGGACCGGCCACCGTGGCCGGAGCCACCACCATCGGAGGGTCGGCGGTCACCGTCAACCCCAGTGGGGGCCTCGTGGCCCGGGGTCACCCCCTCGGCGCCACCGGCATCGCCCAGGTGGTGGAGATCACCGCCCAACTGCGCAACCAGGCCGGCCCGCGCCAGGTCGACGGGGCGCGACTGGCAGTGGCGGCCAACACAGGTGGCATGATCGTCAACGACGACAAACGGGCTGATGCGGCATTCATCGGCATCCACGTACTCGAGGCAGGCTGAGCCGTGACCACCACAGCATCATGAACGGCGGGCGAGGAGGCATCGTTACCGGCTGGGGTATCGCCGTGCCCGAAAAGGTCGTGACCAACGCCGACCTGTCGGCGACCATGGACACCAACGATGAGTGGATCCGCGAGCGGACCGGCATCCGCGAGCGCCGCATCGGCGGGACCACCTCCCAGCTGGCCATCGATGCCGGCCTGGCCGCATTGGAGAAGGCCGGACGGCGCCCCGACGAGATCGACGCGGTGATCCTGGCCACCACCACTCCGGACCAGATCGTCCCGGGCACGTCGGCCACGGTGCAGGACGGCATCGGTGTGCCGGGCGGGGCCTTCGATGTCAACGCGGCCTGCTCAGGATTTGTCTACGCCCTGACCGTGGCCCACGGCATGCTGGCCATCGGGGCCGAACGACTGTTGGTCATCGGCTCGGAGACCCTGAGTCGGATCACCGACTGGGACGACCGTTCGGTAGCAGTGCTGGTGGGCGACGGAGCTGGCGCGGTGGTATTGGAGGCCGTGGACGGCCCGGGTCAACTGCTGTCGTGGAACCTCGGGGCCGACGGCTCGCTCCGCCATCTGCTCAAGTGCGATCACGGCGGCTTCCTCTACATGGACGGCAAGGAGATCTTCCGCAAAGCCGTCCGGGTGGTGGTGGACTCGGCCGAACAGGCCATCGCGGAGGCCGGACTCACCGTCGCCGACATCGATCTGCTGGTCCCGCACCAGGCCAACCTCCGGATCATCAGCGCCGCCTGCCAGCGGCTGGGAATACCCGAAGAGAAGGCCGTGGTGGTCATCGACCGTTACGGCAACACCTCCTCGGCCTCCATCCCCCTGGCCCTCGTCGACGCCTTGGAGACGGGTCGGCTCAAACCAGGCCACCGGGTACTGCTCACCGGGTTCGGCGGCGGGATGACGTGGGCCAGTGCCGTGCTCCTCTGGGGCGGGTGATCGGGCCGATGGCGCCGACCCTGGTGGTGCTGGCCGCGGGCCAAGCCCGGCGTTTCGGCGGCTGCAAGCCGCTGGCGCCGATCGGTCCCCACGGCGAGGCGGTGATCGACCTCCTGGTGAGTGACGCGGTGACCGCCGGCTTCGGACGGGTGGTGCTGGTACTCCACCCCGAGACGGGTCCGGCCATCCGTTACCACGTCGAACAGTGCTGGCCTCCCGACGTCGAGGTCTCCTTTGCCGAGCAGCGCCTCCCGCTGGGAACCGTGCACGCCGTGCTGGCGGCCAAGCATCGGCTCGACATCGAGCGGTCGTTCGCCGTGTCCAATGCCGACGACGTCTACAGCGAATCGGCCATGATGCAGCTGGCCCGCCAGCTCGACTCGGGCCCGGCCGAGCATGCCTTGGTGGCGTACCACCTCCGCTCCACCGTGACCACCGACGACCCGGTCACCCGGGGTGTCTGCGAGGTGGACGGCGAGGGGTACCTGACGGCGTTGACCGAGCGTCGCCAGGTCACCCGTCATGAGGGTGACACCACCCTCAGCTCCGAGGACGGCATCGAGCCGGTGATCCTGCCCGGTGACGCACCCACATCGGTCAACCTGTGGGGGTTCCAGCCCGCCATCTGGCCGGTCTTCGAGTCGGCCATGGAGGCGTCGGGGCTGGACGAGGAGGCCCTGTTGGCGGTGGTGGCCACCGGGGGCGAGCTACCCAAGGCCGAGGTGCTCCTCCCCGACGTGGTGGCGGACATGGTGTCCGCCGGCACCGGGTTACCCGTTCGGGTGGTGGTCACCGAGGCCAAGATGGTCGGCGTCACCCACGCCGCCGACCTGCCCGTGGTCGGAGCCGAACTGGCCCGCCAGGTGGCCTGGGGAATCCGACCCAGCCGGCTCTGGGTCGACGCCTGATCAGGTGTCGGATGGACGGTGGCGCGTGCGCCGACCCGGTCGCGCAACGGCCGGCCGGTGGTCTTCTCACCCACGATGGGGGTGAGGCCCCTCAACCAGGGTTCGAGCCGACGTCGGCGTTACCACCCGGGTCACCCAATGATCCATCGGGGTGGTCCGCGGTCGTACCGTCCGCCGACGGCGCCGCGGCCGCGGACTGGACATCCAGGTTGAGCGACGTGGCGCCACCCAACGACACCGTGCGGGCGCCGACCACCGCCATCCGCTCCTTCATGCGCAGGGCGGGACGCTCCAACAGGAACCACGACAGCGCCGTGAACAACGATGTGGCCGCGGTGGCCACGACCACCCGGACGACGTAGTTCCATCCTCCGCCGTAGTAGCGCACGGCGAAGAACACCGGGAGGTGCCAGAGATAGAACGCGTAGGAAACCGTGCCCAGCACGACCAGCGGCTTGAACTGGAAGAAGGCTCGACCGATCCAGTCTCCGTCGGCCAGGGCCAGGATCAGAATGGCGCATGCCACGTCGATGGCGTCGAAGCCGCCATCGTAGAGAAACGGGCCGCTGACACTGGCCAGGGGCAGACAGGCGAGCAGGAAGATGGTGGCGATCCAGGCCGCGGTGGGAAGGTAACGCCGGAATTCGCGACCACGGATCCAGAGGTGTGAGGCCAGTGCTCCGAAGAGGATGGAGTCGGCCCGGGTGTCCGTTCTCACGAAGAGGGCGTACCACGTCTGTACGCCGTGATACGAGAGCGCCCGGTGGACCCAGACCGCCACGATCAAGCCGATGAGGATGATCACCACGGTCCGAAAGCTCCGCCAGATGGTCAGTACGAAGATCGTGGCCCACGGCCAGATCAGATAGAACTGCTCCTCGAACGAGAGCGACCAGACATGCTGGAGCCCGCTGGCGATGTTGCCACCGAATGCATTGGAGTTCAGGGCCAGCTTCCAGTTCGAGTAGTACAGACCGACGGACAGGAGCGACGTCCACTCCTCGTGGAACGAGATGCCGGTCAGTGCCGAGAACACGTATTGACCGCAGAGCATGAAGAACAGCGCAGGCAGGAGGCGGAGCGCTCTCCTCTTGTAGAAGGCACCGATCAGGATGTGTCCCGTCTTGGCCTGTTCCCGCAAGAGAAGTGTCGTGATCAGGAATCCACTCAGCACGAAGAAGGCGTCGAGGGGAACCTCCGCACCGGGGACGACCAGGATCCTGGGAATCGGGAGGATGACCTCGGTGTGGGAGACGTAGACGATCAGTACGGCAATGCCGCGCAGACCGTCGAATCCGCGCACGTTGCCCAGTTGGCGGGTCTTGACGGTTGGCCCCTGCCCCAGATACCTGGGCGCGGTCGGCGTGGGCTCCGCCACCACGCTGGTAGGGGATCCGGGCCCGGATGGCGTGCCCGGCAGGGGATCGCTCGTGCTCTCCATCTCCCCTCCCTCACCGGATCGAGCCCGAGGGCCGTCCGGTTCACCCCTGTCGCGGCTTGCGACGGTGTCCGACTTCCGAGCTCACACCATTTCCACCCTGCGGCATAGTACCTGACCCCACTATTCGGTTCGCAATCCGGACCGGCCAGCCGACGGGGTGACGGACATCGGCGCCGCTCCTACCGATCCAGGCTCTGGCACAGGGTCGGCTGCGGTGTCAACGGGGTGATGTTCGTCACCGTCAACGCCGGGGGGTCCCCGGGCGAGACGGCGTGCTGGGTGTCGACCACGATGGGTTCGTCGGTGATCCAAACGCCCTGCAGGTAGGCCCTTCCGTCCATGGACACCAGGACCAGGTGCGTGGCCGGATCGGTGATGACCTGTACGACGTGGGTGGTGCCGGGCGTGACGTAGGGCGTGTACTGATAGATCTTGTGGCCGGGGCTGGCGAAGTCGAAGAGGACCCGGACCAGCCGTCGGCTGGGGGTGGACGCCACATTCACCGACACGGAGTTCCGGCCCGCGCTGACCAGACCCAGACCCGGTGTGGTCGATCCGGGCTGGTCGAAGGTGATGCGGAACGTGTGCTGGAAGCGATGGCCCCGCTCCACCGCCATCCACGTGGTGTGCAGGAACGACTGGCTGGGAACGGTCGAATAGTTCTCCCCGTTCGAGATGTACAGGCCGTCGCACTCCCCGATGATGAACAGCTGGTCGGCCGGGGCGTAGTCCGGCAGCGTGTCACCACGGTGCACGTTGGCCTGGAGGGTGTGCCCGGTGAGGTTGCTGATCGTCTGCTGGGCCTCCACGTAGTTGTGGACCTGGGTCGGGTTCCACTGCTCGTTGGGTGTGCTGGCCATGCCGATGTTGGCGGCCACGGAGAACAGCCCGACCAGGGTGATCACGGTGACCACAACGATCCGGGCCCGACGGCTCCGTCCGTCCATCCTCCGCCAGATGTCGACGATGGCCACCGCGCTCGCCAACACCAGGAACGGGACGAAGTCGGCCAGGTAGCGGGGGGCGATGTAGCCCCACAACATCAGCGCCGCGCACGCCGCGCCGGCCGCCAGCAGCAGGAGGCGGGTCAGGGCCACCTTCCCCACCGGCCTGGGACGGAAGGCCGTGATCATCCCCCAGATGCCCAAGAGGAAGAGGAGTGGCATCGACGACGGGAGACTGGCCGTCCGGTACCGCTTGTCGAAGAGCACGCCGGCCAGCTCCGGATTTCGCGAACCGGGCAGGGTGATGAACGGGAACACCGACGTGAACCGGAGGCCGTCGAGGCGGAGGTAGGCCAGGAGGTCGGTCGGGGCGAACGCCACGCCCACCTCGGAGTTGTGGTTGGCGGCCAGGAACTTCTGCCGGTACACGTTGACCTTGGAGTACACCTGGTCGGTGACGGGGAGGCCGAAGGGAACGCCGAACTTGGCCGCATTGACGGCACAGCCCACGACCAGAGGAATGCCTCCCACCGCCAACATCGGGACGAACCAACGACGGCGCTCGGGCCCGCCGCGACCGATTCCGAACCATCCGGCGATCAGGATGGCACCGGCCACGCAGGCCCATCCGGTGGTGACCCGGTCGAGGTTGGCCGCCAGGACCAGGAGCCCACTGGCCACCACCCGGCCCCAGGTCGGTCGCTCCAGTACGCCCAGGAGGGCGAAGAGGCTACCCACGGTCAGGCAGATGCTCCAGGCCAGGTCCTCGTTGTAGACGTACGGGGTGGCCGCCAGCACCAGGAACACCGAACCTCCCTGGATGGTGGCCACCAGCACCCCGAACGAGACGGCCTCGGCCCGGCCCACGACGGCCTCGCCGCGAATGAGCACGCGGACCCGCCAGAGCAGGAGTGAGACGAAGACCCCGGTGACGAGCCAGGCCACCAGCATGCTCGGCACCGTCAGGCGACCGTCCAGTCGGCTCGTCACCAACAGGATCGGCATGCGCAACAGCGAGGGGAACAGTCCGAAGTAGGTGAACTCCCTACCGCCGTGGACGAACGCCTCGACGCCGAGTCGTCCGTCGGGGATCCACAGGTGGCCGTGGAACATGGCCCGCGCCTGGAGATCGTAGAAGTTGGTCTGGGAGATGGCCTGTCGCAGGAAGTCGGGGGACTCCCACGGACCGAAGAGCAACCACAGGAACGGGATGGCGGCCAGCACGCCGCCCACGACCACGGCGATGGTGAACCGACGCCGGTTGGCCTGTGCCACCCGGCGTTGCTCGCCGCGGCGCGGTGGCGACGGGACGACAGGACCGTCTCCGCCCACGGAGGCGTCAGGGTCGGCGTCCATCACCGGTGTGCTCGTGGAACCGTCGGTGCCATCCCCCATCCGGAGCGAGTGTAGCCACGGCATCCTGGCCGGAAGGGGCGCCATTGCCGTGGTTCGGGGGCAGCGGTAGCCTCGCCGAGTATGGCGAGGGGGCGGTCACTGCAGGATGTAGACGTTACGCCCACGGCCCCAGCCACCCCGTCGGGGGACACGGAGCAGGCGCCGATCCCCGACTCCCCTCCTCCGTTCCTGAACCGGCGGTGGGTGTACGAGGTGGCGTACGGGACCCTCGTGCTGGCCGCGGTGGCCCTGATCCTCTCGATCGTCGGTCGTCGCTCGGGGTGGCCCATCGGTCAGGCCTTCAACAACGAGCTCATCCTGGTCCAGCTGTACGCGGCCCACTTCCGCCACCTCGACTTCTTCCCGGTCTGGTCCAGCACGGACGGTCTGGGGCTGGGCACGCCGGTGCTGCTCTTCTACCAGAAAGCCTTCTTCTACGTGGCCGGCATCCTGTTCATCCTGTTCGGTGGATCGCTCAAGCCGGCGCTGGTCGGCACCATCGGCATCTACCTCGTGGCGGGGGCCTATGGGATGCGGCTGGCGCTCGGGATGGTCACGAAGAGCCGGCTGCTCGTGGCGGTGGGGTCGGTGGGCTTCCTCTTCACCAACTACGTGTTCACCGATTGGTTGGTCCGGGGTGACCTGCCGGAATTCTCGGCCATGATGATCGTCCCCTGGCTGCTCTACTGGTGTCTCGAGCTGGTCAAGAACCGGCGGGTCTCGCTGCTGCTCATACCGGTGCTGCCGTTGCTGGTCGACGCGCACAGCGCCATCGGACTCGTCTCGATCTTCACGCTGGCGGTGGCGGTGATCACCTTCCTCACCGTGGCCGGCTGGCGCGGCCTCCGAACCGTGGCGCCGCGGCTGGGGGTCGCGGTCGTCGGGGCCGGGCTGCTGCTGGCGCCGACGCTGCTGGCCGAGGTCCGATTCGCCCCGTACTACGACCCCACCAGCAAGGTGACCAACGACAACCACGTCTCCGGCGAGTTCATCCCATTCTGGTCGTACTTCTACAACGGCAGCTACCGGTGGCTGGCCAACACCGCGCACCTCGACCTCCAGATCGACTTCGCCATCTGGATCCCCATCGTGCTGGCCGGGCTGGCCGTGCTGGCCTATCGGCTATGGGCGGTGAGGCATCCGGGCCGGGCCGGTTCGGGAACGGGAGTCGATCGCGCCTCCGTCGTCTTCTTGGCCGTCAGTCTCGCCGTCTATCTGCTCCTGCAGTGGCGGGCCTTCCTCGGGGTGTACCGGTTCGTGGCACCACTCGAGGTCATCGACTACCCCTACCGGATGCTGGCCTTCATCGTCCCCATCGGCGTCATCGGCGTGGTCATGGTGGCCGATGTGTTCTTCCGTCGCTTCCCCCACAGCCCCATGCCGAAGCTCGTGGCCGCGGCGTGGCTGGCCTCACTCGTCCTCCTCTCGCCGGTCACGGCCACCTGGAGGACCACCTACGGCCTGCTGGCCAACCCCGACCAGTTTCCCAGCACCAGCCTGTCGGCCCCGCCCGCCACGATGGACTACCAGAGCTATCGGGGCATCTTCAGCTTCAACGGGATGCTCTACGACGAGTACCTACCGAAGGTGTACTCCTCCCAGGGCCGGGAACTCACCGACGACGGCCACCTCTACACCGCACTGCATCGCCACGACTACGGAGCCGGCTCGCTGAGCCGCGTCCCCTGCACCGTGGGCGTGCCGACCAGGTCCCCCCTCGAATCGCTGGCGATGCGCTTCGCCGTGCGCTGCGGTGGTGCGACCCGGTTGGCCCTGCCCGTCACCTACAACGCCTTCTCGTCGGTCTACGTGGTGGGCGCCGGGGGGAAGCTGCGCCAGATTCCCTATCACCACGTCCCCACCGATCCCAGGATGGTCATCGACGTGCCCAGCTCGACGCCGGAGACGGTCGTCGTCCACCTGCCGACCCTGTGGGGGGTGCTGTCGTGAACCGGCGCCGCCCCTCTCCAGCCGGGACCGTCGGGGCCGACACGGTGGCCCTAACGGGGACATCGACGGTAGCTTGTCCTAGATGAGAGAAGCCGTCATGCGTCTCTGGCGCTTCTGCAAGACCCCGGAGGGCCTGAAGCTCATCCGCTACACGATGGTGTCGGCCATCGCCGCCCTCACCTCACTGGTGATTCTGACCATCGTCTACGGCGTGCTCGGGCTGTGGACCGAGGTGTACAGCACGCTGTTCGCCAACATCATGGCCGGCTTCCCTTCGTACTTCCTCAATCGACGCTGGGTGTGGAAGAAGGGCGGGCGGTCACACTGGTGGCGGGAGATCCTGCCCTTCTGGGTCATGTCCATCACCGGAATCGGCTTCGCCCTGGTCACGTCGACGTGGGCGCACGACTTCGCCGACTCGCACCACCTCCACCATCTGGCCCGGACCGTGCTCGTGGTCGGAGCCAATATCGCCGCCTTCGGAACGCTCTGGCTGCTCAAGTTCATGATCCTCAACAAGCTCTTCGCCCAGATCGCCGAAGCCGAGGTCGGGGACGAGATCGAGGCCGAGGCCGGGGCCTGAGCCCGGTCGCACCCCCCGACCGGCGCCGAGGCACAGGAGGCATCCGGCCGTCGTACACTGGTCGGGGTCGGGGAACCGTCAATAGTGACGAGGCGTACCCACGGGAGGACGGGGTACAGTCTTCGTGCGCCCGGGGGGACGTCTTCCCCGGCTGGTCCTCGAAGTGGGTCGTGGCCGTTGGCAGGAGGGCAAACGGGCAAGTGGGGGGTGTGTCGGCAGTGAGGATGCGAAGCGAGTCAGCATGACCACCGAGCCCACCCATGAGTCGACTGTCCCGATACTCGACCTCGACCGTCTGGAGGGCGAGCTCGACGACCTCCACGCCCGGTACCTGGCCGCCACGCCCTATCCCCACATCGTGTTGGACGACTTCCTCGAGCCCGGGCGCGGCCGAGGCTGCCATCAAGGAGTTCCCGCCGCTGGATCCAGGCCAGTGGAACAACTACCTGCACACCAACGAGCGGAAGTTCTCGAACACCGATCCGGACTCGTGGGGGCCGACCCTGCGTGCCATCCTCAAGGAGTTCAACTCGCCCCGTTTCGTCCAGTTCGTCTCCGGGCTGATCGGGGTGGACAACCTGATCGCCGACCCCTCCCTCGAAGGGGGCGGGCTCCACCAGTCCACCACCGGCGGCTACCTCAACATCCACGCCGACTTCACCGTCCACCCCCACAACCGGAACTGGCAGCGGCGCGCCAACATCCTCTTGTACCTCAACGACGAATGGAAGCCGGAATACGGGGGCGACCTCGAGCTGTGGAGCGCCGACATGAAGGAGTGCGTCGAGAAGGTCGCGCCCGTGGCCAATCGGGTCCTGATCTTCACCACCGACGGCACCTCGTTCCACGGCCACCCCGATCCCATGAGCTGCCCCGAGGGGGTGGCCAGGCGGTCGATGGCGCTCTACTACTTCAGCATCGAGGACGACCCGCAGGTCCGATCCACGGAGTACCGGGCCCGTCCCGGTGACGGAGCGCACTCGATCGTGATCTACGCCGACACGCAGATGCTCCGTGCCTACGACTGGGCCAAACGGCATCTGGGCATCTCCGATCAGACGGCCAGCAGGATCCTCGGGTTCCGCGACCGCCTTCGGCGCAAGGGTCACTCGGGCTAGTGGCGGACACGGCCACCATCACCAGGGGGTCAGAGACCCCCGACGGCGACGCGCCGCCGACCCGGACGGAGCCGGTCCGGCCCCGGACGCCCGAGGAGCAGAGCCGACGGCGGTTCACCACCGCCGTCGTCGTGGGCAGTGCGGTGGTGCTGCCTCTGCTGCTGTGGCTGATGTGGGACCTGTGGTCGGGCACGGTGGACCCGCTCCGGGGCGTGCCCTACGACAACTTCTACGACCTGCAGGCCCGGGCCATGTTCCACGGTCACCTCTACCTGCCCGACGGGAAGATGGGCATCGAGGCGTTCGTGCGCAACGGCCGGGACTACACCTACTTCGGTATCTTCCCCTCGCTCCTCCGCATGCCGGTGCTGCTGGTCACCAGCAGCCTGGACGGCAAGATGACCGCGCCGTCGATCCTCCTGGCCTGGTTGTCGACGGCCCTGATGTCCTCGCTGATGCTGTGGCGTCTCCGCATCCTCATACGGGGCCGAGCCATCGTCGGGCGGGCCGAAGCGGCGTCTTACGGGGCCATGATGGCCACGATCATGGGCGGTTCGGTGATCCTCTACCTGGGCGCCACCCCGTTCATCTACAACGAGGACTTCGCCTGGAGCATCCCACTCACCGTCGGCAGTCTCTTCACCCTGCTCGGCGTCATGGAACATCCGACAAGGGGACGGGTCGTCGCCAGCGGTCTGTTCATTCTGGCCACCAACCTCAACCGCACCCCGACCGGCTACGCCTGCTCGATCGGGGCCTTCCTGGTGGCGGCCTGGTTCGCTACCGGTCGGGGCGGCGCGTCCGAACGTCGATGGGCCCTTCCACTGGCCGGCATCGGCGCCGGCACCTTCATCGTGAGCTGTGCTTTCACATACGCCAAATTCGGCATCCCCGTGGGCCTGCCCATGGCCGACCAGGTCTGGGCCACCGTCAACGCCCACCGGCGCTACTTCCTGGCCGCCAACGGGGGGAAGGCGTTCAGCTTCGCCTTCCTGCCCAGCACGCTGTGGGCCTATCTCCAACCGTTCGGCCTCCGGGTCAGCGGTCTGTTCCCGTTCGTGACGCCGCCCGCCGCTCCCGCCGCCTGGCTGGCGGGCGCGGTGATGGACCAGAGCTACCCGACGGCCAGCTTCACCGACACCTCACCCCTGCTCCTCCTGCTCGGGGCCTGGGGTGCGGTGACCGCGTTCCGTCCCAGAGGGATCGGACTGGTGCGGCTCACCCGGCTCATCCTCATCGCCGCCGCGGCCGGGGCCGGGGGTGTGCTCCTGTGGGGCTACATCTCCCAGCGGTACATCGCCGACCTGATGCCGTTCTTCATCATCGCCGGAAGCATCGGTCTCATCGACATCTGGCGGCGGCTGGCGCCACGCCCCCGGAGGACCAGGGGTGTGGTCCTCGGTCTGGTGGCGGCGGGCGCGGTCTACTGCATCGCCGCCAACCTGGCCATCGCGGCGTTCCCGGTGGCCCAATGGACCGCCACCCAGGACGCCAACTACATCTCCGTGCAGAAGGCCCTCAGTATCAACTCCCTGGGCGACAGCGTGCGGCACGGCGCCAAGCTGCCCTACTGGGCCCCGGCCGGCCAGCTCTTCGACGTAGGCAACTGCTCCGGTCTGTACCTCTCGACCGGCAACGACATGAAGGACGTGCCGGGCCAGCAGATCGAGCACTACACATGGGTGCCGGTGGAGCAGGACCCGAACTTCACGAAGACGGTCGGCTTCACCTTCAACCGGGTGGCGACGAAGTACTTCACGCAGTCCGTTCCCCTGCTGAAGTTCGGGGCCAGCACGCTGATCCTCCAACCTGACGGCCGGGGCTCGGCCCGCCTGCTGCTGGAGAACTCCGGCACCTCCATCAACTGGCCGCCGGCGGCGGGATGGAAGATCCCGATCAAGTACACGCACGTGCAGTACCAATTCGTGGTGACCACCGATCCGAACCTCAATTCGATGGTGATCCTCTGGTACGGATCGGGCATGCTCACCCACTACCTGGCCGGAACAGGTCCCGCCGTGGTGCAGGTCACTCCGAGTTCGCCGCCCGGCTCCCCGCTCCCGGAGGTGACCGTGGCCAGCCTGCCGACCCCGGCCAAGTCCCTGGGACTCTGCACGGGCCTCTCGCGCGGCCATTGACCCCGGCGGCTGCCGACGAGGACAGGGTGATGGCTCGCCCTCCCACGGCGGCGCCCGCCCGGGCCGGACGGTTCTCCTGCGTGGTGGACGACCAACCGCGCTTCCATCTCGATGCCCTGCGGTGGTTCGCCACGCTGACCGAAGCCGCCGGCGTCGACGTCGACGATCTGGTCGTCCACGTGGTCGGACCGGACTCGTCCGAGCCGCTCGACTACCTCAGGGCCCGGGGCGTCGCCATCCGGACCGTCGATGCCTTCGATCCCCGCTCTCCCCACTGCAACAAGATCTCGGCCGCCCTGAGCCTGGCCGAGGAAACCGTGGACGGCATGGCCGTCCTGTGCGACACGGACCTCGCCGTCCTCGATGATCCCCGACGACTGACGGTCCCGGCCGACGGCATCGCCGGCAAGCCGGTGGACGCACCCGTCCCACCGCTCGAGGTGCTGGTCGACATCTTCGGTGCCGCCGGCCTCGAGCTCCCGCCGCTCGTCCCCCTCCCCTGGGAACCCGACAGCCGGACGGTGAGGGGGAACAACAACGGGGGCCTGTACCTCGTCCCCGGGGTGCTCCTGTCCACGGTGGCGTCGTCGTGGTGCCACTGGGCCCGGTGGCTCCTCGAGCGACGCCAGCTCCTGGGAACGTGGACGGTCTACCTCGACCAGGTGGCCATGGCCCTCGGCCTGGCGGCCGAGCACCTCGGCTCCGACCGCCTCGACGTCCGGTGGAACACGCCCACTCACGATCCGACCCGGATACCGCCCGACGCACCCCGTCCGGCCATCATCCATTACCACCAGGAGGTCGACGCCAACGGGCGGATCCGCTCCACCGGCCAGGCGTCGATCGACGGGCAGGTGGAGGCGGCCAACCGGGCCATCGACGAAGTCTGGGCTGAGGCCGCACCGGAACTGACCCTCCGGCGGTGGCTCCAGGCCGACCACGCCACCGGCCAATCCGACGGCCACGCCGGCGACCACGCCACCGGCCAATCCGACGGCCACGCCGGCGACCACGCCGGCGACGGACGGGACGGGGATGCAGTGGTGGCGGCCCTCGAGGAGATGATCGGACCCACCACCGTCCTCGAGTTCGGTCCCGACGGGAAGGCCTTGGACCGGCCGGGCCAGCACCACGCCGGGCCGGGTGATCTCATCATCAGCCGCGGCGCGCTGGTCCACCTATGGCGACGCGCCGACTATCTCGCCATGGTCGAGGCGCTGTGGCAGGCCACCGGACGGTGTCTGGTGGTCTCGGGCCCCGAGGTTCCGAGCCCGGACCGACCCGGCCTCCACGTTCACGAGCCGCTGTCCGCCACCCTCCGACGGGTGGCGCCCGACGCCGAGGTGTACCCGCTCGGCCCCGACGGTGGAACCGCCCTGTTCGTCGCCCTCAGACCTCCGACCCACCGACACGGCCGTGACTTCTCGGCCGCCACGCTGGCCCCCCTGGTCGACCGCCATCCCGATCCGCTGTCGCTGATCGCCCTCCGGCTCCAGGCCCGCGACACGACCGGTTTCTATCCCGACCACGCTCCCCGCCTGTGGGAGTACCCGGTGGTGGCCACCCTGATCACCGATCATCTGGCCCCGGGCAGCCGCGTCATGGACGTCGGCGCCGGCGTCACACCCCTTCCTCCCTATCTCACCAGTCGTGGCTACGTGGTCGACACCGTCGACCCCTCCTCCACGGTCCGGGACTGGTCCACCCGGGCGGAGTGGAACGAGTGGGGCTTCCTCGACTACGGCGCCGCCGGTCTGGCCCACCGCTCGTGGAACTCCACCCTTGGCCACGTTCCCCTCGATCCACCGTTCGACGGGGTGTACTCGGTGAGTGTGATCGAACACATGCCCGCCGACGACCGCCGGGCCCTGCTGGCCGACATGGCCGCCCGGACCAGACCCGACGGACTGGTGGTCCTGACCATCGACCTGGTCCGGGGAGCGGACGACCTCTGGAACCGCAACCTCGGCGTGCAGGTCGAGGATCCGACCCGCCACGGCACGTTCCAGGACGTCATCGACGAGAGTGCCGCCGTGGGTCTCCGACTGGTCCGTCGCGACACGGTCCGAGAGTGGGGCGACGTGGACGTCGACATCGGGCTGCTGGCCCTGCGGAGGACGCCGGGGCCGGCTCCGGACCGCCGGCCCGGCCGCGACCTACGGTCGATCGTCCGCCGGCTGAGGGGCTGAGTCCACCTCCGCCGCAGACGGTTCACCGGTCCGTGACGCGTGTGCGACCGGCGCCACATCCGGTCCGGATGGCTTCCCGACATGCCGGGCCGGACCGTCCCACCAACTGATCCGGTCCTTCAACAGGAGGAGGGGCCGCTCCAGCCCGAAGTAACTGGCCGAGGCGATGAGGACGGTCACCGCCAGTACCAGGCCGGCCAGCATCCAGTAGGAGATGTGCCCGGCATCCCAGCCCGTCCACTGGTCCACCTCGCTGATGAGGTCCAGATGCCACAGATAGATGCCGTACGAGATCACGCCCAGACTGGCCATGGGCCAGGACCGCAGGAATCTCCGTATCAGCGATCGATCCTGGGGGCCGAAGACGGCCGGCAGGAGCAGGAGGAACGCGAACAGTCCGTAGAGGGCCTGGCGTTCGAGATTCACCCGGGGGATGACGAAGTAGAAGATGTCGTGGTCGGTCACCACGTGGGAGACGGCCACGAAGGCCAGCCCGGCACCGATCCAGCTGACCCAGGGCATGAGCCGATGACGGAGCCAGGCCGGCTCGTTGCCGTGCTCGGCGAACCAGACACTGGTCACGGCCAGCAGCATGCCCAGCGCGAACATGTCGAGGTAGGCCGGGAGCCAGTCGATCATCAGGGTGGCCAAGGGCGGGTTGGTGGCACAGTGCGGAGCGCAGATGGACACGAACTTTCCGTCCTTCACCGTGAGCAGTGGGAGGTGGAGGATCCAGTACCGGAACCCGAAGCTGACGGCGTACAGCACACCCAGTCCGATCAACTCGCGGACCAGCTGATTCTTCGGCGAGTGGCGACGGTAGGCGATGGCGGCGGCGTAGAACGGGAGCACGACGTAGAAGCTCATCTCCGTGCACAGTGACCACGCCTGGGTGATGCCGTCGAAGACCTGGGTGGGGAAGTAGATCTGCAGGAAGAAGTAGTGGGCCACGAACCCCTGCCAGCCGGCGCCCACGGAGACGGCGTGCACCATGTAGGTCAGCACGGTCAGCGCCAACCAGTACGCCGGGACGATGCGCAACAGGCGCCGCTCCCAGAACCTGCGCCGGTTGGGCGCGGTTCGACCGGTCAGGTGCGAGACGGCAAAGGGGCGGTAGAGGAGGAAGCCCGAGATCAGGAAGAACACGGACACCCCGATCTCCAGCCTGCTGGTGTACGCCCCCAGGCTCGACCGGGAGGTGAAGCCGGACACCCAGGCGGTGTGCAGCAGGAGCACGGACACGGCCGCGATGGCGCGTAGACCGTCGAAGCAGGCGAAGTGTCGGGGCTGCCTCACCACCGGCTCGGACGCCCGGTCCCCCACCGACGCATCGGCCACTTCGGTTACGTCGGGCACGTCGGAGACGTCGACCTCTGGAGATGACTCGGGGTCTCCGATGCCCAGGTCGGTCTCGTGGGTCACTGACGTTTCCTCTACTCGGGCTCGGTTCGTGATCGGCGAGGAGCTTCGGGGATCGTGATGAGCGGGTGCCCCCGGCCCCGTCACCAAGTTTGGCACGTCGGACCGGTGTGCGTCTCCACGGCATTCGGCCGCCGGCACCCCTCCCCCGGGGACAGTTACTACCCTGTGGGGTCGACGCGTCGGGCGAGAGGGGATGGGAACACGTGACACTCGGGCGGTATGTGGAGGGCATGGTGTTGATCGCCGTCGCCCTGGCCCCCATGGGTGCGGCGGCATTCGTGTGGCGGAGGAACCTGCTGCCCGGATGGGACGGGCCGACGGCCCGTCTGGCCGAGATCGTCCTCGGCGTCGCCTCCGTCATCGTTCTGTCCGAGGTGCTCGGGTCCATCCACCTGTTCCGCCTGGCGGAAGTGACGCCGACGCTGGCGATCGTCGGGGCGGCCGGGTGGTACGTCGGCAAACGACGGGCGGACCGGGTCCCGGCCCCAGCCGAAGGCGCCGATCCACCGACGGCCGCAACCCCGGAAGAACCGCCAGCGGGAGACGAGACCGGCCCCGGGGCCATGGGGCGTGGCGCGTCGCTGGTGGCGGTGATGGCGGTGAGCGTGGTGGCCGCCGACTGGTTCACCCGAACGGTCGACGCACTGCACCACGGAATGACCTCGACCGACACACTCTGGTACCACATGCCGTTCGCGGCCCGCTTCGTCCAGCAGGGTTCCATCACCCCGCTGCACTTCGTCGACTCCGAGGCCGTGACCGTCTTCTTTCCGGCGTCGTCCGAGTTGGTCCATGCCCTCGGCATCGTGTTCATGGGCAACGACCTGCTGTCCCCACTCATCAACCTGGGCTGGGCCGCGCTGGCCCTCCTGGCCGGATGGTGTATCGGCCGGCCCTATGGCGTGGCACCGGTCACCATCTGCGGCGTGGCCGCACTGCTGGTCACTCCGGGCCTGGTCGCCACCCAGCCCGGCGGTGCCTACGACGACATCGTCGGCCTGGCGCTGCTCCTGTCGTGCGCGGCACTGCTCGTCACGGCCGCCCAAGGGGTCCAGTCCAACCGATGGGCCGGTCAGGCCATTGCCGCCCTGGCCGCCGGCCTGGCCATGGGCACGAAGTTCACCTTCGTGGCACCGGTGGGCGCGCTCACGGTCGGCATCTGGGTTCTGGCCCGTCGGGGCCGACGGTGGACCGAGACGGGGGTCTGGCTCCTGCTGGTCATCGTGACCGGCGGGTTCTGGTATCTCCGCAACCTGATCATCGTGGGCAGTCCCCTCCCCTCGCTGCACGTCAAGCTCGGACCCGTCTCGCTGCCCAGTCCGCACGTAGCCACGCCGACGTCGACAGTCAGTCACTTCCTCCTGAAAGGGAGTGCGTGGCACCACTACCTGTTCCCCGGCCTCCGTCTCTCCTTCGGTCCCGTGTGGTGGGCGGTGCTCGGCCTGAGTGCGCTCGGCCTGATCCTCGGGGCCGCCACCGGGCCCGGGCGCATGGCCCGGATGCTCGCCTGGGTGGGCATCGTCAGCGGCGCGGCCTTTCTGGTCACCCCGCAGTACCTGGTGGTCCTGGGGGCGCCGGTCTTCTTCGTCGACAATGTTCGCTACGGCGATCCGGCCGTACTCCTCGGACTGGTGCTCCTCCCGCTGGTTCCGCTCCTCCGGGGCCGTCGGCCGTCCTGGGGTCTGCTGGCCGCCTACGGGGGGATCGTGGTCCTGACCCAACTGGACGGGACCATCTGGCCCACCACCATCCTGTCCCGGCGGTTCGGATTCCCCATCGGTGGGGTCGACTCGCTCGTCGGCCTGCTGTGCGGGGTGGCGGTGCTCGTGGTCGGGGTCGGGCTGTGGCTGGCCCGGGGGGACCGTGGCCGCTCGAAACAGGGGGCCCACTCGGACCGCGGGTCTGGCTCGGGACGCCGGCCCGGCGTCGTGGCCGTGACGGCCGTGACCATCGCCGTACTGGCGGCGGGCTTCGTCCTCCAGCGGTTCTACCTCGACCACCGCTACGCCAATGCCGACAACAGCGTCCTGACCAAGACCCTGCAGATCAGCAACGCCCGGATCGCCGTGGCCGGACTCTTCGGCACACTGCAGTACGAACTCTACGGGCAGGACCTCACCAACTTCGTCCAGTACGTCGGCCAGTCGCAGCCCGACCACGGGTTCGGCCTCGTTCCCACCTGCCAGCAGTGGAGGCGGGCCATCAACGCCGGCCACTACGACTACGTGGTGACCACCACCGGGCTGGTCCATCCACGACAGGACGTGAACGCCAAGCCCACCACCTACACCGTCTGGACCGGAACGGATCCGGCCGCCACGCTGGTGACCCGGGCCGTCACCCAGGTGCGTGACGTGCCCTACTTCATCGGTTACTCCCTCTTCCGGATCGATGGGCACCTCGACCCCGGGACATGTCCGACCCCGGGGGCCACGGCCACCCACCCGGCCCCGGCCTGAGCGCAGACCGGGGTCGGCGGCGGCCACCCGATCCGGCCGGCCATTTCCCCATAGCGCCTGGCCATCGGACCGAGTACGCTGCTTGCTGATGTTCATGGGGGAGAGCAAGTCCGGCTGACCGCTGGGATGCCGATGTGAAGTGCGAAACCTGGGGGCCGAGATCGACGCGCACAACCACCATCGACATCGCACTCCCGGTGCTCAACGAGCAGCGGTGTCTCGAGCGCAATGTGCGCAGCCTGTTGGCCAAGCTCCCCCTGCGGTCCGAGTACGCCTGGTCTATCTCCATCGTCGACAACGGGAGTACCGACGCGTCGTGGGAGATCGCGGCACGGATTGCGCAGACAGAGCCGAACGTCCGGGCCCTCCGGCTCGGGGAGCGCGGTCGCGGCCGGGCCCTCAAGGCGGCCTGGATGACCAGTTCGGCCGACATCGTCGCCTACATGGACATCGACCTGTCCACCGACCTGGCCGCTCTGGGACCGTTGGTCGATGCGATCGCCGGTGGTGGTGCCGACATCGCCATCGGCTCGCGCCTGGCCCCCGACTCCCAGGTCACTCGTAGCGCCCGACGCGAGGTCATCTCCCATATCTACAACCTGATCGCCAGGGCCATGCTGCGGTACACGGTCAGAGACGCCCAATGCGGGTTCAAGGCCGTCAGTCGTCAGGTGGCGCAGACCGTGGTCCCGACCGTCGAGGACAACGGCTGGTTCTTCGATACCGAGCTGCTGGCTCTGGGGTGGCGGCGCGGCTTGCGCATCGCCGAGCTACCCGTTCGATGGGTCGAGGACGACGATTCGAGGGTGCGCATCGTCAACACCGCCCTCGATGACCTCCGGGGGATCTGGAGGTTGGTCCGCCACGCCGACGATGACAGTCCCTCCGTCCGTGACGAATCGCTGAGCGTGCTGGAGTCGGTTCCCGCCGGCAGTACCCGTTCCGACGCTGTCCCCTCGTCAGCACCGTCCCTGACGCACCGTGGTGCAGATCCGGCCGTCGATGATCGATCCTGAGCCGTCCGCTCCCTCCGCCGGCCATTCCCACGAGGTCTTCGATCTCGACGCGGCAGGATACGAGGAAGCCGTCGATCGTTCGATCTCGTTCACCCGGCGCGACGCCTCGTTCTTTGCTCGGCGGAAGGTGGCACTGCTGACCGACATCCTGCAGTCCCAGGGCCAGGCGCTCGACCAGGCGGCGCTGCTCGACGTCGGGTGCGGTGCCGGCACCACGGACCGGCACCTGGCCGGACGGGTCAAGTCGCTCCACGGTGTCGACGTCTCGGAGGAGATGCTGGCCGTGGCCCGCAAGCATGTGTCCGAAGGCGAATTCGTGTCCTACGACGGCCAGACGCTCCCCTTCCCATCCGGGTCCTTCGACGTCACCATTGCCATCTGCGTGCTCCACCACGTCCCCCGGGGCGATCAGACGACGTTCCTCCGCGAGCTCAACCGGGTGACCCGTCCCGGCGGTGTGATCGCGGTCTTCGAGCACAATCCGGCCAACCCCCTCACCCGTCGGGCCGTTCGAGGCTGTGAACTCGATGTCGGTGTCGAGCTGCTGACGGCCGGGGACGTCGAACGACTCATGGTCGGGGCGGGCGCCCGGGTGGTGAGCCGGGACTACTTCCTCTTCACGCCGTTCGGCGGTCGGCTGGGACCCGGGGTGGACCGGCTCCTGCGGTGGCTGCCCCTCGGGGGCCAGCACGTCGTCGTGGCCCGGGCCAGCTGATCATCGGGGTCGGCACCCATCCCCACCTGGCCCCTCTCGTCGCTCAGCGGCCGCCGGCGTCGCTGAACACACTGAGATGGTGAATCTGGGCGATGCGGACCTGGCGCCTGATGAAGGAAACCTGCCCGAAGACGTCGATGGAGTACTCCACGGTGTGATCCGAGTCATGATCGATGGACTTGAGGATGTTGGCGGCCTGGACGTCGTACGCATGGGTCTTGCGAGCCCCGGCGATCCCGTAGTGGAGACCGAAGGCGACCTGCAGCAACACCACGACCGCGGTGACCCAACGGGCGGCCACCAGTAGGCGGCGATCCCCCCGATCCGAGACACGGGTCCAGCGTCGGGTCTCACCCGACTCCTCGGCCGATGGATCACCGGGCCCCCGGGACCGACGCCACCAGAGACGGGGAGGTGGTCCCCCCAGCAGGGCCAGCAGGATCCCGATGGGGATGAGTAGGTCATACGTCGTGTAACGGGACTGGCTGGCCGCGGTGTAGCCGAACAGCACCCGCCCGGCCGTGACCGAGGCGACGAAGAGCAGGCCCATGCAGACCATGGCCACCCCGATCGGGCTGCCGCCTCGCTCGTCGCGATGCGGTCCGTAGGCGAGCAGTGTCCACGCCGCCAGGACCAGGATGACCACGCCGAACACCAGCACGGCGTTGTTGCCGGGACCGTAGTAGTGCTGCGGCACGCCCAGGATGTCGCCCACGGCGAAGACGTAGAACTTCACCGTCCCCAGAGGATGGTGGAGGGCATAGCCGTGCTGCGGCGCCCCGGCGTTGGGGTCGAAGTGGTAGAAGTACAGCACCCCGGCCAGTACGGCCGTCACGATCCAGACAGCGAAGAAGGGGCGGCTCCGCCGGCGGTGGTAGAGGAGCACCAGCCCGACGGGCCAGATGAGCAGCCCCTGCAGTGACGAGAAGCTCCCCAGGACGGCGGCGACGATGGCGCCGGTCATGGGGAGCCACGTCAACGTGACCCGATCGATGAGCACCACCGTCGTGGCCATGGCCAGCAGGACCAGAAACCAGGCCATCTGGAATCCCCAGAGGGCGTTCTCGAACTGCACCACCGACAGGGCCAGCAATGCCACCGGGCAGTAGTAGAGCCACGGTGTGGACGGGGAACGGCGCTTGTGAGACCAGATCAACAGTGCTGTCGCCGTGGTGAGCATGACGGCGCTCAGGTACTCCTCGACCTGCACGTTGAACGCCGTGGTGTGGGCCAACAGGACCACGATGAGGTTGGGGAAGAAGATCCGATTCTCGTTGTGCTGGGCCCACAGGTACCCCCAGTCGAAGAGGTGGGTGTACGAGTGGTCGATGACCGTGAGGTCGGAGAGCTGATCGCTCACGATCGTGTTGACGCTGCCCTGGTGCACCAGCACGAAGTAGCCCACCAGGGGGAGCCCGAAGCCGAGGACCGTGAGGATGTTCACCAGTCGCGGGTCCATCCGGTCGACCAGTCGCCGGTGGACGTTCGTCGGCTCGGACCCTCCGGAGACCGTGCCGTCCTCCACCCCGTCGTCCACCCCTTCCGTCACCGCCATCGCCGCTCGATGCCCATCACGATGACATCCCACAGTGCCGACACGCTCCCGACCACGTCCACCTTGGACCCGGCCACGTCCTGCCAGGTGTCGAGGGGGAGCTCGAGAAAGGCGGCGATGGGTAGGCCGGGCAGATCGGAGGTGCCGTCGAACAGGCGCCGACACAACTGCACGTCGAAGGACCACGACGACCGGAACGGGACGTCGAAGGCGGCGACCAGATTGGGATTCACGCGGAAGACCTTGGCTCCGCACTGGGTGTCGTAGACGGCGACGTTCAACGCCCACGAGGCGAAGGTGGCGAAGATTCGTCCGGTGTAGTGCCGGAACGGGCTCCGTTCGATGTGACTGCCGAGACGGGCCACCCGGGAACCGAAGACGGCGGCGAGATCGTCACGACCCTCGAGCGTACGGACCATCCGGAGGAGCTCCGGTCCCGGCGTGGCCAGGTCGGCGTCGAAGTAGCCGACGATGGGGGCGCCCGCATCGATGGCCCACCGGAACCCCTGGCGAACCGCCTCGGCCTTGCCCACATTTCGCGGGAGCTCCACGACCTCGACCGCGGCCGAGGCGCGGGCCAAATGACCGAGTACCCGGCTGGTTCCGTCGGTGGACCCGTCGTCTACGAAGAGGAGGCGGACCAGACCGGAGTCGGCCAGAGCCACGAAGGCCTGACGGTCGAGGCGGTGCTCCTCGTTGTAGCACGGCACGATGATCACAGGCCCGGGCCCGTGAGCAGGATCCGTGGAGGGCGGCGACGCGTCGGTCATGGCGCCGGGGTGGCCGACTCGATCGGGTCCGGGTGCCGGGCGCTCCGGCCCCCCCGCCGACGCCACGAGGCCAGCACGAGTACGGCGACCAGGAAGACCGCACTGACGAGCGCTAGGACGATCCCTTCCGTGAGCGCCTTCGGCCAGTAGTGGAGAACGATGGCGTGCGACCCGGCCGGGACACGGGCCTGCAGCATCATCCCAGCATACGGCTCGAGTTGCAGGGGTTTTCCGTCGATGGTGGCGTGCCAGCCGGGGACATCGGTGAGATGGAACCGGACCACCTGGGGCGTCGTCGACGAGGTCGTCAGACTCCAGCTGGACGGGGTCGGGTGGCTGACGGCGATCGGGGTCCCCACCACCTTGTCGGGCGGTAGTCCACCACGCTCCAGCGGCGCCACGGCGGCCTGGCCCGACCCCGGAATCCGGTAGAGCACCTCGTCCGCGATCCGCCGGACCAGAACGCTTCCAGCCGGTCCCGGAGTTCCGGCCGCCTCGAGGACATAGCCGACCCCGAACTCCCGGGCCACCGCCACCGAGGAGACGGCCGGGCAGAACAGGTTCAGCTCTGGATTGCCGCTGGCGGTGCCGGTGTCAGCCGCCCAGGCGGAGAAGTACTTCTTCGGGATGATGGGATCGTAGATTCCGAGTTCGTGTACTTCGTACACATCGTTGATGTTGGGAGCGAACCCGAGCAGACAGGTGCGGGTGCCGAATGCCACCGTGGAAGATCCGACCGCCGACACGTACGCCGCGGTAGCCGGAGACTGTGGCCATGTCTGCCCGCTCGACTGGATCATGGTGGCCCCGGCGCTGACCAGAAACGCCGTCTGGACGGCCAGCAGTCCGGCCCCGGCGATGGTCCCCGACCGCCGGAGCATCCAGGGCTTGCTGCTATGGGCTCCGGTGGTCCCGGCCCGTCCTGGCTCGGTCCCTCTCCGGGACCGGCTGACCCAGAAGAGGAAGGCGGCGGCGGCAAGACCCGACAGCGTCTCCACCACCGGCCAGATGAAGCTGTGGGCCCTGATCGAGCGGGGCACGGGCTTCAGGTCGCCACGACCGAAGATCCACAGGACCAGGAGGGCCGCCGCCGCCACTCCGAAGGACACGCCCAGCCAGCGGGCCGCATCGCGAGACCGGCCGGCCCGCACCACCCGGTCGACGCCGAACCCGGCCAGCACGGCCAGGGCGAAGGCCAGCGGCATCAACGCCCGCACCAGGTCCACCTTGCTGAGCAACGGTGTCTTGTAGGCCTCGGTGACGATCGGGGGGACGAATACCACGGCCAGGCAGAGCACGGTGATGACGACGAAGGCCTGGAGCTCCCTCCGACGTCGGCTCAGGACGATCCCCAAGGCACCCAGAACCAGCGCGCTCACACCGACGTACATGGCCGTCTCCGTGTAGAAGGCCGAGTCACCGAAGACGACTACCCGGCCGTTGTGGGTCAGCGGGAGACCGTCGAACGCCTGGAATCCGAGGTACAGCAGCGAACGGGAGGAGAGGGCGAGACCGTTGGGCTCGAGACTCCGCACCGAAGGCCCGGTCAGCTGCAGACCAGGAAGTGCGAACGGCGCGGCCAGGGCCATACCGGCCACGACGGCCGCCACCAGGTCGAGCGCGGGCCTGAGGATGGGCCCGGATCCCCCGGCCCAGCCTGCTCGTGAGACGAGGACGTAGACGAAGAAGACCGCAGCAGCCATCAGCAGCACGGCGAATCCCTCCGGGGCGCCACCGTAGAGGGCGAGGGCGATGCAGACGGCCAGGGCGACGAGATGTCCGGCCCGGTGACGACCCCGCACCAGGAGCAGGCCGAAGGCGAAGATCCAACCCGACCAGCACAGGACCGACGGGAACGGGTAGCCCAGCCAGGCAGCGATGGGTCCACTGAGCTCGAAGACAGTACCGACGGTGGCGCTGGCCACCACGCCCATGCCCAGGACCCGTCCGACCACATAGGCCCCGGTGCCGGCCACGACGAGGTCGACGGCGACGCCGACGGTGAACGCGTACCGCAACGGGGACAGATAGCCGATGAGGGAGGGAAGGCTGAAGGGAGCGGACTGCCAGTTGAACGCCAGCGGCATCCCGAGTCCGCCGTACGGATTCCACAGTGGCAGGAAGCCGTGGTGCACCTGACGCCAGACCATCGTGGACCACGGAAGCAGCGAGTCGATCACGTCGCCGTACTCGAGGCTGTGGATCTTGATCCCAGGGTGCTTCGTCAAACCGATGCGGGAGAGCAGATCGAAAGGACCCAGGACCCTTCCGTGGACGATCATGGGGACGAGGAGCGCCAGCCCGGCCAGCACCACCCACGCCACGCCGACCAGATCGCCCCGCCCGAACAACCGACGGCTCCGTCCGGTGGTGGGTCCACCCGACGAAGCAACGGGACGCTCGTCTTCGGGTGCCACGGGGGTTGCATCCTGCCCTGCCAACAGGACCTCTCTCTGCACGGGAAAAGCGTAACACCAGCTCGCACGTCCACTCTGGCGCTCACGTGCGTAGTAGTCTCGTCCGAAGTAGCAGAGTGACCGGTAAGGGGAATGCATGATCACGCGCTTCACCTCCGCCGTGGCGGCCAGTTCCGTGGGAGTGCATTCCCACTGCTGCGAACGCTGACCGCGGAGGGGGCCATGCCGGGGTAAGGGGGCCAGTGGGGATCGCCGAAGCATCGCCGGAGACCGAACGCGAGATCCCGGAGGCCGTGCCGCCATCCGAGCCGCAGCAGCCTGATCCGGTCGCGGCCCAGAACCATCGGCGGTTCCGCCTCGTGGCGGTGGTCGCCATCGTGGTGGCGGCCGTTCCCTACCTGTGGGTGCTCTGGGACCTCTGGACCGGCACGTGGGATCCGTTGCGGTCCGGCGAGTCGAGGACACAGCCGGGTTCGGTCATCTACGACGTGCAGGCCCGGGCCCTGCTGCACGGCCACTTCTCCCTGCCGCCCGGCAGCATCAGCATCGAGGCGTTCGTGCATCACGGGCGGACGTACACGTACTTCGGCATCTTCCCGTCGCTGATTCGGATGCCGATCCTCCTGTTCACCCACTCCCTCGACGGTCGCCTGACCGGACTGTCGCTGTTGGCCGCCTGGATGGTGACCGCCCTGTTCAGTGCCCTGCTCCTCTGGCGGATACGGATCGTCGTGCGGGGAGGGGCGGCGCTGGGTTGGTCCGAGGCGCTGTCCTACGGTGTCGTGCTCTTTTCGGTTCTGGTCGGATCGGTGCTGGTGTCGCTGGCCTCGATGCCCAATGTGTACTCGGAGGACGAAGCGTGGGGCGTGGCGCTGACCTGCGGGAGCCTGTTCGCCCTGTTGGGCGTGGTGGAGCGACCCTCGTGGGGACGGGTCACGGCCAGCGGGGTCCTGGTCCTCCTCACCAATCTCAACCGTGGCACCACCGGCTACGCCTGCATCCTGGCCACCGGGCTGGTGGCGGCGTGGTTCGCGCTCGGCCGGGCCGGAGCCGAGCGACGCCGGTGGGCACTGCCCGTACTGCTGTCCGGCCTCGTGGCCCTCGTCGTCGGCTGCACCATCGACTACATCAAGTTCGATCTGTTCTTCGGATTCCCCGCATCGGAGCAACTCCTCTACAAGGCCTACGACTTCGCCGGCATCAACAAGGGCAAGCACTTCAGCATGCACTTCCTGCCCAGCACCCTGCAGGCCTATCTCTCGCCCAGTGACCTCCGATTCACCTCGGTGTTCCCGTACGTGGCCACGCCGGGGCTGCCGACCCAGCTCACCGCCCACACCCGGCTGTTCAACCGGGGGCTCACCTCCAGCATCTCCGCATCGATGCCCCTGCTGCTGGCGGCCGGGCTCTGGGGGACCGTCTCCACCTTCCTCCCCCACCGTCCGGTAATGGTCCGGTCGTTCCGACCCCTGCTGGTGGCGGCGGCCGCCAGCGGTGGCGCCATGTTGATCTACGGAACCGTCTACGAGCGCTTTCTGGCCGACTTCCTTCCCTTCCTGATTCTGGCCGGCGCCATCGGCGTGGTCGACGTCTACCGACGGCTGGACGGCAGGACGCGGGCGCCGCGCCTGGTGGTTCCCGCCGCGGTGGGGCTCCTGGCCCTGTTCGGATTCGTGGCCAACATGGGAATCGCCATCACCCCGCAGAGCAGCTGGACCCAGACGCAAGCCGAACACTACGTCCAGACCGAATTGGACCTCAGCGACCTGACCGGCCACCCGCTGGCGGGCCACGTGGTGCGGGGGGAATCACTGCCCACCGACGCACCGATCGGACAGCTGTTCGTGAAGGGGGACTGCCAGGGGCTCTACATCTCGGACGGGCTGGGTTCGGCCTTCCCCTATCCCAACTACATCTGGCGGCCCGTCGAGCTGGCCCCCCACACCCCGATCTGCCGTTCGCTCCTGCGCCAGCTGGGCCACGGGACCGGGAGCGGGTGAACCTGACGTCGGAGACCCTCCGGCGGCACCGTCATGACCGGCACACGCCGTTCAGCGTCGATCTGATGTGCTGTGCGATCCACGTCGATCCCTGTGCCGTCGGATGGATCCCGTCCCGGCGTATCAACGGGGCTGGGAGTGGTGTCCTCTGGGCCTGGGCCGCGGTGATGGCGTGGTGGTTGGCCAGTACGGCCGCATTCCAATCGATGACATGGACCCGGGACCGGTCTGCATCGTGGGCGGCGGCGATGGCCCGATTGATGTCTTCGGCCTTCGGGTCCCCCGCCCGGCTGTAGGCATCCGCGAACTGGTTGATGGTGAACAGCACCAGGCAAGGAGTGTGGGAGGTATCCGCCATCAGGGTGTCCCAGCTCGAGAGCCAGGTGCGATTCCGGTGGACGACGTCATTGGTCCCGAGATTGACGAAGAGACTGTGGGGTGGACCATCCGAACTCCTGATGATCTTCGACTCCATCAGGGGCGTCATGTTGGCGATGGTCTTGCCCTCCTTCGCTTCGACGGTGTACTGCCATCCGCCGAGGGCCTTGTCGATCGCCGGCCGCGAAAGATAGGTGATGGAGTCGCCCACGATGCCCACCGTGGGCTCGGAGCCGCTGGCGGAGCTGCAACTGGCCGCGGTCATCGATGCCACCACGAGGCACGCCAGGACACGGCACGGCTTCGAGACCGAGAGCCGCCTGGTCACGACCGGCAGTCCTGATCGAGGGTTTGGGCGATGTGGGCTCCGATCCACTGCTGGCCATAGGCCACCGGATGGATTCCCTCGAGAGAGATCACCGAACCGGTGGCCTTGACCTCGCCGTTCCAATCGATCACATGGACACGGGTCGGATCGGCCTGCTGGGCCCGGGATACCAGGCGGTTGATGTCCTGGGCCGTGGGCCCGCCGGGACGGCGGATGTAGGCATCGGCGATGTCGTTGACGGTGAACAGCACCTCGCACGGGACGGCGGCGGTGTCGGACATCAGCGTCTGCCAATCGGACCTCCAGTGCCGGTTGCTCTGGATGACGTCGTTGGTACCGAGGTTGATGACGATGCTGTGGGGTGGGCCGTCAGGCCCCTTGATGATCTTCGACTCCATTACCGGTGTCATGTTGGCGATGGTCTTGCCCTTTTGAGCCTGGATGTCGTAGTGCCAGCCCTTGAGATCGCGTTCGATCGAGGGTTCGGAGAGGAACGTGATCGAATCGCCCACGATTCCGACCGCCGCCGCGTTGCTGTCAGCCGCGGCGTTGCCGTCCGTCGAGCAGCCGGTCAACGATGACATCGCCACGAGCGACACGAGGAGCACACCGACCAGCCGCCTTCTGATCATGGTGGCCCGAACCGGCCCCGGGTCGAGCCGGCTGTCGACGGCGTGCTCATTGGTGGCAGACATCGTTCAATGCGGAGGCGACGTGTTGGCCGATCCACGCCTCGCCCTTCCGGGTCGGGTGGACCCCGTCCAGCTCGATCAGACCGAAATCGGCGTGGACAGCCGCGTTCCAGTCGATGACATGGACGCGTGACGGATCCGCCCTGTGGGCACTCTCTATCACCCGGTTGAAGTCCTGGGACGTAGGACCTGGGGGGTGATGGCCGTAGGCGTCAACCACGGAACTGATGGTGAACAGGACGGTGCACGGGACCGAGGCCGTGTCCTTCATGAGAGTGTTCCAGTCGCTCTCCCACTTCGGATTGCTGTGGATGATGTCGTTCGTGCCCAGATTGATGAAGATGCTGTGAGGGGGACCGTCCCGAGCTTTCATGATGTCCGACTCGACGTACGGCGTCATGGATCGGACCGTGTGCCCGTTGAGGGCCTCGATCTCGAGGTGCGCCCCTTTGACGTCGGACCGGATCGACGACACGGAACGGTTCGTGATCGAGTCCCCCACGACCCCGACCGTCGCCGTGGCCCCACCGGCCGATGAGCACCCCGCCAGCATGGCTGCGACGACCAGGCCGACACCGCCCAGCGAGATGAGCTTCCTGGTCTTCATTGGAACTGCCCCCTGAATTCCACGGACCAGAGCTTGCAGCAGGGCCCCGGGAGCGTCAAGCCACCCCCCGTGTGGAGTGGGGCGGCCGGATCCGCGGCGTTGAACGGGCTCCCCGTGGCTCCGACGGCGATCCGGACTGGAGCACGACCGGGCCTCAGAGTCCTCCTAGGGGTACGAGGAACCGGACGAGGACATAGACGTCGACGGCCATCAGGGCAGCCGGCCAGAGGAACACCCCGACCGGCTCGAGGCGACGGTGGAGCAGTCTGAACAGCCGGGCACTGCCCAAGGTCACCACGGCAGCAAACGCCGTCAGGCCGACGAAGGCCACCCGGGCGTCGCCGATGGAGGTCGATCTGATGGTGATCAGCACGGCCGCTATCCCGGCGGCCACACATCCGACCAGCGCCAGGGCGGACAGCCTCGACATCCGGGCGGAATCGGTCTTGCCGCCGGCCAGGACGTACACCGAGCCGGCCACCAGACAGACGAGGCCGGCGGCGGCCAGGATCCGGTCCATCCAGTCGGGTAGGAGGATGTCGGGTTGGGAGTACCAGGTGCTGACGAAGAAGGTTCCGAGGAACACCTGGACGAAGTGGTAGCTCCATGGAAGTGGATGCAGAAAGTAATGGGTGAGGTAGCTCTCGCTGGCCCGGCCGGCCAGATACTGACCGTACAGATGCGTGTTCCTCACGAACCACCAGCCCGACACGGCCAGGAACCCGAGGATGGCGAGTACGCCATCCATGACGACCCCGGCGTCGATGCCGATGCGGCCGCGGTCACCGGTGGGCGCCCACCCGACCGGTTTGTCTCCGGCCCTGTCGACTCCACCGGGCCGGGCGCCGGCCGCAGGCGAGGCACCCACTGTCGACAGGATCTTGCCGGGCCGTCGGCGCGGCGTCGGCGGTGGCCAACGAACCGAGGGCACCCAGGCGAGTCCGATGAGCACGGCGGCGACAGGAAGGCTGTTGAATTTGGTGGCGGCGGCGGCTCCGAGGCAGAGACCCATGGCCGCCACGTCGAGCCGCCGGTGACCGGGGCGGCCCGTTCTCCTGGCCCTCTCCGAGAGGAGGAACAGCACCAAGGACAGGGCGCAGAGCGGAATAACCAGAGCGTCGTTCGTCACCGCCGACGATACGACGAGCTCCCTGGGCATGATGGCGACGAACAGACCGACCGAGAGTGCCACTGACTCCCGCAGGCCGGCCACCTTCGCCCCTCCGTAGGCCAGGAGCACGGTCCCCAACCCCAACAGGATCGACAGAAGTCGGAGCTCGTGGAGATAGACCGCCTCGCGGTGTTGAGATGGTGTGTAGTCGTGGGACAGCACCAGCCGGTCCGGGATGAAGGGGTTCTTGTAGTGCTCGGGCACGGTGACCGGCGTGAAGGCCGGAATTCCCAGCAGGTCCTGCCATCCCGCCGCCACCAGGTAGTAGAGGGGGGGCTGGTGGGACTCCTGCAGGTTGGCGACACTGATATGAGGTATGGCATCGTGCCGGACGACATACTCGATGTACTGCACGTGGGCCTGCTCGTCGTCGGCCTCGTAGGCCCGGGTGAGCAGGCTGAAGGTCAGGGCCAACGACACATAGGCCACGGCCAGGATGACGACGGACACCCGAGGGGTCAACGCCCAGGGACGACGTCCCGATTGGCTGGACGGACGCTCCGGAACGCTCACCCGGTGTCGGTGACACGTCGGCACCGGCCTGACCACCTGCTCGCCCCCGGCGCCGCATTGGCCCGCTCAGCTGATCCCGGCTCCATCCGACGTGGGCGGGAGATCCTCAACGGGGAGGTGGACGACTGTCCGGGCACTCGCCCTCCCATCGTCGGGCTCGCCCAATGATGGCGACCCTCCTACACCCGACCTAGCCGGCGGCCGGCGGGTCCGACAGGAGATCGGCGCTGGAGCCCGAGCCTGTCGCAGTCGGCGCTCCCCCCGCCTTGTCCGCTCTCACGACCCGGTAGGCCATATAGGCGGCTCCGAGGTACGCCAACAACGCGATCAGCGCGGCAACGGCGCCCCGTTTGTGGGAGCGGCCGCGCTTATGACCGCTCAGGTGCCCGGGGAAGTAGCTCGGCAACGCGTGGAGCGACGTCGTCAAGTATTCGACCGCCACATACGTGAAGAAGGCACCAATGATGACCAGCACAATTACCCAGATCCACTTCATGGGCCAAAACTGTAGCGGATCACCTGACACCGCGCGTTGCATGGCAAAATGGAGCCCTGCCTCCCCTGTCCGAGAGACGGCATAAGCGCCGTCGTCGACCATGGGGAAGGGCACCCGTGACGACGGCGGGCCGAGGTCCGTCGGTGGTGTCCCCGCCGGCCGGAAGTGCTCAGGAGGTGAAACACCACCCGTGCCTCCCCCACTCCGAGATCGTCATATTTGATGAGGTCGGGGGCTCCTACCGGTTCCGACGGCCAAGGCAGGAGCGATCGGTCCTCTACTCCGTGAGGCCGGTATCGGCGCCGGGCCCGGAGATCGCACTCGGTGGCGCCGGCGGGTCTGCCCCGGATCGGCGGCGGGTGACCCGTGCATCCCGTCGACCGCCATACGGCCGCCCAGATGGGCCTCAGGTCGGCCTCTTTTTGGTGTGTCCGGAGCCACATTCGCTCCAACACGAACCTCCGTGGCCGCCACGGTCTACGGGTTCCGGCCGGTCTTGACGTCGACGATGGCGGGATTGCTCCGGGCCACCTTGCCGTCCACGTCGGTGACCACGGACCACACCGTGTACCGGCCATTGGCGACGTCGGCCACGTCCCAGCGGGCGATCCAGCCATAGGGGGATCGTCTGGCCGTCGATACCGGCACATCCCGCAGGGACCCACCGGTGGCCCAGATCTCCACCTTGGCCACCGGGACGGTGTCGGTCGCACCCGCATCGAGCACCACGGGCCCGGAGCCGGACGAACCCGGGAGAACCTTCAGAGTGGCACGGGGGTCCGGCAGGGTGGGCGACAGCGGCTGGAGGACGGGGAGATGCAGTGTCTCGTTCACCACCTCTTCGAGGAATCGGGCATAGGTGATCGTGATGTGATAGCGGTCCACGTAGACCTCGTAGTTGCCGACGATCGCCGTGCAGCTCTTTCCGCACAACCACGGGGAGAGGTCGATGTACTGCGATCCGGTGGCCCTGGCCGCAGCCTGCTCGGCCCGGTCCTGCGCCGTGTGGGACAGGCTGTTCGGGCCGGAGCAGGCCTGCACGTCGTCCAGGTGCCGAGCCAGACAGTTCGGCCCACCCTGGGGCAGATAGGGGACGTCGCCGAGTACCACTTTTCTGATGTGGGGCGCGGTCATGAGCCTGAGGGTGTCCTCCAATCCCCCCTGCCACTGGGCCGCGGTGTAGGCCTGGCCATCCGGTCCGGCATGGGTCGCCTGCGTGACGATCACCAGATCGGGATCCAATCGATTGATGCGGCGGAGGGCGAACTGGTGCCACTGCGCGCACGTGGTCCATACACCCCCCGTCGAACTGGACCCGGCATACGGAAGCATGTCCACCGGGCAACCGGCCTTGGCCAGCAGTACGAACTTCCATTCGGCCCTGAAGGCGATGTCGTTGATGGCCTGAGCCCACATCAGGGCGTGGGAGTCGCCGTAGAGCACCACCGTGTGGGTTCCCCTGGTATCGCCGAACGTGCAGGCAGGCACGGCGGCCTGGCCCGCGGACGGTGCGCATCCGGTCCACGTGTGGGGTATCCCGTAGTTGAAATACGCAACGTTGACGGCCGGCGTGAGGTCGGACGGCACCCGCTGGATCTGGGCGGCCGCAACGACCATGGATCGGACGGTCTGGGGTGACGCGGGGGCGACGGTGCCGGCCGTCTCGACTGCCGTGCCGATACCACCATGGGTGTCGATCTGCGCCGTCAGGATCCCGACCGTGATCACCGTGAGGCCCACACCGAGACCGATACTGGCCCACCGGTTCCGTGTCAGGAACTTGGCATGTCGGGACGGGTTCTCGACCAGGAAGTAGGTGCCGATCGACGCCACCACGGCCAACCCGACCCACCAGAGACTCTGCGTGGCCGGCAGGCTGGTCTGGCCGCGGGACTCCGCGGCCAGGACGAGGATGGGCCAATGCCACAGGTACAGGGAGTAGGACAGCCTTCCCAGCCAACGGAACGGTACGGTGCCGAGGACGGCTTCGACGCCGAAGCGAGGTGCGGCCGCGCCGCCGGCGATGATGAGACCGGCACCGAGTACCGGTATCGCCACCAGCGATCCGGGGTACTGACTCTGGGTGTCGAAGACCAAAGCCGCCACGAGGACGGCCCCCAGACCGATCCAGGTCATGACGGCGGCGGCCAGTGGCGGCACCTTGAGGAGCCTTCCGGTCCCGACGGCGATCAACGCCCCGAGCGCCAACTCCCAGGCTCGGGTGAAGGGCGAGAAGTAGGCAGTCGTCGGGTCGTTGGTGGTCTGGACGACGGACAGGGTGAACGATCCGGCGATGACCACGACGAGGGCCATCGTGAGCCGGGCTTCGAACGAGAGGCGGGCCCTCGCTCTCGCCACCAGCACCACCAGCATCGGGAAGACGGCATAGAACTGTTCCTCGACCGAGAGTGACCAGTAGTTCTGGAGCGGTGAGGGTGGCTGCAGTGCGGCCAGGTAGTTGGTCCCGACCGCCTCGAAGTGGAAGTTGGACAGGAAGACCGCCGCCCAGCGCCCGTCCACGGCCACGCCGTTGCCGGTCAGGAATCCCAGCAGATGGTACGAGAGGAGGACGGTGACCACGATCACGAGGCTGGCCGCCGGGATGATGCGCCGGCAGCGACGGCCGTAGAAGGCCAGTATCGACGTGTGGCCCGTGGCGGCCCGCTCCCGGAGGAGGAGGCCGGTGATGACGAAGCCGGAGATCACGAAGAAGACGTCGACCCCCACATAGCCCCCGGTGATGCGGGGCACGTTGGCGTGGTAGAGGACGACGAGTGCCACCGCCACCGCTCGCAGGCCCTCCACATCGGGACGGAACCGACGATCGCCCGGAGCGGTGCCCGCCTCGTCTCCCGAGGCCAAATATCGTTCCTCGATCACCGACGTCCCCACTGGGACCATCTCCCCCCCGGGCCACCAAAACAGAAGTGCAATCAAATCAGACTTCGGGGTCCGGGCGCGCTCGCGGGGCAATCCGGGACACGGCGGCCCGGCACCGGATCAAGTCCCCGGCTCCGTTGCGCCGGCACCGTAGGTACGAGGGGTGCCCCCGACGGTAGCCTTGGGCGCACCGAACGGGCCCCATCGGCTCCGTTTCCTGTCAGTGCCTGGAGGGCGCATGCAATCCAACGGTCGCGAGGTGACCGACGAGAAGGCATCGGGTGGCCCGCCGCCGATCCGGTATTTCGGGAGATGGTTGACGCTCATCACCGCCTTGGCCTTCGGCCTTCGCATCGCCATCGTGGTCCTGGCCCGAGGAGAGCGGGTCAACGGCGACGGCTACGAGTGGAGCAAGCAGGGCAACCTGAATGCCGCCGGACACTGGTTCGTCAGTGCGTTCAACCTCAGTCCCGACGCACTTCGACCACCGGGATGGGCGCTGGTGCTCACGGTGTGGGCCTGGCTGGGGCAGCACGACTGGTTCCACCAGCAGATCCTCTCGTGCCTCATCGGCGCGGCCACCGTGGCCATGATCGGGATGGTGGGTAGGAGGCTGGCCGGCGACCGGGCCGGACTGGTGGCGGCCGGCATCGCCGCCGTGTATGCCGGGCTCTGGGTCTACGAGCGGGCCCTGCTGTCCGAGGTGCTCCTCCTCCTCGGGGTGACCATCATGATCCTGTTGGCTTACCGCTTCCGTGATCGCCCTTCGGTGGGTGGTGCTGCGGTCCTCGGGGCGATGTGCGGCCTCCTGGCCCTGATCAGGTCGGAGCAGATCCTGGTGCTGCCCCTGCTCGTCCTCCCCCTGATCGCGGCAGTCAAGGGTGTCAGCGGCCGTCGCCGGATCGGCTGGTTCGCTCTCGCCGCCGCCGTCATGCTGATCGTCGTGGCCCCCTGGACCATCTTCAACCTCGGGCGCTTCCAGCGGCCCGTGCTGCTCTCGAACGGGTTCGGTGCCGCCGCAGCCACCGGCAACTGCAACACCGCCTACTACGGGCCGGAGACCGGCTACGGCGACCTGAAATGCCTCCCCATCTTCGTCAAGGGCGACCAGTCCGTGCAGGACTCGGAGGACGCCCACATCGCCCTGACCTACGCCGAGGGCCACCTGAGCCGCCTGCCCGTGGTCCTGGTGGCCCGGGAAGGACGTACCTTCGGATTCTGGAATCCCTTCCAGCAGGCCGACATCGATGCCCAGTGGATGGGGAGTTGGGTCGGCGTGACCCGCATCGCCCTCGTCAGCTACTGGGCACTCCTCATCCCGGCGGTGATCGGCGGAGTGGTGCTCCGCCGTCGAAGAGTCGCCCTCTACCCCCTGTTGGTATTCGTGGCCATCGCCGCCGTGACCGTCCTTCCGACCATCGGCGACCCGAGGTACCGGGCCACGGCGGAGATCCCCCTCGTCCTGTTGGCAGCCGTGGCCATCGACGCCTGGCTCCCGAATCGCCGCCCGGCTCCGTCCCGCGCCCCCCGACACCGCCAGAGGTCCGAGGTTCAGGCCGTTCCCGCTCCCGTCGCCGCCGGTGAGGCGTAACCACGAGCCATCCGGGCCGTCCGCACCTGGCGGCAGGATGCAGGGGTCTGTGGGTAAAATGCCTGCAGTGATGCGCTGCGCCATCGAGTTGGGCAGCGGAGGATTGGTCAGGGGTGCCGGGTGTCGAAGATCGATCCATTCACCGATCAGAGTGACCAGCATCGGCGTGAGCGCGGCGGGGATCCCCCGCTAGAGCTTCTCATCCCCGAGAACGACGTCGACGATCCTGAGGTCTCGATCGTCGTTCCCGCCATGAACGAGGAGCTCACCATCGCCGAGTTCGTCGACTGGTGCCACCAGGGCCTTCGGGAGGCCCAGGTGCGCGGCGAGGTGCTCATCGTGGACAGCTCGACCGACCGCACCGCCGAGCTGGCCCTGGCCGGCGGGGCCCGCGTCCTGAAGACCCCGAAACGGGGGCTCGGGAGGGCCTACATCGACGCCGGATCGTACATCCGGGGGCGCTACGTGCTCATGGGCGATGCCGACTGCACGTACGACTTCCGGCAGCTGGCCCCCTTCGTCGAGAAGCTCCGCGAGGGATACGAGTTCGCCATGGGATCCCGCTGGCTGGGTTCCATCGAAGACGGGTCCATGCCGGCGTTGCACCGCTACGTCGGCACGCCCCTCACCACGTGGATCCTCAATCGGCTCTACGGAAGTCACTTCACGGACATCCACTGCGGGATGCGGTGCATCAGCCTCGACGCCCTCCAACGCATGGGGTTGGCGTCGCAGTCGTGGGAGTACGCATCGGAGATGGTCCTCAAGTCGGTGCTGATGGAGCTGCGGACCACCGAGGTCCCGGTCACCTTCTACCGGGACCGCAACGGACGGATGTCGCACCACAAACGGGCCGGCTGGTTCTCACCCTTTCTGGCCGCCTGGATCAATCTGCGCACCATGTTCGTGTTCCGCGCCCAATTCTTCCTGTTCAAGCCGGGGTTGGTCTTCTTCATCCTGGGCCTCGTGCTGACCCTGCCACTCAGCTTCGGGTCCATCTCCGTCGGCTCGTACACCTTCAGCCTCTACTGGCAGCTCCTGGGTGTCACCCTGTCGGTACTGGGACTGCAGAGTCTCTTCTCCGGTGTCCTGGCCCAGGTGGTCTCGGACTATTCGGGCCAGTCGCGGCGACGATGGCAGGCCAGGTTCCGCTACACCAGGACCGTGCTGTCGAGCTTCGTCGTCTTCGTCGTCGGGCTCTTCCTGCTCGGGGCCCTGGCCATCGACTACCTGGTGGAAGGGCACAAACTGCCGGGGCCGGCGTCAGCGGTGGACCATCTGGCCGTCACCGGGTTCCTCTTCGTCATCTTGGGATTCACGTCCTTCTGCTTCACCCTGCTCCTCCATGCCACCGGTGTCCGCTACGGCCGACGGCCCGCCGTCCGGGACGGAAGCCTCGGGAGTCGCACGTGACGTTCACGGCTGCCTTCATCGAGGAAGCCGTGGCCGTCCTCCAGCGTGTCGATCAGGGTGAGATCGAGGCGTGCGCCGCCGGCCTGGCCGCTGTCCGACAGCGGGGCGGGCGGTTGTTCGTCCTCGGGGTGGGAGGGTCGGCCGGCCATGCCTCCCACGCTGTCAACGATTTCAGGAAGCTGTGCGACCTCGAGGCCTACGCCCCCACCGACAATGTCTCGGAGCTCACCGCCCGCATCAACGACGAGGGATGGGAGTCGGCCTTCTCCGCCTGGCTGCTCGGCTCCCGGCTCGATGAGCGGGACGGCCTGTTGGTGTTCTCGGTCGGAGGAGGGGACCGCGCCAGGGGGATCTCGACCAATCTGGTGGCGGCCATGGAACTGGCCCGGGAGCAAGGAGCCTCCATCTTCGCCATCGTCGGACGTGACGGTGGTTTCGCGGCCGAGGTCGCCGACGCCTCAGTGGTCATTCCCCCCCTGTACCCCGAGCACGTGACCCCGCTCACGGAAGGGCTCTGCGCCGTCGTATGGCACCTGCTGGTCAGCCACCCGTCCCTGGCCCGCAGCCCGACGAAGTGGGAGAGCACCCGGTGACGGACGGCGACAGCCGGCCGAACCGGGTATGTATCGTCGGCGGGGCCGGGTTCATCGGCAGCCACTTCGTCGACCGCCTCCTATCGGACCCCACGACCGAGACGGTCACGGTATTCGACAACTTCTCGTCGGGGAGGGAGTGGCACCTCGCCCACCACGCCGACGACGATCGTCTGCGGGTCGAGATCGGCGACGCCGCCGATCTCGAGGGTCTGGTCTCCGCCATGGGCGGCAGCGGGTTGATCATCCACCTGGCGTCGAACCCGGACATCGCCCGGGCCAGCACGGAGCCGGCCATCGATTTCGACGCCGGGACCCTGCTCACGCACCATGTGGTCGAAGCCATGCGCCGGTCGGGAGCCCAGCGCATCCTCTACGCCTCGGGCAGCGGGATCTACGGCGACCTCGGCCAGCTCGAGGTGGACGAAGACCATGGTCCCCTGCAACCGGTGTCGACCTACGGGGCCAGCAAGCTCGCCGGCGAAGCCCTCATCTCGAGCTACTGCAGCATGTTCGGCCTGTCCGGCTGCATCTTCCGGTTCGGCAACGTGGTGGGACCGCGCCAGACCCACGGGGTGGGCTTCGACTTCGCCCGTCGCCTGCTCGGGGATCCGTCCCGCCTCCCCATCCTCGGGGACGGGAAGCAGAGCAAGTCCTACGTACATGTCTCGGACGTCGTGGCTGCGGTGATGCTGGCCGCGGTGGCCGCACCTCGCCCACTGGCCACCTACAACGTGGCCACCGGTGATTACATCACCGTGACCGAGATCGCCGAGCTGGCCGTCCGGGCGGTGGGAATCGAGCCAGGAGGAACGACGTTCGAGTACTCCGGCGGTGAGCGGGGCTGGAAGGGCGACATCCCGGTCGTGCGGCTCAACACCGACCGGATCCGCGGCCTCGGCTGGTGCAACACCATGTCGACGTCCCAGGCCATGTCGGCGTCGCTCGAGTCGATGGTGGGCGACCTCCGCTCGGGCCGGCTGACGTGAGCGGATCGCCGACCGGGGGAAGGCCGGCGGTGTTCCTGGATCGCGACGGCGTCCTCAACCGGCCGGTGGTCCGGAACGGGCGGCCGTACCCTCCGACCTCGGTCGGACAGTTCGAGGTCTATCCCGAGGTCCCGGCGGCCTGTCGCCGACTACGGCAACTCGGGTTCGCGTTGGTCGTGGTCACCAATCAGCCCGATATCGCCCGTGGGCAACTCGACGTGGAGGTGGTCGATGCCATCCACGAGCGGCTGCGCCGCGAGATCGAGGTCGACGCCGTGTACACCTGCCCGCACGACGATGCAGACGCCTGTTCCTGCCGCAAGCCGGCCCCCGGTCTCCTCGTCTCGGCCGCCGACGACCTCGGGATCGACCGGGGTCGCAGCATCATGGTGGGAGACCGGTGGCGGGACGTGGAGGCGGGCCGGAGGGCAGGCTGCCGGACGGTGCACATCGAGCGGGGCTACGAGGAACAGGCGCCCGAAGGTGCGGATTCCGTGGCCATCGATCTCGCCGAAGCGGTACGGTGGATCGAGGATGTCGTGGTGGGCGAGGGGGTAACCAGTGACTGAAGCAGGGCATCTGGGGGTGAAACTGTTCGCCGACGGCGCCGACGTGAGCAGCATGATCGAGCTGGCTGACAATCCACGGATCGCCGGATTCACCACCAACCCGACACTGATGCGAAAGGCCGGCGTCGACGACTACGAGGGATTCGCCCGCAAGGTCCTGGACCACATCACCGATCGCCCTGTCTGCTTCGAGGTCTTCTCCGACGATTTCGGCGAGATGAGAGAACAGGCGCTCCGGATCGCGTCCTGGGGAGCCAATGCCTGCGTCAAGATCCCGGTGACCAATACCCAAGGTCTCAGCGCCACCCGACTGGTGACCGAGTTGTCCGCGGAGGGGCTACACCTCAACGTCACCGCCCTCCTCTCGCTGGACCAGGTCCGGGTCGTGGCCGAATCACTGGCACAGAGCCCGCAGGCCATCGTGTCGGTGTTTGCCGGCCGGATCGCCGACACCGGCCGCGACCCGGTTCCCCTGATGGCCGAGGCCGTCGCCATCCTGGCCCCGTATCCGGGGCTGGAGCTGTTGTGGGCCAGCCCACGTGAGATCCTCAATGTGAGTCAGGCCGCATCGGTGGGTTGCCAGATCATCACCCTGACCGCCGATCTCCTCCAAAAGCTCGACGGTCTCGACCGCGACCTCGAAGACGTGTCGTTGGACACGGTGCGCATGTTCCACCGCGATGCGGCTGCCTCCGGTTTCGTGCTGTGAGACCGGACGGTCCGAACCGTTGACTCCGTCGGGAACACCTGCTGTCAGTGACGATTGGAACCGACACTGGAGCGCGTTCGGCGACGCGGTGGAGGGCAATCCGGGTACTGCCTACCGCACCAGGCTCATCCTCGAGATGCTGGGTCCGGTACCCGACGGTTCGGTGGTCCTCGAGATCGGATGCGGGCAGGGTGAGTTCGCCCTCCAGTTGGCCCAACGGTTCCCACACGCCGAGGTGGGCGGTATCGACGTGAGCGCCGAGGGAGTGCGACGCGCCAACGAGCGGGCCACCGAACTCGGGTTGCCGGCCCGCTTCTCCCAGCGGGATCTGATGGCGCCGGCCGAGCTGGCCGAGGGCGAGCGAGAGAGGGCGACCGTGGCCATCTGCTCCGAGGTCCTGGAGCACGTCGACGACCCGGGCCTCCTGTTGCGCCATGCGGCCGAGTATCTGGCCCCGGACTGCCGACTGCTCGTCACCGTCCCCGGGGGGCCGCGGTCGGCGTTCGACCGCCACATCGGGCACCGTCGGCATTTCGCCCCGGACCGCCTGCGTCACCTGCTCGAGCACAACGGCTTCGATCAGGTCAGGGTGCGCCGAGCCGGGTTCCCCTTCTTCGACCTCTACCGGTTGGTCGTCATCGCCCGGGGCAAGCGGCTGATCGCCGACGTGGAGGAGACCGGGGGTGCACCCCTCGATCAGGGCGCTTCCGGCACCGCTCTCCGCCTGTTCAACCGGGTCTTCTGCTACAACCTCGACTCCTCGCCGTTCGGTTGGCAGCTACTGGCCGAGGCCCGGCGCTCGGCGCCGTCCGTCTCGTGATCATCACCCGGACCCCCCTGCGGATCTCGCTCGGCGGCGGCGGAACCGACCTTCCCTCGTACTACGAACAGTTCGGTGGGTTGGTGGTGTCGGCGGCCATCGATCGGTACATCTATGTCGCCATCAACCGGACCTTCACCGATGACTACTTCCTCAAGTACTCGGCCATCGAGCGGGTCACGAGGATCGAGGACATCCAGCACCCCATCATCCGCGAGGCACTCCGCCTCCACCCGATCGGACCCTCGATCGAGCTGGTCAGTGTGGCCGACATCCCGGCTGGTACCGGGCTCGGCTCGTCGGGCACCTTCACCGTCGGCCTCCTCAGGAGCATCTACGCCTACATGCGACAGAAGGTGACCACCGAACAGATCGCCGAGGAAGCCTGCCGCATCGAGATGGAGATCCTGGGTCGACCGGTGGGCAAGCAGGACCAGTACGCGGCGGCATACGGCGGCCTCGAGTGCCTGACGTTCGATCGGGACGGCCAGGTCGGAGTGGAATCCCTGGCCGTGACCACCGACACCCTGCATGACCTGCAGGAGCACCTGTGCATGTTCTTCACCGGCTATTCCCGCGACGCCGATGCCATCCTCGAGGAGCAGCGATCCCAATCTGGCGACGGTGACACCGACATGATCGACAGCCTCCACCAGGTCGAGGCCATCGGGCGAGCCAGCCTCGACGCCCTCCAACGGGGAGACACAGCCATGTTCGCGGCGCTGATGAACGAGCACTGGGAACACAAGAAACGCCGATCGTCGACCATGTCCAATACGGCCATCGACCGTTGGCACGAAGTGGGAATGGAGAACGGCGCCCTCGGAGGCAAGCTGGTCGGAGCAGGGTCCGGCGGGTTCCTACTGTTCTACGCCAAGGACACCGACCAGCTCCGCCGGGCCTTCGCCGCGGAGGGACTGACCGAGGTTCGGTTCCAGTTCGATCACGACGGTACCGTCGTACTCGTCCGCGACTGACATGCAGTGCGTCGTGCTGGCCGGCGGCTTCGGGCGGAGAATGGCTCCGGCCACCGAGACGTTGCCCAAGTGTCTCCTCCCCGTGTTCGACCGGCCCTTCGTCGACTGGCAGCTGGAGTGGCTGGCGGCCGAGGGGGTCGATCGGGTCGTATTGAACATCGGCTACCGGGGCGACCTGGTCCGCAGCCACGTGGGCAACGGAGGTCGGCTGGGGCTGGAGGTCGAGTACGTGGACGAGGGCGATCGTCCCCTGGGTACGGCGGGAGCGCTCCGACTCTCCTTCGACGAACAGGTGCTGGACCCGGTCTTCTTCGTCCTGTACGGCGACTCCTATCTGCCCATCCGTCTGGGCCCGGTCGAGGCCGAGCACGCCCGTTCGCAGGCACCGGTCCTCATGACGGTCTACTGCGATGCCGGCCGCCTCGAACATCCCAACGCCGTGTTCGTCGACGGCATGGTGACCCGGTACGCCAAGGGCCTGACCGATCCTCCGCCGGACATGCGCTACGTCGACTACGGACTATCGGTGTGGAACCGTGACGTGGTCGAGGAGCGGGTGCCGACCGGGGCACGGGCCGACCTGTCGGATCTCTACACCGATCTCAGCCTCGACGGTGAGTTGGCCGGCTACGAGGCCACGGAGCGGTTCTACGAGATCGGCTCGCCGGATGGACTCCGCGCTCTGGATCAGCATCTGCGGGACGAAGTGGGACGAAGTGGGCCGACCGAGGCCACCAGGCGGATCGGTGGGCCGGCCGATGGCTAGTGTTCGCAACGTGACCTGGCCGAAGGAGCGTTCGACGCTCACCGACGAGCAGACGGCGATCATGGCCGATTGGATCAACGAATTCCTGACCACGATCAAGCCGTCCCGGTTCGGATGGCTGTCGGGATTCGACCACCGGTTCGCGGTGCGGTCGTGGCAACGGACCGGTCGTACGCTCGAGATCGGTGCCGGCACGGGGAGCCATCTGCCCTACGAACCGCAGGGGGAGTACATCGCCCTGGAATCATCGGCGGAGCTCGCGGCCCAGATACCGGCACGGGACGGACTCTCCGTCGTCGTCGCCGACTGTGAGGAGCGTCTGCCCTGGGACGACGATTCGTTCGATCGCGTCCTGGCCATCCACCTGCTCGAGCACCTCTACAATCTGCCGGCCGCACTCGACGAGGTGGCTCGTGTGCTCCGGCCCGGAGGCGTGTTCTCCGTGGTCATCCCCTGCGAGGGGGGGCGGCTCTACTCGCTGGGCCGTCGGTTCACGACCAAGCGGATCTTCGAGAAGCGGTACCACCTGCCGTATGAGTGGATGATCTCCTACGATCACTGCAACAGTGCGGCCGAGGTCATGGCCGAACTGACCGGTCGCTTTCGGATCCGTCGCCGGACGTACTTCCCGTTGCTCGTACCTTCGTCGGACACGAACCTGATGATCGGGCTCGAGCTGTCGACCTGAGCCCCGGTTCAGCCCTGCAGCACGGCAAAGATGTCCCGGAAGCTCCAACTCAGCTTGTAGCCCGACTCCGACAGTCGCTTGTTCGTCTTGTAGATCTCGGCGTCGTCGGCGATGACGTGCTCGTACTGGATCACCTCCGGACGGGCCCCAGTGTCGAGCAGCTGGTTGACGATCTCGACGTCGCTTCCCTCGGTATCGGTGAACAGCGCGGTGATCTCGTCCGGGCTCACTGATTGCGTCTCCAATGCCGCCCGCAGGGTGACGGCGGACACCGTCTCGCTCACCACGTCGTATCCCTTGAGGCGCAAATGGGGACGGCGCCACATGGCGTAGGAGAACTTCTCCGGCCTGGCTCGAGCCAGCGACTTTCCGAAGGGGTCGTCGCCGAGGTCGACACTCCACAAGGTGATGTCACCCGACTCGGCGGCGATGGCCGTTCGGACGCAGGTGACGTTGGTCCGGCCCCGGTACAGGTCGACCAGCTTGTCGTAGGGATCCTGCTGGGGCTCGATCAGTATCCCGCGAACCTCAGGGTGCTTGTGGAAGTAGGGATAGAGGGGGTCGCTGAAGATGCCGTCGTTGGCGCCCACCTGCAACACGATCACCCCGGGACGCTTGGCGGCCGATTTGAGAAATCGTCGCCTCAGCCGACCGACGTTTCCCTCGCTGCCCACGAGTCGAAGCGCGGTGGTCCCCAGCGTTCGTGCCGAGCTCCTCTCCAGCCCTCTCTCCGGCTGGGCCCCCCAGTTCTCCACGCAACATTGGTACTACAAACTTCGCTCTGTCAGCAATGGGCGGGACCGCCACCCTGCCGACTCAGGCGGTAATGGGGGGGCCGTGGGCGCACACCGACGCGGCTCGAGGTCGACCGGCCGCCGTCGTTGTCCATCGACTCGGATCCCTGTTCCGTAGGCAGATCGGCTCCCTCCCTCCTATTTCACCATGTGCCAGGATTGACGGCGGCCCTACCTGGGTAGCGAAGTGTGAGGTGGGAGCCACGGCTTGTGAAGGTCGGTCCAGTCCCCTTCAGGCCTCGAATCGCAAGTCGTCACCGAAGGATCAGATGAGCGCACGATCTTCGTCAGCAGAGGCCGTACCCCTGCAGGGCGCGGCCCACCCCGCCGCCCGGATGCTGGCCACACTGAAGAAGGCACCGCTCCCTCTGGTATTCGTCGTCGTGGCCGTTCCGGTGGGTACGTTCCTGGTCTTCGCCCAACCCCCCGGTCAGGGCATCGACGAAACCGCCCATTTTTACCGGATCTGGACCCTGACCCACGGCGTCATCGTGGCGCCCACGGTGCGAGGTCACACCGGGGGCTACATCCCGGGGTGCGTACTGGAGTACTTCAATCGGTTCTCGGCCGAGGCCTCCCGGCACGGTGCGTTTTCGTTCAGCCAGTACTGGCACAGTCCGACCGGATGCTCCTCTCAGACTGTCTTCACCCCGTTCCCGGGCGCGGCTGTCTACAGCCCGGTGTCCTACATCCCGTCGCTCATCGCCGTGGGGATCCTGCACGGGATCGGCCTGTCGCTGCCGGTGGTGTTCTTCGTCGGACGCCTGGTCTCGCTGCTGGCCTTCATCGGACTCTTCGCCCTGGCCATTCGGCTCACGCCGGTGGGCAAGCAGGTCTTCTTCGTCCTCGGCCTTCTGCCCACCACCCTCCTGCTGGCGTCCAGCTATTCGGCCGATCCCATGACCATCGCCCTGGCCGCGCTGGGCGTGGCCCTCACCCTGCGCTGCTGCCTGTCCGACGAAGAGAACCTTCCCGAGTTCCTGCTGCTCTGCCTCGTGCTTTTGGGGTTGGGCCTGACCAAGAACACCTTCGTCATCTTCGCCTTCCTCATCCTGCTCGTTCCCGCCCGCGTGGTGGGCCGGCGGCGTCCATCCGTCATCAAGGCCGTGGCCACGGTGGTGGTGGTCGGGTTGGCCGGGCTGTGGGACCTGGCCGTCCGCAAGGTGCTGGCCGTTCCGGTGCACGCCTACGGGATCTACCCGCATGTCCAGACCCAGTTCATCCTCCACCACCCCGTCGGCTACCTCGAGGTGCTGGCCCGCACCTTCTTCGAGAGCACGGGCGAGGAACGCTGGATCCCGGGGATCTTCTTCTCGATCGGTTACTACCGGCCGTTCGGAGCGGACAACATCTACGCTCCGGCCGGATTGGTCGTCGTCGGCACGCTGACGCTCTGGTACGCATACCGTCTCCAGTTCGGCCCGAAACGGATACTCGAGTGGGGACACCGGGCGCTCATCTGGCTCCCCATCGCCCTGACCCTGGTGGGAGTCCTTCTCATCGAGACCACCCTCTTCATCTACGGGACGCCGTCAGGGCTGCCGGAGATAAACGTCCAAGGTCGGTACTTCTATCCGTTGTTCCTGTTGCCCCTGGTCTCCATCGGGCTGTGGCGGGGCGCCCGGGCCACGCCCCACTCCAGTCGATGGATCTTCCTCGGCAGCGGGATCATGGTGGTCTGGCTGGTGCTCAAGGTCTTCGTGCACGACTACTCCCTGTAGCTCCCGAGGATGGGTCGATCGGCATCGTCAGCCCAGGGCCGGCCGGAAGATCCCGATCGGCCGGTGAGGGAGAAATGCCAGGTCGTGGCGTTCGTAGTAATGTCACAGGGGGTGATCCGGACGTCTCCGGGGGACCGTCGGGGGGATGTTCATGCGCTTCGTTGACAAGACGGTCGTCGTGACCGGGGCCGGGGGCTTCATCGGCAGTGCGCTCGTGGAGCGACTGGTCACCGAGGGAGCACACGTCCGGGCCATGCTCCGCTACACCTCGCGTGGGGACCGGGGATGCCTCGAGGACATTCCGGAGGACGTCCTGAACGAGGTGGACATCACCCGTGGCGACGTCCGGGACTTCGATGCCGTGCGCGAGATCGTGCGCGGAGCCAATGCCATCTTCCATCTGGCCGCCCTCATCGGTATCCCCTACTCCTACGAGCATCCTCAGGAGGTCATCGACACCAACGTCATGGGCACCTCCAACGTCCTGCTGGTGGCCAAGGAGCTGGCCAGTCTGGAGCGCATCGTCCTCACCTCGACCAGCGAGGTCTACGGCTCGGCCCTACGCACCCCGATCGACGAGCAACATCCGCTGCAGGCCCAGTCCCCCTACAGCGCCACCAAGGTGGCGGCCGATGCCCTCGGCATCAGCTTCCACCGGTCCTTCGGCATGCCGGTCACCATCGTGCGACCGTTCAACGCCTACGGCCCACGACAATCCGCCCGGGCCGTGATCCCGACGGTGATCAGCCAGGCACTGACCGGGTCGAACCTGAACCTCGGAACCGTCGATACCCGCCGCGACTTCACCTTCGTGGAGGACACGGCGCGCGGATTCGCGGCGATGGCTGCCTCCGATGCGGCCGTCGGCGAGGTCGTGAACCTCGGTTCGGGCACGGAGATCACCATCAGGGGCATCATCGAGAAGGTCGCTGCCATCGTGGGTCACGACCTCTCCATCGCCGGCGACGACCGGCGCCTCCGTCCGGAGAAGAGTGAGGTGTCGCGGTTGCTGGCCGACAGCTCGAAGGCGATGGCACTGGCGGGTTGGCGGGCCGAGGTATCACTGGACGAGGGGCTCCGCCGGACGTGCGATTGGATCAGCGAACACCTGAACCAGTACCGGACCCAGGACTATGCGGTATGAAGAGCGTCCTGTTGGCCGGGGGCCTGGGTGTGCGACTGCGTCCGCTCACGTACTCGATCCCGAAGCCGCTGCTGCCGGTGGGCGAACGTCCGATCCTCGAGGAGATCGTGACCCGCCTCCGGGCCTTCGGACTGCGGGATCTGGTCATTGCCGTCGGGTACCGGGCCGAGCTGATCGAGACCTACTTTCGGGACGGCTCGCAGCTGGGCGTACACATCGAGTACGCCCACGAGTCAGAACCCCTGGGCACGGCCGGGCCACTGGCGCTGGTGCGGGACCAGTACGGGGCGTCGGTGGAGGCCGACGAGTCCCTGCTGGTCATGAACGGAGACCTGCTCACCGAGCTGGACATCCCCGCACTCGTCGAGTTCCACGAGAAGAACGACAACGACATCACCGTCGTCACCAGACAGTTCCAACTCCGTCATCCCTACGGTGTGATCCAACTCGATGGCGACCGGTTCGTGGGCATCGTCGAGAAGCCGGCAGTCGATGACACCATCAATGCGGGCGTGTACGTCTTCCGGTGGTCGACGCTCGACCTCGTTCCGGCCGGCCGGGCCTATGAGATGCCCGAACTCCTCAATGCCGCCGCGGCGTCCGGCCTCGACGTGCGGGTGTACCCATTCGACGGCGCCTGGCTGGCCATCGACCGGATCGAGCAGCTCGAGGACGCCACCCGGGCCGCCGGCCTCCGGGGGGAATGATGCTGCTGTCAGTCGTCGTACCCGTCCGCAACGAGGGTGAGACCATCGTCACCCTCCTCGAGCGCCTCCGCGCCGTGGACTGCGGCATCCCGAAGGAGATCATCGTCGTCGACGGGGCGTCCACCGACGGAACCCGCGAGGCGCTCCAGGGGCTTGCATCGTGGCCCGAGCTCGTGGTGGTCCTCGAGGACCAGCCACGCGGCAAGGGCCGCGCCGTCCGGACCGGATTCGAGCGGGCCACCGGAGACATCGTCATGGTGCAGGACGCCGATCTGGAGTTGGACCCGTCCCAAATCCCGTCGCTCCTCGGTCCCATCGTCGACGGAGGGGCTCCCGTGGTGTTCGGTTCGAGGTTCAAGGACCGGGGACGCGGCGACACGCGCCTGAAGAGTTATGCCGGCAACAAGATCCTGACATGGTCCGCCGATGTGCTGTTCCTCACCCACCTGACCGACATCCTGACGTGCTACAAGGTGCTTCGCTCCGATGTGGTCAGGTCCCTCGACCTCCGCTGTGACGGATTCGACATCGATTCGGAGATCACCTGTCGGCTGCTTCGTGACGGCTACCGGATCATCGAGGTGCCCGTCCGTTACGACCCGCGGACCATCGACGAGGGGAAGAAGTTGACCAGCGGAGCCGGATGGAGCGTCATGCGGGCCATCCTCCGGGTGCGCTTCTCGAAGGCGCGGGTGAAGACCGACGACGTCACCCTTCCCGTCCATCCGTAGCCGCTCGGCACCGAAGCACGGCGGAGATGTGGTCGGAGCCACCTACACCGGATCCGTTCGTTGGCATCGCGTTCGGGGATAGTACGTTTGCACGATGGCAGTGAGCGGCGTTGCCGGTGGTTCGGTCGTATCCGTCGATCCGCCCGATGATGCCTCCGAGGAGCGCGTAGATCGGCCCGGCCGACTGGACTCCCTCCTCGGACGGTGGTGGATGGCCGCAATCCTCCTCGCCGCCGCCGTACTCCTTCCGCTGCTACGACAGCGCGGCACCCCGAGCTGGGAGACCGTCTGGTCCGAGGACGCTTCGATCTACACGTACCAGGCCGTCTGGCACGGGAGCCTCGACTCGCTGTTTCGGGGCTACGCCGGCTACCTCCAGCTCCCGCCGCGGCTGATGGCCGTCCCGACCCCTTATTTCTCCTTGCGCTATCTGTCCGTCTACGACGCCCTGATCTCGACGGTGACCGGTGCCCTGCTGGCGTGGAGCACCTACGCCCTCTCCCGCGGCTGGTTGCGCTCGCGGCTCCTGCAACTCACCTTGGCCACACTGGTGGTCCTCATGCCCGCGCTGGGCATCGAGAGCACCGCCACCATGACCAATACGGTCTGGATGTTCCTGGCCGTTCTTCCCTGGGCCCTGATCTCCCTGGAGGAGAGGGCACGGGACACCGTGCTGCGGTCGGCCTTGGCCTTTCTGGGGGCGACAGCTTCGGCCCTCAGCGTGCTGTTCGTACCCCTGGCCCTCGGTTGGCTCGTCTATCGTCGATCGAGGTCGGCGCTGATCGTGGTCGGGACGTTCTTCGTCGGTCTCGCCGTCCAAGGCGCCGTCTACCTGTCGACGACGCAGTCCCCCAAGGCGGTCGACAGCCCATCGATCTTCCGCGATGGCATCAGCGTGCGGGTCTTCGGGGAGTTCCTGTTCGGCACCCGTTGGGAGCAGGACTGGTGGCGAGCCGACTGGAAGTCGCTGGTCGTGGTCGGCCCGCTGCTGACCTTGGTGCTCCTCGTGCTACTCGCCATCGGGGCCGAACGCCGGGCCCAGGTCATGGCCGGGGCCTTGGCGTTGCTGGCAGTCCTGGTGTTCGCGGTGCCGGCCTGGGGCCGCGGTACCTGGTACCTCAGACTGGTACCCGGTCATATGGACGGTTGGATCGAATCCCGGTTCAGCGTGGTACCGGTGATGCTGCTGGTCAGCTCCTGCGCCATCTTGATTGCCTCCCCGGGTGGATCCCGTCGACGCGCCGTCCGGCGGTTCGGACCTCCGGTGTTGGCGGCGTGGATGGCGATACTGGTAGCGGTGTGCTTCTCCGTCTCGATCTACCGCGGCACCGACCCCTCCTGGACCAGTCGCGTCGATGCCGTGCTGGCCGCCGAGTGCGCCGGTCGCGCCGGCTCGACCATTGTCACGATCCCCAATGAGATCGGTCAGGAGCTCCCGTATCCCAAGATTCCCGGTGGCTACTTCCCACTCACCGTCCGTTGCTCGAATCTGAAGTGACGGGGGTCGGGGCCGCGTTCAGCGGCACGTCAGGCCGGGTATGAGCCCTTCGTGGGCGAACGTGGCGGCATCGGGGGTTGCGAACAGGCCGAGCCCGTACTTCTTGAGGAACGCAGCCTGCTCCCGTATCTGCGGAGGAGACCCGAAGGGTGACAGGCAGTAGAGGACCTGCGAATCGCTGGCCTTGTCGATGTTGACCAGGACATCGGCCGGGCCCCTGTCGAACTGCTTGGCGGCGCGGCTGGCGGAGAGGCCGTTCGTGAACCCCAGGACGACCTGAAGGCCGATGACCACGAAGAGGATCGAACGGACCAGCGTGAGGACCGTCCCCCTCCAGGCCCGACCGGCCCCGATCGGTACGTCCGTGACCTGAGGAACGTCGGAGACTCCGATGGCCACATCCTCGGGTCTCTGTCGCCGGGCCTTCAGCCACGGCGGACGGTCGAGCACGGCCAGATAGCAGCCGACAGGAATCAAGAGATCGAAGGTGGCATAGCGTGAGGCCCCTGCCGCCCCCAGCCCGTAACCGATCCGACCCTCGGTGATGGTGGCGGCGAAGAGCAGGCCGAAACAGATGAGCGCCACTCCGATCGGCGTCCCGCCCCGTTCATCACGACGGAGGCCGAACAGCACCAGTACCGCCACGGCCAGGGCGACGATCACGATCCCGAGGAGGATGACCGCTCCGTTTCCAGCCTTGGGCTGGACGACGGCGCCGACGACGTCGCCCACGGCGTAGAGGTAGAACTTGGCCGCATCCAGTGGATGCGAAAAGAGATAGCCGTAGCCCCCGACCACCGCCTGCTGCGAGTGGTACCCGTGAAAGTACACAACTGCGCATGCCGCCGCCGCCGCGATCCATAGCCAGAAGAACCGGGCCGACCGGCGCCGGTGGTAGAGCAGCACCAGGCCGCTGGGCCAGATCAGCATTCCCTGCAACGACGAGAAGGTCCCCACCATCGCCACCGCCACTGCCGCTGCGAACAGGGGCCAGGACAGGTGGGGCCGGTCGAGCAGAAAGAGACATCCCGCCAGTGACAGCAGGATCATGACCCAGGCCAACTGAAACCCCGAGAGGGCGTTCTGGTTCTGCACGAACGAGAGCAGCATGAAGGCGACCGGACAGTACAGCAGCCACGGTGTGGCCGACGATCGGCAGCGGTGGGCCCCGATGAGCAGTCCGACGGCGACCACCTGCATGACGCCACTGAGGTACAGCTCGTCCACGATGTTGTAGTGGGTCGTATAGGCCAGGGCCAGGACGACGAGGTTGGGGAACAGGAGGCGATTCTCGTTGTGCTGCACCCACAGGGTCCCGAAGCTGAGGGTTCCGGAATAGGCATGGCTGATGACCGTGACGTTGGCCCACTGGTCGGCATAGATGGTGTTGAGGCCGTACCGATGGATCAGCCCGAAGTACGCCACCACCGGCAGGGCGAACCCGACGACCGCCAGTGCGTTCGTCCACCGCGGCAGTGAGACGAACGGGACCACTGGGTCCGGCCCGGTCGGTGCCGGCGCCTCGGGCGTCGATGGCCGGTCTGGCTCACTGGAGGGACTCTCGACGGCCCCCTTCACTCAGACTCCACCGCGCCGCCCCACCCGTGCATTCCTGAGTCTCCGCATCCCGGAATGAGAGTCTCGCGCCGATGGGACCGCGTTTGGCGCCCCTCACCGTCGGGTCGACTACTCCCCCAGGAACCACCGCGATATTCGGGCGGCATGCTGCGTGGCCACGTCGGTCCTGGCCTTCAGCCGTCGCAGGGCCAGCCGCCGCTTCTCGAGTCTGGTGGCAAGGAGCAGGCCGGCGAGCACCATGGCCACACCGATGTAGCCCATGGGCTTGATGTCGATGCCGGTGAACGGGAGCTGTGCCGCCTCCGCCGCCGCCGTATGGGCGGGATCATTGGTCAGCGTCGCCGCGCCCGTCCCCGTACCGGTTCCGGCCACGGTGGCGGCCGGGGCCGGTGGATTGGTCCCACCGGTAGCCGGAAGTGGTTTTGGCGTCGGGACCGTGTCCTTCGTCACCGGCGGGCAGTTCGGAGCAGTCGTCACGGCCGCCTGATGTCCGATCTCGAGCTTCGGGGGGCTCTTCAGGAGGATGGCGTCCGCCTGGACCACGCCGCAGAAGTCGGTCGGGTACGCCACGGTGAGGATCCCCGACGAACCGACGACCGCCCCCACCACCGTCTGGCTGGGGACGTACGGCTCATTGACGTACAGCATCCACTCACACGTGGGTCGGCGGCCGTCGCAGATCGGAACCTGGAGCGTCACCTCGTTGTCGGCAGGCCAGAATTTGATGAGCGGTTGCGCATTCGGGGTCACCGAGGCCGATGCGGTCCCGGAGATGGCGGCAATCATCCCGACCGTCACCATGGCGATGGCGACGACGGATCCCCTACATCTCCCTCGCATTCGTCGCTTCTGCATTGATTACCTTTTGGATTGGCGATGCGCTCCGACACGCTCCGACAACTGCCCACCATTCCCGTAACCGGCGCATCAGCGCTAACCCCGATGCCCCTGAATTACTTCGCAGCTGTAACGAATTCCTTCGTCGATACTACCCCTTCATCCGCCGCCGACACACCTTCGACTGCGTGGAGAGGTTGAACAATTACACTCAGTGGTCATTCACCGCCTACCCCTTGACACGATCAGGGCGACCTGCCGGCGCTGGCTGGCGCCGCGCTCGTTCAACCCGGTCCAGTGCTGCCAACGCGGCGCGCTCGTTCAACCCGGTCCAGTGCTCCCAACGCGGCATCCACCGCCTCCACCAGGTGGGTCCCCGACCGGATGACCAGATCCGGGGTCTCCGGTACCTCGTAGGGATCGTCGACGCCGGTGAAGGAGCGGATCTCCCCCGTCGACGCTTTGGCGTAGAGACCCTTCGGATCACGTGTCGTGCACAGGTCGACCGACGCGTCCATGTACACCTCGACGAAGGCCAGGCCGGCCCGCTCGTGGATCTGACGGGCCAGGCGACGCGACCCGGCGTAGGGACTGATGAGCGCCACGATGGCCACCGTGCCGGCATCGGCGAACAGGCAGGCCACCTCGGCGGCACGACGGGCATTCTCCTCCCGGTCGGCCCGTCCGAATCCGAGGTCCCCGTTCAGCCCGGTCCGCAGGTTGTCACCGTCGAGTCGAAAGGCACTCCGGCCCTGCATCACCAGCCGGTGTTCGATGGCTGCCGCCACCGTCGACTTCCCCGACCCGGAGAGCCCGGTGAGCCACAGCGTGGCGCCATGGCTGCCGAGGTGCTCCTGGCGCACTTCGCGGGTCACGTGCCCGGGGTGCCACGTGACGTTGGACGATGTCCTCTCGTTCACGACGGCCTCAATCGGGACCGTGCAACATGCCGGCACCGACGGTGACGTTGGTGTCTTCGGCGGCAAGGATGAACGAACCGGTCTGTCGATTTCGACGATAGCTGTCGTAGTAGAGCGGCTGTGTAACCCGGAGGCTCACCCGTCCGACGTCGTTGAGTCCGAGCGAGGGGGCGGCCTCGTCGCGGTGGAGGGTGTTGACGTCCAGCCGGTAGTGGAGGTCCCGGACCACGGCCCGCACCCAGCGGGTGGTGTGCTTGAGGGCCAGGAAGTCCCCGGGCTTGAGGGGCCGCTCCGTCATCCACGCCACCATGGCGTCGAGGTCCTGGCCCACCGTCGGCTGGTTCATGGGCCGACAGATCAGGTCCCCTCGAGAAACGTCGACGTCGTCGCTCAGCCGAACGGTCACCGACATGGGCGGGTAGGCCTCGTCGATGGGACCGCCGAAGGTATCGATCCCCGCCACCGTGGTGGTCAGTCCCGAAGGCAAGACCATCACCTCGTCGCCGGGCCGGAAGACCCCACCGGCCACCCGGCCGGCATAGCCCCGGTAGTCGGGCTGGCTGGTGGCCTGGGGCCGGATCACCCACTGGACGGGCAACCGGGGATCGATCAGGTTGCGGTCCGAGGAGATGTAGACCTGCTCGAGGTGGTGGAGGAGCGATGCCCCTTCGTACCAGGGCATATTGCTCGAGCGCTGGACCACATTGTCGCCCTGGAGCGCCGAGATGGGGATGAAGCTGAGGTCGGCCACGTCCAGCCGGCTGGCGAAGGCCGCGAACTCCTCGCGGATCGACTCGAACACGTCGCGGTCGTAACCGACCAGGTCCATCTTGTTGACGCACAGGAGGAGGTGGGGAACCCGGAGCAGCGAGGCCAGGAACGCGTGACGACGGGTCTGTTCCACAATGCCCTTGCGCGCGTCGACCAGCACGATGGTCAGGTCGGCGGTCGAATTCCCCGTCACCATGTTCCGGGTGTACTGGATGTGGCCGGGGGTGTCGGCGATGATGAACTTCCGGACCGGGGTGGCGAAGTAGCGGTAGGCCACATCGATGGTGATCCCCTGCTCGCGCTCGGCCCGCAGACCGTCGGTGAGGAGGGCCAGGTCGGTGTACTCGTCGCCGCGCTGGCGGCTGACGCGCTCCACCGACTCCAGCTGGTCCTCGAAGATGGCCTTGGAGTCGAAGAGCAGCCGACCGATCAGGGTGCTCTTGCCGTCGTCCACCGATCCTGCCGTGGCCAGGCGGAGCAGCTCCATCAGAAGTACCCCTCGCGCTTACGGTCCTCCATGGCGGCCTCGCTCACCCGGTCATCGGCTCGGGTGGCGCCCCGTTCGGTCAGTCGCGAGGCGGCCACCTCCATGACGATGTCCTCGGCAGAGACCGCCGTGGACTCCACCGCGCCCGTGCAGGTCATGTCCCCCACCGTGCGGTAGCGCACCGTGGCCTCGAAGACCTCCTCTTCGTCGCGGGGCGAGACGAACGGACCGACCGAGAGCAGCATGCCGTCGCGTCGGAACACCTGGCGCCGGTGGGAGTAGTAGATCGTCGGGAGATCGATGTCCTCGTCCATCACGTACTGCCAGATGTCCAACTCGGTCCAGTCCGAGAGCGGAAAGACCCGGATGTGCTCCCCGGCCCGGTGTCTCCCGTTGTACAGGGACCAGAGCTCGGGGCGCTGATTCTTCGGATCCCACTGGCCGAACTCGTCCCGGAAGGAGAAGACCCGCTCCTTGGCCCGGGCCTTCTCCTCGTCGCGACGGGCGCCCCCGAACACCGCGTCGAAACGGTGCTCGGCGATGGCATCGAGCAGCGTGCGGGTCTGGAGCCGGTTGCGGGAGGGGTCGGGACCGACCTCCTCGACGGCCCGGCCGGAGTCGATCGACTCCTGCACCGACGCCACCACCAGGGTGGCCCCGAGGGCGTCGACGCAGCGGTCGCGGAACTCCAACACCTCGGGAAAGTTGTGGCCCGTGTCGATGTGCATGACCGGGAAGGGAATACGGCCAGGCCAGAAGGCCTTTTGTGCCAGTCGCAGCATCACCACCGAGTCCTTGCCGCCGGAGAAGAGCAGGACCGGGCGCTCGAACTCCGCCGCCACCTCCCGGATGATGTGGATCGACTGTGCCTCGATGCTCTGCAACTGCGTCAGCTGGTACTGACCCGATCCGCCTGCGCCCCAACCCCTATCCATGACCCACGAATCTAGCCGCTAGCCCCGCGTATGGGAACAGGCCGTACACTGGTCGACCTGGTGTGACGGCCGGCTGGCAGCGATCCGGCCCTGCCGCTCGAGCTCGGGGGAGACGACGATGGGGCCGAACGGAGGAGAACGCCCGATGGCCCAGGACGGTGCCGGCCACGACGATCCGGGCCCATGGCACGCGGCGCGGCCACGCCGAGGCGGGCCGCCCGAAACCGTGCGGGTCCGCCCGGGCACGGCGTCCGATGCCCGCACCGCCGCCGACCTGCACGCCAGCCAGATCTCGCAGGGGTTCCTGTCGGTGTTGGGCCCCAGCTTCCTGGCCCGCCTCTACCGCAGGATCAGCCTCGATCCCGGATCCTTCCTCATCATGGGCGAGAGTGAGGGGGAGGCGGTGGGATTCATCGCCGGGTCAACCGACGTCGGACAGCTGTACCGGGCTTTCCTGGTCCGTGACGGGGTGGCGGCCGCGCTCGGCTCGTGCCGGCACCTGATCTCCCAGTGGCGACGGGTGGTCGAGACCCTTCGGCACGGGTCCGGGGGGGCCGGCACCGGCCGGGGGGCCGAGCTCTTGGCCGTGGCGGTGGACGGGTCGTTCCAGGGGAAGGGGGCAGGCTGGAGTCTGGTCACTGCGTTCCTCTCCGAAGTGACCGCTCGGGGTGGTGACGCCGCGCACGTGGTGGTGGGAGCCGAGAACATGGCGGCCGTATCGCTCTACCGGCGAGCCGGCTTCGGGGAAGTCGAACGATTCGAACTCCACTCCGGTACCGCGTCCCTGCTCATGCAGTGGGACCGGGACCGGCCGGCGTGAGTCTCACCGTGATCGCGGTGATCGCCGCCGCCACCACCCTGATCCTCACCCCCCTGGTCATCACCGTGGCCAACCGCACCGGCATCGTGGACCGGCCCGGGTCGCTCAAGCTGCAGACGGCGCCGGTGCCGTACCTCGGGGGCGTGGCCGTCTTCGCCGGCCTGGTGGTCGGAGCCGCCACCGGCCGGCCGACGACCCTCATCCCCCTGGCTCTGGCCTTGGCCCTGGGGGTGTCCGACGACTGGTTCGACCTCCCACCACTGGCGCGGGTCGTGGGTCAGTTGGCCGTCGGCGTCACCGTGGTGGTGACCTGTCCGGTCCATCTCGACGGAGCCGTGGGCGCCCTGGCCATCGTCGCCGTCACGCTGCTGGTCGTCAACGGGGTGAATCTGATCGACGGGCTCGACACGCTGGCCTCCGGGGTGGTGGCCGTGGCCGCCGTGGCCTTCGCCGTGGCCGTCCACGGGTCAGGGCGGCAGCTGGCCGTGGCCACGGCGGCGGCGCTGGTGGCCTTCCTGGTCTACAACCGCCCCCCGGCCCGGGTGTACCTGGGTGACGGGGGCGCGTACCTCCTGGGCACGGCCCTGGTGATCCTGGTCACCACGGCCTGGGCTCCGGGCGTGCCCACTCCGGTGGGCGTGGCCGCGCTGGCCCTGGTGGCAGTGCCTTCGGCCGAGGTGGCCTTCGCCGTCATCCGGCGGGTCCGGAGCCGGCAGTCGCTCGTCACCGGCGACCGTGGCCATCCCTACGACCGACTGGTCCAACGCGGTTGGCCGGTGGTCGCGGCCAGCGGTGTCTATATCGTCACCAGCGCGCTCGTGGCCACCGGGGTGCTGGTGGCGGTGCACCTGATATCGATGACCGCCGCCGTCGCCGTCGACGCGGCCACGACGCTGCTACTGGTGGCCGGAGCCGCGGCCACCGGCGCACTCACCCCCGACGAGGAGGCCAGGACATGAGCAGGATCTACCTGTCACCACCGGAGGTGGGTGACGACGAGCGACGCATGCTGCTCGACGCCTTCGACTCCAATTGGATCGCACCGGTCGGTCCCGATGTCGACGCCTTCGAAGAGGAGCTGGCCCAACGGGCGGGTGTCGCCCACGCCGTGGCCCTGTCCAGCGGCACGGCCGCGCTCCATCTGGCCCTCCTGTTGGTCGGTGTGGTGCCGGGGGACGAGGTCCTCGTGCCCTCGTTCACCTTCGTGGCCAGCGCCACCGCCGTGACCTACCTCGGGGCCACGCCGGTCTTCGTCGACTCCTCCCCGACCAACTGGACCATCGACCCCGGCCTGGTGGCCGAGGAGCTGGCCGTCCGGGCCGGCCAGGGTCGGCTGCCGCGGGCGCTGGTGACCGTGGACCTCTACGGGCAGACCGCCGACTACGACGCGCTGGGTCAGCTGTGCGAGGAGTACGGGATCGCCATGGTCGAGGACGCCGCCGAGGCACTCGGTGCCACCTACCGCGGCCGGCCGGCCGGGTCGTTCGGTCGGGCCGGGGTCTTCTCGTTCAACGGCAACAAGATCATCACCACCAGCGGCGGCGGCATGCTCGTATCGGACTCGGCCGAGCTGATCGACCAGGCCCGCCACCTGGCCACCCAGGCCCGTGACCCCTTCCCCCACTACGAGCACTCGGTGCTCGGCTACAACTACCGGCTCAGCAACCTCCTGGCTGCCCTGGGGCGGGCCCAGCTCATGGGGCTCGACTCGCGGATCGACCGACGTCGGGCCATCGACCAGGCCTACCGGGCCGCCCTGTCGGAGCTCCCGGGGATCGAGTTCATGCCGGTCGCCTCCTACGGCGAGCCCAACTGGTGGCTGACCTGCATCGTGGTCGACCCCGACCTCTTCGGGTCGGATCGCGAGCAGATCCGCCTGGCCCTCGAGTCGGAGGACATCGAGGCCCGGCCGACCTGGAAGCCCCTCCATCTGCAACCGGTGTTCGAAGGAACACCGACCGTGGGAGGCGACGCGTGCGCGGCCGTATTCGCACGCGGTCTCTGTCTGCCCACCGGTTCGGCCCTCTCCCCCCATGATCAGGCCCGGGTGATCGAGGTCATCGCGTCGTCGGCCCGATGAGGCCGGCACGTTGATCCGATCGACCGGCGCGGGGCCCTTGCGTCCCGGCCCATCGTCTGCCGTATCATCGTGCCCATGGAAAAGCAGGGGGAAGCTGGGGTAACGCCCAAGAAGGCCGCGGCCGTTGCGCCCAAGAAGGCCACAGGCGGTACGGCCAAGAAGGCCACAGGCGGGACGGCCAAGCGTTCCACCGCCCCGAAGGCCAAGGGGGCGACAGGCGGTACGGCTGGTAAGGCGACGGGTGGCCCGGCCAGGAAGGCCGCCGGTGGCCCGGCCAAGAAGGCCGCCGGCAGCCCGGCCCAGGGGGCCAGCGCTTCGACGGCCAAGAGAGCCGCGCCCGCCACCACGCCGGCCGTGGCCAAGGCGCCGGCGGCGAAGGTGAGGGTGAAGGAGAACGTACCGAAGGCGCTGGCCTTCTATCTGCCCCAGTTCCACCCGATCCCCGAGAACGACGAATGGTGGGGCCGAGGGTTCACCGAGTGGACCAATGTCAACCGGACCCGGCCCCTCTACCCCGGTCACTACCAGCCCCATGTCCCTTCGGAGCTCGGCTACTACGACCTGCGCCTCCCTGAGGTGCGCCAGGCCCAGGCCGACCTGGCCTCCAGCCACGGGATCTCCGGCTTCGTCTACTACCACTACTGGTTCCACGGGAAGCGCCTGTTGGAGCGGCCCTTCGACGAGGTGCTGGCTTCCGGGTCACCCGACCTGCCCTTCGCCCTGTGCTGGGCCAACGAGGAGTGGACCCGGAACTGGGACGCCAGCACCGGTCGGGTGCTGATGCCCCAGGAGTTCAGCGACGACGACGACCTGGCCCACATCCGGTGGTTGGCCAATGCCTTCGCCGACGACCGCTACATCAAGATCGACGGCCGACCACTCATGCTCATCTACCGCGCCCAGCAGCTCCCCGACACCAGACGCACCACCGACATCTGGCGCACCGAGGCCCAGAAGTTGGGGTTCCCCGACCTGTACCTGTGCTGGGTGGAGAGCCATGGACCGCCCCCGGGCGGACCCGAGGCCTTCGGCCTCGATGCCAGCGTGGGTTTCATGCCGTTCTCCGGGGACCAGGTCTTCCAGCCTGTCGAAGGGACCCGGGGTCACCGCATCCTCGACTACGAGTCGGCTTACGTGGCCGAGTTGTGGAAGCCGGCCCCGCCGTGGAAGCGGTTCCCATCGGTGATGGTGGGTTGGGACAACTCGGCCCGGCGACCCTACGCGGCCACCATCTTCGAGGGGGCCACCCCCGAGGCCTACGAACGCTGGCTCCGCCAGGCCGTCGACTCCGTGTCCAAGGTTCGCCCGGAGGAGAACTACCTGTTCATCGTGGCCTGGAACGAATGGGCCGAGGGAAACCATCTGGAACCCGACCAGCGCTATGGTCGGGCCTTCCTCGAGGCCACCCGGGCCGTCATGCTCGGATCGGGGAACAACGGACAGCTCCGCCCCGGCGAGCTCCGCAAGACCGACACCAACGGTGACGTGGCCCCCGAGGAGGCGTACGACTACGTCTACCCCTTCCAGCACGACAGCGCCGTCGGCCATGCCGCCGGGCTCGTGCACACCCTGGTGAGCGGACCCGAGTCCAAGGTGGTCGATCTCGGGGCGGGGACGGCGGTGGTGAGCCACGCCCTGCGACAGGCCGGGCTGACCTACCACGGGCTCGAGCTCCATCCCGTGGCGGTGGACCTGATGAAGAAGGCCGGGATCGAGGCCACCCAGTGCGACCTCACCGACCTCGACGTGGTCCAGTCCACCCTCGACGACCTCGGCGATGTCGGGGCTCTCCTGCTGTTGGACGTCATCGAACACCTGACCCAACCCCAGCAGCTGCTGGCCACCCTGTCGTCCTGGTCGCTGAAGCACGGCGAGCCCGCCCTGGTGGTGTCGGTGCCCAACGCCGCCCATTTCGACCTCGGGCTCCGGCTCCTGTGCGGCCGGTGGATCCCCACCGAGACCGGGATGCTCGACAGCACGCATCTCCGGTTTTTCACGGAGCAGACACTCGAGCGGATGTTCCGCCGGTGCGGCTGGAAGGTGGTCGAGCGCGACGACTATCAGACGGTCCACACCGACCAGTACGACCGCGAACTGAACGACGGGCTTCCGGTGGAGATGATCGGCGCACTGCGCTCCTTGTCGGAGACCTTCAACCCGAACAGCTTGGTCCAGCAGTTCGTCTGGGCCATGAAACCGGTTCCGATCACCGCCCCTCCCACGTCGTTCCTCCAGGCCGTCGGGCCTGAAGACCCTGCCCGCGGCGACCAGGCCCAGTTCCCGACCGTGGACACCCGACCGGTACGCGACTACCTCACCTCGGCTGGCCTCATGGCCAGCGAACAGAGCCGCCGCGGCGTGTCCTACCAGCCGTCCGTGGTGCCCGGCAGCTCGCTCCCCTGGTGGAAGCAACGGGCCCTCGACATCGCCTACAAGTCCCCGCGCACCGGTGCGGCGTTCCAGAAGGCCTACCGGCGACTGCGTTGAGCCGACCGTGACGAAGATAACCGCGGGTCCGTGGGTGGTGGTGGTCGGCATGCACCGGAGCGGCACCTCGGCCCTGGCCGGGGCGTTGGGAGCGCTGGGCCTGAACCAGGTGCATCCCGATGACCGTATGGAGTGGTCCGAGAGCAATCCCGAACACTGGGAGAGTCTGTCCCTCGGCCTGCTCAACGAAGGGTTGCTCAACCGGTTGGGAGGCAGTTGGGACGCACCGCCCGACCTGCCGCGGCACTGGGTCCACAGCGCCTCGATCCTCGAGGGAAGCGAACCGCGGGCCACGATGGCGGGGGCGTACCCGGACGAGGGACCGGCGGTCTGGAAGGACCCGCGGCTGTGCCTGCTGCTCCCCTACTGGCGGACGCAGCTGCCCAGTCCGATGGCGGCCGTGTTCGTATGGCGGAACCCGTTGGCCGTGGCCCACTCCCTGCATCGGCGGGACGGACTGCCGCTCGTTGTCGGTCTGGCCCTCTGGGAGCGGTACAACCGCGTCGCCCTCGAGGGTCTCGCCGGCATCGACACCCTGGGTGTCGAGTTCGACGACGCCGTGGCCGACCCGGCCGGATTCGTCGACCGGTGTGCCGAGTGGTTGCGCGGGTCGGACCTATTCGCGGCGGTCGAGGGCCGCTGGGACCTCGACCGGGCCGCGGCCGCCATCGCCCGCGACCTGAAGCACCAGCCCGATCAGTTCTCTGCGGACGATGAGGCGCTCGTCACCGCCGAGCAGCGCCAGCTTCTCGCCTGCCTGGAGAGAGCCAACGGCGTCCACCGCCCGTACCGTGAGGATCCCCCGCCCATGGAGTCGGCCTGGACGACGGCCCTCCTCGACACCCGTCGTGACCTCACCCGTCAGGACCGGGTGACCGAGGCCGCCCACCAGGCCTTCTGGTCCACCCGGGCCAGGCTGGCGTCGGTCCTCGCCCAACTGCGGGCGGTGGAACGGGACCTCTTCTACGAACGCCACGCCCACGGGGACACGCTCCGGGCGCTCGAAGACATCCGTCGGGCCCGCGACCTTCTCCTCCGCCGACTCGAACAGGCCCAGCATGATCTCGACGGCGCCGGTCGGAAGCTGGCCAACATCCACGAATCGACGAGCTGGAAGGTGACCCGGCCTCTCCGGTCGGCGATCGCCCGTGTCGAGGGCAGGGGACGGTAGCCGGGCCGTTCCTGTCGACGGGTACCTGATTCGACGCGTGACGTCCGGGGGCCCTATGTCAGACTGTCCGGGTGCGGATCCTCACCGTTGCCAACTACCTCGGGGCCCGAGGAGGGCTCGAGCGTACCCAGCTCACCATGTGCACGGCGCTGGCCGAGCGGGGCCATCGGGTCGACCTGATCTATGTGACGCCTGGCGACTTCACCGATGACTGGCAGAAGCTCACCTCGTCGATGGTCCAGGTGGGGGGCACACTGCCCCGCAGCCACGAACCCGTCATCTCGTCCCGCGAGGTCGTCGAAGCGACTCGCGCCGCCGTGCGGGTGAATCCCGAAGTCATCTACGTCTTCCGTTACCTCGACCTGCCTTTCGCCGCCGTGGTGGGAAAGCTGGCTCGCATCCCTGTCGTCCTGCACCTCTGCCTGCCCCAACCAGCCGTCCTTCCTTTCGTGGTGCGGCGAAGCCTCACCCATGTGGACATGACGCTCTCGGTCTCGTTCGACACGGCCGATCTGTGGCGGGGCACGGGACTGCCGGCCGAAAGCATGATCGTGGTGCACACCGGGATCGATATGGAGTACTACGTGCCCGCCCCGGCCACCGACCGCGTCGCCACCCGCAGAGAACTGGGGATCGATCCGAAGGCATTCGTGGCCGTCTACACCGGTCGGATCAGTCCCGAAAAGGGTCTCGACGTCCTCATCACGGCGTGCAGGATGGTGGCGGCCAAGCAGCCCGACTTCCGCCTGGTCGTTGTCGGCGGTCCGTCCGTCGGCGAGGCGCCGGAGGATTCCGAGCGCTATATGGCCACGCTCCGGTCACTGAGTGGACCGATGGACGTGCTGTGGCTCGGATCGCGACGGGACGTCCTCCCGTTGATCCAAACCGCCGACGTGGCGTTGGCACCGAGCGTATGGCCAGAGCCCTTCTCCCGCTCGGTCATCGAACCCCTGGCCTGCGGCGTGCCCGTTCTGGCGTCACACGTGGGCGGAAATCCGGAGATCCTGACCGGATGGCTGAGCAAGCACCTGGTGTCCCCCGGCAATTCCGGAGACCTCGCCGCCCACATCAACGAACTCCAGGGATGGCGGACGTCCGACCCGGGCCTGGCTGACCGGTGCCGTGAGGCCGTGGTGGATCGACTGGCCCTGGGTCGTGAGGTCGATACCGTGGAGGCCGCCCTGGCTTCGTTGGCCCGCAACCGCTCGCCACAGACCTTCGAGCACTAGGCGGCCTTCCGGCCGGGCTGGCCCGCGGCCGGAGACTGCGGATCGACGGGTCGGAGCCGGCGCCGGACGCGGCCGGCGACTCGTCGGATCCTTCTCCAGGTTCGACCCTTGGGCCTGGGCCGGACGACATCGAGGCTCGACCCCGCGGCTGCTTGGATCTCCTCGGCCATACGCACGTAGACGTGCCGGCGGTAGTGCCGTATGTCGCGGCTCAGATCGTCCTCGGTGAGCACAAACTTCCTAACGTCGCAGACGGTGGTGTTCACAAGATCCTCGACCACCCGGTCCAAGGCTTCATTCATCTCCTCGTGGCGCAGATGTCGGAGTGGTTCCCCGGGGTAGTCGACCGGTACCTCTGCACCGTTGAGGAGAATCAGGCGTGCGCCCGGGGGGACCGTCCCCGCCAACCACTTCACGTTGTCCTGAAGCTGTTCCGCCGTCAGAGCCCCGATCCGCTCGAACTGCTCGGAGAACCAGGTCAGGAAGGCCCGGTCGACGCCCTCGTGACCGAATTTCGCCTCGATTCGGGGCCAGAAGGCGCTATCGGTGGCGTCCACGTCGAGCTGATTCCACGGAACGATCAGTCGGGTGGTGCGGTGGCGGTATCGATCCTGGGTGTAGTCCATCAACAGGCTGTACACGAGGATGTCGTAGCGGGTGTCGAGGGCGGCGGGAGCGAACACCTTCTGGTCGAGGAAGGGAAGACGATCCACCACGGCGCGCTGTTCCGGGGTGATCCCGACCGACGCCTGTCTGAGCAGATCGGTGTGCTCGTTGTGGATGAGACCACCACTCGGGCTGTTTCGATGAAATTCAGTCTGGATCTGCCCGCCCAGGAAATGAGCGGTCGTCATCAGATCGCACCCCCCGACCATCAGCACCCTCCCCCGACGGTCGGAGGTCGTGTCAGCAGGTGGAGTGTCGGCGCTCGCCGCGTCACGATCATCGGACGGATCGAAACCCTCTTCGTCCTCGGTGATCCAGTCGACCGAACCGGTGGGTGAGGATGCCACGTCACCCACCACCGACAACGTCGGCCGACCCAGGTGGTCGTAGACCCATTGCTCGACCCCCATGTTGAGCACCCGGCACGAGAACAGGAAATCGGTGAGGACATCGCCTGTTTCGGAGAGGGAGAAGAAGCCGCAGATGCCGTAGTCACCGTAGCGGTCACGCACCCGGATGTAGCCCGAGCGACGGCCCGGATCCCTGAGCAGATCGACAAACTCGCCCTCGGTGGGTCTCCGCTTGGTGAAGTTCAGTTGGTTGGTACGGTTGACCAGTTCGAATAGGCGGGCGGATTCGTCCTCACCGGCGGCGTACACACCCACCCGGATGTCGCACGATCGCAGGAATTCCTCGTTCGTGTTCGCCGACGCGGCCCGGTCGGAGAGCTTCTCCTCCAGCACCCGGTACTGACGAAGCCTCGAGAGCCCGTTGTCGTCCTTTCCCTCCAGCGCGGGCAGGGACAGAAGACGGTCGATGATCTCGGGTCCGGCCGTCTGGATGCCCGGGACCGATGCCCGCACCTCCTCACGGTTGATGACCATATCGTCGATGAACAGGACGTTCTCCGCACGGAGTTGGATGTTCTCGACGATCTGGGCCACGCGGGATCCCTTCGGTGACCAATCGACGCTGGCGAAGACGAACTCTGACCACACTCCCTCCTCCTGGAGAAACGCCCGCACCTCCGCCATGTCGTTCTTGGAGCAGATCGAGTTCACGATCCCCCTCCGGTTGAGCGCCCGGATGAGTTCGATCCGTGACGGTTCGAGAGCCACCTCCTCTTCGCTCATGGTGCCCGACCACAGGGTTCCGTCGAGATCCCATACGACGAGCTTCACCTGGGGACCGTCCTCCGATCCGACGGCCTGAACCGAGCGGTCCCGAGGCTCGCGCCTGCTCACCAGACTCCCCTCGGCGTCGCCAGCGTCCACGTCGAAAAACAGTACGGTCGGTCCTGAGCCACTGTCAACGCGCCACCCTCATCGCCACCGGCATGACCGCAAGGATCCCATAGCCCCGCCGGTCGCGCCGGACCGCCACGCGACGCAGGCGCCGTGGACGCCGACATCCGAGGCGGGGCCGGGACGTCGGCGATTTCGAGCCGGGTCCTCGGGTCCGGGGCCCGCTCGGGTACAGGTTGCCCCGCGGTCCGGTCACCTGTTCATCCAGTTCGCAGCCCCTTTCTGAGGTCAAAGCATCCTGTAGGCTCGTCCCATGGCGAAGGCTGCGGCTTGGTCACTAGTGGTTGGGGGGCATGCTGCCCGTCATTTCGACACTGTTGGCGCGGCATGATCCCCCTGGTGGAGCAACTCAAGTACCGGGCCATCGGCATGGCCGTCAACCCGTACCGCCTCCGCGACTGGACGCTGGACGTCGTCCGAAAGAAGGAACTCGGCAGCTACGAGTGGCGCGTCGAAATAGGGGCGGTCGACCGGCCGGCCTACGCTTACTGCGTGCGAGGGGCGGCGCGACTGGCCAGGCGGCTGGGGCTGTCCCGCATCAGCGTCATCGAGTTCGGTGTGGCCGGAGGCAACGGTCTGGTGGCGCTGGAACGTCATGCGCGGAAGTGGTCGGAGGCGCTCGGCGTCACCATCGACGTCTACGGGTTCGACACCGGCCGGGGACTGCCGCCACCGACCGACTATCGAGACCTTCCCTACCACTGGAAGGGCGGGTTCTACGACATGGACGCCGAAGCGCTGCGGAGTCGACTTCAGTCCGCCACGCTGATATTGGGCGACATCGACGACACGCTCCCCCGGTTCGTGGATGAGCACGATCCTGCCCCGGTCGGGGCGGTCCTCCACGACATGGACCTGTATTCGTCCACCGCGGCCGCCCTCAAGCTCTTCGACATCGAGCCGACGCGCCGCCTTCCCCGAATCTTCACCTACTTCGATGACATCATCGGCAACGAGATCTCCCTCTTCAGCGACTACACCGGTGAACGCCTGGCCATCCGAGAATTCAACGCCTCTCATGCCAACCAAAAGATCTCGCCGGCCTACAACCTCTCGTCCCGGGCATTGTCCGTATGGCATCGCCAGGTCTATGTCACGCACGACTTCGTGCACCCGCAGTACAACGACTTCGTCAGCCGGCCTGTCGGTCAATTGCCGCTGAAGGACGTCCGGGCCTGATCGTCACCGGTCACGGGCCGGTCACAGCTTCCCTTTGCGCTCCTGCATCGGCATGACCGGGTACCGGATGCCCAACTTCCCCCGGGCTCCGTCCCAGAGCCCCCGGATCATCACCGAGACCCGGCGGAGACGGCCCCCTTCCTCCCGCAGGATGGCACGGGCGAACAATTTGGACACGCTGCGTGGATAACGGCCCAGCCGACGCTTCACGTACATGTGCACGTAAAGCATGTTGCGCGACTCGTAGTAGTACTTCCACAACGGAAAGCCGTCACCGTGCCGGATGGCGTCGTGGTTGACTATGGCGTCGCTGACGACCTGGAGCTCGTAGCCGGCCTCGGGTATACGCCACTGCAGATACTCCGTGTCCTCCGCCCACCAGAAGAGTTCCCGCATCGGGAGGCCGACCGCCTCGACCACCTGGCGGGCCACGACGAACCCGCACCACGACGGCCACACGCCGATCGAACCGTCGGGTTGCCGGGACCAGGGGAAGACGAACGCCGTCTCGGGACTCTTGCTCGCCACCGTCCACAGGCGCTCGAGGCACTCCGGCTCGGGGAGCATGTCGTCGTCCAGGACCCAGGCGTGGGTGAAGTCGGTGGCCACGAACTCGGACAGCGCCTGGGCGTAGCCACCCGCCGGCCCGGAATTGACCTCCGAACGCACCACCCGGACCGGCAACGAGGACGTCCCGTCGACGATCACCGGGGGGTCGCTGGCGTTGTCGACGACCAGCACGGTTTCGGGTAGAGAGGTCTGAGCGGCAATGGCGCGGAGGCAGCGATCCAGTGACTCCGGTGCATTGTGGGTCAGCACCAACGCCATGATGCGTGGCTTCGTATCGTGCACGTCGGACCTCCCCCCGGCACTCAGGTCTTGTGCGCCACGATGAACCAACCCGTCTCGTCCCGGGCCGCGTCCACGACCAGCCCGGCCTGGCGGAACCACGGCTCCAGATCCTTCCAGACGTAGCGATGCTCGACAGGGGCGCTGAGTCGGTCGAACGTGTCCAGCACCAGGCTGCGCAGCGGCTTTCCTCGGTAGGCGTCCATGGGCAGTCTGGACAGCCCCGCCACCCCCTCACGGTCTCCGTAGGCGCCGGGTAGGACCACCCCACCGTAGAGGAGCACGGCGATGGGAGCGCTCACCAGTTTCAGGATCCGGTGCGGAAGTCGCACCGTGACGGAGCGCACTGCCGCGGCCAGGCCCAGGGCCGCGGCCCGGAGTCCGAACGTCGGGGGCCGGCTGTAGAGGTAGAGGAGGATCTGCCCACCGGGCGCGAGGTGGGTGACCAGGCGGTCGAATCCCGCCTGTGGATCGTCGAGGTGGTGGAGCACACCGAGACTCGAGATGAAGTCGAAGCTTTCGGGAGCGAAGGGAGCGGTCCGAAGATCCGACTTGACCACCAGGACCGAGGGAATGCCGGACAGGTTGCGCGCCGCCGCCTCGACTGCGGCCGAACCGTCGAGTGCGGCCACAGCCCCGAGGTGCTCGGCCAAAAACCGGGTGTAACGACCCTTCCCGCATCCGGCATCCAGGCCCACCCGGGCCTCAAGACCGGCCAGATCGATATCTCTGAAGTAGACCTCGGCGAATCCTTCGTCCTCGTCGCGGACGTCGTCGAAGCTGTTCCACTCGAAACCGAAGCTGGCCAACGTCTGCCCGGTGGTGCCCTCCGCCACCGAACCCTGCGAGCAGTCCAGATACCCGTTGCGTACCTCGTAGCCATGGCCGGCTGTGCACCGCACGACCTGTTCTCCGTCGACGACCGTCATCGGCTCACCGCAGCTCGGGCAGCGAAGTCGTTCCACGATCTGCACTGGAATCACCGTCGCCCCCCCGTGGACCTGCTGTCACCGACACTCATGGCCAGGCGAACATTACTGCAGGAGGACTGGGCCGTGGATCGGGTCGGGGTGGACCGACACCGCCATCATCCTCGACCGGACGGGCCTTCGTCGGCCAGGTGGGCGAAATGAGGCCAGAGCCTGAGATCGAGTTGGGGCGCCAACGTCCGCAGTTCGACGACGTCGTCCCCGTAGAGCCCGACCAGGCGACGCACCGTGTCCGGATCGTCCTCAGCTGGGGTCGTCCCCACCGTCGAACCAGGTGGCTGTGGCCCGGCGGCCGGGCGGTGGGAATCGTCGAGCCCGAGAAACCGGAACGTCCGGGCCAACTCACCCACCGGATCGGCCCGGCACAGCTCCAACTGGAGGGTCAGCACCTGCTCGGGCGGAAAGAACTCGAGCAGGCGACGCAGCTGGGATCCGTAGAAACCACGATCGAGGGCCGCTGCGGTCTGGGCGCCCACCTGGGGACCCCGGCTGTCGATGGTGGCGGCCAACCCCAACCGGAGCCGCTCGACCGGGTCCCGGACCATCAGCAGCAGGCGGGCGTCGGGAGCGGCCCGGGCCAGCAGCGGCGCCACCCATGGTTCGACCGAGTAGCTGGCGGTCCACTCGCCGGTCAGGGTTCCCTCCCGACGGGGAAACCAGCCGTGGTAACGCTGGACCTCGTCGGTCCCGAAGGGAGCGGTGCAGAAGTGCGACAGATAGTGCCGCGCCACCGGGATGTCGGCTCGCGACCACACGTCCGGATGGCTGGCAACGAGCCGATACCACCAGCTCCAGCCGGCCATCATCACCCCCACCCCGACGAAGTCCGGTGGACCGGGGCGCTCGCCGGCCCGCATCGGTGGGGGTGAGAGGTCGTAGCCGGACTCCCAGGAGTAGAAGTGCCCGAGTCGATGCCGGAGATCCTCACGTTGCTCGGGGGGAAGAAGTCGGTGGACTCGGAGTGGCAACCGATGCAGCGCGTCGGCCACGGACCCTTGCCACGTCATCGTCGTCCGCCCCCTCGGAGCTGCCGCCACCGGCCGGTCACGCACGGTGTCCGGTGAAATTGGGCCACAGGGAACGGTCGATGTGGGGGAAGAGCGAGATGAGCTCGTCCACATCCGGAGCGTAGAGATCGATCAGGCGCCGGCGGGCCTCGGGATCGAGCGGGAGCTTCTCGCCCGACACGTTGATCTGGCGCCGGAGGTCGTCGGGGTGGTGGTCGGTGAGCCCGAGGAACCGGTAGGTGACAGCCAGCTGGGCGGCCGGATCGGCGGCGCACTGCTCGTACTGGAGTACGAGCAGCTGTTCGGCGGGGAAAGAGGACAGATATCGGTGCAGCCATCGGGCGTAGAAGCCCTGCCGGACGGCATCAGCCATGGTGGCCTCGTTGTCCGAAGCACCCATGCTCAGCCGGAAGGACACGCCGGAGCGGAATCGCTCGACCGGATCACGCAGGATGACCAACAGCTTGGTCTCCGGGGCGGCCCGCTCCAGCAAGGTCGGTACCCAGGGATAGCCCAGGTAGTCGGGCGTCCATTCCCCGGTGATCGTCCCCGGGACTCGGGGAAACCACGCCTGGTACCGCCGCACCTCGGCCGGACCGAAGGGGACGGTCCCGCAGTGCGACAGATAGTGCCGCTCCTTGTGGATGTCGCCCCGGGTCGACACGTCGGGGTGATCCGAGATGAGCTCGTACCACCAACTCGTGCCTCCCTTCTGGACGCCGATGCCCACGAAGTCCGGCGGACCGACTTCCTCACCCGGCCTGAGGGCGGGAGGCTCGAAATCGAAGCCGTCCTCCCACGGGGCGAAGCGGCCGAAGCGGTGGAGCACGGCACTCTGCGACCTCGGGGACAGCCTCCGGAAGGCGGCCCGGGCCACGCTGGGTGGGCGCATTTCCTCACCATGCCACAGGGAGCGGGACCCGACAAGCAATGGATCGCCACCCGGATTTGTTACGATCCACTGTCGTGAGTTTGCGGGGGCCTGGTTGTACTCGGACACTGCTCCTCGGCGGGGAGCCCTCCGCCCAATGTTGCCGCAGGCCCTGTCGGCCCGACACCACCGTCCTCCCCACGCCATCCGGCCGACGCGCCCGTCGCCGGTGCGGGGACGCCCGGGGGGCGGGAGTAGGGTCCGTGTTCGTGGTCGGCCGCGGACGATGCTCGACAGCTACGGGGCGGCGATGACGGCGGCCCACCGGTGCCGGCAGAAGGGGAACGACAGGTGACGGACGGCCGCCCGATCGTCATCGTGGGCCTGCCCCGTTCCGGGACCACCTGGACGTTGCGGGCCCTCGGTAGTGCCGCCGGCACCGGCCGGATCCTCGAGCCCGACAACGAGGACAAGTACCCGGCCGCCATCCACGCCAAACATCAGGTGGGCCGGTATCCGGTTCTCCGACCCGGCGACGAGGCCACCTCCTACCGCAGGCTGTGGGAGTGGATCCTCAGCGGTGCCCACGAGGATGGACGGTCGCGCCTGGCCCGCAGGATCCTGGGCCCCGGATTCACGAAGCGGATCCACGAGGGTCGACCCGATCCGGTGACCTGGTTGGCCGCTACGGTGGCCAGGGACCCGCGTCCTCCCCACGACGCCCCGGTCCCGAACCGTCTGGTGGTGAAGTCGATCCATGCCCAGTTGGCGACGGAATGGCTGGCCGCCGAGTTCGACGTGGACGTGCTCCTCCTGCTCCGGCATCCCGCCAACGTGTTGGCCAGCTGGATGGAGGTCAACCTGAAGGATGCCCGCAACTCGACCCTCGAGAACCGATCGGAGATACGGACCCGTTACCTCGAGCCGTGGGGAGTCCCGCTCCCCGGTCCCGACCCCATCGAACGGATGAGCTGGAGGATCGGGCTGCTGGTGGCCGTCATCGAGGACGCCCGTTCGCGCCATCCCGAGTGGCATCTCCGTACCCACGAGCAGTTGTGCATAGACCCGACCGCCGAATTCCAGCGGCTCTATACGGAGCTCGGCCTCGAGTGGGGGGAGCCGTCCGAGGCGTTCCTCGAGGCGCACAACACCCCCGGGTCGGGCTACATCGTCAACCGGGTGGCGTCCGAACTCTCCGACTCGTGGCAGCGACGCCTCGATGACGAACAGGTGGCCACGTTGCGCCGGGTACTGGGGTGGTTCCCCATCACGACCTGGACCGACGAGGACTTCGTGCGCGACGGGACCGCGGACCACTAGCTAGTGGTCCGGGTTGAGGAACCTGGGTGTCCTCCGACACCGGCGTAGCCGACAGGGTGGCGGCGTGGTCGGCCCGCCACAATACGGTCCTGACATGTGTCGCCGGGCTGATCGGTCCAATCCTCTATCTGTATTTTGTCGGCCACTACGCGGTCAACTCCTTCTACGGTGACGACTGGTCGGTCGCACCGCTCGTCCACGCCGCCCTCCGTGGCCATCTCTCCGCCGGGCAACTGTGGGGCCAGTACAACGAGTCGCGCCTCCTGGTGGGCAACAGTATCGATGTCGTCTTCGGGTACCTGGATCGGTTCGACCTGCGATCGGTGGTGTTCTTCAGTGCCGCCCTGTTCGCGGCCTCCTACGCACTGCTGCTGGGCCTCCTCCACCGCTACCTCGGATCACGGCTCACACCCATTCCGGTCCTGGTCGTGGGGGTCGTCTGGTTCAGTTGGGCGGACGTCCAGAACTCCCTCTGGGCCTTTCAGCTGTCCTGGTACCTGACGGTCCTGTTCCTGGTGCTGATGCTGTTCTCACTTCTCGTTCCGGCCCGTCATCGCACCCTGTGGTTCGTCGTGGCCGTTGCCGCTGCCGTCGCCGGCTCACTCTCCACCCTCCAGGGATTCATCCTCTGGCCACTGGGAGTGATCGCGCTGCTGTGGCCGACGGGCCGGCACCAGGATCATGACCCGGAGCCACCGCGTCGGAGCCGGGCCCTTCCCGAGATCGTCACGTGGATGGTCGTCTTCGTGGGCACGGTCGCCCTCTATCTGCCGGGGTACGACGTTCACGACAACGGTTGCCTCCGCGGCTGCACGCCGAGCGTGGCCGTCCACCATCCGGCGACGGTGGCCAAATTCTTCCTCTCCCTCATCGGTAACGTGATCCCCGGTGGGATCATCTATTTCTCCCCGGTTCGCAACTTCGACCGCTTCGAGGTGGTCGGTGTCGTGCTGTTTGCCGTGGCCATATTCATCGTCATCCAGTCGTGGCGGCAACGGGCCGACGAGGAACAGGTCCCGCTGCCACTGTTGCTCATAGGATTCTCACTCACGTTCGACGTGACCATCGCCCTCGGCCGCGGCGGGACAGGACCACTCGGCGCGGTTTCCACCAACCGATACGTCATGCCGAACCTCATCCTCCTCACCGCCATCGTCATGTATGCGTGGAAACATCGGCCGGCGCTCCACTCCCCGAGTCGGATCACGGTCCATCGGTTGGCATTCGCCGTGTTGGCCGTGTTCTTGGTGGTCCAGGTGAAGGAAGCCATCGGCTTTGGCCGGGCCAACGGCGCGGTAGTCCATACCGCCTGGAGCACGAGCGCCCGGTTCTTCGTCAACTCGGACCGGGTCCCCACCCAGGAGCGAGCCTGCCGGCAGGGTCAGGTGCTCTTCTTCCAAGCCGGAGCCCTACCCTCGTTCACCACCAAGTTGAGAGCGGCGGAGCAGGACCGGCTCGGGGAGTTCGAACCTGTTCCGTACCGGTACTACCGCAAGCAGGGCCCACCCACGGTCCTGTTCGGAGGCTGTACGACGACCCCTCCAGCCCGGAGTCCGTCCTCCGCTCGAGCCTGACGCCGGTGACCGGAGCGGTTGGTGCGGAACGACCCGTCCGGAGTGTCCCTCAGTCGCCGGAGACCGCTGCTCTCCTGCGGAAGTGCACCACGTTGCCGACCCGCCCCAGCGGAAGGCACTCGACCACCTGCAGTCCGGCATCTGCCGCCAGGGAGGGGAAGTCGGTGGCCTGGTATCCGTGGACCGTCACGCCCTGCGCCCCATAGCGTCGCTTCCTCAGGTTCAGCCTGAACCCCGGGGCCGGAAACGATCCGACCACATGCGGAGCGGCGCCACCCATGCGCTCGAGGAACCGGATCGGCTCCGCCACGTAGTCGAGGACACCGAGGGCCACGGCCAGGTCGTAGGAGTCCACCTCGGTGAGGTCCTCCCACCGGCGCTGGTCCACATCGACGAGTCCGGGGTAGGACGAGGCCTCCGACCTGGCCAGTGCGACCATGGCGTCGGCCGGATCGATGCCGGTGACGTGGATGCCCTTGGTGGCCAGAGGAGCAAAGAGCGGACCACTGCCACATCCGACGTCGAGGACCCTGTCGGCCGACAGCCCCGAGGCGATGTCGACGGTCATGCGCAGTCGGTCGAACATCGGACCGCGGCCGAGCATCCTCGCCACCGGTTCGCTGGAGTAGAAGCTCGCGAACCGATCCGCTCGCTGCTCGAAGTAGCTCACGAAATCACCGTCCGGCACGGGCACCTGCCTTCTGGCCGACGGTCACGACCATCCCGGTCATCATGCGGCCGGCTCCATGATGGAGGAGTAGAGCGTACGCAGACGCGCCACCACCAGGTCCTCGGAGAAGCGGGCCACCACCCACTGTCGACACCGGTCCCCCAACTCGTCGCAACGGGCCGGATCCTTCACCAACTCCTCCACCACGTCGGTCAACGCCCCGAGGTCCCCTCGCCGGACCAACAACCCCAGGCGCGGATCGATGACCTCGCGCACCCCGCGGATGTCGTAGGCGGCCACCGGCCGACCCATGGCGGCGGCCTCCATGACCGCACGGGGGATTCCCTCCCGGTAGGAGGGCAGCACGACCACGGTGGCCGACGCCAGATAGGGCCGGACATCGCCGACATCGCCGATGAATTGCACCGTGCCTGCATCCGACGCCTCATCGATCTCCGATGGAGAGAGCGCGTCGCTCTGGTCGTGCTCGGTCGGTCCCACGTGCACGAAGTCGGCCCGACCCTCCAACGACGCCGCCAGGGTCAGGAAGTCGGCGCACCCCTTCTCGCGCACCAGGCGGCTGACCATCACGACGATCGGGCGCTCCGAGCGCAGCGCCGGGGAGACCGGCGACGAGAAGCGGTCCATCATGATGCCGTTGCCCAGATAGCTGAGCTTTCGCCGGGAGCAGATTCCGACCTTCGGCAGGACCTGTTCGTCCTCGCGACTCTGCACCAGCACGCGGTGGGCCCACAGGCAGCACCAGCGTTCGAAGCACCATCCGAGGATGTTGGCGGCCCGGCTGTTGTCGGCGAAGTACAGGGAGCCGTGGATGGTGTAGATGGCGGTGCTCCCGGCCAGGCGGGCTGCCGGCAGCCCCAGGAACGAGGCCTTCGGGGTGTGGGTCTGCACGAAGTCGAACCGCTGACGCCGGAAGTAGGTCAGCAGGCGGACGAAGGAGACCACGTCGGACAGGGCGAACTCCCGCCGCATGGGGACGACCTCCACCTCGACCGTGTCGGGCAGGTCGTCGACCGGGTCGCCGCTGACCAACGTCCAGGAGATCTCACCCAGGGATCGCAGCTGGTTGGCCAGGAGCAGTCGCGCCGTCATGGCCGTGGTCACGACCCGGCATCCGCGCCGGACATCCGGCGGCGCGGCGGCCGCGGCACTGGCTGTCGACGCCATGACCACTCCCCTTCTCGTGCCGGCATCTGCGCCCGTCGTTGCCGACTGCCGTCCCCATGCGCATCGCAAGCGCACCGACTATACCCGGCCGTCACCGTTCGGTGGCGCCGATTGGCGCCGGCTCGTCCCTCGGGTGGTGGCCAGACGAATCGGCGGTGGACGGGGGCGGTGAACCGGGACGGCGTCGTCACGGCCCGGAGTCCGGGCCCCGTTCGGAGCTAACGGCCCAGGCCCGGTGTCCAGCGCTCCACCCAGGCCTGCAGGGCGAGAACGTCCCAGAGTTCGTGGGCCAGGTCGCGTCGACCGTCGAGGTGTTGCCGCCATGCTGTCCGTATCGGCTCGGGATCGAGCAGGCCCTGCCGTCGCAGGCGGGACTCACCCAGCAGATCCTCCGCCCACGGACGCAACGGCCCTCGCAGGAGCGAACCGATCGGGAAGCCGAATCCCATCTTCGGTCGCTCGATCAGAGCAGCCGGAACGTGTCGGTACAGGACCTGGCGAAGAATCCACTTGGTCGTGTCGTCCCGCAGCTTCACCGACAGTGGGAGCCTCCATGCCAGGTCGAACACACCTCGGTCGAGAAACGGGACCCGCGTCTCCAGCGACGTCGACATGGCGGCCCGGTCCAGTTTGGTCAGGATGTCGTCGGGTAGGTAGCCGACGAGGTCCAGCCACATCATCTGCTCGGTGATGCCGCCGAGTTCGGGCCATTCCGAAGGTCGGGAGGCCACCGAATTGGTGGCGCCGGCCCCGATCACCATCGACTCGGCATCGTCCCAGTAGGACACCAGGGAGAGATAGGCGTCCTCAGGTCCCGACGCCTTCAGGACCTTGGCCAGCTTGGCCACCTTCGATGCCGGGTTCCGGACCTGCACCCGGGCCGGCAACACGGCCGTGGTGCGGGCCACGCCGTCGACCAGGGCGGGCGGGAGGGCTCCCAGTGTCGATCCGACCAGGTGCCGGATCGGATCGGGCAGCCTCGAAGACCGTCGCCACAGGCGGTCGAGCCAGGCGTGCCGGTTGTAGCCAGCAAACAGTTCGTCGCCGCCGTCCCCCGAGAGGCTGACCGTCACCTGCGTGCGGGCCAGCCGGCTGACCAGGTGCATGGGAATCTCCGACACGTCGCCGAAAGGCTCGTCCCAGATGTCCGGCAGGGTCGGGATGACCTCGGCGGCATCCATGTCGGTGAGCAGCAACGGCGTGTGGTCGGTGCCGAGGTGGGCCGCGACCGCAGCGGCCTCGGTCGACTCGTCGAAAGCCCGGTCGGCAAAACCGACCGTGAAGGTCCGCACCGGCTGCGAGCTGTGGCGTTGCATGAGTGCCACCACCAGACTGGAGTCGATGCCCCCGGACAGGAACGCCCCCACCGGAACGTCCGCCACCATCCGGGCCGCCACCGAGTCGGACAGGGCTGCCTCCAACTGGTCCCCCAGGACATCGGTGGGGCCGTCCAACGGTCGCTCTCGCGCTTCTTGCACCGCCGTCCGGGCCGACCAGTAGGTCCGGGCCGTCGGCAGCTGACCGGGTCGGGCACCGGTTCCGAACGTCACCATCTGGCCCGGAAGTAGCTTGGTCACCCCCTTGTAGATGGTGTACGGCGCCGGGACGCAGTTGTGGCGGAGGAGGAGGGCCACCGCGTCGCGGTCTATGTCGGTGTCGAAACCCGGCAACGTGCACAGGGCCTTCAGCTCCGAAGCGAAGGCCAGGGTCTCACCCACCCAGCCGTAGTACAGCGGCTTCTCGCCGAAGCGGTCACGTACCAGGTGCAGGAGGTGACTGTGACGGTCCCAGAGGGCCAGGGCGAACATGCCCTCGCTGGCGTCGAGAGCGGAGGAGAGTCCCCACTGCTGCACGGCGGCCGTCAGCACCTCGGTGTCCGATCCGCCGCGGAACGCCACTCCCTCGGCCATCAGCCGGCGACGGAGTCCGCGGTGGTTGTAGATCTCCCCGTTGTAGGTGATCACCCAGCGGCCGTCGGCCGAGTGCATGGGTTGACCGCCCTCCTGCCCCAAGCCGACCACCGACAACCGGCGATGGCCCAGATAGATCCCGCGCTCCGTGTCGCACCAGAAGCCCTCGGCGTCCGGGCCCCGATGGATCAGGGTGGCCGTCATGTCCGCCACGTGGCGCCCGAGCGCCGGCGGTCCGGTCAGCCGGTTCGGATCGAACAGCCCTGCGATGCCACACACCCTGTCACCCCTCCGATCGGACCGAGGGGGCACCGGCATCCGGCCCGCGGTACTCGCCCACCTGGCGACCGTAGCGGTGGTTCTCCCCCATGCGCCCCAACGCCCCGTCCCAGAGCCCGCGGGCGATGGCCCGCCGCTCGGCTCGGCTGTGCGCCAGTTGGAGATGTCGGGCCGAGTAGGCCAGGTGCCAGGCGTACCAGCTGGGCCGGCCGTAGTTGCGGGCCAGGGCGAACGAGTTGCGGGCGTGGTAGTAGGCGCGCCAGGCCTCGTCCTCGTCGGTGGGACGGTGATCTCGGTGGGCCGCCTCCCGTCCTTCGGAGGTCTGCTGCTCGGCCACCCGGCGGGCCGAGTCGCCGTCGACGAGGACCTCGAACCCGGCCTGCCGGACGCGGCAGAAGAAGTCGAAGTCCTCGAGTCCGAAGAACCAGTCCGGATCGGGGAGCACCCCGGCGTCGACCACCTCCCTGTTCACCAGGGTGGCACCCCAACAGGCGACATCCACACCGGTGAGATCGCCCGGAGCCCCGGGAGCGGGCACGAAATTGACCGTGTGGGCGCCGCGACCCACGAACCTCCGGCCGTAGGCCACCACCGCCCCCACCCGTGGAGGTCGGTCCCCCAGCTCGTCGATACGGGCCAGCAGTCCGTCGAGGCGCCGGGTGGGCAGGTCGAACAGCCCCACGTCGTCCTCGCACAGGTAGATCCAACGGGTGCCCGGATCGGAGGCCGCCTCGACCAGTCCGGCCCGGAAACCACCGGCCGGACCGGTGTTCCGGGGCAGGCGAACCATCCTGACCTGCGATTCCAGCTCCGGGTCGTCGAGGCCGCCCTCACCGTTGACCACCACGACGATCTGATCGAACGGAAGGCCCTCGGTCTCTCGCAGTGACCGGACGACCGCACCGGCCAACCCCGGTCTCTTGTACGTGAGCACCACCGCGGTCACCCCTTCGGGTGCACGTTGCGGCGGGCCGGACTCGGTGTCCGATACCACGTCCGGCGTCATGGTCGCGTCACGGGGCTAGGCTAATCGCGGGAGCCGGGACTGTTGGCCACATTGTCGGGCGTAAGCGCGGGCGTCTGATCCGAATCGGTATCAGGAGGCAGGTACGCGTGGGACGTCGACGACGGGCAGCTTCCGGTCTCAGGTTGACCCGGAGACTCGGCCGGTGATCAGTGTGATCGTTCCGGTGCGCGACGGCATGCCGTGGCTGGAGGAGCAACTCCGTGCCCTCGTTGGACAACAGTGCGCCGAGGAGTGGGAGCTGATCATCGCCGACAACGGGTCGTCCGACATCAGCCGCGCCGTCGCCACCCGGTGGGCCGCCGAGCACGACCATATCCACTGTGTCGACGCATCGGCTGTCCATGGGGCCCCGGCGGCGCGCAACATCGGTGTGCGAAGGGCACGCGGCGACCGGTTGGCCTTCTGTGACGCCGATGACATCGCGCAGCCAGGTTGGCTGGCCAGCATGGCCAAGGCCCTCGACGAGGTCGACGTCGTGGCCGGTGTCTTCGATTTCTGGTCTCTGAACGGGCTCCGGGCATCGGCTCCGAAGCCAGCGTCCATGCGTCAGCTCGGCTTTCTGCCCGCCGGCCTGGGCGCCAACCTGGCCGTTCGACGACACGCCTTCGAAGCCGTAGGGGGGTTCACCGAGGAGCTGCTGATCGGGGAGGACATCGACCTGTGCTGGCGCCTCCAGCTGGAGGGTTACCGCTTCGTCATCGAGTTCGGTGCCATCGTTTCCAAACGCGAACGGCAAGAGGCCAAGCAGGTGTTCAGGCAGGCGGCCAGGTACGGACTCAGCGGTCCGGCGTTGTACCGCCGGCATCGGGCCACCGGGGCCCGGCGCAACATGGTCGGAGCAGGCAAGTCGTGGCTCTGGTTGATCGTGCAGCTGCCCGGTCTGGCGGCGGGAGGTAACCGCCGCATCGAATGGGCCCGCGCCGCCGGTATGCGGACCGGTCGACTGCTGGGCTCGATCCGGAACGGCGTCTTCTTTCCCTGACCGGCGCCGTCGCCGAATCCCTCAGGCGATGTCGGCGAAGTTGACTTCGAGACGCTTGAACAGTCGGTAGCCCAGGATCAGGTAGATGAGGGCCCCGAGGGATGCGATGCCGATGAGGTTCCACTGTGGGGCGTGACCCAGCAACATGGTGTCCCTGGCCGCGGCGATGACCGGGCCCAGTGGATTGAAGAATCCGTACACCATCTGCAGGTTGATGGTGAACCCCCCCACGTAGTGGGAGTGGATGATGTGGCCACCCACGTAGTGGTTGTTGACGAGGTGCCCCCCGTAACGGTGGTACTTCACGTGCCGTCCCCCGCCGACGTAGTAGGCGCTGGGGATCTTCGAGAACGGCCAGATGACCGGAGTGGCGAACAGCCCGAGCGAGGTGATGATGGGGAGCACCTGCATGAGGTCGCGCATCTGGATGATGACCGAGGCGACAGCCATGGTGATCCCCGCCGCGAACACGACCTCGATGAGCATCAGCAACGGCACGAACACCGTGGCGAACGTGGGCGCCCGCCCGAAGATCACGAACAGCACGGCGAGGGGGATCCACGAGAGAACGGTGTTCAACCCGTTGACGCCCATGGTCTCGAGGGGGAAGCACTCGCGTGGGAACTGGGTCTTGGCCAGGAGCGCCTTGTTGTTCAGGAGCGACTGGCCACCGTTGCCGAGCGACGTGGCGAAGAAGCTCCAGCACAGGATGCCGACGAAGGCGTAGAGCGCATAGGGGAGTCCCTCGCTCCCGAACGTCTTCACACGGGAGAACACGACCACGAAGATGGCCAGCGTGGCCAAGGGACTGAGCACGGCCCAGATGATCCCGAGCGACGCCTGCTTGTACTGGGCCCGGAAGTCCCGCTCGGCCAGGGTGTAGATGATCTCCCGATGGGCCCAGAGCGTCCGGAGGGCCTCGACGTAGTTGACCTTGTGTTGGTAGAGGAGCTCCTTGGGCGGCTCGGCCGGGATCAACGATGCGTCCGGTTCCACCAGGGTCTCACCGAACGTCCACGACACGTCTACAGCTACCATCGGCCGACACTACCCCCCCGGCCCGCGTGACGGGCCTCATGACATCCTGAACGCCCTCCTACGATATCGCGCCTTCCCCGGTTCTCGGCAAGCCCTGCCGGGCCCACCGCTATCATCGCCCCGTGCCGGGACCAGGAGAAGAGCCACGACCCAGGTCGCACCCCCGGACGAGGGTGCTGATCGCCATCAAGGGGCTCGGACACGGCGGGGCCGAGCGGCTTCTGGTGGACACCGTGGCTGCCGGTGACCACGAGGCCTTCGAGTACGAAGTCGCCTTCATCCTCTCCACTGCGGACGCCCTGGTGCCGGCCATCTCCTCCGACGGCACACCCGTGCACGACCTGGGCGCCGTCAGCAATCTCGACCTCCGCTGGCTCATGGCCTTTCGACGGCTCCTCCGACGCCACCCCGTCGATATCGTCCACTTCCATCTCCCCTACACCGCCGCGCTGGGGCGCCTGGTGGTGGCCACTCTCCCCCGGCGGGAGCGACCCCTGACCATCTACACCGAGCACAGTCTGTGGAACAAGGCCGCCGTGCTGGTCAAGTGGCTCAACCGCGCCACCGTGGGCCGGGACCGGGCGCTCATCGCCGTCTCGCCGGCCGCCTACGACGCGTTGCCCGCCGCCCTGCGGCGACGGGCCCAGGTGGTGGTGCACGGGGTCGATCTCTCCCTGTCCTCCACCATGCTGACCGGGCGCGACGACATCCGGCGTGAGGTCCGAGCGGCGCTCGGCACTCCCCCCGATGACGTCCTGGTGGTGACCGCAGCCGGTCTGCGATCGGAGAAGGGCTACGACGTCCTGCTCGATGCGGCCCATCTGGCCGCCCAGCGCCATCTTCCCATGCGATTCGCGGCCGCCGGCCAGGGGTCGCTGCGAGAGGAGCTGGAGGGCCGGGCCCACGAGCTCGGGCTGGACGACCGGTTCCAGTTCCTCGGCCACCGCGAGGACGCACTGCGTTTGATCGCCGCCGCCGACGTGTTCGTACTGGCCTCACGACAGGAGGGTCTTCCCGTGGCCCTGATGGAGGCCATGAGCGTGGGCTCGGCCATCGTGGCCACATCGGTCGGCGGCGTCCCCCTCGTCGTCAACGACGGTGAGAACGGGCTGATCGTCCCGCCCGGCGATCCGGAGGGCCTGGTCGATGCCCTCGAACGCGTCGGCTCCGATCCCGGGCTCCGAGACCGGCTGGGGGCCCGGGCGCTGGCCGACAGCGTCGAGTTCGATGTGGCCCGGTCGACGGCCGAGATCGAGGGAATCTACCGGAGGGTGCTCGCCGATCGGTGATCAGGTTTGCGCCGCGGCCACCGTGGCCAGCGCGGCGGCCAGGGCTTCGAGCCTGCCCCTCCCGAACTCGTCGTCGGGCTCGAGGTAGTTGCCCTCGGCCCACTCGTTCCACGACTTGATCATCATGACCTGTTGGCCCACCGGGTGGGCCGAGGCCAACTCGGCGGCCCGGCGGGCGTGGACGGCGAAACGTTGGGGTGTGGCGCCCATCGCCACCAGTCCGTCGTTCCCCATACGGGGTGTGTTGTCCCAGTTCGGGTAGATACTGGGGAACACGCGACCACCCGTGCCCGGCGGGGGTGCGGCCGCCGTGTCGGCGTAGGGATAGCGCTTCGGGCTGTGGAGAAGGCCACGGGTTCGCAGGTGCTCCCGGGCCCGGGTCGGGGTGTCGCGTCCGAAGGGGAATTCGAAGTAGACGGCGGCGTCGAAGCCGTCCGCCTCCTGCGACCAGTACTCGTGCTCGCCGAGGAATGCCACCAGGTACAGCCCGCCGAGCCCGGCGTCGTGGGCCATCTTCTGCCACTCCTCCACGAACCGGGCCGGCTCGGGCAGGTTGCCGGCCTGATAGATGAACAGGACCGGTCGGCCGTCGAGCTTGACGTAGCGGGGATCCTCGAACGCGCTCCGCAGGTAGGCGAAGTGGGCCCGGTCGTCCTCGGGACCGGGGTACGTCTGCTCCATCAACATCCGGTTGGGGGCCCCGTGCCACGTCCCGGACCAGCTCTGGTTGGCCCACGCCACGCAGAACGGGAAGTCCGGCGACCCGGACGCCACCACCTCGTCGAAGGGACGCTGGAGGAGCCGGTGGCCAGCGAACCAGTAGTGCCAGTAGCAGAAGCCGGTGACTCCATGAGCTCGGGCCAGGTCGGCCTGGGCCGCCCGGACCTCCGGCACGCGTAGGTCGTAGAACCCCAGTTCGGTGGGGAGATGGGGTTGGACGTGACCACGGAACAACGGCCGTCCCCTGACCACGTTGGCCCACTCGGTGAACCCCGCGCCCCACCATTGGTCGTTCTCGGGGATGGGGTGGAACTGGGGTAGGTAGAGCGCCAGGACTTCCATCGGCGGTCATGTTAGGTCCGGCTCGGGGTCCGGGGCTCCGGACCGGCGACGATCAGACCGCCCCTCGTCCTTCCGCTACGTCCCGGGCCAGTTGCTCGATGCCCGCCTCGACGATGTCACTCCGGAACCGCTCGGAGAACAGTCGGTGGGCCTGGGAGGTGAGGGCCTCGCGCAACGGACGGTCGCCAATCAGACGGGCGCAGGCCTCGGCCAACGCCGGGGCGGTGTCACCGATGAGCAGGTGGACGCCGTCCTCGACACCGATTCCCTCGGCTCCCAGTGTGGTCGACACCACCGGGATCCGGTGCGAGAAGGCCTCGAGGACCTTGACCCTGGTGCCGCTGCCGTAGCGCACCGGTACCACCACGATGTCGGCCCGGGCCAGCTCGGTGGCCATGTCGGCCACCCGACCGACCACGGTCACCCGGGGTGGGTCACCCAGTGCGGCCAGCTCGGGGTGGTGATTCCCGACCAGCCTGATCTCCGCTTCGGGAACGAGGGTGCGCAGCGCCGGGCCCACCTCCCGGGCCAGCCAGGTGGCCGCCTCGATGTTGGGCGGATAGTGGAGCTGACCCTGGAACAGCACGACCGGCGGTGATCCCACCGCGGCCCGGCCCACCGGGTCGTCCGGGGACCGATACCCGTTCGGAACCACGGAGACCCTGGTCAAGCCCTGTTCCCGGGCCCGCTCGGCGTCGAGCGGGCTGCACACCACGATGGCCTCGGCTCGATGGTCGGCCCGAAGATGGAGCCGGTGCCAACGACGGATCTCCTCCTCCGCTACCAACCTGCCGGCCAGGCGCTGGACGCGCCCGGCCCCGCCGGTGGGAGCGGGACGCGGTACGGACAGCCGGGCCACGATCTTCTGATCCTCGAGGTCGTCCAGATCGAGGATGGTGGGAGCGAACTCCGGTGTACCGGACAGCACCCAGGGACGGGCGCCGAAGAACCACACCAGGTCGTAGTGGCCCGACATGAAGCGGGCCAGGGCCCGCTGCACCTGCGGTCGGTCGCGCCAGGGCATGCCGATCGGCATCGAGGGTCGCCACAGCGTCGGGATCACGCCGAACCCGCCACGCGGTCGGTTGTCGAAGCCGATCCGGACCACCTTGTCCAGCCCGAGCGCCCGGTCGGGGTCGTCGAAGTCGGTGCGGAAACGCGACACCACCGATGCCAGCTCCACCGGGCCGCATCGACGCAGGCCGCGGAGCACCATGGCCAGGCGTAGTCGGGGCCCGCTGTCCTCGGGCCACGGATAGTCTCCGGCGATCACCAGGGTCCTCATCGATACCTCTCACGCCGGCAGCCAGCCCGAGGGCCGTGGACGGCGTTCCGCGGATGCCACCCGCACCCGGAAGACGCTGATGGTAGTGGAGCAGGCACCGCCGGTCGGGCTGGTAGGGTCTCGACGCCGGAGCGGCCGGCCGCAGCAGGGGGGCTGCCCATGACCGAGCGCACCACCGACGGGCTGGCGTCCACCGATGTGACGTTGGTGCTCCACGTGATCCCCACGCCCCGGGCCCGTGGCGCCCAACGCGAGGCCAGGGCCCTGGCCGACAGGCTGGACCGGCCGGGGATCCGGCACCACCGTGTGCTCACGCTGTTCGCCGGTCCTCCCGAGGTGGAGGTGGACGCCTCGCTCGAGTACCCGGGCGGGGTCTCCCCCGCGGTCGGCTTCGACCCCCGACTGGCCGTGCGACTCCGGGCCGCTCTCGACCGCATGGATCCCGACGTCATCGTGGCCCACGGGGGCGAACCGTTGAAGTACCTGGTGGCAGCCATGATCGGGCGACGTCGACCCCTGGTCTACTACGCCATCGGGACCTACTCCGGCTCGGATCGACCGGCCCAGCTCTACCTGTGGAGACGGCTGTTGGCCCACGCCGATGCCATCGCGGCCGAGGGCGACGAGGTCCGTGACGAGTGCATCGCCCGGCTGGGAGTCCGGCCCGACCGCGTGACCGTCACCCCGAACGGACGCGACCCCGGTGTGTTCCACCCGGGGGGGACAGGACCCGGATCGGAGCCACCACGGATCACCTTCGTCGGCGCCCTGACCGACGGCAAGGGCCCCGACCGCTTCATCGACGTAGCCGTGGCACTGCGGGCCCAGGGCCCACGCGTGACGGCCGTACTCATCGGGGACGGTCCCCTGCGCCCGATGTTGGAGGCACCGGCACAGGCCGCCGGAGTGGAGTTGCTCGGAGCCCGCGGCGACATCGCCGACCAGTTGCGGCACACCGACGTGATGGTGTTTCCGAGCCGCCCGGCCGGTGAGGGCATGCCCGGGGTGCTCATCGAGGCGGGACTTTCGGGCGTGCCCGTGGTGGCCACCTCCGTGCCCGGCGTGGCATCGATCGTCAGGGACGGCGAGACCGGACTGGTGGTGCCGGTCGACGACGTACCGGCGATGGTCGCCGCCGTCGGCCGGCTCCTCGACGATCCGGCACTACGGTCGTCGATGGGCGAAGCGGCCCGACGGCACTGCCTCGATCACTTCAGCCTGGACGCGGTGGGCCAACAGTGGATGCGCGTCCTCGAGCCCGTGCTGGCCGGCGTCGTCAGTGGCCAGACGGGTCCGGCGACGGCATCACCGGATCGGTGCCGGTGACTCCGCCGGAGGGTCGGGGTGCTCCCCCGGCCCTCGACGGCCTGCCCGATCCCCGTACCAGGCGCCAGTGGGCCAGCCTGTACGTGTCGTCGGCCCTGCGGGCCCGCAGGGCTCCCGCCTTCGGCGACGTCGAGCGCTTCTGTTTCTTCATCGGCTACTCGCGGAGTGGCCACACCCTGGTGGCAACCCTACTCAACGCCCATCCCGAGGTGGTCGTGGCCCACGAGCTGGACGCGGTGCGCTACGTGCGGCACGGGTTCAGCCGGAACCAGCTGTTCTCGCTCCTCCTCCTGCGCGACCAGCAGTTCGGCTCGAACGGCCGGACCTGGTCCGGTTACCACTACGAGGTCCCGGATCAGTACCAGGGTCGGTTCGACCGGCTCCGGGTCATCGGGGACAAGCGGGCCCGGTCGACCGTGCTGCAGATCGCCCAGCGGCCCCAGCTGCTGGACCGCTTCCGCCGCGTGGTCAAGGCGCCCATACGGGTCATCCACGTGACCCGGAACCCGTTCGACAACATCGCCACCGAGTCGCGCCGGCAGAACATGTCGCCCGCCCGGGGCATCGAGTGGTACGAACAGATCTGCAAGGCCGTCGACGTGGTGCGGCCCCTGCTGGATCCGGAGGAGCTCGTCGACGTGCGCTACGAGACCTTCGCCGCCGAACCCCGGAGCGGCCTGGCCGCCCTGTGCGGATTCCTCGGCGTGGACGCCGAGCCATCGTATCTCGAGGCATGTGCCGGCCTTGTCTGGCCGAGCACCAAGCCGACCCGTGACGCCGTCCCCTGGACGGGGACCGAGCGGACGGCCGTTGAACGCCTCATCGAGCGCTACGACGTGCTCTCCTCCTACACCTTCACGGAGTAGCCACGCCCACGATGACGGATTACCACCGACGCCGACGGGTGGATGTCCGCCCGTTCGCCGGCGTCCTCATCACGTCGTCGGGGACCGGAGGAGTCGGCGGCGCGCATTCCGCTGCTCGATGGCCTGGCGGAGCTGCAGTCGGGCCCGCCTTCGCAGCTCCCATTCGAATCCGGCGGGTCGCCCCTTGGGTGTTCGTGGGATGCACAACAGCACGAGCAGGAACGGGAACATCATGACGCGCTCGCGCTCGATCAGTCCGAGGTTCCCCAATGCGGCAAAGGCGTAGATGAACGTCACGCTGTAGACGAGGCAGAGCATCACGTACGGCCGCGCGAATGCGGCCCGCAGCACCATCCGGAGATTCCGCAACGACAGCAGCACCAACACGACGACGGCGGAGTTCTCGAGGGCCGCGACCAGCTCACCGGACCCGTGGGCGTTGTACAGGAGCGGATTGAACAACACCTCGTAGACATCCCTCGGATAGGTGGCCACGTTGGGCGAGTAAGGAACTCCGCTACTGCCGAAGCCGAGGCCGGAACCCTGATTGTTGGAGTTGGTCTGCGAGAGCGAGGAGGTGCCGTTGCTGGCGCCGCGCAGGTACCTGAGCGTCAGATAGACCGATCCCCCCAGTAGGAGGGCCACCAGAACGATGCTGAACACACGACGGATCCCACCCATGTTCTTCCGGACCGCGGCGGTGGGCACCATCATCGCCACCGCGAACCCGGCCAGGATCAACAGCAACTCGTTGGGACGGATCAGCACGCCGATGGCCACCCCTGGCACGACCAGCACGAATCCCCCAGGTCGCCGCGACAGTATCTTGGCGGCTCCGTAGGCGGTGAGCCCCAGAGCGAACATCATGATCGCCTCCTTGCTGACGTCCGCGGTCCAGAAGATCAGCGACGGCAGGAGGAACAGCATCAGGGCGTAGCGACGGTCGTTGGCCCCGCGGAAGGTGAGGCTGAAGGCCCGGTAGAAGAAGATGGCCCCGATGAACGACAGCCAGCTGAACACCAGGAACGTGGCCAGTTCGTTCACCCCGACGATGGCCATCACGATCCCCGCGGCGATGCTCACGGATCCGTCGTTGATGATCTGACGGACGTTGGCCCCAGAGGTGGTGAAGTTGAAGCGGCGGAAGTTGGGCCCCAGGATCGATCCCTGGTGGGTGTAGCGGATCCAGTCGGAGATGCCGTGGTAGAAGTGGTCGACGACGAAGATCTGGGCCGGGGCGGCCAGGAGGTGGAGTACGAGCCCGATCGTCATGATCCGCACCAGCCACGGATTGCCCTCGGCGAAGGCCACCCTCTGGATGACCATACGACCGAGAAAGAACAGGACCACGGCCACGAACAGGCTCACGATCGGGTTGGAAGCCACCTGGGCCGCGATGAGCATGGCTACAGACCGGGGGGTGGCGTCAGGCCGAGGACGGTGGCGTCGGACCGGCCGGTGATCCAGAACCACTGCCGATAGCCAGGGCCGGCTCCTTGCTCCGGTCCGGCGGGGACGGCGGGGAAGCCTGCGGATCGGGCGGGCGCTGCTGGGACGCCATCTGCCGGATGTCGTTCCGAGGAACCTTGACGTTGGTCAGCACGACGCCGAGGACCGGAGCCTCGATCCGACGGAGCCGGTCACCGGCTCGACGGGCCTCGTCGAAGGTGGTCACCCCACACTCGGCCACCACGAGCACGACGTCGACGGCATGCGACAGTGCCTCGGCATGGTGCACGGCCAGCAGCGGAGGTGTCTCGACGATCACGACGTCCACCAGGCGGCGGGCCGCCTTCAACAGCGAGGGTGCCCTCGTCACCAGCTGACCGCTGTTGGCGATGAACGAGCCCAAGGGAAGCCGGTAGACATTGGCGAGCCTCGACGGCTGCAGCCGCCTGGCCACGTCTTCGATCCGGATGTCGACCAGTTCGGAGCCGGTCCCGGCCGTGGGCGTGCCGGTCCCGATGTTGCCGGTGCTGATCACGACCACCTGCTGACCGGCCTCGGCGTAGATGGCGGCCAGGTTGGCGGCCACGTGGGGACGGGACGGCTCGGAGCCGGCCGAAACGACGAGCACCACACTGCGATCGCCGATCTCGGGTGGCTGGTCGCCGTTCGCCGGCCCGACCAGACTCCCCATGCCGTAGGCGGAGGCACCGAGCGGGTCGTCCGGGGTGGGGAGGGGGGCCAGGGCCTCGAACAGCACCGACATGCGCAGCATCCGGTAGGCCTCGGCACCGGGCGACTCGGGTTGTCGCACGACGTCGACCATCGGGGCCGTACCGGAGCCGGCCCGGCCGGTCGGGCTGATCGCCAACGGGATCTCCGCCACTACCGGGAGCCCGAAGTTGGCCTCGGTCCTGGTGGCACTGCGGAGGTGCTTGTCGAGGAGCTCGCGCAACAGCACGATGGCCGCCCCGATGACGGCTCCGAGGATCAGGCCGGCCAGGAGCCGCACCTTCCGGCTCGACGTCAGTCCGGCCTTGTTGGACTTGACGTGTGTGGCGATCTCCGCGTACTGCTGGATCTGGTAGCCCGTGTACGGATTCTGGTTGATCACGCCCGACTTGGAAGTTCCTACTCCGGTCTGCTTCTCCTGGGCGATGGCCACGCTCGTCAGGTAGTACGACAACTCGCCGGCATAGTTGTCAGCCAGCTTGATGGCGGCGCTGGCCGTCTTGCCGTAGGCCGTGAGCAAGACCAGCGTGACCTGACTCTTCTTCGGTGGGAGCGTGGAGGATGAAGTCGGCAGGGCCGTGGTGTGCGCCGTCGTGATGGTGGCGGTGAGGTACTGGGGCCATAGGAACTGCGGGACCTTCTGGCCGGCCGCCTTGAACACCACTTGCTGCAGGGGCAGGCTCTGCGCGTAGAACTGGATCTGCTGGCTGGAGACCCCGCCGCCGATGATGCTGCCCGAGCCCTTCGGAGCCGAGCCGACCAGCGCGCTGGCCTGCCACTTGAGTCCGTTGCCCTTCTTGGCGTGCGTGGAGGAGACGGGGATCAGGACGGCGATGACGGCGCCCACGATGGCCAAAAGTACCAGCAGACGCCAACTGCGGCGCAGTGCTCCGACATAGTCGATTGGCTCCATCGTTCTCCTACTCCCAGCCCAACGTAGACCGCAGATCATATACCGCCGGTCGCGCAATTGGACATCCCCAAAACCGGTCGGTCAGGGCCGGAGATGCCCCCCGTGCGACCGCTTTCCGCGCCGGCGGCCGGTCCCGGAGGAGCACCGCGGCGCCAGCCGACACACCGGCCGCCGACCCGGCCGATCCCCAATATTGGGGATGGCCGGCCGGGCGCCCGTTCGCTAGTGTCAGCTGTGCTCGCTCCGGAGGAGTGAGGGTTGGCCGATGGTCGGGGAGGGCCCTGATCAGCAGGCGGACGGCGCCCAGCGCAGCCCGCTCGTGGGGATGGCGGCCCGCCTGGGGGAATGGCAGTATGGACCGTGGAAGTTCCGGGCCTGGGAGTTTGGCCACGGATTGCGTGGTTACAGTCACGGAGCGAGAGCGGAGGTTCGGACGTCTGCTCTGCCTCGATGGGTGCCGGGGGAAAGGCACGAGGAGCGCTTCGACAGCGGGCGTCCGAGGAGGTTGACCGGGGGGGTTGAGGCATGGGTGAGACAGTGTCGGATGATGGGTCGGACCAGGAGGTGACTGAGTCCCACGAGGGTTCCGGGGGCGGAGCCAGGCCCACGGTTGCCGTCAGGGCGAGCCGCGTCCGATCGAGGCTCGTGTTCATGGTGCTCGACCTGCTGTGCGTGTTCGCAGGCTATGGGTTCGCCGAGGTGACCTACTTCCGCGACAAGGCCCCGGGGCTCTACTGGCCGCACTTCGCCACGTTCTTCGGCGTGGCGCTCGTCGTCACCTTGGCCGCCAACCACTTCTTCGGCCTGTACGGACGGATGTGGCGACACGCGGGCGCCGAGGAGGCCCGGCAACTCGTCCTGTCGGCCACCACCACCCTCTGCGTGCTGCTGCTGATCTATCCGCTGGCCCGTATGACAACGGTCAGGTTGGTTCCCGTCGAGGTCATCGTGGTCGGGTGCATCTTCGCCACCATGGGGATGGGCCTCCTCCGGTTCCACTCGCGTCTCTTCGCGTGGCAGCGGGGCGGGCGCCGAGTCGGTCTGCGGGTGGCCGTCGTCGGCAGCCGCGACGCGGGTGCCGCCGCCATCCGGGAGATGCTCCGTAGCCCCGGTGCCGGGCTCGTTCCCGTGGCGGTGTTCGACGACGACACCCGGGCCCATGGGCTGTCGATGGTCGGGGTTCCGGTGGTCGGATCCATCGCCGACATTCCCGAAGCCGCCGGCCGCTACACCCTCCAGCAGGTGCTCCTGGCCATCCCCAACCCCCCGCCCGAGACGGTCGAACGGGTGCTCCAGGCGTGTGAACAGGCCGGCCTGACCATGAAGGTGCTTCCCGGAGTGAGCCACCTCGTCAGCGGTTCGGGCGCCATGGCTCCCCTCCGTCAGGCCCGCGAGCCCCGGATCGAGGACCTGCTGGGTCGACGGGCCGTTCCCATCGACCTGGCTACGGTGAGCCGGTCGCTGCGGGGCCGCCGGGTTCTGGTGACCGGCGCGGGCGGCTCGATCGGATCGGAGATCTGCCGGCAGGTGGCCGAACTGGACCCGGCCCTGCTCGTTCTGCTCGACCACGACGAGACCCACCTCCACGACGCCGCCGCCACCGTCAAGGTGCCCTGCGAGCAGGCGCTCGTCGATGTGACCGACCGACAGGCCGTCAACGACGTGTTCGACCGGTACCGCCCCGAAGTGGTCTTCCACGCTGCCGCCCACAAGCACGTCCCGGTGCTCGAGAACCATCCGGTCGAGGCTGCCGCCACCAACGTGTTCGGGACGCTCAACGTCGTGGACGCCGCCACCGCCTGCGGTGTCCAGCGGTTCGTGCAGATCTCCACGGACAAGGCCGTGCGCCCTTCCAGTGTGATGGGGGCATCGAAGCGGCTGTCCGAACAGATCGTCCTGTCGAGGGCGCCGTACGGCGCCTCGTACTGCACGGTCCGCTTCGGGAACGTCCTCGGCAGCCGCGGCAGCGTCATCCCGACCTTCGCCCGCCAGATCGCCGCCGGCGGACCCGTCACCGTCACCGACGCCCGGATGACCCGCTTCTTCATGAGCGTCGAAGAAGCCGTCCAGCTGGTGCTGGAGTCGTCGGTGCTCTCCGACGGCGGCGGAGAGATCTTCATGCTCGAGATGGGAGATCCCGTCCGCATCCTCGACCTGGCCGAGCGGATGATCCGCCTGTCGGGCTACCAGGTCGGCGTGGACATCCCCATCGAGGTCGTGGGCATCCGGCCCGGCGAGAAGCTGGACGAGGTCCTGCGGTCGCCCGAGGAGGAGGTGCTCACCACCTACCATCCGTACATCAACCGTCTGATCCCGATCACGGCGGCAGCCGACGAGCTCGACAGCGGCCTCGTCGACCTTCAGGAAGCCACGTCGCGCCGCGATGCCGAGACGGTCAGGAGACTGTTGTTCTCGGTCGGTTCGCCCACCTCGACCGGATCCCGACCCCGCGTCGGCCCCGCCGAGGCCACCGACGCGGTCGTGGGGCGACCGGAACAGAACGGTCATCGGCCCGGCCACGACGTGCCGGCCGCCCATCCACCGCACGCCAAGGGGACCCCCTCCGCCAGTTCCGAACAGGTCCCGGCATGAGTCCGCTCCCGGTCGTCTGGTGAGTCCGAGCGACGGGCCCGGGCGGCTCGTCGTCATCGGGCAGGGGTACGTCGGCCTCCCCCTGGCGCTGAGGGCCGTCGACGTCGGCTTCGACGTGGTCGGATTCGACCTCGACCCGCAGCGGATCAAGTCGCTGGCCGCCGGCCGGTCCTACGTGGAGGACATCCCCGATCACCGCCTCCAGCAGGCGCTCGACTCCGGCCGCTACGACCCCACCGACGACCGCGACCGGCTGGCCGGATTCGACGTCGCCGTCATCGACGTCCCCACGCCGCTCCACGACGGGGTGCCCAACCTCTCCTTCGTGGAGGACGCCGCGTCCACGGTGGCCTGCCATCTCACCGCCGGGGCCACCGTGGTGCTGGAGTCGACCAGCTACCCCGGGACCACCGAGGAGTTGGTGGCCCCGCTGCTCGAGGCGGGATCCGGCCTCGTGGCCGGACGCGACTTCCACCTCGGCTACAGCCCCGAGAGGATCGACCCGGGCAACGACACCTGGACCCTGCAGAACACCCCCAAGGTGGTCTCCGGGGTCGACGAGGCATCGCGGCAGGCCGTCGAGGCCTTCTACGGCACCATCGTCGACCGGACGGTGGCGGTGTCGGGCACCCGCGAGGCCGAGCTGACCAAGCTGCTCGAGAACACCTTCCGCCATGTCAATATCGCCCTGGTCAACGAGCTGGCGATGTTCGCGGCCGAGCTCGACATCGATGTCTGGGAGGCCATCGACGCCGCATCCACCAAACCGTTCGGCTACCTCCGGTTCACCCCCGGTCCCGGAGTGGGCGGCCACTGCCTGCCCATCGACCCCAGCTACCTGTCGTGGAAGGTGCGCCGTACGCTCGGCCAACCGTTCCGGTTCGTCGAGCTGGCCAACGACGTCAACGAACACATGCCGGACTATGTCGTCCGGCGTCTGATCCTGGCGTTCAACCGGATGGGGCGCACCGTCAACGGCTCGCGGATCCTCCTCCTCGGTCTGGCCTACAAGCGCAACACCGGCGACGCCCGTGAGGCTCCGGGCACCACCATCGCCCATCTGCTCACGTCACTCGGCGCCGAGATACGGGTCGTCGATCCCCACCTGTCGGACCCGTCCATGTCGTACCCGCTGGTCGAGCTCACCGCCGAGGAGCTGGCGGCGGCGGACGGGGTGGTCGTCGTCACCGATCACGACGCCTTCGACTTCGAGCTCATCGGGAGGCACGCCACCTACGTCCTCGATACCCGGAATCGGCTCACCGGCCCGACCATCGAACGGTTGTAGTCTTCGCCGGTGCACCGGTCGGCGAAGCCAGGGGGACGGGACGGCCAGGGCCTCGTCACCGTGGAGGTCCATCCATGAAGGTGGTGGTCACCGGCGGTGCCGGTTTCATCGGGGGCAATCTGTGCCGGACGCTCGTCTCGGAACCGGGCATCGACGAGGTCGTGGCCCTCGACGACCTCTCGACCGGATTCCGGACCAACCTGGCCGGCCTCGACGGCGTCGAACTCGTCGAGGGGTCGATCCTCGACGCCGAGCAGCTCGACGTGGTGGTCCACGGGGCCGACGCCATCGTGCACCTGGCCGCCCGGCCGTCGGTGCCTCGCTCGTTGGCCGACCCCATGGCCAGCCACCTCACCAACGCCACCGGGACCATGGAGGTGCTGGAGGCGGCGCGTCGGCACGGACTCCCCCACGTGGTGGTGGCGTCGTCGTCGTCGGTCTACGGGGCCAACCCCGAGTTGCCCAAGCGCGAGGACATGGCCACCATGCCCGTCAGCCCGTACGCCGCCGGCAAGCTGGCCGCCGAGGCGGCGACGCTGGCCTACGGCCATTCGTTCGACCTGCCCGCGCTGGCCTTCCGGTTCTTCAACGTCTTCGGCCCCCTCCAGGCCGCCGGCCACGCCTATGCCGCCGTCGTGCCCGCGTTCGTGGATGCCGCGCTGCGGGGCGATCCGCTCCCCATCCACGGCGACGGCCTCCAGACCCGCGACTTCACCTACGTCGGCACCGTCACCGCCGTACTGGCCGACGCCGTGCTGCGCCGGGTGACACATCCCGGGCCGGTCAACCTGGCCTTCGGCACCAGGGTGTCCCTCCTCGAGGTCGTCGATGTCCTCGAGGAGGTGATGGGTCGGCCGCTGGCCCGGCGCCACACCGGACCGCGGGCCGGCGACGTCCGCGACTCCCAGGCCGATCAGCGTCTGGTCCGTCGACTGTTCCCCGACATCGAACCGGTCGGGCTGGAGGAGGGGTTGGCGACCACGGTGTCCTGGATGTCGGAGGATTCCTGACGTCCACGCCGCACCACCGATCGGCCCACGGCATCGTCCGGTCGCGCCGCCACCTCTCCCCGTACGGCATGGAGGCCGCCATCGGCGGCCTCATGTTCGGTCTGTCCGTTCTCGCCGCCGTGGTCATCGCCCACCATCCCGAGGCCAACCGGATCGATCGGCTGGGATTCGAACTCTTCCCCAGGTCGCCGCGATCGGAGATCCTCGACCGGATCACCACGCTGGGGACGCCCGTGGCGTTGGGCCTGGCCACGATAGCGGCGGCATTGGTGGTCGTGGGTCGCGACCGCCGACGCGCTCTCGCCTGCATGGTGGGGATAGGCCTGGTGGCCCTACTGGTCGAGTACACCTTCAAGCCGCTGGTCGGAAGACGGTTCGAGGGAGTCCTCAGCTACCCGTCCGGCAACGTCGCCGACCTGACCGCGGTGGCCACCGCCTGGGTCATCGCCGTGCCCGCCCGCTTCCGCATCGTGACGATTGCCATCGGTGCGGTGTTGACCGGATCGATGGTGGTTGCCGTCATCGGATTGCGCTGGCACTATCCGAGCGATGCCCTGGCCGGCATGGTGCTCGGCGTCGGCACCCTCTTGTTGATCGACGGGGCATTCCATCTGGTGAGGCCGGAATCCACCCCATCGGCGTCACCGGAGCGCACCGGCTGGGGCGATCCGTTGGCTCCCGAGGCTCCCGAGTCGCCACGGTTGGAGTGACGCCCCGGACCGGCGGTCACCCTCGTCATACATGAGGAGGCGACCCTTGCCATAGGCCATCGGTCGGATAGAATGGCAGGTTGCAGGGGTGGCGCCGTGGGTCTAGCAGCCGTTGGATCCATACGGGCGGTGCACGGGGGAAAATGTCAGTCAGCCAACGCAGCGGTGAACGTGGTGTCGGGGCGGTGGGGACGCCGGTCGCCCGCACCACGGCCAGGATCGAGGTACGGCCGTACTCGACCGATGTCTCCGGCCGTGAGGCGTCCGCATGCTCCCGTCGCTTCGAGGCGGCCCTCCGCCGTGTCGAGCAGATCGTGCGTCCCGACGATCGGCTGTGCCCCTATGGGATGTTCCGTGTGGCGGTGGCGTTCGGTCCCGATGCCGATGCCGTGACGCCCAGGGTGCTCGGTGAACGACTGGCCCGGGCCGTCGCCAAGGGGCTCGTGCGTGGTCGGCACGATCTGGATCGCCGGACCGGTTCGGGGCGGGGCGACGGCCGGAGTCGCTCCGGGGCGGAGGTGCTCGATGCCACCACCGTGGTGACCGTGGACCGGTCGCCCGTCGTGGCGGCTCCGGACCCGACGGGCGAGCACGATGCCGCCGAACCCGGCCGGGACGAACCCGGATCCCCGTCGCACCTCTCCGTCCCGCGTCTGCGCCATCGAACCGTCGTCGGCACGGCGCCGACGTCCTCGGTGGTCGACGGGGCCCGACACGGAGAGCACGTTCCCGAGGGTGATGCGGGCCCGTGGTGCGGGACGCTACTGGTGGTGGACTGTGGTCCCCTCGTCGACGGCCGACCCGGACTGGCCGCACTGGCCACCGGGTCGCTGGCCGAACGCCTCGGCTTCAAGACCATGGTCACCCCGCTCGTCAGCGAAGGTGCCCTCATCACGGACATCGACGGTGCCCGGGTCGACCTGGTGGTGCTGTTGATCGGCGCCGAGCCGACGGACAGACCCTCACCCTGGTCGTCGAGTACCTGGTGCGTTCCCTCCCAGCTGGCCGAGGCATATCGGGCCGCCGGCATCGGCGTCCTGGCCGTGAGCGTCGGGGCCGGCGCCGGGGCCCTGACCACCTGCATCGAGAAGGGAGCGTGGGTCCTCTTCGGCCTCAATGGGCTGCCGGCCGAACTGGAACGGCGGAGCCGGCCCGCCGAGGCGGACAGGCCCAGCTCGGCCAGCCCGGTCATCGACGGTGGCCCACCCCAGTTGGATGTGCTGATGAGGTTGACCTCCAGCGAACGTCGGGTCCTGTTCTATCTGACGACCGGGACATCACCGCGGGATATCGCCGTGGACCTGGTGGTGTCGTTGACAACGGTCCGATCCCACATTCGATCGATCCTGCGCAAGTTGGGGGTCCGATCGCAACTGGCCGCGGTGGCGCTGGCCAACGGCAGTGGTCGGGTCCAGGACGGGGCGGGTCGGCTCACCGGCGAACCGGAGCCGTACGAAGACCACGAGACCGCCACGGCCGAGTCGGCCTAGCAGCCGGGTCCGGGCCCAGGCGGTGTCCGGTCACCGGGGCGCGGGATCGACGAACGAATCGTCGAACTCCCGATAGAAGGTGGGGTCGGTGGTCAGCCGGGCGAACACCCGGTCGGACTGGCGGTTGACAGCGTGCAGGAGCACCCGTCGGTGGATCTGGCCCACTGTTCTGGCCGTGGCCGGGGGGATGACGCGAAGGTGCCGGGGTCGGACACGGAGGATCCGGCCCGGGTCGTGGCGGAGGTCGGCACTCAACGACCCGAGGCTCGGACTGGCCAGGTTGGCGTCGGTGAACACCTTGCGGTCGTCGAGCACACTCCACTTGGGTCGCGACCCGGCCCCGTGGTGGTAGACGTAGTGCCCGTAGACACCGAACCATAGGGGATGCAGGTCGTGGGTGTTCGATCGGGTCAGGGGCTGCCAGGGAATACCGGCGGCCTCGAGACCGCTGAGCACGTGCGTTCCGGCATCTTCGAGCGGGGCCCCGCTCGGCGTGATCCACGCCGCCCGGCTCCAGTCCCCTTGGATCCGATTCCATGTCCCGACGGTGGTGGCGCAGAAACTGGGATGGGGACGGAGGTCACCGAAATTCTCCTGCCGTTGGACGGCGACCAGCTGATGGGCGGTCAGAGTCCGGTCCAGCCACGCATCCAGCGGCCGGATGGGAAAGGCATCGCTGTCCAGGAAGATGATGACATCGTCGGGCTGGGCCTGGTCGGTGACCAGTTGGGCCAGGGCGTTGAGCTTCTTGCCGTGGGGGCCGGCCAGATCGTCGGCGTAGTCGAACCTCTTCCGGAGGTCGGCATCATCGATGTCGTTGAGCACGGCGAACACCCGGTACGGCGAACTGATGTATCGGCGCAGGTAGTCGAGCTGGGGGCCGATCCACTCGGGAGAACGCCAGTGGACGGTCACCACGTAGATCATCCGTTGACCCGACCCGGTCGGAGCGCGGCCGAACCATCGCGCCTTGAACGGCAGGCCGGGCGGCGATCTGGTGCTCCCCGTCCCCTCACGCCTCGGTTCACGTCGGGGACCCTACCCGGGACCGGCGTTCGGGTGCCCGGATCAAGCGCCGTCCCGCCCGGGACCCGGCCATCGGACCGGTCTCCCCCGGTGGGCATGCCCCTGCTCCGGTGCGGTCAACAGGACCGTACGAGGACCAGGGCCTTGACCAGGGCAGCCCACTCGTAGGCCACGTCGAAGGGCAGCCGGATCCGGGGATCGGCCACGGGGACCATCTCCAGCTGGATCGGGGTGCACCGCTCGAACAGGAGCCGGGCCCGCGTGGCCTGACTCCGCTCCGACACCACGATGATCCGGCTCCAGTGGCGCCGGGCCGCCAACGCCGCCACGTACTCCGCCTCTCCTCTGGTATCGAGCGGATCGGCCCGGAAGCAGATGAGCTGCACGTCGGGCACCGGGTGCGGGCAAGGAACCGCTCTCGTGCCGCCCAGCGAGATGACCGCCACCGGTGCGTACCCTTCACGGGCCAGCTTCAGCGCCGACTTCTCCCGCAACTGCCCGGGGTCCCCCCCGAGTGCCACCACGGCGTCGGCCCGGGAGGGCTGGTCGGTCGGCGGCCAGACGAAGAGCCGCGCCGTTGCCACCACGAACACCACCACGACGATGGGGAACAGGACCAACAGGCTCCACCGCACCGCTCGCCGAAACCGGGACGGCGAGTCGCTCATGTCCGGAGGCTATCGGCCTCCGGCGGCAGGTCCCGGCCACCCGGCACAACCCCCGGCCGCGGTGACGGGGTCGGGGGCCACGGGGGGCGGGGCGGTGACGGTTGGTACCATGGTGGGCGGGAGTACCCATGGACAGAACCCGACGACTCAGTATCGCCCTGGCCCTCAACGGGTTGCTGGTGGTCGTCCAGATCGGGTTCGGCGTGGTGGCTCACTCCACCGGCCTGCTGGCCGACGCCGGTCACAACCTGGCCGATGTGGGCGCCCTGGTCCTCTCACTGGTGGCGGTGCGGCTGGTCTTGCGCCCCCCCAGCGCGGCACGCTCGTTCGGAAACCACCGGGCCACCATCCTGGCCGCCTTGGCCAACGCCTCGCTCATCGGGGTGGTCACCGTCCTCATCGTCATCGACAGCATCCACCGGCTCGGCCATCCCGAGCCGGTGAGGGCCGGACTGGTCATCGCCGTCGCCGGCCTGGCCCTGGTCGTCAACGGCGCGGCCGCCCTGTTCCTTCGGGACGGCTCGCGGGACCTGAACATGCGATCGGCGCTGCTCCACATGGCCGGTGACGCCCTGGCGTCGCTGGCGGTGGCGGTGGCGGCCGTCATCATGTTGGCGGTGCCCTCGGCCACCTGGCTCGATCCGGTGTCGGCGCTGGTGGTGGCGGCCATCATCGTCTATCAGGCCTCACGGATCTTCCGGGGCAGCATCGCCGTCCTGCTGGAATCGACCCCGCCCGACCTGGATCTCGACCGGTTGACCGGCGCCATGGCATCCGTGCCGGGGGTGAGCGAGGTCCACGACCTCCACGCCTGGAGTCTCTCCAGCGACCTTCGGGTGCTCTCCGCCCACCTGGTCCTCTCCGGGCATCCCACCCTCGAAGAGGCCCAAGCCGTGGGCGAGAAGGTCAAGGCGGCCATCGCCGGCCCGTTCGCCATATCGCACAGCACCCTCGAGCTCGAGTGCGAGCGGTGCAACGACGACGACGATCCCTGCCGGATGGACCAGATGACCCCGTCGACCCTGGCTCACACCGACTTCCACTGAGTGGAGCCGGTCGGTGGGTCGGTGGGTCGGTGGGTCGGTGGGCCGGTGGGTAGTGGTCCGTGTGCCGGTGCCCGGACGCGACGCAGCCCCGAGTAACCGAACGGCCGAAACCGCCCGAGCTCCTCGGGGCCACGCACACGGTAGACCCGGCCTCACCGTCACCGGGCCGTGTCGGACGACCCTGCAACCGGCACCGGACCGTTGCGCTCCGGAAAGCACATCGGCCCGTCCCCGGACCTCCACGTCGGTCGCCTACGGTCCCGTCGTGACTCTGAGGTGACCGTCGGAACTCGTCTTTCGACCCGTTCCTTCGGTCTCCCCCGGTCTCCGCCGGAGCTTCGGCTTCCCAACAATTGACACTGTGACGGCCCTTGCGACCAGGGTCAATAGGCCCGGACGAAATCCCTACGTTATCCGCTACATTTCTCCGGCTGTCCCCAGAATCAGCCGAGATGTCCACCGGTCATCCCCAGAAAACTAGAACAGCCGGAGCACCGAAATGGCCGGGGAGGCGAATAACCACCCGAGCCGGTAGCGTTGGTGGGCGATGCGTTGGGGTGGGGGCAAGGGGGGGGTCGGCAGCGCCTACGAGCTGCTCGCGCCGACGGCGGCGCCCGGGGCGTTGCCACGCGCCGCCACCGACGGGGAGCGGACACGCCCGGCGCCGGATGTGACGGCCGCGGCCGCCCCACCGCCTTCCCCGCCGCGTCACGATCGACGACCGGCGGCGTCGGGCCCCCACCACACCAACGGTTACGGATACGGACGACGGTCCGGGCCCGGCACGGCCCTGCTGCCGCGACCGGGTCCTGTCCCCGACGCCTTCACCACCGGCCTCGAAGTGCGGCCGGTCCTGCCCGCGCCCCCGGTCGTCCCGGCCGCACCGACCACGCCGGTCCACCCCGGCCGGACACCGGCGCCCACGGTCCCGTCGGCCAAGCCCCCGGTCAGGATGGGTCGATGGGTGGCGCTGGCCAAGATCGTGGTGATCGCCGCCACCCTGGCCGTGGTCGGCTTCCAGATCGCCGTTCTGCGGCCGTGGCTGAGCGCCGCACCCGCCCCGCCGCCACTGTCCCGTCATTCCACCGGTGCCCTGCCGTTCACATCGGAGGCGGCCGCCGCTCAACCGCCGCTCAACCCCGATCCGTCGGCCCCCGGGCGGCTGGTCAACTCCGGCGAGAACCGGTCCGATCCGTTCCTCCTGTTGGCCGACGACCACTACTACCTCTATACCAGCGGTGCTCCGTTCACCAACCGGCTCAACGTGCCGGTGACCTCGTCCACCGACTTCGACCACTGGAGCCCGGTCCTCGATGTCCTGCCCACCCTCCCGGCCTGGGCCACCGCCGGCTTCACCTGGTCCCCCGACGTCCACCGGTTCGGGTCCACCTACGTGCTCTACTTCTCCGCCCTCGATACCAGCCTCAACGACGAGTGCATCGGAGACGCCACGTCATCGTCCCCCATCGGCCCGTTCAACTCCTCCTCGGCCACGCCGTTCATCTGCCAGTCCGACCTGTCCGGCTCCATCGACCCCCGCGTCTTCACCGACAGCTCCGGCACCAACTGGATGGTGTGGAAGTCGGACGAGAACGCCCACTCCCAACCGACCAACACCACCATGTGGTCCCAGCAGCTCACACCGGACGGCCTCGGCCTGGTCGGCGTGCCCCACGATCTCATGAGCCCCGACGAACCCTGGCAGATCAACATCGTGGAGGCACCGGACATGTTCGAGGTGCACGGTGTGTACTGGCTGGCCTACTCGGGCAACTGGTTCAATCAGCCTCCCTACGCCATCGGCGTGGCCTGGTGCGTCAAGCCCCAGGGGCCGTGCGCCGACGTGACCGACAAGCCGCTGCTCGGCTCCAACAGCCAGGGACTGGGACCGGGCGAGGAGTCCGTCTACCAGGATGCCACCGGGGGGGTGTGGTTGCTATACACGCCGGTCATGTCCAGCCAGTTCGACCCGCCTCGGCCGGTGTACATCACCCGGATCGGACTGACCAACCACGGGGCCTACCTGGCTGCCGGCGGACCTCCGGCGCCGACGCCCAGCCCTCTGACCGGGCAGTCGACCGGGTCAAGCCCGTAGGCGGTCCAGTTCGGCCTGCACGGCCTGGCCGTTGGCCTGGCCCCGGGTGGCCCTCATCACGTCGCCGATGAAGAGCCCGGACAGTTTCTTCCGTTCGCCGTCGTCCCCGTCCCGGTAGCGGGCCCACTCGGCGGGGTGGGCGGCCACCGCCTCGGCCACCGTGGCGGCCAGCGAGTCTTCGGACATGGCCTCGAACCCCTTGGCCGCGGCGATGGCAGCCGGGTCGCCCCCGCCGGCTGCCAGCAGCTCACCCAGCACCGCCTTGGCCTGGGTCGCGGTCAGGCTCCCGTCGCCTTCCATGGTCAGGAGGGCGATGTAGGCCTCGATGTCCAGGCGCCTGGCCGCCTCGGCGTCGGTGGCGGCCTCGTTGGCCGTGCGGGCCAGGGCCAGGGCCAGGCTCACTCCGGCGGCCGCCGCCGCGGTGACCAGGTCGTCGAGGCCGAGGTCGACCACCGTGGCCACCTGGTCGGCCTGGGCCTCGGATGGACCGGCGGAGCCCTCCCCCAACAACTCGACCAGCCGCGCCCGCCTCACCGCCGGCATCGGGCCCATGGTGTCGGCCACGGCCCGAATCCACTCGGCATCGGGCATCAGGGGCACCAGGTCCGGTTCGAGGAAGTAGCGGTAGTCGTAGGCGTCCTCCTTGGACCGCAGGGTCACCGTGCGGCCGGCGTCCTCGTCCCAGTGGCGGGTCTGTTGGACCACCGACTCCCCCGCCTCGAGCAGGTCGATCTGGCGGTCGGCCTCGTACTCGATGGCACGGCCCAGGGAGCGGACCGAGTTGAGGTTCTTGATCTCGCACCGGGTGCCGAAGGGGTCCTCGGCCGAGCGCCGGACCGAGACGTTGGCGTCGACCCGCATCGATCCCTCCTCCATCTTGCCGTCCGAGGACCCCGACGCCACCAGCACGGCCCGCAGCTCGGTCACATACGCCCGGGCCTGTGCCGACGAGCGCATGTCGGGGGCACTGACGATCTCCACCAGCGGCACGCCGGACCGGTTGTAGTCGACCAGCGAGTAGTCCGCGCCGTGGATCCGGCCCGACGTGCCGGCGTGGGTGGTCTTGCCGGTGTCTTCTTCCATGTGGGCCCGCTCGATCCCGACCCGACTGCCATCGGGGAGGTCGAGGTGGCCGAGGACGTTGATCGGCTCGTCGTACTGGCTGATCTGGTAGTCCTTGGCCTGGTCGGGATAGAAGTAGTTCTTCCGGTGGAAGGTCGAGGGCCGGATCTGGCAGTTGAGCGCGGTCCCGATGGCCATGGCCAGCTCCACCGCCCGCTGGTTGATCACCGGTAGGGAGCCGGGCAGCCCGAGGCAGACCGGGCACACGTTGGTGTTCGGCTGGTCGCCGAACATGTTGGGACAGCCGCAGAAGAGCTTGGTGGCCGTCTTGAGCTCGCAGTGGACCTCGAGGCCGATGACCATCTCCCACCCCGACTTCACGACCGGACCCCAGACACCAGACCGGGTGGGTCGAGGGCGGGAGCGGCCGCCTCCACCACCGCCGCCACCCGGAACAGGGTCCCCTCCGAGAGGGCCGGCCCGAGGAGCTGCACGCCCACCGGCAGCCCGTCGTCCCCGGGGCCGAACGGGACGCTGATGGCCGGATGGCCGGCCAGGTTGGTCGGGATGGTGCACACGTCGGACAGGTACATGGTGAGCGGGTCACCGGTCTTGGCCCCGAGGGGGAAGGCCGTGGTGGGGGCGGTCGGGCCGAGCAGGACGTCGCAACTCCGGTAGGCGGCGTCGAACCCCTCGATGATCCTCGTGCGGACCCGCAGCGCCTGGTTGTAGTACGCGTCCATGTACCCGGCCGACAGGACGTAGGTGCCCAGCATGATCCGGCGCTTGACCTCGGCGCCGAACCCCGAGGACCGTGTGGCGGTGTTCATGGCCATGGTGTCCTCGGCGTCCACCCGCAGTCCGTAGCGGACGCCGTCGTAGCGGGCCAGGTTGGAGGACGCCTCCCCCGGGGCGATGAGGTAGTAGGCGGAGAGCCCGAGGGCCACCTCGGGTACGGAGATCTCGACCACCCGGGCCCCGGCCCGGGCGCAGGCCTCGGCGGCCTGCCGGGTCCGGGCCGCCACGTCGGGGTCGGCCCCGTCGAGGTACTCGCGCAGGACGCCGACGGTCAGCCCGGCCACCCCGTCGTCGAGCACGGAGATGACCCGCGGCGTGGGCCGGTTGAGCGAGGTGGAGTCGGCCGGATCGTGGCCCCCGATGACGTCGAAGAGGAGCGCGGCGTCGGCCACCGTGGTGGCGATGGGACCGATCTGGTCGAGTGAGCTGGCGAACGCCACCAGCCCGTACCTCGACACGGTGCCGTAGGTCGGCTTCATGCCCACCACCCCGCACAGGGCGGCGGGCTGGCGGATCGACCCCCCGGTGTCGGAGCCGAGGGCCAGGGGGACGAAGCCGGCGGCCACGGCGGCGGCGGACCCTCCCGACGAGCCCCCTGGCACCCGCCCGGTGTCGTGGGGGTTGCGGGTCGGGCCGAAGGCCGACGTCTCGGTGGACGAGCCCATGGCGAACTCGTCCATGTTGGTCTTGCCCACCACCACGGCCCCGGCCCGCCGCAAGCGGGTCACCACCGTGGCGTCGTAGGGCGGGAGCCATCCCTCCAGGATGTGCGAGGAGCACGTCGTGGGCACGCCCCGGGTGCACAGGTTGTCCTTGAGGGCCACCGGGACCCCGGCCAACGGTCCCGGGTCGTCACCGTCGGCCACGGCCCGGTCGACGGCGGCGGCATCGGCCCGGGCCGCGTCCGCGGTGACCAGGTTGAAGGCGTGGACCGCATCCTCGCCGGCCTCGATGGCAGTCAGGTGCTCCTCCAGCACGTCCACCGCGGTGCGGGCCCCGGAGCGGACGGCGGTGGCCAGGGCCGTCGACGGTCGGGGTGCGTTCACGGCGCCTCCCCGAGGATCCGGGGCACGCGGAAGCGGTGGGCCTCCACCGCCGGGGCCTGACCCAGCACCTCGTCGCGGTCCAGGCACGGCTGCACCTCGTCGGGGCGAAGCACGTTGGTGACGGCCATGGCGTGGGCGGTGGGCCTCACTCCGGCCAGGTCCAGCGACGCCACGTCGGCGGCGTGGTCCAGCACCTGGGCCAACTGCACCGTGAACAGGTCGAGCTCCTCTTCGGTCAGCTCCAGACGGGCCAGGTCGGCCACGTGGGCCACCTCGTCGCGGGTGAGCCGCGGGGGTCCCGTCATCGGTGGGGCCACTCCATCAGCCGGCCACGGGGCCGGGTCCGCCCAGCACCTCGAGGGCGAACTCCACCACCCGCTGCTCGATCAGGGGTGCATCCCAGTCCAGCGTGGCCACGTGGTAGCTGTTCTCGAGGTGGATCCGCTCCAACGGGCCGCCCACTGAGCTAGCCAGCACGTCGCCGGAGCCCGGCTCCACCACGTGGTCCTCACGGCTGGAGAACAGCAGGGTCGGGCAGTGGATGTCCCCGAGTCGGGCCTGCACGGCGTCGACCCCCTCGAACAACGACAGCGCCGCGGCCAGCGGTGTGTCCGGGTAGGCCGATTCGACCACACCCTCCTTCTTGATATCGGATCCGATGCCGTCGAACACCTCGGTGCCCGCCTCCACCAGGGACACGATGCCCAGGCGGAACTCCTGGTCGGGAGCCTGGATGAGCGGGTTGACCACGGCGATACCGGCGATCTCGGGGTGGTGCTCGGCCAGCCAGCAGGTCAGGGTGCCCCCCATGGACAGCCCGACCACGGCCACGCGCCGGCACCGGGTGGCCAGTGACTCGTACTCCGATGCGGCGGCGGCCGACCAGTCCTCCCAGCGGGTGGGAAGCATGTCGTCGACCGAGGTGCCGTGCCCGGGCAGCAGGGGGAGCTCGACGGTGAGGCCGGCGGCGGCCAGGGCCCCGGCCAGGGGCCGCATGGACTCGGGATTGCCGGTGAAGCCGTGGAGCACGAGCACCCCGTGGGACCCGCCCACGGCGGACCACGGCTCGGCACCGGGGATGACGGCAGCTTCCACGGAACGGGATGCTACCGGTCGGACCAGGGGTGGACGGGCACGCGGGCCGCCCCGGGGCCCTGGTGGGTGCCGGTTAGTGTGGGCGGCCGGACCGGACAACCGACGGGCAAGGAGTGGGACATCGATGGCCACCTATCAGTTCCTGAGTGACGAATGGCTGGACGAAGCCCGGTCCATCCGGGCCGATTTCGACGGACGGGGGGCCAGCATCGACCAGTCCATCCGGATGAACCTGATCATCGGGGCCGTCCCGTTCGGCGAGGGGGCGGTGTTGGCCCACGTGGACACCTCCACCGGTGAGCTGGTCCTCGACACCGGGCACATCGACCCCGTCGACCTGACCGTCTCGCTCGACTACGACGTGGCCAAGGCCATCCTGGTCGAGGGCAATCCGCAGGCCGGCATCCAGGCCTTCATGTCGGGCAAGATCCGGGTGGAGGGGGACATCGCCAAGCTGATGGCCCTGCAGTCGGCCACCCCCGATCCGGCCGCGGCCGAGATCGCCGCCCGCATCCTGGCCATCACCGAGTAGGGGTCAGCATCAGGTAACGGAGGTCGGGCGCACGCCGGTCGGTCCGGCCGGTTCGGGACGCGGGGTGTTGCGGACGAAGAAGCCGCACACTCCGGCCAGAACGGCGCCGATGGCCCCCACGGCGTAGGCACGGTGGAACGAGGCCAGGGAGCCGACCCCGCCGTGGGCCGACGCCTGGACCGTGACCATGACCTGGATGCCGGCCACGATCCCGATCTGGGTGATGAGCTGCTGGGCCGCGCTCATGACCCCGAGCTCGTCCGGTGCCACCTCGTTGGAGGCCGAGGAGACCGTCGACGGCGTGGACAGCCCGTTCCCCACCCCCGAGAGGGCCAGGGCCACGATGATGACCGCCAGTGAGGGCGCCGATCCCAGCTGGGTGAAGACGACCATCGACACCGTCAGGGCCAGGGCGCCGGCCATCACCAGTGACCGCTCCCCCACCTTGACGGCGGCGTAGCCGGCCACCGGGGCCACGAGGGAGAACAGCAGGGGTCGGGCCGTGGACACCAGGCCGGCCCGCGTCTCGCTGTAGCCGTACACGCCCTCCATCAGGATGGGGAACAGGAAGAACCCGCCCATGTACGAGAAGTTGACGAAGGCCCGCGACCCGAGGGGGAAGACGAAGTTGCGCATCCGGAAGTAGCGGAGCGGTATGAGCGGGTGGGGGGCCCGGCGTTCGTGGAGGACGAACACCACCCCGGCCAGGACGCTCAGGCCGGCGACAGCCAGGGTGGCCGGGGCGGTGAACCCCCACGAAGGAGCCTCGTTGAGGGCCAGCAGGCCGGCCGTGACGGCCAGGGCCAACGTCCAGGAGCCGGTCCAGTCGAGCTGGGCCCACGGGCCGGGGGCGTCGGCGGCGGGTCCGGGCCCCGCTGGCTGCGTTCCCCCGTCGGCGTCGGGGACCACCAGGTCGGACGGCTCGGGTCCGCGGTGGCGTGAGGGCAGGACGATGACGGCCAGGACGGCGGCCACCGCCATCAGGGGCAGCTCCCCCCAGAACAGGGCCCGCCACCCGAAGTACTGGATCACCGGGGCGCCGATGGTGACGCCGAGCACCGGTCCGCCCGCCCCCACCAGCGCCCACCAACCCATGGCCTTCACCCGGTCCTGGTGGGAGAAGGCCTGGAGCACGAGGGCCATCGAGGCCGCGCCGGTGGCCGCTCCCTGCACGCCGTCGAAGAGCCGGGCGGCGATGAGCACGCCCGCGGTCGGGGCCGAGGCCGTCAACACCACGCTGACGGCGGCCCCGGACAGTCCCCACAGATAGAGCCGCCGGTAGCCGCGGAGGTCTCCGAGCTTGCCCAGTACCGGGGCCGCCACCCCGAAGGCCAGCAGGGGCCCGGTGGAGGTCCAGGTCAGCGTCGACACCGACGTGTGGAGCTGGTGGGCCACCTGGGGTAACGCCACCACGAACACGGTGAAGGTGATGTTGACCGAGAGCAGGCCGGCCAGCACCGTCCACAGCACCCACCACTGGTAGCGGTCCGAACCGGCCACCCGGCGGTGGATCCGGTGCCGGAACAGCACGGGCCAGGGGACGACGATGCCCCCTTCGGCGCCGGCCCCTGTCCCGCTGAGCAGGGCCTCGGCCTCCACCACCTCCCGCGCATCGAAGGGCGGGACCTCGGGTCGCTCCGGCCCCCGCAACGGGGACATCGATCAGCCTCCGAGCCGCGGCATCTCCGCCTGCAGATCGGCCACCGTCCACCGGCCGTCCCGGTCGATGGACTCGGTCATCGTCCACGGCTGGAACAGGCGGACCTGCCCTCCCTGGACGAAGAAGACCCTGCCGTTGGCCGGGCACGACTCCGTGGCCAGGTAGGCCACCAGCGGCGAGACGTTGGCCGGGTCCCAACTGTCGAACGCCGAGGCGTCGGCCGGGGCCCGGACGAGTTCGGACAGCCCGGGGGTCTGTTCGGTCATGCGGGTCCGGGCCGCCGGCGCCACCGCGTTGACCCGCACGCCGTAACGGATCAGCTCGTCGGCGGCAATGACGGTGAAGGCGGCGATACCGGCCTTGGCCGCGCCGTAGTTGGACTGGCCCGGGTTCCCGAGCAGGCCCGACGTCGAGGACGTGTTCACCACCGACGCCTTGACCTCCCGGCCGGCCTTGGTCTGCTGGCGCCAGTAGGCGGCGGCATGCCGGGTGGGGACGAAGTGGCCCTTCAGGTGGACGGTGACCACCGAGTCCCAGTCGGCCTCGGACATGTTCACCAGGACCCGGTCGCGCAGGATGCCGGCGTTGTTGATGAGGACGTGGAGATCACCGTAGGTCTGCACGGCCGTGTCGATCAGCCGCTTGCCCCCGTCCCACTCGGTGACGTCCTCGGTATTGGCGACGGCCTCCCCACCGGCCGCGGTGATCTCGTCCACCACCTGCTGGGCCGCGGACCGGTCGTCACCGGACCCGTCCACGGCGCCGCCGAGATCGTTGACCACCACCTTGGCGCCCTCGGCCGCGAACAGCAGGGCGTGCTCCCGCCCGATGCCGCGACCGGCCCCGGTGATGATCGCGATGCGTCCCTCGAGTGCACCCATGTGGCCGTTACCCCTTGTCGTCCCGCTCCGTGGTGGCGCCCCCACACCGAGAGTGACCTCCCACCGGTCTCCGACCACGTTGACAGGGGCCCGACGGCACGGTCAAACCGACAGCGCACCCTCGGGGGGTTGGGGGGCGACGGGGACGGGCCCGTCCACCCGGAGGCCCAGACCGGCCCCCACCACGGCCTCGACCATCGGGCGGACGCGGGCCCGCGGGCCGGCCACCAGCACGTACTCCGTGTTGCGGAGATGGGACACCGCTCCCACCTTGCGACCGGACGGATCGTGGATGCCGATGCGGGCCCCGACGTAGCGGGCCGAGTCGAAGGCCAGGATCTCCACGTGACCTCGGCCCGAGCCCATGGACATCAGCTCCTCGAAGCTCAGCCACGACTCGTTGTTGTAGGAGAGGATCACCACCTCGGCGGCCACGGTCGCCATCACCTGGCTCAGGGCCACCGGCATGGTCCGGCGGCCGTTGAACGGGCTGCGGCGCCCGGGGTCGCGCAGGTCGTCACGCTTGCAGGCCACCCCGTAGTGCCCGGGCGCGTCCCAGGCCACCACGGTCTCCCACACGTGGTAGTTGGAGTCGTAGCGGTGCTGGTTGTAGGGAGGGTCGAGGTAGGCCAGGTCCACATGGGGCAGCTGGCCCGAGCCGGTCAGCTGACAGGCGTCGCCCCGCAGTGCCCGGCCCGGCCCGGCCAACAGCTCGGGGACCCGCAGGGTGAGGGGCTGGCGCGACCGGGACGCCCACTGCTTGAGGTAGGCCATCTGCAGGCCGGTGGTCGAGTCCACCCGGTCGGCGGCCTCGAGGAGGCTGGTCAGCAGCACCGGCCACAGGCCGGTGCCGGCGTACTCGGCCTCGATGACGTCGCGCACGGCGTCGATGCGGGCGCCGTTCTCGGGACGGAAGTATCTCGACGCCCGGCAGAACGTCTCGGTGACGTACCCCTCCCGGCCCGCCACGGTGTTCAACCGGTCCACGGCGTCGGCCACCGCCTCCATGAGCGCCGGGTCGGACCCGGGGTCGGTGGCCACGTAGCAGCGGGCCAGCACATGGGCCAGGCGGGCACTGTCCACCGCCGTGACGGTCAGACCCAGACGCTTCCAGGCCTGGGCCACCCTCGTCGTCCCGCAGAACAGGTCGAGGCCGGTGCGGGCCCCCGAGGCCTGGGCCAGGACGGTGAGGGCCGGGACCAGCCGGCGCTTGGACCCCAGGTACTTGATCATCCGGGCCCGTCCGGGCCGGACGGATGCGCCGCGTTCACCGTCGGGCGGTCATCGCCGGCCGAACCGGCGGAACCACCAGTTCGGATCGCGGGCGTGGGCATGGAAGTGGTCGGGAATCTGGCGCATGACCCGGTCGAAGGACCACACCCCGGCGCCCAGTCGGTCGTCGGCCACCCGGGCCAGTTGGCCCAGCATGTACTCCACCTCGGCGTCGGGCGGCTCGTTGCCGTGCTGCTTCCAGACGACCATGGGCACATCGCACACCTCGCAGTCCGCCACCCAGCAGACATCGTCCTCGTGGAACCACTCGGTGATGCGGGCTGCCTCGCACAGTTCGCACCCGGGGTCGGGACCGGTCACAAGGTGTAGATGTTGACCGTGGTGCTGGCCGCCTGGACCGAGGTCCCGGCGGGCGGGTCCGTCGACAGCACCGTGGTGGCTCCCGGCGGTCCGTAGGGGCCGCCGACCTTCAGGCCCAGGGCACCGAGGGCGGCGGTGGCCGCGGCCACCGACTGGCCGACCACGTCGGGGATGATCACCGGCTGCGGTCCGAGGGAGATGTTGACTGTGACCTTCGAGCCGTACGGCAGGGGTCCGGTGGGCGGGTTGGTGCCGATGACGCTGCCGGTGGGAGCGGTCGGGCTGTACTCGTTGTTCTGCGAGGGCACGAAGCCCGCGGCGGTGAGTGCGGCCGAGGCCGAGGCGTAGGTCGTCCCGGCTCCGGCGACAGCGGGAATGGCCACCGGCGCGTGGCCCTTCGACGTGATGACGGTCACCGTCGATCCGTACGGGGCGGTGCCCGTGGGCGACGTGCCGAGCACGGCCCCGGTGGCCACCGTCGAGCTGTACTGCTGGGCCGAGGGCGGGCACACCCCGACCAGGTGCACATCCTTGAGCGCCTGGACGGCGTCGTTGCAGGTGGTGAAGGAGGAGAGGTCCGGGATGGCCACCGGCGGCGGGCCGGTGGAGACCACCACGCCGATGGTCGAGCCCTCCTTGGCCGTGTTGGGTTTCCCTCCGGACCGGGGTACGGGCTGCTGGCTCACGATCAGGCCGGGGCCGACGGTGATGCTGGAGACGTGGCCGGTGGTGCGGACGTGGAACTTGTCCGCCCTGACCGCCCGGACTGCCTGGACCGGGGACTTCCCCACCAACAGCGGGACCGGGTGGCTGGGTGTGAACAGCTTGGTCGTGGTGGCGAAAGCCACCCCGGCGGCCAGGAGGGCGGCCACGAGCACGACGATGGCCGCCACCCACGGCCACCGGCGCCGGGTCCGGGGCAGGGCGCTCCGGCCACCGCCCTTCACGTCGTTGCGCCGACCGGACGAGGCCTTGCCGGTGGTGGCCGCCTCGATCAGGGCCGGCGCCCCGAGCTCGGTCAGGTCCGAGGTCTGGAGGTCCGACGGCGGCCGGCGGGCCGGTCGCACCATGACCTTGTCGAGATCGTCGATCTCGTCGATCGGCACCGCGTCGATGATCGGGAGTGGCGCCGGGTCGGGCAGGTCACGGGCCACGGCCCGGAGGCGCTCGCTCAGTTCGGCGGCGTCGTACCGCTCGGAGGGCTCGGGAGCGGCCGCCCACACCAGCACGTCGTTGAGCGGCCCGAGGGCCTCGTGCTCGGGGAGCAGCGAACCCACCCGGGCCATGAGCGTGGCTACCGTGGTGTCCCCGATGAAGGGCGTCTCGCCCGTGACGCCCTCGTAGAGCACCAGGGCCAGGGCGTAGACATCGGCCTTGCCGTCGAGCACCCATCCCTCGACCTGTTCGGGGGCGGCGTACCGGGCCGTGCCCAGGATGGCGCCGTCCGGCTCGGTCCAGGCCGCCTCGGCCAGCGCCCGGGCCAGGCCGAAGTCGGCGATCCGGAGGCGGCGGTCGGCGTCGAACAGCAGGTTGGCCGGCTTGATGTCCCGGTGGATCAAGCCCCGCTTGTGGGCGTAGTCCAGCCCGGCCGCGGCCTCGAGCCCGACCCGCACCGCCTGCTCCGGGGTCAGGAGGGTGTCGGTGTCGTAGACCTGACGGAGGCTGCCGCCGGCCAGGTACTCGAGCACCAGGTACGGCTCGTCGTTCTCCTCGCCCCAGTCGAAGACCTGCAGGATGTTCGGGTGGTTGAGGGCGGCCACCGACCGAGCCTCGGCCCGGAACCTCTTGAGGAAGGCGGCGTCGCCGGCCAGGGCCGGGTGAAGGACTTTGATGGCCACCCGGCGGTGCAACGAGACGTCGTCGGCCAGGTAGACGTGTGCGGACGCACCGGTACCCAGGGCGGTGACGAGTCGGTAGCGGTCGCCGAGGACACGCCCGATGGAGTCGGTGATACTCGGCATGGTTCTGGGCGTCAGCGTACCGAGCGGGAACGCCAAAACGGTGGAGGGTCGGGCCACCGCCCGGGCCGGCCCGCGGCGCCGGGTCCCGGGCTGCCCTTGCGCCGGGTCGGTTGCCGGTCGCGCCGACGCGGTGAGGGCGGGGCCGAGGCCGGCCCTCACCAGTGCGTTGTTGCGCTGCTGCGGCTCGCCCGGAGGCAGAGCCGTGTCACTCCGGCAAGACCCGGGGGCAGAGCCGTGTCACCGGTTACTGCGGCTCAGCTCAGCTGATGACCAGCAGGCTGTCGGAACCTCCGATGGTCGCCGCCTGGATGACAGGCGCGCCGCCACCGGTGGCACTGTTCACGTCGGCGGCGAAGTTGTGGGTGGTGCTGGTTCCGGTGTCGTCGACCAGGCAGATGGTGTCCACGCAGGCGTGGCCGGCGAGGACGGCGTTGGCATTGCCGTACTCCAGGATCACCGAGGCACCGGCGTCCTTCGTCTTGATCCGGTTGGCCAGGGACGTCTGCAGGTTGGTCGAGGCGTTGAGGATGGAGGAGAGGGCGGTGTCGTCGTAGTACGGATCCTTGGTGACCTCTTTCCTCGTGCGGGCGGCGCATGACGCCACCAAGTTCGTGCAGACGTAGGTCGGCCCGACGATCTTGAGCTTGACCTCCGTGGTGGAACAGGTTCGGGCAGATCAGCTGGGCGATTCACCCCGCTCCAACAGTGCGGTGAAGGCGGAGCCGTCCACCACGGGCACCCCCAGCTGCTCGGCCCTGGTGACTTTGGATGCGCCCGGTGATTCCCCCACCACCAGGGCGAACGTCCGTTTGGACACCGTCCCTGGGGACTTGCCTCCCCGGGCCAGAATGGCGGCCTCGGCCTCCTCGCGGCTGAAGCCGTCGAGCGTGCCCGTGACCACCACCGACTTGCCCGCCAGGGTCTGGGCCACCACCGGGGCCGAGGATCGACCGCGGTCCGGCTCCACCAGGTTGACCCCGGCCCGACGGAGCCGATCCACCACCGACCGGTTGACGTCCGACGCCAGCCAGCGGACCACGCTCGAGGCGATCACCGGGCCGACCCCCTCCACCCCGGCCAGAGCTTCCTCGTCGGCGGTGGCGATGGCGTCGATGTCGCCGAGCGCTCGGGCCAGCGCCAGCGAGCCGACCTGGCCCAGATGGCGTATGCCCAATCCGATCAGGACCCGGTGCAGGGGGCGGGACCGCGACTCGTCGATGGCCCCCAGCAGGTTGCCGATGGAGACGGACGCGAATCCCTCCAACCCGGCGAAGGTCTCCGGCGTGAACGAGTAGAGGTCGGCCACGTCGGCGAGCACGCCGTGGTCCACCAACAGCTGGACGCGCTGTTCGCCGAGTCCCTCGATGTCCATGGCCGGACGAGACGCGAAGTGGGCGATCCGTTGGACGCGCTGACCCGGGCAGTCGAGATTGGTGCAGAAGGTGTCGCTCTCCCCGGGCAGGCGTACCAGTGGGGCCCCGCAGCTCGGGCACGCCGTCGGGAACTTCCACCGCGCCTTCCGGCGCTTGCCCTTGACCACCACCGGACCCACCACTTCGGGAATCACGTCGCCGGCCTTGCGGACCACCACCGTGTCACCGGGGCGGACGTCTTTGGCCCTCACCTGGTCTTCGTTGTGCAGGGTGGCCAGCGAGACGGTGGACCCGCCCACGAACACCGGCTCCAGCACGGCGAAGGGCGTGGCCTTACCGGTCCGGCCGATGGAGACGGCGATGCGCAGGAGTTGCGTGGTGCGCTCCTCGGGGGGGAACTTGTAGGCGATGGCCCACCGCGGCGCCCTCGACGTCGCCCCCAGCCGGCGCTGGAGCTCGAGGTCGTCCACCTTGACCACCACACCGTCGATCTCGTAGTCGAGATCGTGGCGGCCGGCCTCCCACCGCCGGCAGAACTCGAGCACATCGCCGAGGCCGCGGACCAGCGACCGCTCGGGATTGACCGGAAATCCGGCCCGATCCAGCCAGGCCAGGGTGTCGGCATGGGTGGCGGCCAACTCCCCGGGCAGGGACGAGGCCGCGGCTACCCCGGACCCCGCCGCCGGCTCCAACTGTCCGACCTGGTAGGCCCAGAACGAGAGGGCCCGCCCGGCGGTGATGGAAGGGTCCTTCTGGCGCAGGGAGCCGGCGGCCGAGTTCCTGGGGTTGACGAACAACCGCTCGCCGGCCTCGGCCTGACGCCGGTTCAGCTCCTCGAAGGCCGACGCCGGCATGTAGACCTCTCCCCGCACCTCGATCACCGACGGCGGCGGGTCGACGGCATCCGCCAGCCGGACCGGGATGTCGGCGATCGTGGCCACGTTGGGTGTCACGTCCTCACCGGTGCGCCCGTCCCCGCGGGTGGCGGCCTGGACGAACCTGCCGTCCCGATAGGTCAACGAGACGGCCAACCCGTCGATCTTCAGTTCACAGACGAAGGCGGTGTCGGAGGGGACCAGCCTGGCCAGTCGGTCGGCCCAGGCCTGGAGCTCCTCGGGGCTGAAGGCATTGTCCAGGCTCATCATGGCCACCCGGTGGGTCACCGGCGAGAACAGGGCCGAGGGGGCTGCGCCCACGCTCGAGGTGGGTGACTCCGGAACGGCCAGGTCGGGATGGTCGGCTTCGATGGACCGCAGCTCCCGCACCAGGGCGTCGTACTCGCCGTCGGTGATCTCGGGGTCGTCCAGACGGTGGTAGCGGTCGTTGTGGTGGCGGATCAGGGCACGCAGCTCCTCGGCCCGGGCCACCGGGTCGAGACCGTCGCCCCCGGGGCCGGCTGGTTCCCGCCTGCTCACCGGGCGATGCCCGATCCGACCACCTGGTCGGGGTGGCCCGGGTCGTACAGCGCCACGGTCTGACCGGGGGCGACCCGACGTTGCGGGGTGGTGAACCGGACCCGAAGGCCGTCGTCGGCCGCCTCGACCACGGCCGGGGTGGCCCGACCGTGGGCGCTGCACTGCGCCATGAGCGCCACCGGGTCGCGGCCGCCGCCGCAGACGGCCGTGGGATCACCGTCGACCCAGGTCACCGTGTGGAGGCCCACCGTGTCGGCGTGGGCCGCCTCGGGCGGTCCGACCCGCACTCGGCGCCCGGGTACGTCGACTTCGGTCACGAACCGTCGCCGACCATCGTCGCCGTGGCCCATCCCCCGTCGTTGGCCCACCGTCACCAGCTCGACGGCCTCGACGGCACCGAGGTCGGCACCGCTCGAATGATCCACCAGCCGGCCCGGGTGCAGATCCAGTCGGTCGGCCAGAAATCCGTGACGACCCTCGTCGGAGCGGATGAAGCAGACATCCTGGCTGTCGGGCTTGGCCGCGGTGCGAAGTCCGAGCCGGCGGGCCTCGGCGCGTACCTCGTCCTTGGTCATCTCCCCCACCGGGAACAGCGTCCGGGCCAACTGGGCCTGACCCAACATGGCCAGCACGTAGGACTGGTCCTTGCCGGCATCGGCCCCGCGACACAGCCGGAAGCGCCCGTCGCCGGTGGCCACACGGCGGGCGTGGTGGCCGGTGGCCACGGCATCGAACCCCAGGCTTCGGGCCCGAGCCAGTAGGCGGTCGAACTTGAGGTGGCGGTTGCACTCGATGCAGGGGTTGGGGGTCGATCCCCCGGCGTGGCCGGTGACATAGGGGTCCACGACCTTCTCCTCGAACTCGGCGGCGAAGTTGAAGACGTGGTGGACCAGGCCGAGTTGGTCGGCGACCTGTCGGGCGTCGTCCACGTCGGCCACCGAGCAGCACCCCGAGTCCGATGCCCCTCCCCACAGCTTGAGCGTGGCTCCCACCACCCGGCCCGGGCCGAGCTGTTCGGCCAGACGCGCCGCTGCCACCGAGGAGTCGACACCGCCGGACATGGCCACCAACACGCGCATGGCGTCAGTCTCGCAGCTGGTCGACCGCCCCCGGCACCACCGACAGGGCCAGGTCGATCTCCTCGTCGGTGGTGGTGGCCCCGAGGGAGAAGCGGACACCGCTGGCCGCCTCGGCGGGGCCGAGACCCATCGAGGTGAGGACGTGGCTCACCTCGACGGCACCGCTGGAGCAGGCCGCGCCGGCCGACACCGCCACCCCCCGCTCGTCGAGCAGGACCACGAGGGCCTCGCTCTCCACACCGGCGATCCGGAGGTGCAGGGAGCCGGCCACCCGGTGCCGGCGGTCACCGGTCTCGACGGCACCGGCCACCGAGGCCAGCAACCCGTCCCCGAGGCGATCGCGCCGCAGGCCCACCGCCCCCACCGTCTCCGGGCGACGCGCTGCCGACACCGCCAGCGCCGCCGCCATGGCCACGATCCCGGCCACGTTGTGGGTCCCGCTGCGGCGCTCGCGCTCCTGGCCACCGCCGTGGAGGAGCGGCCGGATGTCGGCGCCGCGGCCGACCACGAGCACCCCCGCACCCTTGGGTCCGCCGAACTTGTGACCGCTGACCGAGACCAGGTCGGCCAGTGCCGTCAACGGGGCCGGATCGAGCCACGGTGTCGCCTGCACCGCGTCCGTGTGGAAGAGCGCGCCCGGCGCCTGCTGACGCACGATCGACGCCACCGCCTCCATCGGCTGGACCGTGCCGATCTCGTTGTTGACAGCCATCACCGACACCAGACCGACGTCGGCGGTGCACGCCTCGGACAGGGCGTCCAGGTCGATGAGCCCGTCCTTGCCCGTGGGGACCTCCCGCAGGGCGGCCCCCGTCCGCCGGGCCACGGCCCGACAGGTGGCCAACACGGCGTGGTGCTCCATGGCCGAGCACACCAGCGCCGGCGGCGGCCCGGCCGGATCCGCCCGGGCCTCCCAGCCGCCCACCACGGCCAAGTTGTCGGCCTCGGTGCCACCGGCGGTGAAGACCAGCTCCCCGTGGTCGGCCCCGAGCAGCTCGGCCATCCGGCCGCGGGCCTCGTCCACCGCCCGGCGGGCACGCCGCGACTCGAGATGACCGCCGGAGGGGTTGCCGAACTCGCCGCGCAGGAACGGCAGCATGGCCTCCACCGCCTCGGGCACCATGGGCGTGGTGGCGGCGTGGTCCAGATAGGCCCGGGCCGGGCCGGTGGTCAGGCCACCCATACCGACTTCACATTGCAGAACTCGTGGAGGCCGAACGCAGCCAGCTCCCGACCGACACCCGAGCTCTTGATCCCTCCGAACGGGAGCTCGGGCATGGACACCACCATCCCGTTGACGAAGACCTGCCCCGCCTGCAACCCGGTGACGAACCGTTGCTGCTCGTCGGGATCGGTGGTCCACACGCTCGAGCCCAGCCCGAACTCGGTCCCGTTGGCCAGGGCCAGGGCCTCGTCGGCATCGGCCGCCGTGTAGAGCAGCGCCGCCGGCCCGAACACCTCCTCGGTGGCCACCCGCATGGCCGGGGTGATGCCGGTGACGACCGTCGGACGGTAGAAGAAGCCGGGATGGTCGGGCCCACCCGGCCCGACGACCCGCTCACCGCCGCACAGGATGGAGGCGCCGTGGGCCCGGGCGTCCTCGACCTGGGCCTCGATCGTGTCCCGTGCCGCTGCTGTGACCAGTGGGCCGACCTCGGTGGCCGGGTCGAAGGGGTCCCCCACCGACAGGGCGTCCATGCCGGCCACGAAACCGGCGGTGAAAGCGTCGACCACGTCGCGGTGGACGATGAACCGCTTGGCCGCGATGCAGGACTGGCCGGCGTTCTGCACCCGGGCCTGGACGCCCACGGAGATGGCCTGGTCCAGGTCGGCCGAGGGCAGCACGATGAAGGGGTCGCTGCCCCCGAGCTCGAGGACGACCTTCTTCCCCACCGCGCCGGCCTGGGCCGCGACGGCCCGACCGGCGCCCACGCTGCCGGTCAGCGTCACCGCCGCCACCCGAGGGTCGGCGATGATGGGCGGGACCTGGTCGGTCCCGACCAGCAACGTCTGGAACACCCCGTCGGGAGCGCCCGACCGCCGGAACAGATCCTCCAGCAACAACGCCGTGCGGGGCACGCTCGGTGCGTGCTTGAGCAGGCCCACGTTGCCCACCATGATGGCCGGGGCGAGGAACCGGGTCACCTGCCAGAGGGGGAAATTCCACGGCATGATGGCCAGGATCACCCCCAGGGGTTGATAGGTGATCAGACCCAGCGAGGCGTTGACCGCGACCTCCTCGTCGGTGAGCAGCCGTTCGGCGTGTTCGGCAAACCACCGGAACCCGGCCGCGCACTTGGCCACCTCGGCCTTGGCCTGCGCGAAGGGCTTCCCCATCTCGGTGGTGATCACGTGGGCGATGTCGGGCAGTTCTGCCTCGAGGAGCTCGGCCACGGTGATCAGGAGCCGGGAGCGCTCGGCGAACGTGCTGGTGGCCCACCGGGCCGCGGCCGTACCCGCCGCGGCCAGGCGCCGCTCCACACCGGCCGCGTCATAGGGCTCGAAGGACTGGAGGAGCTCTCCGGTCACGGGGCTGATGGTGGCAATGGGAGGGCCGGCGTCGACGGGGCTCATCCATCCAGTATCGCCGACGGCGCCAGAGCGGCCACCGCCACCTCATCCCGGTCGGGGCTCACGACCCCGCCGCCCCCGTCCCCTGCTTCTGTGCGCCCCTGTTCCTGTGCACTCCTGTCCCCCTGGGTCGGCCCCTCACTCCGGGTCGACGAGCCCCGGAATCAGGTGACGCTGCAGCTTGCCGGTGGCCGTCCGGGGCAGGGCGTCGAGGACCACGTACTGCTTCGGTCGCTTGTACGGGGCCAGCCGGTCGGATGCACGGTCCTCCAGCGCCGCCCGGAGCCGGGCTCCGCGCTCGGAGTCGGCACCGCGGCCGGGGGCGGCCGTGGCCACCACGGCCGCGCAGACCCGCTGACCCCACCGTTCGTCATCCATCCCGAACACGGCCACCTCGGCCGCGCCCGGCACTCCGCTCAGGGCCGCCTCGACCTCGGCCGGGTAGACGTTGACCCCTCCGCTGATGATGAGGTCGTCGCGGCGGCCGTCGATGAAGAGGTAGCCGTCGGCATCCAACCGGCCGAGGTCGCCGACGGTGAAGGCGCCGTCCCGCCACGCCGACCGGGTCTTGGCCTCGTCTCCCCAGTAGGAGAACCGGGCGAAGTCGGGCGGGCGGCACCAGATGGTCCCGTCGTCGTCGACGGACAGCGACCGGCCCGGCCGGGCCCGACCCACCGTGCCGGGACGGATGGCCCACTCCTCGGGTGAGCACGCGGTGAACTGGCCCTCGGTGGAGCCGTAGAACTCCCAGAGGACCCCCGGACCGACCCGGGCCATGGCCCGTCGCTTGACCGCGGGCGGGCAGGGCGAACCGGCGTGGACCATGAGCCGCAGCGAGTCCAGGGGCGCGGACGAGCCGTCCAGGGCGTCGAGCAGCCGCAGCAGAGCCGACGGCGCCAGAAACGTGGTCGTCGGTACGGGCACGGGCCCGGCCGTCCCGACCAGGACGTCCCGCGCCGTGACGGCGTCGAAGCGGCCCGGCACGACGCAGGTCCCGCCGCTGAGCAGCGTCCCACCGGCGAAGCGGATCGACACCGAGTGGTACATCGGGGAGCAGACCAGGTGGACGTCGTCGGCACCGAACGACCACAGGTCGGCTTCGTCGGCGAACGCCGTGGCGGCCTCCTCTTCGGTCCACAGCCCCGACCACACGCCCTTGGCCCGCCCGGTGGTGCCCGAGGTGTAGTGCATCGGTCGGGCCAGGGGGAACGACGCCAACTCGACCGGCGGCCCCGCGTCCAGAGCGGCCAGCTGCCCGGGGTCGCCGATCACCACGGCCGGCCGGGCATCGTCGATCAACACGTCCCGCTCGGCCCGGAGCAGGGTGGGGTTCAACAGCACCGGCACCACACCGACGCGCACGGCGCCGAGCACGGCGCAGAGGAGGGCGGCCGACGACGGGAGCGTGAAGACCACGCGATCACCGGCCCCGAGGCCCGAGGACAACAGCGACCCGGCCGCCCTCCGTTCGCCAGCCTCGGCATCCGAGGCGGTCAGCACCTCGACCATGGGGCCGGTCACGGCAGCTCGACGGCGGGAGCCGGGGCTGGGCTGCCCCTCGCCGGTTCGGCCGGCTCGTCCCCGAGCGAGGCGAAGACGACCGGGTGGAGCACGGCGATGGCCCCCATGACGGCCAACATGACCACAGCTCCCGCCACCGTGACGGTCCGGATCCCGGTGTGGTTGGCGATCCCGCCCTGGAGCACGGCGCCAAGGGGATAGACGATGCCCAGTCCCATCATGTAGATGCTCAGGACCCGGCCCCGGGCCGCGGCCGGTGCCCGCAGCTGGACCACGGTGTTCAACCCCGACAGCACGGCGATGTACCCGGCCCCCACGGCCAGGAGGGCCAGGGCCGACAGCCACAGGTCGGGCGCCAGCCCGTAGAGGACGAGCAGCACCGGCAGCGCGAACAGTGCGGACTGGAGCATGGTGCGCCGACCGAACCGTTCGGCCAGGCTGGGCAGGGCCAGGGCCCCGGCCACCGCTCCGATCCCCTGGGCCGTCACCAGGATGGCCGTCCCCACCGAGGTGCTCACCCCGTGGCGCTCCAACACACCGGACATGGCCGGCACCAGGGCGATGAACGGTGAGGCCACTAGGGCCACGATGGCGATCAGCTGGATGGCGGCCCGGCAGCCCGGCTCGGCCGCGGCGACCCGGGCGCCGGCGACGATCCGGGCCACGATGCCGGTCCCGTCACTCTGGGCCACCGGTTTGGGCAACCGGACCAGGGCCAGGGCGACGAGCACCGCCCCGAAGGAGGCGGCGTTGATGCCGAACACCAGTCCGTAGTCGTGGGACAGGAGGGCCAAGCCGGCCAGGGCCGGTCCGATCACCCGCCCCAGGTTGAACTGGGCCGAGGACAGGGAGACCGCCCCCAGCAGGTCCTCGGAGGGAACGAGGTCGGGGACCATGGCCTGGTAGGCCGGGAACCCGATGGCCCCCGACGCCCCGCCCAGGAAGGCCAGGAGGACCAGGACCGAGGGCGGATCGTGGCCGGTGGCGGCCAGCACGGCCAGGACGGTGGCGAACGACATCTCGGCCGCGGTGGTGAGGATCAGCCACCGCCGGCGATCGAGCCGATCGGCCAACGCACCGCCCACCGGTGCCAGCAGTCCGATGGGGACGAAGGCGGCCGCGGCCACCAGGCCGGTCCAGGCCGGCTGGTCGGTACGGGCGAAGACCAGAACCCCGAGGGCCACCGTCTGCATCCACGAGCCCACGTTGGACACCAGGGCCGCCGACCAGATGAGGGCGAAATTCCTCGAACGGAGGGGGCGGAGCGAGGCCAGGCGCACTGACGGAGGTTACCGGTCGGCCCGGTCGGCCCCGTCGGCCCGTGGCGGCATGGGAGGGGCTGTCGTCTCTACCGACCTACGGCTGCTGATCACCCCGGTGCTTGCGCCGGGGCCGCAGGGCGAACCACCAGATGCTCGCCATGGTGGCGAGTACGCCGAAGGCGGCCGCGGGCTTGGCGATCTTGCGAGAACGAGCTGACATGAGGGCGACGTTACCCCTCCGGGGCGTTGGCCGGAGCGGGGTGGGGTGCGGCCGCGTCCACCTCGACTCCCAGATTGGGGACGACGCGGTCCAGCCAGGACGGCATCCACCAGTTGGCCCTTCCCAGCAGCTCCATGATCGACGGGACCAGCACCATCCGGACGAGGGTGGCGTCGATCAGGATGGCCGCGGCCAGCCCGAGGCCGAACACCTTCAGCACATGGAGCGGGTCGCCGATGACGAACGAGCCGAACACGCAGATCATGATGGCGGCGGCCGCGGTGATCACCCGGGCCGTCTTGGCCAGGCCGTCGGCCACGGCGCTCGAGTTGTCCCCGGTGCGTCGCCACTCCTCGCGGATCCTCGACAACAGGAACACCTCGTAGTCCATGGACAGCCCGAACAGGATGGTGAACATCATGAGTGGGATCCACGGGTCGATGGGCCCGGTCGAGCCGATCCCGATCGCCCCGCCCAGCCATCCCCACTGGAACACGGCCACGATGACCCCGTAGGCGGCACCCACGGACAGCATGTTCACCACCACCGCCTTGACGGGGATGGCCAGCGATCGGAAGACCGCCATCAGTAAGAGGAACGCCAGCAGCAGCACCACCCCGATGACCCAGACCAGACGGGACGACAGGTAGGACGACGCGTCGACCGAACCCGCCGTCTCCCCGCCCACGTACGCCACCACCCCGGTACCGGCCGTGGCCGCCGGGATGGTCCGGTTGCGCAGGGTGTGCACGATGGCCTCGGTCCGGGCCGACTGGGGCGAGGTGCTGGGGTAGGCGATCATCACCGCGTCGCGGCCCGACGCCGAAAATTGGGCCGGGGTGGTGAAGACCACACCGGGGGTGGCGGCCACCTCGGACCGCAGGTTCTCCACGGTGGCCTTCCCGCCGTCCGGTACCGATGCCGCCACGATCAGAGGCCCGTTGAACCCCGGTCCGAACCCGGTGGCCAGCGCGTCGAAGGCCTGACGGGTGGTGCTGGTGGTCGGATCGTTGCCGGCGTCGGTGAAGGCCAGTCGCATGGAGAAGAACGGCAGGGCCAACAGGATCAGGCAGGCCAGCGCGGCCAGGCCGTATCGGATCGGGTGGCGCTGCACGCTCCGGCTCCACCGGTACCAGAACCCCCGGGGAGAGGGCTCGGCAGCGTTCTGGAGCAGACCGGGCACGTGCAGTTTGTCGATGGCCAGCCCGGAGAATCCCAGCATGGCCGGCAGCAGGGTGATGGCGGCCAGCATGACCAGCACGACCGCGGCGATGGCTCCCACCGCCAGTCCGCGCATGAAGGGGAGCTGCAGGATGAACAGCCCGAGGAGCGAGAGGATCACCGTGGTCCCGGCGAACACCACCGACCGGCCCGAGGTGGCCAACGAGACCGCAGTGGCCTGGCGGGGAGTGCGACCCTCGGCCAGCCCCTGCCGGAAGCGGGTGACGATGAACAGGGCGTAGTCGATGCCCACTCCGAGGCCGATCATGGCCATCATCTCGGGGGCGAACGTCGGGGTGGTGATCACGTGGGACAGCAGGTCGAGCAGGGCGAAGGCCACGGCGATGCCGAACAGGGCCGTGATGATCGGGAGTCCCATGGCCACCACCGACCCGAAGGCCAACAACATGATGATGATGGCAGCCAGAATGCCGATCCCCTCACTGGAGCCCGGCTTCCCCCCGGCCACCAGACTGATGGCTTGCCCGCCGAGGGACAGGTGATAGCCGGGAGCCTCGAACGACTGGGCCGTCGAGATCACCGTGTTGATGGCCGCCTCGGGGAGGTTGCCGGCCTGCTGATCGAAGACGACTTGGACGTAGGCGATGTGGCCGTCCTTCGAGATCTGGTGGGCGCCGCCGGCGGCGAAGGGGCTCACCACCTCGGACACGTGGGCCAGCGGGGTGAGGGCGCTCACCAGTCGCGCCGTCCGCTCCTGCACCGCGGGAGCGGTGACCGGTCCGGTGGTGGTGATCACCACCTGGGCCGGGGAGCCCTTCTGCGCAGGGAAGGCCTGGTCCAGGATCTGTTGCACCGGCTGAGCCCCACCGGTCAGGTTGTTGGAGAAGTTGCTTCCGGCCGACTGGGCGGCAATGTTGGAGCCGACCAGGGCCACCAGCCAGACGACCAGTACCCACCATCGGTGGTCATGGCACCAGCCGGCGATGCGGGCCAGACCGCTCTCCTCGGCCGGCTGCGTGGGCGAACGCTCGCTCGATGTACCCGGAGGGCTCAGTGTGGTGGCGGCCATGGGCCGAAGTTAATCGAACATCGGGCCCGATCCCACCGACGGCGTCCACCCCGGCTGGGACCACCGGACGAAGTCCGGACCGGCCTCCTTCAGTGCTCGTCCGGCACCCGGAGTCGCACCGTCGGCGGTGCGGGGTCGGCCTCGGCGTCGGGTCCGTGGACCAGCTGCTCGAGGATGAAGCCCGCCACCCACGCGGCGGAATTGAACGAGCCGTGGCGATGCACCTCGTGGAAGCGCTCGACGTCGGGGAACCGCTCGGCCGGTGTGGCCCGGATGAGCGCCTGCATGTCGGTGTCGACCAGGCCGGGCGCCAACGCGTGGGCCCGGAGGCCGTGTCGGCGCTCCTCGACCGCCACCACCTCGGTGATCATCTCCACGGCGGCCTTGGAGCCGCAGTAGGCGGCCCATCCCGCGTACGGTCGGCTGGCCCCACCCGACGAGATGTTGACGAGGACTCCCCGACCGGCCCGGGACCGGACGTGACGGGCGAACGCGGCCGAACCGTTGAGCACACCGAGCACATTGACGTCCAGGTTCCGACGCAGGGCCCCGGGGTCGGCGTCGGCCAGCGGCCCGACCGGATCGAGGACGCCGGCGTTGTTGACCCAGAGGTCGATCGGGCCGAACCGACCGACCACGGTGGCGGCGAACTCGTCGACCGAGGTGGCATCGGTCACGTCGACCGAGGCAGTCAGGGAGTCGGCCCCCTCGGGCGCGTCCGGACGGATGCGGGCACACAGTCCCGTCCGGACCCCCTGGGCCGCCCAGGCCGAGGCCATCCCGGCCCCGAGGCCACGGCTGGCCCCGGTGACCACGGCCACCAGCGGAGCCTCCTCCATCACCCGCGGTCGGTTCCGGCCTCGCCGACCTCGGTGGCGAGCCGGCGGACGCGTTCCCGCGCCACCGAACTCTCGTAGCGCTCGAGGTAGCGCTGCTCGGCCGCGTCGGCGATCCGCTGGCGGAGGTCGAGGTCGGTGAGGAGACGCTCGCAGGCCGTGGCCATGGCGTCGGGGTCGTCGGCGAGCAACAGATGGACACCGTCGAGGACGTCGAGCCCTTCGGCACCCATCGTGGTCGACACGACCGGGATCCGGTGGGCGAACGACTCGAGCAGTTTGAGACGCGTCCCGCTCCCGAACCGGAGGGGCACCACGGCCAGATCGGCCCGGGCCAGCTCGGGCTCCATGGCCGGCACGCGGCCGACCACGGTGGCCTCGGGGGGGTGGTCCAGCCGGTCGAGGCCGGGTGTGGTCCTGCCCACCAGTCTGACCCGGGCGGCGGGGACCACGGCGCGGATCCGTGGGGCGATCTCACCGACCAGCCACTCGGCGGCATCAACGTTGGGGGCGTAGTCGAACGTGCCCTGGAACATGATGGTCGGCGGATCGCCCACGTGGCGACGCCCCAACGGTCGGGTCGGCCGTGGGTAGGTGTTCGTCACGGCTTCGGCGTTGGCCAGACCCGACTGGGCCACCTCGGCGGCGGAGCAGAACAGGACCCGGTCCACGTCCCGGGCCACCGACCGCTGGAAGGCGTCCCAATCCCTGGCGTTGAGCCGCGCCTGGGCCGTGGCCAGCGAGCGCCGGGCCGAACCGCCCGGTCCGGGCCCGGACGATGCCGACCGCATGGTCCGGGCCCGACGTCGCTCCTTGCTGCCCTCGAGGCCGTCGAGGTCGACCACGGTGGGCCCGAGTCTGGGCCGACCGAGCCACTCGAACGTCCCCGGCGTAGCGAACCAGACCAGGTCGTAACGTTCGGCCGCCCACCGTTCGAATGCCGCACGAGGCGCCGGGTCGGAGCGTCGCATCACGATCTCGAACGGCGCCCGACCCTGCGCCAGCCACGCCGCCCGCCAGCGGAGTGACGGGCCGATCTGCGGGTAGGGGACAGCTCCCACTCTGGACACCACCACACCCGGGGGCACGTCCCCTTCGAGATCCCCACCGTCGTGGAGGCGCTGGTCGTAGAGCACGAAGAGATCGACGTCGCCCAGCTCGGCCAAGGCCTCGACCGAAGTGGACGATCGGATCAGGCCGCCGTTCGTGGGTGGCCACGGGAAGAAGTTGGCCACATAGAGAATCCTCACCGGGGGCGACCCCCGGGGGTGTGCGGGATCAGCCCGGCCGTCATCACCGGGAGGGTAGTCGAGCGCCTGTCTCCCACTCCCCCGCTACTCCCCGGTCGAGACGAAGACGTTCTTCACCTCGCTGTAGGAGGCGAGCGCCTCCATACCCAATTCCCGTCCGAATCCGGACTGCTTCATCCCCCCGAAGCTGGTCTGCACCCGCACCGAGCTGTGTGAGTTGACCGAGAGGTTGCCGGACTGGATGGAGCGGGCCACCCGCAGGGCCCGGGATCCGTCGCCCGTCCAGATGGAGCCGGACAGCCCGAAGGGCGTGTCGTTGGCCAGCCGCACGGCATCCTCCTCGTCACGAAAGGGGATGACGGCCACCACCGGGCCGAAGATCTCCTCGCGGGCCATCCGCCAGCCCGGACCGGCCGGAGCCACCACTGTGGGAGGGAACCAGAAGCCCGGCCCGTCGGGTACCGCCCCCTCGACGAAGCTGGCCACGGATCCGCCTCCGGGTTCGCCCATGCCCGGGGCCAGGAAGCCCTCCACGGCACGTCGGTGGTCGGCGCTGACCAGAGGGCCCATCTGGACGGAAGGATCGGTGGGGTCCCCCACCCTCCACGTCGCCACGGCATCGGCCAGCAACGCGAGGTACCGGTCGAACACGGTGCGTTCGACCAGCACCCGGCTGCGGGCGCAACAGTCCTGTCCGGCGTTGGCGAACACTCCGGCCGGTGTGGCCGCGGCGGCGCCTTCCAGATCGGCGTCGGCGAAGATCACCGAAGCGGACTTGCCACCGAGCTCGAGCGTGACCCGCTTGACCGTGGACGCGGCCCGGGTCATGACCTCGCGACCCACCCCGGTCGATCCAGTGAAGGTCACCTTGGCCACGTCAGGGTGCTCCACCAACCGTGTGCCGACCACTGGGCCCCGGCCCGCCACGACCTGGAACACGCCTTCGGGCAGGCCGGCGTCGAGGCCCAACTCGGCCAGTCGAAGGGCGGAGAGCGGAGTGAGCTCGGCCGGCTTGACCACGATGGTGTTGCCGGTGGCCAGCGCCGGACCGACCTTCCACGAAGCGATGGCGATCGGGAAGTTCCACGGGACGATGGCCGCCACCACGCCGAGCGGCTCGTGGAAGGTCATGTCCACGCCTCCGGCCACCGGCACGGTGGCCCCCCGGTGCTTGTCCACCGCGCCGGCGTAGAAGTACAGCACCTCGGCCACCATGCCGACCTCGTCCCGACTGTCGCCGATGACCTTGCCCACGTTGGCCGTTTCCAGCTGGGCCAGCTCCTCGGCGTGCCCTTCCACCTGGGCCGCGAACCGGCGCAACAGCCGGGCCCGGTCGGTCGGGGCCACAGCCCGCCAGGCCGGGCCGACCTCATGGGCACGGGCCACGGCGGCGTCGGTCTCGTCGACGCCGTGCATCGTGACGTGGCCGATGGACGCTTCGGTGGCCGGGTTGACGATGGCCGTGACGTCGCTCATGGGCCCTCGACGGGGCCGGAAGTGGAGACGGCCGGGACGGCCGGGACGGGTCCCACCTCCTCGCCGCCCTCGCGGTCCGCGGTTTCGGCTGCGGCTGCGGCCACCAGGGCGTCGAACAGGCGTCGGTCACCGGTCTCCTCGGGGTGCCATTGGACTCCCACCACGAACCGATGGCCGGGCGACTCCACCGCCTCGACGACACCGTCCTCGCTGTGCGCGGTGACCACGAGCCCCCGCCCCACCCGGTCGACGGCCTGGTGGTGACTGCACTGCACCTCGATCCGCGGACCGAGGAGCCGGCGGATCCGGCTACCGTCCCCGGTCACCACCGTGACCGGTCCGAAGGCGCCGGGACCGGGTTGGTGGCGGGTCGACCCCAGCCGGTCGGGCAGGTACTGGACCAGGTCGCCCCCCAGACCGACGTTGAGCACCTGCATCCCGCGGCAGACGGCCAGCACCGGCAGGTCACGCGCCAGCGCCGCCGACAGCAGGCCGAACTCCAGGTCGTCGCGGCGGATGCTGGTCCCACCGTTCCGAGGGTCGGCATCGACGCCGTACCGGATGGGGTCGACGTCGCCTCCACCGATGAGCACCAGTCCGGCGAGTCCCGCCACCACGCGCTCGAACCGTCGGGCCGCGGTGGTGGCGGCGGCGTCGCCGGCCCGGCCGCGGGGCGGGAGGAGGAGTGGCTCACCGCCCGACGTTTCGATGAGATCGAGGTAGGAACCGGGCACGAGGGCAGCATCACGATCCCACGACCACCACGAGGTGTCCTGGCGGTACATGGTGACCCCGATGAAGGGCCGTCGTGCCGATGGCGACATGGCGGCCAGTATCCCACCACGGCCACAGCCCGCCGATAAGGTGCGAAGGCGGGCGCGGCCCCGGGGCCTGCCGCACGCGACCGATGCGGCACCGGCGCCCGACCCGCGGCGTGGACGGTTCCGCCGAACGGAGAGGCCGATGGGACGACTGGACGGGAAGGTGGCTGTCATCACCGGAGCCGGGAGTGGTATCGGCCGGGTGGCGGCGACACTGTTCGCCGCCGAGGGAGCACAACTGGTGGTGGCGGATGTGGCCGCCGACCGGGCCGACTCCGCCGCGGCCGACATCATCGCGGCGGGAGGCTCGGCCACGGCGGTCAGGGTCGACGTGTCGGACGAGACAGAGGTGGGCGCCATGGTGGAGGCCGCCGTCACCGCCTACGGCGGACTCCACGTGCTCTTCAACAACGCCGGCATCTTCCCCGATGACGACGGGGGCATCCTCGACACCCCGCCCGAGACCTGGCAGAAGGTGATGGACGTCAACCTCAAGGGGGTGTGGCTCGGGTGCCGGGCCGCGGTCCCGGCCATGGTGGCCTCGGGGGGCGGCTCCATCGTCAACGTGTCCTCGTTCGTGGCCCTGATGGGGGCGGCCACCGCCCAGATGGCCTACACCGCCTCCAAGGGCGGCGTGCTGGCCCTGACCCGCGAGCTGGCTGTCGAGTACGCCCGACGCGGGATCCGGGCCAACTCGATCTGCCCCGGCCCCATCGAGACGCCGCTGCTGGCCGAGCTCCTCGCCGACCCGGACCGCCGCCAGCGCCGCCTGGTCCACATTCCCATGGGCCGGTTCGGACGGCCGGAGGAGATCGCCCGCGCCGCCTTGTTCCTGGCTTCGGACGAGGCCTCCTTCGTGACCGGCTCGGCCCTGGTCGTCGACGGCGGTATCACCGCCGCCTACGTCACACCGGAGTAGCGCTGGACGGACCGTCGTGGCTGGGTCAGAGTGCTTGCATGCTGACCCTCGAGACGCTGCCCCACCAGATCAGGTCCGGCGAGATCGACACGGTGGTGGTGGCGTTCCCCGACCTGCAGGGCCGACCGGTCGGCAAACGGGTGACCGGGTCGTACTTCCTCGAGCACGTCGCCCACCACGGGATCGAGGTGTGCGACTACCTGCTGGCCTGCGATGTGGACATGGAGCCACTGCCCGGTTACCGGTTTGCCAACTGGGAGTCGGGCTACGGCGACCTCACCGCGGTGGTGGACCCCCAGACGGTGCGGCCCTTGCCGTGGCTGCCCGGCAGTGCACTCGTGCTCTGCGACCTGCTCACCCTGGAAGGCCAACCGGTGGAGGTCTCCCCCCGCCGCATCCTGCGCCGACAGCTCGAACGGGCCGCCAGCCACGGGCTGGAGATCAGGTGCGCCACCGAACTCGAGTTCTACCTCTTCCTCGACTCCTTCGCCGAGGCTGCCGACAAGCACTGGCAGGACCTGGTGCCGCACGCCGACACCATCCAGGACTACCAGTTGCTCCAGACCTCGCGCCAGGAGTACGTCATCGGTCGCATCCGCAACCAGATGATCGAGGCGGGCATCCCCGTCGAGTTCTCCAAGGGGGAAGCCGGCATCGGCCAACACGAGATCAACATCACCTACGGCGGCGCACTCGAGGTCGCCGACCGGCATCTCGTGTTCAAGACAGGGGTGAAGGAGATCGCATCGGGGTTCGGTCGGGCCGCCACCTTCATGGCCAAGTGGTCGATGGACACGGCCGGGTCGTCGTGCCACATCCACACCAGTCTGTGGGACGCCGAGCACGGTGCGCCGCTGATGGCGCCGGCCGAGGGGGTGGAGGCGCCGTCGGGCTTCTCCCCCGTCGGGTCCCAGTTCGTGGCCGGCCAGCTGCACGCGGCCGAACAGCTGGCGTGGTGCTTCGCCCCCTATGTCAACTCGTACCGGCGGTTCGTGCCGGACTCGTGGGCCCCTACCGCGGTGGTGTGGGGGGAGGACAACCGCACCTGCGGGTTCCGGGCCGCAGGTTCCGGTCCCGGCCGGCGGATCGAGAACCGGATACCCGGGGCCGACGTGAACCCCTACCTGGCCTTGGCCGCGACCATCGCCGGCGGCCTCTGGGGCATCGAGCACCAGCTCGAGTTGGCCCCGGCGTTGGCGGGGAGTGCGTACCAGGCCGACGCAGTGCCCCGCATCCCGTCCACCTTGGCCGAAGCCATCGACCGACTGGCCGCCAGCGAGGTGGCGGCCGAGGCGTTCGGCCCCGAGGTCCATCACCACCTGGTCAACACGGCCCGTCAGGAATGGGCCTCAGCCAATCGGGTGGTCACCGACTGGGAGCTGGCTCGCAACTTCGAGCGCATCTGATCCCGGGTGGTGGTTCCCGGGGCCCGGTCCCCGGGATCCGGTCCCGGACATGCCGTATCGAGCCCAACCGCAGGGCAGATCGGCTCCGAAGACAGGGTGTGGACCCCACAGCATCCGATCCGGAACCGGCAGGTGACGACACGTCGGCGCCGACACCCGGCCCGGCCGGGCGGTCCTTCGGCGACGCCGTCATGGGGTTCGTGGCCCAGGGGCTGGTCGGGACGTTCTTCCGGAAGGTCGAGGTCGTACAGGGCGGCCGCGTCGAGTCCGGCCGTCCGACCGTGCTGGTGGCCGAACACCGCAACGGCCTGGTCGACGGACTGGTCCTCATGGCCACCCTGGGGCGGTTCCCGCGGTTCCTCGGAAAGTCCACGCTGTTCCACAACCCGCTGCTCTGGCCGTTCCTGAGGCTGGCCGGCGTGGTTCCGGTCCACCGCCTCCAAGACGGCCCGTCCCGGGCCGGCAACGATCGGGCCTTGGCCCGATGCCGTCAGCTGCTGGCCCGAGGGGGCATGGTGGCGATCTTCCCCGAAGGTGTCAGCCACGATCAGCCCGCCCTGCAGCCGCTCCACACCGGGGCCGCCCGCGTGGCCCTGACGGCCGTGGCCGAGGGTGTGGACGACGTCGACACCGTCGTCGTCACACTGGTCTACGACGACAAACAACGGTTCCGATCACGGGTGCTGGTCACGGTGGGAGTGCCCTGCTCCACCCGACCGTGGATGGAGGCCTACCGGATCGACGGGCCCGGTGCCGTGCGGGCCATGACCGACGACCTGGCTCAGCGGATGCGCCGCGACGGCACGGAGTTCGACTCGTGGTCGGAGGCCGAGGAGCTGGACGGGATCGCCGACGTGGTGGCGCGACCCACCAGCGTCCTGCCCGCCGACGTGGCCCTCCTCGATCGTCGTCGTGTGGCCACCGTGCTGCGCGCCGCCGACGCCGGAGAGTGCCGGGCCCCGAGCCCGGCCCCGACCACGACCACGGTCACGACCCCCGTGCGGACCGCCTACGCCGACTACCGGCACGGTCTCGAACGCTCGGGACTCGACGATGCCCAGGTGGCGGCGGAGTACGGATCGGGCCGGCTCCGGTGGGACCTGGTGGTGGCCCTGGCCAGACTGCTGGTGGCGCTGCCACCGGCCCTGGCCGGTGCGGTGATCCATGTGGTGCCGTACCAGATGGTGAAGCAGGCCAGTCGGATTCCTGACAACCAAGGGGTGCGGGCCACGGTCAAGTTGGTGGGCAGCCTCTTCCTGTTCACGACGGTCTACGTGGTGCTCGGCGTGGTGGTGGGCACGTCCTTCGGGGCCGGGGTCGGCCTGGCCGTGGCGGTGGGTGCACCGGTGTGCGGCTATCTGACGGTCGGCCTGGCCGAACGCCTGCAACGCGTCGGCAAGGCCGTGGCCGGCTACCGCTCGGCCCACCATGGTGGCGCCGACCTGGCATCCCTCCGGGCCAGGCGGGCCGTCGTCGTCGGTGCGGCGTCGGCCCTGATCGGGGCGGTGGCGCCCGGCGGCCCCACCCCCGATCCTTGACGAGGCGGTATCGCCCTGTCACCATGGAGGGCACCATGTTCAGCGCATCCACTTCGGAACTCCTTCTCACCTGACGGCGAACGCCACACCGCGTTCGCCCGCAACCTCCTGAGCCCGAGCGGCCAGGGGGTTTTTTGTTGGCCGCACGGCCGAGGCACAAGCCTCTGCCACCGCCGCGGCCCCTGACCGTTCGAGCCATCACCTGTCACACAGCTAAGGAAGCAAGGGAGTAACCCCGTGAGCAACCCAGCCCAGAGCACACCACCACCGGTCGGCAACGAGGATGGACGTCACCATCATCTGGCCATGCCCTGTGACGTCTCCCCCATGCCGTTCCACCTCTACCGCCCGTACCGTCCGCTCAACCTGCCCGACCGGACCTGGCCGGACCGGCAGCCCACGCGGGCGCCGCGCTGGGCCAGTGTCGACCTGCGGGACGGCAATCAGGCCCTCGTGGACCCCATGGATCCCGAGCGGAAGCTGGCCCTGTTCCGGACCCTCGTGGACACGGGGTTCAAGGAGATCGAGGTGGGGTTCCCCTCCGCCTCCCAGACCGACTTCGACTTCCAGCGCCAGATCATCGACGAGGGCCTCATCCCGGACGACGTGACGATTCAGGTTCTGGTCCAGTGCCGCGAGGAGTTGATCGAGCGCACCTTCGAATCCCTGGCCGGCGTGCCCCGGGCCATCGTCCACTTCTACAACTCCACCTCCGAGCTGCAGCGTCGGGTGGTGTTCGGTCTCGATCGGGCCGGCATCACCGAGATCGCCGTCAACGCGGCCCGGCTGTGCAAGAAGTTCGAGACCACGCTGCCCGACACCGACATCCGCTACGAGTACTCGCCCGAGAGCTTCACCGGCACCGAGCCCGAGTTCGCCGTGGAGATCTGCGAAGCGGTGATGGCGGTCATCGAGCCCACCCCCGAGCGGCCCATCATCATCAACCTGCCCAACACGGTCGAGATGTACGGGCCCAACGTCTATGCCGACGTCATCGAGTGGTTCGGGCGGACCATCTCGAACCGGGATTCGATCATCCTCTCCCTGCATCCGCACAACGACCGCGGTACCGCGGTGGCCGCGGCCGAGCTGGCCGTGCTGGCCGGAGCCGACCGGGTGGAGGGGACGCTGTTCGGCAACGGGGAGCGGACCGGCAACGTCGACGTGGTCACGCTGGCCATGAACCTCTTCTCCCAGGGCATCGACCCTGCCCTCGACTTCAGCGACATCGACAAGGTCCGTCGGGTGGCCGAGTACGCCACCCGCATGCCCGTCCATCCACGCCATCCCTACGCCGGCGACCTGGTCTACACGGCGTTCTCCGGCTCGCACCAGGACGCCATCAAGAAGGGCTTCGATGCCATCGGCGACGACTACGAGCGGTGGGAGGTGCCCTATCTCCCCATCGATCCCAGCCACACCGGGCGGACCTACGAGGCCATCATCCAGGTCAACAGCCAGTCCGGCAAGGGCGGCGTGGCCTACGTGATGGACACCGAGCACGGTCTCGACCTCCCCCGGAGTCTGCAGATCGAATTCTCCAAGGAGGTGCAGGCGGTGACCGAAGACTCCGGGACGGTCATCCAGGCCGGTGAGATGTGGGACGTCTTCTCCCGCACCTACCTTCCCGAGGACGCCGGGGTGCGCCTGATCGGCAGCGAGGTCACCACCGGGGGGAACCGAACCACCGTCACGGCCCAGCTGCTGGTGGACGGGGAGCTCCGCACGGTCATGGGAGACGGAAACGGTCCGATCGACGCCCTGGTCGGCGCGTTGCGCACCGAACTGGGTGTGACGTTCGAGGTCAAGGACTACAACCAGCACGCGCTGACGTCGGGAAGCGGTGCCTCCGCTGTGGCCTACGTCGAGGCCGAGGGGCCGGACGGCTCGACGTGGTGGGGTGTGGGCATCGACTCGAGCATCCTCGACGCGTCGCTCCACGCCGTGGTCAGCGCGGCCAACCGCCATCTCGGACAGCGGGGTCCGGTCACGCCGTGAGCGGTGCGGCCGACACCCGGGAGTCCCGACTGGGCCGGCGGCGGTACCATGTAGCCCCTGCTCGCACCCGACGGTCGGGATCGTCCGAGCCCACAACGGAGTGACCCAGATGCCCACACCCATGAGCGTGGACGACAGTGTCGGTCCGGCGGGCGCCGATGCCGACCCCCACCGCGCCGTCACCACCACGAACGGCAACGGGACCGGAGGCGCCAAAGGGTCGAAGGGTGGGTGGAGCAACGCCATCGCCCGACGTGACCACTTCATCGTCGGTGAACTGGACCGGCTGCCCGCGGAGGCCCTGGTCGTCAACGTGGGATGCGGGGTGGTCCGCCGCTTCGAGCCGGTCTGCACCTCCCACTACCTGGCCACCGACCTCCGGGTCCTGCCCAACGTGGACTTCTCGTCGGACGCCTCGTCACTTCCCGTCGCCGACCGCTCGGTCGACATGGTCCTGGCCCTCGAACTGTTGGAGCACGTGCCCGATCCGACCGCGGTCCTGCGGGAGATCGCCCGGGTGCTGAAGCCGGGGGGACGGGTGATCGTGTCGGTACCGTCCACCGTCCCCCGCCACGACGACAACGACTATTGGCGGTTCACGGCCCAGGGGCTGGAACAGTTGGGCCTGACCAGCTTCGACCACGTGGAGGTGCACGTCTTCGGTGGGACATTCGAAGCCCTCGGGTACCTGGCCGAGTACTACACGTCGTTGACCCTGCACGTGCTCCATCTCCCCGAGCGGCGCCTCGGGCGCGTGTTCCCCACGGTCGGGTTCTGGTTGGACCGCCGCAACGCCTGGTCCTCGTCCCGCACCGCGCTGCACACGCTGGCCTTCGACCTGCTCTTCGTCGGCACCGCACCCCCCGACGAGGGCTGACGCCGGCCGCTGGGACCGCGCCCTCGATCGGGCCGACCCGCCACCGGGCCGCGACGCCGCCACCGGCCGGGCGTGAATCCGCGAATAGCTCTATGGCGTATATGTTTGCTGTATAGCTATTCCGGAAATTGAAGCACGGAGGGCAGGTCGTGGGACGTCGTCGCCAGATCGACAGGGTCGCCGTCATCGAGACGGGACGGGCGATCGCCAACGAACAGGGGATCGAGGCGGTCTCCATGCACTCGGTGGCCCGAGGGCTCGGCGTGACACCGATGGCCCTCTACCGTCACGTCCGCGACAAGTCCGCCCTCCTCGACGGGCTCGTGGCCACGGTCTACGGGGACGTCCTCCCCCCGGACCCCGACCTCCCGTGGCGGGAGAGGATCCTCGCCGTCGGCACCTCCCTCCGGGACGCGGCCCGGCGCAATCCGGGAGTGGCCGAACTGCTGGCCCAGAGGAACCAACCCCCCGGGTCCTCACACGTGGTCCTCGACGTCATCGGTGTCGCCCTCGGCGAAGGAGGCGCGCCGCACTCGGAGATCGTCCGCCTGTACCGGGTCATCACCTCGGCCTACCTCGGATTCATCGCCGGTGAGGCCGGCCGCTTCGGCTGGGTCAGGCCCGACGAGCCCGACGCCGACTTCGCCGCCCTCCAGTCGATGGTGGGTCTCCTGCTCGACGAGGTGGAGCGGAACGGCCGCCGGCACGCCGTCCGGTCCCGGAGGAGCCGGCCCACCCACTGACCGGGTGGGGCCCCGGGCCCCAGAAGCACCCCACAACCCCTCAGAACCGGTTCAGGCGCTTGAAGATCCCCTTGGTCTGCTTGTACATCGCCACGAATTCGCCGAAGAGCACCCCGTACTCAGCGGCGGTCGAGGGATCGGGTGTGAAGGTGCGGCGGATCTCCACCATGCCCGGGATCTCCTCGACCCGGATCCGACCCAGGGCCATCAACGTGATCAGGGCGGCACCCCTGACATTGGCCAGCACCGGGTCGGCCACCTGGCGGATCTCGCGGCCCATCACATCGGCATGGATCTGGGCCCACTGGTCCGAGTTGGCACCACCGCCGATGAAGGCCAGCGAGTCGAGACGTCGACCGGCGAACTTCTCCACCGCATCGAGCAACCACCTCGAGTTGAACGCCACCCCCTCGTAGACGGACCGGACCATCTGGGCTCTGGTCGTGGACAAGGAGAGGTTGTGGAAGCCACCGCGGATGGTGTGGTCATCGACCGGCGACCGCTCGCCGTTGAGCCACGGGGTGAACAGGACCCGACCGCTGCCGGGCTCCACCGTGTCGACCATGGCGTCCATGGCGTCGAAGTCCTCGGCCAGCCCCAGGTTGTCGCGCAGGAAGGTCAGGCAGGCGCCCGCCGTCTCGTGCTCGTCGACGATGAGGTAGCGCCCGGCCAGCGCGGCGGGGATCGAGGCCACGTTGCTGGTGGGCGCGGTCTTCTTGAAGGGCACGTGACCCGAGATCCACGAGGAGGTGCCGATGTAGAGGTGGGCGGCGAAGTCGGCGACCGCCCCGGATCCGAAGACGGCCGAGTGCACGTCCCCGGAGCCCACGGCCACAGGCAGCCCGGCCGGGACCCCGAGCTCGGATGCTGCCGTGGGGGTCAGGTTCCCCATGATGGTGCCGGGCGGGACCAGATCGGGAAGCGTGGCACGGTCCAGGCCGGTGATCTCGAGCAGCCGGTCGTCGTAGTCGACACGGTCGATGGCACGGTTGTCGGTGACCCAGTGGGCCGCGATGGAGTCGAATGAGGCCGAGGCCCGACCGGTCAACTTCACGTTGAGATAGTCACAGGGTTCGAGGAAGGTGGCGGTCCGGGCGTAGACGTCGGGGTGGGCGTCGCGGATGAACAGGATGTGGGACACCGGGTCCTTGCCCGACAGGCCGGGGGCGCCGCCCGTGACCTGCATCCACCGCATGGCCTTGCGGGGGTCGTAGCCGAGGACGTTCACGGGACCTCCGGCCACGCGGCGGATGGCCTTGTTCCCTCGCGAGTCCATCCAGATGATGGCCGGCATCAACGGCTCGCCGCCGGCATCCACCGCCACCGTGCCCGACCACTGGGCCGTGCCGCCCACCCCGATGAGGTGATCGAGGTCGATGTCGGCCCGGGCCACGGCCCGACGGGCGGCGCGGCAGATGGCCGACCACCATTCGGCCGGATCCTGTTCGGCCCCGCCCCCGGCCATCAGGTGCAGGGCGACCGGCTCGCCGGCGTGGGCCACGATCCGTCCGCTCGTTCCCACCACCGCCACCTTGGGACCCCCGGTGCCGAGGTCGAAGGCCAGGACGTACCGCTCGGCCGCGTCCGGCGTCACGCCTTGACCAGCCACACCGTCGCCTCCCGCGCCGACCCGGCGTCGTCGAGCACGACCGTGGTGCCCTCGCTCCCGCCCCCGTCCTCGCTCCCGTCCTCGCTCCCGTCCACCGGCGCAGTGGTCGTGATCGAGCGGGCCAGGACCTCGCGGGCGATGGCATCGAAGAGCGGTTCGAGCCCGTCGAGACCGACCAGGGTGAGATGGATCCAGTCCGAGACCTCGAGGCCGGCGGCCTTGCGCAGCTCTTGGACGTTCCGGATCACCTCGCGGGCCAAGCCCCGCAGGCGCAGGTCGTCATCGATGGCGAGGTCCAGCGCCACCACCTCGGAGCCGTCCCCGGACACGGCGAACCCGGCCTGGGCCCTCCTCCGGAGCTCGACCTCGTCGCCGACCAGCTCGACCGGTCCGTCATCGAGCTCCAGCACCAACGGCCGGCCGGCGTTCAGGTCGGCGGCCGCGGCGGCGGAATCGACGGTGCCGATGGCCGCCTTGACCGCCTGGACCCGGGGCCCCAGACGCGGGCCGAGGAGCCGGTAGTTCGGAATCAGCTCGTAGGCCAGCACGTCACCGAGCTCGTCGGTGACCTCCACCGCGTCGACGTTGAGCTCCTCCTCGACGATGCCCGGAGGCGGGACGGGGCTGCCCGGTGGGAGGTAGACGAGGGCGCGGGCCAGCGGTTGGCGCACCTTGACGCCGGCTTCGGATCGGGCCGACCGGCCCAGCGAGGAGAGGCGCCGGGCCAGAGCCATGCCCTGGTCGAGCGACGGGTCGAGGGCTTCGGGCCGGGGTGCCGGCCAGTCGGCCAGGTGCACCGAGTCGTCCTCGGCACCGCCGGTGAGGTCCCGCCACATCCGGTCGGCCACGAACGGGCACAGCGGGGCCAGCAGGTGGGCCACCGTCACCAGCACCTCGTACAGAGTGGCCTGGGCCCCGAGCGAGTCGGCCGGGTCGGCGTCGGGATCGGTACGCCAGAACCGGCGACGGCTCCGCCGGACGTACCAGTTCGACACGTCGTCGACGAGCTCGGCGATGGCGGTGGCGGCCGGAAAAGGCTCGTAGCCGTCGAGGGCCTCGGTCACCCGGTCGACGGTGGCGGACAACCTCGAGGCCATCCACCGGTCGAGGACGGAGCGGTCGGCGGCGGCCGGCACGGACGGGTCAGCCGGGTCGAACCCGTTCAACGAGGCGTAGGTGGTGAAGAACGACCAGGTGTTCCACAGCGTCAACAGGGTGTCCCGCATGGCGGCGTCGATCACCTCGAAGCTGACCCGGGTGGGCGTCCAGGGCGAGCCCTGGGAGAACATCCACCAGCGCAGCGGGTCGGCGCCCCGGGTGGTCAGGATCTCCCACGGGTCGATGACGTTGCCGATGCTCTTCGACATCTTCCGGCCGTCGGCGTCGACGATGTGCCCCAGGCACAGGACGTTGCGGTAGGGCGTCGACCCGCGCACCAGGGTGTTCACGGCCAGCAGCGAGTAGAACCAGCCCCGTGTCTGGTCGATGGCCTCGCAGATGAAGTCGGCCGGGTAGACGAACTTCTCTGCCGACCCCGGGGCCACCGGGTAACCCCACTGGGCCGACGGCATCGACCCCGAATCGAACCAGGCGTCGATGACCGGCTCCACCCGCTGCATCGTCCGGCCACCCTCGCACTCCGGGCAGGGGATGACGACGGCGTCGATGTCGGGTCGGTGGGGATCGACTCCAGAGACGTCATGGCCGGCCAGTTCCGACAGCTCGGCCCGCGAGCCGACGCAGCGGACGTGTCCCTCGGCGCACCTCCAGATGGGGAGGGGGGTGCCCCAGAAACGGTCGCGGGACAGGGCCCAGTCGACGTTGTTGGCCAGCCACTCCCCCATGCGCCCGTCCCGGATGTGCTCGGGGTGCCACCCGATGGTCTGGTTCTCGTCCACCATCTCGGTCTTGCGCTCCGAGGTGCGCACGTACCAGCTGGGCTTGCCCCAGTAGATGAGCGCGGTGCCGCAACGCCAGCAGTGGGGGTAGGGGTGGCGGTAGGGCGCCCGCCGGACCAGCCGTCCCGACGCCTCCAGGCGGTCGTTGATCTCGGCGTTGGTGTCACGCACGGACTGGCCCTCCAGCCACGGGACGGCGGCGGTGAACCGTCCGTCGGGTCCGACCGGGTTGAGGGTGGGGAGCCCGTTGTCCCGGCCCACCTGACGGTCCACCTCGCCAAAGGCCGGGGCCAGGTGGACGATGCCGGTCCCCTCGTCGGCCTCGACGAAGTCGCCGGCCACCACCCGCCACCCACCGTCGGCTCCGGGCCCAGGGCCCTGACCCGGCCCCGGCTCCAGGTCGTCGAAGGGTCGGTCGTAGTGCAGCCCGACCAGCTCACGGCCGGACACCCGATGGTCGACCACCGCGTCCTCACCGAAGACCTCCCCGACCAGGTCGGCGGCCACGACGGACCCTCCGGACCCCTCCACCCCGTCACCGGCGACGACGGCGTACTCGAGGTCGGGGCCCACGGCGGCTCCGGTGTTCGAGAGGAGGGTCCAGGGTGTCGTTGTCCAGGCTAGGAGCGAGAGTCCCGACAGGCTGTCCCGACCGAGGATGGCACGCAGCCGGCCGGCGGCGTCACCCTCGTCCGACAGCGGGAACCTCACATAGGCCGACTGGTCCTCCACCTCGCGGTAGACGTCGGGTTGGCCCAGCTCATGACTGGACAGGGCGGTCCCGCACCGGGGGCAGTACGGCACCACCTTGATGTCCTCGTACAGGAGGCCCTGCTCCCAGAGACTCTTGAGGTTCCACCACACCGACTCGACGTACTCGGGCGAGAAGGTCCAGTAGGCGGCGTCGATGTCGATCCAGTAGCCGATGCGTTCGGTCAGGGTCTTCCACTCGTCCACGTAGTTGCGCACCGACTCGCGGCACAGTCGGGTGAACTCGGCCATCCCCACCCTGGCTTCGATCTGGCCCTTGTCGGTGATGCCCAACTGCCGCTCCACCTCGACCTCGACCGGTAGTCCGTGGGTGTCCCAGCCGGCCTTGCGGGGCACGGCGTAGCCCCGCATGGTCCGATAACGGCAGAACAGGTCCTTGTAGACGCGGGCCCACACGTGGTGGAGTCCCGGCCGCCCGTTGGCTGTCGGCGGCCCCTCGTAGAACACCCACGGCTCGGCCCCGGCCCGGAGCTCGACCGAGCGCTCGAAGATACGGTGCTCGCTCCACCGGGCCAGTTCGTCGGCCTCGAGGGCGGTGAAGTCAGCGTCGCTGGGTACCGGGCGGAACAACGGGTACTTCCTCTCAGGGGTTCGGGCGGGTCAGGGGTTCGGGCGGGTCAGGGGTTCGGGCGGGCTCGGGTGGGGCGTGACCGCCCTGAAGGACGGCAGATCGGGCAGGTCGGGGGTGGAGCAGATACTACGGGCGTCGGCGGTCCACAATTGACCTGTGCCCGAACTCCCTGAAGTGGAAGCGCTGACCGTGGGCCTGGACCGGCGCATGGCCGGCCGGCAGCTCACCCGCTGCCAGCTGGCGTCGTTCACCGCCCTCAAGACCGTCGACCCCCCGCTCGACGCGCTGGTGGGGCGGACGGTGGCGCGGGTGGGGCGGCGAGGGAAGTTCATCGCCCTGGACACCGACGGCCTGTGGCTGGTGGCCCATCTGGCCCGGGGCGGGTGGATCAAATGGTACGAGGAGGCGCCGTCGGGCCCGGTCCGGCCCAACCGGAGTCCGATCGTCCTACGGATCGGCCTCGACGACGGGGCCGGGCTCGACGTCACCGAGATGGGCTCGGAGAAGCGCCTGGCCCTGTGGGTGGTCCGGACCCTCGACGACATCGGGCCGTTGGCCGCCCTGGGCCCCGACCCGCTCGGGTCCGACTTCACCGTCGACCGTCTGGCCGAGGCCCTGGCCGGACCTCCGGCCACGCTGAAGGTGGCGTTGACCACGCAGTCGCGGATAGCCGGGGTGGGGAACGCGTACTCGGACGAGGCCCTCCACAGGGCCCGGCTGTCCCCCTACAAGAAGACGAACCGACTGGACCCCGACGAGCTGACCCGGCTCCACGACGCCGTGGTGGGGGTGCTGTCCGAGGCGGTGGAGCGGTCGTCGACCGTCGACCTGTCGGAGCTGAAAGGAGACAAGAAGCGGGCCATGGCCGTCCACGGCCGGACCGGCCAGACCTGTCCGGTATGCGGCGACACCATCCGAGAGGTGTCCTTCGCCACCAAATCACTGCAGTACTGCCCCACCTGCCAGACCGGAGGAAAGCCGTTGGCGGACCGGAGGCTGTCTCGGCTGCTCAAGTAGCCCGTGTTGTTCGGGCCCGGGCCGGCCTGTCGGACGGGGGCCGGGCCGGCGGGCAGAATTGCGCCATGCCCGAACTGGACTCCCTACGGGGACGCTTCGTCCATCTACTTCCCATGGGCGTCGAGCATGTCGACGGGCTGCTCGTGGCGGCGGACATCGACCGCTCGACGTTCACCCATACCCCGGTCCCGTGGGACCGGCCGACGATGCTCGCCTACGTGGAGAAGGCCGTGGCCAAACGGGAGTCGGCCGACCACTATCCCTTCGTGACGTGGAGCGTGGAGGCCGGGCGCATCGTGGGGTCGACGCGGTTCTACGACCTGGCTCCCTGGGACTGGTCATCGCTGTTCCCCGGGTCGGAGCAACGGCAGCGGCACGGCCGACCCGACGTGGCCGCCATCGGATATACCTGGCTCGACCCGACGGCCCAGCGGAGCCCGATCAACACCGAAGCCAAACTGTTGATGATGGCCCACGCCTTCGACCACTGGGGCGTCCGGGCCGTACGCATCCAGACCGACTCCCGCAACAGCCGATCGCGCCGGGCCATCGAGCGCCTGGGTTGCTCGCTCGACGGCGTGATCCGCGCCGATCGGCCCGCCGCCGACGGCTCGGTACGGGACAGCGCTGTCTACTCCATGTTGGCCGAAGAGTGGCCCGTTCACCGGCTCCGGCTGATGGACCGCCTGGCCCGCTGAACGCCCGCCGAGACCACGGGTCCCCGGCAGGGATGAGCGCTAAAGCTCCTCCACCGATCGGTCGATACCCACCCCGAGGAGGTAGGGGCGATCCGTCGTGGTCTCCGGTGAGCCGGAGGCGATCGAGTTCGGATCCATCTGTGAATGATCACGCACACCTGGTTTCCGGTTGCGATCGTGGCCCTGCTAGCGGCGGCCCTGGTGGGACGACGGCGTGGTGCTCGGCCCCCGGCCACGGTGCCACGGTCGGTACCCCTGGTGGTGGCGTCGCTGGTGACGGCCTCGTGTGCCCTGGTCGGCGTCGGGGTAGCAGGAACCCTGGGTGCCACCGCCACCGCCAATCCAGCCCCTCAAGGCCGGCTCCCCCACAGTGAGGACGGCAGCACCAAGCCCATCGTGGGCATGGCCACCACCTCGGACGGAGGGGGCTACTGGCAGGTGGCCTCCGACGGCGGGGTCTTCAGCTTCGGCGATGCCGCCTTCTACGGCTCGACCGGCAATATCCGTCTCAACAAGCCCATCGTGGGCATGGCCGCCACCCATGATGCCAAGGGCTACTGGCTGGTGGCCTCCGACGGCGGGATCTTCACCTTCGGCGACGCCGGCTACTACGGCTCGACCGGCAACATCCACCTCAATCAGCCCATCGTGGGCATGGCCGCCACCGGCGACGGACTCGGGTACTGGCTGGTGGCCTCCGACGGTGGGATCTTCAGCTTCGGTGACGCCGTCTTCCACGGCTCGACCGGCAACATCCACCTCAATCAGCCCATCGTGGGCATGGCCGCCACGTCGGACGGCGGGGGCTACTGGCTGGTGGCCTCCGACGGTGGGATCTTCACCTTCGGCGACGCCGTCTTCCACGGCTCGACCGGCAACATCCGTCTCAACCGGCCCATCGTGGGCATGGCCGCCACCGGCGACGGACTCGGGTACTGGCTGGTGGCCTCCGACGGTGGCATCTTCGCCTTCGGCGACGCCACGTTCCTCGGCTCGATGGGCGGAACGACGCTCAACGCCCCGATGGTCAGCATCTCGGCCCACCGGCCCGGCACCGGCTACTGGACCGTGTCCAGCGACGGGGGCCTGTTCAGCTTCGGCGGCGCCCCGTTCCTCGGCTCGCTGGTCAACCCGGTGTCGGCCGGCAGCCAGGCCCTCGGCAACCCCGCGGCCAATGTGCCACCGTCGCCGAATTTCCTGAATTCGTGCTACCCCCACACCACCGACGCCACCTGCACATCACTGGTGATCCAGGCCACGACCAACGCTCGGGCCGCAGAGGGCCTGGGGTCGATGGCGCTTCCCACCAACTTCGCCTCCCTGACCCCGGCCGAGCAGTTGTTCGTGATCACCGACATCGAACGGGTCGACCGGGGTCTGGCTCCGTTCATGGGCCTCGTCGGCACCTACAGCACCGACGCCCTGGCCGGTGCCGAAGCCAACGGGGATCCGAGCCCGACGGCGGTGCCGGCCGGAGACCACGTCATCGCCTGGGCCAGCAACTGGGCGGAGAACGGCAACCCCCTGGGCTCCAACTACTTCTGGATGTACGACGACGGACTCGACAGCGGCAACATCGACTGCACGGCCACCAACCAGTCCGGCTGCTGGGGGCACCGCGACAACATCCTCTCCCTTTCCAACTATCAGGCTCAGTACGGAGGCACCCTCCTGATGGGTGCCGGCGAAGCCTACGGAACCACCGGGACCGGGTGGGAGTCCGACGCCGAGCTGATGGTGTTGGCCTCGGGTACCGTGCCCCCGCTCAGCTATACCTGGGCCCAAGCTGTTGCCGCGGGGGCGGGATAGGCCCCTCTCAACGTCAGGTCCCAACCCCCCCCGGGGCCCCGACGCCACGAGAAGGACCTTCCCGACCCCGCCGGCAACCCTGTCCACTTCCACGAGGCAGCCGGACACCCACCAACCGGTCGGTACCGGACGCCCGGCCGATCCGGCCGAGGGTCACTCCGTGCGTGGAGGGGACGGGGCAGGGATTCCTCTGACAGAATCCCCTGTGTGTACATCTCAGCCAAAGTGGACTACGCGGTTCGGGCGCTGTGCACCCTGGCCGACGCGGACGGACGGCCGGTCACGGCGGAGTCCCTGGCTCTGTCCCAGGGCCTTCCGGCCAAATTCCTCGAAAGCATCCTGAACGACATGCGCCGGGCCGGGCTGTTGCTCAGCCAGCGGGGTGCCGACGGCGGCTACCGGCTGGCCCGTCCGGCGGAGTCGATTACGGTCGCCGAGGTCATCCGCCCCCTGGACGGGCCGTTGGCGGAGGTGCGGGGGCTCCGGCCCGAGGCCGCCACCTACGACGGACCGGCCGAGCGGCTCCAGGATGTATGGGTGGCGGTTCGGGCCAGTCTGCGGTCGGTGCTCGAGTTCGTGACCATCGGTGACATCGTGTCGGGGAAGCTCCCACCCGCGGTGCACAAGCTGACCACCGACCCGGAGTCCTGGCTCTCCCACTGACATCCGTCATCCGGCGCCCCCATCGGCGACCGTTCCGGCCGATGACACAACTTCGGGCGTCGTGGCGACGGTCGACTCGGGCGCCCGGGGCTCCCGCCGGAGCGACACGGGCCAGAGATGGCGGGTCAGCACCACGTTCGACTCGGCCGCCAGCACGGTGATCATGGCGCCGAGGGCGAGCCACCAGATCAGCCCGAGGATGCTGGCGAAGGTGCCGTAGAGATTCGACAGGTGCCGCAGCTGATGGCTGACCAGTTGGGCTCCGACGAACTGCAGGAGGGTCCACCCCAGCCCCCCGATGACGGCGCCCGGCCACACGGAGCGCTCCCCGGGCGGGATCCGGACCAGGACGACGAACGCCGACCAGTACATCAGCACGTTCACCATCAGGGAGAGCACCAGTCCGACGGCGGCGGAGAACGGCCCCAACCGGCCGAATGCGCCCAGACCGGCCAGCGCTCCGCCGGCGATGAACCCCACCCCGAGGACCACCAAGAACCCGGCGGCCCGTGGGATCCAGCGCCAGAAGGTGGGCAGGTCCCGACGGTCGATCCCCCAGACCACCACCATCATGGCCCGGGAGTCACGGCTCAATTTGGTGGCGCCATAGAGCAACCAGACCACCCCGACCACCAGGGCCAGCTGGTTGGGACCGGACAGTTGGTGCACGTTCTTCTTGAGGTCGGCGCCGAGCACCGGGAACTGGCGGAGGGCCGAGTTGATGATGTCATCCTGCAGACCGGGGTGGCCGCGGAAGAAGATACCGACCACCGTGAGCAGAACCAACAGCAAGGGGAAGATGGCGAGGAAGGCCGCATACGAGATCTGGGCCGACAGCCGGCCGGCCTGGTCGTCGGAGTACTTGTGCACCACCGCACTCGGGACGGCGGTCAGAGCATGGCGCTGTTGCCACCGGTCCAGGCGATCGGTGGCAACGGCCACGCCGTCTGTGAGCCGGGTCCGGACACCGGCCGGCGGTACCGGCGTCCCAGGTGGCTGTTCAGCCACCGACCAGGTGCTCCCGTCCGTGCCGCTCGAACTCGGCCCGCAGCGCCCGCCGGTCGTCCTCGTCCATCGGGACGTACTCCAGCGTCGTCCCCCGTCGCCGCAGTACCGGGTCGTCCCCGGCCCACCAGCCCTGGGCCCGGAGCGGACCCTTGGTCACCTTGCCGCTGGCCGTCTGGGGCAGGCCCTCGGTGATGCGCACGAAGGCCGGCACCCATTTGGTGCCGAGGTCGGGCTGATCGGCCAACAGGCGGCCGAACCCGTCGGGGTCGAAGACCCGACCCGGCAGCATCTCGAGCGCCGCCATGACCTGGTCCCCGGACCTCGGGTCGGGCACGGAGTAGACCGCCACCGTGGCCACCGCCGCGAACCGGTTCAGTACCCGCTCGATGGGGCCGGCGGTGAGATTCTCCGAATCGACCCGCATCCAGTCACCCCGCCGGCCGGCGAAGTAGAAGAATCCGGCCCCGTCGCGGTAGGCCAGGTCGCCCGTCCAGTACCAACCGTTCCGGGTCCGGGCCGCGTCGGCCTCGGGGTCGCCGTAGTAGCCCTCGAACCGGCCCGGACCGTCCCGGTTCACGATCTCGCCCACGGCCAGGTCGCCGTTGGCCAGGCGGCCCGAGGCGTCGAACTCGGCCGATGGGCACTCGGCCAGGGTGTCCGGATCGAGGACGACCACATCCCCGGTGGGGCGCCCCAGGGACCCGGTTGGCGTGTCCGGGGTGCGACTGATGGCCACCCCGCCCTCGCTGGATCCGTATCCCTCGGTGAGCACGCAGCCGAACCGCTGCTCGAACGCGGCCTGGTCGGCCACCGAGGCCTCGGTTCCGAAGCCCCTGACCAACGTGACGGTGGCGTCGTCGGCGGCTGGCGGAGTGGCCAGGACGTAGGCCAGGGCCTTGCCCACGTAGGTGAACGTGGTGGCTCCGTAGCGCCGGACGTCGGCGACGAAGCCCGACGCCGTGAAACGCCGGGCCAACGCCACCGTGGCCCCGACGGCCAGCGCCGGCCCCCACAGCACCATCAGGGCGTTGCCGTGGAACAGCGGCATGGTGCAGTAGGCCACGTCGCTCCGGTCGAAGCCGTAGGCCGCCGCCGACACCTGGGCGATGGACGCCAAGCGTCCCTGGGTGCACTGCACGGCCTTGGGCGCCCCGGTGGTGCCCGACGTGAACAGCAAGAGGAAGAGGTCCCCGGCCATCGGTCGGGCCGACGAGACGATCGAACGCGGGTCGGCCGACCGGTGCGGCCGGAGGAGCGCCTCGTACCCGGGCCGATCCACGCGGATGACCCGGTCGGCCCCGACCCCGAGGTCGAGGCCGTCGAGCAGGTCGGCACCGTCGGCGTCGGTCACCACCAACCAACAGTCGGTTCGCCGGACGTCGCCGGCCAGGGCCTGGCCGCGTCGGGTGGGATTGATGCCTACCACGACAGCTCCGGTCAACGCCGCCGCGCCCAGCCAGAACAGGTACTCGGGGACATTGCCGAGGAGTATCCCGATGTGACGGGGACGACCGTCCTCCCCCTCGGACCCCGACAACGACAGCAACAGGTCGGCCCGGACCGCGCTGGCCGCCACTACCTGGCGCCAGGTCCATCGCTGGTCCTCGAACCGGAGTCCGAGGTGATCGTCGTCGGCCCGGGCCATCAGCAGGTCGGCGATGCTCGGCGTGCCGCCGGTGCCGGTGCCGGGTCCTTCGGCTCCGCTGGCGTCGTCGGTGCCGGTCGGGGCGGCCATCACCGCCCCGACGCTAGTGCCGCGACCGCCTCCCGACCGCGCCTACCATCGGGGCGGCGCCGGGCACACCCGTGTCGGCGCGTCGGGCCGGCACGGCCCACCGAGCAGACGGGGAGATCCATGGCAACAGGCACGGCATCCATCGATATCGACGTTCCGGCCGAACAGGTCTGGACCGTGGTCGGCGACTTCGGCGGCATCGCCTCGTGGATGCCGGGGATCGAGTCATGCCGCGTCGAGGGCGACCTTCGGATCATCGAGACCATGGGCATGACCATTTCGGAGCGGCTGGTGTCGAAGGACGATGCCGGCAGGACGTTGACCTACTCCATCGCCGAGGGCGCACCGGTCGAGAGCCACGAGGCGGTCATCACCGTGAGCCCGAAGGGAGAGGCCGCCCAGGTGACCTGGGACGTGGAGGCCGCGCCCGACGAGATGGCCGATCTGATGGCGACCGTCTACCAGCAGGCGCTCGACGCGCTGAAGACCCACCTGGAGGGATGACCGGGCCTGCGTCACCGCGGCCGGAGGTACCGCTGGGAAAGCGGTCCTGTCGGGTCACCGCCCGATCGGCCGCACCGGTGGAAGAGGTCTGGTCGCTCGTGGGCGAGGCGGGGCGATGGAAGGAGTGGTCGTTCCTCGACCGCTCGGACATCATCCGGTCCGGTGACCCGGCCCCGGACGGGGTCGGGGCGCTCCGGCGCTTCACCCGCTACGGGGTCGGATCGACCGAGGAGGTGGTGGCATGGGAGCCTCCCCACCACCTGGCCTACTCGATCGTCAAGGGGTTCCCGGTACGGCACCATCGGGCCGATGTCGTATGCACATCTGACGGGCCCGGAACCACGATCACGTGGTCGGCCACGTTCGACGAGCTGATCCCGGGCACGGGGCGCCTCATGATCGTGATCACCAGACGCCTGATCCGGGGGTTCGCCCGCGATGTGGCCCGCTACGCCGACCGACCAGGCCCCGCCGGCCGGATCCGGTAGACGATGAAGGTGGGGACCCCGAGCACCTCGCCCAACTCGTCGGGGAACCGACCGAGGGCTTCCTCCGAGGGTTGTGGCTCCACGACGCGCTCGATGGAGAAACCGGCCGTGGCGAAGGCGTCGACCACGGCCGAAAGTGGACGACGCCAGAAGTGCTGGGTGACCCGGACCCCGCCCTTGGTCCAGGTGTCGGACACCAGTTCGGTGTCGAAGTAGCCGCTCTGCTGATCGGGCATCGGGGGGCGGAACGGGTGGTCGAGCGAGACCACCACCCAACCGCCGGGACGCAGCACCGCGGCGAACGAACCGAGAGCCACCTCCCAGTCGCGCAGGTAGTGAAGGACCAGCGAACACGTGATCCCGTCCATCGACGCCGGTTCGAGGTCGAGCGGCTGCGACAGGTCCGCCACCATGAACGTTCCCCGTCCCCCGCACCGACGCCGGGCCTGGTCGACCATGGCCGGGCTCAGATCTACCCCCACCACCTCGGCTCCGTGGGCCAGCAGCCACTCGGACTGTGCCCCGGACCCGCAGCCGGCATCCAGCACGGTCCGGCCCCGGAGCGGTCGTGGCACCAGGGACCGGAGGGCCGGTCGCTCGAGCAGACCGTTGAACGGTCCATCGTCGGTCGTGGACGACCAGACCGGGGCGAGCCGGTCGAAGGCGGCCCGGGTGGCCGCGGTGTGCTCGGCCTGGCCCCGGGGTCGCTCGGCCTGGCCCCGGGGTCGCTCGGCATCCACCATCAAGTTCCTACCACGCACCCGTCGACGCCCCGCCGAGGCCCGGGTCGTCATCCGTGCCCACGTCCGGCCCGGAACCGGGTCTTGACTTCCGCTCCGACAGACCGCATACTCAACTTGATGATTGAACAACTAGTAAGTTGAATACACAACTGGCCGACCCGTTGAGCAGCACCTTCGCCGCACTGGCCGATCCCACCCGTCGGGCCATCCTGGGCCGGTTGGCCGAGGGTCAGGCCACCGTGAACGAGCTGTCCGACCCGTTCGACGTGAGCGTCCAGGCCATCTCCAAGCACCTGAAAGTGCTGGAGCGGGCCGGGTTGATCAGCCGGAGCCGGCAGGCCCAGTTCCGTCCCTGCCGTTTCGAGGCCGAGTCCCTCGACTCGGCCGTCGACTGGATCCAACGCCACCGCCGGATCTGGGAGGAACGCTTCGACCAGCTCGAGCGGCATCTGCGGACACTGCAGCAACCAGCGGATCCGACCGAACCGATCCAAAAGACCGAACCGAACCAGAAGGAGCCATCGCCATGACCAACAGCCAGACCAACCTGGGGGAGCTCACCTACACCCGCACGTGGGACGCACCGCGCCAACTGGTGTTCGAGTGCATGACCACCCCCGAGCATCTGACCCACTTCTGGGGACCGACCGGAGTGAGCACCCCCATCGAGACCATCACCATCGATCTGCGACCCGGCGGTGTGTTCGAGACCGTCATGGTCAACGACGCCGACGGAAGTTCCTTCACGTCCCGTGGCGTCTATGTCGAGATCGACCCGCCCAACAAGTTGGTCTGGTCCGAAGAGGACGTCGAGGGTGGGATGACCACCTCGATCACGTTCACCGACCTCGGGGACGGCCGCTGCGAGACCGTCGCCCACCAGACCAACGTGCCCGAGATGTTCCGCTCACCCGAGGCGCAGGCCGGGATGCAGTCCAGTTTCGATCGGATGGCCGCCTACCTAGCCACCCTCTGAGGCCCACGCCGAGAGGGCCGGCCGCGCCTGGGGGCCGGCCGTGCCCGTTCGGCCGCCCCGGTCAGGCGACTGACCCCAGCAAGCGCCGGGCCCGCGTCTCGACCTCGTGCCGGGCGCGCTCGACGTCGACGGTGAGACACTGACCCCCGGTCACCACCGGGGTGCCGCCGACCCACACGTCAGTGATCAGCCGACTCGATGCCGACCACACCAGATGGTCGATCATCTGCGCATCGTTCAGGAGGGGCACGAAGGCGGGATCGTCGAGCCGTACCGCCATCATGTCGGCGCGTGCACCGGGCGCCAGCCGACCGAGATCGGGCCGGCCCAGGGCCTCACCCGCACCCCGGGTGGCCAGGTCCAACGCTGCAGCGGAGGGGAGGGCGCCGGCATCGCGCTGTCGGAGCCGGGCCAGCATGGCGGCCAATCGCATGTCCTCCCACAGGTCGAGGTCGTTGTTCGACGCCGGACCGTCGGTTCCCAAGCCCACCCGGATCCCCCGGGACAGGAACTCGGCCAGGGGCGCCACCCCCGAGGCCAGCTTGGCATTGCTCTGGGGGCAGTGGGCCACGGCCACGTCGAACCGTCCCAGGACGTCCAGGTCCTCAGCGGACAGCCACACGCAGTGCGCGGCCAGGACCCTCCCGCCCCACACGCCGGCGTCGGCCAGCACGGCCGGAGCCGAGCCGCCGTGCTCGGTGGCGAACCGGGAGCCCTCCTCCTCGGTCTCGGCCAGATGGATGTGGAAGAGGGCATCGAGCTGGCGGGCCGCCATGGCGACATCGACCAGTCCGGGGAGCGGAACCGTGTACGGCGCGTGGGGGGCGAAGCCGACCTCGATGCGACCGTGGTCACCGTTGCGGCGGGCGTGGAAGTCGACGATGTCGACGATGCGTCGTTCCCACCAGTGCTCGGCCGGCTCGGCTCCGGGGAGCTGGAGCACGCTCGGTGTCACGAGGGCCCGCGAGCCCGCGGCCACCACCGCGTCGGCCACGGCGTCTTCGAAGAAGTAGGCCTCGCATGTGGTGGTCACGCCGAAGCACAGCAGTTCGGCTGCGGCCAGCGTCATGCCCCAGTAGACGTCGTCCTCGGTCAGGTGGGCCTCTTGGGGCCAGAGGACTTCGTTGAGCCACTGTTGGAGACCGAGGTTCTCACCCGAACCGCGGAACAGGGTCATGGGCGAATGGCAGTGGACATTGACGAAGCCGGGGAGGAGGGCGCCGCCGACGCGGACCTCGCTCCCCACATGGCGGCCGGACGATGAGCCTTCCGGCCCGACATGGGTCACCGTGTCGCCCGAGACCTCGACCACCCCGGGCCGGAACACCGCCCCGTCGTCGTCGCAGGCGACCACCGTGTCGGCCCGGTAGCGGACGGTGACCGGACCGTCCTCGGTGCCTGCCGTGCCGCCGAGATCCCCGTTCGTCACGTCGACGCCGATGGCCCGTGGCCGGCTGCCTCCTCGACCTCGATGGCGGCCAGCTCCTCGATGCGGGCCACGTGGCGGCCGCCCTCGAACGCGGTGGTCACGAAGACGTCCACGATGTCGAAGGCCAGCTCGGTGGCGACCACCCGGGCCCCGAGTGAGAGCACGTTGGCGTCGTTGTGCTTACGGGCCAGTCGCGAGGTGTACTCGTCGTGACAGAGGGCGGCCCGGGCTCGACGGACCTTGTTGGCGGCGATGGCCTCACCCTGACCGCTGCCGCCGATGACCACGCCGATCTGGCCGCGACCCCGCACCACCCGACGGGCGACGTCGGCACAGATGGGTGGGTAGTCGACCGGCTCCTCGGAGAACGTCCCGACGTCCTCGACCTCGTGGCCCAACTCGGTCAGGTGTCGCGACACCGCCACCTTCAGGACGTAGCCGGCATGGTCGGATCCGATCACCACGCGCATGGCCCCAACCATAACGGTCACGCACCGGTGCCCCGGCCCCGATCGGCGTCAGGCCGTCCAGGTGAAGGCGGCCGCCCGTTCGGGCCGTACGTACCCGGCGTCGACGAACCAGTGGCCGCCGGTCAGATCAGATGTCGAACGTCACCACTCCCCGCACGTTGGTGCCGGCGGCCAGGTCGTCGTAGCCGTTCTGGACCTGGTCGAGGGTGTACTCCTGGGTGATCAGCCCGTCGATCTCGAGCAGGCCGGCCTGGTACAGGCGGAGCAGGTTCGGGATCTGCACCCTCGGGCTGCACGAACCGAACACCGTGCCCAGCAGCGACTGGTTGAACATGGCGAAGTTGAAGAGGTTGAGACTCACCTCTTCCTGATTGAAGGGGGCGATGGCCGTGGCCACCACCCGCCCGTCCTTGGACGCCAGCGCCATGGCCGGACGCCACCAGGTCCCCAGTCAGGACGCCGGGCGTGAGGATCACCACGTCGGCCATCCGGCCCTCGGTGAGCTCGGGCAGCATCAGGTTGGCCTCGAGGATGGAGGCCGCCCCGTGGGTGGCGCCGATCTGCCTGGCCTTGTCGACCTTGAACGGCAGCGGGTCGACGGCGATGATCTGTCGGGCGCCGGCCAGACGGGCTCCCTGCACGGCACCGGACCCGACGCCACCACAGCCCACCACGACCACCGTCTCCCCCGGCTGGACCTTGGCCCGGTCCACGGCGGAACCGAAACCGGTGGAGATGCCGCAGCTGATGAGGGCTGCCGCCTGCAGGGACACGGCCGGGTCGATCTTCACCAGTGACGTCTCGTTGGCCAGGACCGTCTCCGAGAACGTCCCGAGCTGGGTCATCCGATTCACCTTCCTGCCGCCAAGGTGGTGGCGCCACTGGCCGTCCCCCATCATCGGTCCGGCCAGGATGGTCATCCCCAGGTCGCACAGGTGCTGGCGACCCGAGGCGCACCAGAAGCAACGGCCACAGGCCGGAATGAACGACGCGGCCACATGGTCGCCCACGGCCAGTGATTCCACGCCCGGTCCGACCTCGGTCACGATGCCGGCGCCCTCGTGGCCACCGATCATCGGGAACATCGAGTCGACGTCGAAGATCTGGAGCACCTCCGGCGGGGCGCTCATGTCGCCGGTGCGGAGGTGCTCGTCGGAGTGGCACATGCCGGCGTAGGCCATCTGGACGACCACCTCGTGGGGACCGGGGGGATCGACCTCGATCTCCTCGACCTTCCACGGCTCGTTGAGCCCCGAACAGACGGCTGCGCGGGTCTTCATATGGGTGACCTCCCCTTTTGTCGACCCCGGGCCGGGGCCGTTTCGTTCCGGTCGTCAGCTTCGCGCCCCGAGTTGTCGACGTCGAACCGCGTTCTCCGACCACCGGGGTCGTCGGTCCGTCAGGTGGTCGGGTCGTCGGTCCGTCAGGTGGTCGGCCCCGGAGATCCTCCGGACCGGAGGCGGTCCTCGTCGAATCCGGTGGACAGGAGCCGAAAGGCCCGGTCCACCTCGACGGCGAGATCGTCGCTCCCGCTCGCGGCCCAGCAGGCGAAGGCGGCCATGGCGGCCCCGAGCGAGGCCCGGGCCACCGTCTGGGGTCCGAGATCGTCCGGCGATGCCCCGATCCGTCCGGCCACGAAGGTCGCTACCACCTGGCACCACTCGGTGTAGCGGACGGCCGAGTGGGCCACCAGCGTGGGCACGGAGCCGATCAGACCGATCCGGATGCGCAGCTCATCGAGCTCGCCGGCGCCGAACCGGTTGGTGGCCTTCACCGCCTGGCGCAGGACATCCATCATCGGCAGGTGGCGGGAAGCGCCCTCGAGCTGGTCGCGCAGCCTCACCAGCTCGGCGTCGAACTCCCCCCAGACCACATCCCGCTTGGACTCGTAGTAGCGGAAGAAGGTGCGGCGGCTGACGCCGACGGCCGTGGCGATCTGGTCCACCGTGGTCTGGTCGTACCCCTGCCGGTTGAACAGGTCGAGCGCGGCCCGGGCCACGTCCTCCCGTGACGTGCTGGGGCGCCGACCCCGGGCGGCGCCTCCGCCGGGCCCGTCCCCGCCCAGCGCCCAGTCGGTCCTCACCCTTCCATTTTGACATCGAGTGCTATAAATTGGAACCCATCCGGCTCGTGCCGGCCGAACCACGGAGGTCCCATGACCGTCGCCGCCACCGAAGAGACCGCCTCGACGCCGGTCGCCGACGATCCGACGCCGGGCGATGCCGGGGTGACCCCCACGCTGGTGGAAGAGGATCTGCTGGTCGAGGACGTGTCCATCGACGGCATGTGCGGCGTCTACTAGGTCCCGGGCCGACCCGACCGACCCGGTCACGATCGAGTTGCCATCCCGCACGGACGCCGTCGGCGCCACGGTCTTCGACGGCACCCGGCCGTGGACCCTCCACCCCCAGGTGTCGCTGCGCCCCGAGTCCTTCGGAGCCCTGGCGTACCACTTCGGGACCAGGCGCCTCTCGTTCCTCAAGAGTCGGACGCTGCTGGCCGTGGTGGAGTCGCTGGCCGAGCAACCGACCGGCCGTGACGCCTGTCGCGCCGCCGGTGTCGCCGCCGATGAGATCGATCGCTACGAGAGGGCGCTCGACACCCTGGCCCGGTCGGGGATGATCTGCGAACGGGGGGCGACGTGACGCTGGTCGACCGGTCCACACCCGTCGCTGCACCTCGGGGCGGCCGCCTGGTCGACCGTTTCGAGCGCGGCCTCGAGGCACCCATCTGCCTCACCTGGGAACTCACCTACGCCTGCAACCTGGCCTGCGTGCACTGCCTGTCCAGCTCGGGGCGCCGCGACCCGGCCGAGCTGACCACCGACGAGTGCAAGACATTGATCGACGAGTTCGAGCGGATGCAGATCTTCTACGTCAACATCGGGGGCGGCGAACCCACGGTCCGGTCGGACTTCTGGGAGCTGGTGCAGTACGCCACCGACCACCACGTCGGAGTCAAGTTCTCGACCAACGGATCGCGCCTGACCGCCGACGCGGCCCGGCGGTTGGCCTCCAGCGACTACGTGGACGTGCAGCTCTCCCTGGACGGGGCCACTGCCGCCGTGAACGACGAGATACGCGGGACGGGCTCCTTCGCCACCGTGGTGACCGCCATGGACCGGCTGGCCGAGGCGGGCTTCTCGGGTTTCAAGATCTCCGTGGTCGTGACCCGCCACAACGTGACCCAGCTCGACGAGTTCAACGAGTTGGCCAACCGGTACGGGGCGCAGCTGCGACTGACCCGGCTCCGACCGTCGGGCCGCGGCGCCGACGTCTGGGACGCACTCCACCCCACCGCCGACCAGCAACGCATCCTCTACGACTGGCTGCAGGCCCACGGTGAGGACGTCCTCACCGGCGACTCGTTCTTCCACCTGGCCGGCTACGGTGACGCGCTCCCGGGGTTGAACCTGTGCGGCGCCGGTCGCGTGGTGTGCCTGGTGGACCCGGTGGGCGATGTCTACGCCTGCCCGTTCGCCATCCACGACGAGTTCCTGGCCGGCAACGTCCGGTCGCCGGGCGGATTCGCCGACGTGTGGCGACACTCGGACCTCTTCACCGAGCTCCGGCAACCGCAGAGCGCGGGGGCCTGTGCCTCCTGTGGTCAGTTCGACTCCTGCCGGGGAGGGTGCATGGCGGCCAAGTTCTTCACCGGACTCCCCCTCGACGGTCCTGATCCCGAGTGCGTGCTGGGCCACGGGGAACACGCCCTGGCCGGACGCGGTGACGCGATGCCGCCGAGGCCGTCGCCCGACCACTCGAGTGCACCACGTCGGGTGACGGTGACCATGCGAGACCGCCGGCCGGACCGGGCTTGCGACGAGAACCCGCTCGCCGCCTTCCACCCCGAGCGGTGAGGGGATCCGTACCCACGGCTCGACCGGGCGGGACCGCGGGCCGCGTCCACCGTCCATGATGCGGCTGTCGGCATCGGCATGGCCGGACCTGGCCGCATCGGCGAGGACCGGCGGGATCCTGGTGATTCCGCTCGGCTCGACGGAGCAACACGGTCCGCACCTGCCCGTGACCACCGACACCGACATCGCCGTGGCCATCGCCGAGGGGGCCGCCGCCGTCGAGAACCGCCTGGCCGTGGCACCGCCGGTGGCGTACGGCGCCAGCGGTGAGCACCAGGGATTCGCCGGCACCCTGTCCATCGGACAGGACGCCACCGAGCTCGTCCTGCTCGAACTGGGCCGGTCGGCGGCCGCCGAATTCGCCCACGTCCTGGTGGTCTCGGCCCACGGCGGCAACGCCGCCCCACTGTCCCGGGCCATGGCCCTCCTGTCCGAGGAGGGTCATCCGGTCAGGGCCTGGTCGCCGTCGTGGCCCGGCGATGCCCATGCCGGCCGGACCGAGACGTCCCTGATGATGGCCATCGCCCCCCACCGCGTCCACCTGGCACGGGCCGAGCCCGGTGATCGGCGTCCCCTCGGCGCGCTGCTGCCCCAACTCCGGAGTCACGGCGTCCGCTCGGTCAGCGCCAACGGGGTCCTCGGCGATCCCACCGGCGCCAGCGCCGACGAGGGAACCCGCCTGTTGCGCCATGCCGTCGAGGCGCTGATTGCGGTGGTGGCATCCCTGCCTTCAACATCGAGCCGGGAGGCTCGGCTGTGACCCGGGTGGCCCTGGTCACCGGGGCCGCCCGCGGGATCGGGGCAGCCACGGTGCGGGGGCTGGCCGCGGCCGGATGGGCGGTGGTGGCGGTGGATCGGGCATCGGACGACCCCCGGCTCCCCTATCCGATGGGCACCCGGGCCCAGCTCGACGCGGTGGTGACGGCGGCCCTGGCCCTCCCGCAGCTCACGACACCGTATGAAGGCTCAGGAGAACGGGTCGTGGCCCACACCGCCGACACCACCGACCCCGCTGCGCTCGGGGCCGCGGTGACCGAGGCCGAAGACCGGTTCGGAGGCCTCGACGCGGTGGTGGCCGTGGCCGGGGTCATCGCCGGGGGCGTACCGCTGTGGGAGATGCCCACCGAGCAGCTGGATGCAGTCGTCGACGTCGATCTGCGTGGGCCCATCACCGCCGCCCGTGTCGGTATCCCTGCCCTCCTCCGGCGCCCCTCACCCCGGTCGGGCCGGTTCCTGGCCGTGGCGTCGGCGGCCGCCCACCGCGGATTCCCGATGTTGGCGGCCTATGGGGCGGCCAAGGCCGGGGTGGGCGGCCTCGTCCGGGGACTGGCGGCGGAGCTGGGCGACTCGGGGGTCACCGCCAACGCCGTCAGCCCGGGCTCGACGGCCACGGCCATCCTGGACCAGAGCGCGAGGCTGTACGGACTCGAGGACAGCCACTCGTTCGCCGACCAACAACCGGTCAAGCGACTGTTGAGCCCGGACGAGGTGGCCGCGGCGCTGGTGTGGTTGGCCGGCCCCGACTCCGGAGCCGTGACCGGTGCGGTCATCCCTGTGGACGGCGGCCTCTCGTTGTGAACGCCCGCCGGCCGGGTGGTACCGACCGGGCCATCCTGACCGAACTGCCCGAGACATTCGGCCTGGTCCTCGACACGACGGTGCGTACCCTGGCCGGGGGGACAGTGCTCGTCGGTGGTCACCCGGGCCGGCTGGTGGTCCTGAGCCCGACCGGTGCCGAGGCCCTCGGTCGGCTGCTGGGGGAGGGAGGGCGGCCGGGGCGGTCCGGGCCCTGGCGCGTCGCCTGGTCGATGCCGGGATGGCCCATCCCCGCCCGGCGGGCGGAGTCCGGGTCCCATCGGGCCGGAGCGCCACGGTGGTGGTGCCGGTGCGGGACCGCAGCGCGTCGCTCGACCGCTGTCTGCGGGCGCTGGGCCCCGAGGCCGATGTGGTGGTGGTGGACGACTGCTCCGACGACCCGGCCTCCGTGGCCGCGGTGGTGGCCCGGCACGGGGCCCGTCTCATCCGACGCCCTGTCAACGGTGGACCGGGTGCGGCGCGCAACGAAGCACTGGCCGGGCTGGCCACCGAGTTGGTGGCCTTCGTGGACAGCGACTGCACCGTCAGTCCCGGATGGCTGCCGTCGCTCCTGTGGCTGTTCGACGATCCATCGGTCGGGGCCGTCGCACCCCGGATACGGCCCGAGTCCGGTCATCCCGAAGACGAGCGATCCATACGTGCCCGATACGTCGCCGACCGCTCACCCCTGGACCAGGGTCCCGCGCCGAGCGAGGTCGGGCCGGGACGAAGGGTCCGCTACGTCCCGAGCACTGCAGTGGTGGTGCGCGCCGCGGCACTGGTCGGCGGCTTCGACGAGGACCTCCGCATCGGCGAGGACGTGGACTGGGTCTGGCGCCTGTCCGATGCCGGTTGGCGCGTCCGCTACGAGCCGTCCGTCACCGTGTTCCACCGCGAGCCGGACTCGTGGTCGGCCCTGCTGGCCCGTCGATTCCGCTACGGGACCGCGGCCGCCCCCCTTTCCCGGCGCCACCCCGGTCGGCTGGCCCCGCTCGAGCTCCGCCCGTGGCCCACGGCCGCGGTGGGCGCGATGCTGGCCCGCCAGCCAGCTCTGGCCGCCGTCCTGTTGGCCGCCTCGACCGTCCGCCTGTCCCGCGGACTCCGGGCGCGTGGCATCCCCGTGTGGTGGTCCCTGCGTTGGACCCTGCAGGGAGTGGGATGGACCACGGTGGGCCTGGGCCGCGCCGCCACCATGGTGGCCGGGCCACTGATGGCCGTGGCGGCGCTGCGCCCGCGGCGTCGGGCGCGGGTGGTCCTCGTGCTCATGGTGCTCCCTCCGCTGGTCGAGTGGGTCCAGCGGAGACCGCGGCTGGATCCGGTCCGGTGGTCGGTCGCCTCGGTCGTCGACGACATGGCCTACGGGGCCGGAGTCTGGTCGGGCTGCCTGCGGTGGCGATCGCTCGGTCCCCTCCTGCCCGCGGTCCGGTCGGTCGGTGTCCGGAGCACCGGGATCCGAACCGGTCGCTGAACGCGGACGGCCGTGGTCGGGCACGCCCGGACGGCGCCTGCTGCCCACCGGTGCCCATCGGGAATCCGGAGTACGATCCTGAGCCCACCGACGAGCTGGCAGGAACTCCGTGGACGCTGATCGATCCCGACGATCCAGAGTGAACCTTCTCGAGCCCGTGTGGCCCGGCGAGGGCCGTGCTGGCGATGGCGGCCCGGTCGGCCGCTCCACCGCGGTCCTCGATCGCCGGCCACCGGCCATTGTCGAGGTTCCGGACCTCGATGTCGCACCCGTTCGGGCGCCCTACCGGGATCTGTCCCCGATACGGACGGCCTCCCCCGTGCCCACCCTGCGACCCCAACCAACGGCACGGCAGGCACGGCCACAACGGCCAGGGCCAGGGCCGGCTCACCGTGTCCGCCGGGAGCGGACCACGGGGTGGAGACGGTGGAGGCTCCTCACGGCCTACGGCTGCGGCGTCGTCCTGATGGTGGCGGCGGTGTGGGTGGCGGCCGACACCACGGCACAGCTCCACCGCACCGACGCCGAGCTCGCCGCGGTCCAGGCTCGGGTCCAGCAGACAGTGGCTCGGATCCAGGTGACCCGGGTGGCGCTCCACAAGGTTTCGGTCCAGTCGGCCACCGCAGCCCGCCTGCTGGGCACGGAGTCGTCCCAGTTGGCCACCGACCAGTCCCACCTTTCGGCCGCGGAGGCCGACGTCACCACCAACGGGGTCAACATCGCCGACCTCAACACCTGTCTGTCCGGAGTGCAACAGGCGCTCAACGAGATCTCGTTGGGCGACCGACCGGACGCAGTCGCGTCGCTCGACCGCGTGGGCCCCACCTGCAAAGCGGCGGAGCCGGTGGCATGACGAGGAAGGCCCGAAGGCGGGTGAAGAGCGTCCACACCTCGGTCCTGGCCGTGATCGGGGTGGTCATCATCGCCACCCTGGGCTACAGCACCGTCACCTGGTTCTCCCTGCACGGAGCGGAGGGGAATCTCGCGACCACCCGAGCCCAGCTGAGCCGGCGCCAGGCGTCGTTGGCCGCGGTGACGCACCGCCTGGCCACGACCACCGCCGACCGAGACACACGACAGGCGGCCCAGATCCGCACCCAGGGGGAGATCGACACTGCGGTCCAGAGTCTGGGCAGCGCCAACCGGGCCGGCAACCTCCAGTCGGCCAACATCGACACCCTCCACACCTGTCTCACCGGAGTGTCGGGTGCCGTCACCGCCATCTCCCGGTCCGATCTGACCACTGCGGTCGGCTCCATCGACGGCGCATCCTCGTCCTGCCTGTCCTTGGACGGCTCGCCGGCCGGCCTCGTCTACCCCTTCGACTTCCCCGATCCGTTCATCCTGACCGTCGGCTCGGAGTACTTCGGGTTCGCCACCAACTCGGCGGCCGGGAACATCCAGATCATCCAGTCCTCAGACCTGACGCATTGGACCACAGTGGGCGACGCCCTCCCCCACGAGCCGACCTGGGCCACGCCCGGCGCCACGTGGGCCCCGTCCGTGCTCCAGCGGGGGAGCACCTTCGTCCTGTACTACTCGGCCGTCTACTCCCCCACCGGGGAGCAGTGCATCTCCGAAGCGGTAGCCAACCGCCCTCAGGGTCCCTATGTGGACAGCTCCTCGCAGCCGCTCATCTGTCAGACCTCGCTCGGAGGGTCGATGGATCCGTCCCCGTTCGTCGACGCAGACGGAACCCCCTATCTGGTCTGGAAGTCGCAGGGGGCCGGCAGCCAACCGTCGACCCTGTGGTCGCAGAAGCTCTCACCGGACGGGACCACGCTCGTCTCCGGCCCGTCCACTGTCATGCTGACGGCGAGCTCGGGATGGCAGGGAGGGGTGGTCGAGGGACCGGACCTGGTGATGACCGGCGGCCAGTACCTGCTCTTCTACTCCGCCAACAACTGGCGGAGTACCCGGTACGCCATCGGTGTGGCCCGCTGCGCCGGGCCGCTCGGTCCGTGCACTGGGGTCTCGAACCAGCCCCTGCTGGCCTCCCAACCCACCTTCAGCGGTCCCGGAGGGCCCTCGGTCTTCGCCGATGGGCGCGGCCAACTCCAGCTGGCATTCCATGCCTGGCTTCCGGGCAAGGTCGGTTACCCCAACAGCCGGCTCCTGTTCATCAGACCGCTCGACGTGACCGGCGGGCTGCCTTCGATCGGGTCCTGAAGCTGGGGCCTGTCGCCGCTGGCCGGACCCTTACTCTTCTTGTCCCACGCCAGTTTCCGTGTTGTCCCGAGCGAGTTTCTCCCGTGCGAAAGTCACAGGCGGTGAGGATCTGGTCACCTCCGGTACACAATTTTCCGACGAGACGGGGGATCCGCCCCATGGACAGGGTCCTGACATTGACAAGCGAAGGTCGGTGGCAGAAGCTGCCGGGGATACGTGGCGCTGATCCGGCGTGGATTGTTCGACAGTTTGCCACCCAGGCGAGGAGAGAAAGCATGAAGTTTCATCGAGCAATGGCTGCCGCTCTGATCGGCATCGGATTCGGCGTGGTATTGATTCCCGCCGCGGATGCCGGAGCCAGTCCGACAATCCTCACCGTGGGGAGTGCGCGCGGGTGCACGGGCACGTACGCCACCATCTCCGACGCGGTGGCGGCCGCGTCCGCAGGCGACACCATCCAGGTCTGCGCCGGAACCTACGACGAGACGGTCAACGTCAACGTTCCCGACCTGACCTTCGACGGCGCCAAGGCGGGACACCATGCCACGGCCGGACGTGCCGCCGCCCTCGCCAAGGAATCCGTCGTCAGCGATGTCAACGGCGACTTCATTCTGGGCTCGGCCGCCGACAACACCACCATCGACGGGTTCGCCCTCGAGGGAGCCGGATCGCCCACGGTCAACCATGACGGGATCGAGGCGTTCGCCGGCAGCAGTGGCCTGAACGTCACCGACAATGTCATCGACGGCGACGGCAACGGGATCAATCTTCAGAATCCCGATGCTTCCGACCCGGCCATCATCACCCGGAATTACATCGTCAACAACAACTCGGAAGGGAATCCGGGATCCAACGGGCAGACCGGCACGGGTGTGTTCATCTCCAACGGTCCCGCCGACAACACGACGATCTCCTACAACACCTTCGGGTTGGACAGTCAGACGGCGATCAACTTCGCCGGCGACACGGGTAATCCCTCCGTCGGTCTCACCGTGACCAAAAACACCAGCATCAACGACGCGACCTTCCTGGTGGCGATCAACAGCGTCAACGCCGACATCGAGGGGAACAAGATCACCGTGAACGGATCAGTCCCCGGGGGTAACGGCACCGGCATCCTCGACTTCGGTGGCAACTCGGATCTGCGCATCATCAAGAACAACATGACGTCGAACTCGACCACGACGAAAGCGATCTCCCTCACCACCTACGCTGGATCGGCCAGTGCCGGAACCACGGTGTCCGGCAATACGGTCAGCGGATGGAACTACGGGGTCTACGTGGGATCCACCTACGATTCCGCCCTCATCTCTTCCAACCACATCACGAAGAATGGGACCTACGGCATCTACGTCAGCTCGGGCACCGACGGGAACGTGCTCAGCAGGAACAGGGTGACTGCAGACAACGGAGGATCCGTCGACTGCACCGATCTCAGCACGGGCTACCTCACGGACGGCACGGCCAACACCTGGCTGAAGAACGTGGGAGCGGACGGCAACTCGGCACCCTCCGGCATCTGCTGATCCGGTCCCAGGCGCCGGGCCAGTCCGGCGCAACCCTGATCCAGTCGGCGGGCGATCCGGGGTCGGGAGGGCCGGCGGTCGGGAGGTCCGGCGGTCGGTTCGGTCCGGCGGTCAACCCGACCGGAATCTGACGTGCGGATGCCGGTCGTGCCGGTCGCCAGTCGCACTCGCTTCAATCGCCACTTCGCTGACCTGCTCATTTCATATGATGTCACGGAAAGTGGTCGTTTAAACACAAATAACCGGTCCTGGTTGCTGCTCATCAAATATACAGATAGGCCCCATCTGTTCTAAAGAATACAGGCGTCATATATCCAGTTCACGGTCGAATTCCTCGGTGCTGAACGTAACGATCGGCGGGATCGGCTATGGTCATCAAATCACCTAGCACCGACGTGGGTGTCATCTGTTCGATGAAGGGCAGCTGGCGACCGATCGATTTTACAACGAGCGATCTCCCTAGCTCAGGTGTCCGGGTGTGCATTCCGTGGCCATGCCGCCATCGAGCCCGCCGAGCCACGATCCCCTCCCGACCTGAAACGAGTGGTGAACCCAAGACGCAACTTTGGGCATAACTAACACCGGCCGCACACCCTACGGCGTGAAGCCAGGACGAACGACGCCTTCCCGCTCGCCGTCCGGGGACCGAATGCAATGGCCGGAGCCCGCCAACACCGAGCAGAGGAAGGCGCGTTCGCGCGCCCTACGAAGGGAGGTGCCATGCGGACCCGCATTGCACTCGTGGCGGCCATCCTGGTCGCCTTCATCATCATCAGTATCCCGGCACAGACTGCCAACCTGCAGTCAGCCCGGGCAGCAACACCACCGACTATCAGTGCCGCGCCGGTACACGGATTCTTCGTGCCATCGTCGGTTCTGGCCGCCTACGGCGCCAAGCCGGCGGCCACCGCGACGCTCGACTCACCGGTCGAACCGGGCACGGTGGGGAAACTTGTTCCCAACCTCAACGCCGGCTTGCCCACGGTGGCGTTGATCAACCTGACGCTGACGCCGACGCCGGCCCCAGCACCGGTTCCTACTCCGGCTCCGGCCGCGCCGGCCCCGGCTCCGGCTCCGGTCGGTCCGGTCGACACGGTGACGGCGACCCAGCGGGCCGCGTGGGAACGCGTGGCCATGTGCGAAGAGGGCGGTGACTGGTCCTCGGACGGAGGACGCTTCAGCGGCGGCCTCGGCATCACCCGCAGCAACTGGAGTATCTACGGAGGCGACGAGTACGCGCCCGAAGGAGCCATGGCCACCGAGGACGAGCAGATCATGGTGGCGGAGCGCATCCAACCCAGCCCACCGGATCAGTACGGCTGTCGCGGCTGGTAGCCGCCGACCCCACCCATCCGTACGCGGATGGGTGGGGTCGAAACCGCCCCCTTCATCATCCTGACTCGCTCAGGCTACGAACAGCATGCGTGAACATACGCGGCATCGTCCGTCCGGCCCGGCACCGACCCCAGATCGATCGGCGGCGGTTGGCGTCAGCTGGTGGCCCCGCCCACGTTGGTCTCCGGTGCGCTGTGCCTGGGTGGCGGTGTTCTGATGGTGGTGTCGGCGGCAATCCATCTCCACCTGTGGGAAAGCGGATACCGTCACATCCCCACCATCGGTCCGCTCTTTCTCCTACAGGGGGTGGCAGGCGTTCTCCTGGCCATTGCGGTGGCGGTTGTCCGGCGCCCCGTGGCCGCGCTGGCCGGAGCGGCATTCGTGGCGTCGACGATCGGTGGACTGGTGCTGTCGGTCGAGATCGGGTTGTTCGGCTTCAAGGACAGCCTGGGCGCCCCGTGGGCGGCGGCGTCACTGACCGTCGAGGCTGCGGCCTTCCTGATACTGGTGGCAGCAGCACTGGTCGGGATCCACGCCACCGGTCGTGAAGAGCGTGCCGCACGCGGACAGATGGGTGAGCTGGATTCAAGGGTGAGGTGAAAGCGCGAAGACCTCAGACCGTGGCACGGCGGAGGCCGGCCGGGACAGCGAGGCGAGACGCAGGGAGCCGAGGCGGACCGGAGTGCCAACTACGAATTGATCTGTCGGGCCACCCTGAACGGTGCCCGGTCGAAGAGATCTCCGGCTGAGAGCAGCTCCGGTTTGAGACGACTTCGCCGCAGGAGCCAGGCTCCCGCGGCGGTCATTCGCCCTGCGGGATGTCGACCCGACGACCGCAACCACGTGGGTGGCGGCGTCGGGTCGACTCCCGACAGAGGTGCCTACTCAGATCTTGCGGACCTGGCTTGCCTGCAGGCCCTTTTGGCCCTGCTTGGTCTCGAACTCCACACGCTGGCCCTCCGCGAGGTCGCGGAAGCCCTCCATCTGGATCTCCGACTGGTGAACGAAGAGGTCATCCCCGCCGCCGTCAGGCGTGATAAATCCAAAGCCCTTTTCGGCGTTGAACCACTTGACTGCACCTACACCCATAACTGTCACTCCTTGAAAATCACGCACTAAAACGCGGGGATCCATTGTGAAGCCCTACATGTGCCGGCCCGCGTGATTGGGTCGACGACCCCTTCACACTAGGCGGAACCGCGAGCATGGCGCTGCAACCGTCAAAATATCGACCTTCCGCCGGCCGGGACGCCCTAACCGCAGACCTCGATATGGCGGTCCTGGCCCGATCCGTCGGGCACCACGACCCCGGCCTGGACGCGACTGCCACGGGGCCTGACAGCCCGTGCCCTGCTCGGCTCGAACAGCTCGGCCAACACCATGACGGAGAAGGCCACGAAGAACACCGGCTCGACCAATGTGCCGAGCCGGTCAGTGAGATACACCAGGCCGAGCAGGGGGTACCCGACGAGGAGCACCGCCACCACGCCGGAGTAGATCCGGGACGGGCGGGTCCCTTCGTGTCGGGTCCGGCGCCAGGCGATGATCGCGGCCGTGGTCAACGTGGCGAACTCGGCGATACCCGACACCACGTGCACGTAGTGGTGCAGCGGCAGCTGCAGATGCCATTCCAACTGCCGACAGGTGGCACTCAGTCCTTCCGCACAGGCATACGGGTACCGACCCCCATCGCGCCCGCCACGGCGAAGGCCACCAACCACTTCCACTCTCGGCGGATTCCTTGGGCTGCCATCGAGCCCCGTAGCAACAGCGCCGCGACCAACAGCACCCCCGCGATCATGTCGGCGTCGGACATGAGCGCAGCGTGCGGTCGCCCGGTGGCCTCGAGATCGGAGAAGAACCCGTTGACCGATGGCATCAGGCCGGGAACGAACGGGACGACCACCCACCAGTTGTAGGCCACCACACCGGCCACGCCCAGGGCCTTGGCTGCGGTCAGCCTCGCCGATCCGTCGCTCACCGAGGACTGCCGAAACCCGGAAGGAAGCGCCACCAACTGCACGACCATGGCAACAGTGCAGTCCGGGCAAACATTCCCAGGCGGTGCCCAGGCGCTCTACCAGGTCCTACGGCTCCTCGACACCCACCGGCACAACGGAATGAACGGCGCTGCTACGTTCCCCGGCCATGGCACGACTGAGCGAACGGCGGGCGCTCCGGACCTCACTCGGACTGGCGGCCGCCCTCGCACTCGGAATCGTCACCGTCGGCTGCACCACATCGACCGACGCGTCGAGCTCACGACCGGCCACCCCGATCGCCACTCCGGTGCCGGTACCACTGCCCGCGCCCCCGCCGGTGACGTGGACCCCCTGTCCGTCCAACCCTGCCATCCAATGTGGAACGGTGTCGGTGCCGATCGACTACCGCCACCCGGCCGACGGCTCCCTCGATCTGGCCGTCACCCGGGCCCCTTCCCTCGACGGATTCGACCGTGACGGCACCTTGCTGTTCAACCCCGGTGGCCCTGGGGAGAGCGGCAACCAGATTCTTCCCGTACTCCTCGACTTCTTCCCGGCCGGCATACGCCAGGAGTACAACATCGTGACCTTCGATCCCCGCGGCACGGGGGCCAGCGATCCGCTGCAGTGTGGGACATCACCGTCGAAGGTCACCAGTGTGCTCCCGGTACCGGCCGGACCCGGCCGGCCTCTGCCCGGCACACCTGTATTCACCGCCATGGCCCGCGCCTGTGCGACGAAGGAAGCGGCGCTGACGCCCTTCGTCAACACCGTGGACACCGCCCGCGACATGGACCGGATCAGGCAGGCGCTGGGCCTGACCACGATCAGCTACTACGGGCTGTCCTACGGGACCGCTCTCGGTACGGTCTACGCCGACCTCTTCCCCCACCGGTTGGCAGCCATGGTCCTCGACGGTGCCGTGGACGTCAACGCCTCGTTGACCGAGCAGGCCGACGAACAGGCCCCGGCGGCAGAGCAGTCACTCGACCATCTGTTCGCCACCTGCACACCATCGTCGGCGTGCCCCCTGGGCCGGGACCCCCGGGGATTCTTCCGCAACCTGGCCGCCTCGCTCACCCGCCATCCGTTGCCGGCGCCCGGCCACGGTGACACCGTGCCGGTGACGGTGGGCGATCTCGACACGGCCACGCTCTTCGACCTCAGCGTCCCCGGATTCACCCCCTCGTACGAGACGGCACTGGTGGCGGCCCGGAGCGGCAACGGTGCACCTCTCCGTAGCCTGGCCCTCGAGTTCGCCACCGACGTCGACGGCACACCACTCGTGGATCCCCAGTGGGCCATCACCTGTAACGATGCCGCCGTCCGCCCCGGCCCGGGGGCCGCCGGCAACCAGGCCCGCGATCTCCACCGCCGGTACCCCCTGATCGGGGCCTACGCGGTCACGTCCACCCTGGGTGGGTGCGTGGCCTGGCCGGCGGCCCGGCAACCCGTCGTCGATGTCCATCCTCGAGGAACTCCACCGGTCCTGGTCATCGGCAACACCGGCGATCCCGCCACCCCCTTGATCGGGGCCCGCCATCTGGCCGCCGTCTTCCCCGCCGCCAGCGTGGCCGTCTGGAAGGGCTGGGGCCACACCTGGCTGCTCAGCGGATCCGGTGACGAGTGCATGCAACACGTGGTGACGGCGTATCTCATCGATGGTGAGTTACCCACCCCAAACACCCGCTGTGCCTGACGGTCCGCCTGTCCGGTCCGGCGTCACCTCGAACCGGTCGTCCTCGTCTCCACGAGCGCCAGGGCCCGGCGGGGGCAGGAGGCCACTGCCCGTGTGGCCAACTCCACCAATTCCGGGTCGACAGGAGTTCCGTCGACGATCGGATAGCCCCACTCGTCGAGCGTGACTCGTTCCGGCAGGAGTTCGGCGCAGTACCCGTAGGCGTCACAGGCCACCGGGTCCACCCGCAGCCGCACGGCGACGGGTGACGACGCGCGCTCACGCCGGCACCCGGGACGGGCCGGACTGACCGGCGGGGAGGGTGAGGACGGTCGGAGCGCCCGCCCCGACACAGGGGCGACCGTCGGCGTGGGCGCGGGCGTCCTCGGCGAACACGTTGAGGGAGCTCCTGACCAGACGGGCCACGCCGTCGGGGTGTCGGCATGCCCCTCGGCCATCCACCTCGACGGCCCGATGTCTGATGCGATCCATCACCGAGGCATCGGCCCGGCCGGACCACAGCTGCTCCATGTCGTCGGCGATGGCCGGCAGCCCGAACACGCAAGGCCCGCACTGGCCGGCGCTCTGTCCCGCCATGTAGCGGGCGACACGTGCAGTTTCTGCGATGCCGCAGGAACCACGCGGCAGAGCGATGAGGACGCCGACACCGTGGGTGGTGCCCAGAGCGGCCAGCGGTCCCGGGGCGTAGGGCGTGTCCAGGCGGGACGGAGCCAACCACGCACCGCCGTAGCCACCCACGAGGACGGCCGACAGCGGTCCGGTCAACCCGGCCCCGTTCAGGATGTCGATCACCGGTGTGCCCAGGGCGATCTCGAGAACGCCGGGTCGACGAACTGCGCCGGACGCTGTCACCAGGGTGGACCCGGGCGCCTCGGGTGTCCCCTGGCTTCGGAACCAGGCCGGACCATGTCGGGCGATAAGTGCCAACTGTGAGAGCGTCTCGACATTGTGCACCACGGCCGGTCTCCGGCCCACGGTGAGGGGAACAGACTTGTCCGCCCGCATGACCGGGAGTGCTGCACCGGTCTGCAACCACGCCACCAGAGCCGACTCCTCGCCCGTCACATAGCGACCGGGTGGGCGCCGCACACGGACCCGGTGCCGAGACATCCGGGCCCGTCGCCGTTCCTCGATGGCGGCTTCCACGGAATGGGCCGCGACCGGGTCGGCCACGCAGAACACGATCTCCCTGGCGCCCATCACCGACGCGGCCACCTCGGCTCCATCCAGCGCCAGGTGGGGTGCATGGGTCAGAAGCACGCGGTCCTTGGCGCTGGCCGGCTCTCCCTCGATGCCGTTGACCACCACGACCGGCGGCCGATCGCTGCGTCGCAGCGCCGCCCATTTGGCCCACGCCGGGAAGCCGGCACCGCCCCGCCCGAGCAACCCGGACTCGCGCGACCGCCCGGCCGATCCCCGCATTCCAGATGGCATCATCGTGGTTCGGGATGGCCAATGACCCGTGGGCGGCGATGTGCCCGGCCAGTGGCGAGGACGATGGTGGCCCCATGGGCACGGCCAGAAGACGGTTTTCGAGGCGGCGTTCGTCGAGGGTCATGGCACTCATGGTCGATCCTTCTCGAGGAGCCGCGTGGCCGCGGCAGGTCGGGTGGATTGCGAGGGCTGCGGGGGCCGGTTGGACTGCGGCCGGGGGCGGGACGCGGCCGGGGGTCCCAGCCGCCGGGCCCGGGACGCGGACGACAAGGCTCGGGTCCGGGCACCGGCGTCGGCTGCCCGTTGTGCGCTGCGGTTGTGTTCCGCCCAACGCCAGACCACGGCGGTGACGACAGCCAGGGTGCAGGCTCCGGCGATGACGTCCATCCACAATTTCGAGGCGTCGGTGCCCATACCCAGCGAGTGCGCCATGGCTACGGGCCAACTGCCGTAAGCCAGCCAGTGGATGCCCCGCCACGTTCGGGCGCTGATCCGCTGGCGCAGCGCGCTCGACAGAGCTACGGCCAGCATCAGGTCGACGCCGGCGGTGCCGAGGCCGGTCCACAGGGGCCGATAGTGGGAGGCGAACGGGACCACAATGGCCAGCCAACCCACATCGACAAAGGAGTCGATCACCGCGGTGAGGACATGGAGGGCCAGGAACACCATGGCCAACAGCGACACCCACTTGTGCAGGTCGGCCCGCGCGAACGCCGGCCACCTGCGGGAGGTCGTCCGTCCGGCGGCCATGATGCCGAGGACCATGGTGGCCGTGAGCAGCACCAGGGCCACGACACCGGTGGCCCGCATGGTGAACCAGACCGTCGTGGAGGTGGTGGCCAACATCAGCGCAACCCGGCCGTCAGCTCGTGAACCACACGACCCACGGGATCGATCGGGTCCGGGGATCGCGGTGGCCCTCCCGCCTCGGCCGGCCAGTCGCCGCAGTGGACGACCGTCCCGTCCGCGTCCACCAGGCGCGCCGATACGCCCCGGTCGACCAGATTCCCGACGGCGTCTGCTCCCCAGACCACGGCGGCGGTGCTGAAGGCGTTGGCCTCGACGCAGGACGGGGCGGTGGTGGAGACCAGCGTCCAGACCGCCGGGGCGGCCTCACCGGTCCACGGGTCCACGATGTGATGGACGGGGCGGCCGTGGCGCCGCCACGAGCGGGCCGTCGTGCCCGAGGTGGCCAGACCGCCACCGGTGATGGCGACCACCTGATCGACGTCGCGGGCGGGGGACGTACAGACCTCGGCGATGCCTACGGCCCAGCCGTCCTGGGGGGTGGGACCGGACACGGCAACGTCACCACCCAAGTTCACCAGCACACCACACCCGAGCGTGGCGGCGATGCGGGCCGCCGACGTGTCGGCGGCCCACGCCTTGGCCGAGGCGCCCAAGTCGACGTGGACTCCGACCGGGACGGCCACGGTCCGTGCGTCGTGGTCCAGCTCGATCTGCCACCATCCCGGGGCCGGCTGGGGTCGGAAGTCGGTTGCCGGCCCGTCGGGCCCGAGTGCATCGAAGTCCCGGTCGTAGCCGAGCTCGATCAGTGCCGACCCGATGGTGGGATCAACGATGCCCGAGGTTCTCACCGCCACCGAACAGGCCACGTCGATGGCCTCGAACAGCAGGGGGCTCACGGGCCGCGGACGTCCTTCCCCCTCCTCTTCGAGGCGGCGCAACTCCGAGTCGGGCCGGAATCGACTGCAGGCCTCGTCGAGGGCTCGGAGGTCTTCGGTCAGAAGGGCCAATGCCTCGTCGGCGCATTCGGTGTCGGTCACGGCCACGCTGGCCATGGTCCCGATGGCCCGGAGGGATCGGACGGCCACGCCGGTGTCACCGTGGGCGTGTTCGGACCCGCTGCCCTCAGAAACACCCGTCATGTCTGGCCCGAGACGGTGACCGGCGACGAGGAGGTGGACCTCGGCGCCGTGGTGGTCGGCGTGGTCGTGGTCGGCGGGGTGGTCGGCGTGGTCGTGGTCGGGTCGGTCGCTTCCGTCGAACCGGACGAGGAACCGGACGAGGAGGGCACGGTCGTGGTCGGCGTCGTCGTGGTCGGGGTAGTGGTCGTGGCCGGTGCACCCGTTGTGGACGTGGAGGTCGGATCGGCCCCGGCCGACGAGGAGTGGGTAACGGTGTCCGAGGCCACCAGAACGCCGAGACCGACGGCGCCGGCGGCCGCGGCTACGCCGATGGCGGCGGTGGCCCGCCTCACCCGCTTGGTGGCCCGATCACGGTCCTGGGCCGCATACCCGGCCGAGGAGTCGGTCGTTCGAGGCGGTCGAACCATGATGGTCCTCTCCTTTCGGGTCGGGGAGCGGGAAGGTGAATCCCGTTCCACGTGCGTCGTCGTACTCATTGGACAGCTGTGAACCGAGTGCCACCTCCATCCCGCCTGTGAGCAACCTGTGAATGCCGGAACCGGTGGTCGGGCGGGCCGGGGCCCGCCCGCCGACGTCAGTCCCACGAGGTCCTGCCGGTCCCTGCGGCCCGCGGCGGGTCCCTGGTGAGGTCCGGGGCGTTCACAGCCTGCTCACAGGCGAGTCACACCCACACCCCAAGACCGGGTGCGATGCTTGTGTAGTCAGCGGTGAACCGCAGGTCAGACGGCTAGGCGCCAATCGGGCCAGAGGGGCCGGTTCGGCCACGAAGGAAGGAACAGCTCGGTGGAACCCAACCGCACCCAACGGATCCTGGTCGTAGACGATGAGCCGTCCATCGTCGATGCCGTGGCCACGTCGCTGCGCTACGAGGGATTCGGGGTCGACGAGGCGGTCAACGGGCGTCTGGCCCTCTCGGCCGCCCAAGAGAATCCCCCCGATCTGATCGTGCTCGACGTGATGCTCCCCGACCTGGACGGGCTCGAGGTCACCCGACGGCTCCGGGCCGACGGTATCCGTGTCCCCATCCTGTTCCTGACGGCCCGTGACGCGGTGGAGGACCGCGTGGCCGGTCTGACCGTGGGCGGGGACGACTACGTGACCAAGCCGTTCGCCCTGGCCGAGATCGTGGCCCGGGTCCACGCCATCCTGCGACGAACGGGAAGCGAGTCCGCGGACGAGGGCGTCCTCCGCTTCGTCGACATCGAGATGGACGAGAGCGCCCACGAGGTGACGCGGGCCGGAGAGCCCATCTCGCTGACGGCCACCGAGTTCAACCTGCTCCGGTTCTTCCTGCTCAATCCGCGTCACGTGCTGTCCAAGGCCCAGATCCTCGACAATGTGTGGCACTACGACTTCGGCGGCGACGGCAATGTGGTCGAGACCTATGTGAGTTACCTCCGCAAGAAGCTGGAAGCGGTCGGACCCCCGGTCATCCACACGGTCCGACTCGTCGGCTACGCCCTGCGCGAGCCGTCCGGCGAGTAGGCCGTGTCCCTCCGCTCGCGCCTTCTCATCGCCATCGGGGCCATCTTCGTGCTCGCCCTGGTGGTGGCGGATCTGGTCACCTATTCGGCGATCGAGTCCTTCCTCTACAACCGGGTGGACCAGCAGCTGACCCAGTCCTCGAACTCGGGCCTCATCCAGTACGTGGAAAAGAACGGACAGCTTCCGAACAACTTCTGTGTCGCCGGGCTCTACACCGGAGGTGGCGGTCCCAACGGAAACCGGCCTTCGGGAGGCGGCCCCGGTGGCGCCGGAGGGGATGGTGACGGAGACGGAGACGGTGGCGGTCCCGGCGGCGGTGGCGGTTACCCGTACGACCCTGGAGTCGGCGGCGTGGCCTCCAATGCCGTCGAAGAGCAGGCCCTGTGGGTCCGCTCCAGCTCGGGAGCCGTCGTCAACGACCAGAAGTGTTCCGCCTTCGTCAACGGCAAGAAGTACTCCCCCGATGTCCCGGCCACCCTCCCCCGCCTGACGAGCGAAGGCGGCGCCCAGTCCGCCTGCTTCACCGCACCGTCCACCAGCTCCAGTGGGCCTGCCTTTCGGGTGCAGGCCACGGTGCTCGGCAACGGGGACCAACTCATCCTGGCCCAGCCACTGGCTGACATCGACAGTACGCTCCACCACCTGCTCCTGGTCGAGCTCGCCGTCACCGGGGCCGGCGTCATCGTCGCCCTGCTCGGTGGGTGGTGGCTCGTGCGCATAGGACTCCGCCCCCTTCGGGACATGGAGATCACGGCCGAGTCCATCGCCGCCGGCAATCTCACCGAGCGGGTTCCCGGCGAGAACGACAAGACCGAGGTCGGACGTCTGGCCCGAACGCTGAACGTGATGCTGGCCAGGATCGAGTCGGCCTTCGGCGCCCGGGTGGCATCGGAGCGGCGGCTGCGGGCTTCCGAAGCCCGACTCCGCCGGTTCGTGGCCGACGCCTCCCACGAGCTGCGTACCCCCATCGCCGCCATCTCCGCCTACGCCGAGTTGTTCGGTCGGGGGGCCTCGGAGCAGAAGGCCGATCTCGAGCGGGTGATGGGGGGGATCCGCAACGAGACGAGCCGCATGGAGCATCTGGTGGCCGACCTGCTGCTGCTGGCCCGCCTGGACGAGGGCCGGCCCATGGAGCGACGGTCCGTGGACCTGGTCGCACTGTGCGCCGAGGCGGTCAACACCGCATCGACCGTCGGACCCGACTGGCCCGTGACTTTCCACGCCTCGCGCCCCATCGAGGTGATGGGGGATGCCATCAGCCTCCGGCAGGTGGTCGACAACCTGTTGAGCAACGTCCGGGCCCACACCCCGGCCGGCACCACTGTCCGGGTTTCGGTGGAGCCCGAGGCGGACGGTGCCGTCGTGACGGTGGCCGACAACGGCCCCGGCATGGATCCCGAGGAAGCCGAGCACGTCTTCGAACGGTTCTACCGCTCCGACCCGAGCCGGTCACGGGTCCATGGCGGGGCCGGGCTCGGACTCTCGATCGTCAGTGCCATCGTCGCCAGCCACGGGGGAACGGTCTCCGCCGAGGGTGCCGTCGGGGTGGGCACCACCGTCACGGTCCATCTTCCCGCCACCCCGCCGGCAGGAGCAGAGGCGGAGGCGGGGTCGACACCGGCCCTCGGCCCGGGATCCGAGGCGCCGTGACCGACGTCGGCCGGAACGGTTGCTCCGTCGCCCCGGCTGGGACCGATCCGGCGGGTCATTTACAGGCAACACACAGGTTGTTCCCATCACCGTCTGAACGTCCCAGAGGACAATTGTCGGCATGAGCGTCATTCCTCTCCAACGCCACGAGCACGACGGGACTCCAGGGGCCGCCGATCTCGACATCGTCATCCCCGTCTACAACGAGTCCGACCAGTTGGCCGTCAGCATCACCGCGCTGCGGACGTTTCTCGACACGTCGTTCCCGCTGATCTCCACCATCACCATCGCCGACAACGCCAGTACCGACGACACGTGGCGGATCGCCACGGAGTTGGCCCGCGACCTTCCGGGCGTGAAGGCGCTGCACCTCGACCGGAAAGGCCGAGGCCGAGCCCTGCGGGCCGCCTGGTCCCGCAGCTCGGCCTCGGTGGTGGCCTACATGGACGTGGACCTGGCCACCGGGCTCGACGCCCTGCTCCCCCTGGTGGCACCCCTGCTGTCCGGCCACAGCGACGTGGCCATCGGCACCCGTCTGGCACCCGGGGCCCACGTTGTCCGGGGCACACGTCGCGAATTCATCTCACGGGGCTACAACCTCCTCCTCCGAACTGCCCTCCGCAGTACCTGCACTGATGCCCAGTGCGGGTTCAAGGCGCTGCGACGCCAGGCCGCCCGCGAGCTGTTGCCACTCGTCGAGGACGAGGAGTGGTTCTTCGACACCGAGGTGCTCGTCACCGCTCAGCGCATCGGGCTGCGCATCCACGAGGTCCCGGTGGACTGGGTGGACGACACGGACTCACGCGTCGAGGTCCTGCACACCGCGCTGAAAGACCTCTCCGGGGTGTGGCGAATGCTCGGACCGCGTTCGAGGCGACGCATCGCCGGCCGGTCGGAGCGGGCCGCGAAGCCGGCCGACGGGGTGGTGACGGGGATGGACCCGGCGCCGTTGACCACCTCGGTGCCGGGCTGGGCGCCACCCGAGGGCGGCCCGGGACGGACCGGTCGGGGACCCTCGACCCTGTCACTGGTGACCGGGTCGTCGGCCGAGCCTCTCTCGGACCCCACGGGCCCGGCCCGGCCGGACGGCGCCGTCTTCTCCGACGAGCTGCTCCGCTTCGCCGGGGTCGGGGCCGTCAGCACACTGGCCTACGCCTCACTCTTCGCCGCCTTGGAGCCCAGCCTCGGGAGCTATCTGGCCAACGCCGTGGCCATCGGCCTGTGCAGCCTCGGCAACACGGCCGCACACCGGGGAATGGCCGGGACGGCCCGCCACGGGCTCGACCGGCGTCATCGCCTGGCCGTGGCGTCGTGCCTGATGGGCGTGAGCCTGGCCTCCACCACCGCGGCCCTGGTGGCTGTCCGGAGCCTGGGATTCGACTCCCTGCTCCCCGAACTCGGCGCGGTGGCCGTGGTCAACGCCGGGGCGGCCGTGCTCCGGTTCGGCATCCTGCGCACCTGGGTGTTCCGTCCCGAGTTCGGGACCCACCTGGCCTCCAGCCCAGCCGTCTCCGATGGCGCCGACCAGTGGGACCGACCCGACCTACCGACATCCGACGACGTGCGGACATCCGACGACTGGACGAGGACTCCATCGTGACCGAGGCCGACCTCACCGACGTGGCCGGACCGTCCGACGCCACCATCGCCGGGCCACCGCCACCGGCCTCCCCCACGGCACTGGACCTCATCGACGTCGACGTGGTGGAGTCGTACTCGGTGGCATCCGGGGACCTCGAGTCCACCGATCCGCCTGCGCCGGTCCCGCCCACCGGGAGGCTGGCGCGCCTCGTGAGGGGCCGTCCGCAGGACCCGGCCTGGGCCCGGCCGGCCCTGGTCCTCCTGCTGGTCGGCACGGGATTCCTCTACATCTGGGCCCTCGGGGCGTCGGGGTGGGGCAACAGCTTCTACGCCGCCGCCGTACAGGCCGGCACCAAAAGCTGGAAGGCCTTCTTCTTCGGCTCATCCGACGCCTCCAACTTCATCACCGTCGACAAGCCTCCGGCCTCGCTGTGGGTGATGGAGATCTCGGCCCGGCTATTCGGCGTCAACCCCTGGAGCATCCTGGTGCCCCAGGCCCTCGAGGGAGTGGCCACGGTCGGGCTGCTCTTCGTCACCGTGCGGCGGTGGTTCTCCCCCGGGGCGGCCCTACTGGCCGGGACAGTGCTGGCCCTGACCCCGGTGGCCACCCTCATGTTCCGCTTCAACAATCCGGACGCGCTGCTGACACTGGTACTGATGGCAGCGGCCTACGCCACCGTGCGGGCCGTGGAGGACGGGCGAAGCCGGTGGATGGTGCTGGCCGGCGCGCTCATCGGGTTCGGATTCATCACCAAGATGCTCCAGGCCTTCATCCTCCTGCCCGTCCTGGCCCTGGTGTACCTACTGGCCGGCCCCCCGAAGCTCGGGCGTCGCATCCTGCAGCTGGTCTACACCGGCATCGCGCTGGTGGTGTCGGCCGGTTGGTGGGTGGCGGCCGTCGAGTTGACCCCGGCTGCCAACCGTCCCTATGTCGGAGGGTCCGCCGACAACTCGGAGCTCAACCTCATCTTCGGCTACAACGGGATCGGACGGCTGAGCGGCAACGAGACCGGCAGCGTGGGTGGCGGCTTCGCTCCCGGTGGGGGCGGAGGCGGTGGAACCACGAGCATATGGGGACCGGTCGGCTGGGACCGGCTGTTCCTCCGTGAGATGGGTGGCCAGATCTCGTGGCTGATCCCGGGTGCACTGGTCGGCCTGGTCGCCGTGCTGTGGATGACCCGGCGGGCCCCCCGCACCGACCGGGTGCGGTCCGGTTTCCTGATCTTCGGCGGGTGGCTCCTGATCACCGGGCTGGTGCTCAGCTTCGCCCAGGGCATCATCCACCCGTACTACACCGTCGCCCTGGCGCCGGCCGTCGGCGCCCTCGTCGGCATGGGAGCGTCCACCCTGTGGCGTCACCGGCAGGAAGTCCTGCCGCGGGTGGCACTGGCCGTGGCCATCGTGGCCACCATCGTGTGGGCCTTCGTGATCCTCGGGTGGAGCCCCACCTGGTACCCCGCGCTGCGCTGGGTTGTGCTGGGGCTCGGGGTGGTGGCCGCTCTCGGCATCGCTCTGGTGCCCAAGGCACGTGGCGTGCTGGCCGCCGGACTGGCCGGCTTCGGCATCGTCTCGGTCATCGCCGCCCCGGCCGCCTACTCTCTGACCACCGCCTCCACCCCGCACAGCGGAGCGATCCCTTCGGCTGGACCGAGCATCCAAGGCGGTGGTGGCTTCGGCGGGGGCGGTGGCTTCGGCGGGGGCGGGGGCCCAGGAGGAGGCCTGGCCCGCAACGGCATCACCCTCCCACCCGGGTTCACCCTCCCGGGCGGCAAGGCACTGGGCAAGGGTGTGCACATTCCGGCCAAGTTCTTCCAACCCGGTGGTCCGGGGGCTGCCTTCGGCGGGGGCGGGGGCTTCGGCGGGGGCGGAGGTCGCGCCGGTGGCTTCGGTGGAGGCTTCGGCGGCCGGTTCGGTGGCCGTCGTGCGGGCGGATTCGGTGGACGGGTGGGTGGAGGCGGATTCGGCGGCGGAGGTGGAGGTGGTGGCGCCGGCGGTCTCCTGAACGGCTCGACCCCGGGCAAGCAGTTGACGTCACTGCTCGAAGCCGGTGCCTCCCAGTACGCCTGGGTGGCCGCCACCACCGGCTCGAACTCGGCGTCCGGCTACCAGTTGGCCACCGGTGACCCGGTCATGGCCATCGGGGGCTTCAACGGTACCGACCCCGCTCCCACACTGGCCCAGTTCGAGCGGTACGTGGACGAAGGCAAGATCCACTACTACATCTCGGGCGGGGGGTTCGGGGCCGGCCAAGGGGCCAATGGCGTCTCCGACGCTTCGAAGATCTCCTCGTGGGTCTCCTCCCACTACACGGCTACGACGGTGGACGGGGTAACGCTCTACGACCTCACCGGCACCTCCCGCTGAGCAGGCGACCTTCCGGTCGAGGGAGTGGCGGGTTCCCGGCGGGGTCCGGCCGGGAGGCACCGGGGCGTCCGGGTCGGCCGGCTGGGAGACTGGGCCCATGACCACCGAAGAGAGCACCGAGGAGAGCGTGGGCCCGACGACCGGAACCGCAGTTTCCGGCGGAACAGCCGATCGAGCCCGTGCCGCCGTGGCCGCCATGACCCCCGACGAGAAGCTCTGGTGCCTCGACGGCGACGCCCCGTTCTGGGCCGGACTGACCTACCTGGGTGAGTCGGGCTATCACAAGAGCCCGTTCCGGGCCGCCCAGGTGGAGCGGCTCGGTCTGCCGGGGTTCGCGTTCTCCGACGGTCCGCGGGGTGTGGTCGTCGACCGGGCCACGTGCTTTCCCGTCAGCATGGCCCGCGGCGCCACCTGGGACGTGGACCTCGAAGAGCGCATCGGCGAGGCCATCGGTCAGGAACTGCGGGCCGTCGGCGCCGACCTCTACGGAGGGGTGTGCGTCAACGTCCTCCGCCATCCGGCCTGGGGACGCGCCCAGGAGACCTACGGCGAGGACCCCCATCACGTCGGCGAGATGGGTGCCGCCCTGACCCGGGGCGTGCAGCACCACGCCATGGCCTGCGTCAAGCACTTCGCCTGCAACTCGATGGAGAACGCCCGATTCACCGTCGACATCGAAGTCGACGAGGCTGCGCTCCACGACGTCTATCTCCCCCACTTCAAACGGATCGTGGACGAGGGCGTGGCCGTCGTCATGAGTGCCTACAACCGCGTCAACGGTCAGTGGTGCGGTGAGAACGGCGCGCTGCTCACCGAGGTACTCCGGCACGAGTGGGGCTTCGAGGGGTTCGTCATCAGCGACTGGATCTTCGGCCTGCGCGATGCCGGACACTCGCTCCGGGCCGGACTCGATGTCGAGATGCCCTACCGGATGATCCGGGCCGGGAATCTGGGCGCGGCGCTGGAACGTGGTGAGGTGTCGTGGAACCAGGTCGATCTGGCCGTCGAACGGATCGTCTCCACCAGACAGCGCTTCGAACCGGTGCTGTCCCGCCCCGCCCCGGGCCGCGACGTATTGGCCGGCCCGGAGCACCGGGCCCTGGCCCGGGAGGCGGCCTCGGCTTCGGTGGTGGTCCTGCGGAACGAACCGGTCGACGGGATGCCCCTCCTCCCGCTGGACCCGAGGCCGGGATCGTCCGTCGCCCTTCTCGGCCGGCTGGCCACCGCCGTCAACCTCGGGGACGGCGGCTCGAGCGACGTGTGGGCGCCGGAGGTTGTCACCGTGGCCGAGGGCCTGCGGGCCGCGCTCCCCGACCTGGACGTGATCGACAACGACGGATCGGACCTGGCCTCGGCGGCGGCCATCGCCGCCTCGGCCGAACTGGCCGTCGTGGTGGTGGGCTACACCCGCCTCGACGAGGGTGAGTACATCGGCGAGTTCGCCTCCTCCCAGCTGACCGATCTCTTCCCCGGCGAGGACGACCCCGATCTGGTCGAGCGGTTCACCGACCAGATCGCCAGCGAGCGTCTGATCGAGCCCCCCGAACATGCCCGGCCGGAGGAGGGCGGCGTCGGGTTCGCCGTCGGCGGTGACCGCCGCTCCCTCCATCTGCACGAGGACGACGTGGCGCTCATCGACGCCGTGGCTGCGGCCAATCCCCGGACGGTGGTGGCGGTGGTGGCCGGAAGCGCGGTGGTCGTCTCGGAGTGGGACCACCTCGTGCCGGCACTTGTCCAGTCGTGGTACTCGGGGATGGAGGGCGGACACGGCCTGGCCGACGTCCTGACCGGACGGGTCGACGCCACCGGACGCCTTCCCTTCTCCGTTCCGGTCGCCGACGAAGACCTCCCCGACTTCCAACCCGATGCCACCGAATTCACCTACGACGCGTGGCACGGCTACTGGTATCTGGCCCGGCAGCGGACGGAGCCGGCCTATCCGTTCGGTTTCGGCCTGAGCTACACCACCTTCTCCGTCCGGGCCGCCGAGGTCGAACGCGACGGTGGGTCGATCCGGATCTCGGTGTCGGTGGCCAACACAGGTCACCGCTCCGGATCCGAGCTCGTCCAGGTGTACATCCGACGCCGGGGATCCGACCGACCCGAGCGGTTACGGGGATTCGGGCGGATCGCGCTCGGACCCGGCGAGTCCGGCCACGTCGATGTGGACGTCGACCTGGCCGCCCTGGCCGAGCGGGACACCTTCGCCCACACCATGGTCACCCGCTCCGGCCCCTACGACGTGCGGGTGGCCCGCCACTTCGGTGACCCCGGTATCGTCGCCGTCGTCGAGTTGGCCGACCCGGCGGGGTGACCCTCCCGGTCCGGGAAGAGTGTGGGTCGGACCACCATCCACTCGGTATGGTCGTGCCAGTCGGGGCGGCTGACCGCCCCGGGCCCGACGACAGCATCAAGGAGACCCACATGGCGATCAACGTGACGCCGATAGCCGGCTTGAGCCCCGAGATCAACGACATCCGTCGGCGCACCGCCGAGTTCGTCAATGCCGAGATCCTCCCGAACGAGGAGGTGCTCTGGCGTTCGCGGCGCGGCGCCGAGCTGGACGAGGACGAGCGCCAGGCCGGGCGGCGCCAGAGCATCGAGCTGCGTGAGGACATCAAAGCCAAGGTCAATGAGGCCGGCCTGTGGGCCCCCCACCTCCCCCAGGAGTACGGCGGGATGGGGTTGGACTTCCTGGCCCTGGCCTACATGTACGAGATCCTGGCCTACGCCGTCGGCGCCGCCACGCTGTTCGGCATTGCCGCCCCCAACTCCGGCAACGCCACCATCCTGGTCAAGTACGGCACCGAGGAACAGAAGCGGAAATGGCTGCTACCCCTCATCGACGGGACCATGCAGTCGGGGTTCTCGATGACCGAACCCGACCATGCCGGCTCCGATCCTCGCTCCATCGAGACCGAGGCCGTCCGGGATGGGGACGAGTGGGTGATCAACGGCCACAAGTGGTTCACCTCCAACGGGATCGATGCCAACTTCTTCATCGTGATGTGCCGGGCCAACGACCCCACCGGCGAGCTCGGGGCACCGGGTCGCATGACGCAGATCATCGTGCCCGCCGCCACCAAGGGCGTGAACATCATCCGGGGCATCGGCATCTTCGGGCACGCCACGTCCGACCACTGCGAGATCCGGTACGAGGATGTCCGTGTCCCGGTCGAGAACACGCTCGGCCTCGTGGGACAGGGGCACCAGGCCGCCCAGGACCGGTTGGGAGCGGGACGGGTGTACCACTGCATGAACTCGGTCGGCCAGATGTGGCGGGCCTTCGACCTCACCGTCGAGCGCGCCCTCACCCGACAGGTGCACGGCGGCCTGCTCAAGGACAAGCAGTTCATCCAGGGGTTCATCGCCGAGAGCTACATGGACGTCCAGTCGGCCCGCCTCATGACCATCAACGCGGCCGAGAAGGTAGCCAACGGTGACCCGGACGTGCGCACGGCCATCTCCGCCATCAAGGTCTTCGTGCCGGCTGCTTACCACCGGGTGGTCGACCGGGCCATCCAGGTGTGGGGCGGGGCCGGAGTGAGCAACGACCTGCCCCTTTCCCAGATGTACCTGGCCGCCCGCGTGCTCCGTCTGGCCGACGGCCCCGACGAGGTGCACAAGATCCTCATGGCCAAGAACATCATCCACCGCTACGAGGACGGTGACAGCTGGAACTTCGGTAATTGAGCGGGCCCGATCTCGCCGGCACGGTCCGGCCGTGCGTGGCAGGCTGAGACCGCGCCCCCTCGACCGACCCGGAACGGGCGCCGACCGAAGAACACACCGACAGACCGACAGACCGACAGACCGACACACCGACAGACCGACACACCGACACAGAGGAGACGCCCATGCCGACCCGAACCACCTATCAGCCCGGTACCCCGTCGTGGGTGGACCTGGCCAGCCCCGACCTCGAGGCCTCGGCGGCCTTCTACTCGGCACTCTTCGGCTGGGACGCCGTGGACCAGGGCGCCGATGCCGGGCACTACCACATGTTCGAAAAAGGCGGTGTCCCGGTGGCCGGTGCCGGTCCCATCATGATGGAGGGCCAGCCCCCCGCCTGGACCTCCTACATCTCGGTGGCCGACGCCGACGCCACCGTGGCCAAGGTCAAGGCGGCCGGCGGCACGGTCTTCGTCGAGCCGATGGACGTGCTCGACGTGGGCCGGATGTCCGTGTTCGCCGATCCCTCCGGTGCTGCCGCCGCCGTCTGGCAGCCGCGTCGGCACATCGGCGCTGGGCTGGTCAACGAGCCGGGCGCCCTGACCTGGAACGAACTGGCCACCCGCGACATCCCCGCCGCCACCGCGTTCTACGCCGAGGTGTTCGGATGGACGACGCAGACCGCCGACATGGGCGGCATGGAGTACACCATGTGGAAGCTGGACGGAGGCGATATCGGCGGCATGATGGCCATGCCGGCCGAGGTACCGGCCGAGGTACCCTCCTACTGGCTGGCCTACTTCGGCACCGAGGACACCGACGCCACCGTGGCCGCCGCCACGGCGAGCGGCGCCACACTCATGGCCGGCCCCATGGACATACCGGCCGGCCGATTCGCCGTCATGGCCGATCCCGTCGGCGCCGCCTTCGCGGTCATGGCCCTGGCCGCGGGCTGACCGACCCTCGGGTACCGTCTCCCCGGTGGAGTCCTCCCTCGTCGCTCAGAAGCGGAACGTGATCACAGAGCTACCCGGGCCACGTTCTCGCCAGCTCGAGGAGCGGCGTTCGACCGCAGTGTCATCCGGGGTCAGCACCACGTTCCCCGTCTACGTCGACCGGGCGTCGGGCGCGATCCTGGTCGACGTCGACGGAAACTCCCTCATCGACCTCGGATCGGGTATCGCCGTGGTCAGCGTGGGCCACGCCGCCCGCCGCGTCGTCGAGGCCGTCCGGTCCCAGGTGGAGCAGTTCAGCCACACCTGCTTCATGGTGACGCCGTACGAAGGGTACGTGGCGGTGTGCGAAGCCCTGAACGATCGGACCCCCGGCGACCACGAGAAGCGGACGGCCCTGTTCAACTCCGGGGCCGAGGCGGTGGAGAACGCCGTCAAGATCGCCCGCCATGTGACAGGCCGACAGGCCGTGGTGGTCTTCGACCACGCCTACCACGGGCGGACCAACCTGACCATGGCCCTCACGGCCAAGAACATGCCCTATCGGGACGGGTTCGGTCCGTTCGCCCCCGAGGTCTACCGGGTGCCGATGTCGTACCCGTTGCGGGATCCGGACGGCATGACCGGGGCCCAGGCCGCCGGCCGGGCCATCGAGGAGATCGAGCGCCGGGTCGGGGCGGACAGCACCGCCTGCGTCGTGATCGAGCCCATCCAGGGTGAGGGCGGATTCGTGGTGCCGGCCCCCGGGTTCCTCCCGGCGGTGGCCGCCTGGTGCCGGGACCGCGGCATCCTGTTCGTGGCCGACGAGATCCAGACCGGGTTCTGCCGCACAGGCGACTGGTTCGCCTGCGACCACGAGGGCGTGGTGCCCGATCTCATCACGACGGCCAAGGCCCTGGCCGGGGGGATGCCGCTGGCCGGGGTGACCGGGCGGTCCGAGCTCATGGACGGCGTCCACGCCGGAGGCCTGGGCGGCACCTACGGAGGCAACCCGGTGGCGTGTGCCGCCGCCCTGGCCTCGATCGCCACCATGGAGGAGGAGAACCTCGTCGACGCGGCCGTACGGATCGGGACGGTCGTGGGTGCCCGACTGCACGCCCTGCGCCAGACGCTGCCCGGCATCGGCGATGTCCGCGGGCGGGGGGCGATGATGGCCGTGGAGCTGGTCCGGCCGGGCACCCTCGAGCCCGACCCCGAAGCCACCCGTCGCATCGTGGCCGCCTGCCACCGGGCCGGGGTCGTGGTCCTCTCCTGTGGGAGCTATGGGAACGTCATCCGGCTGCTCCCCCCGCTGGTGATCGAGGACGCCCTCCTCGACGACGGGCTCGATGTCCTGGCTGCGGCGGCCACCGAGGTGTTGACCGACACTCGTTCCTGAGTCACCGGGACCCTGCCGCTGGCCCGGACCACCGGCCCGGACCAGCGGTCAAGACGGTGAGCGGGCGGTGCGACCGCGGGCGGTGCCACTCAGCGCGGGCTGGTGGGACTCAGCGCGGCTGGTGCGACTCAGCCCGGCTGGTGCGGCAGTACGGCCTGGGCCGAGGCCAGACCGGCGTCGAGCAGTTCGATCTCGTGCACGGCGTCGCGGGTGAGTTCATGGACGCGCGGGCCGTTGGCGTCACTGGCCGACACCACGGCGGCGCGCTGGATGTCACCGGCGGCCCGCATCACCTCGTGGACCTGGGTGCGTACCTCGGTCGGGACCGGCCCGGCCGGCTCCACCCGCAACACCTTGTCGAGATCGACGGCGGCCGCATGCAGGCGGCGGCACAGAGACGGGAGCTCGGCCAATGGGGCGTCGAGGTCGGCGGCGGTCCGCAGGGCCGCATCGGCCTGGTCCACCGATCGCCACATCTCCTTGCGGGCCCGGCCGGGTGTCCACTGGCCCACTTCCTCGGGCGTTGTCACCTCGCCGCCGCGTCGCCGGCGGACGGCGGTGGCCTCCCACAGGGCACCCGCCCCGATGACCGCTCCGTGATTGCGGACCGCCCGCCATTTGCGCCGGGCCACCCGCCACACCAGAAAGCCCGTGACCGCGAGCCCGGCCACCATGAGGGTGAAGAACATGGCCGTGCCAGCCAGGAGGGGCACCCATACAGAAGCCGTCACGCCTCCAGTCTAGGGGGAGCGGCCGGGCCAGGTGCATCCCGTCGGCGCCGGCCGGCTCGGTCCGGACGACCTGCGGGCTCGAGGAGGAGCGAGCGCATCCGCTCGATGGACTCGACCGGGACTCCGGCCCCGACGGCCCAGGCCTCACTCCCCCCGAATCGGTCGTATACGGCCGTGAGGAAACGCTCCATGGTGGCGGCCTCCACGCTGAACTGCGAGGCCGGCAACGCGGTCATCCGGGCTGCGAAGGCCGGGTCCGACCGGTACCGCCCGAGGATCAGCTCCATCCGGCCCTCGGTGATCAGGTAGTCGGCCACGATCCCTCCGGGGTCCACCCCGACGATGTCGAGCACCAGGGCCGCCAGCACCCCGGTGCGGTCCTTGCCGGCCGCGCAGTGGAAGACCAGGGGGTAGTTGTCGCCCTGGCCGAGGAGGACGAGGGCCTCGGCCAGTGCCCCTCGGCCCACGTCCAGATACCAGAGGTACCGCTCGGTGAGGTCGTCCCCGCCGGGCGCCGCCATGGCCTCGCCGTCCGCCTCCCGTGCGGCCCCCTCCCCGATGACCGAGAGATGGTGGTAGCGGACCGGTTCTGGTCCGAGAGGGCCCCGGCCCGTCCGGGCCAGTTCGCGGGCCGTCCTCAGGTCGATGACGGTGGCCAGGCCGAGCGAGCGGAGGACGGCGACATCGGCGGGGCTGAGCTCGTGGAGGGTGTCGCTGCGGAACAGCCGGCCCCAGCGGGTGGCACGGCCGCCCGCGACCGGATACCCGCCCAGGTCGCGGAAGTTGAACGCCCCGTCCAGAGGGATCAGCCGTTCCGTCGGTTCCATGGGCCCATCATGGTCGATGGGAGTTCTCCGGTTTCCGTCACGCCGGGACCGACGGTGGGGAGATGAGACCCCTCATTACCTGGTCACCGGCACCAAGTGGTCCCGAGTTACCGCTGGAGGGCGGTGATGGGCGAGAATGGGCCCGGCCATCGGAAGGAGTCGGGGATGTACCGCCCTCCGGTCGGCCCCCCGAGCCTGCCTGTTCGATGAACGAATCGTGAAGACTGAGGAGTCCCCCCAATGAAGCGCCTCGCCATCTGGTGCGTCCGTCACCGCCTCGTCGTGCTGTTGAGCTGGCTGGCCGCACTGGTCATCGCCAGCGCCCTGTCCCAGTCGATCGGCACCGCCTACTCCAACAGCTTCTCCCTGCCCAACACGGAGTCGACCAAGGCACTCTCGCTGCTACAGGCGTCCGCCCCGTCCGTGGCCGGCGACCGCGAGCAGATCGTCTTCCACACCACCAACGGGACCAAGGTCACCGACCCGTCCGTCCAGAACGCCGTCACCCAGATGTTGGACAAGGTGAAGGAGATACCGCACGTCTCGTCCATCACCAGCCCGTACACCGCATTGGGAGCGGACCAGATCAGCGCCGACGGCACCACCGGATTCGCCACGGTCACCTTCAACGAGCTGGCCCAGAACATCTCGGTGACGCAGGCCAAGAAGTTCGTGGCCGCGGCCCAGACGGCCATCGGGCCCGACCTTCAGGTGGCGGTGGCAGGACAGGTGGCCGAGTCGGCCGACCGAGTGTCGTTCGGCGGTACGGGACTCGGGATCATCCTGGCCGGCATCGTGCTGTTGCTGGTCTTCGGCTCCGTGTTCGCCATGGCCCTCCCCCTGGTGTCGGCGCTGGCCTCGCTGGGCACGGCCATCGGGGTGATCGGTCTGCTCAGCCACGCCCTCAAGATGCCGCAGTTCTCCACGGAGCTGGTGCTCCTCATCGGGCTCGGGGTCGGGGTCGACTACGCCTTGTTCATCGTGACCCGACACCGACAGGGCCTGATCGGCGGCTCCGACGTGGAGTCCTCGATCGCCAACGCCGTGAACACCTCGGGGCGCGCCGTACTCTTCGCCGGGATCATCGTGTGCATCGCCCTGCTGGGCATGTTCGCCCTCGGGGTCTCGTTCCTCTACGGGCTGGCCATCGCCGCCGCCATCGGCGTGTCCTTCACCATGATCGCCGCCCTCACCCTGCTGCCGGCCCTGCTCGGTTTCATCGGGCCGCGGGTGCTGAGCCGGAAGCAGAAGAAGAGCTTGGCCGTCAACGGGCCGCGGGTGGTCGGGGCCGGGTCCAAAGGCTTCTGGCCCAAGTGGGCGGAGTTCATCCGCAACCGGCCCGTGCTCCCGGCCGTGGTGGCCCTCCTGATCGTGGTCATGTTCGCCCTGCCCTTCTTCTCTCTCCGACTCGGCTCCTCCGACCAGGGCAACGACCCGGTGGGCACCACGACACGGCAGGCCTACGACCTGCTGGCCCAGGGATTCGGTCCCGGGTTCAACGGCCCACTGCTGCTGGTCACCCAGAACAGCGGCGCGGCGGACACCGCGGCCATCCAGCACCTGGCCGACCAGGTCGGCACCCAGGCCAACGTGGCCAAGGTGGCCGCTCCGATCTCGTTGCCGGAGAAGGACGGCAAGACGGTGTCGCTGATCACGGTGTACCCGGACTCCGCCCCCCAGGCCTCTTCCACCACCGACCTCATCGACCACCTCCGCCAGTCGACCATCCCTGCCGCCGTCTCCGACACCGGCGTCGAGGTCTACGTGGGCGGCAACACCGCCATCTTCGTGGACTTCGCCCGCGTGCTGTCCTCCAAGCTCCCCCTGTTCATCGGCCTGGTGGTGGTGCTCTCCTTCCTGTTGTTGGCCATGGTGTTCCGCAGCATCGTCATTCCCCTCACCGCGGCGGCCATGAACATCCTCTCCATCGGGGCGGCCTTCGGGATCCTGGTGGCGGTGTTCCAGTGGGGCTGGCTGGGTTCGGTGTTCCAGGTGTCCAAACCGGGCCCGGTCGAGGCGTTCCTGCCCGTGATGCTGTTCGCCATCCTGTTCGGGCTGTCCATGGACTATGAGGTCTTCCTGATCAGTCGGATCCAAGAGGAGTGGCTCAAGACGGGGGACAACCGGATCGCCGTCCGCAACGGGTTGGCCGCCACCGGCAAGACCATCACCGCGGCCGCCCTGATCATGATCCTGGTGTTCGGTTCGTTCATCCTCGGAGGGATCCGGGTCATCAAGGAGTTCGGCCTCGGGCTGGCGGGCGGCATCTTCGTCGACGCCTTCCTCATCCGGATGGCCGTGGTTCCGGCCCTGATGTTCCTGTTCGGCAAAGCCAACTGGTGGTTCCCGGGGTGGCTGGACCGGATCCTGCCCCGCCTCAGCGTCGATCCCGACCTACCCCCTGACGGACCCGTGCCGGACAACCCCGACGATCCGCTGGAGCCGGTCGAAGGCGCCAAGGTTCCCGCCTAAGGTAGCTTCGCAGTAGAAGCAGCAAACTTCGAGCATCGGGGGAAGCACATGTCCGACTTCGTCATGACCATCGGTGGCGACACCGTCCCGGCGCCGGAGTCCTTCGGCGTCATCAACCCGGCCACCGGCGAGGTCTTCGCCGAGGCACCCGAGTGCAGTCGCGAGCAGCTCGACGCGGCCTTCGAGGCCGCTTCCAAGGCCCAACGCGACTGGCGGTCGGACGAAGACCAGCGACGGGCCACCCTGTTGAAGATGGCCGACGTGCTGTTGGCCTCCGGGGGCGAGATCGCACCCACGCTCACCGCCGAGCAGGGGAAGCCGCTGTCCGACGCCAACATCGAAGTGTTCGCGGCCGCCATCTGGTGCCAGTACTTCGCCAATCTCGAGACCCCGCCCCAGGTCATCCAGGACGACGCCGAGGCCCGGGTCGAGGTGGTCCGTCGCCCGGTGGGAGTGGTGGCGGCCATCACCCCGTGGAACTTCCCGCTGACGCTGGCCTTCTGGAAGATCGCTCCGGCCCTGCTGGCCGGCAACACCCTGGTGCTCAAGCCGTCCCCCTTCACCCCGCTCAGCACACTGAAGACGATCGAGCTGCTCCGCGACGTGATGCCCCCGGGGGTGGTCAACGTGGTGAGCGGAGGCGACGAGCTGGGCGCCTGGATGACCGGGCACCCCGTGCCCCGCAAGGTCAGCTTCACCGGATCCATCGAGACAGGGAAGAAGGTGGCCATCTCGGCCGCTCCCGACCTGAAGCGGGTCACGCTGGAGCTCGGTGGCAACGACCCGGCCATCGTCCTCGACGACGCCGATCCGGCCGTGGTGGGCAAGGCCATCTTCGCCGGCGCCTTCAACAACAACGGTCAGGTGTGCTCGGCCATCAAGCGGGTCTACGTACCCGAGTCGCTCTACGACCAGGTCGTCGAGGTCCTGGCCGCCCAGGCCACGGCGGTCAAGGTGGGCGAGGGGACCGAGCCCGACGCCAAGCTCGGGCCGATCAACAACGCACCCCAGTACGAACGGGTGAAGGAGTTGGTGGGCGACGCCCTCTCCCACGGGGCCACCGCGGCCACGGGCGGGAAGGCCATGGAACGGCCCGGCTACTTCTTCGAGCCGACCATCCTGACCGATCTCACCGACGGGACCCGGATCGTGGACGAGGAGCAGTTCGGCCCGGCGCTGCCGGTCATCTCCTACCGGGACGTGGACGACGTCATCGACCGGGCCAACGCCACCCACTTCGGCCTGTCGGGCTCGGTGTGGGGCACCGACAGCGACCGGGCCGCCGAGGTGGCCAACCAGCTCGAATGCGGCACGGCCTGGGTCAACACCCACCTGGCCCTGGCGCCCCAGCAGCCCTTCGGTGGCTTCAAATGGAGCGGCATCGGCGTGGAGAACGGACCGTGGGGTCTGGCCGAATTCAGCGAGATCCAGGCCGTCTACCGCTCCAAGGGCACGGACGGACTCAACCTCAACACCGGCGGTCTGGTCTCCTGACGATCAGGTCGTCCCGGAGGCCCGGGCCGGCGCCTGACGCCGTGAGGGTGCACGGCCACCCGATATCATTCGATAGTCTAACTATGTGACTCTCAAAGCAACTCAGGTGAAGCCGCGGGTCGACGATCGCCGCACCCTGGGGCGGACGGCGGCGTGGCTGGCCAAGCGGGTCGAGATCGGCCTGGGGTCGGTCGACCTCACATTGCCCCAGTACCGGGTCCTCGGCATGCTGGACGCCAGCTCGGCCCTCTCCTCCGACCTGGCCGAGCTGCTGGCGGTCCGGCCGCCCACGGTCACCTCGGTGATCGACGGACTGGTGGCCCGGGGACTGGTGGAGCGCCGCACCGTCGAGGGCGACCGGCGCCGGGTGGACCACGTCATCACCGACCACGGTCGCCAGGTGCTCGACGCCGCTGACGACGCCGTGAACAGCCAACTGCGGGAGATCGCCGCCCACCTGGGCAACACGTCCGACGCCGATCGCGCCTTCGCCGGACTGGCGTTGTGGCGTCGTGCCCTCCTGGCCTCGCGACTGGGGAGGAGCGCCACCCGATGAGTGCGCCCAGAATCGGGGCCCGGTCGAGGGTCCCCGACGAACAGGGCACCGAGTTCGTCCCCATCGCCGAGGTGGCTCACAACGAAGCGCCCCGGGCCACCATCGACCCGGACCGGTCGCTGCCCTGGCTCCGGAGGGTCATGCCCATCATGGGCGCCCACAAGGGGATCTTCATCACCTCGCTGGTGGCGTCGTTCGTCGGGCTCGTCCTCCAGGTGCTGGTACCCAATCTCTTGAACCACGCCATCACCAACTCGATCCAGAAGCACACCGTCCCCCTCAGCCACTACGTCTGGCTGATCGTCGGCATCGGCCTGGTGGGTGGCGTGGCCGGCTACATCTCGCGCCTGTTCCTGTTCGAGACGGCCTACGACATCGAGTACGACCTGCGGAACATCATCTATGAGCACCTGACCAAGATGTCGTTCTCCTTCTACGACCGCGTCCAGTCCGGGCAGCTGATCTCCCGGGCCAACTCGGACATCCGCTCGGTCCAGATGTACATGACCTTCGCCCCGTCGATCCTCGTGCAGTGCTCCATCGCCGTGGTCGCCTTCGGCTTCATGCTCTCCATCGACGTGCCACTGGCCTTCATCGCCATGGCCACCATGCCCTTCGTGTACCTGGCCGGCGTCAAGATGCGGAAGTCGATGTTCCCGGTCTCGTGGATCATCCAGTCGCGCCTGGCCGACGTGGCCACCATCGTGGACGAGAACGTCAACGGTGTCCGGGTGGTCAAGTCCTTCGCGGCCGAGCAGCAGCAGCTCCGGGCCCTGTCCGGGGCGGCCGACAGACTGCGGTGGAGCTACATCAAAGACGCCGACCTCCGGGCCCGCTTCTCCCCCCTGGTCCAGAACCTGCCCCAAGTCGGGCTGGCCCTCGTGCTGCTGTTCGGTGGGTACATGGTCATCCACGGCGGACTCAGCATCGGGGACATCCTGGCCTTCAACGCCTACCTGTTGATGCTGCAGGCCCCTTTCATGATGCTGGGCATGCTGATCATGATGGGCCAGCGGGCCGCAGCCTCGGCCGACCGCATCTACGAGATCATCGACGAACAGCCCACGGTCACCGATGCACCCGATGCCGTCGACCTCCACGACATCAACGGGGACGTCCGGTTCAGCCACGTCGACTTCGCCTACGCGGCCGATGCCGAACAGCTGGTGCTGGCCGACTTCGACCTGCACATCACCCCGGGGGAGACCGTGGCCCTGGTCGGCCGGACCGGGGCCGGAAAGTCGACCGTCGCCCGGCTGTTGACCCGCTTCTACGACGTGAAGCACGGCTCCGTCCAGATCGACGGGCACGACGTGCGGGACGTCACCCAGGACAGCCTCCGGGCCAACGTCGGTGTGGTCCTCGACGAACCATTCCTGTTCTCGGTCTCCATCCGGGACAACATCTCCTACGGCAAGCCGTCGGCCGACTTCGACGAGATCGTGACCGCGTCCAAGGCAGCCGGGGCCCACGACTTCATCAGCCACCTGCCCGAGGGATACGACACCGTTGTGGGCGAGCGGGGGTACACCCTCTCGGGTGGGCAACGACAACGCATCGCCATCGCCCGGACCCTGCTGGTCAACCCACCCATCATGGTCCTCGACGACGCCACCAGCGCCATCGACGTCCAGGTCGAGCAACGGATCCACGCCGGCCTACGGGTCCAGATGGAGGGGCGCACCACCCTGATCATCGCCCACCGGCTGTCCACCATCTCACTGGCCGACCGCGTCGTCCTGCTCGACCAGCACAAGATCGTGGCCGACGGCACCCACGCCGAGCTGCTCGAGACCACGCCGCTCTACGCCGAGATTCTGGCCCAGGCGGGCGAGTTCGAGCGGGAGGCCGACGCCGAGGAGGCCGAGGCGGAGCAGGGTGAGGACGGGGAGCGGGCCGAGCCCGACGGCCAGCCGCTCCGGGACCTGCTCGACTCGGTGCGGGGCGGAGGCCGGTCATGATGTTCGGTGGCGGTGGCGGTGGCGGGGGCTTCGGGGGGCCCGGCGGGGCCCAGGCCTCGGCCGCCTCCGGCCTGCCGTTCGCCGGCATCCCGCACGAGCTCCAGGACGGGGTGGACCGGCTGCTGGCCACCGAGCCCGAGTACGCCGAGCCGGACATCGTCTTCAGCCAGAACAGCTCCGAGCGCGATCTCAAGCGGCTGAGCCTCTGGCGGCTGCTGACCAAGTACCCCGGCATGCTGGCCCTGGCCGGGGTCCTGGTGGTGGTGGTGGCGGTGGCCTCCCAGGTCGGGCCCAAACTCACCGAGTACGCCATCAACAACGGGATGACCGAGGGCCACTTCGACTTCGCCGTGGTGGTCGGTGCCGCCATCGCCTACCTGGTCTTCGTCGTCGTCACCTCGCTGGCCCAGCGCTTCCAGGTCCAGGTCACCGGCCGACTGGCGGCCTGGGTCATGAACGACCTGAGGGTCAAGGTCTTCGCCCACCTCCAGCGCCTCTCGCTCGGCTTCTTCACCGAGGAGAAGGCCGGAGTGGTCATGAGCCGGATGACCAGTGACATCGAGAACCTCCAGCAGCTCCTCCAGGACGGCCTCTCCCAGCTGGCCATCCAGGGGCTGACCATGGTCGTCATCACCGTCATCCTCTTCACCATCAACGTCGAGCTGGCCCTCATCACCGTCGTGCTGGTCCTGCCGGCCCTCTTCGCCGCCTCGGTGTGGTTCAAGCGGGCCTCCGAGCGGGGCTACGACCGGGTGCGCGACGGGATAGCCAGTGTGCTGGCCGACCTGTCCGAGAGCCTGCACGGCGTACGCATCGTGACGGCCCACAACCGGCAGCGGCACAACGTGATCCACCACCGCAATGTGGTCGGCGACTACCGGGACGCCAACAACTACACCGCCCGGGTCAACGCCCTCTACGGACCCGGGACCCAGCTGCTGGGCGTGCTCGGCCAGGCCGTCCTCCTGGCCATCGGCGGCTCGATGGTGGTCGACCACACCCTGTCCCTCGGCGGCCTGGTGGCCTTCTTCCTCTACCTGAACCGGTTCTTCCAGCCCATCCAGCTGCTGGTCCAGCAGTACAACACCTACCAACAGGGCCAGGCCTCGGTGAACAAGCTCCGGGACCTCATCGACACCGAGCCCGAGGTGCGGGAGGCCCTCGACGCGGTCGCGCTGCCCCCGATCGAAGGGGAGATCGCCTTCGACCACGTCTCCTTCGGCTACGACCCCGACCGACTGGTCATCGAGGACGTCGATCTCCGCGTGGCCCCCGGGGAGACGGTGGCCTTCGTCGGTCCCACCGGGGCCGGCAAGTCGACCCTGGCCAAGCTGGTCACCCGGTTCTACGACCCCACGGTCGGACGGGTGCTCATCGACGGACACGACCTGCGGGACGTCACCATGTTCTCCCTGCGGAGCCAGCTCGGCGTGGTCCCCCAGGAGCCCTTCCTGTTCGCCGGGACCATCGGGGACAACATCGCCTTCGCCCGACCCAGCGCCAGCGATGCCGAGATCCACGAGGCGGTGGACAAGGTGGGCCTCACCGATGTCGTGGGGCGCATGCCCAATGGCCTCGACACCGTGGTCCACGAGCGGGGCCAGACCCTGTCTTCGGGCGAGCGCCAGCTCATCGCCCTGGCCCGGGCCTTCCTGGCCCATCCACGGGTACTCGTGCTCGACGAGGCCACCTCCAACCTGGACCTGCAGTCGGAGACCAAGATCGAGTCGGCCCTCGACGTACTGCTCGAGAACCGGACCGCCATCCTCATAGCCCACCGTCTGTCCACGGCCATGCGGGCCGACCGGATCGTCGTGGTCGACGAGGGGCGGATCATCGAGGTGGGCACCCACGATCAGCTGGTGGCGGCGGGCGGGCGCTACGCCGAGATGTACGCCACCTGGGTGCGCCAGAGCGACCTCGCCGAGCACGCCACCACCGAACACCCCTGACCGGGCCAGGGCGGGTACCGGCAGAGGCACCCTGACCGGGCCAGGGCGGGTACCGGGCAGATGCGCGGGAGGGGGCTGTGACGTGAGCGCCGGGTGCTAGCACGACGTCCGGCGGGCGGGCTGGCCACCTTGTCGGCATCAGTCCGGCCCATCAGACTCTGGTGAGGAGGTCGTGGTGGCGGTTCTGAGAGTCCTGTTCCGAGCGGAGTTCCGTCGTCGGTGGCGATCGTGGGCCCTCCTCGCGCTGCTCGTGGCCCTGGTCACCGGGCTGGTCCTGGCCGGCATGGCCGCCGGTCGCCGCACGGCCACCGCCTTCCCGCGTTACCAGGCGGCCCACGGCTATGACGCCTTCGTCTACAGCGAACAGCCCTTGCCGACCCTGGCCACCCTCCCCGATGTGGCCGCAGCCGTCCCGTCCCCGGCCCCGGCAGGCGGGGCCGTGCACTGTGCTTGTACCCGTCCTATTGACGAAAACGAGTTCAGCATCTTCGAACTGACCCCGCGGGCCCTCCCCCGCGTCGTCAAGCTGGTGGCCGGACGGATGCCCGACCAGGCCGACCCCGACCAGGTGCTGGCGTCGTACACGCTGCAGCGGGACAACGGCGTACACATCGGCACCGTCCTGCGTCTCCGTCTCTTCTCGACGTCCCAACGGACCGATGCCCTGAACGACACCACCGTGCCACCGGCCGGCCCCCGCATATCGCTCCGGGTGGTGGGCATCGAAGCTGCCGAGCAGGAGTTCCCCTCCACCAACACTGCCGCGTACGACGTGTACACCACCCAGGCCTTCGGCCGCTCCTTCGATCCGAAGACAGTTCTGCTGTACCCCTACCTGGTCCGGCTCCGAAACGGCGCGGCCGACCTCCCGACCTTCCAAAGCCAAGCCCGGAGTCTTGGCGCGCTCGGCTTCGAGGACCTGGAGACCCAGGCCGGCACCGTGGCGGCCTCGATCCACCCCCAGGCAGTGGGCTGGTGGATTCTGGCCGGGTTGGCCGGGCTGGTGGGAATGATCGTGGTGGCCCAGGCCCTGGCCCGCCAGGCCACCGTGGAGTCCGACACCTTTGCCGCCCTCAGCTCACTGGGCGTCTCCCGACGGCACCTGATCATGGAGGGAATGGCACGGACCCTGGCCGTCGGTGTCACCGGTGTGATCGGTGGGTTGGCCCTGGCCTATCTTCTGTCCCCGTTCACGCCGGTGGGGGAAGCCCGGTTGGCCGATCCAGCCCCCGGGTTCAGCTTCGACCCCCTGATCCTTCTCGTGGGGGCGTTGGGCGCGCTCCTGGTCGTAGTGGCACTGGGCCTGTGGCCGGCCATCCGTGCAGCCCGGGTCCGCCGGACCGGGGATGCGGCACGAGTGACGCGATCGTCTCGGACGGTGGCCTTCCTGACCGGGATCGGCGCCTCGCCCACCGCCCTGATCGGAGTCCGTCACGCTCTCGAGCGCGGCCGCGGCCGCAACGCCGTTCCGGTCGGCTCGGCCGTGTTGGGGTCCATCCTGGCCGTCACCGCACTGTGCGCCACCGCCGTCTTCGGCAGCAGCCTGACCCATCTGACCACTACCCCATCCCTGTACGGACAGCCGTTCACCGTGTGGTTCAGCATCAACAACACCGGAACGGAACCGCAGGCCGACCAGCTGCTGACCACCATCCAACGGGAGCACTCGGTGACGGACGTCACCGCCGGCATCGGTGGTGTCGTGACCATCAACGGTGCAACGGTCAGCGCCTTGGGCGGACAGTCGGTCCGTGGCCACCTGTTGCTCACCCCGACCGAGGGCCGGCTACCGACAGCCGCCGACGAGGTCAGTCTGGGATCCACCACGTTGCGCCAGGCCCGAGCCCACGTCGGGTCGCTGGTCCGGGTCACCATCACCCGACCCCAGGGTGGAACCCGCACGTCGATGGATCGGGTAGTGGGGATCACCTCGTTTCCCCCCGACTTCGGCGCTGGCGGGCTGGGCACGGGGGCGGTGTTCAGCTTCGCTGGGATCTCGGGGTCCTCCTGTCCCGAAGGCACTGGCCGACAGGCCTGCCTCGTCCGGACCGTGTTCGACTACGGCGGTGCCTATCTGGTCCGAACCGTGCCCGGGACGACGGGACAAGCTGCCGTGAGCCGGCTGGCCCGTGCCTATCCCGGCAACGTGAGCTACCCCCTGCCGCCGACCAACCTGGTCAACTTCGGCGAGGCAATCAACTTCCCGCTCATCTTGGGACTGGTGCTGATCCTGTTCGGTGTGGCCACGCTCCTGCACGTATTGGTCGTCAGTGTGACCAGGCGGCGACGGGAAGTGGGACTGCTCAAAGCCCTCGGTTTCGTGCGGAGACAGGTGGCGTTCACGCTTTCGTGGCAGACAACCACCGTGGCCGTCATCGGGATCGTCATCGGTGTCCCGGCCGGCATCGCGATCGGGCGACTGGTATGGCGGGTCTTCGCCGATGATCTCGGCGTGGTGCCCGTGCCGGTCGTGGCCGGATGGGTGGTTGCCGTCGTGGCTCTGGGCACGCTGGTGGTGGCCAACCTGTTGGCCATCGGACCGGCGCTGGTGGCGGCCCGGACCCGCCCGGCCGCGTTGCTCCGGTCGGAGTGACGGAGGGACCGACGTGCCCCGGCCGGATGACCGGTCATCGGTCGGCCGTCACCGGTCAGGTCCAGAGCCGGTCCCGCAGTCCCGAGGCCCGCGCCACCGGTCGTTCGACGGCGGTGCGGACGGACTCCACGCTCCCCACCACCGTGACCAACGAGGTGGCCCGGGTGACGGCGGTGTAGAGGAGCTCACGGGTGAGTATGGGGGATCCTGCCGGCGGCAACGACACCACGGCGTGCGGATACTCCGAACCCTGGCTCTTGTGGATGGTCATGGCCCACCAGCGTTCCCACTCGCGCAGTCGGGCCGGAGCCAGATAGCGCAGTCCACCGGGGCCGCCCATGGCCACGGTGCGATTGCCGTCCCGGAGAACGACCACGCCGACGTCGCCGTTGAAGAGCCGGTTGAGCGGGTCGTTTCCCGTCACGATGACCGGTGTGCCCACCGGAACGGAGCCGCGGCGGCCGCCCGTGGGCAGGACGGACAAGGCCGTGGCTTCGATCCGGTCACTCCAGTCGTAGAGGCCCAGCGGTCCCTGGCGGGTGGCGGCCAGCACCTTGATGCGACCGGCGGCTTCCAGGGCGGCGGCGGCATCGCCGGACTGTGCGGCCTCGACCACCTCGACCGCGGCCAGCTCGACGGAAGCGCGGACCGCGGCCAGACCCGACGCGTCGTGTTCGGGGATCCAGGCCACGTCGGACCGTTGCCCGGCCAGCAGAGCGAGTACGGCGTCGACGTCCCCGGCCCGCACGGAGGCGGCCAAGGCCGCGATGCCGGAGTCTTCTCCGAACCGGCGGCCACGCCGTAGCTCGGTGACCCGGCCTTCGAGCGGACCGTCGGCGCGTCCGTCGGCGCGTCCGTCGGCGCCCCCTTCCCGATCGACCAGGTCCCCCATCACCGTGCCGGCCTCGATACTGGCCAACTGGAACGGGTCGCCCACGAGGATCAGTCGGGCGTCGGGACGGACGGCGTCCAACAGCTTGGCCATGAGAGGCAACGACACCATGGAGGTCTCGTCGATGACCACGAGGTCGTGGACCAGCGGGTCCGATCGGTTGTGACGGAAGTGGGTCCGGTCGCCGCGTCCCAACAGCCGGTGGACGGTCATGGGCTCGGTGGCCGACAGCGCCTGGGCCAGCCCGATCCCGATCACACCTTCGTGCTGCATGGCGCGCACCTGGGACTGCACCGCCTCGGCCATACGGGCCGCCGCCTTTCCGGTCGGCGCGGCCAGCGCGGCCTGCACGTCGCGTCCCTCGGCCGCCGCCGCCAGGTGGGCCGCGGCCAGGATGCGGGCGATGGTGTGGGTCTTCCCCGTGCCTGGTCCACCGGCGATGATCGACACACCGTGGGCGAGGGCCCGCCCGGCCGCCTGGCGCTGCAGGTCCTGATCGGAGCCCGGGTCGGGTCCGAACAAGGTGTCGAGGGCCTGCTCGACCGCTTCTCCGGCGCGAAAGCGGTCGGGCGGCTCGGGGACGGAGTCGGCCCCGGCGGCCCGCCGACCCAGCTCGGTGGCGACAGCGACCTCGTACCGCCAGTAGCGCTCGAGATAGACGCGGCGACCGTCCCACACCAACGGACGGATCCGCCGGTCGCCCGGAGCATCCGGGCGGCGCACGATCGGAGACCGATCCAGCCCGTCGGCCCACCGGACGGCCTCGGGCCACGGCAGGGCCGCCGAGGACAGACCGCCCCCGTCCTCCGGCACGACCAGGTCGGCGACGTGGTCCAGCTCCACACAGACGTGGCCGAGCCGGGGGGCCCGGGCCGCCAGGGCCAAGGCCAACAGGTCCTCCCCGGACGCCAGCGGCTCGAGTCGGAGCACAGCGGCGGCCAGCCCGACCTCGAACGCCCCGAACACACCGGCCTCCACGAACGGCGAGAGGACCGCCTCTTGCCCCGGCTGCCGCGTCACCACGAGTCCACCCGGCCCGCAGTGATGACTCCGGGCACCCTGAAGCGGTGGAGACGTGTCACGGCGACCCCCGCCGGCCGAGCCGCCCGTCGAGGAGGTCGCTCAGATCGGCCACGAGTGGCCAGGGGATGGGCCAGTCGAACACGCCGTGGGGCCGCCCCTCAGTGACGGCCACGTCGGGACCCGTCATCCCCCGGACGAAGAGATAGACCGCGCCGGCCAGGTCCTCGGACGGCCGGTAGTCACGGGCCCGCCACCGGAGGTACCGGTGGAGCGCCACGGTGTAGAGAAGGGCCTGGAGCGGGTAGTGGTGGTCGGCCATGGCTCGTGCCAGTCGGCTCGGGGAGTAGTCGTCCGCGCCCGGAGACCGACCACGGGGCGTCAGGAGGTTGGACTTGTAGTCGGCCACGACGAACGACCGCGACCCGTCGGCGGCCTCGACTCGGGCCACCAGGTCGATCGACCCCGTCAGGTACCCGGACAGCTCGACGTCGATCGAGCCCTCGGCCAGCTGTTGGGCCCACATCCGGAGCGGATCGTCGGTCCCCAGGTGGTCCACGACGAGGGTCCCGACGTCGCGGCCGGTCGGGTGGTGTCCCCCCTCACCCAGGCGGAGGTCGAAGGAGAGCTCGTTCAAACGGTGCTCCGGTCGGAGGTCGGCCAACCGCATCCCGCCGAAGGGCCGGCCCAGCGGAGTCTCCAGTGCGGCCCGGAGTCCGTCGATCAGCAGGGTTCGGCCGTTGGCGCCCGTCCACCCCGGGATGGGCACCGGTGTCAGGTCGACGGGGATGCGCACCGCCAGCCGGTCCAGCGCCGCCGACAGCTGATCGCCCACGTCGGGGGCGGCGAAGTCGACCACTTCGAGCAGGGCGTGGACCAGGGTACCGAAGGACGTGCCGGCCGGGAGGGGTCCCAGGGGACCGGGGGTCGACCCACCGGTCCCGCTCACCCGGTCGGATTCGGCATCGACGTCGACGGCGGCGGGGGGGCCGTTCCGTTCCGGATCCGGTCGCCCTCCCCCGGCCTCCCCTTCGTCGCCGGCGCCACGGTCCGACTGGGACGGGTCGTAGGGATCGAACCCGGGCCCAGCCGACCGCTGCGTGATGGACGAGAACGACCAACGGTGCACGGACCGATCGAGGGTGGCCCCGAAGGTCGCCAACCCGAGCGGCTCCTGAGCCCGGTTCGACGATCTGTCCACCCAACGGGCTCGTCGCCGACGCACGCCGTCGATGGCCCGGACGTCGATCGTCTCCCCGGAGCGGGCCTTCAGGGCATCGAGGACCCCGACGATCTCCGCGTCGGCCGGGACATCCACCGTCGGCCGGTGGTAGTGGTCCGGATCGATCACTCCGTCGGTGCGGGCGAACAGGATGTGGGCCAAGGCCGTCTTCGGGCTGCCGGTGGCGTTGCCCCACCAGACCACCGTCTGGTGCTTGGCCCGGGTCAGCGCCACATAGAGGACACGCAACTGCTCGCCCGCCACCTCGGCTTCGGCTTCGGCCTTTCGCGCCGCGGCCGCAGCCTTGTCCGGCCACGGGATGCGGTTGTCCAGATCGAGTATCCGCCGCCCCGTGGCCGGATCGGTGGTGATGACGGGACCCCGTGACTGGGGTGGACGCCACAGGGTGGGCACGCACACCACGGGGAACTCCAGGCCCTTGGCCTTCCAGATGGTCATGATCTGGACGGCGTCGGCCTCGGACTCGATCCGACGGGCCGCCAGGGTTCCGTCGGCATCGGTGTCGACATCCTCCTCGGGCGTGGCTTCGAGCGCGGCCGCCAGCGCCGACACACCGGCGTGCCCGTGGGGGGCGGCACCCCGCAGGAGCTCGGCCAGATGGTCGAGGTCGGTCACATTGCGGTCACCGTCGTTCGACCCCAGGGTCCGGGCCACCACCTCGGTCTCCGTCCAGATGCGGGCCAGCACATCGGCCACCGGACGGCTTGCCAGCAGCGTGGCCCAGGACGCCAGTTGCTCCTGCAGGGGGGCCAGTGCGTCGTCGGACGCCTCGGCCACCTGGTTGGCCGTCCATCCGACGAACCACGAGAGGGCGAACGCCCGAACGGCGCGGGCATCGTTGGGGCGCTCGATGCCCCGGAGGAGCAGGCGCATCTGATCGGCGGCCGGCGCTTCCAGCACGCTTCCGCCGCCGGCCACCACGGCCGGGACCCCCTCGCGCTGGAGTGCGATCCGGAGGGCCTCGCCTTGGGTCGCCGAACCCACCAGGACCGCGATGTCGCACGGTCGGAGCCCGATGGACGGGTCCCCGGCGTGGTCAGGGGGCAGCACGGCCGAGTCGAGCAGGCCGCGCACGTAGGACACCAGGTCACGATCGACGGCCGCTGCGGCCGAGGCCACCTTCACCTGGTCCGGGCGGAGTCGGGTGATGTCGGCGCCGATGGCCAGGCGGAGGCAGAGTGCGGGCAGAGGCTCGCCGTCGACGGTCCGGAGGCGTCGGTCGCGGTGGCCCGGGGCCACCTGTACGGGTGCGTAACGAATGTCGCCGGCGCCGAAGGTGGCTCCCTCGAACACGGCGTGGAGCGATGTGAGAACGGCCCCGTCGGATCGCCAATTGGTGTCCAGCGTTTGGAGTTCGGTCCCCGAGCCTTCGCCGACGGCACGCAGATAGGTCTGGATGTCGGCGCCCCGGAACCGGTAGATGGCCTGCTTCGGATCGCCTACCAGCACCAGGGTGTTGGCGAACGTCGGCTCGCCGAACAGCGTCGAGAAGATGTCCCACTGCACACTGTCGGTGTCCTGGAATTCATCGATGAGCGCCACGGAGAACCGGCTGCGAAGGGCGTCGACGACAGCCGCGGCGCGGTCGCCGTGCAGTGCGTCGCGCAGCTGCACCAGGACATCGTCGAAACTGAGGGTGCCACCGGCCCTGCGCCGCTCGACCAGGGCCGAGACGGACGCCAGGACCAGGCGTCGGAGTCGAAGGAGCGGGGCCGTGGCCCCCTGATCGGCGGAGTGGGGCTCGAGGACCAGATCGGGCCGGTCGGCCACGGCCCGGGTGGCGGCCACGAGGTTCCGCAACGAGGGCAGGCCCTCGCCCTGGGCCGTTTGCACCGCCTCTGTCGCCAGGACATCGGCACAGGCCTGCTCCACCAGTTCCTCCACCTCCCCCACCAGCCTGGCCTCGGCATCCACGGTCGACGACACGCCCAGCATGCTCCGGACCTGTGTGGCGAAGCCGTGGATGGTGGTGATGGTGGCGGCGTCGAACTCGGTCACGGCCCGTCGCAATCGTCCCAGCCGCCCGTCACGATCCGTCGCCATCAGGTGGTGGAGGAGCACGTCGCCCTCGGGGCACGGGACGTCGCCGGCCAGGACCGCCGCCGCCTCCGTCATCTGGTCTCGCACACGGGCCCGCAGCTCGCTGGTGGCCGCTCGTGTGAACGTGACGATGAGCAGCTCCGATGGAGGAACGGCCCGCTCGGCGACGAACCGGGTCGCCAGGGAGGCCAGCGTGAACGTCTTACCGGTGCCGGCACTGGCCTGCACGGCCCAGCGCCCGGTCCGGAGGTCGCCGACCGGGTCGAACGGGGTGGTGACGGTGGTCACGAGGAGGCGGCCGGATCCAAGGCGGTGGTGGAGCGGTCGAACGCGCCCCACAGATAGCCGGCATACCGCTCGACCCTCCCCCCGGAGCCGGCCGGGTCGTCGGAGTGGGCCCCGATCGCCATGATCCCGTCGAAGTCGATGTCGCCGAAGGCGGTGCGGATCCAGCCGTGGCGTGCATCGCCGCTACCGTTGTGACCCGACCAGTGGGCCGGCGACGCGCTCCCCCGGTGGACGGCGAGCGAGAGGGTCGGGAACATGGGCAACGGCTCCCTCATGCCCCTCCGATAGCAGTCCACCACCACCTCCAACGCGGCTCGGGCCGACGGAAGCCAGTCGTCGGCGGGAGCGGACGGGACCAACTCGACGACCTCGGCGACCGCTGATCCGGACGACGCCCGACCCACCAGCACCGATCGCCACCGACCACCGGGGTCCGCGGCCACCAACGCCATGAGATCCAGCCAGGCCTGGAGTTGGTGGACCGGCTTCACTCTCGTGAACTGCAGCCGCAACGGTCCGGCGACCGGTGCTCCCAGGCGCAGGTCGACAGTTCCGACGATGCGTGTGTGGTCGGACAGTTCCACGTCGAGCTCCAGCTGCTCGGGTGGACCACGCCGGAGCCCTCGACCGTCGGCTTCGGCCAAGAGGAGTTCGACGGTGAGTCGGAGGTCGTCCACGACCGGGTGCTCGAGCACCCCGGGCGGGAGCGTGCCGGACACCCGCTCGACCTCGAGCCACTCCGCCACGTCGGCCCCGTCGAGGAGCGCGTGCAGTAGTCGATCGCCGACCGCCCATAGTTCGAGGGGGGTCAGCTCCACCGGGAGCAACAACGAGAGCTCCTCGGACGATGGCGGCAGACCGATGTCGAGGGCGCTGGTCACGAACGTCTTGACCGGATCCCCGAGGAAGTGACGGAGGTCGGCGATGTCGATGACCGGGGACGACGACGGCTCGAGCGGTGACGTCAGGAACGGACGGTCCTCGGCCACCCGGGTGCGTCGTGCCGAGGCACCGTCGAGGTCAGTGGGGTCGAACCCCCAGGTCGCATCAGGCAGGAGTCCGCCGGTGATGAAACAGGGCTCGTCGAAAGGATGGCGAGGGTGGTCGATCTCGAGCCGGCGGGTCAGCGCGGGCCGGTCCCCGGGTTCCACCGACGCCACCACCGCCTCGAAGAGCTCGCTGGCCACCACCGAGCGGGGGACGACGCGGTTGGTCCGCACGTCGCGGCCGTCGCGGGTCACCACCAGATGGTCGCCGGCGGCCAGTACCGCCTCGAGCAGCGACTGGCGCGTCTCAGCCCTCGGATCACGATCCCCGACCAAGGGGGCGGTGGCGACCAGATCGTCGGCGGCCGCGGCCGGCGTGCCGAACGCGGTCTGGTCCATCCCCAGGATGCAGATGACCCGGTGGGGAATCCACCGGAGCGGGGTGAGCGAGGTCACGGTGATCCCACCCCGGAAGAAGTCGGGTCGTCCGACCTCGGCGTTGAATCGCTCGTCGAAGAGGTGTCGGACGTCGACGAACGTCAGGGGAACGGTGGACGGAGTGCCCTGGGTCGAGGCATCGAGCACCTCTCCGAAGATCCGATGGAGCGCCTCCCCCTGCCATTCCCCACCGCGGGGGGCGGCCAACAGGGCCCCACAAGCGCGACGAAGGACCCGCACCCACTCGTCGATGGGCCGGGGCGTACCCACCTCGGCCTCCAACGCGGCCAGGTGGCCCAGGGCCTCGGCCAGGCGCCCGAGGGTGTCCACGTCGGGGCCCTCGACTCCGAACGGGGCCACGTCCCCGATGGCCAGATCCAATCCGGTGTCTTCGACCGCCGATCCGAGCAGCAGCCGGTCCAGCGCGGACTGCCAGGTGTTGCCGGTCAGTGCTTCGGGGACCCCGAAGCGGGTCCGGTGCACGGCATCGAGTCCCCAGCGCACGTGGGTGTCACCCACCCAATCGGTGATGGTGGCCAGATCGTCGTCGTCGAAGCCGAGCGATTCCCGGACCGGAGCCAGGTTGAAGAAGTCGAGCACCTCGGTCGATTCGAACCGTCCCGACACCAGCTCCAGCAGCACCGCGGCCGCACCTAACACCGGATTCGTGGCTCTGATCGACTGGTCGGCGATCCGGTAGCGGAGCGCGGGAGCGCCGCGTCGCTCCCGCGCCGGCGGAGCAGGGATCGGTGACGTCTGGGTCGAGAGCTCCGTCGAAGGTCCGAAGACGGCCTCGATGAGTGGAGCGAACCGGTCGAGCGCAGGACACAGTACGAGGATGTCCTCCTCGGCCATGTCGGAACCGGGCTGGTTCAGCAGGTGCAACAGGGCGTCACGGGCCACCTGTACCTGGCGGATCGGTCCGTAACAGGCGTGGAACTGTACGGACCGGTCAGAGGGATCGGTGATGACGGCCTGCACATCACCGTCCCGGCCCGCGGTCCTGATCTGGTGCTGCACTCGCTCGAGCAGGGTCGGCGGTTGCGCATCCTCAGCGGTCCCGGTGTCGGCGACGACCCGGGTCTCAGCGGATCCTCCCTCGGGACGCTCGGGAGCCGGCAGCCCGGCGACCCGGGCGTCGGCCAGCAACAGGGCGGTCTCCCGAGCCGGTCGCCCCCACGACCGGAGCAGCGGAGGTTCGACGGCCTCGGCCGTCGGGTCGTTGGACCGGAGCCTCGGCTGGGAACGGGCCGGCGGGGGGAAGAGGTCATAGAGCCGGGCGCCGTCGAATCTGGCCGGCTCGAGGAGGAAGAGATGGACGTCCACCTGTGAGGCGACAGCTCGGGCCAACTCCAGGAACTCCGGCCCGGGTAGGACGGACAAGCCGAACAGTACGAGACGGTCCGGAAGGCCGAGCGGGAGGGTGCCGGCACGAATGGAGTCCAGCAGTACCGGAAGGCGCTCGGGCGGGCTGCCCTCCCCCACGTGCTCGCGTACCAGGCGCCACAGCCGGGGCTGCCAGGCGTGATGGTCGGCGATGCGTTGGCCGGTCCCGTCGACGAACGTGCCGCCCGCCCACAGTCGGATCATGTCCGGGCGATGCAGGTGGTACCGGTCGAAGAGGTCGGCAACCCTCCTGGCCCTGGCGTACGCCGACGCCCCGAGGGAGAGACCGGTGAACTCGCTCAGGCCCGGCTCGCCGCCGTGCCGACCGGCCACGGTCAGGACCGACCAGACCAGCCGGTCGATTCCCCAGGGGTCGGCGCTCGGGTCGGACCGCTCCACGTTGAGCACGTGACTACGGAGCGAACCCGGGTAGGCGCGCACGAAATTGGCGGCGATCCCGTCACCACCCCCGGGAACGGACGCACCGAGGTGGCGGGCCAGTTCGAGCAACAACCAGCGCCGCATCCCGTCCGTCGGCACGGCCAGCCACTCGGGGGCCAGCGCATCCTCCTGCGGCTCAGCCAATACCTCGGCCAGACGGACCGCCAGCGACCGGGCACGATCCGCCACGTACAGGTGCATCATGAAAAAGGACCCTACTCACGGGGTGTGACGGCAGGAGATGGCGGCGCGGAGGAGGCCCATCGCTCAGGTACGCAGGGCTATCCTCACGCCATGACCCCTCGGACCAAGCAGGCGGACCTCTCCAGTATCTGGCTCTTCTCCACCTGTAGCGGCAGGGAGCTGCGGACCATCCGGAGTGCGCTGGACGAGATCAGGGTGCCCGCAGGGAAGGTCCTGGCCGAGGCGGGAACGGTCGGCCGCGAGTTCTTCATCATCGTCGAGGGCCAGGCTGCCGTGGAGCGCAGCGGGCGCCATGTGGCCACTCTGGGACCGGGCGACTACTTCGGCGAGCTGGCCCTGGTGGACAGGGGGCTTCGCTCGGCCAGCGTGACCGCCGAGACGGAGCTCCGCATCCTGGTGCTGGCCCAGCGCGAGTTCAACGGCGTCCTGGAGTCGGCGCCGTCCGTGACCCGCAAGCTGCTCGCCGTCATGGCCACCCGATTGCGCGAGACCGACGCCCGCGCCCTGGACTGATCCGAGGGCACAGGCCTCCGGTCCGACCACACCTCGAAGGCGTCGGTCCGCCCCGCACACCCTCTGCGCCTCGGCCGTGCTCGGTAACCGCCGGGTACCGGCCGACTGGAGGCACGGACCGGCCATGGCGCGGCTGTCGTTGCCTCGACAACAGTTTCCGCCGCAAGCGCTTGTCGGGCATCGACCCGCCGGATCGGGTCAGGTGCTAACAAATGGTCGGGGAAGTGCCCGGCTCCGGGTACGAAGAGTCCAAAGGGGAAGCCATGGGACACCTGATGGTTGCCAGCTCCGGCGGCACCGTGTTCGCACTATTCATCCTGTACGTCGCCGTCTACTTCATCTTCACCCTGGGTGTCTACGGGACCTACAAGAAAGCCGGACCCCACGGGGACCCGGCCTGGTCCGCCTTCGTCCCGATCTACAACTTCATCATCATGTTGAAGGTGGCCGGTCGACCCCTCTGGTGGGGGTGGTTCCTCCTCCTACCGATCATTCCGTTCCTCGGGTCGCTGGCGCTGTTGGTCATCTCGATCATCGTGCTGAACGACGTCTCGAAGAGCTTCGGGCACGGTGGCGGTTTCACCGTGGGGCTCGTGCTGCTGTCGGTGATCTTCTGGTACATCCTCTGGCTCGGCAAGAGCGTCTACCGCGGACCGGCCGGTCCGGCCGGGACCTTGGCCATGGGTGGCTACCCGCCCCAGGGTGGCTACGCACCCCAGCCGGGCTACCCACCACAAGGTGGCTACGCACCTCCGCCGGGTTATCCGCCCGCGGGACAGGCCCCGCCGCCGCCGACCTACCCCCCGGCCGGACAGGCCCCGCCGCCGCCGGTTCCACCGGCAGGTCCTCCCCCGGGCCAGGCTCCGCCTCCACCCGGGCAGATGCCACCCCTCCAGTAGGGCCGCGGTCGGCTGCGGAGCTCCGGAGCCGCTGATCGGCGACACCGGAGCCGCCTTGATCTACCCGGCCGTGGCGGGGAGAAGATCGGTCGGGACCGAATCCAGCGTGCTCAAGATGGCCTCGGCCAGTGCCCGTGCGGACGACGGATCGAGCTCCATCGCCACTCTGGCGCCGGCGCCCCGGGCCGGATTGATCAGGTCGATGTTCAAGGTGTGATCGGCGCGGGCGTGGACGGGATGGTCGAAGTAGACCGTGGCGTCCGACACCGGGAACCAACCCTGCGCGCCCTTCCCACTCCCTGCCACCGCCACCGCCACCGTCTCGTACGTGCACATGATGTCGCGTCCTCCGCTCAGCTGTTGATGAGATTGCGGCCGAAGAAGTCCCAGATCTTCTCCCACCCGTCGACGGCGGCCTCGGGACGGTAGCTCGGTCGGTCGGTGGCGAAGAAGGCGTGTCCGGCACCCTCGAAGGAGTGGAACTCGAAGGCCTTGCCCGCCTCCACCAGCGCCTGCTCCAATTCGACGACCTCCTCCGGTGACGGGTACTGGTCGTCGGCACCGAACAGTCCCAGCAACGGACACGACAGGTTGGGGGCCAGGTGGACGATGGGCTCCACGTTGAGGGAAAGGCCTTCGGGCCTGGCCCGGGTGACGAAGGCGCCGTAGCAGTCGACGGCGGCGTCGAGATCGAGACTGCAGGCGGCGAGAAACGACTGGCGACCACCCGAGCAGTAGCCGATGGTCGCCACCTTCCCGTTGGAGGAGCCGAAGGCCCGCAGGTAGGTGGCGGCGGCGCCCACGTCCCCGACCAGCCGATCGTCGGGTACACCCCCCTGGGCTCTCGACGCCGCCGCCGCGTCGTCAGCACTGGCCCCTGGCGCCTCCCGGTAGTGGAGATTGGGGCAGATGGCCAGGTACCCACGAGAGGCGAACCGCCGCGTGATCTCCTTCGTACCTTCGTCGTAGCCGGGCATGTGGTGGATCACGACGACCCCACCCGTCGGCGTGGCGTCGAGCGGTTGGGACAGGTACGCCTCGATGGTGTCGCCGTCGTGACCGGTGATCTGCACCGTCTCGGCGCGCATGGCGTCGGTCATGGCTGTTCCTCTTTCTCGTTGACTGCGTGCGATTCTGATCGACTGTGGCGGCCGCCCGGGGCGCCGACATCAGGGCCGTGGCACATCGGCACCGTGGTGTCGGAGGTGGAGGTGGTGACCCCGGGCCCCGGATCCGGACTATCCCGACCCTGGCTCGGGGTCCTGGTCGAGCTGGCGGCGGACCTCCTTGAGGCGGACCGACTTGGCGGCCCGCTCGTCGCGGAAGCGTCCGATCCGGGCCAGGGTGGTATCGAGGCGGTCCAGCAGCTTCTCGTTGGCGGCGATGGCGTCGTCGAGTAGCTCCTTCCGGTGCTCGGGTGGGGAGTCGCCCCAACGGTACTCCGACCGCACCCGATCGAGGGCGTCGATGTCCTCGGTGTCCAGCACCACCCGCACCTCAGCCAGTGAGAATCCCAGCAGCTCCTGCAGGTCCTTGATGCGGGTCACACGAGCCATGTCCGTGGGCGAGTAGAGCCGCTCCCCCCGACCCCGGTACGCGCTCGGACTGATCAGCCCCTGCTCCTCCCAGTAGCGGAGAGTCCGGGTGGTGAGCCCGGTGAGTTTGGCCACCTCTCCGATCCGGAGGATGGTCGGCGCCGGCTGCGTGGTGGCGTTCCGGGTGATCATCCGGCCTCCATCGGGTCGACCACACCCACGGCGTCGTCCCGGGCACCGTCACGGGCGCCGGCCGGTTCGAGCTGACGGCCCGGGGGCGGGCCACCGGAGATATCGGCGGCGGATGGGGGCGTCGACTCGGCAGGCTGGCTGGTCGTGGCCGCCGCACTCTTGTTCGACGTCTGGGCCGGTCCGTCCTCCTCGTCGGAGTAGACGTAGCGACCACCCCGGAGCCACGACGCCCCGGCCGCCAACAGGCTGGCCGCGATGGCGAAATCGAGGGCGGCGTGGAGGCCTGCCCGGAACGGTGCGCTGATCAGTCCGGGGAAGAACCGGCGTCCGGTGAGGGCGTGTTGCTGGGCCAGCGGGAGCTGGCTGAGGGCGTGGGCCCCGATCAGATGCTGGACGGGGTCGTAGCCCAGGAATGCCGCGAACAGGGTGGACACCGGTGAAAGGTGGGCGACGCGGTCGGCCACGTCGGCCGGAACGCCGTGAGCCACCAGTCCGTGCAGCAGGTTCTGGGGGAGCGACGACATCAACCCCACGATCATGAGGGTGAAGAAGATGCCTATGGACAGGACCTGGGCCGAGTTCTGGAACGTGGTGTTCATGCCTGAACCGGCGCCCCGGTGCTGAGGCGGCAGGCTGTTCATGACCCCGGCCCGGTTCGGCGAACCGAACGAGGCCATGGTCAGCCCGGTGAGGAACAACACCAGGGCGAAGACCCAGTAGGGGAAGTCCACGGGGAGGAACTCGAGGAGGGCCAAGCACACCGCGGTGCCGAGCATTCCCCCGGTGGCGAAGGGTCGGGCCCCGTAGCGATCGGAGAGTATGCCCGAGGCCGGCCCGGCGATGAGGAACCCCAGCGTCAGGGGCAGCATGGCGATACCGGCCCACAACGGTGTGACGCTGAAGGCGTAGCCGTGCAGGGGTAGCCAGATCCCCTGCAGCCAGATGATCAACATGAACATGAGCCCGCCCCGACTGAGGGCAGCCAGAAAGCTGGCCAGGACCCCGCTGGTGAAGGCCCGGATCTTGAACAGCTGCAATCGGAACATCGGCTGCTCGACCTTGGTCTCGATGATGCAGAAGGCGATCAGGAGACCCACCCCGACCACCAGGGATCCGATCACCGTCGGGCTGGTCCAGCCCATGACGTGATGGCCGTAGGGCTCGATGCCGTACGTGATGCCCACCATGACCAGGATGAGTCCGAGGGCGAAAGTGATGTTGCCGGGCCAGTCGATGCGGGCCGGCCGCCGGGGGCTGGTCTCGTGCAGTTTGAGGTAGCCGAAGACGGTGGCGAACAGTCCGATGGGCACCGAGACCAGAAAGATCAGCCGCCAGTTGACCGGGGCCAGCAGACCACCGAGTACTAACCCGATGAACGTGCCGCTGAACGCGGCGGCCTGGTTGACGCCGAGTGCCATGCCCCGTTGGTTGTCGGGGAAGACATCGGTGAGGATGGCGGACGAGTTGGCCATGAGCATGGCCGCTCCCACCCCCTGGAAGATCCGCATGGTGATCAGCCAGTCACCGGCGGCATCGCCGGTCATCCAGGTGATGCTCAACATCAGGGAGAAGAAGGTGAAGACGGCGAAGCCCAGGTTGTAGGTCTTGACGCGTCCGTAGATGTCGCCCATCCGACCCAGGCTCACCACCAGCACACTGGTGATGACCAGGAAGCCCAGAATCATCCACAGCAGATAGAACGTGTTGCCCGGCTGGAGCGGGTCCAGCCCGATGCCCCGGAAGATGTCCGGGAGAGCGATCAGGACGATGGAGCCGTCGATGGTCGCCATGAGCATGCCGAGCGTCGAGATGAACAGGGCGATCCACTTGTAGTTGGCCGGCAGCCCGGCCGGCGATCCGTCGGCGTTCCCGGTCCGTTGCGCCCTCCCCGCCTTCACTCCCTCGAGTACGGCCATCGGTCCCCCGAATGCTCACTGAAACGTCAACAAATCTTGACGTGGACGTAAGCGTCACTTTATCACCACCAACCCTCGGCCTGGACGGCAGACAGGCCTGGGCTTGCAGCCCCGAACCTGGGCCAATAGATTTAGTTCTATGACACTACTCAGTTGGGAACGCCGAGCGTCTCCGTGTCTCGGCGACCACCCGGCACCACCCTCGGCCGGGCCGTCCGGCCCGACTCGAGCCGGGAGCGGGAGACCTTCGTGACGGTGCCGGCCTCCACCGAATCGGCGCCGGCCCGCACCACCGGCACGCCGTCGGTGACGGCGTCGTCACTCGACGATTCCAGCGGGTTCCTGCGTGCCGCCGGTCTGCGCGTCGACGAGGTCCGACCCGACCGGGTGCGCGGTCACATCGACCTCGACGCCGATCACCACACACCGTGGGGCATCGTCCACGGCGGGGTGTACGCCACGGCCATCGAGAGTGCGGCCAGCATCGGTGCCAGTGCCGCCGTGAGCGAACGGGGGCTCGTCGCCGTCGGCCTGACGAACACCACGCACTTCCTCCGGTCGCTGAGCGCGGGGCGGGTCGACGTGGAGGCGGTGGCCCTCAACCAGGGTCGCACTCAGCAGCTCTGGCGGGTCGACGTGACGGACGTATCCGGACGGCTCGTGGCCCACGGCGAACTGCGCCTCCAGAACCTCGATCCCACCGCCAAGTAGCACCCTCGGGTGCCATCAAGGTGCCGGCAGGCCACCATCGGTGGCTACCTCCGTCCCTGGTCCACGGGGAGTTTCCGGCCGGCTGTCACGAATGGGGGTGACGCGGCGTCGAGAGGGCATGGAACCGGCAACGGAATGGGATGTCATCGTCGTCGGCGCCGGCCTGGCCGGCCTGTGCGCCGCCGCCACGGCCCAGCGGACGGGAAGCCGTGTGGTCGTACTCGAAGCCCACGGACCGGGGGGTCGGGCCCGAACGGTGGAGCGCCACGGGTTCGTCCTCAACATGGGGGCCCACGCCCTCTACCGGCACGGTGTCGGCACGCAGGTGCTGGCGGCGCTCGGGATCGTCCCCACGGGCGAGGCACCCCCGCTGGCCCGCTACCGGGCGTTGTCCGGGGGGGAGCTCCATGTGCTGCCGACGGGACCGGGCCCGCTGCTTCGATCCGGTGCGATCAGTGCCCGGTCCAAGGTGCAGCTCGCCCGGCTCCTCGCCACCCTGGCCCGTCGGCGGACGGAAAACCTCGGCTCCCTGGCCGTGACCGAGTGGCTGGCCGGGCTGAAGCTCCGGCCCGACGCCGAATCGGTCGTCCTCGGCCTCCTCCGTCTCAGCACCTACACGGCCGACTTCGAGCAGTTCAGCGCCGATGCCGCCCTCTCCCAACTGCAGATTGCCGCCTCCGGTGGCGTCCTCTATCTCCACGGTGGCTGGGCACAGCTGATCGACGCCCTGGCCGTGGCCCTCGACATCCGCACCGGGGTGGAGGTGACCGGCCTCGACCTCGCCGCGGACCGGCTGGAGGTCCGGACCGGTCAGGGGAGTCTGACGGCGCGGCGGGTGGTGGTGGCGACCGGGGGTCCGGCCGCCGTCCGCAGGGTCCTCCCGGGCGATCCCGGCTGGGGGGACCTCGGGGCGCCGGTGACCGCCGCCTGCCTCGATCTCGGGGTCCGGGACGTACCCACCCCCGGGTACATCGTGTCGCTCGACGATCCGGTCTACGCCACGGTCCAGTCGCCGCCGGCGCGCCAGGCCCCCGAGGGACAGGCGGTCATGGCCGCCATCCGCTACGGCGCCCGGAGCGCCGACCAGGACCGGCCGGAGCTCGAACAGCTGGCCGCCCGGGCCGGGGTCGGGCCGGAGACCATCGTCACCCGTCGGTTCCTGGCTCACATGACGGTGTGCGGCGCCATGCCGCGTCCGGCCAGCGGCGGGCTCCCGGGCCGACCCCGGGTCGTGGACTCCGGGGTACCCGGTGTGACCGTGGCCGGTGACTGGATCGGGCCACAGGGGTTGCTGTCCGACGCCGCGCTGGCCAGCGGGCACGCCGCCGGGCTGCTGGCCGGGCAGGATCGCTCCGACTCATCCATAGTGGTGGCATGAGCATCGGCTCGGCCCGGGCGCCCACCGACATCTTCGAGCAGGAACGGCCCCGGCTGGTGGGTTTGGCCTACCGGATGCTCGGTACCGTCTCGGACGCCGAGGACGTGGTCCAGGATGCCTGGCTCCGATGGCGCTCCGTGACCCCCGGCGACGTGGATCGACCCGAGGCCTGGCTGACCACGGTCACCACCCGTATCGCCCTGGACCACCTGCGGACCGCCCGTCGGCGCCGCGAGGCCTACGTGGGGCCGTGGCTTCCCGAGCCGTTGGTGGCAGAGCCGGGGCCGGCCGAGGTGGCCGAGACGGCCGAGTCGTTGCGCCTCGGGTTCCTGGCCGTGCTGGACCACCTGACGCCGGTCGAACGAGCTGTCTTCCTGTTGGCCGACGTGTTCGCCGTGCCCTTCGCCGACATCGCCCGATCGGTGGGCAAGTCGGAGCCGGCCTGCCGTCAGATCGCCTCCCGGGCCCGCCGGCGGGTGCGACGGCCCTGCAAGCGCCGTCACCCCGAGCCCGACCGGGCCATCGTCGATGCCCTGATGACCGCGGTGGCCATGGGCGACACCGAAGGAGCACTGCGCCACCTGGCCCCCGACGTGGTCTGTGTGACCGACGGCGGCGCCGCCACGCGGGCCGCCCGCCGCCCGGTGGTGGGCGCCGACCGCGTGGTGCGCTTCCTCGTCAACCTGACCCGTCGCCATGCCGGCCGTCTGGCCGCCCGGCCGGCCTCGGTCAACGGAGACGTCGGGTCGGTGGTGTCACTCGACGGCACCGTCGACCTGGTCACCGCCTTCGAGGTGGAGGGAGACCGCGTCACCGCCATCCGCATGGTCCGCAATCCCGACAAGTTGGCCCACGTGGACCTTCCGCCCACGGTCCGGTAGCTCTCCTCCCGATGGTGCCGCACCCGGGCCCGGCCGTGGCTTATCGTCGGGACGGTGAGGAACGGGAGACCGGCACCGGCCCGACGTCGGTCAAGGGTCGGTGCCACCGGGGCCAGCGTGGTGGCACTGGTGATCCTCGGTCCGGTCCTGGGCGGCTGCGGGTCCTCGCTGTCGGCCATCGTGGGGTCCACCTCGACCACCCAGGCCGTCTCGACCTCGACGGGCCAGACCTCCACCACCGTGCCCCTATCGGGAGAGGTGGCAGTGGCCTTTCCGGTCGTCGCCTGCACCACCGTCTACGGGGTCCCGGTGTCCAACCGGGGGTGGCGGCCGGCCATCCTCCTGGCCCCGATACCCACCCCCCTCGTCGGCAAGGTGGAGTTCTACACCGACGGGACCCACACGCTGCTCGGCCCGGCGGGCTGGACCTGTTCGCAGTCGGCTGCGGCCACTGGCGCCAGCGGACTGGTCGTCTACCCGCCCAACGACCCCAATCCCCCGACGTCCGGCGCTCCCCCGGCCGGCACCGAGGGTGTCTTCGCCACGTTCGCCGCCACCGGCCGGGCCCCCGGCGTTACCCTGGTCTGCCCGTACTTCACCATCCCGGCCTGGCAGCAGACCGAGGCCAACTGCACCGGCGCCAAGCCGACCGGTGAGCAGACCGCCATGCCGACCCCCGATGTGGTGTCGATCACCGACCCCACCGACGTGACCGGCACACTGCAGGGTTCCGGCGGGACCCAACCGGTCACCGGCGTGGTGATCTTCCCGCAGGCCGAGCCGGCCGTCACCGACGGCTCGAGCATCGACGTCGCCCAGGAGTCCTGCTCGCTGACCGACGCCACGCTGTGCCCCACCATCATCTCCGACTTCGAGGTGCGCGAGTTCCCGGTGCCGCCGGCGGCCGGCGGGTAGTCGGTCACCACACCGCCGGCGTCGATCAGACCGGGTTCGGCGCCGGCACACCACCGGAAGTCCAAGACTCACGCAGTGATGTCGCACGCACACCCTCCGTGCCGATTCAGCCAGCTCTTCGGTGCGGCCACGGCGCGTCGGTCTATGTTCGACATTGAGTCCCAACCGGTGTCCGCACCGGGTGGGGCCGGCGTCGGCAGAGGGGCACTCGGTCGAGCCCGCTGGATTCAACGGCAGGAGGTGATTCATACTTCCGTGGCCAGGACAGCGCGGGGCCCAACGGGAGGCAGGCGATCGTGAAGCAGCAGGTATCGGACCCAGGAACACAAGGCGCTTCTGACCCATCCTCGGCCGCGTCCCGAAGGGGCCGACGAGTCGACGCCCGGCGGTCCGGCACCGGCCGACCCGACGGCGCCTTGACCCTCAACGAGAACAGCGTGGCCCCGATGGCCACCACCGACGTGGGCGCCCATCAGCAGCGGGCCCGTAGCAGCCGGTTCCAACGCCTGGCCATGGTGCTGGCCCCGCTGGCCATCCTGTTGATCCTCCGGGACATCTTCGCTCCCGGTATCGCGCTCCCGACTCCCCACATCCCGGCCGGACTCGATCCCATGCTCCCGGCCATCGCCCTCATCACCGTGCTGATTCTGGTGATGGTGATCCCCCTGCTGGGTGCCGGTCGCTCGCCCCACATCCTCTACCGGCCCGAAGAGCTCACCATGGGCTTCGACGACGTGCGCGGCTCCGAGACCCTCGTGGAGGAGGTCACGAAGACCCTCAACCTGTTCCTGGCCCATCGCACCTTCGCCGAACAGATGGGGGGTTCCCCGCGCAAGGCCATCCTGTTCGAGGGGCCGCCGGGCACGGGCAAGACCTACATGGCCAAGGCCATGGCGGCCGAGGCCGGGGTGCCCTTCCTGTTCGTGTCGTCCTCGGCCTTCCAGTCCATGTTCTACGGACAGACCAACCGCAAGATCCGGTCGTACTTCAAGGCGCTGCGCAAGCACGCCCGGCGGGAGGGTGGTGCCATCGGGTTCATCGAGGAGCTCGATGCCATCGGCGGCTCGCGGGGCAGCGGCCAGCGCGCCGGCGAAGGGATCCCCGGGGTGGTCAACGAGCTGCTCATCCAGCTCCAGTCGTTCGAGCAGACTCCGCCCTGGCTACGGATCAAGGGCAAGTTCATCGATGCCGCCAACACGTGGTTGCCGACCAGCTGGCACATCAAGAAGCCGGTCCAGGCTCCGGCCAACATCTTGGTCATCGGGGCCACCAATCGGGCATCGGACCTCGACTCCGCGCTCCTCCGGCCCGGCCGATTCGACCGCAATATCTACTTCGGCCTTCCCGGCCGGGCCGGCCGGCGGGACATCATCGACTACTACCTGGGCAAGAAGGCCCACGACGCCGAACTGGACGAGCCGGCCAGGCGGGACACACTGGCCGCACTCACCGCCGGCTACTCGCCGGTGATGATCGAGCACCTGATGGACGAGTCCCTGGTGTGGGCCCTGCGGCGGGGGGCGTCCCGCCTGTCGTGGACCGACCTGCAGCACGCCAAGATGACCGAGGAGATCGGCCTGGCCCAACCGGTCGAGTACACCGAGGCCGAGCGCCGGACCATCGCCACCCACGAGTCGGGGCACGCCACCGTGGCCTGGCTGGTGGGTAAGGGGCGCAAACTCGAGGTCCTGACCATCATCAAGCGGAAGGACGCCTTGGGCCTGCTCAGCCATTCCGAGGAGGAGGAGCGCTTCACCAAGACCAAGTCCGAGGTCCGCGCCCTCATCGACATCGCGTTCGGCGGGATGGTGGCGGAGGAGATCTTCTTCGGGGAGGCCTCCACCGGCGTGGCCAGCGACCTCCAGGCCGCCACGCTGAGCGCCTGCCAGATGATCGGCCAGCTCGGCATGGGGAGCACCCTCATCTCCTCGGCGGCCATGGAGTACCCCAACGGCGGCATCGTCTCGAAGGTGCTGGGCAGCGACGACGGACGGGCCGAGGTCGAGGACCTCCTCGGATCGTCCAAGGCCTCGGTGACTCAGATGCTCGAAGAGCATCGGAACGTGGTCGAGGCCCTACGAGACGCGCTGTTGGAGCGGGAGGAGCTCATCGGCGACGACATCCTCGAGGTGATCAGGGGATCGCAATCGAGCGTGTCTGCGACCGACACTCCGACCGCAGTGCCGACCGCAGTGCCGAGCGCAGCGCCGGACGCCCACCCCCTGGATATCGCCACCGACCGCGTCTCGGGTTAGTCGGCCGGACACCGGCGGGCCCTCGGGCCCAGCTGTCCTGTTGACCCGGGGATCAGCCGCGTTCGGCACAGCTGCTGCATCGGCCCCGGAACACCACTTCCACCGTCTCGACGGTCATACCGAACTGCTGGACCGGGTCGAGCGCCAGACAGTCCACACCCCGCGGCTCCACGTCGTAGGTGAGCCCGCACCTGTCGCAGATCAGGTGGTGGTGACCCGGTCCGACCTTGGGGTCGTACCGGGTCGTGCCGTCGGTCAGGCGGATCTCGCTGATCTCGCCCATTCCGACCAGCTCATTGAGCGTGTTGTACACCGTGGCCAGGCTGACCTCGGGAACAACCCGCCTGGCCGCGGCATGGACCTGCTCTGCGCTCAGATGCACGTGTTCGCCCACGAGTGCGCCGATCACGGCGCGCCGCTGGGGCGTGATCCTCCACCCCCGGGCCGCGAGGCGGTCGGGGAGTGCGGCTGTCGCCGGTTCGGGGGCCGATGAGGTCAGGGTCGGAGGCACGTCAGCCGCGACGCTCCTTCACACCCTGCGCGATCCGCTCACCGAGCTCCGGGTCGGCGGCACGGAACTGCGCGATGCTTCGCTCCACGATGCCGTCCCCCACCGGGCCCGACGACACCGATCCGAGGCCGCCGGCGATGTTGTCGACCAGACGGGACTGTGCATCGGCCGGCTGCAGCCGGTAGAGATCGCCGGCCTGGCTGAAGTCGTCGGTGTGCCGGCGATCCCACTCGAACGTCCCGGTGGAACCCTCCAACTCGAGCGGGGCGGCATAGGGCTGACCGGTCTCGACCGGGCCGTCGAAGCTGTTGGGCTCGTAGTTCTTGGTGCGGCCGCCATTGCCGTGACCGGCCATCAGGCCGTCGCGACCGTAGTTGTGGACCTCGGCGGCGTGGGGAGCGTTGACAGAGAGCTGGGTGTGGTTGATGCCCAGGCGGTAGCGGTGGGCGTCGCCGTATGCGAACAGCCGGCCCTGGAGCATCTTGTCGGGAGACGGGCCGATGCCCGGGACGAAGTTGCCCGGGTCGAAGCCCGACTGCTCGACGTCACCGAAGTAGTTGTCGGCGTTCCGGTTCAGCGTGAGCTTGCCCACCTCATGTAGGGGGTACTCCTTCTGTGACCACACTTTCGTCAGGTCGAACGGGTTCACCGACGAGGCGGCGGCCTCCTCGGGCGTCATGATCTGCACACTCAGCGTCCACGACGGGAAGTCACCCGCTTCGATGGCTTCGATCAGGTCCAGCTGATGGCTGTCCGGATTGAGGCCGGCCAGCTCGGCGGCTTCCGACGAGTCGAGGCACCGGATGCCCTGGTCCGTCTTGAAGTGGTACTTCACCCACACCGCCTCGCCCTCGGCGTTGACCCACTGGTACGTGTGGGAGCCGAAGCCGTCCATGTGACGGTAGGACGCCGGGATGCCCCGGTCGCCGAAGAGCCAGGTGAACATGTGGGTGGCCTCGGGTGAGTGGGAGAAGAAGTCCCAGACATTGTCCGGCTCCTGGTGGTTGGTGAAGGGATCCGGCTTCTGGGAGTGGATGAAGTCGGGGAACTTGAGCGGGTCCCGGATGAAGAAGATCGGGGTGTTGTTACCGGTCAGGTCGTAGTTCCCGTCCTCGGTGTAGAACTTGACGGCGAATCCGCGGGGGTCACGCACGGCGTCGGCGGATCCCCGGCCGCCGGCGACGGTCGAGAACCGCACGAAGGTCTCGGTCTGCTGGCCCACCCGGCCCAGGAACCGCGCCCGCGTCCACCGGGTCACGTCGGTGGTCACCTCGAAGGTGCCGTAGGCCGCCGACCCGTTGGCATGGACCACCCGCTCGGGAATCCGTTCGCGGTTGAACCGGGCCAGCTTCTCGAGCAGATGCTGGTCCTGGAGGAGCACCGGACCGCCCGGCCCGGCTGTCTGGCTGCGTTGATTGTCGACGACGGGTGCGCCGGACTCGGTGGTCAAGATGGGCTCGGTCATGGGTGGTACCTCCACGGATCGTGGTCGCTGGGTCGGACTTATTCCAACATTAGAGAGATTCTAAGTCAGCGTCAAGTCCCGGCATTCGGCCCGGCGGTAGGTCGAACCGGTCGACGACGGTTTTCGGAGGCGGGCTCGGCTCTGCCGGAGCCCTCAGCCGGCGCGGTCGTCCATGACCAGGCAGGTGCTCGTGGCCGTGGCCACCACGCGTCCGTCGCCGTCCTCGATCTCGGCCGCCGAGAACGACACCCGGCGCCCCCGCTTGGTCACCTGCCCGGTGGCACGGAGCACGCCACTGTCACGGGTGACGGAACGCAGATAGCTCACGTTGATGTCGATCGAGGTGTAGGCCACGCCGGATTCGAGGGTGGAGTGGACGGCGCAACCGGACACGGTGTCGGCGAGGGTGCAGACCAGTCCACCATGCACCACCCCGATCGGGTTGTAGGCCGACTCGTCGGGCCGGCACTCGAAGACCACGCGCCCGTCAGCGACCTCGGTCGGCACCATCAGCAGCAGCGACGCGATCGGAGCCGGCGGGAGCAGGCCGTCCCGGAGCGCCCGGAGGAACTCCAGACCGCTCATGGTTGATCCGGCCGCGGCCGTGGCCATCGGGTCGTACCAGGTGACGGTACGTGACCGCGGCGTCCCCCAATGGGCCGGATCCAGGTGCTGCCGCCCGGTCTCCACCGCTCAGGCGCCGCCGGTGTGGCGGGGCGCCGGCAGGATGCCGTCGGCGGGGCGCTGCCGCGAGCCGGGACCGGCCAGGGCCCGCACCGAGCGGGCGTCCACCGGCTCCCCGCATGAGGAGCAGGTCGGGACCACGGTCGTCTCGTGCCGGCATGCCTTGTGCTCGACGACGATCGGCGGTCCGTCGGAGGCTTCCCAGCGGTCCCCCCACTCGCGCATGGCCGTCAGCACCAGCCACAGATCCCGCCCCTTGTCCGTGAGCCGGTAGTCGTAACGGACCGGGTGCTCCTGATAGGGAACACGCACCACCACCCCGTGCTCGACGAGGTGCTCGAGCCGGTCGGTCAGGATGTTGCGGGAGATGCCCAGGCGCTGATGGAAGTCGTCGAACCTGGTGACACCGAGGAAGCAGTCGCGCACGATCAGCATGGTCCACCACTCCCCGACCACCTCGAGGGTCTGGGCCACCGAGCAGTTCATCCCTTCGAAGCTCTTTCGCCGCATGCTGCCAGTGTACTGGGTTGCATGTTGCTATGCACTCGGGAGGACCCCGACCGACGATCGCTACCAGAGTGCGTTCCAGTCCTCCGGGGTCAACCAGCCCACCGGTCCCCCGTCGGCCGGCCTGGGCACCTGGCGCAGCTCGCTCTCGATCCAGGTCGGCTGGTCGAAACCGGCCTGCTTCCAATGGCGGAGCGGAACCGACTTCCAGTCACGGCTCTTCACCCCACCCTCGGAGAAGCCCGCCCGCACCAGCAGCCCGGCCGCCGACCCGGCCACCACCACGCACCGCCGCGACTTGCCGTCCAGCTCGGGCTGGTCCGGGTCGACGGAGTCGAACGGGATCCAGGCGAACACCACCCCGGCCACCCAGGGGTCGTCACGGTCGAACTCCTCCTCCTGGACCGGGGTGAGGGCGGCTCGCCGCGTCAGGTGCGGGGCCACCGCCACCGCCCGACCGTCGACCCCGTCCCCGGGGCCGCCTCCGCCCGATCCGGATCCACCGGCCCCACCCGACCGCTCTGTCTTCCTGGCTCGTCGCAGCTGCTCCCCGGCCCGACGCGCCGCCTCCATCTTCTTGCGTCTCGCCTCGGCGTCACGCTGCTTCTTCGCCCGGCGCGCCTCCCTCTGTTCGGGGGTCACCGCCCGGGCCGAGCGGCCTTCCGCCACGGGCACGTCGACGACCTCGTCGTCGGCCCAGCCGGTGAGGCCGTACCGCTCCTGGTCGGTCGCCAGTTCGAAACAGAGATCGGAGGCGGGCATCCCGCTGTCGGACACCGAGGCCAGCATCACGGCCACGGTCACGTCGGAGAAGGTGGTGCCGATTTCGGCCAGCGCCGCCAGCAGCTGGTCCCGGGTCGGGTCGTCCGAGTGCTCGCCGAGCACCTCGATGGTCCGGGTGAGGCAGTCGTCGGCGACCACCGCGGCCACATAAGGAAGCGCGGCGCGGTAGGGCGGCTTCGTGACCACGCCGGTCGGGTCGCGGTGTTTGCGCAGCGCGTTGAGGGCGTTGGTGACCGCCTTCGGGGCCTGGAACGAGGGTGTGCTGGTCCGGGCCAAGGCCGCCTTCAGCTCGTCCCGTCCGACTCGGGCCACCGACGCCCGCACCAGGGCCGCCCGGTCACTGTCACTGATGCCTCCCTCCATCTGCCGTCCTCCCTCACGGGCCACACTTCGTACGTGGCTCCGGTGGGGTCATCATCGCAGAGCGTGGCGGGCTCCCCGGGCCAGGTGGCCAGACCTCGTGGGATCGGACAAGTCACGACACATGTCCAGGCCACCGCGGGGCCCGGATCGGACGCCGCCGGTCTCCCGCGCCATACTGAGCCCGTGTCCCCGGGCCTCGACGACCGACCGATGTCCGGCCGACCGCCCGCCCCGGACGGTACCGAGGGTCACCCGGTCGGGCGTCAGGGCGGCCTGGGGCCGTTCGTCACGTTCGTGGAGTACGAGCGCCCCGACGGTCTCGTGGCCCGGTGGGACTCCCGCCGCCAGCGCAAGCGTGCCCACGGCGGCAGCCAGGACGGGGGCACCTGGTGGGCCCCCGGAGCCCGCGGCTGGTGGATCGGGATCCTGTTCGCGGTGGGTTCGGCCCTCTTCGCCCTCGGTGCCGTCCCGGGCTACGCCGGGGCGGTGGGCGTCCGGACCGACTCGATCACCTTCTTCATCGGTTCGCTCTTCTTCACCACGGCGGCGTTCCTGCAGTACCGCGAGTCGGTGGACGCCGGAGCGACCCCGGCGGACGGCGCGGGCACCGGCCGGGCCCAGGGTCGAAGCCGGTTCTTCGTCTTCCGGCCTCGCCAGATCGACTGGTGGGCCAGCGGCATCCAGCTGGTCGGGACCCTCTACTTCAACGTGAGCACCGCGAACGCGGTGCGAATCGACCTGTCGGCCCAGGCGGCCCAACAGCACGTGTGGCGCCCGGACGCGGTGGGCTCCGTCTGCTTCCTCGTGGCCAGCGGGATGGCGTGGTTCGAGGTGTGCCACGGATGGACGGCGTGGTCACCCGCCGATATCTCGTGGTGGATCACCGGCCTCAACATGGTGGGGTCGATCGCCTTCGGAGTCTCCGCCGTGGCCGCCTTCATCGTGCCGTCGACCGGACAGGTCTGGCACGAGGAGCTGTCCAACCTCGGGACCTTCGTCGGTGCCCTCTGCTTCCTGGCCGGAGCGGTGCTGCTGCTACCGGAACGGACCGGAGGGCCCGAGCCGCCCGGCCCTGGTCCCGCAGGCTGACCGGGCTCAACCGCGGAAGGGCGGCGGACCTCCGAAGTGGTCGTGGATGACGGTCCGGGCCGCGTACACCCCGCACATCCCGTGCACCCCGGCCCCCGGTGGCGTCGAGGCCGAACACAGATAGACCCCCCTCATCGGCGTGCGGTACGGGTTCCAGCGGACGGTCGGGCGGAACAGGGTCTGAACCAGACTGGACGCCCCACCGGCGATGTCCCCGCCCACGTAGTTCGGATTGTGCTCCTCCTGCTGAGCCGCGGTGCGGACGGTCCGGGCCATCACCAGATCGGTGAAGCCCGGAGCGAATCGCTCGATCTGGGCCTCGATGGCCCCACTCATGTCCACGGTGGATCCCGACGGAACGTGGCAGTAGGCCCACAGGGCCTCCTGTCCGGCCGGGGCCCGGGTGGGGTCGACCACACCGGCCTGGACCACGATGCAATAGGGCCGCTCCGGGTGCCGTCCGGCGTTGACGTCGGCCTCGCTGGCTGCCACCTCGGCGAAGGTTCCCCCGAGATGGAGGGTCCCGGCCCGGCGGCACACCTCGGCCGACCAGGGCACCGGCCCCGACAGGGCCCAGTCCACCTTGCACACGCCGGGGCCGTAGCGGAACCGACGCAGCGCCCGCCCGTAACCGGACGGCAGCGCGGCGCCGGCCATGGAGACCAGGCCCTTCGGCGAGGCGTCCACCACCACCGCGGTGGCGGGCGGGAGCTCGGCCAGGGAGCGTACCCACTGCCCCGTGGAGACCGTTCCCCCCAGACGTTCGAGCTCGGTGACCATGGCATCGGCGATACCCGAACTGCCCGACTCGACCACGGGCCAGCCGGCCGAGTGGGCGATGAGGGTCAGGAACAGTCCGAAGGCGCTGGTCAGCGGAGCGGTCAACCGGGCCATGGAGTGGGCCGACACCCCGGCCAGAAGGGCCTGGGCCTGCTCGGTCTCGAACCGCTTCACGAGCAGGGAGGCCGGAAGGAGCCCGGGGAGTCCGAATCGAGCCAGGGAGACCGGATGGTGGGGCACGGAGCGTAACGGCGCCAGAATGGCATCACCGATCGCCCCGGCACTGTCGACCATCGGTGCCAACAGCTGCCGGTAGGCCCGGCCGTCGACACCGAGTGACTCAGCCGTAGCCGATACCGAGGGAAGCGCCGCAGCTGCCTCACCGCCGTCGAGGGGATGGGCGAAGGGGACCTCGGGTTGGCGCAGGGACTCCCGCAAACGCTCGAAGGCCGGCTGCCGGAAGAAGGGCGAGGAGAGCACCATGGGGTGGGCGGTGGAGCACACATCGTGCCGGAACCCGGGCAGTGTCAGCGACTCGGTACGGCATCCGCCGCCCAGCGAGTCGGCTCCCTCCACGACCGCCACCGACAGTCCGGCCCCGGCCAGCGTCACCGCGGCGGAGAGGCCGTTGGGCCCCGATCCCACCACCACCACATCGACCCGCTCCCCGACCGTCATCGGGCCACCGTCCTCATCGCCGCATCACACCGATCAGCGTGCCCTCCCGGGCCCGCACCAGGCCAATCGACGGGGTGGCTCTCGACCATGATGCCAGCGTGACCTGGCCGAGGCGACATCGAAAGGGTGGCTGCCGGTGGATTCCAGGAGGGCTGGCACCACGTTGGCGACGCCCCCTCCATCTGGTCTTCGACCTGGTCTCGAATCGAGTCAGCCCCTTCGCAGGCCTGGGTCGGCCGCTGTGAGCGACCCAACGCCACGGCAGGCGGCCCGACCCGGGCACAACCAAGGCGATCCCGTTGCCGTACTCGGCCGGCTCCCCCGGGGTCGGCCCCTCCGGTCCGGTCTCGTCTGGTCTTTTCTGCCTGATACACCCTCCTGGGATGCTGTCCCCATGGCCCCGACCACCGCCACCGTGACCTCCGCCACGGAGACCGCCTCGGCCCAGGCGTTGCGTGGTGCCGTCGAGACGTTGGCCTCGTTCGTCTCGTCCTTCGAGCCGGAGCGGTACTCGGGGGAAGACGCCGCCGCCCTGGTCAGGGTGTTCGCCCACGGGAAGCGGCTGTGTTCGGCCGGGGAGACCCTGGCCGCCACCCGGGCCGCCCGGTGCCATCCCAATGTGGCCACGGGTCACCGGACCCCGGCCGAATGGCTGGCCGCCACCACCGGGGACTCGGTGGGGGACGCCATCTCCCTGTTGAAGCTGGGAGAGGCCCTGTCCGACCAGCCCGGGGTGGACGGGGCCCTGCGGGAGGGGAAGCTGACCCCGAGGAGGGCCACCCTGGTGTCCGATGCCGTCCGGGTCAACCCCGCCGCCGAGGGTGACCTGGTGGAAGGGGCTGGCACCGACACCATGCCCACCCTGAAGAAGAAGTGCCTGCGGGCCACGTCGGAGGGACGCTCACCGGCCGAGCAGGCCCGCCACCACCACCAGCTGCACCAGAACCGGCGGTGCCGGACCTACACCGACGGTGAGGGGGCCCTCCGGCTCGAGGCCGTCCTGGCCCCGGTGACCGGAGCCGAACTGGTGGCCGCCCTGGACACCCAGGTCGACCGCATCTTCCGGGCCGCCACCGGGTCCGGGGAGTACGAGTCCCCCGACGCCTACCGGGCCGACGCCCTGGTGGCCCTGGTCACCGGACGGGGGATCCTCGGCCCACCCGGGCGGAACCGGACCCGAAACAAGACCGGAAGCGACTCCGGTGTCGATGACGGTTCCGGTTCGGGTGATGCCACCGCCGACGCCGATTCTGGAACTGACACCGGCACCGGCACTGGCACCGGCTCCGGCACCGGCTCCCGGGGCCGGGGCCCGGGCACCCAGATCATCGTCCGCACCGACCTGTCGGCCCTGCGCCGGGGTCACACCCGACCCGGTGAGGTGTGTGAGATCGAGGGTCTGGGCCCGATCCCGGTGGACGAGGCCATCGCCACCATGGGCCGGGCCCTGTGCCACCTGGTCGTCACCAACGGGGTGGACGTGACCACCATCAGCCGGATGGGACGCAACATCCCCCTCCCGTTGGCCCTGGCCCTGCTGGAACGGGACCGGACCTGTGTGGTGCCGGGCTGTGACGTGACCAAGGGATTGGAGTTCGACCACTGGCAGGTGGACTACGCCCAGGGGGGCACCGTCTCCATGGACAACCTGGCCCGCCTGTGCAAGCACCACCACCGGCTCAAGACCCATCAGGGGTTCCGTCTCATGGGAGGACCCGGACAGTGGGAGTTCGTGGCCCCTGACACCCCGAAGAAGCCCACGCGGAAGGGACGACCCAAGCGAACGGGAAAGCCCCCTCCCCCCACCGACCCCGGACCGAGACTGTTCACCGATCGGGAGTGAACTCCACACGCCCACTCCCGCCGACCCGGCCGATGGCCGGAGGCCATGGTGGAGCCGGAGGCCGAGGCCGGGGCCGACGGTCCTGGTCAGCAACGGTTTGATCGCACCACAGCCCATGAGGCCACGATGGGGAATCGCCCCTGGGCCCTTCTCACCTCAAGGTCGACCGGCCCCGTTCCGATGACTCCACCACCCCGGTCAGGAAGACAAGGGGCAATTCCGGTGTTGGATGAGCTGAGAGGAGGCCGTCCCGGAGCGAGATGGCATGACGAAAGCGCAAAGGGCACGAGTTATGGATCAGATCGAACAAGAGCCAGTGGAGACAGAAGTAGGCGACGAGAACCGTCAGCCGACCCCCGGTGATGTGCTGCGCACCCTGCCGACGGAAGCGGAGCGGCGGGGAACACGGTTCGTCTCGGCCCAGGCCATGCAGGCCAAGCTGTTCTCGGTCTATGACGCCGCGGCGGCCGCCGAGGATGCGCTGGCCTTGGTCCAGCAGCAGCTGACCCTGACCCTCGACCGCAGCTACTACGAGGCCGACGAGATCGAGAGCATGGCATCACAGCTCGATGCGCTCCTGGCCCTCGACACCCTGGACGTCACCGACATCGGGGACATCGCAGAGATCGAGGACGGCAACGGGATCACCGTCACCGAGGACGACCTGGTCTCGGAGGACTGAAGCGCGGCGTAGCGCTCATTCGGTCCGGGGAGTTACCTCGTCGGCGTCCCGGGAGGCTCATCCTGGTCAGAGGCCTGGCCGACTACGGTTGTCGGCCATGGCGACGGTGCGGGTGGTGCTGGCCGAGGACAACGTGCTCCTGCGCCAAGGCGTCGAAAAACTCATCGGCCAACAGCCCGGTCTGGAGCTGGTGGGAACGGCGAACGACCTGCCCGGGCTGTTGGCACTGGTCGAGGAGGTCGAGCCCGACGTGGTGGTCACCGACATCCGGATGCCGCCGACCGGCACCGACGAGGGCGTCCAGGCCGCTGCTCATCTCCGTCAGCACCGACCCGACATCGGCGTGGTCGTGCTCAGCCAGTACGCCAACCCCGAGTATGCCCTGGCCCTGCTGTCGGACGGCTCGGCCCGCCGGGCCTACCTGTTGAAGGAGTCGGTGGCCGGCGTCGACGAGCTGGTGCGGGCCATACGGACCGTGGCCGACGGTGGCTCGATGGTCGACCCCGCCGTAGTCGACTCGCTGGTCGGGGCGTCGGCACCCCGACGGCCCTCGGACCTCGATCGGCTCACGTCCCGGGAGACAGAGACCCTGGCCGAGATGGCCCAGGGCAAGAACAACGCCGCCATCGCCGCGTCGCTCTTCCTGTCCGAGCGGGCAGTGGAAAAGCACACCAACGCCATCTTCTCCAAACTCGGGCTCACCGAGGAGGAGGATGTCAACCGGCGGGTCAAGGCGGTCCTCATCTACCTGGGCGGCCAGACCACGGGGTAGCCACACCCACAGGGGGTGCTAGCTCCCTGTCTGGACCCAGGTGGGCGTGAAACAATTGCCGATCATGGACACAGCGCTACCGGTATTGGTCGTCGACGACCAGGCTCCATTCCGCGCCGCGGCCAAGGCCGTCGTGCGTCGGATGGAGGGCTTCGCCGTCGTGGGCGAGGCGACGAACGGGGAGGAGGCCATCGCCATGGCCGCCGAGCTCCGGCCGGCCCTGGTGCTGATGGACATCAACATGCCGGGCATGAACGGCGTGGAGGCCACCCGTCGGATCGTGGCCGCCGAGCCCGACACCGTGATCATCCTCTGCTCCACCTACACACCCCAGGACCTCCCGCCCGATGCCCCCTCCAGTGGCGCCCGTGCCTACATCAACAAGGAGGAGTTCGCCCCGGCCGAGCTCATGCGCATCTGGACCGAACGCGAGACCATCGAGTTCCTGCCCTCCTGACACCGGCGGCTGAGCGCCTCACCGGCGCAGCCCCGCCCGGCCCGCCCCACCTCACACCGGCCTGGCCATCGGCGGTCATGTCAGCGGAATGGAGCCGCGGACCTTCGAACCGGCCCCCGGTGTGGAGTCCCACCGCACCGAACCCCCGATGGCGCCCAGCCGGTCGCTCATATTCATGAAACCGTGCCCGGACCGGGCCACCTCGGCGTCGAACCCCGGACCGTCGTCCTCCACCGCGAAGAGCAGGCCCCCCTCCTCCTCCCACACCCGCAGTCGGACGTGGGCATCGGGCGCGTGCTTGGCGGCGTTCTGCAACGCCTCGAGACAGCAGAAGTACACCGCCGCCTCGATGTCACCGCTGAAGCGGCCCACGCCGTCGACCGATGTCTCCACGTCCAGGGGACTCCGTGACGCCACCGCCCGGAGGGCCTCGGGGAGTCCGTTGTCCATCAGGAGAGGCGGGTAGATCCCGTGGGCCAGGTCCCGGAGCTCCTGCACGGTGGCCTTGACCTCTACGGCGATCTCGTCGAGGGCCTCGGTGGCAGCCCCGGGGTCTTCGGCCACGAGGTCACGGGCCAGGCGGACGTTGACGGCCAGCGCCACCAGGTGCTGTTGGGCACCGTCGTGCAGGTCGCGCTCGACCCGGCGGCGCTCGGCGTCGGCCGCGGCCACGATGCGGGTGCGGGAGGCCCGGAGTTCGGAGGCCTGTCGACGTACCTCGTCCAGCGTCGACTGCAGGGCGGAGTCCAGGTTGACGTTGTGGAGGGCCAGGCCGACCTGGCGCGACAGCTCGATCAGGACCAGGTCCTCCTTCTCCGCGAACGGGGGCTCGGTCACCGGGCGCTCCACCACCACCAGACCCAGGAGATCGCCGCCGTAGGTGATGGGGCAGACACGGAGCTGGGCCTGGTCGCGTCCGGCGATGACCGCCGGCAGCCACACCGCCGTCCAGGCGTTCCCCGACACCCCGGCCCGGGCCACCACCGGCAACTCCTGCGGGCCGATGTGGAGCGTGCCCGGCCCGCGGTCGGGTATCGACGCGCTGCGCTCGAGCACCTCGCTCGACCCGGTGAACACCTCGGCGCTGGTGAGCATCATCGACTTGTGCAGGGACTCGGTGAGCTGGAGCAGCAGCTCGTCCATGGTCACGGCCCGGGTCAGGCGGGTGCTGAACGTCTTCACCACGTCGTCGGGCACGGCGTCGGTGCCGTACACCAGGCGTTGCGCGAACTGCTGGGCCCGTTGGTGGAAGACGGATGCACCCAGCGCCACGACGGCGGCGGCCACGATGGACAGACCCAGCACCTCCCGGTCGGCCGATCCGGGTTCGTGGCCGAAGCCTAGGATGACCAGCAGGTAGACGGCCAGCACCGCCACCGACAGGCCGGTCGCCGTCAGCAGCCAGACCAGCACCCGGTCCGACTTGCCCAGCAGTCCGGGGATGGTCGACGCGGCCACGCCCAGCGGCACCAGGACTGTCCCCCCGGCCGCGATGGCCCAGGCGTGGTCGGGCCATTTCACGAGGACCGACAGCCCGACGACGACGAGACCGAACTCCACGGTGGCCACGGCTCCCCCGGCCATCAGCTGCAGACGCTGGCGGTCGATGCCGGGGGCGGAGCGGTAACGGCGGGACGCTGCGGCCACACCGATCACGACGGCGACCAGCCACCCGACGACGGCGGCGGGATCGCTCATCCGACCGGGACCGAACCATGCCCACAACCCGAAGGCCACACCGGCGGCGTAGGCCACCACCACCTCGATCCGGCGCGCCCGTGAGATCAGACGGCCGTCGGGGATCGAGACCAGCACCTGCACGGCGAGGGCCATGAGCACGGCCGGCAGGAGCGTGGCCACGAACCGGGCCCCGTGGGCCGTACCGCCCGTCGTGGTCTGGCCGACCACAGCGGCGGCGAAGCTGGCCGCTCCCACCAGCGCAGCCAGTGCCACCAGGCGACCCAAGCGGACCAGTTCGGGGCGCACCACGAGGAACAGCGCGGCCGCGACCCAGGCCAGCGTGAGCTCGAGGCGGACGGCGTCGGCGATGGTGGCACCGTCCGTCGTCGCCCGGCCGAAGCCGAAGCCGACCACGGCCAGGGCCGGCACCACCAACAGGACGTCCGGTGTCAGCTGGGCCCGGCGCACGCCGCCATCGGCCGAGATGACCGGCCGTGAGCGGATGTCATCGATATCGACGGGACCGCGCCCGGTCACACCGGATCGGTCGCCGGCCAAGGCACCTGACCCCGCACCTGACCCCGCCCCCGTCCCGGACCCCGCCCCGGTGTCGGTCCCGGTCCCGGTCGTGGTGGGCGTGGCCGGCGTCGTCGTCACGGAGCCTCGCGCACCGCGCCCACCGGCTTCCTGTCGGGCGCCTCGACCATACGACCGTCACGCATGTAGATCAGGTGCTCGGCCGCCTGGGCCACGTCGTTGTCGTGGGTCACGAGCACGATGGTCTGGCCACCGTGGTGCAGCCGTGACAGCAGCTCGACGATCTCGTGGCCGCTGTCGGAGTCGAGAGCCCCGGTGGGCTCGTCCGCCAGCAGCAGGGTCGGCTCATTGGCCAGGGCCCGAGCGATGGCCAGGCGCTGGCGCTGTCCACCCGACAGGGACCCGGGTACGGCCTTGGCCTTGTCCCCCACACCGAGCAGATCGAGGAGATCACGCGCCCTCGACTCGGCCGGCCGGCGCTTGGTGCCGGCGATGATGGCGGGCAGGGCCACGTTCTCGAGCGCGGTCATGCTCTCGAGCAGGTTGAAGAACTGGAACACGATGCCGATGTGCTCCCGCCGGATCAGCGAGAGCTCGTCCTCGCTCCGGCCCGTGACCAGCTCACCCCCCACCGTGATGGTCCCTTCGTCGGCCACGTCCAGCCCGGCCACCAGGTTCAGCAGCGTCGACTTCCCGCACCCGGACGGACCCATCAGGGCCACGAAGTCTCCCGCCGGCACCGTCAAATTGGCGCCCCGCAACGCTCTGACCGGGGCATTCTCCGCCTCGAAGGTCTTGCGGACACCTTCGACGACAAGTACATCTGATTCGGGGTTCATAGTTTCCCTCCGCTCATCGAGAACCACCATCGGGGCCGCAGTCAGTTCCGGCACCCCCACCTCGGTCTGCTCCCACCTCGGCCACGGCGAGGACCACCACCGGGGGGACCTGGCGCGCGATGCGCCACGCCCGTATCGGTGTGTCCCTCCCTTTCACCAGCTGCTCGGGCAAGAGTGTCGCCTCCACCGGCTCTGCCAACGCGTCCATGGTTGCCTGGCTCAGCACAGTCTCCCCCGAATCGGCCAGCTGCTGCAGGCGTTGCGACAGGTTGACCGTATCTCCGACCAGGGTGTACTCGAGCCGCTCCTCCGATCCGAGCAGCGCCGCGGCGGCCTCGCCGGTGGAGAGACCGAGCCCGAGGCCGAACGCCGGCAGGCCGTCCTGCTCCCACCGGATGTTGACCTCGGCCTGCAGGCGGTGGGCATCGGCCGCGGCGGCCAGGGCCCGGGTGGCGTGGTCCGGCTGGGAGAACGGAGCGCCGAAGACGGCCATCACGGCGTCCCCGACGAACTGCATGATCGTCCCGTCCCAGCCCAGGATGGCCTCGTTCATGGCCGCCCGGTGGATGTTCAGCTGACCGGCCAGCTGGCTGGGGTCGGCGTGCTCGGCAATGGTCGAGTAGGAGCGGATGTCACTCATCAGGACCGTCACCTCGACCACCTCGGTCTTCCCGATGTCCCGGCCGTCGCGGCGCAGCTTCTCCGCCAGTCCGCCCGGGAGCAGCCGGGACAGCGACTCACCCTGCTCCTCCCGGTCCACGATGCACTGGTGGAGAAGCCGCAACCGGCGGATGGCTCCCTCGGTTCCCGCCGAGACTCCCTGGGCCAGCTTCACGAACAACGCCTCCACCTGGGCGTCGACCGCCTCGGGCGTGGTCCGTTGGCTGACGGCGATGGCCTTGATGGGCTTGCCTTCCGCCACCGAGTTCAACAGGGTCTCCTCGCTCGCCGTCAGACCACCGTGCGTCGTGACCGGACGGACCAGGGCGTCGACGATGGAGGGATCCAGCGCCGTTCCCCCGGTGGCCACGGCGCGCACCGCGTCCACGAGCTGGTTGCCCTCGGCGATGTGGTCCTTGAGCAGGTAGCCGTAGCCGGCCGATCCCTCGGCCACGAGGGAGACGGCGTACTCCGGATCGTCGTACTGGGACAGGATGACCACGCCGGTGCCGGGGCACCGCTGACGCACCTCGCGGGCCGCCTCGATCCCCTCGCGCTGGAAGCTCGGGGGCATGCGGATGTCGGTCACGAGAACGTTCGGTTGGGTGGCCACCACGCCGGCCACCAGGGTGTCGTAGTCCTCGGCCACGCCCACCACCTCGAAGTCGCTCTCCCGTTCGAGCAGCGTGCGGACACCCTCGCGGACGATGACATTGTCATCGGCCAGGAAGACCGTGATGGTCGCACCGGCCGGCTCCTGAGTAACCATGATGCAACAGTTATCCCACAGGGGAGCCCGGCCTCACAGGGCGCAGGTACCTCAGCCCGGGTGGTGCCAGCCACACCATCCGAGACAGGGAGACACCTTGGTCGGGTCGCCGGGGGAGGTTCATAATGGCGCCATGAGAATCGAGAGCTGTGTGACCTCCCTGTCGTGGATCCCCTCCGAAGCGGTGCGGGGCGGGACCCGTGTCGCCTTCGACGCCGGCTTCACCCACTACGACCAGCCGCCCCCGGATGTCATCGAGGATCTCGAGGCCCTCCGCCAGGCCGACCGGTTCCGCTTCGCCAACCTGCTCTCGGCGTGGCTGGAGACCGACGGCGACGGCGCCATCACCGGGTACGGGTACTCCGGTGGTGGGCTCATGGGCTCGACCACCGTCGGGGTGGCCGGGCTCAACCGCGAGTTCGAGGCGGTGGCCCTACCCCTCATCCAGGCCCCGGCCGAGGTGGGCGACGGATGGGTCCGGTTCACCCAGACGGCCGGGGGGCGGACCGGGCTCCCGGCCCCCCGTCGGGTGCGGCGGGCTCCGTTCATCCAGTGGCAGGCCCCGCTGGTCTGGTCCACGCTCAGCCTCACCCTGCACATCGACGGGCCCCCGACCTTCGAGGTACGGGGCGCCAGCCGCTTCCCCCGGCACTGGTTCTACGACGGCGACAACAGGCTGGCGGCCAAGTCGGGGCTCACGGACTTCAAGGACTGGTACCGCAAGTCGTTCGGCAAACAGACCCCGTGGGGCGACCAGGACTCCCCCGCACTGGTCACCGCGGTGGAGACGGCGCTCGAGCGGGCCCTGTCGGTGCAGATGATGGGCAGCGGCAGCAAGCCCAAGTTCAAGAAGGTGGCGGCGGGAGAGACCCTGGTCCGCCAAGGGGACGGCGGGACCGATGTCTTCCTGGTCCTCGACGGTGTGATCCGGGTGGAGGACCAGGACGGGAAACGCCTGGCCGAGTACGGGCCCGGAGCGGTCCTCGGGGAGCGGGCCGGACTGGAGGGCGGGGTCAGGACATCGAGCCTCGTGGCGGTGACCAAGTCCCGGGTGGCCGTGGTGCCCCACGCCGCCATGGACCGGTCCCAGCTCCACGAGTTGGCCAAGGGTCACGGCCGGGAAGACCGGCAGGCCTAGGGGGTGCGCGTCCACCTGCTGGGCGTACGCGGCTCGATACCCACCCCCGGACTCCCCTTCGTCCGGTACGGCGGCAACACCTCCTGTGTGGCCATCGCCCACGAGTCCGGGCCTCCCGGTCCGTCCGGGCGGCCCGCCGGCGTACCGACCCTGGTGCTCGACGCCGGTACGGGGATCCGGGCCCTGCCGGCGGTGCTGGGCGGAGCCCCGTTCGACGGCAGCCTCCTGCTGACCCATCTCCACTGGGACCACGTCGAGGGCCTGCCGTTCTGCACCGCCATCGACCGCGACGACGCCCGGTGCGACCTCTACCTGCCGGTCCAGGCCGACGGCCGGGACGCGGCCGACGCCATCGGTCGGATGATGTCCCCACCCAACTTCCCCATCGGGCCCGAGGGGCTGCTCGGACAGTGGACCTTCTCGTCGCTGGAGCCCGGCCCCCACAAGCTGGAGCGGTTCTCGGTCAGCGCCACCGAGGTGGCCCACAAGGGTGGGACCACCTTCGGCTACCGCGTCTCCGACGGCGAGTCGACCGTCGCCTACCTCCCCGACCACTGCCCCACCGTCTACGGCCCCGGTCCCGACGGTTGGGGCGAGCTCACCGAGCCCGTCATGGACCTGGTCCGCCAGGCCGACGTCCTCATCCACGACGCCCAACTCACCGCCGACCAACTCCCCGACGGTGCCGCCTACGGTCACGCGGCCCTGGAGTATGCGGTGGCGCTGGGGACCGCGGCCAGGGTGGGGACGGTGGTGCTCTTCCACCACAGCCCCCGGGCCACCGACGACGGGCTCGAAGCCGTGGCCGACCGGTACCGGGACCGGACGGAGCCGGCGGTGGTCGTGGCCGTCGAGGGCTCCGTCATCGAGTGCTGACCACGCCGCGTCGGCGCCCCGCCCTCAGCCGGTTCAGCCGGTTCAGCCGGTTCAGCCGGTTCAGCCGGTTCAGCCGGTTCAGCCGGTTCAGCCGGCCAGCCGCTTCACACCGGCGATGAGGTCGACCGGTCGCTGGTCGCCCACCGGCACCGGCACCACCTGCAGGTGGGTGACACCGGCCTCGGCGTAGGCGGCGATGCGCTCGGCCACGTAGCCCTCGGGACCGCACAGGCAGGTGGCCTCCAGCAGCTCCTCCGGCACCAGGGCCTCGGCCTCGGCCTTCTTCCCGCTGAGATAGAGATCCTGGATGAGCTCGGCCTCACGCTCGAAGCCGTAGCGGCGGACCACGTCGTTGTAGAAGTTCCTGCCCTTGGCGCCCATGCCCCCGACGTAGAGCGCCACGGTGGGCCGGGCCAGATCACGGAGCTTGATCACGTCGTCACCCTCGCCGATGGCCAACGGGCCCCCGGCGGTGATCTGGAGCGGCCCCAGGGACGGATCCCGTCGGGCCGCGCCGGCGTCCAGCGAGGCGCCCCACACATCACGGGCCCGCTCGGGCATGAACAGCATGGGAATCCACCCGTCGGCCAGCTCCGCCGTCATGGCCACGTTCCTCTCGCCCAGGGCGGCCACCCAGATGGGGATGGCCGGCCGCACCGGGTGGCCGATGATCTTGAGGGCCTTGCCCAGCCCGGTGCCCTCCCCGGCCGGCAGCGGCATGTTGTAGTACGTGCCCTCGTGGACCAGGGGGGCCTGTCGGGACCAGACCTTCCGGCACACGTCGACGATCTCGCCGGTGCGTCCGATCGGGGCGTCGAACGGGACGCCGTGCCACCCTTCGATGACCTGCGGGCCCGACGACCCCAGGCCCAGATGGAAGCGGCCGTCGGAGAGGGTGTCGATGCCGGCCGCGGTCATGGCGATCAGGGTCGGGGTCCGGCTGTAGATGGGCAGGATGGCCGAGCCGATCTCGACCCGCTCCGTGAGCGCGGCGATGTACCCCATCAGACTGGGGCTGTCGAAGCCGTAGGCCTCGGCCACCCAGACCAGGTCGAGCCCGGCCGACTCGAGGTCGGACAACTCCACCGCCGCCTGCCGGAAGCCACCGGCGTAGCTGAGAAGCGTGCTGATCTTCATCGGTTCTCCCCTGTCGGTTCCGACGTCGGGGTCCGGGGACCCGGGCGTTCCCCCCGACTGTAGGGCGGGATGGCACCGGTTCCCGGCGTGGGCCGGCGGGGCCGGCGGCCGGTCTGCTCCTCGGAGACGCCCCTCCGCCGGACCGGCCCGGCCTCCGGCCGGTCTACTCCCAGAGGCGGACGCTCATGGACTGACTGGCCGTGGCCAGCAGCGTCCCCCGCTCCGACCACAGGTGGGCCAGGCCGTGGCCGTATCCGTCCACCAGGGCCTGGATCCGGATGTCGCACAGCACCCACTCGGTGGGCTCGAGGCGGACCACCCGGAGCGTGTTGTCGAGGCTGCGGGACATGACCCGGCGACCGAGGGGCTGGGACACACCCCCGGTCACGTAGTCGCCGATGATGGCCAGGGTGGCCGCCGACGGCTCGAGGTGGCCCGGCACCCGGGCCCACAGTGCGCTGTCGGGGTCGCCGGGGCCCCCGGTACCGCTGGTGATGTCCTCGAACGACCGCCCCCGGGCCAGGCGGACCTCGATGCGGTCGAAGATGGAGGTGGTGTTGAAGTCGGGCAGACGGCGGGGTGGGCACTGGTCGGGGGGCGCCACCTCGGGTGGCGACACCCAGACACCACCCCCCTCGAGGGAGCCCGGGGAGCCCAGTGCGGCGTTGACGGTGAGGATCTCGGAGTCCCCGACCCGACCCACGGCGCGGGCCTGGGTGACGCGTCGGCCCACGGCGGCCAGGGTGACGGTGAGGTCGAGCACGGCGTCCGTCGGGGCGTACGAGAGGTACTGGGCCGTCGACCACACCGTCGGTCGCCCCGAGGCCGCCTCCAGGGCCACCAGGGCGGCACCGAGCCCGCATCCCCCGAAGAGGAAGTTTCCCGGGGTGGTCAGCTCGGGCACGACATCGAGCCGCCAGTGCCTGTCATCGTCCACCGGCCGGATGCCGAGGAACTCGCGGGCGTCGGTCACCGGCGGCGGGACGGGCCGGCCCGGACGGCGCCGCTCAACTGCGCGGCACCTTGGACCAGGGAAGCTCCTTGTCCACACGGACATCTCCCGGCAGTCCCAGGATGCGCTCCCCCAAGATGTTCCGTTGGATCTCCGACGTGCCCCCCTCGATGGAGTTGGCCCGGGACCGGAGGAACAGCTTGCGGGCCGACCCGGGTGGACCGACCAGGCCCAGCCCCTCCGACCGCCGCATGCTGTAGTCGTAGCCGACCAGTCCGTCCGGGCCCAGCAGGTCGATGCAGAGCTCGTAGATCCGGATGTTGACCTCGGCGAACATCAGCTTGGCGATGGAGCCCTCGGGGCCGGGGTTCCCGGCCTTCCGATTCTGGCTGGCCCGCATGTTGGTGAGGCGGAGCGCCTCGGCCTCGATCCACAACCGCAGGAGGCGGTCGCGGTCCACGGCGGTGTGTTCACGACCCGCCTCCCGCCAGATGCGCACAGCCTCGGCGATGGAGCCGGAGCCGCGCTCGGGCGCGCCCACCCCGCCACCGATCGAGGTCCGTTCGTTGGACAGGGTGGTCATGGCCACCCGCCAGCCCTCCCCGACATCACCGACCCGGTCGGCATCGGGCACCCGGACCTCGGTCAGGTACACCTCGTTGAACTCGGCCTCGCCGGTCATCTGGCGGAGGGGACGGACCTCGACCCCCGGCGCGTGCATGTCCAGTGCGAAGTAGGTCAGACCCTTGTGTTTGGGCAGGTCGGGATCGGTCCTGGCCACCAGCATGCCCCGATCGGCGATGTGGGCCAACGTGTTCCACACCTTCTGCCCGGTGATGACCCACTCGTCACCGTCCCGGACGGCCCGGGTGGACAGGCTGGCGAGGTCGGAGCCCGACCCCGGCTCGCTGAACAGCTGGCACCACGCCTCCTCGCCGGTGAAGGTCGGGCCCAGGAGGCGGTCCTTCAACTCCTCGGACCCGTGGGTGACCATGGTGGGGCCGGCCATGGTCAACCCGAAGAAGTGCCGCGCCCCCGGGGGCGTGGCCCCGGCCTCGGCCAGGCGCCGGTCGACCTCCTTCTGCCGGTCGGGGGCCACGCCGAGCCCCCCGTACCCCTCGGGGAAGGACACCCAGGCCAGCCCGAGCTCGAACTGCCGGGCCCTGAACACCTCCGTGGGCGTGGTCCGGGCGTCGAGTTCGTCGAGCAGTTGGCCGGTCCGGTCCCGGACCAGCGTGGTGTCGTCTGCCATGACCAGAACATACCGCTCCCCCCGGAACCGGAACCGGAACGGGCCGGGACCGGACGGCCACCGGGATCACGGCTGCAGGCGGTCGACCACCCATCCACCGGCCCGGGGGGTGTAGCGGAGACGGTCGTGCAGCCGGTCGTCGCGGTGCTGCCAGAACTCGTAGGACTCGGGCCGGACCCGGATGCCGCCCCACCACGGGGGCCGGGGCACCGCCCGCCCGGCGTACTCCGCCGTCAGCTCGGCCACCCGATCGTCCAGTCGGCGGCGGCCATCGATGACAGCACTCTGCCGCGAGGCCCACGCCCCGATCTGTCCGCCGAGGGGCCGGGTGGCGAAGTAGGCGTCCGACTCCTCGTCGCCGGACCGCTGGGCAGTGCCCTCGATCCGGACCTGGCGGCCCAGGGGCTCCCAATGGAACAGCAGGGCGGCCACGGGATTGACGGCGAGCTCGCCTCCCTTGCGGCTGGCGTAGTTGGTGTGGAAGACGAACCCGTCCTCCGCCCAGGACTTCAGCAGCACCATCCGCACCGACGGGCGGCCGTCGGGACCGGCCGTGGCCACAGCCATGGCCTCGGGGCTGGGCAGCACCGAGGCCGCCTCGTCGAACCACCGACCGAACTGCACCAGCGGGTCGGGGTCGACGGCGCCGTCCGGCAGTGGTGCCCACTGTTCGCTCATGGACCCGACCATACCGAGTCCGGCCGCCCCCACCTGTGGACACCGGTAGATTCCGGGGTCGTGGCCACCATCGATGTCGACGCCGAGCGGGCCGCCACCCCGGGCTGCGCCACGGTCACCCACCTCAACAACGCCGGCGCCGCCCTCCCGACCCGATCCACCCTCGAGGCGGTGGTCGGGCACCTGCGGCTGGAGGCGGAGCGGGGGGGCTACGAGGCCGCCTCCCTGGTGTCCGACCGGCTGGCCGCGGTCCGGGCGTCGGCGGCGCAACTCCTCAACGCCACACCTCACGAGGTGGTGGTGGCCGGTTCGGACACCCAGGCCTGGACCAAGGTCGTGTGGGGCTTCCTGCTCGGTGGCGGCATCGGCCCGGGACAGCATCTCCTGGTGGACCGCATCGCCTACGACAGCCACTACCTGGGGTTGCTGCAGGTCAGCGAGCTGTCCGGCGCCGTCATGGAGGTGGTGCCCAGCCGGGCCGACGGCACCCTCGACCTCGAAGTCCTGGCCGAGCGGCTCGGCCGCGGTCAGGTGGCTCTGGCCGCACTGACCCACATCGGGACCCACCGGGGCCTGATCAACCCGGTCGAGGAGGCCGGCCGGCTGTGCCGGCGGGCCGGGGTCCCGTTCTTCCTCGACGCCTGTCAGAGTGTGGGCCAGCTGCCCGTCGACATGCAGGCCATCGGGTGCGACGTGGCCACCACCACCGGTCGCAAGTGGCTCCGGGGCCCGCGGGGAACCGGGCTGCTCTTCGTCCGGTCCGACTTCGCCGAGCGGCTCCGGCCGCCGGGCATCGGCTGGAGCGCGGCGGTGTGGGAGGACGCCGACCACTACCGGTTCCGTGACGGCGCGGACCGTTTCTCCGACTTCGAGGTCCCCGTGGCCGGCCACCTCGGCCTGGGAGTGGCCATCGACCACGCCCTGGCCCTCGGACTCGACACCATCGCCGGGCGGGTGGGGGCTCTGGGCGAGCAGCTCCGCCGCCTCCTCGTGGCTGTGCCCGGGGTGGTCGTCCACGACGGCGGGACGCGTCGCTCGGGCATCGTCACGTTCACCGTGGCCGGCGTGACGCCCGCCGAAGTGGCCGCGGCCTGTGCCGACGCCTCCATCAACGTGTCGGTGAGCGATGCCCCCTGGGCCCGACTCGACATGGTCGCGCCCGGACCGACCTCGAAGGTCCGGGCTTCGCCCCATTACTACAACACCGAGGACGAACTGGGGTTGCTGGTTGACGTGGTGGCGTCGTTCACGGCCTGACCGGTACGGGGGGTGGACGGTCAGGGGGTGACGTTCAGGGGGTGTCCGTCACTACTGCTACTTCAACTCGGAAGTCGATCCTGATTCCGAGGTCGATGCACTCGCCGACCAGCCGGTCAGACTGGTGACCCGGAAGACCAACAGCTGGGCGAAGTCTTGGTCGAGGTACTGGTGGTACTTCCGCCGAAGCCCATCCTCCAGCCGGGGGCGCGCCCCTTCGTCAGCCCGGGTACGTTCCATCGACGCCCGAACCCACCAGAGCCGTGACCAATCATCGCGGTCCCAGTAATCGCAGAGCAGGGCGGCACGGGCGTCGCCCTCGAGATTTCGCACCCGCTGCAACTCGACACCCGACTTCGGCTTTATCCGGTCGATCGGCACGGCCACGCGGTCACCGTCGACCACGAAGCACACGGGGACGGGGTCGACGCCGCGCTGTGGATGCAGGGTCGCCAGCACGCCGTGCTCGGAACCGTGCAAGAGGGACTGGCACCTGGCCCGGCCCAGCCTCATCGGGTCGACACGGTCACGTGGCTGTCTTGGCTGTCTTGGCTGTCTTGGCTGTCTTGGCTGTCTTGGCTGTCTTGGCTGTCTTGGCTGTCTTGGCTGTCTTGGCTGTCTTGGCTGTCTTGGCTGTCTTGGCTGTCTTGGCTGTCTTGGCTGTCTTGGCTGTCTTGGCTGTCTTGGCTGTCTTGGCTGTCTTGGCTGTCTTGAATCGGCCTGGGTTTGCCGGAGACTCGTTAGTTTGGGTTTCTCATGCCGCAGCGGGCTGAGACTTGTGACGGTAGTCGGCTTCGACCTCGGCCGGCGTCCGGTCGCTGAGTTCGCGAGTGCAGCCGCTCCTCGTTGAACCACGACACCCACGCACAGGTGGCGATCTCGAGGTCGTCGAGTCCCTTCCAGGGCCCGCCGTTGTCGGCGAGGGCGGCGGGGTTGCGGTGGAGCTCCGTCTTGAAGATGCCCATGACCGATTCGGCCATGGCGTTGTCGTAGCGAATCACCGACGGTCCCGATGGACGGGTCGGCACCGATCTCGTCGAACCGCTCGGTGTAGAGCATCGACGTGTATTGCGAGCCGGCGTCGGTATGGCAGATGAGCTCGTCGAGACTGGTGTGCCGCCTGCGTCCAGGCGGCCATGTTGAGGGCGTCGACGACGAGGGCGGCGGTCATCGACCGGGCAGCTTTCCAGCCGACCAGCCGTCGGGAGAAGACGTCGATGATGAAGGCGACGTAGACGACGCCCGACCACGTCGAGCAGTAGGTGAAGTCGGCGACCCACAGGGCATCGGGTCGGCTGGCGGTGAAGTTGCGGTTGACGAGGTCGGGGGCGCGGACGTGGGCGGCGTCGGACTTGGTGGTGAAGCGCTTCTTGGCCCGGGTGGCGCCCTCGATGCCCTGGCGGGCGCATGAGCCGGGCCACCTGGTCGCGGCCGACGTCGAGGTCCCGGCGCTGTGGCCGCCTTCCAGAGCTTGCGGCGTCCGTAGACGGAGTAGTTGTTCTTCCACAGCGCCTTCAACTGCGGGACCGATGGTCGGCATCCGGGATGGCTCGCGCGGACGGCGGCCGGGTCTTGGTGACGTAGTAGGTGGAGGGGGCGACCTGGAGTTCTTCGCAGATCGGCTCGACCCCCCATCGACGCCCACCGGTCTCGTTGTCCCGGTGGGCGTCGATGAAGGCGACTACTTCTTGTGTCGGCGGTCGAGCTCCGCCCCGAAGAAAGTCGCTGCCGCCTGCAAGATGTCGTTGGACCGCCGCAGCTCCCGGTTCTCCTTGCGGAGCTCAGCTTCAGCTCGGCCGCTCCTCGGTGGTGAGCCCGCGCCGCATGCCGGCGTCGATCTCGGCCTGCTTGACCCAGGCGCGCAGCGACTCGGCGCCGACACCGAGCTGGCGGGCCACCCGGCGAGATGACCGCCGTGGTCCCGGGGATCCTGCGCTCGGAGGTCGAGGACCATCTGAACGGCCCGCTCCTTCAGCTCAGGCGGGTACCGCTTCGATGGTGCGATTCTCTGTTCATGACTCCATCCTCGTTTCCAAGGTATGGAGCCTCCGGGGATCCCAGGCCGATTCAGGCTGTGCTCGGAGCTCCTGGACTATCTTCAGGCTGCTCCTTCAGCTCAGGCGGGTACCTCTTTGTTGTGCGCTTCTCTTCCATGACTCATCTGCTTCAAGGTATGGGCTGGGGTGGGGCTGTCTTGGCTGTCTTGGCTGTCTTGGCTGGGCAGTTCACCAGGTGGTCGTCCACGATGCCGACGGCCTGCAGAAACGAGTAGATGATGGTCGAGCCGACGAACGTGAATCCCCTGGTCTTGAGGTCCTTGCCGATCCGATCGGAGAGTTCTGTCCGAGCGGGGAGGTCGGTGGTGGAACGGGGCCTGTTCACGATGGGGGTGTCACCGACCCATGACCACAGGTACGTCGCGAACGACCCGTGCTCCTGCGCTGTCTCCAGAAACGCGGCGGCGTTGGTCACGGTTCCGCGGACCTTGAGCCGGTTGCGCACGATGCCCGGGTCCTGCAGGAGCGCAGCGACCTTCTTGTCGCCGTAACGAGCGATGCGCTGGGGGTCGAAACCATCGAGGGCACGGCGATAGTTCTCCCGCTTGTTGAGGATGGTCGACCAGGACAGTCCGGCCTGGGCTCCTTCGAGGATGAGCATCTCGAAGAGGTGGCGGTCGTCACGAGATGGGACGCCCCACTCTTCGTCGTGATACCGGCGCATGGCATCGGTACTCTCCGCCCAGTCGCATCGACGCCCGCGTTCCACCTCGGTGACCCTACCGGCCGGCGAGATCGGCAGGCGAGAGGGTGGGGATCCATGTCCCAAGGTTCCCTCAGCAGACGTCCAGCGCCGTCCAAGGGCAATGGGTCAGAGTGTCGTCATGGATAGCGAGTGGCCAGATCCGGGGCTCTGGCTCGTGAGGCACGGGCAGACCAACTGGAACACCCTGGGATGGGTGCAAGGTCAGACCGACGGGGCCCGGCTGACCCGGACCGGAAAGCGCCAGATCCGACTGGCTGCTGCCCTGCTCGAGGATCAGGGGATCGAGCGCGTGTACTCGAGCGATCTCCGTCGGGCCCTGGAATCGGCAGAGATCGTGGCGGGGAGATTGGGCTGCCAGATCAAGGTCGACCGGCTGCTCCGCGAGCGCTCGTTCGGGTCAGCCGAGGGCTCCCTGTCCGCCAGCCTGCCGTCCGAGTCCACCGGCATCCGGAACGGAAGAGTCGTCGATGCCCGCGCCACCTTCGCCGGCGGCGAGTCCCTCCTCGATGTCCACCGCCGCTGTACCCAGTTCCTGAACGGGCTGTCGGACCACCCGGCGGATGGAGACGTGGCCGTCATCGCCCACGGAGGCAGCATCCGAATGCTCCGCGCCTGCCTCGGAGGCGTCGACCCTGCCGGCATGGTCTGGGAGACGGTGGAGAACGCCAGCATCCACCGGGTGCCACTCTCCCGACCTCCCGCCCACCACCGGGAGTGGGCCGAACCGGGCCCCATCCCGACCCCGGGATAGAACCGGCCGCATCAGTGGCGCCGACGGCCCCCGGACCTCGGTGGCGGCCACCGGCAGCCCCCACCGGGATCGCGCCGTCTACGAGTCGGCGGGGAGTACGTCGGGGGTGAGGTGCAGGGACATGGCCGCCCACCACCGCTGGCCGTCATCGTCCCGTACCATCGTGAACCGGCTGACGGTGCGCTGGCCGCCCTCGTGGTCCCGGTAGAGGAGTTCGACGCCCATGGCACCATCGGCGATGGCCTGGACGATGGGCCGGTAGACGTCCTCCGTCTCGTCCCGGAGGGCGCCCTGCCAGAACGCCACGTCCCCGGGTGGGATCCACAGCGAACGGGTCTGCGGCCTGAAGTGCTCGAAGCCCTCGAAACCGGCGGGACTGTTTCCGTTGATGCGGAGGCCCGGAAACGGTTGCCAGGATTCGATGACGGCGATGCCGTTGCCGACGTTGCGGACCTGCATGGCCAGATACACGACGCCGTCGATCACCTCGACCGCCGCCTGGCCTCCGGATACCTTCACCCAGTGGCGGTCACCGAACATGATGCGCTCCTCGGCCTCGTCCTGGCGACTCGGGGCCAGAATCGGGCGCAAGGCGAACTGGAACGACCGTTCGGCCACCCGCGCCGCGTTGTTGGCCGACCGCACCGACGCAAACGTGGCCACGGCCAGGACCAGCGTGCCGGCCGCCGTGGCCAGCGCCGAGATGGTGACCCACTCATCGGTCGAGAGCATCAGGGGCACCCTATCGGCCGGTTCCGACACGGCGCGATGATGGCGCATGGACTCCGAGCTCATGGCCGTCGACACCTCGGGACGTTCGGTGGTCGACCTCACCGAGGCGGTGGAGCGGTTCTCGGCTGGACGCGGTGACGGCTTGGTCAACGTGTTCGCCCCCCACGCCACAGCCGGACTGGCCCTCATGGAGGTGGGGTCGGGGTCCGAGGTCGACCTCGAACGGGCACTCCATCACCTGCTCCCACGGGACGACCGCTACCGCCACCGGCACGGCTCCCCCGGGCACGGCGCCGATCACGTGCTGCCCGCCCTGGTCAGCCCGTCGCTGTCTGTTCCGGTACTCGGCGGACGGCTCCAACTCGGGACATGGCAGAGCGTCGTGCTGGTGGACACCAATGACGACAACCCCGTCCGCCAGGTCCGGCTGAGCTTCCTGGGCGGCTGATGCCGGCGTGGTCGGTCGGCCGGAGCCGTCCCGTAGAGTCTGGGTATCGATCGGACTGGGGAGTCGGTCGCCCACGGCGGGGAGCCACACGGGCTGACACGCCCCCCATCCGGTCCAGGCCCTCTCCGATCGCCGTCCAGGAACACCGACCATGGCACGCTTCCAGATGAACCCGAAGGTCAGCGTCAGTGTCGTCTTCGTCGCGGCCATGTTCATGAGCATCATGGACATCACCATCGTCAACGTGGCGCTGCCCGCCATCGGCCGCCAGTTCAACGAGTCCACCACCGCACTGGACTCGGTGGCAGTCGGGTATCTGGTCAGCCTGGCCGTGTTCATCCCGGCGGCGGGATGGCTGGGGGACCGCTTCGGCATGAAGCGGATCCTGCTGCTGGCGGTGGCCATCTTCACCGGCGCCTCGGTCCTCTGCGGTTTGGCCGGCAGTCTCTCCGAACTGGTCCTGTTCCGCGTGGTCCAGGGCGTCGGGGGCGGCATGATGACGCCGGTGGGCATGGCCATGCTGTTCCGCACCTTCCCACCCGAGGAACGCGTACGGGCCTCGAGCATCCTGGTGGTCCCCACCGCGGTGGCGCCGGCCATGGGACCGGTCCTCGGCGGGCTGCTGGTGACCGACCTGTCGTGGCGCTGGGTCTTCTTCGTGAACCTTCCCATCGGTATCGTGGCCATCGCGTTCGGGATCCTCTTCCTGGCCGAGCACCGCCAACCGGATCCTGGTCCCTTCGATCTCCTCGGGTTCCTGCTGTCCGGCATCGGATTCGCCCTGGTCATGTTCGGCGTGAGCGAGGGGCCCGACCGGGGTTGGGGCAGCCCGGGCATCCTGGCCAGCATCGTCATCGGGGCGCTCCTGCTGACCGCGCTGGTGCGGGTTGAGCTGAGAACCAGCAAACCCATCCTCCAGCTCCGGCTGTTCGGGAACCGCCTGTTCCGGTCGGCCAGCCTGGTCCTCATGATCGGCATGGCCTCGTTCCTCGGCGTGCTCTTCGTGGCACCCCTGTTCTTTCAGATCGCCCTGGGCCTCTCGGCCCTGCAGTCCGGACTGAACACCTTTCCGGAGGCGCTCGGAGTCATGGTCGGGGCCCAACTGGCCACCCGGATCTTCTACCCGCGCATCGGACCCCGGCGGCTGGTGTCGGCAGCCCTGGTCGGTGTGGCCGCCTCGATGGCGCTCATGGCCCTGGTGGGCTTCGACACCAATCTGTGGTGGATGCGGGTCCTGATGTTCACCATGGGTCTGTCCATGTCCCAGGTGTTCATCTCCAGCCAGGCCGCCGCTTTCGCCACCGTGAGCCACGCCGAGACCGGCCAGGCATCGTCCTTGTTCAACAGCGGCCGGCAGCTCGGCAGTGCCCTCGGCGTGGCCCTGTTGGCCACGGTACTGGCGGCCGTGGGCACCACCCACGTCGTGGCGGGTCACACCGCGCCCAACCTGGCCGCCTACCACGCCGCCTTCCTCACCGCCGCCGCCATCTCGCTGGTGGCCTCGGCGGTGGCGCTGACCATCAAGGACGCTGACGCCGCCGCCACCATCGTGCGCCGGGTGACGCGAAAGGTCGAGCGGGACCCGGCGCCGGACGAGTCGAGCCCCTCCCCCCAGGCCGCCCGTTGAGGCAACGTCGACACCGGCACCGCTCCGACCACCCCGTCCACCCGTGGGCGCGGACACCCCGGACGGCGCGGTAGATTCCCCTATGGCCGGCGCCGTCCTGCTCGACATCGACGGCGTGCTCACCGTGTCGTGGAAGGCACTGCCGGGAGCGGTCCGGGCCATGGGGTGGTTGGCCCACCACCATGTCGACTACCGGTTGGTCACCAACACCTCGTCGAGGACACGGCGCGACATCGCGGTGAGGCTGAGCGAGTCGGGCGTGGAGGTCGACGGGTCCCTGATCCTGACCGCGGTGAGTAGTGCGGCGAGGTACCTGGCCGACACGTACCCCGGTCGCGGCTGCCTGGTCGTCAACGAAGGTGACCTGGGCGAGGACCTCGAGGACGTGGAGCAGGTCGACGCCGACCATGCCGGCGTGGTGCTCCTGGGTGGGGCCGGGCCCAGTGTCGGTTATGAGGAACTGAACGGCGCCTTCCGCCTGGCCCTGTCGGGAGTCCCACTCGTGGCCCTCCACCGCAACACCCGCTTCGAGACCGCCGACGGGCTCGTGCTCGACATGGGGGCATTCCTCCTCGGGCTCGAGGCCGCCGCGGGCGTGACGGCCACCGTGGTGGGAAAGCCAGCCCCGGCGTTCTTCGAGGCGGCCCTGGACGACATGGGCGCGGACCCCACTCAGGCGGTGATGGTGGGCGACGACCTCGTCTCCGATGTGCTCGGCGCCCAGGCGCTCGGGATCACCGGTGTGCTGGTGCGCACCGGCAAGTTCCGACCCGCCGACCTCGACGGCGACGGCCGTGACGGCCGTGACGGCCGTGACGGCCGGCCGGACCACGTGATCGACGACATCGGTCGCCTACCGGACCTGCTGGAGGAGCTGACCGAGCATCGCTGACGCCCGCGTCCCCCCGATCGGTCAGGGGACGGTCGAGTAGACGGCGTTCCAGAAGTCCATGGCCACCTCCGGTGGCTCGGGGGAGGTCATGGCCCGCTGGGTGAAGAGGATCCCGGTGAGCCGGTGGTCGAGGTCCGAACGCCAGGCTGTCCCGGTGCCGCCGTCCCAGCCGAAGCCTCCCGGCATCCCATCGGACCTCGGACCCTCGGCCGGTACCCGCATTCCCAGTCCCCATCCTCCTCCGGACCCGAGGAAGAGTGACGATGCCCGACGCTGCTCGGGTGTGAGGTGGTCGGTGGTCATCAGCCGGACCGACTCCTCGGACAGGACCCGACCTCCCTCGTAGGCCCCACCGGCCAGGAGCATCTGCACGAAGGCCCAGAAGTCGTCGATGGTGGAGACCAGCCACCCGGCCGCGTCAGGGAACAGGGGCGGAAGGGTCCAGTAACTGGACTCCGGGGTGTCGAGCAGCTCCACGGCTCCCGACCCCGGTTGGGGAACGTAGGCCGTGGTCAGCCGGTCCAGCTTGTGTGGCGGCACGCAGAAGGCCGTGTCAGCCATGCCCAGGGGCTCGAGGAGCCGTTGGGTCAGGACCGTCTCCAGCGGCCGGCCGGCGACCCGCTCCACCAGCACACCCAGTACCTGGGCCCCGGTGTTGTACATCCATGCCTCGCCGGGTTGGGCCATGAGTGGGAGTTCACCGAAGAGGGCCATCCACCGGTCGGGCGAGTGCGGGGTCGGAGGCCAGGGTGGACCGAGGGTCCGGAGCTCCAGTTCAGCCTCGGCCCGCTGGATGGGCGTGGAGTCCGGCGGTGTCATGACTACGCCGAACCCCATCCGGAAGGTCAGGAGGTCCTCCACGGTGACAGCTCTCCCGGCCGGTACCGTGTCGTCGAGTTCGGAGTCCAACGTGCGGAGGACCGGTTGACCGGCCAACTCGGGCAGCCATTCGTCGACGCGGTCGGACAGCCGCAACAACCCTTCGTCGACCAGGGCCATGGCCGCCGCGGCCGTGACCGGCTTGCTCAGCGAGGCAATTCGAAAGATGGCATCTCGCTCCATCGGCCGCTCGTCGCCGAAGGCCTTGCACCCGATCACGTCCACGTGCGGGATTCCGCTACGAGCCACCAGGGTGATCAGACCCGGAAGATCGCCCGCCTCCACATGGGTGGCCATGGTCTCGTGCAGCCGGTCCAGGTCGGCACCGGAGATGTCACCATCGATCATGAACGTACCCTCCGCACTCCCCTGTCACCACCCTACGCCCGGCCCCTCCGGGGTACCGGGTCCGTCGGCGTGACGTGGGATCGGAACGGCAGGCCCCGAGGAACCGACCCCCACCCGGTGCTCGTCGCAGGTCAGGGCCGGCGGCCGGTCGAGTGCGGGAGTCCGGGCACCCTGGGAGTGGGCACCCCCGGTGGGAGCGAGTAGCGCTGGAAGAACTGCCACATCGCCTCATTGGCGTCGACCAGTACGATCCCCCGGCCCACTCCGGCCAAGATCCAGGTGCTGGGGGGGCCGGTGTTGAACAGTGCGCCCGGCCAGACGTGGCCGGAACCGGTGAACCTCCACAGGGTGACCTCGGTGTCACCCCGACAGTGGGAGTACGTGACCAGAGTGGCGGTCTCTCCGGCAGATATCGAGCCGGTGGCACCCACGATGGTCGGGCTGTCGTGGGGAGTGGGGTTGCATCCGTCCGCCTTCACCCACTGGTCGATACCCTCCATCACCGAAAGAACCAGCCGTGGGTTGCGGTTCGGTGACCCGTCGAACAAGGCGATGGGATCGTCGACGCTGTGGAACTCCATGGTGGGCACGGGCCGGCTCGGATGGATGGTCGTCAACTCGACCTGGCCGGAGACCGAGGAAATGGCCGCCACATGGTCGGAGACCTTCGAGGCCATGGCGTACGCCATCATGCCGCCGTTGGATATTCCGGTGACGTAGACCCGCCGAAGGTCGACGGGGGTGCGCGATGCGATGTCGGCAATGACCTTCAACAAGAATCCGACGTCGTTGATGTGCCGTGTGACCGGCAGACCGCAGCACCTGCCTGCATTCCAGCCGTACTGCTCCTGTTTGGCGATGGGGTCGGGGGTGAGCACCTTGGAGATCCTCGTCCCGTCGGGATAGGCCACCAGATAGCCGTTCTCGTCGGCGGAGGCGTCCATCCCCGTGGTGGCCTCTTCCAGCCAGTCGTTCTGCGTGGCGCCATGCAGGTTGAGCACCAACGGCAGTGGCGTTCCGGCACCGGCCGCCGGCGGCACGTGGAGGAGATAGCTGCGGTGCAGCCCGTCGAAGGTCAGCTTGAAGCCGTAGGAGCCCGTCATCGGGGCCAGGTACGCCGATGTCCGGGGGACAGCCCGGGCCGAGTCGGCCTCCGCCGTAGTCCGGCCGGTGGCACCGGCCGCTCGGCGGGTTCCGGCTGATTTGGGGGTTCTGGCGGATTTGGGGGTTCTGGTGGTCTTGGCCGTCTTGGCCGTCTTGGCCGTCTTGGCCGTCTTGGCGGTCTTGGTGGTCGGGGCAGTCGGGCGGGCCCGTTCGCTGTGGACGACTCCGGCTGCGCTGGCGGCGTCAGCCGGAACGGAGAAGACGAATACCGAGGTCGTGACTAAGGCCACGATCGCCGCAATCATCAGCGCCCGGGACGTCCGCCGGGGGGCCGTCATGGGCAACCCGGGGACCACGGGTGGCGCCGGCACACGCAGGTCATGTGGCGGGCGGTCATGGCGACGACGCCGATCGCTCCCGTGATCTCCGTCATTTCCCCCCCGACGCCCCTGCTGTGAACCGGCCGCCCGTCGAGGGCAAGGCTAAGACGCCGGCCGGCAGGGTGTCAACGCGGATGGAGGTGACGACGTGATGACACAGCCACTCCTCAGCCTCCACCGCCCGTCCGAATCCCGAGAGCCTCCTTCCGTTGCGGAGCTGCCCCGATGGGAGCAGACTCGGGCCATGGAACCACTCGCCATCCACCACGTGGCCATCAACGTGTCCGACGTGCCGGAGTCGGTTGCGTTCTACACCGATGTCCTCGGCGGTGAAGTCCGACCCGACCGCCCTGACTTCGGCGTCGCGGGCGCCTGGATCAACCTCGGGACCCAGCAGATCCACCTGTTGGAGGCTCCAGTGCCTCGGAACCTCGGCCAGCACTTCGCCGTTAGGGTCGAAGACCTCGACGACGTGGTGAAGGAGCTCCGTTCGAAGGGAGTGGACATCGCCGATCCGGTCGACTCGGGCTCGAATCGTCAGACATTCCTGGACGACCCCTCCGGCAACGCCATCGAGTTGCACGAGGTGAGGGACGCTGGCGTCTGAGGTGGGCTCCTCCGTCCGGCGACCGCTGCGGGTCGGGATCATCGGAACCGGCTTCGGGGGACGGGTGGTGGCCGGCGCCTTTCAGGCCAGCCACTGCGAGGTGATCGGAGTGGTAACTCCCCGCGATCAGGATGCGGTACGGGCCCTCTGCCGGTCCGGAGTGGACCTGATCTCGATCCACTCCCCACCGTTCCTGCACGTGGAGCACGTCACCCTGGCCCTCGACGAAGGCCGGGCCGTCCTGTGCGACAAGCCGTTCGGTAGGTCGGTCGGTGAAGCCGTCGCCATGGCCCAGGCGGCCGATGCAGCTGGCGTCGTGAACCTCGTCAACTTCGAGTTCCGCCACCAGCCGGCCCGGCGGACCATGCACGAACTGATGGTCTCCGGTGCCATCGGGCAGCCGGAGCATCTGTCGTACACCGCCTTCACCTCCGGCTCACGGGTTCCCCTCCGCCCGTGGGGGTGGCTGTTCGATCGTTCACTCGGCGGCGGATGGATCGGTGCTTTCGGCTCACACGCCATCGATCTCATCCGCTGGCTCCTGGGCGACGTGCGCGCCGCTGGCGCCGCCACGTGGACAACGATCAACGAGCGTCTCGACACGGACGGAAGGCTCCGGCATTGCGACGCCGAGGACGCATTCGTCGGATGGCTCGAAATGGCCTCGGGTGCAACGGCCACCGTGGACACCTCGTTCACCTCGGGGGTCCCGATGGCGCCCCGCATCGTCGTCACGGGATCAGAGGGCGCCATCGAGAACGTGGGTGACGCGCGCCTCGTCGTCCGCCACCGTGACCAGGATCGCCAACAGATCGACTTCCAATCCGGGACCGGCGACTCGCATCACGCCGCTATGAGAGCCTGGGCCGCCGAGGTGCGTGACGCCGTCATGGAGGACCGCCAGATCGCACCGTCATTCGCGGACGGGGTGGCCTGTATGCGGGTGATGGACCAGTGGAGAGCCGTCCCGCCCACGCCGCTTGGCCTCGAGTCCGGAGCCGGCGTCATGTCGGTGAGGGCCGACACTCCCTAACGACAGTTGCGGTCCGGCGGCCGGGAGGCGTTACACCCCGTGCCCGCGACCCAACGTCAACGCAGCTGTCAGCGCGTCCCGGCTCGGCGTCTGACCAGCATGCTCAGGCCCAGGGCGACCAGCGCCAGGCCGGCGAAGAAGAGTGCCTTGATGTCCAGGCCGGTGAACGGAAGGGACGTCGGACCGGCCGTGGCAGGCACAGTCGCCGGGACTGCGGCCGATGCATTGGCTGTCGGGGTGACGCTGCTGGCCGCGACAGAGCCAACGGTCGGAGGCGAGGCTGCCGCCGCCGACGGTGGCGATGTGTTTGTTCCGGCGCCGTTCCCGGGCGGAAGGGAGGTCGACGTCGTGGTGGTCGTGGAGGTGGGGGCCGGGATGGGCGCCAGCGGCGGCATGGAGTTCGACGTCGTGGTGGTCGACCCCCATGACGGTGGCATGGTCGTGGACGGGGTCGGCGAACAACACTCGTTCACGGTTTGCTCGACCGCCGGCGACGACGCCAGCCCGACGTAGGCCTCGGCCTCCATCGATCCGCAGTAGCTGGCGGGGTAGGGAATGGTCAGCGTTCCCGACGATCCGTCGATGCTGCCTACGACGAGCGAGTGGCTGGGCTCCGTGAGGTAGAACTTCCACTGGCAGTTCGTCCCCGACGTGCAGTCCGAGGTCGGAATGGTCAGTTGCACCGCTTGGGCGGAGTTGTCGAACGTGACGACGGGAGTACCAGGACCAGTCCCCCCTCCCCATGCCGCACCTTGCAAGGTCAGGCTGAGGACAATGAGGGCGATGCCCGAGATTACGACCAAGGCGATTCGCTTCATAGTTGCTCCTTGTCGGCCGGCGGTTCGCCAATGCGAGTGCGGATTCAACCCACCTTGCCAACACGTACGGCTGTCTTCCTGCGTCCGTTCTTCCTACGGCGTTTCTGCTTCACGCCCCAGGTCACGGGGCGACTCAGAGCACTATACGTGTGCCCGGGTCGCGATTCGGTGATGGTCCGGAGGGGGCTGATCGACCGGATCGGGGCCACCGATCCGCCCGTCGAGGACCCGGTCCACCACCCCCGTCGGAACGGCGGCGACAACCCGATGTGGTACCGCTGCGACGCCCCTGGTGAGGCGATCCCTGCCTCCCCCGATACCGGCGCTATCACCACTCTCGGCCCGGGCGGACAGACCCAAGGGACAGGGCCGACGGATGGTTGCAGCCGGGACTACCGTCAGGGATTCGGTGGTACCTGCACGCCACACTGCTCGTGAAAACGCCATCCATCATGAAGAATGGAGCAGGCTTTCCCGAAGCCGTGTACATAGTCGACACCGCTACTTGCACTGATGTAGATGACCAGAGGTATCGAGATCACCACCAGGATTCCGAGGATTCTGAAGAGACGCTTCATAGATGAATTACCTCGGCTCCTTCGGCAAGTCCTTCCAGCCCCTGCCCAGTGGTCCTCTGATCCACCCGTTCCTGTCGTTCATCGTCTGATCGCACCCATGGCCGACGCGTTCACGTTAACCCACCGTGATTGCCAAGTGGCGGTTTTCGCCGCATCCACTGCCGGGAGCGCTTCCAACCGATCGACCGCGGTCATCCAAGAAGCATGGCGCCCGGTTCGGCTGGACCTTCATCGGCGATGAGGACCGGGGATTCCCCTACGTGGAATCGATCGGGCACACAGTACAAACAGCCAAAATGAGTCGCGCCCGGAGATCAGAATGGGAACTGGGGCATTGACGGCATCGCCGACCTGCAAAGGGCCAAAGCAATCAGAGGCCAGATGGGTGGATGGCCGATCCTCATACGGGCCGGGGGCAGGTCAACGCCCCGGTCCGCCACCGCCCCTGTCGACGTGCGCCCCGTCTGCCGGCAGGGCATCCTGCCGCTCAGCCACACGAAGGTCGCGCTCCCGTTGCCACCGGGCGTCGAAGGTATCCCGTGAGACCCCTCGCGGTCCGTTCTGCAATGCGTAGAGGCCCTGCAGTTCGTCAGGCTCCTTTGCTCCTTTTGAATCCCGAAGGCGGCGCACCACGGCACGACAGGCCACGAAGATCATGAACAAGAGAAGGCCTCCGAGCTTGACCAACTCGATCAGCACGAAGGTCACCGTGATCAGCGTCCACTTCACGATCTTCACCAGTGCATAGAGAGGGAGGATCACGACACTCCTCGCAATTCGGGTCGGCCGGAGTCGATCCCGATCGGTCCGGACCCGAGCCGGCACCCGCCACATCCTGATCGAACGTCGCGCCGGTTGGACCAACAAGTCACCCCGTCACGATAGGTCACCGGACCCGCAGATCACTGCCACCGATTGTTCGACATCCCTGCGCCGTGCCGACCTCCGGTCGCCGGGAGTCGCGGGACGGCGATGGATCGTTGCTACTCGTAGACCAAGACGCCGCGGATGTTCTTCCCTCCAAGCATGTCGGCATAGCCCAGGTTGACGTCCTCGAGTTTGTATGTCTGCGTGACCATGCCGTCGAGATCCAGTTGACCTTGGTCGTACAGCCTCAGGAGGTGCGGAATGTCGTACCGGATGTTGGCCGAGCCGAAGATGGTGCCGACGATCTGCTTCTCCAGCAACGTCAACCATGTGAGGGAGAGCGTCACGTCTGTCTCGGCCATCGGATGGATGTTGGTGACCACCACCCGGCCCCTCTTGGCCGTCAGCTGCATGATTGTCTCCATCAGACGGCCATCGCCGACACCCATGGTGCAGATCACCTTGTCCGCGTTCTTGCCCCAGGTCACCTCGTTGACCAGCGTCAATGCCTCCTCGATGCTGGAAGACGTGTGAGTGGCACCGAAGGTGGTCGCCATCTCCCGCTTGAACGGGACCGGGTCGATGGCGAAGATCCTCTCCGCCCCGGCCAACCTGGCCCCTTGGATAGCGGCGGCCCCGATGCCACCGATACCGATCACGACCACGTCGTCTCCGGGTCGGACCTCGGCGGCGTAGACCGAAGATCCCCAACCCGTGGTGACCCCACATCCAACCAGGCAAGCCTTGTCCAACGGGTAGTGATCCAGGATCTTCACACAAGAGGCCTGATTCACCACGGTGTGCTTGGCGAACGTGCCCAGGCAGACCATGGTCTTGAGGTCCTCCCCGTTCGACGCGTGGTGTCGGTGGGTCCCATCGGCTTGGGCACCCATCATGAGTTCGGCGCCGACGTCGCAGAGACTCGAGTGGCCACGTGCACACGACGGGCACTTCCCGCAGGCGGGAACGAACCCGAACACGACGTGGTCCCCCGGACGAAGATCGACGACCCCCGAACCGACCTCCTCCACCACACCGGCTCCCTCATGCCCTCCGACGATCGGGTAGAGCCCTCCCAGGTCTCCAGTCCGCAGATGCTCGTCGCTGTGACACATGCCGGACGCGGCGATTCTCACGAGTACCTCGCCGGCCTTGGGGGGATCGAGCTCGATCGTCTCGACCTTCCAATCGCCGCCCATCTCCCACAGGATCGCTGCTTCTGTCTGCACGGTTCTTCCCTTCGTCTTCGTCGGTTCCAAGCCTGACATCCGGATGGTTCCGACTCGTCCTCATCCCCTCGGTACCGACCCAGCTTAGGGCGATCCCCACCCCGACCAATAGCCAACGCCGGCAGCCGCCGATTCGCCACCGACGTGAATGTCCGACCAGGGAGGTCCGAGCGGAGCAGTGCGCTAGACACCTCGTTCGACCGACAGTGACTCTGGTGCCGGGCGAACCCTTCCGTCTCTGCGCGGCCCACCCGGCCAGTCCATGACCGTCAAGTACAGTCGGACCTCGATGGTCACCGGGGAACACTTCGACGTCCTGATCGTCGGCGCCGGCCTGTCCGGCGTCGGTGCGGCGTGCCATCTGCTGACGGAGTGCCCGGGCAAGACCTTCACCATTCTCGAGGAGCGGGCGGTGAGCGGAGGGACCTGGGACCTCTTCCGGTATCCGGGCATCCGATCCGACTCCGACATGTTCACCCTGGGGTACTCCTTCATGCCGTGGACAGAAGCCGAGGCCATCGCCGACGGCCCATCGATCCTCCGCTACATACGCGACACGGCCCAGACCTACGGCGTGGACGAGATAATCCGCTACCGCCACCGCGTCGTAGGGGCCTCGTGGTCGTCGAGCGATGCCCGATGGACGGTCGAGTTCGAGGATGCCGACTCCGGAGAACCGGCCACGGTGACGTGCTCGTTCCTGTACCTGAACACGGGGTACTACCGGTACGACGAGGGCTACACACCCAACTTCGAGGGAGTCGACCGCTTCCGTGGCCGGATCGTGCATCCCCAACAGTGGCCCGAGGATCTCGACTGCACAGGCCGGCGGGTCGTCGTCATAGGAAGTGGGGCGACAGCGGTGACGCTGGTCCCAACCCTCGCCGACAGGGCCGCCCACGTGACGATGGTCCAACGGTCACCGAGTTACGTGCTCTCGGTGCCCGAACACGACGCCCTGGCCGATCTTCTGCGTCGCTACCTACCCCCGAAGACGGCCTATCCCATCATCCGCTGGAAGAACGTCGCCATCGCGACACTGCTGTTTCAACTCAGTCGCCGGGCACCCAAGTTCATCAAGGGACTGCTTCGTAAGGGTGTCGAATCGCAGCTCCCGGACGGGTACGACGTCGAAACGCATTTCAGCCCCCGCTACCAGCCCTGGGACCAGCGGCTCTGCTTCGCTCCCGACGGTGACTTCTTCAAGGCGATCAGCCGCGGCCGGGCTTCGGTCGTCACCGACCGGATCGAGTCGTTCACGGAACAGGGACTGCTGCTGGCGTCTGGCCGTCAGCTCGAAGCCGACGTCGTGATCACCGCCACCGGCCTGAACATGAGGGTGATGGGCGGCATGGCAATCGCCGTCGACGGAACAGCGGTCGATGTATCGAAGACCGTGGCCTACAAGGGAATCATGCTCTGCGGAGTGCCGAATCTGGCCCTGACAGTGGGATACACGAACGCGTCGTGGACCCTCAAAGCCGACCTGGCCGCCCACTACGTGTGCCGACTCCTCAACTACATGGACCAGCGCGGTCAGGTCCAATGCACGCCCCGCCGACCTGATCCCTCGATCCCGCGTGTTCCCTTCATGGACCTCACGTCGGGCTATGTCCAGCGCTCCCTCGACGCTCTCCCCAGACAAGCGTCGAAGACACCCTGGCGCCTGCATCAGAATTACCCTCTCGATGTCCTGATGCTCCGGTACGGCGACCTCGCCGAGGAGATGGAGTTCTCCTCCCCCGCAGGGCTGGAGGGCGCGCACCGCGATGGTCTGTACGTCCCGACGATCTGAACCGGCACTCCATCGCCGCTGATGATCGGATGCCGCCCCCGGCGAGTTCGTCCCCGATGCTCTATCATCCCCGGATTCGGAAGTTCGAACGCGCAGCACGCGTGGGTTTCGTTCCCGAGGCGGGAGGCGAAGAAGAATATTGAGAGCGGCAGGAGATCCACCAGACGCGGTACAGACGGGCGAAGTGCGTTGGAGACTGCAGATCCGTCGCGCTGCCCGTGAGGGAGAGATCACGCAGAGTCAGCGCTTCATGAGTTGGTGCGACGAACTGTCCGGCGTGAAGTTCAGCTGCCCACGGTGTGGCCGGATGAAGGCAGTGCTGCGCCGGTGGAAATCGACGGGGTGCCGACCGATCTACTGGCTTCTCTGCCCGTCCCTCTTCGATCGGCGCATCAACATCATGTCGGAGGAGGTGTTTCGGGAGATGTTGGCGCAATCGCTGGGTCCCGATAGCGCCCGCCTGGCCCTCGGGACCCGGCCCTCTGCTCCGGGCAATTCGGTCTGACCCGTCTCACCATCCGGGACCGATGGGAACACCTGGCGGCAATCGGCCTACGACGCCACGACCACGGCGTGTGGGCCGAACGTGCAGCCAGGCTACGAGGCCCAGAGCCACCGGTACTGTTCGTCCGTCCAGTCACAGTGGCAGGAACGGCATCGCCAGCTGATACCGCTGTCCACAGTCACTGTGTCATCGACGACCAACGTCGGCACGTCGCTGAACCCGCAGTCAGGGCAACTACGAAATTCGATAGTGTCATGCATTCGCCTACCTCCGACCCGGTGGACTCGCGCTGCCGCTGGAGCGTCAGCGTGGCGACATCGTAAGCCATGCGGTACCAAAATCGATGGCTTCTCTGAACTTCGTGCCGGCGCGTGACCTCCGAAGCGACATCGATCGTGGCCCCTCCGCGCTATGTGGACCGAAGATCGCTCTCATCCGGATGGCACCGAACCGGGTCGAAGTGGGCGGTTCAGCGGCCCTCGACAGCTCGCCCGAGGTCTTCCACGAACAGCGCGAACTCGGTTCCGAGTCTCTGCAGCTGATTGGCCACGGCCGGGATGTATCCGTCCCCGTAATCGTCGACAGGAGCCTCAAGGGATCGGGCCATGAAGCCATAGCGCTCCAGAAGGCCCTCGAGGCGGAGTCCGAGGGCGGAATTCGGACATGGCTGAGTTCCAGCTCGCCGTTGACCGGCATTCACGACGGCACGAAGTTGGTCGGCGCTGGCGCGCATGGCCTCCGGACCTCGGCGGAGTGCTTCGGCAGCGACATCAGCGGTCAGGAGCAGTGAGCGGAACACGTCGGCCTGCCCGTCCGCCCACCGTTCGAGCGAGAGGTCCCTTGGATTCACGGAACCGTGGTGAGATGGACGCTTCTGCCCACTCCGTCCGACATGGCCGCCTCCTCGATTCGGTCCGGCCACCATGTCATCTGACGAGGGACATGCTCAACCCGACGAGTGGACAGTCGAGCAGGTGATGCCGACATGTCGCGGAAGGTTCATCTTGGTGTCATCCGGCGTTCACCAGGACGGCCCCGTGTTGGCGATCGAACCGGGTCAGGCTACGAAGGCGCAGCCGTCCCAGGACGCGACCGGATGCCGGTGGCGCCGTCCTTCCATGGACAGATGGAGTACCCGGGGACGGACTTTGGCTGGAAGCCTGGTGAGGACCAATACCGCCTCCACCACGAACAGCTCGTAGCCGTCGAGCGATCTGGGCTCTTTGGTGGTGGCATGCAGGAACAGGACGCCGCGGCAGATTCTCTGCCTCTGACAGCGGACGAACAGCGAACCACCCTGGTCCACAACGTGCGAGACGGTCTCCGGCGTCGCAGTCACCAACATATGGGAAGTCTACGTCCGGTGGAGGGCGAGCCGGCCCGCGGCGGTCGACTCCGCATCCGCCGACTGCGACGCGGCCCCTCCATGCTCGCCACTTGCGGCAAGCGGTTGGTCTGACCTGGTGATTCACTCACACTCATTCATGCCATAGGGCAGTGGCGGCGGCGGATCGTGCCAGAGTGCACACTGCAATAGGGCTGATACGATGAGGACGGTGTCGGATGCGCGACTGCCGGTTGACGGCGCAAGGGAGAATCTCTCGGGCCGCGACCTGTCCGGGGCGGATCTGGCCGACATCAATTTGAGCGGCGCCGATCTGACCGACGCGAACCTGATCGGTGCCGATCTGACCGGTGCCGATCTGACCGGGGCCAACTTGGACGGGGCCAAGCTGGACGGGGCCAAGCTGGACGGGGCGACCATGAACGGCGCCGACCTGACTGACGCCACGTTGTCCGTGGCCACGCTTACGTGGGCCGACCTGCGAGATGTCGAGCTATCCAGTGCTGACCTTGTCGGCGCGGACATGACCGGAGCGGACATGAGCGGAGCCAACCTCCGGGGCCGAGATCTGATCGGCGCGAAACTGATCGATGCGAAACTGAAGGACGCCAAGCTGGACGGTGCCGATCTGACCGGGGCCGCGTTGAACGGCGCCGACATGACCGGGGCGGTCTTGACGGACGCCGACCTCACCGGCGCCGACATGAGCGATGCAGAACTCGCCGACTCCGAGCTTTCGAGATGTGGACTGATGAGTGTCGACCTGAGCGGTGCCGACTTGACCGGGGCGACACTGGATGGGGCTAATCTGGACGGAGCCAAGCTCGACGGGACGACGCTGGATCGGGCCACTCTGGACGGTGCCGATCTCTCGTCCGCCGATCTGTCCGGAGCCAATCTCTCGGGATTGAATCTGGCTGGCCTCAATCTGACGCATGCCGACATGACCGGCATCGATCTGTTCCTGGCCGACCTGTCCGGCGCCAAGCTCCATATGGCTGACTTCACCGGGGCCGACCTGTCCTGCGCCAAGTTGGAAGGCGCCGAGTTGGACGGAGCCAAGCTCACCGGCACCAACATGTCCGGAGCCAACCTGACCGGGGCCGAGTTGGATGGGGCCGATCTCACCGGGGCGGATCTCGATTGGGCCGATCTGACTGGTGCCGACCTGAGTCACGCTGATCTCTCCGGACTCGATCTGACCACTGCCAAGTTGTACGGCGCTGCCCTCGATGGTGCCGACCTGCGCCACACAGAGGGTCTGTCCGCGGCGCGCCGACGGGGCACCTGACGGGAACGGTCGTAGCCGGCTCGAACCTGACCGGGGGTGCTACGAGCCCCGCAACTGAAGACCTGTTGTTCAGCCCGCGCCACCAACAGGTCCACACCGTCAGCGGGAGCTCACCCTGGACTCTCTGCGGCCTGTCACGACCAGCACCAGTGCTACCGAACAGCGAGAGGCTTTCCATCCACAACCTGGCCCGGTCAGGTCAGCCCACCCGACCCGTCACGACGGGGAATTCGACCTCGTCCCGAACGCCGGGCCCCGGCCGGACACTCAGAAACTGACGGTGAGCGATCCGTCCGCGGCGACCATCTCACTCTCGCTCTCCGGCATTGCGAAGGGGACCAAAGGAGGGTCCGTGTCGTCCAAGTAGTACTCGTAGATCTTGCGCAGTCTGGATCCCAACTCGACGAGGATCTTGTAGGCGACTGACGGAGCCGAACTCTGGAGCGAAAGGAATTCGCTCCGAGACAGGACTATCAAACTCATGTCGGTGTCGGCAGTCACCGTGGCCGTGCGTTCGCCCCCGTCGAGCAGGGCCAACTCGCCGAAGAAGGAACCCGAGTCGAGTCGGGCAAGCCATGTGCCGCTTCTCGAAGCGCTGGCCGCTCCCTCGGCGATGACAAAGAACTCATGGCCGATGGTGCCCTGCTCCGCCAGCACCGTTCCACCCTTCACGTCCAACACAGAAGTCAGAGACTCGATTCTCCGAAGCTCGTCTTTGGTGCAGTTGGAGAACAACCTCACCCCACGTAGCAGTTCCACCCGCTCATCAGCCCGAAATCGACTCATGGCCTCACCCCGTTCCGCTGGCCAGGGCAGGACTTGTATTCGATCACTTGTTCCATTGCAAACCTCCTCTGTCCGAAAACCGGACTGTGCGCCAACACCTGTCCCAATCCTCTCCCTCTTCGGGCCTGGCGTCTGTCAGCTGCACGACACATCGGGGAACAAGTTGATCCACAATCCTCCAACTTGGAACACGTACAGTTGACGAGTGGGGGAAGGTGCGCTGCACAATGTACGGACCGCCGGCCTCGAGGATGTCAACGCCATTGCTCAGTTGCTCCACGATTTCAACGAGGAGTTCGGCGAACCGACACCTCCCGCCGCGACCTTGGCGGTCCGCTTCGGACATCTCCTTGAAGGCGGCGACACCCTCGTGCTCCTGGCCGGGGAAGGACCCGATGGAGTGGCGGTGCTGCGATTCCGGACGGCCATTTGGACCGCCGGCCTGGAGAGCTACCTGGCGGAGCTCTTTGTCGCCCATCACCTGAGGCGCCGCGGCCTCGGCCGGGCCCTGATGGAGGCGGCCATCAGTGAGGCGCGGGAACGAGGCGCCGACACCATGGAGATCGGCGTCGACGAACCCGATATCGATGCTCGTCGTCTCTACGAACGGCTCGGGTTTAGCAATCGGATTGGTGGCTCGGAAGGCCCTCTCATGTACGTCTACGAGCGAGAACTCTGAGTCTCCTGTTGTTCCCACCCGCCTTGGCGTCGTCGAGGACTGGGTGGTTCCGGGGCAACGACGGCAACCTGGTCGAGAGATCGCTCAGGTTTCAGACGCCCGGAAACCCGCCTGCAACCTGTCCACCAGCGGTAGAACCGACGAGTGACCCATTGGTCGGGGGGTGGCGACGGCGAACTCCACCACGGTCGGTCCGCGTACCGCATCCACCTCGAAGAAGTCCTCGCCGGCGGGCGCCACGCATACCCAGGTCATCACCAGCGGGAGCACGCCCGACGTCGAGACACCGTTGGCATCAGCTACCTGAAAGAGGTCGCTTAGATACGGCTTTGAAATGTCGAGCTGAGGCTGCACGCGCTCCAGCGATGGCTTCCCCAATGCCATCCCGATGGCAATCGTGACACCGGCTCGCAATCGATTGATCACATGCTTCGATCGCACCTGTGGCCAGTACCTGCCACCCGATCGGACGCGAGGGTAGTTCTCGTTGATCCAGTCGCCGACGAAGTGCCCGTTGATCGACTGTTCGACCTTGGTGGCCGAGTTCCACTGCGTGCTCAACGAACGAATGGACCCGGCCTGCCAGAAGCCGGTGCTCTGAAGGCTGCCGAGCGCCGCCAGATACCGGGCCTCGAGGTCCGCCTCAGGCGTGGGGCCAGTCCCAAGACTGAAGTACTGGTCGAAGGCGTACATCTCGGGGGTCTTCGCCAGCCACTGCGGCATCATTCCCACAATGGATCCTTTCCTCTGCTCCGCGCGCTCTCCAATAGTAGCCAGCCCTAGCCCGTGTCGCCCGGTAGATCGGTCCCATTGACGAGGCCGTACAGGCGCTGGGGGCGAGCGATCCCCTTCAACTCGTGCTCGCCGCGATCGACGAACTCCGTCCGCACATGATCTGACGACGCCAGGTACACCGGAGCGGAGATGAGCACCTCGTCCGGACCGCTCAGCCCGCACACTCTCGCCGCAAGGTTGACGGCGGCTCCGTAAATTCTCGGGCCGTCGACAATAATCTCACCTTGGTGGATTCCCATATGCAGGTGGAGGCCCGTCGGTCCGACGTCGACGGCACAACGCCGAGCGGCGGAGATTGCCTGTCCAACCGATGTGAACAATCCGATGAATCCATCACCCAGGCTGATACCGGAGACGATGCTCCCTCCGTTGGCCATGATCGCCGACGTCACCGCGTTCTCAACCTGCAGGGCGAGCAGCCGATAATGACCGCTTCCCAGTTCCTCCGTGAGCCGCGTGGAGTCAACGATGTCAGAGAAGAACACCACCGAATGCTCCAGGGTGGTTACCCGTGAAGCGCGCCGTGCCTCGACCGTAGGCACGCTGAACAGCTGTTCGAGCCGGTTCTCCTCTGGGGTCATACCCAATCGGCGGAGTGTGGAACTGGCCGCGTCAAGCAGCTTGAACGCCTCTCGCCGTTCGGAGCGCCGCATCAAGATCAGCGCCAGATCCATCTGAGAGCGAGCGAGCTCCGACTCAGCCTTCTGGGACACAGCTACCGCCATGGCCCGCCTCAGCGTGAGCACCGCTTCGTCCTCGTCGCCCAGCATGTCCATCGAAACGCCCAGCACCCGGGGAATGAGGGTGACCAAACCGCTTGTGAACACTCCGCCTCTGTGATCCATGACGGCGAGAAGATCCCGAGCCTGTCGCACAGCATCCGTGGCCCCCTCCCGACGGGCGATCTCTACGGCAGCGGCTGCCCAACCGTCCGCGCCCACCATCGGTTCGGTGGGCAGGGCCGGCAATGGCCCCCCCTGCACGGCAACACCGCGCTCGGACGACTCGACCCACCTCATCAGCAGCGCCACAGTGGCGGCCTCCATGGCGTCGGCGGTCTGGGCCCAGGAGTCGAGATCGTCCCTGGCCGCATCGAACTGGCCCCGCGCCACATGTGCAGACGCCAAGGATGGGAGAAAGAGTCCGGCGGCCCAGTGGTATCCGGTCAACCTCTGGATCAGCAAGGCCCGGTGGGCGTAGTGCTCGACCTGGTCGAAGTCACCCCGAACCGTAGCGATTTGGCACAGCGCGGCCAGCGGTAGCCCGAGCTCGAGCGGGTATTGAGCCCGTTCGGCAATGGCGCAGCACTCGAGGGCCGACTCGAAGGCCTCGTCCAACCGGCCTAGCCACACGAGTACGAGCGGAAGTCGGAATAGCGCCCCGCCCGCCAGCGCTGACTCGTCCTCCGCCATTCGGGCCTCCATGACGCCCTTCTGCAACGTCGCCAGCGATCCTCGGAGGTCATAGCTGGCCCACATCGGGACGGTGAGTGCTCCTGCCGCCCCGGCGGACGCCCGGTGGTCGCCACAACGATCTGCGATCGTCATGGCCCGGCGTGCCGCGTCACCGGCGCGTTTTATCTTCCACTCGACCCAGAACGACTGAGACAGCTGGACCAGCGCCTCCGCGGCCAATTGCGGATGATCTTCCTCTATGTCGTCCACCAGCTCCTCCAGATCTTCGCGATCGGAGACAACTCCGAGCATCTCCCGACTGCCGATGGCACAGCGGATGCGCCAGATGTGTAGGTCGACCAGGGTCGCACGATCAGCTCCCTTTCGGGCCATGTCGATGGCTGCCTCGAAGTGTCCGACGGCTTCTGGGAGCTGAAGGTTGCCCCTGCGACTGAGGCCGGCCAGACGGTGGATCTCAATGGACTCGGTCACGGTCAGCGATTGAGAGCTGAGTGCGGACTCGAAGTACCGAGCCGCTTCGCTCCAGGCGCCCAAGGCCAAGGCTTCCTCTCCCGCTTGGCGCATGCGCCCTTCGGGCAGGACAATCGGACTACCCGGGCCCGCTGCTATCACATGATGAGCGACCGAGCGCACCACCACCGGCTCACCACGGATCCGGCTTCGTTCCAGAGCATCGGCCGCCCCGGCATGCAGTGCCCGACGATTCACCGGGAGTGTCAGCGAATAGGCAATATGCGAGTACAGAGGGTGGCAGAAACTGACATTCGGTCCGTCATCCACCACGACGCCGACATCTGTCGATTCATTGAGGGCTCGGGCGAGTCGGTCTCGTTCAAATCCGGTCACCTCGGAGAGGAGCGCTCTGGTGCAATCGGGGCCCAGGACTGCGGCGGCACTGATGGTGGATCGTGCGTCGCTCGACAGTGATCGAAGCGTGGATCGGACCGCGTCCGTGACGGGGTGCTCGGGCGGCCGACCCATCTCGGAAAGCCGGCCCAATCTCGAATCCCCCCCGTCGTAGCGACTCAACGCCTCGATGAGCAGGGGATTTCCCCCACTGGCCACGGCCAACTCACGTGCTTTCTCAATCGGTGTACCGGGTCGGAGGCTGCGCGCCAGTTCGGCGGATTCCATGGGGTTGAGCGGATGCAGGAACAGCACTGCAGCTCGGGGTTCATTCCGAAGCTTCGCTACCCAGTCACCGGCGCGCGCGTGAGGGTCGGCTCGCGAGGTCGTCATGATCATCAGGGGAATCTGCTCGTCGTCCAGTCGGAAGAGAAGATGCCGAAGAAAGTCCGTTGTGGCCCGATCCGCCCAGTCGATGTCGTCGACGAAGACAACCGTCGTCGTCGTCGACACGAACTCGATGGCCAACTCGGTGAGCGCCAAAAGCTGACGTATGTGGGAGCGCTCGAAGGTCTCCGGCAGGTCGGGGCCAGCCGGTACGCTGTCTTCCTGCACATGCTCCATGAGTCGCATGTCGGAATGGCGGTCCGGCCGAACGCTCAGCGCACGGGTCATCGCAGAAAACAGCGAATCGCGGAGCGGAAGGTAGGCAAGATCCAAATGCTCATAGCAGCGCCCTCGCAGGACGGCGGCACCGCCGGCTCGGGCCTCGGTCAGAGCCTCCTGCGCCAGCCGAGTCTTGCCGATGCCCGGCTCACCCTCGATGATGACCAGATGGGGGTAGCCACCCCTGGCCAGGTCCAGCCGCGTTCGCAACCAACTCAGTTCGAGCCGCCGGCCGATGGGCATTCCGGCGGCCGCGTTCGGATGACCGAATCCGGATGCCGCCACCTGCAAAGAGTATTCCGATCATGCGGCACCCTGCCCACCGTCGAGCTCTTCCTTTCAGCGCACCAACGGGTGTCCACAATGGATGGGATTCCACAGCGGCCACAGGTCCCTTCACGTTCGGGATGATCGGGCTACGACCAGGCCCGGAACTCGGCAAATCGAAGCTGAGAAGCCGGGACCAGGAGCCCAGGTCTGGAGCAACCGCCAAGTCCGCCACCCGGATTCGTGCGCGTCGTAGGGTGCACCCGGGACACTCCGGCAGATCAGCGTACACCGAAGCCCGCGAGCAAGGAGCGACGACAGGTCGAATGGTCAGCCCCCGATGGCTCACCCGCATACGGGTTCTCCGTTTCGGGCTCTTCGCCGCCGCGTCGATCGCAGGAACGTTCCTTGCGAACATGCACCGCGCCGACGCCGCACCTGCGACGTCGGGCGCGACGTACCGTTGCCCGTGGGTGTCCCAGGCCCAAAAGGGAGACGGCACTGCAGCGTCGCTGGCCGCCGAGGTCCTGGGCCGTATGACGCTGGGCCAGAAGGCGTCATTCGTCGTCCTGCGGACGAAGCCGCCCCTCGAGAACACCAACCTCGGGATCTCCTCACTGTGCATCCCACCACTGACGCTCACCGACGGGCCGAACGGGATCGCCTACCACACGCGCGGTGTGACCCAGCTGCCCGCCGCCATCGGGGTGGCCGCCACCTTCGATCCGTCGATGGAGCGTGCCACAGGTACGGTGATGGGCCAGGAGGCACGGGCGAAGGGAATCGACGCCGCCCAGGGGCCCGAGCTGAATCTCGCCCGAGTGCCGGAGGCCGGCCGCATCTTCGAGGCGTTCGGCGAGGACCCGGTGCTGACCGGCGCCATGGGTGTCGCCGGGGTGGAGGGCATCCAGTCCACCGGGACCATGGCCAACCTCAAACACGTCACCGCGTACCCGCAGGAGACAGCGCGCCACATCCTCGACCAGCAGGTTCCCGCCCGGGCGCTCGCCGAGATGTTCAACCCACCCTATGTTGAGGCCGTGCAGCAGGCCCACGTTGCGTCCATCATGTGCTCGTACGGCTCGGTCAACGGAGTCAACGACTGCTCGGACCCGACCGTCTACGCCGACCTCGCATCCTGGGGGTTCGCAGGATTCGTTCGGTCCGATCTCGCAGCCGTGCCGAATCGGGACACCGCCTCGGCGTTCCGGGCCGGCATGGCCCTCATCAAGCCCGCCTCGCCTGCTGCCCTGGTCGAGCTAGTCCATTCCGGTGCCATCCCGCTCGCCGATCTGAACCGGTCGGTCACCGCCACGCTCACCACCATGTTCCGGTACCGGCTCATCGGTCGTCCCGTCCGCGGCAAACCGTCGGCCGATGCCATCACCCCGGCTCACACCCAAGTGGCGACCTCCACGGCCGAGGCATCCATGGTGCTCCTGAAGGACACCGGAGCGGTACTCCCGCTGGCGCACGGCACCAAGTCGATCGCAGTCATCGGAACCGGGGCGACCCAACCGATCACCTCCGGTGACGGCAGCTCGGCGGTCGTGGCGCCATTCGTGTCGACGCCACTCGCCGCCCTGCGGTCTGCCCTCGGGTCCACGACCACCATCCGGTACGCCGAGGGGGGATTGCGTTCCATCCCACTCCGCAATATCGTCACCGGTCAGACCATCTCCAAGCGCTACTTCGACACGGATGAGCCGCGCCTGCACGCCGACCGCGCGGAGCCCGGGAAGGATGACATCTCGGTCGTCCTGGCGCCGAACGTGACCGACGCCGTGGCCACCGCCACGACTCCCGGAACCGGGAAGTACTGGAGCTCGTGGAGCGAGACGATCACCCCCCACTCGTCAGGGATCTATCGAATCGGACTGCACGAGGTCGGCGACACCTGGCTGACTGTGAACGGCGCCCCAGTTCTGACCTCGGCCGGACTCCACACGCCGAACCTGCTGTCCACCGCGGTATCCCTCCGGGCCGGGGCCCACTACACCCTCGCCATCCGCTGGTTCGCGGTCGACGGGTATCCCGCCCCCGCATTCGGCATCGCTGACGAAACGGCCCAACTGGACGCAGCCGTCGCTGCCGCCCGTCGGACCTCCGTCGCCGTTGTCTTCACCGGTGAGCTTCAGCGTGAGGGGGCCGACCGATCTCTCGAGCTACCGGGCGACGCCGACCAGCTGATCGCCCACGTGGCCGCCGTCAACCCCCACACCGTGGTCGTCATCAACAGCGGCGGGGCCGTGTACATGCCGTGGCTGTCGAAAGTGGCCGGCGTCGTCGAGGCCTGGTACCCGGGTGAGGCGGACGGCTCCGCTGTGGCCGCGGTCCTCACCGGTCGGGTCGACCCCTCGGGGCGGCTGCCGATCACGTTCCCGATGTCGCCCGATGCCCAGCCCGCGTCCTCTGTTGCGGAGTTTCCTGGGATCGACGCCGAGGTCAACTTCGGCACCGGCCTCGACATCGGGTACCGGTGGTATCAGGCCGACGACGTCACCCCGCTGTTCCCGTTCGGCTACGGACTCGACTACACCTCGTTCGACCTCTCGGACGCGCAGCTCGCTTTGTCGCCGACCGGGGGCTACACCGCCGACGTCGACGTGACCAACATCGGCTCCCGGTCCGGAGCCGATGTCATTCAGGCCTATGTGGCCTATCCGTCCGGACTCGGCGAGCCCCCAGAGCAGCTCCGCGCCTTCGATAGAGTCGTCGTGGCACCTGGAGCCACCACCCGTGCAACGCTCGTGCTCCCGATGTCGGGCTTCGCCTCGGACGCTGGTGGGACACCCACCGTGGTGGCCGGCACCTACCTCGTCGGCGTCGGGGAGTCGTCAGCCGATCTGCAGTTCCAGCTCCCTGTGGACGTCCCGGCCCAGGCACCCTGACGTGGCGTTCGGCGGTCCCATCACCGGGTGGGCTGACCGGCCGGAATCAACTCCGGGAGGCACCGAGACGATGTGCGATTGAACATGCTCTCCCGTTGCTAGCCACCCGAGATGTTGTCCCCGCCGAGCCTGTTCCGGCTCAACACGATGTCCCGATAGGCCGGACCGGCCAGGACCGCGTCCCGCTCGCCGAAATCCGCGATCTTTCCGTTGGCCAGGACCAGGATCAGGTCACACTGCGCCGTCGTCTCGATGCGATGCGAGATGATCACCACTGTGACGCGCTCTCTCAGATCGGAGAGGGTCTGACGGATGAGTTGCTCGGTGCGTCCGTCCACCCCGCTGGTTGGCTCGTCCAGTACGACGAGCTTCGGGTTGCCGATCAGCGCCCGTGCGATGGCGAGACGCTGCTTCTGCCCACCCGACAGGGCACCCCCACCCTCACCCACGGGAGTTTCGTAACCGGCGGGCATCCGGACGACGTCCTCGTGCAGGTATGCCGACTTCGATGCCTCGATGACCTCGCGCTCCTCGAAGTTCCGGAAGAACTTGATGTTGTCGATGACCGACCCCTGCAGGAGCACTGGCTCTTGGGGCACGAGTGCAACCGTGCTGTGCTGGATGCTCTTGGAGATCGCCGCCGCGTCTTCGCCGCCTATCGTGGCCCGACCGCTCGTGGGCTCGTGTAGGCCCAGCAGTAGCTGGCTGATAGTCGTCTTGCCGCTGCCCGAGGGTCCGAGCACACCGATGATCTTCCCTTCCGGGATGTGCATGGTGATACCGGAGAGGGCGAGCGTCACTCCGTCGTAGGAATACTCCACGGAATCGAAGTCCACCTCGAAGGACTCAGGCACACGCTCTCCGGGCTCGGTTTGAGCGTCCTGGAAGCGACCAAGCTCCCGTGTGACGTCCTCCAGCAAGCCCTGAGAGGAGCGGAGTCCCTGGATCGAGCTCTGGATGTTCGAGCCGTAGCCGACGGATCGCAACACGAGGAGGAGGATGGGTCCGAGCTCGGCGAACCTCGCATGCCCGGCACCGGCCAGCAAGACGATGGCAGCGATGATGAATCCGAGTGCGAAGGACTGGTACAGGATGGGCACTGTTTGGGACAGCATTTGGGTCCGGCGGTACACATGACCCGTGTCCTGGATCAACCCGGTGAGCTTTCCATGACCGGCTCTCCACACCGAACAATCGGAAGTCCCGGCTCAGACGGGTGTACTCGGTCACCTGTGTGGCCATGGCTCTCGTGGTCTGGAGAGCCGCCTTTCCCGCCTGCTGCGCACGTTGAGCGGCCGGAGTATGAGCGAGAGCAGGACGCCGACGCCGATGACCGCGATCGCCGCGGCCGGATCGACTGTAAGGGCCACCCCCAAGAGCCCGGACACCATCATGACGGATTGAAGGCCATTCGACAGGGTCTGGACGGCCTGACCGGTGGCCGAGCTGTTCATCGACCGGAGCTGTTGGATATGCCCGAGCCGCTCGGTGGATTGCAGAAACCAGTTGGACCGGAAGAACCCGGTGACGATGCGCGTACGGGTCATCGTCAGGGCCTGTTCTGAGACAGACGTGCTGAGTAGGGCGGCGACGATGCTGGTGGAGAGGAAGAGCACCAATGCCAGGAACAGATCGAGATCACGCTCGTCGGTGAGAAGGTACGACCGAGGGCATGGATCGAGTTCTTGCCCTGGAGCTCGGCCACCGCCACCTCTGAGACAAGCACCAGGAGAACCGCTTGGCTCAGACCGCCAGAGGGAGAGGAAGGTGAAGGCGGCGATCCGCAGACGCAGAGACCCAGGCCGAGCATTCGCATGACGGAGCGGATGGAGTCGGTCAGCGTCGGCTCGGTCCGGGAGAACGTTCTCTTCACTGGTCCCATTTCGGCGGCAATGGATGCCGCTGTGCGATGGCTTGCGGAGCGCGTACGTCGTCCCTAGGTCTCATGACCGGCCCCCAATAGCCCTTCGTTCGCTGTTCCGACCCGGCGAGTGGCCATTTGCCGCCACGAGCCCGAGCCCAGCGTCCTGCAACTCTAAGGCACCGTTCGGGTGAAGTGGTCTCAACCTGATTTTTCGCGGCCAAATCGCGGACGAAGGCGGGTCCGAAGCCCTGTTTGGTACGGCATCGTTACCAAAATAGGGCATTTGACACGTGACACCTCGAGCCGGCCAGACCCACGGTGCCGCATCTGCGCACCTCGAAGTACTCGACTTCGACGGCCGGTAGCACCAACTGGCAACTGCCTGGCGCCCTGGAACGGAGTAGTGGGGCGAATGTTTCGGTTTTTGGCTGCCTCGCCCGGCCTCCTGGCTTCGACGTTTGTATATACCGTGGTCGCGTCAATATATACTGAGCGGATGACCAAGCGACTCGTGGACATCGACGAGGAAGCACTTGATGCGGCCCGATCACAGCTGGGCACCCTCACGATCAAGGCCACCGTGAACGAGGCGCTTCGGCTGGCGGGCGCCGGCCGGTCAGAGATCGTTCGCAACTCGATGGACGCGCTCGCCGACATGCCTCTCTTTGTTCGAGATGACGCGTGGCGTTAACCTATCTGGTCGACACAAGCGTCCTGACCCGGGTCGGTTCACCAACCGTGCGGTCCGTGCTCGAACCACGGGTACAAGCTGGTTCGGTGGCACGGGCTG
>CAVWNV010000012.1:0-307720 GCA_963756515.1 uncultured Acidimicrobiaceae bacterium
ATGGTGCGCTCGGAGGGATTCGAACCCCCAACCTTCTGATCCGTAGCGCGCCCTGGGATCGTTTTACCGGGTCCCGCCACGTCCTAAATTGTCTCAAATCTGCAGGTCAGATGGGGTGTGATCTTTGAACCGCGAAATCGTCTGGGACTCGATGCTACGCCCTGGGACCCAATTGTTGGCTTTTTTGTTGGCTATTTTCGTTCTTTGCAGGCAGGCGAATCAGAAGGTTTGACCACTGTTGCACCCCTTGAAAGACCGAGTCAGAAGGTTTGATCAGAAGGTTTGAAGTCGCTCAATTCTCCTCCGGAGATGCCCTCCGCTGTCACACGAACTTCTACCCTCGTCCGAGCCCGGTCAGAACTGAGCGACCGAGCGACTCGATGTCTTCGGGAGTCGGAGGGTCGGCGAGCATGGTCTGTCGGATGGCCCGGGCAGTGCGAGCGGCACCCGTGACGAATTCGAGTTCGATGCGTTGAGCGCACCACTAGCCGAGCCCATGGGGAGCACCCGGCAGGTCAGTGACGATCCCGGCCAGCGACTCTGGGCGGGTGAACAGTGCGTACAGGTCCCCGTAGTCGTTGGGCCCCTTGCGCGCCCGCTCGGCCCGCCGACGGGGTGCCGACTGGAGCTTCATGCCCACGAGGGCCGCGGGCGTGGCCACACGGCAGGTCACCGTGGCCAGCGGGACCTGTTCCCCCGAGACCACGGTCAGCGAGGCCGGCGTGGCTGAGTCGAGCGCCCAGCGGTGAGCCAGGATGAAGGCCCGATCGAACTGATCTTCCGGAAGCTCACCTGGGTCGAGGTCGGCAGCCGGAATGGACCCGACGTCGATGCAGTCAACCTTGACTCCTCCAATCGGATGTCGCGCCCGTCCGCTCTCGCCACCCACCAGGACCGAGAGGCGGGAGGGGCCGCCGTCAACGCTCTGTGCGGCCGCGTCGAGGTCGTCGGTGACGCGGTGGACCCGACCGAGTCTGGTCATGACGGCCAGACCACCGATGAGCGCGAACTCGGACGATGGCACCTCCTCGGTGAGCGTGTGCAAGGCACCGACGAGACGCGACGCCGACCCGCCGGGTCCGTCAAGAAGGAGGATCTCACCAGACACGGACGTGGCCTTCCGGATTCCATCCCTCGAGGATCTCCCGTCCCCGACCGCGGTCCTGGGCCAGGTCCAGTGCGACGACAACGTGATTGGCCACCGGGAAGTCGTGCTCCGGGAGCCGAGCCGGTACCGACCACCCGTACCGGGACGGGCACACCGCCACCCGTCCAGCCGACGGTGTGCCCGGGGTCACACCATGGGAGCGCAGCACACCTCGTAGCTCGCCTTGACTCTCCACGTAGAGCTCGGCGGGCCAGTCCGCAGTCGCCACCACCGGAGCCTGATGCCATACGGCCCCAAGGGTCCCTGAGAGCCGGTAGAGGTCGGGGTCAGACTCCGGAAGGCTGCCCAACGGCCGCCAAGCCGGCACCCAGGCATCGGCCATCTCGTTGAACAGATCGGGGATCGATGGCCGACCGGTGCGGTCGACAAGTCCCCTTTCACGCAAGGCACCAAGGATCTCTGACACCCGTCCCGGTGAACGTCCGATCAGCGTGGCCAACTCGGTGGTGCGGTGGGCCTGCTCGGGTTCGAGGAGCAGGGCCATCCCAACATCCAGACCCGTCGGGACGAAGGGATCAGCAACTCGGGTCGGTTCGGGCCCGATCAGCGGGGGCACGTCGGCGTCAACGAAAAGGGCCGTACCGCGCAACTGCAGGTGGCCCCGGCGATCAAGCCAGGCCACCCGGCCCTCAGCCAGCACCCGACGGGCCTCCGTGGAGATCCGGTCCGCCACTATGAAGCCGCCAGCCAGTTGGCGAGACAGTCCTTCGGCCTCAGTGCCACTGATGCTTCGCCGGGTCTCGACGGGGATCTGATGTCCACCAACCTCGAGGACGTTCGGGGCCAGTGCCTTGGCCGGCACGGCGAGAGAATCCAGCGACAGGACGGCCTCTTCAGCAGGACTATTCGTTGTTCGTGCGGGCACGAAGTAAGAATACCATGGGGCAACTCTGGACTCCCCCGGCCCGCGGCCAAACCACCGGGCCACCTGGACGGTTTCGCTGTTCGTGGCACCGAGAACACAGAACAAGCACTTCGATCCGGGTCCCCCGTGCAGTCTCCGGGCCTCCAGGACACGGCTTTGATGGATCCCACCCAGCAGCACTTCCGGAACCGAGCCACCGTGACTGCCGGCTCTTTGTTTCATTCGTATCTTGCGTTTTAATCGTTTTGGATTTACGATGAAATGAACGGCGATCTACGGAGACAGGAGGCAGCATGACATCACTACGAGCAGAGGATTTCGAAGATGTTGTCATGCCTCCAGACGACTTGGGGCAGGTCATAAACCTCGACAGGATGCTTCATGGAACGAGTTCAGCGACGTTGCGAGGAGCCGGCGGTGAAGAGATGTTGCTTCCCTCTGAGGTCTACGAGGTACTCCTCGAGGTTGTGACGGCGATGAGCAAGGGCCAGGCGATCTCGGTCGTCCCGAAGAGCCAGCGACTCACGACCAGAGAAGCTGCAGACTTTCTCGGCATCAGTAGGCCGACACTCGTCAAGCTTCTCGAAGGCGGAGAAATTCCCTTTGAACAGCCATCACGTCATCGTCGGGTCCTTTTGAGCGATGTGGTCGCGTTCAAACAGCGGCGGCGGCATGCCCGCAGAGCAACCCTTGCCGAGATGACTCGCAGTGCAGCCGAACAAGGACTCTACGATTCGAGCGAGTCTCCCGAGGAAGTCGCCGCCGCACTGAAGAAGGCACGCTAGGAGGTCGCACGGTCGGCTGAAAAGTAGCGATGCAAAGCTTTACGGTGGTGTTGGACGCCTGCGTCCTTGTGCCCGTCACGGCGGCGGACACATTGCTTCGCCTGGCTGAGCGGGAAATGTACCGGCCAGTCTGGTCCGAGAGAATTATCGATGAGGCCAAGCGGGCGGTCGAGAGACTCCATCCCCAGCTCTCCGCAAAGCAGATCGACGACCGCTTCCGCTGTATGTCCGAAGCGTTTGAAGATGAATCAGTCTCGGGATGGGAGAGCCTCGAGGGCTCGATCGTTCTGCCCGATGAGAACGACAGACACGTCGTAGCATGTGCGCTCGTCGCCGGTGCGGACGCGATCGTCACGAACAACATTCGAGACTTTCCCGCCGAGACTCTGGCACCCCTCAACATCGAGGTGATCAAGATGGACGATTTCTTGCTCGACCTCTTCGATCTCGTTCCCGAGGAGTTTGCTGCGGTGATTCGCGAGCAGGCCAGCGACGCGATGCACCCTCCCCTTTCACCCCATGAGGTCCTCGACAACCTGGCGGCAGCAGGTGCACCTGAAACCGCTGCTGAGCTTCGCCCCCTTCTCTAGCGAAGCCGTTCCCAATGTGGTGGGGTCGGCTAATGAAAGTGCCTCTCTGTCGTTACTAGGAGCGATCACCGCATTGGGGCTCCGACGTGGGCGGACGCACGAGGGACCTCAGCCCCCGGAACAACGTCTTCCGGCTCCTCTGGAGACAATCTATTGACTACACGTATACTCGCAGAGTATTCTCTCAGGTATGAGCGTACCTATGGCCCTCCTCGGGCTCCTCGATCGCGACCCAAGCCACGGCTACGACCTGAAGCGCGACTACGACACGTACTTCGGGCGTGGGCGGCCGCTACCGTTCGGCCAGGCGTACGCCACCCTCGCCCGTCTCACCAGGGACGGAAAGGCAATGGTCGGCGAAGCTGAGCCCGGCGCCGGTCCTGATCGCAAGCGCTACACGATCACCGAAACCGGAAAGAGCGAGGTTGAATCTTGGCTCGCCGAGCCGATCCCGGCCGAGCCGCACCTCCAGACCGACCTCTTCGTGAAGGTTGTGCTCTCCCTCATGCTCGGTCGTCCCGCCGAGGATTACCTCGACACCCAACGCGCCACCCACCTGGCTCGCATGCGAGAGCTCACCGAGCTGAAACAAAAGGGCGGTGTCGTTGACGCCCTCCTTGCCGACCACGGGCTCTTCCACCTAGAAGCTGACCTGCGCTGGATCGACCTCACCGCCGCCCGTCTCGCGGCGCTGGCGGAGGAGGTGGCGGCATGAACCCGGCCAATGGGACCACCACGATCGTCGCCGGAGCGACAATCCTCCAAGCTCACGACCTCGTGCTCTCCTTCGGCGAAACCCCAGCCCTTCGCGGAGCGAACCTCTCGGTGGAACGGGGCGAAATCGTTGCCGTCATGGGGCCGAGTGGATCAGGTAAGTCGACACTGCTGCATTGCCTGGCCGGGATCCTCGTTCCGGACGCCGGTGAGGTCCAATTCGATGGTCAACGACTGGATACTCTGCGAGAACGGGAGCGCTCGAGACTGCGACGTGATCGCTTCGGTTTCGTGTTCCAGTTCGGCCAGCTGGTCCCAGAGCTCACGGCCGAGGAGAACGTTGCTCTGCCTTTGCTGCTTGGTGGCATGCACCGTGGAGAGGCCCTCCGTGAAGCGCGCAGCTGGTTCGAACGGCTCGACCTCGTGGGTTTGGAACGCCAGCGCACTGGCGAGATGTCCGGTGGCCAGTCCCAACGGGTGGCTTTAGCTCGTGGGCTCGTCGCCGATCCCGACGTGCTCTTCGCTGACGAACCGACAGGGTCACTCGACTCGCTGAGCGGGGAGCTGGTCATGGACCTGTTGACCCGTGCCGCTCGTGAGCAGGGATCGACGGTGATCCTCGTTACCCACGAACCCCGTGTCGCCGCCTACGCCGACCGGGAGATCGTCGTGCGTGACGGAAGGGTGGCCACTTCCGCTGAGGCAATGGCTCGATGATCCGGCTCGGCCTGCGCTTGACCCTTGCCAGTGGACGTGAAGCGGCTCTTCGAGTCCTTATCACGGCAGCAGCCGTGGCCCTGGGCGTTGGCCTGCTGCTGGCCTGTTTCGCTGGAGTGAACGGGCTTCACGCCCAGACCGATCGTGGTGCGTGGCTCGACAGCGCAGCACAAGAATCAGGATCAACCTCGATAGCTAATCAGCTGTGGTGGGTGTCAGGCACTGATCAGTTCGCCGGCCAGGAGATCGACCAGGTCGACCTTGCCGCCACCGGACCGAGCGCTCCAGTCCCTCCAGGGATTGCGCACCTTCCGGGACCGGATGAGTACTACGCTTCACCTGCCCTGACGACGCTCCTTCGGTCCGAGCCGGCGGATGAGTTGCGGGACCGCTATCCCGGCCGCCAGGTTGGGACCATAGGCGCCGCCGCCCTGCCGTCTCCCAACTCGCTGATGATCATCATCGGCCACACGGCACACCAACTCTCCCAGGTACCCGGCGCGGACAAGATCGCAGCCATCCAACGCACGCCAGCTGACTGCTACGCCTGCCAGAACGTCACAGGGAGTGGACTAGTTCTACAATTCATTCTGGTGGCAGTAGCCGTTGCACTCTTGCTGCCGGTTCTGATCTTGATCGCCACCGCCAGCCGGCTTTCAGCCGCACGGCGCGAGGAGCGCTTTGCCGCAATGCGCCTTGTCGGCGCCACGCCACGTCAGGTCTCTGTGGTCTCGGCCATAGAGGCCGTGGTGGCGGCGGTAGCGGGTGTCGTCATCGGCTTCGGGCTCTTCTTCGTCTTCCGGCCACTCCTGTACCGCGTGCCGTTCACCGGGGCCCCTCTTGCTCAAGGTGACCTCTCGCTCCATTGGATCAACGTTCTTCTGGTGGTGATCGGCGTTCCGTTGGCCGCAGTCGTTTCGGCCCGCCTCGCACTTCGCCGGGTCCAGGGGTCACCGCTCGATGTGAAACGGCGAGCGTCGGCCCACCCGCCGAGAATCGTGCGGATCATCCCACTGCTCGCCGGCATCGCCCTGCTCGCGTACTTCGACTCGGCCGGCAAACCGGGCGCCATCGGCGGCCAGCTCCTCGAGCTGCTCGTGGGCTTCGTGCTTCTCGTGGTGGGACTGGTTCTCGCCGGACCGTGGTTCACCACCACCGGTTCTCGGCTCATGACGAAGCGGGCCAATCATCCCGCCACCCTCATCGCCGGCCGTCGACTCCTGGACAATCCCAAGGCCGCCTTTCGGTTCATCAGCGGCCTCGTGATCGCCCTCTTCGTGGCCAGCGCGCTGATCGGGGCGCTCAGTTCCATCAAAGCCTTCGCCGGCAGCCCTGGCGAAGGGGCGGCGGCGAACTCCACGCTCGCCGACCCGTTCTGCAGTTTCTCCACCACGGACTGCCCGGCTGCCGACCAAGTGTCTTCCGTGGCACCCGAGGTGACAGCCGGACTCCGCTCGACGCCTGGCGTGCGAGCCGTGACTGTGGTCCACCAGAGCTCGTCCCAAGCTGGTAACGGCAGATCATTCGGGTTCGTTTCGTGCTCCCAGCTCGCGAGAACGCCTGCCCTCGGGAAATGTGCTCCGGGTGCGACGGTGGCAAGTGTCGGCTACTTCCTATCCCATGTCCTTGGGCACAGCTCACACGCGTCGGCGACGGTGTGGCCTTCCGCCCATTTGTCAGCGGCGACCCTGGCGAGCCTTCCCGTCGATGCCATCGTCGTAGCCACGGACGGAACGACTGGCTCGCTCGAACGGGTGCGAACCACACTCGAACGGGACTTTCCTTTTCAGGGGACGCCGGTGGCGATCGATGCGCTCGATCCGTCGACCGCTCGACTCCTTGCCATGATCCAAGACATGACCGACGTGATCATCGTGGCCAGCCTTATCATCGCCGCCTGCAGTCTGGCCGTGAACATCGCCGCCGGTTTGGGCGAGCGGAAGCGCCCGTTCAGCTTGCTCAGGCTCACCGGCGTTCCCGTCGGCGTTCTTCGTCGGATCATCACTCTCGAGAGTGCGCTGCCGCTTCTCATCGTCGCTGCCGTGTCGATTGTGGTCGGCCTGGTAGCAGCGGCCCTCTACCTCCACTCACAAGTCGGCATTGCCTTTTGGATTCCCGGGATCGCCTACTGGGCAACTGTCCTCGGTGGGCTCGGTGCATCGCTCGCGATCATTGCCTCCACGTTCCCGCTTCTCAACCGGATGACAGGACCCGAAGTCGCCCGTAACGACTGATCGAACGCAGGCCGCCAGCGCCCAGAGGGTCTGGCGTACTTCGGCTCGCCATGAGTTGCGGTTGGCCATCCGCTGTCCATTCAGTCCGGCGAGGGAGGTTGGGGTGCGAGAGCAGTCTGACCAGCAATCAGAAGGACGATGTCGCACCAAGCCTCAGCGAGTCCCAGATGATCCAGCGGCGTCGCAGTCAACTGTTGGCCTTTCGTGGGCTCATTTTTTAGGCCGCAACCAGGACTTTCATATGAGTGCCACTGGGGTTGTTGGCTACACTGCTGGCGCAACTATCAGCACAAGCCTCTGACCTGGTACTTCTGGTGCGCTCGGAGGGATTCGAACCCCCAACCTTCTGATCCGTAGCGCGCCCTTGGGTCGTTTCAGGGGGTCCCGCCAAGTCCCAAATGGTCGCAAATATGCAGGTCAGACGGGGTGTGATTTTCGCAACGCGAAACGGGCTGGGACTCAATGCTACGCCCTGGGACCCAATTGTTGGCTTTTTTGTTGGTTATTTTCGTTCCTTGCAGGCATGCGAATCAGAAGGTTTTGACCACTGTTTCAGGTGGCGTCCCGCCGAGTGGTGGGGATTGAGCATGCAATCCTCGGCGGCAATCAGTCAGAGGGCGTGAGCTCTTTGACGGACGCATCATCATTATCCACGACCCGGTACAGCTTGGCCATAGAGGCTTCGGAGAAGTACCTCCGCTCGGCCGATACCCACTCGTCGTGGACGTCGAGGAGGACCGCTCCACCGAGGCGGACGACTGAGGCCTCGTTGGGGAAGATGCCGACGACCCGACACCTGCGCTTCAGCTCCTTGTTGAGCCGCTCGAGCGGATTGGTCGACCAGATCTGACGCCAGTGCTCGGTCGGGAAGGCGGTGAAGGCCAGGACCTCCTCCTTGGCCGCAACCATGAGGGCTGCTCCCTTGTCGAACCGGCCCTCCAGGGTGGAGCTCACTTGGTCCCACTGGGCGTGCATGTCCGCACCGGACACCTGGGCGAAGACGGTCTTGAAGGCGGCCGACACCATGGGCTGGTGGCCTTTCGGGATGGTGGCCAGCAGGTTGCGGGCGAAGTGGACCCGGCAGCGCTGGTGGGAGGCCCCCTGGAAGCACCGCTTGATGGCCGACACCAGGCCGGTGTGCTGGTCGGAGATGACCAGTTGCACGCCCTCCAGTCCCCGGGCCCGGAGCTTGCGCAGGAACTCCCGCCAGAAGGTCTCGTTCTCCGAATCCCCGACGTCGATGCCCAGGATCTCCCGGTGTCCGGTGGCCGCCACCCCGGTGGCGATGACCACGGCCTTCGAGGTCACCTGGTGGTGCTCTCGGACGTGCAGGTAGGTGGCGTCCAAATACACGTAGGGAAAAGCGACATGGTCCAGTCGGCGCTCCCGGAACGAGTCGACCACCTCGTCCAGCCCGGCACAGATTCGGGATACCTCGGACCGGGAGATGCCGGAGCTGACCCCGAGGGCGGCCACCAGCTCGTCGACGGCCCGGGTGGAGACCCCATGCACGTAGGCCTCCATGACCACGGCATAGAGGGCCTGGTCGATCCGCCGGCGGGGCTCGAGGATGGAGGGGAAGAAGCTCCCCTTCCGGAGCTTGGGGATGGCCAGCTCCACGTCCCCGGCCTTGGTCGAGAGCACCCGGGGACGGTGCCCATTGCGCTCGGTGATCCGGGTGTCGGTGCGCTCGTAGCGCTCAGCACCGATCTTGGCGGTGAGCTCGGCCTCGATCAGCTCCTGGCAGACCAGGGCGGCGGCTTCTTTGATGAGGTCGAGTCCCTCACCGGTGCGGAATGCATCGAGCAGTTCGGACAGGACAGACTGATCCAGGGCCATCGGTGGTGTCTCCTTTGGTGGGTTCGTGCAAGGAACACACCGAGGATCACGCCGATGGCCCCACCTATTGGTGGATGCCCCGGCTACTCAAACCCCACCACGTGAGGGGACGCCACCCTGTTTCACCCCTTGAAAGACAGAGTCAGAAGGTTTGATCAGAAGGTTTGAAATCGCTCAATTCCCCTCCGGAGATTCCCTTCCCAACTCCGTAAAATTCTACCTTCGTTCGATCCGGTTCAGCACCGAGCGACCGGTCGACTCGATGTCCGCGGGAGTCGGAGGGTCAGCGAGCATGGTCTGTCGGATCGCCCGGGCGGTCCGGGCAGCACCCGTGACGAATTCGAGTTCGATGCGTTGCGCGCACCACTGGTCGAGACCATGGGGAGCACCCGGCAGCTCAGCGGCGATCCCGGCCAGAGACTCCGGCTGGGTGAACAGTGCGTACAGGTCCCCATAGTCGTTGGGCCCCTTGTGGGCCCGCTCGGCCCGTCGACGGGGTGCCGACTGGAGCTTCATGGCCACGAGGGCAGCAGGGGTGGCCACCCGGCAGGACACGGTGGCCAACGGAACCCGCTCCCCTGAGACCACGGTCAACGAGGCGGTGTGGCCGAGTCGAGGGCCCATCGATGAGCCAGGACGAAGGCCCGGTCGAATTGCTCCTCCGGAAGCTCACCCGGATCAAGGTCGACTGCCGGAGTGGACCCGACATCGATGCAGTCGACCTTGACACCTCCAACTTGATGGCGCGGCCTCCCGCTCTCGCCGCCTCCCACCAGTACCGACAGCCGGGACGGGCCGCCATCAATGCTTTCTGCGGCTGCGTCGAGGTCATCAGTGACACGGTGGACCCGACCGAGTCTGGTCATGACGGCCAGACCACCAATGAGTGCGAACTCGGACGATGGCACCTCCTCGGTGAGTGTGTGCAAGGCACTGACCAGACGCGACGCCGACCCGCCCGGCCCATCGAGAAGGAGGATCTCACCAGACGCGAACGTGGCCTTCCGGATTCCATCCCTCGAGGATCTCCCGTCCCCGACCGCGATCCTGGGCCAGGTCCAGTGCGACCACGATGTGATTGGCCACCGGGAAGTCCTGGTCCGGGAGCTGTGCCGGTACCGACCACCCGTACCGGGACGGGCACACCGCCACCCGTCCAGCCGACGGTGTACCAGGGGACACACCGTGGGAGCGGAGCACGCTTCGTAGCTCGCTCTGGCTCTCCACGTAGAGCTCGGCCGGCCAGTCCGCCGTGGCCACAACCGGAGCCTGATGCCATACGGCCCCCAGGGTTCCCGAGAGCCGGTAGAGGTCGGAGTCGGACTCGGGAAGGCTGCCCAGCGGCCGCCATGCCGGAGTCCAGGCATCGGCCATCTCGTTAAACAGATCGGGAATCGACGGCCGACCGGTGCGATCGACGAGTCCCCGGTCACGCAAGGCAGCCAGGATCTCTGACACCCGTCCCGGTGAACGTCCGATCAGTGTTGCCACCTCGGTGGTGCGATGGCCATTCTCGGGTTCGAGGAGCAGGGCCATTCCGACATCCAGACCCGTCGGGACGAAGGGATCGGCAACCCGGGTCGGCTCGGGCCCGATCAGCGGGGGCACGTCAGCGTCGATGAAAAGGGCCGTACCGCGGAACTGCAGGTGACCTCGGCGATCAAGCCAGGCCACCCGGCCCTCTGTCAGCACCCGCCGGGCCTCCGTGGAGATCCGGTCCGCCACTATGAAGCCGCCAGCCAGTTGGCGAGACAGTCCTTCGGCCTCAGTGCGGCTGATGCTTCGCCGGGTCTCGACGGGGATCTCATGTCCACCAACCTCGAGGACGTTCGGGGCCAGTGCCTTGGCCGGCACGGCGAGAGAATCCAGCGACAGGACGGCCTCTTCAGCAGGACTATTCGTTGTTCGTGCGGGCACGAAGGAAGATTACCATGAAGGTCACCCAAGACCCCTGTCCTCCCGACCCCACTGTTAAGAACCAGGCCATCGGCCGTACTTACCCTGAGGCACATTGCCGCTCAGCTCAGTCAGACCACTCGATCCGTGGAAGGTCCCTCGGACCGGTCTCAATCAATGCCACGACTTCGTCGGCATTGGCAATGCGCCCGCCCCAAGCATCAACGCCGACGTTGATCTGCCTGCCCGACTGCAGCCGACTTTCGTGGACGTGCCCGTGGACCAACCATTCACCGGTGTCTACTGGTCGCTCCGCCGCGTACCGCAGGACGTCGGTTGAGTCCCCCCTGTAGGGGAAGTGGCAGGCCAGAACCTTTCGGTGTTCGGCATCGAGGTCGATGCGCTCGCTCCCTGATGAATCTCGGCGAAACCACCGTCTCGGCGGTAGCGCTCGTCCCATCCGACGGCCTTGCGACCGTGGAGCGCTGTGCACCGGTCGTGGTTCCCGGCGAGCAGCGCCTTGTAGCCGCGTAGCTGAGATGCGGCACCCAATGTACGGTCGATCTTTCCCATGGCGACGTCACCGAGCACGAGGACACGGTCGGTAGGGGCAATGACCTCGTTCCAACGCTCCACGATGGAATCGTCCATCTCGTCGGCGTCGCGAAAGGGTCGCCCGAGTAGGCGATGATGTTGGCGCGGCCGAGGTGGGGATCGGCGGTGATCCAGGGTTTCATTGAGATCTACCTCCTTTCATGTGACTCGGCGACGGCGCCTATCGGTCGTGGGCAATCGAACAGCCGCTCTTACGTTTGGCGGCCCCCACGGGTAATGAAAGTTTCCGCCCAAGACTTTAGTTAGCTGACAGGGAAAACAAGCTGGCCTTACTAACCAACGAGCCGAGGTCAATTCCCGGGTGTTCTCTGTTCGTGGCACCGAGGACGGTGAACACTATTTGGTAGGACCAGTCGGCTGGGAATCGATTCGTTCTCACGAGATCGCAGCAGTCCGCTCAGCCAATCGGAAGACCTCCTTTGAGTACACAGGACGTGACTCGGATCCGGCTGAGGCTGGCCGGACCTGGGGCACAACCAGCGGTCTGCTGGCATGCGCGAGAACGAGCGTGTCCGCGGCCGGACTGCAACCGATGAGGTGCTGAAAATCGTTGATGGTGTAGTCGGCCTTGATCCCGATGATGCCCCGGTCCAGCAGCTTGTGGTGTTGTGAGCAGAGAGCGAGCGCATTTGACCCTCGTCTGGCCCTTCGCCGGCCCACCAACGGCGGTGGCTTCGATCCCCACTGTCTCGCGCATGAGGTGACCGTCGTACCCGCAGACCACACACCGGTATTCGTAGGCCAGCAGGACCTCCTTTCCAAATGCCGGGTCTCTCCTTCTCTCCTTGGGCCGGCCCTGAGGATCTCTTCTGCGGAGCCGTGGTAGTCGTCGCCATGGTGCGCCGCGTGAGGTGCGAGACAGCCCGGAGCAGGCGCTACGGGACTTCACGCTCGACGTGACCAACGACTACGAGATCATGGTCGAGACCTTCGACCCGGTCGGGAGTGCGCCGAGCGACCGTAGGTTGCGGCGGGGTCGTTGCCATCGCCGCGCCTGCGGCCCGCTCGGTCGTCCAGATGTCGAGCACGAGCAGACTCAGGTTCGACACGACCGCCGCACCGATGATCGTCGTGATCCACGCCATGAGCCCGCCGGTCACGTGGAAACCGAGTGCGGCTCCGACCACCGCACCGACACCCGCGGCACCGATGCCCTTGGCCCGCATCGCCTTTGGCGTGTCGGTGCGGACCCAGCCGGCGTAGACCCCGAGCCAGACCGGCACCGCGATCGAGACCACTGCCAGCAGCTGGTCGTCAAGCGGCAGGTTGGGCCAGAACCGCAGTACCAACAGTGCGCCGAGGAACCATCCGCCGAGTCCGAACACGATCGGACCGGCCGACCGGATCCAGGCGCCCGTCTTGCCGCCGGTACCGCCTCGGCGCCGGATCCGGATCGCCAACACCACAAGCCAGATCACTGCCAACAAGACGAGGCCGATCATTGTCGCAAGGCTGTCCTTGGCAATCGCTGTCTGCGTGGACGATGTTGTGAAGCTGACAACGTTCGGGGTGTAGCGGGACGTGTCGACCTGGCCGGTGGCGTAGAACGCGGTCAGCAGCTGAGTGCTGGCGCTCGGCTCGTAGGCGTCGAAGTCGTCCACGTGCCCGAGCCCGGACAGGATGACCTGATGCCCGTTGGAAAGGTGCGGCAATAGTTCCTTTGTGCCGTTCTGGGCCGGGGTTTCGAAGTCGAGCGTCCCGCCGATGAGCAGCGTCGGGACGTTCGAGCTCTGCACGCTGGTGTACTGGTTCTCACCCGGGTTGGCCGGCCAGGCGTGAGCCATGCCTCCTGCCCCCCACAAGAACTCCCCGAGGGGATTGCCGATGATCGAGCCCCGGTCCGCGCCGGAGCTGAAGTAGCGCTCGACGGGCTGCGCGTCGGCCATCCCGATGCTGGCAAACTCGCCCCAGGCGAACGACGAGGGGAGGACGAGACCGGCCATCGTCGATAGAAACCACAGGCCGCTCGGATCGCCATGGGCGGCGGAGATCCACGAGTCGAGGGTCATCGGCCCAGACAGTGGCGAACCGGTTGCCTCCGTGAGCCCGAGGAATGTCCCGACCAGGGCGTTGCCCGGCTTGATCGGCAGGGAGTACCAACTGCTCGGCATGTGCGCTGCCGTGTGCTTCATGCTCGCGGCGAGGTTGCGGGTGCGGCAGGCAGACTGCTGCGCGCACAGCGCCGAGTAACGCTCGATCCCCTGATCGATCTCGGCTCCGCTGTAGATGAAGTTCCCGGGCGGGTTGACCCCGACCATCACCGAGCGGTCGACAGTATTCGAGTACCGCCACTGGTAGATCATCGCCAGACGGGTCCCGGCGCTCTCGCTGAGCAGGTCGATGTGCTGGTAGCCGAGAGCGACGCGAGCGGCTTCGATGTCGTCGGCCTGCTCGGTCAGCGTGTAGCCGGCGAGGTCTACGCCGGATCGCTCAAGCCGCTGCCCGCACGAGGCGAAGGCTTGGGAGTACGCGCTCAGCGATGCTTCCCCCAGGAAGTCTGCCGACTTCTCCAGCGCCGCTGTCACCTCGGGACAGTTCAGCACCGAAGAGCCGTCGACGCCGCGGTAGCCGACCATGACGACATCGTGCTGGGCGGTCAGACGGCTCGCTTGGGGGAACGTCATGTTGGTTATGCCCGGGCCGCCGTTGAGATGGAAGATCGGTGCCAGTGGATGGGATGAGCGAGCCAGGATCCGGATCACCGGCAGCGCGATCAGGCGCGACCGGGGGTCTGCCCGGTTCTCCGGCACGATCAACGTGCCGCAGTCCGCGGGCACCGCGCCCTGCCCGGTCGCGTAAGTGCACGCATGCATGGTCAGCTGGCCGGCGTGTGCCCCCTGAGAGACCGAGACCGTTTCCGGGCTGGACGAGACTCGCAGATAGATAAGTCCCGCCAATAGGACGATGATCGCCAGCAGGGCAACGATTCGTGTCCAGGTGAATGCCCGTGGCCTTTGGGCCAGCGGTACTGGTTGATCGACTGCCTCGGTCTTGCCGTATCGCTTGGTCGGGTGGATTTCCTCGATCATTGTTCTTCCTTTCGTTGACCCTCGTTGTGCCATGTAGCGGCCCAAGCGGCGATCGCGAGATCGGCATCATTCGGAGGCCGGATAGCGCGCGGTGTTATGGGATGACTAGGGGATGTGGAGGCTTGGCGAGGGCCTCGGTCTGTTGTTCCGTCCCACGCCTCGATGTCCTTCCCCTCCCACCGAGCATGCCGAGGTGGGTGTGCTGGAAGTGATCGTCATACTTGAGTCCGTAACCCATCAGGCGGTCGAGCCCGATGTGAGCAAGCCAAACGAGTCCGAGCCCCAGGACCAGTGGCCGGTGCTGCCACCATCCCAGGCCAATCACCAGAGCCGGCACGGGGGTGGCGTGGGCCAGGTTGTAGAGGAAGGCCCCGATTCGAGTTCCGGCGACGTAGCCCGTCATCGCCAGATCGGGAAGCAGCAGAACGACTGGGACCAGCCACCAGTGCTGCGCTGTGGTCGAATAGGCGATCAGCGCCCCCGTCAAGAGAGCTGCCGCCTCGACCCGCAGCCACAGCCGTGGGGTTCCCGAAACGGTCCCGTCCGAGATGGGTCCATTGCTCTGACTAACGGCCCGGGAAGTCAACGGACCCTCTCCTGCTTGTCAGCGCCCAGCGTCAATGTCGCAAGGAAGTCCAAGACGGCCTCTGTGGTGAGCCCAGGCTGTTGGGACTGGGGATAGTGCCCGGCTTCGGGGACCATCACCACCGATGCATTCAACGTCTCAGCGATCCAGGTCGCCTCCTCCGAGGGATCGGGGAAGTCCGGGTCCCGCTCCCCCATGATGACCAAGGTCGGGACCGACACATCCATCAGCCGGGCTTCCGCCGGATCATGATCGGTTCGGGTGGTCAACGAGAACGCCTTGGCGTACCCGGGACGACGGAGACTCGCAACAACCGTGTCCCGGTACTCATCGAAGTCATCGGGCCGATGGCCGGCATAGAGCTTCGGCATGTAGGACTTCCAGGATGCGGCGGCCCAGGGCCGAGCCATCGCCACCCGCAGCAGGATTCGCTGGATGGCGCTCATCTTGCCGTTGCGAACGAACGGGCCGACGAGCACGAGGCCGTCGACCAGGTCGGGGCGATTCGCGCTCACGAGTGCTGCAGCTCCGGCGGCCATGGAGTTGCCAACGATGACCGCCGGACCGCCGAGCTCGTCGATCAGCGCCATGATGTCGCCCGCCGTGTCGACATCTCCGTAGGAAGAGAACGTCGCATCGCTGTCGCCATGCCCCCGGAGGTCCGTGCAGGCCACCCGGTAGCCGTTCGACCGAAGGCTCGGAGCCAGGAACCGATAGGTGCTCCGGAGATCGCCCATGCCGGGGACAAGGACGACCAGCGGCCCGGTGCCGGCTATGTCATAGCCGACCTTCCCTTCCGGCCGGGTGAGGAACCGGGTTCCCTGGGCGGGAATCGTAGTGATCGGATTCATGATTGCTGTTCCTTTCGTACTGCCTCGGGAGATCCGGACAGCGCAGGTGAGATGGAGGTGGGTCGATCGCTCCGGGGACGGACTGACTGATCCCGGTACCAGGCGACGGTGGCGGCGATGGCCTGGCGGAGAGGAGTGCCGCTCTGCCCAAAGGTGGTTTCGTACCTGGAGGTATCGAGCACGAAGGGCTGGTCGAATTGGTAGGTCATCTCGACCATCGACCGCAGCACCGGGTTGAACAGGCCGAGGCCTCGCATGACCGGCTTCGACACCGATCGGCTCTCGACGGGATGGCCGACCTCGTCAGCGATGAGATCGAGGATCTGCCGGGTGGTGACGGTCTCGGGTCCCGGCAGGTGCCAGACCTGGTCCACCGCCCGCTGGTCGGTGCCGAGGGTGGCCAGGCCCCGGGCGATGTCGGGCACGTAGCTGTAGGTGTGGGGAAGCTCAGGATTGCCAATGAAGTCGGCTCGCCGGCCGACCAGAGCGTTACCGAAGATCCGCTCCCCCAGCGTCGAGCCGTCGGTGACGCCGGCCCCGAAAAAGTCCGAAGCCTTGCCAATGGCGATGTGGACCCGACCGACGTCACGGGCATCGAGCAGCTCCCGGGTCATCGCCGCCCGAGTCCGTCCTTTGACGGTCGTCGCCACAAGAGGCAGGTCCTCGGTCATGGGTGTCCCGGCGGTCGGACCGTAGCCGTAGAGGTTCTCCAGGCTGACCAGTAGTGCTCCGTTCCCCTCGGCTGCAGCCAGGACGCCTCGTTGCAATGGCGGGAACCGCGTTGCCCACTTGGCATAGGGGGCGTTCAGACACTGGTAGATGACTGCGGCGCCACGGGCTGCCTCGGTCGCAGCCGTTGCGTCGGCTGCGTCCGCCCCTCGCCACTGCACTTCGTTGGGCAGTCCTGACGGTTGGGTTCGGGTCACTACCCGGACGGTCAGACCGAGCTCCGACAATTGGACCATAAGGGCCCGGCCGACATTGCCGGCGCCGAACACGACATGCAGCGGACGATCAGCCATGCTCGGTTCCCTTCCCGGAGTGCGACGGGGCCGGGTCCGGAAGTGACGAGTCAGCGGGAGTTCCAGAATCAGTGGCGCTGTCCCACCGCTGATGGTAGGGACGAAGCCCGAACACCTTGGCCGCTGCCCACAGCGGCGGGAAGACCAGGTTCTGGACCCAGATCGGAGGGGAGGTCACCCGGCTCTCGTGGCGGAAGTGCCAGAAGGTGGCGCCGAGCTGCAGCGGGTTCTTGGGCGCCCCGCGGGCGCTCGTTCTCCCGTCGGCCACCAGTCCGGCCAACGCCTCATGGAACTCCTTGGTGTGCAGGGCCGGACGGAGTTCGACCACGCCGGTGATCTCGACCGTGCCGAGATTCCCCTCGGAGTGCGGAACGCCGGGAGGTACGACGATGGTGTCCCCCGCCGTGGCGGTGATCGGTTCGCCGTCGAGGGTGAAGGAGGCCTCACCCGAGACGATGGTGAACCGCTCCTCCTGGTGAGGGTGGACATGCTCGGAGATCACCCCGCCGGGCATACTGCGCCAGGTGAAGCGGACCAGCTCACCATGGCTGTCCTCGGCCACGGTGGTGTACTCGATCCACTCACCGGTGGCCGGGTTGAAGAAGGGCTGGAAGGTGGTCATCACCGCACCTCCTCGAGATCCGCACTGCGGACCGTCACCGGCACGGACGGCCAGGAAGGTGCGAGCGGAGAGAACGGCGTCAGTACTGGGCGTCTGGAGAACGGGTTCCACCAGGCCGCCGCTCCGAGCAGCTTCATCACGACGGGGACCAGTACCGCCCGGACCAGCGTGGCATCGAGAAGGACGGCGAACGCCACGCCCAGCCCGATCTCCTTCACGAACACCAGCCGGGACAACACGAGAGCCCCCATGGCCACCGCCAGGCAGCAGGCCGCTGCGGTCACGATGCCTCCGGTGTGGGCCATGCCCAGGGCCACGGCCTCGTCCGGTGATGCCCCAGCGTCGTGCTCCTCTTTGATCCTCCCGAGGAGGAACACGCCGTAATCAGTGGACAGACCGAATACCACAGCCAGGATGATGATCAGCGAGGTCGACTGGAGTGCTCCCGGAGCATGGAACCGCAGCAGGCGACTCAGGTGGCCCCGCTGGAAGCCCCACACCAGCACACCGTAGGTGGCCAGGATGGTGAGGAAGTTCATCACTACGGCCATGAGCGGCAGCGTGACCGAACGGGTCATGGCGAACAGCATCACCAGTGCGATCAGGACGATCAGTCCGAGGACCAGCGGCAGATGGGACTTGAGGCTGTGCTGGAGACTGACGAAGGAGGCGGTCTGCCCGATGACCGTCACGTGGCCCGGGCCGGGAAGGGCCTGGATCGATTCGACAGCCCGCTGGGCGGTCGGCGACAGTGGTGCGTCGGTCAGAACCACGCTCGACTCCCACAGCGACCCTCCCAGGTGCTGGAAGGCCGGCACTGCCTTGACGCCCGGAACATCGGCCAGGGTGGCCGAGTAGGTGGCCAGCGCCGTCGAAGTCACGTGACTCGAGTCGACGAGGACGCCGGCGGGTGCTTCGGAGAAGGACGGAAACTGGCTCTGCACCAAGTCGTAAGCCGCTCCGGCCGAACTGCTGGCGGGCAGGGCGCTGGCATCTCCACCGGTGAAGGCCACGTGAAGGAACGGTGAGGCCAGGACCACCAGCACGACGACGGCCGCCGCTCCCCAGATGACCGGCCGGTTCATGACCTGCCTGGCCGTTGCATACCAGCGTCGCCCGGTGGCCGCCTGAGCTGCGGGGCCGCCTTTGGAATCAGCAGTCTGGGCGATCCGGCCGCCGAATACGGTGAGGATGGCCGGCAGGACGAGGAGAGCGAAGGCGCCGGAGGCCAGGACGACGATGGCACCCGCCACCCCCATCGAGTAGATGAACCGCTCGGGGAAGACGGCCAGGGTGGCCAGCGCTGCGGCAATGGTCAACGAGCTGAACAGAACGGTGTGGCCGGCGGTCCGACGGACCGTGGCCAGGGCGGTGCCGATCGAAGCACCTTGGCCCACTTCCTCACGGAAGCGGGAGATGATCAGCAGGCTGAAGTCGACCGACAGCCCGATCCCCAGGGCGATGACCAGGTTGAGGGCAAAGATAGACAGCGGGACCACTACCAGGGCAAGACCCATGACACCGAGGGTCACGGCGATGGCGAACACCGCTCCGACCAGCGGCACCGCCGCGGCCCGCAGTCCCCGGAAGACGAAGAACAGAAGCAACAACAGGAAGGGCAGGGCGAAGAGCTCAGCCCGCCCAAGGTCCTGAGAGGAGACCGATGCGATCTGGACGCCGGCCACGGTGGGGCCACCCAGCCAAGTGTTGGTCCTGAGTGACGGTTGGGCGGCAATGGCCTTCTGCAGTGCGGTGACGGCCTTCTGCTCGTTGACGGCCCCGACGGTGGCTACCACCGTGGTGAGCTTCCCGTTGCTCGAGATCATGCTCTGGTCGCCGGTGGTGGCGTAGTCGAGGACGCGCTTCACCTCGGGACGGGCCCGCAGGATCGACACCACCGCGCCAACCCGGGACGGGACGGCCGAGGACGTGGTGATCGGCGTGGCCGTGCGGACGACGACGAGGTACCCCTCCTCGGGGTTTGCTCCGGTCACCCGCTGTATCTGGTGCTGGGCCGCGACCACAGCCGAACTGGGAGCGTCGTAATCGCTGAGCGAGGACGTGAGGTGGGCTGAGGCGATACCACCGCCCACTAGGCCGACCAGAGCGATGATCCCGGCCAGCCACAGGACAAGACGGGCATGTCGCCGCTTGTCATCCGACTGGGCGGACGGTGCTGAGAGGCGGTGACTCATGACGGGGGTCCTTTCCGAGGTGACAACGGCATCAGGCAAGTTCTTCGAGCGCTTTGAGGAGCTCGAGCACGCCGGAAAAGGCCGTCCAGTCGTCAACCCGTTCGGCACCATCGGGGCCGATTCGACCCTCAATCCGGTTGTCGGGGGCTCGGTTGACGTCAAGAAGCAGGCGTACAGTCCGACTCGGTGTTGATGAGGCGTCCATGGGTACCAGTCAACGGGAATCGCACGGCGATATCCCCAGGGAAGGACCCTAGGTTTGACCCTGGTTTTCACTCCGGTGCCTGCGTATCCCCAGGTGAACGACCCCGGGCCGGTGAATTAGGGGCGCAGGCCTCGGGTCACTGACACGCCGTTGGTCAGCTCACTGGAGCAGGGAGGCCAACTGGCGCCGAGAGGTGATATCCAGCTTGATGAAACTGTTGCGGAGGTGGTATTCGACGGTCTTGACCGAGACATACAGCTCAGCCGCCACCTCACGGTTGGTCAACCCAGTAGCGACCAGGCGGGCCACCGCCATCTCCGCTCGACTGAGCCCGAGCGTGACCTCGGGGCTCTCGGGCGTGGCCGACACTTGCAAGAGCTCCAGCTCGTCGGCACACTGCCGCACGTAGGGGTCGGCACCCAGGTCAGAGAAGAGGCGGTGGGCCTTCTCCAGTTGGCCGACGGCCTCTGATCGTCGGCCCACCTGGCGCAGACGGCGACCGTCATCGAGGTGAAGCAGGCCCAGCTCGAACGGCATGGCCACTCCGGGGACGAGCACATGTCCTTTCCGGAACGACGCCTCCGCGCCGGAGCGATCACCTCTCGCTGCCGCCAGATTGCCCTCGCATCGGGCCAGCATGAGAAGAGCCGAAGGAACGGGAGCCTCCGAACATGCCACCTCGAACTCACGAAGCGCGGCCTCGGCTTCCCCCAGTCGAGCCATCGCGGTCAGCGCATCGATCTCGCTGGCCCGCCAGTTGAAGATGCCCGGTCGGCCGGCCACAGCGAGCCGGCCGGTGGCGCGAACCGGCTCGACGGCCGCCACCACGCCGAGGTGATCCCCTCGGGCCGAGGCCAAACCAGCACCGGCCGCGGCGCAGGTCGCCACCGCCAGCACCGCAGGGAACCGGGCCGTCGTTGCTCGGGCTGCAGCGACGGACTCTTCCGCAACTGCCCACTGACCCCGACCGCTGAGCACCTGGGCCGATCGCGCATGGGCCCGCACGAGATCGAACGGACGATCGGCATCCTGAGCGACGGAGGTGGCCAACTGGGCATAGGTCATCGCGGCATCCCAGTCACCCCGGCGGCAGTGAGCCTCGCTCAGATACGACAGACAGGGGACCGGATAGGTCGACGAGACACCCGAGCGGAGGTGGGCGGCGGCCACACCCAGATCGGCGATGGCGCCGGACAGGTCATCGGCGTAGATCTTCACGATGCCTCGCATGATCAGTGGGTCAATCTCGACCAGGGGCACCTCGCTTCCCGCATCTGGCAGAAAGCCGAGTGCTTCGAGGCCCTCTGGCGATCGACCGGCGTTGGCCAGCGAGTACGCCTCAGCGGTCTTGGCCATAGCCCACAGCGGGGTACCCGGCTCCGTGGCCTCTACCGCACGTTCTGCCCACACCAACCCTTCCTCCGGCCGACCACCGACGACCATCCAGTTGGCCAAGGACGTGGCGGCGCGTGCGCCAATGGTGGGCTCGACTTCCGGATCGTGGGCCGCCCATGCTGCGGTCAGGCGAGATTCGGTAGCGGGCGATCCCATATAGACGCCGAGCAAGCCGGTCAGTGCATCACGGCGAGGACTGGCGACCTGGCAGCTGGTCAAGACCCGTGCCGCGCCATCGGTGTCGGCGGCACTCAGGTGGGCGACGGCAGCATCGAGCAGTCGACGCTCCCGCTCCCCTCGGTCCGCCGACAGCGATGCGGCCTGCTCGAGCGCCCACGCTGCTGCACTCGAGTCACCACCGGAGGTACTGATCGACGCGGCCGCCTCAAGTTCGTTGGCCAGCTGCTCGTCCGCTCCGAGCGTGGCAGCGACCCGGTGAGCCATCCCAGCCCGACCATCGACCACCTTCCCCGCTTCCTGATGGAGCCCTCGACGGTTGGTCGGTCTGAGGTCGGCATAGATGGCTGCCCGGTAGAGGGGGTGGGCGAAGCTCAACTCGGCGTGGGGTCCCTCGACCAACAGTCCGGCAGCGATGGCATCGTCGCTTGCCTCCTGCGCGTCGGCCAGGCCAGCCACGACAGCTGCGACCCCAATGGGTGCATGCTGTCCGAGGACCGACGCGGCGGCGAGATAGGCCTGGGCCGCGGCGGGCAGGGCGGCGACTCGGGTCAGGATCACCGCGGAGAGGTCGCGGGGTGCAGGGAGCCCGGCGTGGCCCGCGGCATTGAGTAGCGCAACGCCGATCTCCTCGAGCAGCGCACGACAGTAGAGAGGGTGGCCCCCGGTGTGGTCGAGCAGCCTGGCTGCCCCTTTTCGGGTGAGCGTGCCGAGCTCGAGCACACGAGCCAAGTCGACGAGGTCGTCGAGGGTGAATCCTTCCAACCGGAGTCGTGTGACCCGGGAGTCGCCAGCCACGAAGCGGGCCCACGGCGAATCTCCCAGTGTGTCGGCACGGGTGGCGACCACCGTCAGCACAGTGTCGGCTCGCAATCTGCGCAACGCGAACAGCACGGCGCGTGAAGAGGCTCGATCGATCCACTGGAGATCATCGACGACCAGGACCACCACCTGGCCGTCTTCCTGCAACTGGTCGAGTAGATCCACCAGCCGTGCCCCGACGATCATCGGGTCGTCGCCCGGTTCGGTGGACACTCCCGGCTGCAGTTGATCGATGACTCCGTAGGAGAGCACCATCTCGTCCTCGTCACCGCTTAGCGCAAGGACCGTGGCGTCGTTGAGGGAGGCGGCGAAGTGGGACAGGAGGGTCGACTTCCCCGAACCGGGGGCCGCCTCCAAGTACACCATCTGTGGACGACCGGCTCGTGCCTCGGAGAGCCGTTCCTCGAGCACACCGAGCTCCCGCTCACGACCGACAAACCCGCCCGGACCGGCCACTGGGTCAGCCGGACCGTGTCGAGGTGGGGCCGATGGCCAACGAATAACCCGACGAGCAGTCGTTGCAGCTACTGGTGACGGAAGATGCCCTGGTGTCGTGCCTATTCGGCAGGTCGTCGCCTCGTCCAGGGGCGCGACGGATCATTTGCGTATGCTAGCTGGGAGGGCGATCCGGGTCCCTTGGAGCCCAGGTCACGGGAGCCCTGGTCCACCTCGAGTGGCACTCCCGATAAGGGGTTCACTGTGGCCTCCGCCCCTGGCGACGACGAGGGACCGATCCGGTGGGGGATGCTCGCGGTCATCGGCCTGGGGGTGATGGCGCTCACCTTGAACTGGTTCGACGTGGCGACGGCGTTCCCGCTCATCGGAGCGGAGTTCCACGTTGGCCTCGGGTCGCTGAGCTTGCTGATCTCGTTGTACATCGTGGGCTACGGCCTTTCCCACATCCCAGGCGGCATGCTGGCCACCCGGATCGGAATGAAGCGGACCATCGTCCTCGGCCTGGCCGTCCAGGGCATGGCCGGAGTGATGTCCGGACTGTCCCGGAGCTACCCCGAACTGGCCCTCTTCCGCGTCGTCAGCGGCGTTGGCGGCTCGGTGTTCGTGGCTGTGGGCATGGCGGCCGTGGTCGTCTGGTTCCGCGAGCACGATGTCACCCTGGCCCTCGGGATCACCGGGGGTGCGGCATTCAGTGCCGGAGCAGCCGTTGCCCTCTACGTGTGGATCTACGTGCAGCGAGCGGTGGGGTGGCACACGTCGCTGGTCCTGGCCGGTGTATTCGAACTCCTGGTCGTGATGATCACCATGGCCACCTTTGTCACTCCCAGGGGGATGGCACCGTTCACTGGTGGGCGTTTCGAGATCACGGCCCTCCGAGCGTCTCTGGCCAGCAGGGACCTGTGGATCTACGGGGTCGCCCTCCTCGGAGGGTACGGCGCCTACTTCACAACCTCGCAACTGTTCGCCGGGTATGCCACGCAGGACCGTCATCTCAGTGCCTCGTCCGGCGGGCTGCTGTCCGCACTCATTCTGTTGGCCGGGATACCCGGCAGTCTGCTGGGCGGCTACTGGGCCGATCGGAGTAGGAACTTGCGAGCCTTCATCGTGGGTTCGCTGCTGGTTGTCGCCGTCCTCCTGGCCCTCATTCCGGCAGTACCGACGGGTGCGCTCTGGTTCCTGGGCATCGGGATCGGATTCTTCCTAATCTTCGGATTCGCCGCGTGGTTAGCGGTGCCGGCGCGGGTATGTGACATCGATCATGCGTACATAGGGACGGCCACCGGATTGATGCTCACACTGGCGGCCATAGGAGGGTTCTTCATTCCCATCCTCTTCGGTCACCTCGTCCCGCACACGAGCTACACAACAGGCTGGGTCTTCCTGGCCGTAGTCACCATTGTCTTCGCAGTCGTCGGACTGGTCGGTCACAATCCAGTCGTGCACTCGGCACCCCAGGGAACCGATCGCCAAGGACCGAAGGATCTGGTCGAGAGTGGAACGGACCGGGCGAGGGTCGCCGTGGCTGCCGGAGACGCCGGTATCGCGGCCCTCCTCCTCGATGTCCCCGCTGATCATGTACGGCGTGTCGCTGGCCCTCGTTGCTCGACCACAAAGCCCTGAACCGGGGTTTCGTCATCGTGAATCAGAACGATGCTGTCCCATCAAGGCTCAGCGAGTCCTACGTGATCCAGCGGCGTCGCACTCGGTTGTTGGCTTTTTGTCGGCTTAATTTGATGGCCGAAACCAGGACTTTCGTGTGAGCGCCACTGGGGGTTGTTGGCTATGTTGCTGCCGCAACTACCACCACAATGCTCTGACCTGGACTTTTTGTGCGCTCGGCAGGATTCGAACCTGCAACCTTCTGATCCGTAGTTCTAGAAGGCCTTTTTTACCTCATAAGCCAGTACTGCCCATCACTGCCCAATATCGCCAATGAGCTGGGCGTTTGTTTGATCAGGACTGCCCGATACTGACCGCTAATTTCCATGAGATTCCACCTTTTTTGACCGGGATGTTCTCAGGGTATTGTTGCCACGCTCCGCGAAGTGCTTGCTGACACCCTCTGACTTTCCCCGTCAGTATCCGCTCACTATTGATACTATTCATGACGAAGCATATGACATATACGATCATGACATCCTCTCTCTTCATTTCGAGCCGACGGACATGCAGATCTCGTCGCCGTCAACCCGCCGGGAAACCGCCGGCAGCCAGGGCGGCCTCAACCTCGCGCCGGTGACGGGGATCACATGCGGCCCAGCGACGCTCACTGTCGTCGACCTCAGCCAGGAATCCGTACCGGTGCCGGACGGTACGTTCCCAGCCCGCCAGGTCGACCGGCTGCGTAAGTTTCCCGATCGACTCCGGAGCGAAGTCCTGCTCTCGTCGTTCTGTGAGGACGTCGGCGGGGTCGAGGGGTCCAGTCCCTCTCCCCTCGTCCACAACATCGCCCCAGACCTTGAGTACCCACAACCGCCTCACCAGAGGCTCGTCCATCGGCCGTCGAGCGAACTGGGCGAGGTCATATACGTCACGGCCCAATGCTGTTCGTCGGTATCGAGCCAGCTTTTCTGCGCAGGCCTCGGCTTCGGCGATGACCGGCAACGATGGGAGCTGTATGTCATAGCCCCGGTGAACCGGCAGCTCCAGAAAAGGAAGAACTTCTGGGAGAAGGACGAGGGGTCGTCTCGCGAATTTCGACGGACGCAGGGATGTTGGGCCGACCGAGGTCAGGGTGTTCGACGATGAGTGTCCAGTGCCGCCCGTCCCCACGCGTTGAATTCAACGAGAAGCGGAAGCCCGAGATGGATGCCCCGTCAATGGCCTCGCACACCGCCAGGACGGTCTCTTCGGATGGACATGCGAAATCCAAATCCGTAGAGAAGCGTCCGGCCCCACCGAGCCGGCACTTGCGGAGGCTGGTGCCGCCCTTGAAGATCAGGCCGTCGTCGTTGAACAGGCCCAGTTCACACAGTGACCACAAGAGGTGATCCTGGGCGACATCGAGAAGCGCTGCATCGTACGTGTCGGCTCGACCCGCCCCGTGGAGGTTGACGAGCGCTCTGGTCAACGTGACGCGGGGCATGTCACGCCTTCCCGAGCTCATGCTGTAGCGGAGCGATCAAACGATCGACGATCTGGAACTCCGGCATCCACTCCGCATCCTGTCCATCGCCGAACACGACCGCCACCATGCCGCGCTCTCGGCCGAGTGTTCAACAGACGGAGCCCGTCATCGTGGCGCCCCCCACGGTCCAGTAGGTATCCGGCCCGCTGCCACGCCGACTGCGACTTTCCGCTGAGCAGGATCGACAGGCGTTCGGTGTCGACGTCGCTCGCGAGCTGCTCGATGTGCGGAATGAGATCTGCCCAGGAGTGGAACGACTTCACCCGTGTCGAGAGCTGGACGACCAGCGCTTCCGGACCGAAAGCAGGAATGCCGCCTGCCCACTTCGTGAGGTCGAGGTGGCGCTGATGGAGCAACTGGCTGCTGGGGAGCAGCTGCTTGATCTCTTGAGCGCCCCACCCCAGCTTCACTTCGGACACGTATTGCCGAAGACCGAATGGCATCCGGGTCTCCGTCGGGAGCCAGATGGGGGGCAGCCAGGAGAACTCCCGATCCAGGTATCCGAGATGCCAAGCGGCTGCCTCCCCGGCGAGGGCGAACACTGCATCTGGATCCCGCGCCATCCAGGCCCGTAGGTCGATGTATCGGTCGGTGATCTCCTCCTCGCCCGGCGGCAGGTAGGCCCAGACCCCCTTGAGGTGCACCGGCACGAGCCAGCCAAGCCGCTGGAGATGCTTGACCGTGTCGTCGACGTCCCTGTTGGAGTCCACCTCGGCCAAATACATGCCGATGTCGGCCCGCGTGACCACCGCAGGTCGGTCCTGGGCCAGGCGGTTGTGCAGGCCCACTGCCCAGGTCGGGATCCTTCTATTCGGACTTTTCGTGGTGTTCTGTGTCATCGCGACCATCCCACAGGAGGCTTAGGATTGCACCTGGTAGAGGCCGGCATGTGACCCAATTCAGGTTTAGTCCTAAGTGATTACTTGAGATTTTACCTGGTTTAGGTCACTGACTGCACCGATCCAGGTATGAACCTAAGATTGACACCGTGGCCAGCCTTCACCTGGGACGATGCCACTACAGGAGCGGGGCTCGGACCGGCGAGGCAATGAAGATCGACTCTTCGTCGTCACGATGGCCCTGTTCCTGCTCCTCATCAGCGCCGCCACCGTCGTGGTGGTGGTGGTGGTGACAGCCGAAAGGCGCCGCCGGAGCGTTCCTCGGTGCGGAGACGACCGACCCCGCAACCCGGGTGTCGACCCGGGCGAGCTCGATTCGCTCTCGGTCGGTAGGAGCGTTCAGCGTTACGCTCCGGGGGAACCTGCGCTTTCCTCATGGACGGCGTTACTTAAATTTTCGCCCAAAACTTTACTTAGCTGATTCGGAAGTCAAGCCGGCTTTCGCCGTGCTGCGTTGCGACTGCACGCCGCTACGAGGTGGTGGGTCAGTTTGGCCGGCGGGGTTTTGAGGACACCCGGACGAGCCCGTAACCCCCCAGTCGGCACCGGGCGCAGGCTTTGCGGCCGGGGTTGGCTGGAAGTCCTGCCCGGAGCCCGCACACCGTCCGACTCGTGCCAGGGCTAGCGACGTGTGACATTCCATCGGTCCCATCGCCCGCGAGTACGTACTTCAGTCGGATTGTCACAAGTCAAGAATACCGGAGGAACAGCTTGAGTTCGGTTGGCACACCCGGTCGATATTCTCCATCCTGTGGTTGAAACGAGAGCATCCGAGCGTCCCGGTCCCCATCGGTCTACCGTTGTCCCTGGTGGTGGCGCACAAGGACGTGGTTCTTGCGGTGTTGGGGGCTTCGGCGGCGCTGTCGGGCCTATTGCTGGTCTTTCTCGGACTGGTTGTGGGAGCGTACGGGGGACTTGCCGGAGATACTCCAAAGTCCGTCAAGAAGCCCCTTCGCACGACTGGCTGGGTTCTCGTCGGCGCTTTCGGCGTTGGCTTGGTGTGCGCAGCATTGGCCACCGTTTGGCTCCTGCAGCTCACTGGAGGTCAGAGCCTGTATGTTTCGACGGTCGGGCTGTTCTTCGTGCAGCTCGTCTGCTTGGCGGCAGCGACCGTCTGGACGCTGAAGGAGCTGTTGTGGGACTAACGGCGGAGACTGAGTTGAGTCTTGAGGATGCCGGCTTGATCGATTTCTTCAATGCCAACAAGAAGGCATTTGTCGAAATGGCGGTGAAGGCGTACACCTACTCGAAAGAGTACGTAGAGAATCGGGGTCTTCCCGTTCGACGCGACGACGTTGCAAAGGCATTAGATCCTGCATTACGGACCAACGAGCCGCTCCACGACTATCTAGCACTCAAAAAGCTACGGCAGAAGTATTGGTATACAGCATTCGGTGATCTGATTATCGACCGACTCTGGGAGGACCTGATCAAATGACTGACAGCGAACGAAACGCCAAGGCGAAGGAATACATCGACAGCATTGTGGCGATCAACCGCAAGTACGGAATGGGCACCGTCGTTTCGGATGAGGTCTACGAACAAGCGGTGGACGATGCAGCGGGAGCGTTCAGAAACATTTCGACCCAGCCCGCCTAGTCCAGCAGACCAGCGATCTCCCAGATTGACCACACATGGTCGGCGATGCCAGCAGCCATGGCCGGAGTCGTCGGCTTGCCGAACTGTTTGGTCAGCGTCTGGTGGGGACGGGCGAAGTTGTAGTGCATGTAGTGGAGGCTGACCGCGTGGGCGAGGTTCTCCACCTTCTTTGAGAACCCGTTGGTCAGTCGACGGTCAGGCGTTCCTAGCCTCGGCAATTTCAAACTGACCCACTACCCGCTACGACCGGTCACCGGCCGTCGTTGTATGGTGACAGCACCCACCTGGTCGCTTCGTCGATCGGGCCCGGAGCCCGCCCGGTGTGGCGGGCTCTTGTAATTCCCCAACTTCAGGATCCCGCCGTCGGATCGGCCGGACTCACCCGCTTCTCGTCGATCCACCTGGCCACCTCCACCTGGTCGAAGCGGATGTAGTGGCCGACCTTCACATACGGGATCCGTCGCTCGGCCACCATCCGGCGAACGTGACGGTGACTCGTGCCCAGCCAGGTGGCCACCCCGTTCATGTCCAGCAACGGACTGCGGACGACGGTGAACCCGGCAGTTGCTGTATCGACGACCTCGGCACTGTCCATCACCGCACCTCTCCCTCCATCTCGGCTACTGCTCTCGTGGCTCGAGCTCCTCCTTCCTCGCGGGCCAGCATGCGGCCGTCCCGGAGATCCTCTTCCATGTTCCTGGCCAGGCAGACGTCACCGGCGGTCCGGTAGCCCGAGCCCTCGTAGGTCCACTCCCGGAACTCGACCTCCTCCTCGTCCGGCACGTCGCTGCCCGCTCCCCGTTGGGCGAGCCGCCACCGCTGACGTTCGGCCCGCAGGGCGGCGAAGGTCGTCGAGTAGCGCTGTGACTTGGTGAGGAAGTGGCCCCGGAACCCGCAGGTGTGGGCCCACAGCCGCAACCGGAACCGCTCGACGCTCTCCTGTTCGCCCAGCTCCCAGGCCGTCTCCACCAGCGTCCGGAGGTGGTCGGGCAGTCGCTCGTCCCGGGGAATGCCGGACCGGAGGCGGTGATCGAGCACACCTCGGTCGTCGGACCCCTTGGTGGCGTACTTGGCCAGGTAGGCGGCGGCACGCCGTCGTCCGTTCTCGGCCTCGGTCACCACGGTGGCGTCCACCTGCTGGCCCCAGGCCATCCGCTCGCCGTCCGCTCCCGGCCGGGGTGCACTGACCTTCCGGGCGGCGATGTGAAGGGCGGTGGCCACCATGGTCGGCGTCGATCCCGTCGGGTGCTTGGCCGAGCTTCATCGTCACGGACGTCGGCCCGGACCAGGGCGTGGAGGTGGACCGAGCCCCGTCGTTGGAACTCGACCACCTTCACATAGGACAGCCGGAGCCGGCGGGCCGCTTCCCGGGCACTCATGCCCAGCAGCGATCCGAGGGCCCGCAGGGCGTAGATGGTGGTCCGGCGCCAGAGCTCGGAGACCCCGGCATTGAACAGCACCGCTCCCTCGTAGTCGTAGCAGTCGGGGCAGAGGGCCTGGCCGAGTAGGTCGTCCTCCTCGTCGTGGCGCCGTCCACAGACGAGCGTCCTCCCGTGGGGACAGCGCTGGCCGGTCGGGTGGCAGGTGCCGTCCGGTCGCTGCCGGTGGACCGCTCCGAAGCTGGGGGCGGTGAGGGTGAGGAGGACCGCCGGGTGCTCGGCCGACGGTCTCGGGCACCTCCTTCCCGCCCCGGAGTCCTGCCGCCACCAGGGCGAAGGCATCGCCCCGGTAGAGGGAGGCACAGGGCGGACAGAGGGTCTCCCGTCTGCGTCCCGCAGGCCTTGAGCAGCACCCCGTCCGGCAGGCTCCGGGTGTCGAAGCGCACCTGGTGGTGTCCCGTCGGTGGAGCTGGCCGTGATCCGACCGGACAGCCGGACCGGCCGCCGGCAGCCCCGGACAGCACGGATCTGGGACTCGAAGGCGTCGTAGCCGCCGGGGCTGTGCATCCGGGCGATGATCCCCTCGACCACCCTCCGGTCGTCATCGGTCATGGTCACGGTGGTCATCGGTCTGTTCTCCGGAGCAGCTCGGCCCGAATGGCCAGATCGAACAAGGGGCCGTCCTCCAACACGAAGCACCGCATCCGCCGGGGCACCGTTCCCTCGGCCAGGAGGTAGCCGACACCCCGGTGGGCGGGGTCGATCTCGGAGGCGGTGTAGCCCTCGGACGCCCAGCCGGCCCCGAGCACGGTGTCCGAGGCGTCCCGGGTCGAGCACCGCAGGGCCAGCCGGGATCCGAAGAGGTCCCGGATGGAGGTGGGGACGATGTCCGAGGCCGGCTTCTGGGTGGCCGCCACCACCACGATCCCGGCGGCCCGTCCCCGGGCCACGATGTCCCGCAGGAGCTCGACGAACCGGTCCCGGTCCTTGCCCTTCCCCTGGGTGTAGAGGGCCAGCTCGTCGATGACCACCACGATGAGGCCCAGGCCGGTGGTCTCGTCGATCTTGCGCAGTCCCCAGTTCGAGCAGGAGGGCGTAGCGCTCATCCATCTCGGCCTGGAGCTCACCCAGGGCCTCGGTCGCCCGCTCGATGTCGGCACCGACGAACCGACGGGCCGAGCCCGCCCAGGCGGCCAGTTCGACCAGCTTGCCGTCGAAGCACCACAGCTCGGTGTCCGGGTCGAGGGCGGCCGCCGCCACCACCAGGGACAGGGCGTTCGACTTCCCCGCTCCCGGCTCACCTCCCAACAGCAGGTGGTGACCGGCCAGCTGGAGGACCACCAGCTCGTTGTCCTCGTCGTAGCCGAGGGGCAGCCCGCCCCACAGGTTGGTCTGGGCCATGCCTGGTCCACGGCCACGGCATGGGCGGCTTCGGCCAGCGGGTCGCGTTGGACCAGCACGAGCTGGGCCCGCCTGGCCGCGTCCGGGTCCTCCCGCACCCGGACCCGGGCGACTCCGAGGGCCACGGCCAAGGGCTCGGTGAGCGTGGCCAGGTCGGTCGCCGTGCAGCGGGGCGAGACCACGATGTCGAGCACCGCCCCCGAGGGCGTGGGGCGCTGGGACACCACGGCCGGGCGACGTCGCACCGTCGAGCCCGACGGCGCTGAACACCTTGCCGTAGTAGCGCTCGAGCCGTTCCCGGCGGTAGAGGTCGATCATCCAGGTCCGGGTGGGCCGATAGGCGACGAGGAGGACGGCGAGGACGCCGACGATGAGCATGGCCGACGGGCCGTCCGAAGAGGAGGACCAGGACGACCCTCGCCACCGTAGTGGCGAGGGTCAGTCCGGTCTCCAGGCGACGCCCCAGGGCGGTGCGCACGAACCAGTCCGATGGGATCGGGTCCCTTGTGGGTGGTCGTCCTCATCGCTTGGCCTCCGCCTTCTCGAGCAGGTAGAGGACCCCCATGATGCAGAGGGCCTCCCAGGTCAGGCCGACGGACGGCCACGAAGAAGCCGAACATGGCTCCGAGGTTGAGGAGCACTCTCATGACGCCTCCCTCGTGGCCCGGGCCGGCTCGATGGCGGCGGCCTCGTAGAAGACGCCGGTGGTGCCGTCCCGGGTGGTGAAGGTGGAGATGGTCGGAGCGGTGATGGTGATCGGTGCTCCGACGACCAGTCCCTTCGGCTCCTTGGTGGTGCGGACCCCGAAGAGCTCGGGACGGCCGTTGCCGACCACGATCACCTCGGTCCGGAACAGCAACTCGCCGTCCCGGTTGGTCTTCTGCTTGCCCGTCTCCGGGTCGGGGATGGCCTGGGGCGGCCCTCCGCAGAGGACGATCAGCTTGGTCAACTCCAGTGGCAGTGCCATGGTTGGTTCCTTTCTGTTGGGCAGGCCGGTGTCTCCGGCCTGTGGTGATGGCCGGAATCTCCGGCCGGATCCGCGGTGGTCCGCGGACTGCTGATGACCAGGGCGTCGAGCACGATCTGGCCTCCGGTGGGGAGGGGCGACGACAGATCGGGCTCGCACGCTGGCAAAATGGAGGTGTGGGTAGGGGCAGGGCAGGCTTCTCGGCGGTACTTCGCGTCGCGCTCGTTCTCAGCGCGCCCGTGGTGCTCGTCGTTGGATTGAGCAACGCCGCGCGTCGCCCTGCCGGTCGGGCGGCAGTTCGCCCCGGCCTCCGGTGCAGTGGCGTGGAGCGCGGCACTGGGTGACGGAACCACGCAGAGTGCCCCGGTCACCATCGATGCCGCCGAGGTGGCCCTGGGGGACGAACTCCCCGATGGGGACCAGCTCGTCGCCAGCCAGCACTACTTCTACGTGTCCCTGCACCCGAACTACGAGTTCGCCGGCGTGCTCACTCCGATCGTGATGCCGCCGACGGGGGCCACGCTGACCACGGCCGGTGGCACGGTCACCGGGCAGGAAGCCCCGTCGAACCTCGGCGACGACGCCCAGTGGTACTTCCCGGTTCCCGCCGATCTGGGATCGGCCACCCTCCAGGTCGACGGATTCTCGAAGGTGCTCGGGAACGAGCGTGGGGACTTCATCCCGTGGACGTTCGGGCCCTCCACCATCGACTTCGTGGCCACCTCTCCCTTGCCTTCCAGCCCGACCACTTCCGTCCCGGCCGGGCCGGCCCATCCGCATCCCAAAGCCGGAGCGTCCAAGCCGGTCACCGCATCGAAGGCCGGAGGGCTCCCTGTGGGAACGAACGTCGGCGCCGGCGTGGCCGGTCTGGCCGTCCTCATCGCCGGCGGCGCAGGGCTGGTGTCGCTCGTTCGCCGACGCCGCTTCTACCGGGCCGACAAGGAGAAGCGGATCACGGTCTCCAGTACCGCTCTCGTTGCCGGGGCCACCCTGCCGGGGGGAGCCGTCCTCCGTCCGGATGGCCAGGCCATCCTGGTGAAGATCCTCGGTGCCCTGCAGCTCGAAGGGGCCAAACGGAAGGCCATCTCCGTCCCGGTCCTCGAGATCATCGTCTTCCTGGTCCTCAATCCCGGCCAGACCTTCAACTCGGCCCAGCTGAGGGAGCGGATCTGGGGACTCGGCCGGAAGCCCATCACCTCCGGCACCTTCCGCAACTACATGACCGAACTGCGGAAGGTCCTCGGGCCCGGCATGGTGGTCACCGAGCGCTACAACTTCACGATGACGGGAGCCGTCACCTGTGACCGGGACCAGTTCCGTGCCGTCCTCGAGGGTGGCGACGGGTTGGCCGGGCAGGAGGAGGCCCTCGCTCTGGTACGGGGCCCCGTCCTCCATGGCGCCTTCGAAGGCAGAGAACTCGCCGTTCACCTGGGCCCTCGACGAAGTCCACCTCATCGAGGACGAGGTCACCAGCGTTGCCGTGGACCTCGCTCTGGCCTGCCTGGCACAGGGTGATCCCGCTCGAGCGTCCCGGGCGGTGGCCAGCGGCCTGCTGTGCATGGAGGCCGACCTTCGGCTGCGCACCGTCGACCTCGAGGTCGGGGCGGCCATCGGGGGACCGAGTGAGGTCGGCCGGCGCCTCCAAGCGGCCAAGGCGTCCATGGCCACCTTCCCCCACGACGTCGCCGAGCTCGAGCGGGCCGCCCGCCGGCTGGGCTGGGAGGCACCGGTTTCGGGCTGAGATCGGAGGGGACTTCGGGGGGTTCGACATCGCCCGTCAGCGTGCCGGGCAACCTGTCATGTAAGTTGTCATGTTGGTCCCTGACCAGGGACTTTGCGGCCGGATTTGGACCCGAAATCGCGCTCTTCGAGGGTTCCACGACCCACTCCGGCGGGGTGCCGGACCGCCGCCACCGCGTCAAGTGTCGCTGCGGGAGCCACCGTTGACGGTCCCGATTTCAGTCGTTCGGGGGTGGCTCTCCTCGCTGGAGCTTCGCTCCCCACTTGACCCGTCGTCGTCGTCCCGGCGTTGGGCACTCAAGGATCGACGAGGCCTCGTCGCTCCTCTTGGAGAGGAACGGCCGGGGTCATCGTCCGGGGTCCCCGGTGCGCCGGCGCCGGGCCCGCTTCTGTCCGTTCACTCCGAGGAGGACTCATGGCTCGAATCACCAGTGCCCAGCTCGAGGCGTTCCTGGCCTTCGGGAACGCATCGATCGCCGTATGCGAGGTGAAGGAGCTCGCTCGGCGAAGTCAGCCCGACGACGCTGCCGAGGATCTACTCGCCGAGCTCAGGGATGCTCACGAACAGCTCCGGGAGCTCTTCGACCGAGGGGCTCGACGACGCCGTCTGTGTCCTGGCCCGTGACGTGATGGAGTTGGCTTCGAAGTCGACAGCTGTGCTCAACCAGGAACAGCAACGATCTGGCAGTTGAGCAGGGCAGATTCCCATTTTTCCTATGGATATGCGTCTCACGCCGGCGGGACTGCCTGCGGCGCCCGCCGGCGAATCGCTCCTACGTTCGGTAGGACAGGGCTTCTCAGCCAGGCGAATGGTTCGGAGAGTGTGTGACGACCTTCTCTACGGAAGATCAAGTAACTCATGCATATCTCATCTGATGCATATCTGCCCCTCCCAGCTCATGAGGAATGAACTGGTCAGACCCTGAATCTGATCAGGTTGTGCCGAGTCCACTGGGAGTCAGGCAACGAAGGTCGAGCGGCACCTCCATCTCTTGCCGGGCGGTCCCCGGTACCCAATCTGAATGTTGCCGGGGAGATGGTTGCCAGACGGGAGGCCGTGCAACTTCTCGCAACCACCAACGCGCAATCGCGAACAGTCCTCTCTGAAACCTGATCGCGAGGTTAGTTTTGGGTGTGCTCTGTCACACTGCGGTAGCCAGGTTCTCTTGCGTGCGGGTACTTCCGACTCTGATCCTACCCACCGCCTCGGAGCAACCGGTGGGGAGGATCGACTGAATGCGCCTGATCGACAACATCAATGAGTTGCTCGGCGATGACCTGAAGGACGAGATCAAGCCAGGCTCGAAGCTCCGGATCGCGGCATCGACGTTCTCGATCTTCGCGTTCGAGGCGCTGAACGCAGGAGCTTGAGCAGATCAGCGAACTGGAGTTCATCTTCACCGCCCCGTCGTTCGTCGACGACGAAGGCGACGGACAAGCTCGCGCCGAAGGAGCGTCGGAGTTCTTCATCCCGAGCAGCCCGAAGCGGGAGTCGATCGCTTTACGGCTCGGAGTTCGAGATCCGGCTGCGCAACAAGCTGACCCAGCGGGCGATCGCCCGCGAGTGCGCCGAATGGGTGCGCCAGCAAGGTCACGTTCCGGTCGAACCACACCGGCGCGCCGATGCAGCAGTTCGCCGTCGGTCGACGACACGGCCGCCTACATGCCGCTCCAGGGCTTCACGACCGCCGACCTCGGCTACGAGCGCGGGCAACGCGGTCTCGAACATCGTGCACCAAGCTCGACGAGGCCGCCGATGACGCGCGCAGTACCTCCAGCTCGTTCGACCAGATCTGGCACAACCCCGACGCAGCTCGACGACGTCACCGCAGACGGTCTACGACCACATCGCAAGCGTCTACGCCGAGAACTCCCGGCAGCGGATCTACTTCCTGATCCTGTACAACCTGTTCAGCCGAGTTCCTCGAAGACATCAGCGAGGACGTGCTGCCGAACGACCGCACCGGCTACCAGGACACCGCAGATCTGGAAGAGCGCTCTACAACTTCCAGACGGACGCCGCGACCGGCGATCATCAACAAGCTGGAGACCTACAACGGCTGCATCCTGGCCGACAGCGTCGGCCTGGGCAAGACATTCACTGCGCTTGCGGTCATCAAGTACTACGAGCTGCGCAACAAGTCCGTGCTGGTCCTCGCGCCGAAGAAGCTCGCCGACAACTGGACGAACTACAACGCCAACCTGACGACCAACATCTTCGCTAGCGACCGATTCAACTACGACGTCCTCGCCCACACCGACCTCTCGCGCGACCGCGGCGAATCGCTGGGCATGCGCTGGACCGGGTCAACTGGGGCAACTACGACCTCGTCGTCATCGACGAGTCGCACAACTTCCGCAACGCCGACTACGCACAAGGATCGGGAGACCCGATATCAGCGGCTGATGCGCAAGGTCATCCGCGAGGGCGTGAAGACCAAGGTGCTGATGCTGTCGGCGACCCCGGTCAACAACCGGTTCAATGACCTGCAGCAACCAGCTCGCGCTCGCCTACGAGGGCGAGTCGGAGAACCTGGCGCCGAAGCTGAACATCTCGACCACGGTCGAGGAGGTCTTCCGCCAGGCACAGCGGGTGTTCAACGAGTGGTCCGAGCTGCCGCCGGAGGAGCGCACCGCCGACGCGATCCTTGCGATGCTCGACTTCGACTTCTTCGAGCTGCTCGACGCGGTGACCATCGCCCGATCGCGCAAGCACATCCAGACCTTCTACGACACCACGGACATCGGCGCGTTCCCCGAGCGGCTAGCCCGCAGTCGATCCGCGCAGCCGCTCACCGACCTGCCCAGACGTGCCGACGTTCAACAAGATCTTCGAGCAGCTCCAGTCGCTTAACGCTGGCGGTCTACACGCCCGCTGGCCTACGTCTTCCCGAGCCGGCGCGAGCAAGTACGAGGAGCTCTACGACGTCACAGGCGGACGGCACGTCGCGGCGGATCCGGAACCTCGGGGCAGCCGGCCGCGAGCAGGGCCTGCAGAAGCTCATGACCGTCAACCTGCTCAAGCGCCTGGAAAGCTCGGTCGAGGCGTTCCGGCTCACGCTGCGCCAAGATTGAGAGGCGACCGTCGGCGAGGCGCTCGAGGCCGATCGACACCCACGCCGCGCTCGGTCGGCCGACCTCGTCGCCGACGTTCATCGACCTCGAAGTTGACGACGACGACTTCGACGTCCCTGCAAGCGCGCACGGTCGGCAAGAAGATCCAGATCGACCTCGCCGACATGGACGTCGAGTCATGGCACCGCGACCTGATCAACGACGCGCGATGTCATCCTGCGCGACCTGCTTGGATCGAGATGCGCAAGGTCACGCCCGAGCACGACCTCAAGCTCCAGCACGCTGAAGCGACTTCATCGCGGACAAGGTCCGACACCGATCAACCCGGGCAACACGCAAGGTTCTGATCTTCTCCGCCTTCGCCGACACGGCCGAGTACCTCTACCGCGAGCTCGCGCCGACACTCAAGCAGCACGGCTCGACACGCGCGCTGGTCACCGGCGGCAGGGCACGCCGCGAAGACGACGCTCGGCACAGGATACGACTTCCAGCAGACCCTCACACTGTTCTCGCCGCGGTCGAAGCAGCGTCACCTGGTCATGCCGAAGCGAGACCGGCGAGATCGACGTGCTCATCGGCACCGACTGTCATCAGCGAGGGCCAGAACCTCCAGGACTGCGACTACCTGGTCAACTACGACATCCACTGGAACCCGGTGCGGATCATCCAGCGGTTCGGCCGCATTGACCGCATCGGCTCGACCAACGAGCAGCATCCAGCTCGTGAACTTCTGGCCCGACATCTCCCTCGACGAGTACATCAACCTCAAGGAGCGCGTCGAGAACCGCATGGTGATCGCCGACGTCGCCGGCGACCGGCGACGACAACGTGCTCACGCTCGAAGAGCAGCGACACGGCCTTCCGCAAGGAGCAGCTCCGCAAGCTCCAGGACGAGGTCATCGAGCTGGAGGACGTCCGGACCGGCGTCTCGATCACCGACCTCGGCCTCAACGACTTCCGCATGGACCTGCTCGGCTACATCAAGGAGTACGGCGACCTGGCCGCTGCCCCGAAGGGCCTGCACGCCGTCGTACCCGCCGACCCGAGCAAGGGCCTGCAGCCCGGCGTGCTCTTCGCGCTGCGAAACATCAACGCCGACGAGACCATCAACCGCGGCAACCGCCTTCACCCCCACTACCTCGTCTACCTCGACGACGACGGCAAGGTCATCGCCGACCACACCGAGGTGAAGCACCTGCTCGACCTGATCCGCGCCGGATGCCGCAACCACGACGAACCGGTCTGGCGAAGTGTACCCGCGTCTTCAACGCCGCCACCAGCGACGGCGCCGAGATGGGCGAAGTACTCCGACCTGCTGACCGCGGCGATCCGCTCGATGATCGACGTGAACGAGGAGCGGGACATCGACAGCCTGTTCAGCCGCCGGACGCACCACCGCGCTCGTCCAGACCATCGCCGGGCTCGACGACTTCGAGCTGATCGCATTCCTCGCCATCGTCGAGGAACTCGCCGATGGCTAAGCATGACTGGGCCCGTATTGTTCCGGTGGCCTGCCAGCAGCCGCTTTCGGCCGCGCCGTGCCCAAAGACCAAGTTCTACGAGCATGGCAAAGTTCGACCGCGTGCTCGGGAGAAGTTCATCGACGACATCCAGCGCATCACCTGGGCCTACAAGCTTGCCGACGACGACCATCCAGCTTCCCGGCAATGCCGACGTACCTGAGATCCAGGTCTTCACGATTGAAACCAAGGGCGGCGACGTCGCCGACGATGTCTTGACCGCGATCGACAAGATCCGTGCACTTTCCGATGATCTTCGAGATCGCCGAGACACCGAGACGGATTCGCATGGTCGCCGCACACAAGACCCTCGCCGGGGTTACGCCCAAGGTCGGGGCCGTACTTCACGACCGAGTGGCAACCGGCCGACGCACCCCGCGGTCCATTGCCCACTGCGGTGGATCTGTCGAGCCTCTACGAGGCGATTCTTATCTCCCTGCTACCGATGCAAGCGCGAGTCGGCGAGACGGTGTCAGAGCGTTGCCGACAGAATGAACCAGGTCCGCAAGCTCGAGCGCGAAGATCGCCGCGCTGGAAAGGAAGCTGCGGACCGAGCCGCAACTCAATCGCAAGTTCGAACTACGCACGCAACTCGAGCGGTGCACCACCGCGCTCGCCGAGCTGACTGACCCGTGCCCAGTAGCAAAGGATGACTGTGGAGAAGCTTAAGATGCACTCGCCGGACCTGACCGAGCGGAACATCGACAAGATCGCCGAACTTTTCCCCTCGGCCATCACCGAAGAACTGGACGACGCCGGCAACCCGATTCGGGCGGTCGACTTTGACTTGCTGCGCCAGGAACTCTCCGACCACGTCGTTGAGGGCCCGCAGGAGCGCTACCAGCTCGACTGGCCTGGAAAGCGCGCCGCCGCCTTCACTGCGAACGCTCCCATTGCTCAAGACTCTCCGGCCGGTTCGCGAGGAGTCGGTTGATTCGACACCACACGAGAACCTCTTCATCGAGGGCGACAACCTGGAGGCGCTGAAGCTTCTCCAGGAGTCGTATCTCGGCAAGGTCAAGCTCATCTACATCGATCCGCCATACAACACTGGCGGACGACTTCGATCTACGAGGATGACTTCGCCGAATCGAACGCCGAATATCTGGAACGCTCAGGCCAGACGAACGGAGTCCGGAGATCGGCTTGTCGCCAATCCGGACTCCAATGGGCGCTTCCACTCCGACTGGCTCGAGCATGATGTACCCCCGTCTCAAGCTCGCCCGCAATCTGCTTGCCGAGGACGGGGTCATCTTCGTGTCGATCGACGATGCAGAGAGCGCTAACTTGAAGATCCTCCTTGACGAGGTTTTCGGCCGCCAGAATTTCCTCGACACGATAGCGGTTGAAATGTCGACTACGTCGGGCCGAAGACAGTCAATGCCCAGCAAGGCACGATCGTCAAGAACGTCGAAATTCGTCCACGTCTACAAGCGATCCCCGGGCTTCGATACGATCAGACACACCCCACTGCTGGATGGCATTGACGACTACGACACTCACTATTCGATCTGGCTGAATGACGACGGCACTCTCGGCTCTCTCGGAGATATGCTGCTCGCGGACGCCCTAGTGGGGGCTGACATTCGGCGATTTGGCCTTGATACGAAGTCCGGCTTCAGTGTAAACGCTATGAGCAAACTCATCGATTTGTCGGACGCGGCTCTCGAGTTCGTAAATGCGAATCTGGACCGTATCGCTCGTATCGACAGGGCCCCGGTCTCCGCCCGTGGGTGCTCTACCGAGGTCAATCATTGGGAGCTTTTTGAGGCCGACCATCGAACATACCGGTTGACCACATTACAGAATGGTACGCTCCAAGCGCTAATTCCGCTGGCGCTTAACTACCGGATGTCCGACGACTACAAACCTCGTTTCGGCCGCACTGTGATTCGCGGTGACTTGTGGAAAGGCTTCCACCAGGACATGGGAAACGTGGGCAAGGAGGGCGGGACCCCATTCTCAAACGGAAAGAAGCCGGTCCGTCTCATTAAGCAGCTCATGCGATGGGCGAACAATACCAACAGCGGGATCGTTCTCGACTTCTTTGCGGGCTCTGGCTCCACAGCCCAAGCTGTGATGGAAGCGAATGCCGAAGACGGTGGCCATCGGCGATTTATCCTTGTCCAGCTGGATGAGATCCCCGACGAGAAGTCCGAGGTTGCGATCGCAGGATTTGAGACCATCGCCGCGCTATCCCGAGAACGGCTGCGGCGAGCGGCCGCCCAGATCCATGAACGCCTTGATCCGTCGGGCCCGGCAGTGGATCTCGGCTTTCGCGCGATGCGAATCGATTCGACGAACATGTGCGACGTTGGCCGGAGCGCGGACGACCTAGTTCAAGCATCGCTGACTGAAGCAATCGATGGCATCAAGCCTGACCGATCCGGCGAAGACTTACTATTTCAGGTCCTTCTCAATTGGGGCCTCGACCTATCGATCTCGATCTCACTCGAATTGAACGACGGACGTGAATTGTTCGCAGTGGGTGACGATGCGTTGATTGCCTGCTTCACCCACGATGTGAGCAACTCGGTCGTCGAATTCATGGCGAAGCGACATCCGCTTCTGGCAGTCTTCCGTGACTCCGGCTTTGCCGACGACGCGGCTCGGATCAACGCCGGGCAAATCTTCCGCGAACTGTCACCGCAGACCGAATTGCGGGCGATCTGAAGCCATGAAGCTCCAGTTCAAGGTCCAGGAGTACCAATCAGAGGCGGTCGACGCGGTCGTCAACGTCTTCGCCGGACAACCGTGCGCCGATGGCGTTAAGTACCGGATCGACCCCGGCATAGGGGCGGCACAGATGTTGTTAGAGGATGCCGGATTGCGTAACGCGGAGGTCGCACTGAACCAGCCACAGCTCCTCAGCAACGTTCAGGCCGTTCAGCAGGCGAGCGGCCTCAAACTCTCGAAGGACATGGCGAAGTCACCGGCTGCACCCATCAACCTCGACGTCGAGATGGAGACCGGCACAGGCAAGACCTACGTATACACGAAGACGATCATGGAGCTGCACAGGCGCTACGGATGGTCGAAGTACATCGTAGTGGTGCCGTAGCATCGCCATCCGCGAGGGCGTGGCAAAGTCGTTCGACATCACCGCCGAGCACTTTCAGCAGCTCTACGGCACCAAGCCGCGGACCTTCGTCTACAACTCTTCGCGCCTGCACGAGGTAGAGCGGTTTTCATCCGACTCGGGCGTGCAGGTGATGATCATCAATATCCAAGCCTTCAATGCCACCGGCTCGGAAGCCCGTCGCATTTACGAGGTGCTGGACGATTTCCAGTCCCGAAGGCCGATCGACGTGATCGCTGCGAATCGGCCGATCCTCATCATCGATGAACCACAGAAGATCGAGGGCGATGGAAAGAAGCCGTCGAAGTCACTCGAAGCGCTTGGCCGTTTCAACTCTCTTTTCGCACTGCGTTACTCGGCCACCCACAAAATTGAGCGAACTAAGGTGCACCGACTCGACGCGATCGACGCGTACAACAAGAAGCTGGTGAAGAAGATCGCCGTGCGAGGCATCACCGTCAAGGGACTCGCGGGCAGCACCGCGTACATGTACGTAGACGGACTTGAAGTAGGTAAGGGGTCGGACTTCCCGAAGGCGCGGGTCGAGCTCGAGGTGCAGACCAAAGGCGGCCCCATCATTCGCAAGACAATGCGCGTGCAGAAGGGATCCCGACCTCCATGACCTTGCCGGGGGGATCGAGGCATACAAGGACCTTGTCGTCATCGACGTCGATGCCAACCGAGACATCGTCGAGCTGAGCAACGGCGACGTCCTCGTAGCTGGACAGCTCTCCGACGGGAGCGATGTTACCGAAGACTCAAAACGTCGCATCCAGATCCGCGAGGTCATCCGTGCCCACCTGGACAAGGAGCGAGAGCTGTACCCACAAGGAATCAAGGTTCTCTCGCTCTTCTTCATCGACGAGGTCGCCAAGTATCGCGACTACAGCCGTGAGGACACTCTCGGGGAGTATGCACGCTTCTTCGAGGAGGAGTACGACGCACTCGTGGCCGACTTCCTCGGGCAGCTCGATCTCGATGAGGCATCCGCGACGTACCGGAAGCACTTGGAGTCGATCCCGGTGAACCTCACGCACGAGGGGTACTTCTCGATCGACAAGAAGACCGGGGCACAGCATTGATGGTTCGATCAAGAAGGTTGGCGAGATGGCAGGTCAGTCTGACGACATCGACGCCTATGACCTGATCCTCAAGAACAAGGAGCAGTTGTTGTCCTTCGAGGAGCCAGTGCGATTCATCTGGTCGCACTCAGCGCTGCGAGAGGGATGGGACAACCCCAACGTATTCGTGATGGGCATGCTCAAGAAGAGCGACAATACCGACCACGCGTCGTCAGGAGATCGGACGTGGCTTACGCCTCGCAGTAGACCAGCATGGCGAGCGCATGGACAATCCCGTCACCGTTCACGACATCAACGAGTTGACCGTGGTGACCGACGAGTCGTACACGGCGTTCGTCACCGCGCTCCAGAAGGAGATCGTCGAGTCGCTCGCCACCCGACCGCGCAAGGCGACCCCCGAGTTCTTCGAGGGCAAGATCGTCGAATTGGTCGACACTGGTGAGAAGGTTGCCATCACACTCGACCAGGCCAGGCAATTGCAGTACTGGCTGACAACTAATGGCTTCATCGACTACGAGCAGCACCTCACCGAGAAGTGGTTGACCCGGTCGGACAAGGATGTTCCGCCGATGCCCGCAGGACTGAACCAGTTTCGAGACCAACTTGTTGGCGTTGATCGACTCGCTCAATCTCGACTCTTCCGTTGCCGTCGGATGGTCGCAAACCAAAGCGCATCCCGTTGAATGAGGCGAACTTTGCGAAGAAGGAGTTCCAGGAGCTGTGGAGTCGCATCAACCACAAAGCCGTTTACCAGGTCGAGTTCGACTCGCAGGAACTAATCAACAACTGTGTCGGAACCCTCGACAAATCACTCAACGTGTCCACCATGCAGTACGTCGTGGAGAAGGGCGTCCAACTCGACGTGCTCGATGAGGAGCAGCTCGCGGTCGGGGAAGGATTCAAAGTCACGGCGAGCAAGATCGAAGAATCTACCCTTAGCGCTGGGCTCCACGGTCGAGTACGACCTTCTGGGTGAGGTCGCGGAGAAGACCCAGCTCACCCGCCGGACGTGCGCTGCGATCCTCACCGGCGTTGGACCGACGACCTTCGCCAAGTTTAGGGGAAACCCGGAGCAGTTCATCACCGAGGCCGCCCGCCTCATCAATGAGCAAAAGGCGACCGTGATCGTCGAGCACCTCGCGTACGACCCGCTCGACGATCGGTACGACTCGTCGATCTTCACTGAAAATCAGACGGCGCAAGACTTCTCCAAGGCGGGCGACAAACTCAAGAAGTGTGTTTACGAGTACGTCGTCACCGACTCAAACGTCGAACGTTCATTTGTCACGGACCTTGACGTCAGTGAAGAGGTCGTTGTCTACACGAAACTTCCTCGTGGATTCTTCATACCCACTCCAGTTGGTGACTACAACCCAGACTGGGCAATCGCCTTCAAGGAGGGAACGGTCCGGCACGTTTACTTCGTCGCCGAGACCAAGGGGTCAATGTCGACTCTCCAACTCAAGGGCGTCGAGGAGGCGAAGGTCGAGTGCGCCCGTAAGTTCTTCCAGTCGCTCAACGAGAGTGTCGACACAAACCAAGTGATGTACAACGTCGTCTCCGACTACAGCGCGTTACTTCAGCTCGTAGGAACGCAATGACTCCCATCAGACAGGTCCCATGGTAGATGTATGCCACAGAATCACCCGGCCACACTGCCTGGTCGATCGGGTCTGCTGAGGGTTCAGTTGCAGCCCCTAGCCCTCTGCTACTTGGCAACCCAGAGCGAGACGAACTGCGTGCCGACAGTGTCCACGGCAGCGAACCACTCCGGAAAGGCGCCCGACTGATTGGTGGCCAGCCAGGTCACAGTGACTCAGCCTCAGCCGAGTCAGTCCCAATCAGGGGGAAGCTTCAAGAGTGGGCGCAGTCTTTCGCTGATGACATCGGTCTCGGCCACTGATTCCTCGTCGACGTGTCCCCACTCCGTACCACCCTCCGGCAGAGTCCCCGCGACATGGAAGTGGACATGCGGTATTTCCTGATGAGCAGGAACGCCGTTGTTCTGCCAAACAGCGAGACCCTCTGTTTTGTACGCGTCGGTGATGGCTTGTCCGGAGCCGATCACCAGGGTCATGATCGCCGAACCTTCTTGGGGTTCGAGATCGAGAAGGGTTGGGCGGTGGGCGATAGGAATCACAAGTACGTGACCAATGCCCCTCTGTACCCCGTGCGACGAGAGCAGCTACAACTGCATCTCTGTACAGCACCGTAAACGGTCTCCTGCCCGACAGGTAGTCACAAAATGCACACCCGTTGGTTCCGGGCACATCAATCGAGCTCGTCACGACAGAGTCAGCGATTTGAGGAATGCCTGGAGTTCGAGCATATCCAAGTCTTGAACAAGTTCGGACCTCACCACAATGTTCAATCCCTCATTGACCTTCCGGTGGCGCGAGGCAAACATGTACGACAGGGCAATTACTCGGATTGAGTCTTGGGCGGGGAACTCTTGCTCGATTCGCGATTGCCCGCCACCGATCACTCCAATCGAGACGGGGTCCCCATTGGACACCGCACGGACTTCGTCCCAGAGGCAGTTCAAGCTTTTCCATATGCCCTCGACCGTCGCCTGGGCCTCATGCCTCTCATCCATCGTCGTGTAGGCGACACAAAAGTAGCACTTGCCATCGTGCCGAACGGTGGCCACGGTGCCAACCTCGTAGGCCGTCTGCTTGCCACGAGGGCGGGTGCCGGGAGCAAATTCACGGACGGTGGAGTACCTAGCCAATGCTCCATTGAGATCATTCTCGAGGGCATCCCTGTCATCGGAGTAGACCAGCTTGAGGAACTGACCCTGGACGCTCCTCTCGCTGATGATGTCGGGAATCTCCGTATCGAAGGTGTCGGTCATACCGATCACGAGATTTCCCTGTCCTTCGAAGAGATCACCTTCGACAATGCGTATCGCGGTCTTCGGCGACTTGAACGACTGGCCGACCGGGCGCGGCCATGCGCCAAAGACGGCATAGGCGGCAGAGACGATCAGGACGAGGACACTGACAGCCACGCGCTGGTGCGCAAGGATGCTCGGGAAGATCGCAAACAGGAGTCCTAGTACGACAGAGGATGCACCAATCGCCGTGAAGAACTTCGTGGCGAGCTTGGCGTAGAACCTGCGCCTGCCGAGATCCCGCCGGATAGACGTCAGGTGTCCATCCCGAGGTCTTTGTACACGCTGGGGTTGTACTGATACGGGCCCGTGTCTGTCGACTTGGCCCATCTCGGGACCCAGTCATCAAGCGCGAACTGGATGACCTTTACCTGGAATGACACGGACAGCGTGAGGTAGTCGGCGTCAAGGAACCGCTGGGGGATGAAAGCCTTGTCGACCTTCCGATCCCCGTCCAGGTTGGCTACCACGACCGGAAGGTTGAGCTTCGCAATCGTCTCGATCTCGTAATAGAGGAACGAGGAGGACTTCGCTGCCTTGGTCTTGCACTGAGCACTGCCAAGAACGATGACTTGCTTGGTGTTCGCCAGTCGCTCCCGCAGCTTGCGACGAATAGTTTCAGGCTGGCTCGTGTCGAGCGCCTCGTTGAGATCGTGGGCATTGTGGAAGTCGAACTCGAACTTGTCGTTTTCGCACCACGCCGTCATCAATCGGTAGTACTTGATGTCTTCACTCGCGAACGCCACATACGTCTTGTTCCGGTAGCTCATCAACGCTCCTTAGGTGCGATTCCGCCTCCCGGAATGGTAGCCCTCCGGTGTATCAAGTTCAGGAGCCCGGCCGAAGTGCCGATTACGAGTGGATGGCGGCCCGATTGCTCAAGCTGCGTTACCCAGCTACCTGCTCGGCTTGTGGTTCCGCTCTCGAACCAGGCACTCAGGGCTGGTGGGATTCCGAGGTCGGCTCGGCCACTTGTACCTCGTGCCGCCCGGCGGGCTCAGGCCAATCCCCTACTCCCTCCTCGGCGCCAGGCTCCACGTTCGCTGACGGACTCCCGACGCTTCCCGCGTTGAGCACAGCCGGGGCCTCGGCGCGGCTGATGTACGAGCGCAAGCACCAGCGCCGGGCCGACCAAATTGACCAGAAGTGGGGCCGGCTGTCCGGCGTGGTCAAGTTTCTCTCTGACGACCCGCAGTCGACGAAAGCCTGGGCCAAGGGGTCCGAGGGCGAGAGAAAGCTTGCAGCGCATCTCCTCCAGATCGTCGGTGACAGGGCCGTCATGCTCCATGACCGTCGGATTCCTCGAAGTCGAGCGAACATCGACCATCTGGTCGTTGCCGCCTCGGGAATCTGGATCGTGGACGCCAAGAGCTACAAGGGGAAGGTCGAGCTCCGGGATGTCGGGGGATGGCTCAAGACGGACAACCGCCTCTATGTGAACGGTCGAGATCACACCAAGCTCATCGGTGGCCTCGCCAAGCAGATTGACGCCGTACTTACGGCAATCGAGGACGCCAGCGTCCCCATCAAGGCCGCCCTGTGCTTTGTCGACTCCGAATGGAGCCTGTTCGCCAAGCCATTCCAGGTGCGCGGGGTTGTGGTGACTTGGCCACGCAAGCTCTCCGAGATGATCGCTGAGCCGGGTCCACTGAGCAGAGACCAGGTGATGCAGATTGCAGAGAGCCTTGCGGCCTATCTACCGGCGGCAGTGCAGACTTGACCGATGGTGCGAACCACTACGACGCCGTGCCATCCTTGATCATGTCTTGAATCGTCACGGGATGGGCCATCACTAACTGACCTTGAGGCGACTTTCCCGTCTCGAAAATCACTCGCCAGAAGTCCTGCGTCTGCTTCCCACCGAAAACGGTCACAGACAAGTCGTGGTTGATCCACATCGGGAATCCGCGAAGGTTCACAAGGAACGTTCGCAGGTTGTTCCAAAGTGCCTCCGGGAACGGGTACTGGAACAGCCTGGCATCATCAAAGAACGAGCCCGAGAGAGCGAAGTGGAGCCCGATAATCTGCTTCGCGATCCGAAGCCACGCGTTGAGTACCTCTTCCTTACACATACGGAACGCCCGAAGATGCGCATCAGGGATCAGTTCGCCCTTCTGAACTTTGTTCTCCAGCTTCCCGGTCCCAATCTCCATGTCGAACTGATCCGCAAGCAGGACTTCGGCCACGAGATTCATCAGATCGACGACCTGTCTGATCTCCAGTGACCGTGGATTCAGCCCCTCCTCGGCCCGGTAGTTCAACGGAGTGTCGAGAACGTCGGAGTAGATGAACAAGGAAAGGAACGTCTTCTCAATGGTGCTGTACGACAAGGGCTTCCCGGTTGCCTTGCCTGCGAACTCGACGTAGGCGTTCAGAGTGTTGTCCGGATGGTGCGTGATTGCAGTTCGCACGGCGTCGAGGGCGTACTTCTTGACCTCGCGAGATTCACCCTTGAAGAAGGCGACCAAGTCCTTTTCTGACATGGACTCGTCGTCATCGTCAAGGCCCTGTTCCGACCGGTACCGCTGGAGTCGGTCGTTGAACAGCGTGCGCCCGTAGCTCCGTTGTACGGACTTATCGAAGGCAACCTGCTTCAGCTTCGTCCCGGCATTGAAGTTGGTCGTGACGAGCAAGTCCGCGTCCGGGTTCACGAACACCCGAACAGGCAGTGCCCGAACTCCGAGGAGAACTTGCGCCGCGACCTTGTGTTGCCCGTCGAACACCTTCACCGGTGCGCTCCCGGAATCGCAGTCGACCCACGCAAGGGCGGCATGTAGCTGCGGCCGGCCTTGGTGGAACTCCTTGATCAGGCCGCTGATCCGCTCACCGATGTTGCGGGGGTTGATCACGTCGTCGTGGTGCAGGTAGGAAATCGGCAGTTCGGCGTAGAAGTATCTGCACTTGCTCAGCGGGTCCGTGTAGAGCGGGATTTCGATGACTCCCGGCTCTCCAAATTCGGCAAACGAGAAGCGCACGTGTTCAGGGGTCGTGTCGAACCCGAGGCTGTGCTTCGCTCCGTCGAACTCGTGGAGGATGTCTGCCAGGTTCGGTCCACGCTGCTCGATCTCACACGAGGCTCGGATCTGCTCGAATTTCGCCAGCACCCGAGCGACACGTAGGTCCGCAGCCTGCTTGGACCGATTACAGCTCGCATGAGTCAGGCCGAAGTTCTGCGGGTCATCCTTCCCACCTGCACTGGATGGCTCGATGTGGTCGATGTCCAGTTCCGTAGCGTGGAGCACGAGATCGATTGGTCCCCCGCAGATGAAGCAGTTGCCAGCCTGCGTCTCGTAAAGGTCAGCAATGAGCTGCTTACGTTCCTCCGCCGACTGCTTGCTCAAGTATGCCGATGCCATTTTCGGTCCCGTCGATCTGAGATGTGGTCAGTAGGGCGAGGATAGCGGGCACCTATCACACCGGGTCGAGCCCAGAACCCCCTACTTCGCTCCCTCTTGGAAGAACACGATGTCGATGATCTTGGCCGTCGGGTACTTGCGGCTGGTCTCGCTCTCCGTCGAAAAGTCGAGAGTGAGCACCTCCTGGGCGTCGATTTCGGCCCGATGTTCGGCGTAGTACTTGCCGACCGCCCTCAGACCCTTGACCCGCAGGGATGCCGAGGCGCCCTGGTCTGTCTTGAACCCTCGACAGAAGTTGTTGTCGAACGCTGGCACACAACCGAACACTCCGAGCATCACCTTCGTCACCATCGTGTCGCTTGCCGAGAACCGGAATTCACCCCGGAGCCGCCTGCCGAGGTCATGGACCTCGTCGGCATGGTCAACCAGGCTTTCGGCCCCGAGGTCCCATGTTGACGGAGACTCGGCAGCGATGGCCTGGACGACTGGTACGAGGCCTCTGAGACTTTGGAGGATCAGTTGCCCGGACCCCCGCATCATCCCCCAGCTGGCCAGGTAGAAGCCGAGCTGGAGGCAGGATTCCGTCAGCCGGCCTTCGTCGGCGAGGGAGCCGGTCACACCCTCCGCTCGCGCATCCTGGAAGTAGTTGAAGCAGTAGTCGAACGAGGTGAACCGGGAGTTCGGCTCGTGCCTTCCGCCACTCCGGAATTCGTCCAGGTGCTTCTGAATGTCAACTGTCATGGCCGCCGCTCCGGATCGTCCGGTCAATGACACTACGGGCTAGCTGACGGCGATCCCATCGCCGTACCAAAGGCAAGGTTCGAGCCACTCGGGAAACCCTGCTGCCGCATCGGCCGGAGTGACCTGAACGTCCCCCTCAAGCCGCACTTCGCACCAACTCAACCAAGTCTGGGCAAGCTCCTTATCGGGAACCGTCGATGCCCACTGCCGCCAGGCCCAATCTGGGGCGTCCGAGGGTTGGTGAGGCTCATCTGCTCGGATGCGCTCCCAGAGCGGATTGTGGACGAGCCGGACCGACTCGTCAGAGGCCGGGCGAAGCGACAGGTTCGTCTTCGCCTTGTGGCAGGCCCGGCAGAGGAGTTGGAGGTTGTCGGGTGAGTCCGAGGAACCGTTGACGTGGTCGATCTCATCACCGGGCCTTCCGCATCGCTCACACTTTCCGTCCGAGTTCGCCGTGACCTCTTTTCTCCGTTCGGGGGCAATCCTTCGCGCAGCTTCGTCGTACCCGCCCCCGGCGACGAATGCGATCTTCACAATCACCGCCTCTTGAACGTCGGGCAGCTCGATCCGACCGTCTGCAATCACTGCACGGGCGTACCGGACGGCTTTGGCCGCCTGCCTACAAAGCTCGCCGCAGAAGAGGTTCCGGCCGCCCTCGATCAAGATGCCGCAGTTGGCGCATGGGCGGAGATAGAACATCGCCATCACGCCGCTCGCTTGGCTCGAGGCGGCAGACCCAGGACGGTCCGGTCCTCATGAGACAGATTCACGGCCTCATTGATGACTGCCAAGAACTCGGCGTCAGCCCACCCGAGGTGCCTTTCGACATCGAGCACGGAAATCATCGTGACCTTGTTGCCCCAGATGTAGCCGGGTCCGCTGAGGCCCTGTGCGGTCGGGTTCGGAATGGCCAGCCGGTCGAACCCGCTGCTGAACCTTGACCCTCTTGTCAGGCCAACGGCACGGATGTGGCCGGCGTCCCTCCGGATCACGAGCATCGGGCGCAGCTTCCCGATTGCCGCTCGGTTCTCCAAGGAGTTGAGGCAGTTTGCCAGGACCACCTCCCCCGGCTCAAGGACCGGCGAGCGGTCAACGTATGGTCTCGTCTGGAATCTCTTGTAATAAGTCATATGACCATTGATGCACCCGAGCGGACACCCCGTCAACAATTTCATCAACTCGCCTCTCACCAGGGCTTTTACTAAGGCGTTCCGGCAAGATAGGGCCAGGTCAGCGCCGCTAATGGCTATCTAATGGCTTAGAGACATACTATCTTAATGGCTTGTCTAAAGGCTGCTCTTATAGAGTCGCCATTACGGTCACTGTTAGCGTGGTGGCAAGGCTGGTGTTGCGGTAGCGGTAAGAGTTGCCGCTAAGGGTGCTGCGTAAGACTGGTAAGGCCGCAACGCAGTAGACGTAGAGGCAACAGTGCCCGTCAGTCATCTGACCAGCGTCGACTCAAACTGCTCGGTGATTGCGCAAAGGCCGTAGTAGTTCCGCACGTCATCCGCTATGTGGACCAGAATCTCGAGGTCACAGGCGAGCAGGCTGGGACACTCCACGAAGTGGAGTCATGCGACGAACACCTGGCCGACCTCATGCCGTCCCTGCCGGTAGAAGACGAAGGCCGGCAGTCGCGACCCGAGATCGGATGACTGCTCCGTCCCCCGCCATCCGCGGATTCTTCGTGCGACATGTGGATCCAATCGGACGCACAATGCCGACTCATTTCGGGGCCGGGCCTATAACTGGGCCTATATTTTCTGGTCCGACACTGTCCGCCATCGTCGGATTGTGCCTGGCAGGCGACTTGCGTGTCCGGAGATTCGTGCCTGAGTCCCGCGATTCGCTGGTTAGCAGAGAGTTCGATCAAATCGGCAAGATATCCCTAGCTGCTGCTGATCGGGGACTTTGTATAGCCGCGCACCACCCGGTCAAAGACCCTCGACGCCATGCCGTAATGTACTCAGAATCCGGCTGGTCAGGCGTCCGGCTTGCCACCGAACAACGCCTCCCCGATCCGGTCGGCTGCATCCCTCTGCATTGTCGGGGTCACATGGCTGTAGAGGTTGGTGAACAGCGACGCGTCGGCATGACCCAGCCTCTCAGCCGCCACCTTGGGCGGAACCCCGCGTGGCCAGCATGAGGGTGGCGCTGGTATGCCGGAGTCCGTGGGCCGTCAGACGGGGCACGCCGAGTTCCTTCGAGTACTCACCGAGGAGATGGGACAGGCGTTGGGGGTGGTAACAGCCACCGTCCTCCTTGGTGAAGACGTATTCGCTCTCCTCGTACTCCTTGGCGGTCTTCCGGTCCTCGGCCTGGATCCGGCGCTGGAGCTCGAGCACCCTGACCAGTCCGTCATCCAGATCGATGGTGCGGACCGCATCGTGGCTCTTGCCCATCGACGGTAGGAGGTCGTAGCCGAGGGTCGAGGCGAACTCGACGATCCTGGCCCGCCGTTCGTTCAGATCGACATTCGGCCATCGCAGCCACACCAGCTCACCGATACGGAGCCCGGAACCGAGGAGGAACGCCCAGATCGGCCACGTGCGCTCCCCTTCCATCAACCCGAGGAACTGGCGGGCCTGCTCGGGGCTCCAGTGCTTCGGGATGGACCGCTTGGGCTTGGGCCGGGGAACCTGGACAACCGGGTTGGTCGTGATCACACCCATGCTCATCGCCAGCTTGAACGCCCCGGCCAGCGGCGCCCGGGCCAGCCGAATGGTGTTGGGCGACAGGCCTTTGCCGGGTTGGAGCTTGCCGTCCTCGCCCACCTTCCGTTTCGTCCCACCTTCCTGGCTGAGCTTCCGCTGCCAGGCCAGGATCATCTCCGGGTTGACGTCCCGGACCTTCCTGTGTCCCAGGTAGGGGCGGATGTAGTCCTCGGTCGAGTGCCGGTAGTCGTAGCGGGTCTTGGCCGAGAGCCGCTCGTCGGCGTCCAGGCCGTCGAGGTAGAGGTCGAGGAGCTCGCCCATGGTCATCACGCCGGCCAACGGCCTCAGCTCTGCGCGGTCGACCTTGGCGAGAAGTTCCCTGCGGGCGGTTCCGGCCTCTTTCGAGGTGGCAAAACCCCGACGGGTGATCTGGGCCCGTTTGCCCGTAATCGGGTCCCGGCCGACGGTGACCTTCAGGTACCAACCGCCACCCTTGTCCTTGTATACGCCTTCGGGTTTCTTCGGCACGGGACCACCTCCGGGGGCCGCTCTGAGAACCAGCTGGTTCTCATGAGGTTCTCACGGGGGTGCCTTCGGGTCAACGTCTCCGACAGACAACGCTCTGACCTGGTACTTCTGGTGCGCTCGGAGGGATTCGAACCCCCAACCTTCTGATCCGTAGTCAGATGCTCTAGTCCGTTGAGCTACGAGCGCCGATCGGCCTCCCCGATGTTCATCCGCTGCCGGCCACCGCTGGAACGCGGCGACGGCAGAGGATTGCGACGAGAAGGATCACAACACTAACCGACCTGGCCAGGGCGCAATCGGGCACTCCGATCAGTAGAGGTGAGGTGGTCTGCAGCCGACCAGGCCCGGCACTGGGGACCCGACTTCTTCTGACGGGTCGTCAGATAGGATCGGGCCATGCCTGTCGACGCGCCACTCCACGGCATCCGCATCATCGAGTGCTCGGCCCTCGGACCCGCCGCCATCACCATGCCCCTGGTCGACCTCGGGGCCGAGGTCATCAAGGTCGAGCCTCCGGCCGGGGACTACATCCGCGAGATGACCTGGCCCATCGTCGAGGGCGTCTCCCTCATGCACCTCCATATCAACCGGGGGAAACGCAGCATCGTGATGGATCTGCGCAACGAGGAGGACGTCGCCACCTTCAAGGAGTTGGCCAGGACCGCCGACGTCGTGGTCGAGGCCATGCGCCCGGGCGGCCTGGCCCGGCGCGGCGTGGGCTACGACGACCTGCGTGCCATCAATCCCCGGCTCGTGTTCTGCACCATCTCCGGCTACGGCATGACCGGCCCTTACCAGAACCTCCCGGCCCACGGTGTGGCCTTCGACACCTGGGCCGGCATCGTGACCCCGCAGGTCAACGAGGACGGCTTCGCCTACCTCCCCGAGCATGCCTCCATGGGCATCCATGCCGGTCCCCTCTTCGGGGCACTGGGCATCTTGGCCGCCGTCCTCCGGGCCAGGACCACGGGCGAAGGTTCGTTCCTCGAGGTGGCGCAGTCCGACGCCGCCGCCGCCATGGACTGGTACCGCAGCGAGACCTGGCGCGCCTACGAGCGGCCCGAATCCGAGGTGACCGGTAACAAGGCCGACGGCTACGAGCGACGCGAGCCGGGCACGGCCGGCATGATCGAGGGGGTCCGCTACCAGGTCTACGAGGCCAAGGACGGCCGGTACGTCCTGTTCATGGCTTCCGAGCAGGCCTTCTGGAAGAACTTCTGCGAGGCCGTGGGTCGCCCCGAGCTGTTCGAGAGGTGGCCGGGCTCGAAGTACGCCGACCACGCCCGCGGCAACCTCGAGCTACGGGCCGAACTGCGCGACATCTTCCGCACCCGCACCGCGGTGGAGTGGATCGACTTCGGCACCACCGCCAACTTCCCCATCGCCCCGGTCAACTCCCCCCGGACGATCGCCGAGGACCCCCAGTTCCACGACCGGTTCTCCTGGTACCCGGTCGAACAGTTGGGCGCCGAGCAGCTGGGGACCCCGCTCAAGTTCGTGGGCGAGGAGCTGCCCGCCCCGTTCCACGCCCCGGCGGTGGGCCAGCACACCGACGAGGTACTCCGCGACCTGCTCGGGTGGGACGACGAACGCATAGCCGAGTCTCGGTCCCGGGGCGGCCTGGGCGGACCGCTCACCGGGGATGCCGACCCGGGGCCGGCGAACTGATCAGCGTTAGGATCCGCCTATGACTCCGGCCAAGACCCGCCTGCCCGCCGTCGAAGGGTGGTTCACCCTTGACGACGCCGCGCCCACACTGCTCGGCAGCCGGTGCACGACGTGCGGGAACTTCGCCTTCCCCAAGGAGAGCTTCTTCTGTCGAAACCCCGAGTGCCAGGGTCGCGACTTCGATGAGGTGCGGCTGAGCCGCACCGGCACCATCTGGTCGTACACCGACGCCGGCTATCAGCCCCCCGAGCCCTACGTGGCCGCCGACCCCTACGTCCCGTTCGCCATCGCCGCCGTCGAGCTGGCCGCGGAGCGGATGGTGGTCATGGGCCAGGTGGTTCCGGGCGTCGGCGCCGACGCCCTGCACGTGGGGGACGAGGTCGAACTGGTCCTCGACACGCTGTACGAGGACGACGAGCACGAGTACGTGGTCTGGAAGTGGCGGCCCGTGGAAACGGCCCGACCGTTGAACAGTGCCGAGGCCGGCAATGCCTGACGACAAGCGCATCGCCGTCCTCGGCGCCGGGATGCACCCGTGGGGCAAGTGGGGCCGCAACTTCGTGGAGTACGGGCTGGCCGCGGCCGGGGACGCCCTGGCCGACGCCGGCATCCCGTGGACCGATGTCCAGTACGTGGCCGGCGCCAACACCATCCGCAACGGCTACCCCGGCTTCATCGCCGGCGCCACCTTCGCCCAGGCCCTCGGCTGGACCGGGGCCCGGGTCTCGTCGGCCTACGCCGCCTGCGCCTCGGGAGCCCAGGCCATCAGCAACGCCCGGGCCCAGATCCTGGCCGGTCTGTGTGACGTGGCCCTCGTGGCCGGGGCCGACACCACGCCCAAGGGCTTCTTCAAGCCGGTGGGTGGCGAGCGCAAGGACGACCCCGACTGGCTGCGCTTCCACCTGATCGGTGCCACCAACCCGACGTACTTCGCCCTCTACGCCCGTCGCCGCATGGAGCTGTTCGGGGCCACCGAGGCCGACTTCGCCGCTGTCAAGGTCAAGAACGCCCAGGCCGGGCTCGAGAACGTGAACGCCCGCTACCGCAAGGCGGTCACGGCCGAAGAGGTGCTGGCCTCGCCGATGGTGGCCGACCCCCTCCGCCTGCTGGAGATCTGCGCCACTTCGGACGGCGGCGCCGCCCTCGTTCTGACCAGCATGGAGTACGCCCGCCGCCACGGCGTCACGGCCGACACCGTGACCATCGACGCGGTCTCGACGGTCACACCGACGTTCCCCCAGACCGTTCTGGACATGCCCGGGATCACCACCGACTCCGCCGCCACCACCGACTCGGTCGGGCCCACCTTCAAACAGTCGGTGGCGGTGGCCGCCTACGAGGAGGCCGGCATCGGGCCCGAGGACGTCAGCCTGGCCGAGGTCTACGACCTCTCCTCCGCCCTCGAGTTGGACTGGTACGAGGACATCGGGCTGTGCAAAGAGGGTGAGGCCGAGCGACTCCTGCGTGATGGTGACACCACCATCGGGGGCCGCGTCCCGGTCAATCCCAGCGGCGGCCTCTCCTGCTTCGGTGAGGCCATCCCGGCCCAGGCCATCGCCCAGGTGTGTGAGCTGGTCTGGCAGTTGCGAGGCCAGGCCGGAGCCCGCCAGGTGGACGGGGCCCGGGTCGGCATCACCGCCAACCAGGGGCTGTTCGGCCACGGCTCCTCGGTCATCGTCACCCGCTGAGTCGGTAGGCCGGGCCGGGCCGGTGGGTCCGGTGGGTCCGGTCCGGTGGGTCCACTGGTCACTCGTTGACGAGGACGATCTTTCCGAATTTCCCCCCGGCCGAGAACCGCTCATAGGCGTCGGCGGCCTGGGCCATGGGGATGCACTCCGACACCGGCACCGTGACCCTCCCGTCGGCCAACAGGGGGACGACGTGCTCCTCCACTAACCGGGCCACCCCCGATTTCTCGTCCACCGTGCGGGCCCGCAGCATGGCGCCCCCGATCGTCGACCGGCTGGCCATCAGGGACAGCAGGTTGAACTCGACCTTGGCCCCGCCCCCGACGCCGATCACGACCACCCGGCCTTCGGTGGCCAGGAGGGGCAGGACGACCGTCACACCGGGCGCGCCCACCAGTTCGAGGGAGACGTCGTAGGGACCGTGGTCGGCAACCCGGCCAGGATCGATGACCACGTCCGCTCCCAGTCCCTCGACATCGATCCGTCGGTCCTCCGACCGGACCGTGGCCACGACCTGCGCACCGGCGGTGTGGGCCAACTGAACCCCCGCTGTTCCCACTCCCCCGGCCGCGCCGGAGATGAGGACCCGCTCGCCCCTGGCCAGGTGGGCCCGCGTGAACAGGGCGTCGTAGGCGGTCGAGAAGGCCTCCGGAAATCCCCCGGCCCGGTCCCAGTCGACGGAGTCGGGCACCGCGAGCGCGGTGCGCTCCGGCACCACCACCAGTTGGCCCTGGCCCCCACCGCCGGTGATGGCCATCACCCGGTCCCCGACCGAGAACCGGGTGGTCCCCGGTCCGGTGGCGGCGACCCGGCCCGCGAACTCGAGGCCCGGGATGTCCCGGGGTGACCCCGGAGGGGCGGGATAGTGGCCCTTCCGCTGCATGAGGTCGGCGGAGTTGATGCCGGCTGCGGCCACCGACACCAGCAGGTCGCCGGGACCCGGCTCAGGGTCGGGGTGCTCCCTCCACTCGAGCGCCCCGCCCACGATGGTGACGGCCTTCATGCGACCACAGTAGGGCGGGATCCGGCCGGCCCGGTGCCCTCCGATCCGCGGTTCGGTCCGCGGTGCGGACCGCCGGGGGGACGCGCTGCGATGACAGGGCGACCGCGGCCCCGTACTCTGTAACCAGGAGGTCTTGGGCATGACTACCGCACCAGAGTCGCAGGGGGTCCGGCCCGCCGGGCCCACGGCGGCATCGATCCACCCGGTCGCCGACGAGGCCATGGCCGCGGACCTCCTCGACCCGACGGCCGGGATGGTGCTGCACCGGGTGCTGGCCCTGGCCTCCCGCACCTTCCTCCTCAACGACGCCGGTGACGAGCCGTTCAGGACCCCGGCACCCTTCGAGGTGGTGAGCGCGGACAGTCTCCGACTCCCCGACGAGTCCCTGTGGGTACAGGCCACCGCCGAGGCCCTCAACAGCGCCCAACGACGGACGACCGAGGTCGAGCGGGTCCACCAGAGCCGCGTCGCCCTCCGCCGGATCCGATCCAATCTGCGCACCTTCCGGTTGGCCCTCGACCCGGGTTGGGGGACGTCCCTCCGGGCCGAGCTCGGTTGGTACGGCGGGCGGCTGGGCCAGGTGCGCGACCTTCATATCCTGCAGGACGTGGTGGCGATCACCGGGCCCAAAGTCGTCGACGCCGAGTACATCGACCGGTTGAAGTTCATCGTGGACACCCGCATGGCCACGGCCCTGGCCGACGTGGCCGAGGAACGCCACGGGGAGCGGCGGTCCCAGCTGAACAAGCAGATGATGGTGCTCTGGAACGGACCGGAGTTCAAGAACAAGGCCCAACGATCCGCCAATGAAGTCCTTCCCCCCATGCTGCACCGGGCCTGGCGCGATCTTCGGGGCGCGGCCCGGACCGCCCGCAAGGACAAGAGCGATGCCAACCTCCACCGCCTGCGGATCCGCCTCAAGGATCTCCGCTACGGCTGTGAGACGGTGGCCCTCATAGAGGGGGGGCCGGCCCGCCGCACGGCCAAGGCCGCCGAGCGGCTGCAGAGCCAGCTCGGGGACCTCCACGACGCCTGCTCCTCCGTAGCCTTCTTCGAGGATCTGGCCGTCGGCCATCCCGACTTGAGGGAGCCCCTGGGGGCGTTGATCGAGGCGCAGCAGGACGCGGCCACGACCGCCCGCAAGGGTTGGAACCGTGGGCTGAAAGAGGTCGAACGTCGATGGAGGAGTTGGCAGGGCTGACCGGCGCGGACGGGTCCGCTACTGGTCGGCGTTATTGACCCCCACGTGGTCCGACTCCCACAGCTTGATCCCCCCGAGGATCCCCGCCGTGTTGTCCACGATGGTGATGTCGTCGGCCAGCGAGTGACGGGACACCCGGCGCGAGTTCCCACCCCCGATATAGAGGTGGTCGAAGAACATCAGGGCCCGGAGCGTGGCGATGGCCTTGTGCACCCGCTTGTTCCACCGTTCCTCGCCGATCTCCTTGCGGGCCGCCTCCCCCAGCTGGTCGTTGTAGGTCTCGCCCTTGCGGAAGGGCTGGTGGGCGATCTCGAGGTGGGGCATGAGCTGCCCGTTGTAGAAGAGCCCGGTCCCGAATCCGGTGCCGAGGGTGACAGCCAGCTCGAGCCCCACCCCCTTCACCACCGCCGCTCCCTGGATGTCGGCGTCGTTGGCCACTTTGGTGGGCATGCCGAACGCCGAGCTGAGCTGGGAGGCGAGGTCGAATCCCGACCACAGCTTGGCCAAGTCAGGATCGGCGGCGCTCCCCGGCCCGTGCTTGGTGGAGAAATGAGGCGCCGACAGCACCTTCCCGTTGCGGACCATGCCGGGGAATCCGACCGAGGCCCGCTCGGCCCCGGGCAGAGGCGCCACCAGGCGGGTCAGCATGGTCACCAGCTTGTCGGGAGGGAGCGGGTACGTGGTCGCCACCCGGACGCGGTCGGCCACCATGGCCCCCTGGGCGCCGAGCACCGACGCCTTCAGACCGGTCCCGCCGATATCGACGGCCAGGGTGAAGGGATGCTCCGGCTCAGCCTTGGCCGCCGAGGCCGGTGCGTCGTCGTGGTCGGCCGGTACCTGATCGGGGCTCATGAATCACACGCTAGACACATCGGCCGTCGAACTGCACCGACCGGGCCGGGGCGACCCCTCCGTCGCCCAATCGCACGCACCGATCCGATGCCGGTAGCGTCGGGCCCGTGACCGCACTGCCCTGGATGGGAGACGCCTATTCGCTGGTGGAGGCTTTCCGGGCGAAAGCCCTCACCCCTACCGAAGCCCTCGAGGCCACGTTGGCGTCCGTCGACGCATCGGGCCTCAACGCCTTCAGCCATGTCGACGCCGACGCGGCCCGCGCCGCGGCGGCGTCGGCCGACGTCTCCCTGCCCTTCGGCGGGGTCCCCATGGGGATCAAGGAGCTCGAGTCGGTGGAGGGCTGGCCGTACACCGAGGCCTCACTGGTGTTCAGGGACCGCATCGCCGACCACACCTCGACCCAGGTCGAGCGCCTCCGCGCCGCCGGTGCCGTCCTGGCCGGACAGACCACCGCGTCCGAGTTCGGCGGCATCAACTGCACCAACACCAAGTTGCACGGGACCACGCGCAACCCCTGGAACCCGGAGCGGACCCCGGGTGGATCGTCGGGCGGGTCCGCCGCCGCCGTGGCCGGAGGCCTGGTCCCCATCGCCAGCGGCGGAGACGGTGGCGGCTCGATCCGCATTCCGGCCGGCTTCACCGGCCTGTTCGGGCTCAAGTCCACCTTCGGCCGGATCCCCAAAGGACCCCGGACCCTCCAGCCTCCGCTCACGGTGGTGGTGGGCTGCCTGTCCCGCTCCGTGCGTGACACGGCGCGGTGGTTCGACGTCTGCAACGGGTTCCATCCCCGTGACACCCTGAGCCTGCCCCGTGTGGAGGGATGGGAGGCCGGCCTCGACTCGTTCGACCTGTCCGGTCGGCGGGCCGTGGTCTCCATCGACCTCGGATCGGCGATTGTCGAGCCGAGATCGACGGCCCTCCTGCTGGAGGCGGCCGAGGCCCTCATCGCCAGCGCCGGGCTGACCCGGGTGGACGTGTCGGTCGAGCTGCCCCAGGGCGGGCTCGAGTGGGCCATGTCCAACCTGATCGGATTGGCCGGTGCCCTCGGCGACCTCTATCCGGCCTGCAACGAGGACCTCACCCCCGAGATCCAGCTCGGGATGAACCTCGCCACCTATCACCTCAACGTGCAGTCGGCCGGAGCCACCGAGATGTTCCGCATCGACGTCAACGAGCGGATGGCCGACCTGTTCGAGCAGACCGACTTCGTCATCAGTGCCGCCAACCCCGACGTGGCCTTCGACTCGGCCGGGCCCATGCCGACCAAGGTGGGCGACGTGGACCTCATGGCCGAATACGGGCTCAACACGGCCGTCGGCAACAACGGAGCGCTCACCATTCCGGCCAACCTGACCGGCAACCCGGCGGTGTCGATCCCGGCCGGCACCATTGACGGCCTGCCGGTGGGGCTGCAGGTCATCGGCCGTCACCACGAGGAGCAGCTGCTGTTGGATCTGGCCCGGGTGGCCGAGCGCGACCGCCCCTGGCCCCTGGTGGCCCCGACCGCCCCGGCATAGCCACGTCAGTAGTTGCCCCCGGTTGCTGCTGACGCTCCTCACCGAGTAACCGATCACGAAGGGAACAGACCAGCATGCGCATCGACCTGTGGGTACCGACCGCCAGCCCCATGACCACACCGGAGCTCCTGGCCGTCATCGGTGCCGAAGCCGAACAACGGGGCATCGGCACCATCTGGGTGGGCGAGCACGTCGTCCTGTTCGAGGAGTACGCCTCGTCGTACCCCTACGCCCAGGACGGGCGCATCCCGGTACCGGCGGGGACGGGGCTGCTGGAGCCGCTGAACACGCTGTCCTTCCTGGCCGCCCACACCAGCTCCGTGCGCCTGGGCACCGCCATCCTGCTCCTGCCTCAACGCAACCCGGTGTACACGGCCAAGGAGGTCTCCACGTTGGACTGGCTGTCCAACGGCCGGGTGGACCTCGGGATCGGCGTCGGTTGGCTGGAAGAGGAGTTCGACGCGGTGAACGTGCCGTGGCCGGAGCGGGGCAGGCGGACCGACGAGTACCTCGAGGTCCTCAACACCCTGTGGTGCGACGAGACCTCCTCCCACCAGGGCGACTTCTACTCGCTGGCCCCGTGCGCCATGTACCCCAAGCCCGTCCAGACCCCCCATCCCCCCGTCCACATCGGCGGGGAGTCGAAGGCCGCCCTGGCGCGGGTGGCCCGGGCCGGCCAGGGATGGCACACCTTCAACCGCTCGCCCGAGGACCTGGCCGAACCCCTGGGCGCCCTCGACGGCCTGCTGGAGGAGCACGGCCGCAACCGGGCCGATGTGCGGGTCACCGTGTGCCCGTACTTCCTCCCCCTCGATGCCGACATCGCCGGCCGCTACGCCGACGCCGGCGTGGACGCGGTGGCGGCGTTGCTGCTCCCCTTCAGCGCCGATGACATCAGAAAGGCCCTGGACGACCTCCAGCCGGTCTTCGACCGCGCCGCCGCCGGTTGACCCGGGCTGCGTCGGTGCGTCGGTGCGTCGGTGCGCGATCAGCCTCGCAGTGTGACCGGAAGCGCCTCCATGCCGCGCAGCACTACGTTGGACTTGTAGACCACGTCGTCCGCGGCCAAGGCCAGGCGCGGGGCCCGGCGCACCAGTGAGGTGAGCGCGACCTGGGTCTCCATACGGGCCAGTGGCGCGCCGAGGCAGTGGTGGATGCCGAAGCCGAAGCCAAGGTGGTTGTTGGGGCTCCGGGCCACGTCGAAACAGTCCGGTTCATCGAACTGGTCGGGGTCGTGATTGCCCGAGGCGAGCAGCAACATGGCGAAATCCCCGGCAGAGAACTCGACGCCCCCGAACTCGCAGTCCTGGGTCAGGGCACGACCGGTCAGCTGCACCGGCGAGACGTACCGCAGCATCTCCTCCACCCCGCTGCGCGTGACCTCGGGATCGGTGCGGAACCGCTCCAGCTGGTCGGGATGGCGAAGCAGCGCCAGCGTCCCCCCGGCGATGAGATTGACCGTGGTCTCGTGCCCGGCCACCAGCAGCAGGATGCAGGTCGAGAGCATCTCGGCCTCACTCAACGTGGCCCCCCCATCCTCGGCCTCCACCAACCGGCTGAGCAGGTCCTCCCCGGGCCTCCGCTTGCGCTCGGCCAGCAGTTCGAAGAAGTACTGGGAGAACTGGAGCACTGCTTCACCCCGGGCGTCGATGACCTCCTCGGTCAGGAGGAAGTCGGGGTCGAGCCCGCGGGCCAGGGCGTCGGACCACCCCTTGAACCGGTCCCCGTCCTCCGCCGGTACGCCCAGCAGGTCGCAGATCACCTGCACCGGCAGCGGGTGGGCGAATGCCTCGAGCAGGTCGACCTGGTCGGCATCGATGGCCGCGTCGAGCAGCTCGTCCACCATCACCTGGGTGCGGGTCCGCAGGGACTCCACCACCTTGGGTGTGAATGCCTTCGACACCAGGCCGCGCAGCCGGGTGTGATCAGGCGGGTCCCGGAAGAGGAACGGCCGCATCTCGATCATGGCCTCGGCCATGGGATCGTCCTCGGCGATGGGGGCCCGGATGCCGTTGGGCACCTGGGCTCGGGCCACGTTGAGGCTGTCGGAACTGGCCCGCCTGTCCCGCAGGATGGCCATGCAGTCGGTATGGCGAGCCACGACCCAGAAGCCCAGGTCGTTCCGGTGGATCGGGGCCCGCTCGCGGAGGTCGGCATAGAGCGGGAACGGATCGCTGGACCACAGGGGATCGAACGGATCGAAGACGGGGTGGGTCGAGGCGGGCTCGGCGGTCGAGGGAGGCACTCCTCCCGATGGTAGCGACCGGAGACGTGTCACACCCTCCCCCCATACTGTGCCCATGGCTCCGTTGGCCACCACGATCGACTCCGAAAGGACCGGACATCCCGGTCTTCTGGCCCGGATGGCCGCGCACCGGGCCGAGGCGGAATCGATCGTCGCCGAGTTGGATCCCGACCGCCTGCTGGGCCACGACGCCACCGCCCTCTATGCCGAGTTCGCCGCCTCCGAGCGCCTGATGCAGGCAGGAAAGACGTTGCTGGCCCCCCGGATCGAGACCTCGGGAGTATGGCGGGACGACGGACACAGGGACGCCGCCTCCCACCTGGCTGCGGTGGAGGGGGTCTCGGCCGGCCAGGCCCGGGGAACTCTCATGAACGGACGACGGTTGGAGGAGCTGCCCGGAACCGAAGAGGTGCTGCGCCAGGGCCGGCTGTCGGCCCCCAAGCTGACCGAGCTCTGCGGCGCGGGAGCGCTCGACCCGGCCCGCGAGTCCGAGCTGTTGCGGGGAGCGGCCGACGAACCGTTGGCACTCGTGAAGCAGCGGTGCCGGCGCTCACGGGCCACGTCGGCCCGGAAGGACCCGATGGCGACGATGCGGAAGGTCCACGCCGATCGTTACTTCAACTCGTGGACCGACGCCGAGGGGGCCTTCTGCTTCCAGGGTCGGGACACGGCGGAACGGGGGGTCAGGATCCTCAACCATCTGAGACATGTCGCCGACTGTCTGCAGAAGGAGCGCAGGGCCGGCCAGGGCGGCGCCCGGGGACAGGGGCCCGATCCGGTGGGCGAGCCGGCCAGGGGCGACGGGCCCGATCACATCACGCCGCGGGCCCTGTGGGCCGACGCCTTCTTCACCCTGATGACCCAGCGGACCGTGGATGGAACCGCCCCCGGCGATCCGGTGGTACCGGGTCCAACGGCTGCTCCGGCCCATCGAACCGCCACCTCGGACACGTCCCGACCGGGCCGCCGGCCGCGAGGCTCCCCCGCTCCACCCGCTCTGGACCTCCACGATCCTCGACCCCCTCCCTCCCCCGACTCCCTCTCGATCGTCACCCGGCCACCCGACTGCACCGGCATCGTGCGGGTGGAGCTGGCCGCCCTGTTGCGGGGAGAGGTCGAGCCCGGCGAGATCTGTGAGATCGACGGCCAGGGACCGATTCCGGTGGAGCTGGCCCGGGGTCTGCTGACCGATTCGAACCTGACCATCCTGTTCCACGAGGCCGGGGACATCCGGGCCGTCTCCCACCTGGGGCGGACCATCAACGCCACACTGCGAACCGCCCTCGTCTACCGTGACCGGACCTGCGTGGTGCCGGGCTGCGGTGTGGGTGTGGGACTCGAGATCGACCACGTCCACGAGCTCCATCTGGGCGGACCCACCCAGCTCGACAATCTGGCCCTGCTCTGCCGCCACCACCATCGGCTGAAGACATACGAGGGGTGGGTGCTCACCCGCCTCGGCGTGGACACCGACGGCCAGACCCGGTGGTCCTTCGAGCCCCAGGCGCCTTTCGGCCAGGAGCCCGACCTGGGGATCGACGTCGGGAAGGACGGCCGGGACCGACGCTCCTCCACCGAGTGGGGATGGCCCCGACCGGACACGGTCTAGGTCTCCCCCGGGGCGCCGGCCGCCCCGCCGGCACGGACCCGCAGGACCGGATCGGTGAACCAGTCCCTCAGCCGCAGCCGTGTCGGCGGCAGGTCCCCGTAGACCAGTACACCGTGGCCGGGGGCGATGCGGCGGAGTGCGTCGGGAGGTGCCAGCCGTCTCGTCGACGGCGACCGGGTGGTGCTGTGACCTCCATGACCGCCCCGGGTGGTGGCCGGCAACAGCACTTCCTCGTCACCGATCAGGTGGGTGGCGTAGTCGAGCGTGGCCGGGTCCGAGATGCCCGACAGGAACAGCTTGGCCCGGTGGTTGTTCACCACGGTGGTGGCCCGAGGTCCGTACCGGGCGTTGATCTGGGCCAGGTCGTGCCAGATGGTCACCAGCTGGACGCCGTGGCCGGCTGCCGTGGCCGCCAGGGCATCGAGATCGCCCAGGGGGGCGATGTTGGCCGCTTCGTCGAGGACCACCAGCAGGGGCGGATCGAGCGGGCGGTGGGTCAGGGTCACCCGGTCGTAGGCATGGTCGAGGATGGCCCGGACCACCGACACGAACAGCGGGGTCAACCTCCGCTGATCGTGGGCCGGCGCGCACAGGTAGAGGCTGTTGTCGCCACCCAGCAGGCGAGCCGGGTCGATGAGCGTCGGGCCCACACCACCGTCGGCAACGGGGATGCCGTCGGCGAACGGCTCGAGGATGGTCTCGGCCGTGGTGTAGATCGAGCTCCGCTGGCGCTCCTCCTTGCCGAACGTGGACCAGGCCGCATGTACCGCCTCGGGAACTCCGGCCGACGAGAGCCGGTCGAGTACCTCGGTCTCCTCGCGGGTGTCCACCCACCGGATCACGTCCCGCATGTCATCGCCGCCGCGCGCCGCCGCGAACAACAGCGGCGCCAGCATCCTGGTGGCGGTGGCATACCAGAAGTCGCCGTCGCCCATGGGGCCGACCGAGCCCTTGGCCACTTCGGTCAGCCCCGCCGCGGCCCGGCGGGCGCCGGGCCATGTCCGACAGCTCCCGAGTGGCGACCACGCGGCCGAGTCCATGCCCGTCGATCCGGACGGATCGAAGCACGAGACCTCACCACGTCCCCGCCGGTGGGCAATGGTGTGGTCGACCAGGTCGGTCTTCACGCTGGCCGCCACCACCGGGCCCCGCCACTCGAGTATGGCGGGCACGGCGAATCCCGCCGTCTTGTGCGACTGGGTCGGGCCGAACACGATGACCGACTGGGCCGGTTCGGACGCCACCAGTCGACGCCCCACACGACCCAGTGCCAACCTCCCCGGTGGCATCCGATCGTCGGTCCGTCCCGGCGTGACCGTGATCGCTCCGAGGTCCCTCGGTCGTGCCCACCGGGCCGGCGATCTCCCGTCGGCCCCGCCCTCACTGTGCCGCCCCCGGGTCGGCGGGGTTCGGGCCATCGATCCAAACGATGGACGGCGCATCGTCGCGGGGCGTGGCCTGTTCCCCGGATGCCGGCCGGATCCGGACACATCCCGGCCGAACACACCGGCTCCGACGAAGACGCTCACCCCGACGATCGTGGAAGCGATCGACGCCGGATTCACGCCACCGGTTCGTCCGTGCGCGGCCCGCGGCGCGGCCCGCGGCGCGGCGGTCCGTCGTGCGGTCCGCCGATCGGGCCACTGGCTGGCCCGTCGCCCGGTTGGCCCGGTTGCTCGTCCATGGCCTGGTCAGTGTCGGTCAACCACCGCTCGCCCGACGCCAGGCGGTGCTCGACCAGGAACGACCGGGACCCGACCTTCCACAACGCCATCCCTCGACGGAGCTGGGCGACCAGTTCGGCCTCGGTCTCGGTCAACCCCAGGAGGTCGCGGGTGCGGGCCACCTCGCCCGGGGACTGGGCGTAGACGACCCGGGTCTCGGAGTCGGACAGCAGACCTTCGGCCAGGTTCACCTGCTCCGATCCCTCCGCGCCGACCGCCCGGAGATCGGACAGCCGGTGCAGGACCGCCATGTTGGCCACCCCGTTGGCCCTCGACATCTTCCAGGATGTCTGGAGCCAACGTGCCACGCCGAGGTTGGACAGGATGGCCCAGGCCTCGTCCACCACCACGATGATCCGGTTTCTGTGCCGGGTCCGGACGGCGCTCTGGAGCCAGGCCGCGGCACAGGCCATGAGGACGCCGAGGGCCGGCGAGTGGTACACGGCTGACAGGTCCAGGACCACCAGCGGTCCGTCGAGCCGGAGACCCGGCGTGGTGGGCCCGTCGAACATCCCGCAGAGGTCCCCGTGGACCAGTCGACGGAGTTCCAGCGCCACGTCCCTCCCGTCCTCCAGCAGAACGGCGCGGGTGGTCCGCAGCGCGGTGGCAGCGTCGAGGCCCGGTTCGAGTAGGGCTTCCACCACCTGGGGGAGGGTGGGGGCCTGCATCCGGGCCACCGCGGCCCGTTCGGTGGCCTGGCCCAAAGCGGCATCGATGGCGGCCCTCTCCCGGGGGAGCAGCTCGCGTCCCAGACAGGCCACGGCCAGGGACGAGGTGAGGACGACCCGGCGTCGGCGGGCACCGTCACCGACGTCGGTGCCGGGAGGTTCCGACGCCGCCGAGCTGTCACGCCGACCGCCGGTCCCGTCGTCGGGATCCTCCCCGGTGTCCAGCGGATTCAGGCGGATGTCGCCCCCGGGGCGGAGTGCGGCCGGGCGGACGCCCCACGCCTGGGCCAACGGACCGTACTCACCCTTCGGGTCGACCACCCAGGCGTGGCGACCGAACACGGCCTGGCGCCAGAGATAGGACTTCACGAAGGAGCTCTTGCCCCGACCGATCTGCCCGATGACCAAGGCGTTCGGATTGGTCACCACCCCGTTCCGGTAGAGGACGAACGGGTCGTACACGAACGAGCCGCCGAGCACGTCGCGTCCGATGAGCACGCCCTCGTGCCCCAGCCCGGCCTCGCTGGCCAGCGGGTAGGCGGCGCACAAGTGGCGGGTGGTGGTCACGTGGGCCGGGACACGTGGCCCGACGGCCGTCACGAGAGACCCCGGCCCAACGGCAGTGTGCAGGCGAACGCGGTGTCCTGCTCACCGAAGAGCAGACGGAGATCGATACGGGCCTGACCGGCCGCCTGCTCGAGCGCGGCCCGCGACGCGGCCAGTTCGTCTCGGGAATCGGCGGTCACCGTGACGTAGCCGGAGAATCGGTACTGGGCGTGACCGTCGGCCAGTTCGGCGTCGCGCTCCTCGGCGCTCTCCTTCTCTCGGGCGTGCCGGGCCGTGTCCAAGAACCCGCCGCGACGGCGCAGCTCGCCGTCGGCGATGTCGGCCGTCCGGGCCTGGGCCACCTGGCGGGCGGCCCGGCTCGGGCTGACGGGCTCCATGGTCAGGACGATGGAACGGCGCAGCGGCGAGAACAGCAACGGTCCGAGGAAGTCCGGGGTCACGTCGACCCGGGGCCACTCCGCGATCCAGTAGGTGGCCTGCCAGGTGGCGTCGGTCCGGAGCGCGTCCCAGTGCGGCTCGACGGCCATGGGCCAGGGCCAGGCGGGGGCGGTGGTGGTGGCGGGATTGGTGGAGGTGGCAGTGGGTTCGCCGGTTGGGCCGTCGGCATCCCCCTCCAGTGCGGAAGGCTCCCCGCCCGGTGCGAAGGCGTCGCTGATCACCCGGCTCGAACGCGGCGGGACCGAGCACCCCCTCGACGGAGATGTCCGCCCCGTCGAGCGCACGATGGAGGGCCAGGAGTTCGCGGCCCAGCACGGTCCCGACCCCGGTCGCGCCCCGGCCCGTGGTTCGGATCCACCCTGACGGGCGGGTAGGGCCGGTCGCTCTGGCCGATCGGATGGGTCGGGACGAACGGCTCGGGCGCGAGGTGCGCACGGACAGCACCACGAAGACGCGGTGGCGTCGCGTGACCGGTGACGACTCGTCGACCAGCGCCCGGTATGACCGTCCGGCCGGGGTGTCGGCGCCGAGCACCGCATGGTCGGACCAGTGTCGCCGTAGCGAGCTCCCGTCGTCGGGAAGGCACGACTCGATCCACTGGACGCGGTGCACGTCGGACCCCTCCCGGGCCATCGCCGCCAGCACCCGGGCCCACGCGGCGATGCGGGAGTCCTGATCGGAGGGTCCCAACAGGGCGAAGCTGTGGCCCCGGACCGCCAGCACGGCCGAGGTGGTGCGGGCCGGCTCGTCGATGACCACACCGATCTCCGGAGACAGGGCGGACGGGGATAGGGACTGGTCGGCCAGGGTGGCGGCCACCACCGACAGGCCGGTGAAGACCGAAGGCCGGGCCCGACCGCGGGCCGCCATCGTGGCCAGCCGGGTCGTCATGCCCTCCCCACCGGTCTGCGTCTCGGCCACCGCCTCGTGACCCAGCCGGGGCCCAGGGGCGCGCTGCACGCCGTCACCCGTTGACCGGACCCAGGCCCAGCGGGCGGCCAGGGGCAGCCACTGCTCGCCGGTCCGGCCCAGGATGGGCCAGAACGCCAGGGCCACACCGGTCCCCACGCTGAACAGGGCGACGACCAGACCCACCACCGACGGGGCCAACCGCAGGGCCAGGACGCCGACCACCAGGCTCAGCGCCACCGAGGCGATCTGGCCCCCACGCCAGCCGGCAATGACCCCCCGCCTCTCCAGCGGCGAGAACCGGTAGCGGACGCGCTCCGCACTCCGGTGGTCAGGCATCGCCGGCCGGACGGCCCGGCCCGCCGCCGGTCGTCCCTGACGACGGCCCCCCGGGTGGTGTGGTCGGGGCGGCGACCAACCGGATCCCGAGTTCGTCACGCCCGAGGGCATCGGCCCGGAAGGCTCCCGTCTGGCGTGGCAACGGCGTCAGCGGTCCGAGCGGGCCGGCCGGCGCCATGTCCGATTGCTCCACGCCACCCTGGTCCCCCATGGACCCGATTTGGTTTGCGATGGCCGTGGCCTCAGGGTGCACGGCCCACAGCGGGATGCTGTGACCGGGAGCAGCCATGGTGCCGACCCCCGTGGAGTCCGCCGATGAGGGACCGGGGTCGGGTCCACCGCCCGGGGTGCCCGCAGCGCCGGTACCGCCTCCCCCGCCCCGGCCTGCTCCGCCGGTGCCGGCAACAGTGCCGGCGACGGTGCCCGAGACAGCGCCGCCACCCACACCGGCAGCGGCCCCGGCCAGCGACCCCGCCGCCGACATGCGCACCGCCGTCTGGGCCAGGCCCCTCATCGGGACGGTGGCTGTCTGGCGGGCGCGGTGACTGAGGGACTCGAGGTGACCGACGGCTCCCGCCTCGGCGAACGGCAGCAGTCGGAAGAGGGCCCACGGAGCCAATCCGGCCAAGAGGAGGAGGGCCGCTCCTCCCAGCACGGCATCGAACCCGCTGCTGGACCCGTCCGACGGCGTGCCCCCGGGTGTGGATCCGGTTCCAGCGGCCAGGGCGCCTACGGCCAGGCTGAGGACCGAGACGATCACGAACTTCCCCAAGATGAGCGCTACCAGGGTGTCCACCAGACGCCTGCACCAGTGGGAGATGGCCGGCCACGCCAGGCTGGCCAGCGCCAGCGGCAGGAACAGGACGGCCACATAGACGGCGGAGGCCCGGATCAGGAGCTCCACCCACACCAGAACGGCCCCGAACACCACGGCCAGGGCCCCGAGGAAGAGCACGAAGGCCGGTGCCGACGGTTGGCCTCCGGCCGAAGCTCCGGTGAGGGCGAGGGTCACCGATGCCATGAAGTGCCCGGAGTCGAGTCCGGCGCTCTGGGCCACGGCCGCGCTCATCGCATCGGTGACCGACAGACCGAGCTGGACCAACTGCACCGCCACCGCCGTCAACAGCACGGCCAGCGGCACATTGACCAGCACCGACCGCACCAGCCTCGACGCGTCCTGGCGGTAGACGGACTGGACGATCCCGAGCAGGAGCAGGGGGACGATGACCACGCCGGCCAGCTCGGCCATGGTCTGGTAGTGGACGGTGAACCACGAGGCGTCGAGCTCCACGCCGGTGGTGGCGCCGAGCACCGTTCCGACCTGGGCCAACAACCACGAGGCGCCGTCCGCCACCCAGCTACCCAGGTCGTTGAGCACGCTGTCGACGCCGAATCCGGCCGCCTGGGAGACCGCCGAACCGGCCAACCCGGCCGCCCCGGTCACCCCTCCCACCCCGGCGCCCGCTCCCGAGGCCAGCCCGCACACCTGGCTCAGTCCGGCCGGCGCCAGTGCCGACGCCGCCGCTGAGCACGAGAGCCCGGGCACGACGGGGACACCTCCGAGGACCGTCAACTCAGTGCACGCCCGATCCGGCCGTGTAGAAGAAGCTCACGATGCCCGGACCCGCCCCGATCAGGAGGGCGGCGAACCCGGAGATCAGAACGGCACGACGACCGACGAAGGTCTGCTGGTAGTTCTGCCCGTGGGAGCCGAGGGCCCAGGCCGCCGCCCCGATCACCAGTCCCACCAGGGCCAGAGCCAGGGCCCAGAACTGCAGGCCGTTCATGAGGTTCTGGAGCAGTTGACCGCCGGGCAGCTGCGTCGGATCGGGCTTCATGGTCACGACGTCGACCGTCCGGACCGCCATGACGTGAGCGAGACCGACGGCGCGGACGAGGCCGGCGGCCGGGTTTCCGATGGCGGGGAGCGGGTTGGCGTGCATGGGCCCAGCGTACGGATCCCCATTGTACTTTTCAATACTTTTTATGTATTTTCAATACTTCCTCGACGGACCCGGCTGCATCGTCGCCAAGGGCCGCGCAGCCTGCCATGCTTAGGCTGTGAAGCCGTACGTCATCGGGTACATCGTCCTGGGCGCGGTGGCACTTCTGGCCATCGTCGTGGCCGCCCGACTCGGACGTCGCGCCGGCCGGCGGTCCCTCCAGCAACGGCTCACCGCTCTTTCCAACCGGCTCGGGGTGGAGCCTCCCGACGAGGGCGGGGTGGAGCCGGTCCTCAACCATCTCGAGAAGGTGACCGGCGAAGCGGCCGAGGCGGTGACCGAGGCCAGCTCCGATGCCATCCGTCTTCGGCGGGCCCTCGACACCCTCCCCCAAGGGGTGATCGTCTGTGACGAGAACGGCGAGATCGCGTTCCAGAACGCCCGCGCCACCGGGCTCATGAACAACCGCCACGGCGATGCCCTGGCCGCGCAGGCGGTGACCGAGCTGCTGGAGAACGCGTGGACAGACGGCTCGGCCGAACGCACCCTCGACCTCTACGGTCCCCCCCGCCAGACCCTGACCGTCCGGACCCGGTTGATCGACGACGGGCGCCGCCCCCTCGGCGTCATCGCCATCATCGAGGACGTCTCGGACCGGCGTCGGCTGGAGGAGGTCCGCCGCGACTTCGTGGCCAACGTCAGCCACGAGCTCAAGACCCCGATCGGCGCCCTGGGCCTGTTGGCGGAGACCCTGACCGTAGAGCCCGACCCCGAGGTGGCCCAGCGCCTGGCCTCGCGCATCCACACCGAGGCCTTCCGGGTCAGCCGGATCATCGACGACCTGCTCGACCTCAGCCGCATCGAGTCCGAGGAGGCCCCTCCCCGCGAGCCGATCTACGTGAACCTGGTCATGGCCGAGGCGGTCGAGCGGGTCCGGTCAGCGGCCGAACAGCGACGCATTACCATCGAACTCAATGAGCCGAACCCGCCCGTCCACGTCCTCGGTGATCGCCGCCAATTGGTCTCCGCCATGCACAGCCTCCTGGAGAACGCCGTGACCTTCTCCTACGAGGACGCCGCCGTCCAGGTCTCGGGCGTCCGCAACAACGGTGAGGTCCGTCTGTCGGTGACCGACGTCGGGGTCGGTATCCCGGCTCGGGACCTGGACCGCATCTTCGAGCGCTTCTACCGGGTCGACCACGGCCGGAGTCGGGACTCGGGCGGCACCGGGCTCGGGCTCTCCATCGTGCGCCACGTGGCCAGCAACCACCAGGGCCGGGTCGAAGTGGACTCGCGGGAGGGCCAGGGCTCGACGTTCACGCTCATCCTCCCCAGCGCGCCGGAGTACTCGGCATGAGCGCCAAGACGGACCGGCTGGAGCGGACCGACAGCACCGACCAGTCCCACACCAAGGTCCTGTTGGCCGAGGACGACGAGTCCTTCATCGATGCCCTCGTGATCGGACTGTCACGCGAGGGGTTCGACGTGACGGTGGCCCGTGACGGCAACGAGGCCCTCCGCCTCTTCGCCTCGGAGGCACCGGACCTGGTGCTCCTCGACCTCATGCTGCCGCGGCTGTCGGGGATCGATGTCTGCCGGTCCATCCGGGCCCAGTCCTCGGTCCCGATCATCATGGTCACGGCCAAGGGGACGGAGATCGATACCGTGGTGGGCCTCGAAGTCGGTGCCGACGACTACGTGTCCAAGCCCTACCGCCTGCGGGAGTTGGTGGCCCGTATGCGGGCCGTCCTGCGAAGGACGCCCGGGGCCGAATCCAGGGAGTCCGACGACGGCACCATCCGGGCCGCCGGATCGCCCCGCTACGGCGACGACCGCCGGGCCGGTAGCGCGGTCATCGAGGCCGGCGGCATCCAGATCGACCCCGACCGCCATCTGGTCTTCATCCGCGGCCAGGACGTGCACCTCCGCCGCAAGGAGTTCGAGCTGCTCTCCCTCCTTATGGAGAACACGGGCCGGCTGCTGACCCGCGATGTGCTCATCGACCGCATCTGGGGCTCGGACTACTTCGGCGATACCAAGACCCTCGACGTGCACATCAAGCGACTCCGCAGCCACGTGGAGGAGGATCCCTCCTCCCCCAAGCTGATCACCACCATCCGCGGTGTCGGCTACCGGTTCGACGCGCCCCGCCCCTGACCGGCCGATTCCGCCCCTGACCGGCCGATTCCGCCCCTGACCGGCCGATTCAGCGCCGGTGCGCCCGGGACTACATGGCGGCGGGAACGACCACCTGGCCCCGAAGGTAGGGCCCGAGGGCGTCGGGCAACACCACCGATCCGTCGGGCTGTCGCCCCTTCTCGACCAGGGCGGCCCAGATCCGGACCCAGGCCAGGGCCGATCCGTTGAGCGTGTGGACGAGCACCGGCCCCCGCCCTCCCGTGGGCCGGTAGCGGATGTTGGCCCGGCGGGCCTGGTAGTCGGTGCACCAGCTGACCGACGAGACCTCGAGCCACTGGTCCACCCCGGGGGCGTAGACCTCGAGATCGAAGGTGCGGGCCGCAGAGCCGCCCATGTCCCCGGCACAGAGGTCCAGCACCCGGTACTGCAGTCCGAGCACTTTCAGCAGTTCCTCGGCCCGGGCCACCATCCCGTCCAGGAGGGCCGGCGCCTGCTCCGGCGTGGCGTAGGCGAACAGCTCCACCTTGTCGAATTCGTGCACCCGCAGCAGCCCGCGGGTGTCCCGGCCGGCGGCCCCGGCCTCCCGGCGGTAGCACGCCGTGGCCGCAGTGAGACGGAGAGGTAGGTCGTCCTCGTCGAGGATGTCGCCCCGCCACATCGAGGTCAGCGGCACCTCGGCCGTGGGTATGGCCCACAGATCGTCGCGCTCCAGGTGGTAGGCGTCGTCCTCGAACTTGGGCAGATGGCCGGTGGACACCATGGTCTCGGTCAGCACCAGGGTCGGTGGACGGATCTCCTCGAACTCGTCGGAGTGGTGATCGAGGGCCAACGAGGTCAGGGCCCGGAGCAACCGGGCGCCGGTCCCCCGGAACAGCGGGAACATCGAGCCGGACAGCTTGGCGCCGCGCTCCATGTCCAACAAACCCAGCTCGGCTCCGACATCCCAGTGGGGAACACGCTGGGCCTCTCCGTACACGGGTGGCTCGGGCGGCCAGGTCCGGACGACGACGTTGCCGTCGGGTCCGTCGCCGTCGGGAGCCTCGGGTGCCGGCAGGTTGGGCAGGTAGAGCAGGGCCCGACGCAGCGACTCCTGCGCCGTCTCGGCCTTGGCATGGGCCGACCGTTCCTCGTCGCCCAGGGCCCGGCTGCGGGCACCCAGCTCCTCGGCCCGAGCGACGTCGCCCGACCGGCGGGCCTCGCCGACCTGCTTCGACAGGGTCTTCACCTGGGCCCGGAGTCCGTCCCGTTCACCGATGGCGGCCCGGGCCTCGGCGTCGAACTCGGCCACCTCGTCGACGTCGGCCGTGTCCACCCCTCGGCGTCCGAGCGCGGTCTTCACGGCGTCCCGGTCGTCTCGTACCAGCCGGATATCGATCATGACGGGCACAACGGTAGCGTGACGACCCGTGGACGATGCCCATGGCCCGACCCCGGGACGGATTGGTCCCCGGTCGGTGACGGCGGCCACCGGTGCGGCCGGGCCACCCGTCGTCACCTGTGACGAGATCGTCGTCCGGTTCGGCGACACCGTGGCCGTCGATCGCCTGAGCTTCGCCGCCCACGCCGGTGAGATCGTGGCCCTACTCGGGCCGAACGGGGCCGGCAAGACCACCACGGTGGAGGCCCTGGAGGGCTACCGGAGCGTCGACGCCGGCTCGGTCGCAGTCCTCGGCCACGACCCCGTCAAGGAGCACGCCCGCGTGGTGGCCCGCATCGGGGTGATGCTCCAGAAGGGCGGCGTCTATCCGATGCTGGGGTCGGCACAGGTGCTCCGACTCTTCGCCGGGTACTACGACGAGGCCGAGGACCCCGAGGAACTCCTCGAACTGGTCGGCCTGGCCCCGGTCCGGAACACGCCGTGGCGGCGGCTGTCCGGGGGTGAGCAACAGCGCCTGTCCCTGGCCCTGGCGCTGGTGGGGCGGCCGGAGATCCTCTTCCTCGACGAGCCCACCGCCGGCGTGGATCCCGAAGGACGCCTGGTCGTGCGCGACATCATCGCCGACCAGCGTGACCGCGGGATCTGCGTGATCCTGACCACGCACGAGCTGACCGAGGCGGAGCGCCTGGCCGATCACGTGGTCATCATCGACCACGGTCGGGCCCTGGCCGAGGGATCTCCCGCCGGGCTGTCCGCGGGCCGCGGGGACGGGTCGATCCGCTTCTCGACCGGGCCGGGCATCGACGTCGGCTCGCTGGCCACGGCCGTCGGGGCCGGCGCCGTGGTCACCGAGGACCAGCCCGGTTCCTATCGGCTCCTTCCCCCCGCCAGTGTCCCGGGACCCATGGCGGTGGCGGCCCTGACCACGTGGCTGGCGCAACGGGACCTGACCGTCGACGACCTTCGCACCGGCCACTCCCTCGAGGAGGCCTACCTGGCCATCGTCGGTTCGAACCGGGAGCCCGACCGACCGGCGTCGGAAACGGCCCCCGATCCGGCGTCAGGATCGCCACGGGGACGGGGACGAGGACGAGGACGGGAACGGGAACGGGGACGGGGAGAGGACGAGGACGGGAACGGGAACGGGAACGGGAACGGGAACGGGAACGGGGAGGCCGGGACCGTCCGGGCCGACGGCCCTCGGACCCGCCATCTCCGAAGCCATGAGACCGCTCGCCGCCCAACTCCGGGCCGAGGTCACCATGCTGTTCACCAACGGCGAGACCCTCTTCCTAACGCTGGGCATCCCGGTGGTCTTCCTGCTCTTCTTCTCCACTGTGCACGTCCTGCCGGTCGGGACCGAACACCCGGTGGACTTCTTGGTCCCGGGGATCCTGGCCCTGGCCGTCATGTCCACGGCCATGACCGCCCTCGGAATCGGGACCGGGTTCGAGCGCGGCTACGGCGTGCTCAAACGCCTGGGGGCGACGCCGCTCGGACGCCCCCGGCTGCTCGGGGCCAAGCTCGTGGCCATCGTGGGCGTCGAGTTGGTCCAGGCGGCCGTGCTGGTGGCCGTGGGCTACGGGCTGGGTTGGGACCCCGGCGGGTCCGGTGGGTCCGGCACCTCCGGTGCCCTGGTGGGAGCGGCCGTCGGGGCCATGGTGCTCGGAACCGTGGCCTTCGGTGGTATCGGCCTCCTGCTGGCCGGGACGCTGCGGGCCCTGGTCAACCTGGCCGTTGTCAACGCCCTCTTCGTGGTGCTGCTCCTCTTGGGCGGCATGCTCATCCCGTTGGGCAAACTGCCGGCCGGGTTGGCCGACGCGGCCAAGGTGCTGCCGGCCTCCGCCCTGGCCGACGCCCTTCACCGGGCCCTGGGCCAGGGGACCCCGGTATCGGCCCACGACTGGATCGTCCTGTTGGTCTGGGCCGCGGCCGCTCCGGTGGCGGCCGGCCTCACGTTCCGCTGGGAGTGAGGCTCCCCGTCCCGGCCAAGGCGACGTTGCCCGCTCAGCCGGTCGGGCCGGCCGGCTGAGCTGACGTGGCCGAGCCGGCCAAACGGTGCAGCCAGCCTTCGAGCACCGAGCGGGACAGCGCCCCCTCGACGTGACCCTCCACCCGACCGTCGGCGCCGATGAAGAAGGTCTGGGGGTCCCCGTACAGGCCGTAGCGCACGCTGGTCACCTCGAGGTTGGAGTCCACGGCCACGGGGTAGGTGACGCCGGCCTGCTGCACGAACGGGACGGCGGCCAACCGTTGGTCGCTGGTGTCGACCCCGATGAACTGGACGGTCGATCCCGAGGCCCGCTCCGCCGAGGCCGCCCGGGCCAGCAACGGGGTCTCCGACCGGCAGTCGGTGCACCACGAGGCGAAGAAGTTGAGGACCACCGGCCGGTGGCGGGCCGGTCCCAGCGCCTCGAGGTCGACCGGGGCACCTCCGCTCAACGACGGCAGCGTGAAGGTGGGGGCCACCGACCCCACCGGCACGACCGGTCCCGACGGCTGGCTCCTGGACGTGGTGCCGAGGCCGACGAAGAGGAAGACGGCCAGCGCCGCGGCGACGACACAGCCGATCAGGAGGGCCCGCAACCGGCGGGGGCTCCTCCGAGGAGGCGCCGACGCCGGGTGGTCCGGGGGCGGGCCCCCACCCTCCCTCGGTGGGGCCGGGGACGCCTCGGTGCCGGTCCCGGTTGTCAATGCTTGGTGAAGACGTCGACCGCCATCAGTACGAACAGGAGGGTGAGGTAGGTGATCGAGTAGCTGAACAGCTGCATGGCCGCCGCCGGGGTCTGGCGCCTGAGGAGCCGGACGGCCATGGCCACGAACACCACCCCCAGCACCGAGGCCGACACCACGTAGACGGGGCCGAGCCGGCCCACCACCGCCAACAGCAGGGACACCCCCACCAGCAGCACGCTGTAGAGGACGATGTCACGGGCGGTTCGCTTCAGGGTGGCCACCGCCGGCAGCATCGGCACGTTGGCGGCCCGGTAGTCGTCCTGGTACTTGACGGCCAGGGCCCAGAAGTGGGGCGGGGTCCACACGAAGATGATGGCGAACATGACCACCGGGGTCCACGACAGGCTGTCGGTCACCGCCGCCCATCCGACCAGGACCGGCACGGCGCCGGCGGCCCCCCCGATGACGATGTTCTGGCTGCTGGTCCGCTTGAGCCACAGCGTGTACACGAAGACGTAGAAGAGGGTGGCCGAGATGGCCAGGGCCGCCGACAGCAGGTTGACCCAGGCCCACAGCTCCACGAAGGCGGCGACCTCGAGGGCGATGGCGAAGACGAGGGCGGCCCGGGGGGTGACCGCCCCGGTGACCAGCGGCCGCTTGGACGTCCGGTGCATGAGCTTGTCGATGTCCCGGTCGACGAACATGTTGATGGCGTTGGCGCCCCCGGCGGCCAGGGCCCCGCCCAGCAGGGTGGCGGCCATCAGCCCCGGCGGCGGAAGGCCTCGCTGGGCCACGATCATGGTGGGCAGCGTGGTGATCAGCAGCAGTTCGATGATCCGCGGCTTGGTCAGGGCGATGTAGGCGCCCAACCGCGACCCGAGCGACCGTGGACGGGGCAGGGCCACCGCGGGAAGTGCCATCGCCGACACATTAGTGCCAACAACCCCTGGTGATACCAGCCGGAACCGACCCGCGACCCACCCCGGACGGCACCGCCGACGATCGGCCCGGTACCATACGGAGACGGTGTCCTCCCTGCGTATCGGCCCTCGCCCCTTCCTTCTCCTCTGCCGGTTCACCCTGGCCGTCACCGTGCTCAACATCGTGACCGGGGCGGCGGTGCGCCTCTCCGACTCGGGGCTCGGATGCCCGGACTGGCCCACCTGCTCCCAACACCACCTGACCCCGGCCCTCCGCCTCCATCCCCTGGTCGAGTTCGGCAACCGGCTGGTGGTGGCGGTGCTGGTGGTGGCCTGCATCGTCACCGCCATCGCCGCCTTCGTGCGCCGTCCGGCCCGGCCCGATCTCCGCTGGCTCTCGACCGGACTGGTCCTCGGGGTCGTCGGTGAGGCGGTGCTCGGAGCCTTCGTCGTCTACTCCAAGCTCAACCCGTATGTGGTCATGACCCACTTCATGGTGGGGATGGCCCTGTTGGCGGTGGCGGTGATCCTGGTTCTCAAGGCCGGCTGCGGGCCCGGGCCCGGTACGCCGGCGGTGAGCTCCGGCGCCCGGTGGCTGACGCGGGTGCTGATCGGGATGACGGTGGTGGTCCTGGCGGCCGGGGCCGCCACCACCGGCACCGGCCCCCATGCCGGGGGCAAGGGGGCCAAGCGGATCCCGCTCGGTCTCGAGGACATGACCCGGATCCACGCCGAGATCGTGTTGGCCACCGGCGTGGTCCTGCTGGCCCTGCTGTGGGTGCTGTGGCGGTCGGACGCCCCGGCCCGCATCCAGGATTCGGGCCGGATCCTCCTCGCCGTCATCGTCGTCCAGGGGATCGTCGGCTACACGCAGTTCTTCACCCGCCTTCCGGCCGTGCTGGTCGGCATCCACGTATTCGGGGCCACGATGGTCTGGTCCACCGCCCTGTGGTTCTCCTTCGGTACCTCCGACCATCGGCAGGAGTCGATCGACGTGGGGCCCGAGGTGGGACCGGAGGCGGGACGGTCGCCGGAACCGGAGCCCGAAGCGCCCGCACCCGGGGGGCCGGTCGTCGCTCCCGACCGCGGCGCGACCCGGGAGCCGGTGTGAGCACGCTCCGGTCGCGTCAGGTGGAGACGGCTCCGGTGGAGACCGAGCCGGACACGATGGGCGGCACCCACCCCGACGAGTCGTTCAGTACCGAGAAGCCGTGGCTGGTCATCGTGTGGAACGACCCCATCAACCTCATGTCGTTCGTCACCTTCGTCTTCCAGAAGCTGTTCGGCTATTCGAAGGAGAAGGCCACCCGGCTGATGCTGGACGTCCACCACAAGGGGCGGGCCGTGGTCTCCTCGGGGACCCGCGAGCGCGCCGAGCTGGACGTCTACCGGCTCCACGAGCACGGACTGTGGGCCACCATGGAACCTTCCACGTGAGCGCCCCCATCCGGAGGCGGCGCGACGGCCGCTACGCCATCAAGCTCGACCCCAGCGTCCGTGCGGTGCTGGTGACCATGGCCGAACAGCTGGCCCCGACCCTCAGCCCGGGCGAGCCCATGACCCGGCGCCTTTTTCCGCCCGCCTACGCCGGTGACGACCTGCGGGGCGCCGAGGCCGAGTACCGCAATCTGGTGGACAACGCGCTGGTCAACCACCACCGTGAGGCCTTCGCCGTGATGGCCGAGACGGCCGAGGCCGACATCCTGACCGAGTCCGAACTCGACGCCTGGATGTCGGCGGTCGGGTCGCTCCGCCTGGTGCTGGGGACCCGGCTCGATGTGAGCGAGGACATGGTGGCCCCCGACCCCGAGGACCCGATGGCGCCCGAGTACGCCCTCTACGAGTTGCTCGGGCAGCTCCAGTACCTCATGATCGAGGTGCTCGCCTCCCAACTGCCCGACGAAGGACGGCCCGAAGGGAGCTTGTGATCCCTCTGCTAATCTCCAAAAGCCCTGATCGGGTTGGAGCCCCCATCGTCTAGCGGCCTAGGACGCCGCCCTTTCAAGGCGGTAACACGGGTTCGAATCCCGTTGGGGGTGCGTTACACCCCAGCGCCAGATGCTGGTTGGGGACCTGTGGTGCAGTTTGGAGTGCACGCCGGCCTGTCAAGCCGGAGGTCGCGGGTTCAAATCCCGTCAGGTCCGCCACCTCGGTTCGCCGGGGCGAGGTCGGGTAGCTCAGTTGGTAGAGCGCGCGCCTGAAAAGCGTGAGGTCACCGGATCGACGCCGGTCCCGACCACCAGGACGACCATGGCCGGCCGGCGTGGTCAGATCACCCGGTGGACGTTTGACCCGTCGGCATAGGCGGACTCCATGGCATCCGGACGGTCCACCCGGAGCAGAGCCACGGCCACGCCGCCGGGGCTCCGCAGGACACAGGCCGGACCCTCCGGGGTCCCGGCCGCACCGAGCTCCAGCTCCCAGCCGGCGTCTTCGAGGTCGGCCCGGGCCGCGTCCAGGTCGCCCACGGCATAGATCGGGAGCACCGAGCCGGGGGGACGGTGGTCCGCCAGCAGGAGGAGTGGAGGGGAGCCGGGGTCGATGGCGGCCACGTCGGCTCCGAAGTGTCGGAACCGCCACCGGAGGCGTACCCCCGGCAGGGCCAACCACCCCGCCACGTCGGCCTCGGTGTCCGGTGAGCCGAGGTACAGGTAGCGGAGCTCCACGCCATCGAGGCTACGACCGGCCCGACGGCCCGGCCCTCACTCCTGTGTGGGTTGTCCGGTGTCGGGCCGCTCTCCGGTGTCCACCAGGCTCTGGGCCACCACCCGGAGTTTGATGTTCAGATGCTGTGAAGCCCGGCGCAGGACGTCGAAGGCGCCGTCGGCGGAGATGCGCTCACGCTCCATCAGGATCCCCTGGGCCTGCCCGATCATCTCGCGGGTGGCCAGGGCGGCCTGCAGCTCGCCGGCCCGACGCTCCTCCTCCTCGTGGCCGCGGACGGAGGCGTAGGCCGCCCCGGCGATGGCCGCCAGCAACAGACCCCGGCCACGGTCGATGACACCGAAGGCGTGGGGGTAACGGGCGTAGAGGTTGAGGGCCCCGGCCGAACCGTCCAGCATCAGCGGCAGCGCCAGCAGGCTGCGGATCCCGACGGCCGAGATCTCGCGCCCGAACGAGGGCCACCGGGTGTCGTCGGCCAGTTCCTCGGCGTAGAAGGCGTTGCCACTGACCATGGCATCGAGGCACGGCCCTTCCTCGGTGCGCTGTTGAATGGCATCCAGCTGGATCACGACCGGATCGGTCGACACCGGGGTGGACACCGAGTCCCCCTCGACGACGAAGATGCCGGCGTAGTCGCACCCCTCGATGGTGGTAACGGCCATGCCCACCACCTCTTCGAGGGTCTTGCTGGCGCTGTCGGCGGAGAAGAGCCGGAAGGCCCCCGAGATCGTGTCGCTCAACTCAGCGAGCGGATCCGCGCTCACCGAAGAAAATTCGTCGCCGTCCATCAGTTCCTGTCACCCGTCTCAACCACACAATGACACCTGTGGCCACTGTTTTCAATGCCCGAACGATGAAGATCCGTCGACCTGATAGCGTCCGTGGGGCCTTCGGAAGTGAGGGATTCGACGTCCTGAGGGCTCCCACCGTGCCGTTCGTCCTGGTGTCATCAGCCTTGTCCTCCCCGCGGCCGGGATCCCCGGCCCGAGCGGGACCGGCCGCCATCGTCGGAGCCGGGCGGTCGACAGGAGACCGGTCCTGGAGCCGGACCCCGATCCGGTGGCGGCCGGCATGACCTCCCGTGACCAGCCTCCGGACGACGGGCAGCTCGACGCCATCCCCACCGACGCCATCCCCATGGACAGCGATCTGATCGACGGCGCCCTCCGCCTGGTGGTGGAGCTGGCCCATGACACCGTCGGGGGTGCCGACGGGGTCAGTGTCTCCCTGCGTCGCCACGGCAGGCTCTCCACGGTGGCCGCCAGCGACCAGACCGTCCTCGACATGGACGCCCAGCAGTACGCCACCGGCGAGGGGCCGTGTGTGGAGGCGTCGATCGAGGGACGCTCGTACCTGGCCGAGTCCTTGGCCCACGAACAGCGATGGCCCGAGTTCACGCCCAGGGCCCGGGCCCTGGGCATCAACGCCATCCTGTCCACCCCGCTGGTGACCTTGGACCGACCGGTGGGGGCCCTCAACATCTACTCGAGGACGCCGTCGGCCTTCGCGGCCCAGGACCAGAGGCTGGCGGCGAAGTTCGCGGCCGAGGCGTCCACCATCCTCACCGACTCCGGCGTCGACGCCAGCGACGACCAGCGCTCGGAGCGGATCCAGAACGCCCTCCGCTCCCGCGAGCTCATCGCCCAGGCCCAGGGCGTGATGATGGAACGCCACGGCATCACCGAGCACGACGCCTACAAGGCGCTCCGCATCTACTCGCAGCGCACCGGCCGATCCCTGCGGGCACGGGCCCAGGACATCACCGCCTCAGCCGTGGGTGCCCGACCCGAGTCCGTCCCCGAGTTCGATCCGGAGCACGACGAAGAGCTCCGTGATCCCGAGCCCCGCCATGGACGAGCACCATGACCAGACGGAGTCCGGATGCCCTCGACGAGTTCCGCCGCGATGCCGGGCTGACCCGGGCCGAACTCTGGCTGCGCTACTTCGAGCTGGGGGGGATGAGCACGGCGTTGGAGGTGGAGGCGTTCCTCTATGGCGCCCTCGAGCCCAGTGCCCACGACCACGACGTGTTGGCCCACGCCCTCAACGAGCGCTTCGTGGAGCTGGGCGGCAATCACCCGGTCCCCTACCTGCAGGACGGCTCGATCGTCTGAACGTTGGCCGGCCGGCTCGCCGGCCGAGAGCACCGGATCGGCCCCGGTCCTGACCGGAGCGGCAGGGCGGCTTGCTACCCTTCCGCTCGAATGCAGGACACGAGCGAGGCCATGTGAACACCGAACCCGATTCCAGCCACGACGGCCCTCCGCTCGCTGAGCTCGGGTTCTACACCCTGGCCGGACAGCCCGACTCCTCACGCGACCTCGTGGACGAGGTCCGGTTGGCCGAGCGCCTCGGGCTCGGCTCGGTGTTCATCTCGGAGCGGTTCGACAAGAAGGAGGCGGCCGTGCTGTCCGGGGCGGCGGGAGCGGCGAGCGAGCGGATGTCCGTCGTGACAGCGGCCACCAACCACAACACCCGCCACCCCATGATCACCGCCGGCATGGCCCGCACCATGCAGAGCCTCACCGGGGGCCGGTTCGTACTCGGACTCGGCCGCGGCATCCCGGTCATCCAGGACACCTACGGGATGGACCGCATCACCACCGCACAGCTCGAGGACTTCGCCGGCCTGATGCGCCGGCTGTTCCGGGGCGAAGCCATCATCGGGCACGACGGACCCAGCGGCTCCTACCCCATCCTCTACCTGGCCCCCATGGACGAGTACCTCCCCCTGGGCCTGACCGCCTTCGGCCCCCACTCCCTGGCCCTCGGTGGCCGATGCTTCGACCGCGTCATCCTGCACACGTTCTTCACCGAGCAGACCACCCGGCGGTGCGTGGCCACCGTCAAGGAAGCTGCCGCCCGGGCCGGCCGCGACCCGGAACAGGTGGAGGTGTGGTCGTGCTTCGCCACCATCGGCGACCACATCGACCAGGACCGTCGCCTCATGAAGTCCGTCGGGCGGCTGGCCACCTACCTGCAGGGCTACGGCGATCTGCTGGTGCGGACCAACGCCTGGGATCCGGCCGTGCTGGAGCGGTTCCGCCACGATGACGTGGTGGCCGGCTTCGCATCAGGGATCGACTCCACCGCCACTCCGGATCAGCTCCGCCACATCGCCACCCTCATCCCCGACGAGTGGTTGGAGTCCAGCGCCACCGGCTCGCCCGAGCAGTGCGCCCGGGCCGTCCGGGGCCAGTTGGCCATGGGCTGCGACGGCGTGATCATGCACGGGGCCACGCCCGCGGAGCTCGAGCCGATCATCGCCGCCTACCGTTCCATGGGTTGAACCGCTCCCTCGGCCGGGCAACGCCGTCAGCCCGACCGGGTCATCGGCCGCATGCCGTCAGCCGCAGGTCATCGGCACCGGGGGCCCTGTCCCGGCCCGCTCCCGGCCCTGACCCGGCCTCGAAGGAAGTACCCGACGACACCCTTGACAACCCGAACATCCCGATATATCGTTATCTTACGTGAGCGATCCCTACCGATCGCTAGACACTCCGGGGCCGGCAAACCGGCCGCCCCGCACACACACGAAGGAGCAGTACCTGATGCATGGACACAAGAGATTCGACGAGAGCACTGACGGACCCCGATTCGGATCGGGACGGCCCGGACGGCCCGATCGCGGCGGTCGTGACGACCGCATCGGCGGCACGCCCCGGGGGCGGGGCGGTGGCCGGGGACGGGGACGAGGGGACGGGTTCGAAGGCCCCGGGCGCCACGGAGGCTTCGGACCGGGCTTCGGACCGCCGATGTTCGGCCCGGCGATGTTCGGAAGAGGGCCGAAGCGCGGACGGGGCGACGTACGGGCCGCCGTCATCGCCCTGTTGGCCGAGGAGCCGATGCACGGCTACCAGATCATCACCGAGATCACCGAGCGCAGCGGGGGCGTGTGGCGTCCCAGCCCGGGCTCGGTCTACCCGACCCTGCAGGTCCTCGAGGACCAGGGGCTGGTCACCGCGGACCAGGCGGAGGGCCGGCGGGTCTTCAGCCTGACCGACGAGGGAAGGACCGAGGCCGAGGCGGCCGGCGACAGGCCGGCACCGTGGGAGACGGCCGCCCGCGGGGCGGCCCGCTCCCTGGTCGACCTCCGCGGCCTCATGTCCGAGGTCGCCGCGGCCGTCATGCAGGTGGGCCGGGCCGGCAGCGAGAGCCAGGTGAAGGCCGTGGGGGAGATCCTCACCGACACCCGACGCCGCATCTACCTCATCCTGGCCGACGGCTCCCCGGCCACCGAGGACGAGTCGACGGAGCCCACCCGTTGACCGAGGACGCCACCCGCCTCGAGAAGAAGCGCCGCGCCGCCGCTCACCCGGACCGCCCGGGGGAGCGGTGTGCCGCGCCGGTCGGCACCTGGCTCCCGATCGTCGACCACGCCGCATGCGAAGGGAAACGGGACTGTGTCGATATCTGCCCGAACGACGTGTTCGAAGTGCGGCGGATCGATGCCGACGACTTCAGCGCACTGGGTCGGCTTTCGCGGGTCAAGGTGCGGGCCCATCGGATGATGACGGCATACACGCCCAACGCCGACGACTGCCGCGCCTGCGGCCTGTGCGTGGTGGCCTGCCCCGAGGGTGCCATCACCCTGAGCCGCGTCATCTGAAGCCCGGTCCGTACGGGTCGACCAGACCCGACCAGGCCAGGCATGGCCGGTCGGGCTCGGTCGGGCTCGGTCCCGCGGGTCGGGCGGGTCCGGCCCTTCAGGCCCCTTCGTACTCGAAGCCCAGGTCGGGCGCGGTGAGAAGGGCCCGGAAGGGAAAGCCCTCGGCCGCCGCCATGTCGGCCACGGTCCCGCCCCGATCCACCACCGCCACCAAGAGCACAGGGACCGCTCCGGCCTCCACCACCGCGTGGGCCGCCTCCAGCAACGACGTCCCGCGGGTCACGGTGTCCTCGGTCACCACCACCCGGTCACCGGGATCGAGGGCCCCGGCGATCCGTCCCCCGGCCCCGTGGTCCTTGGCTTCCTTGCGCACGCTGAAGGCCTTGAGCGGTCGGCCCTCGGTAGCGGCGATCCCGGCCGTCACGAAGGCCACCGGGTCGGCGCCCATGGTCAGTCCGCCGATGGCGGTGGCATCGTCCGGAACGACCGACAGGACACCGTGGGCCACCAATGCCATGGCCTCGGGCCGGCACACCGTCTGCTTCGAATCGATGAACCACGAGCTGGTGCGGCCGGACTTGAGGGTGAAGTGGCCGCGCTTGACCGAGTGCTCCAACAGGTGGGCCCGCAACGCCTCGTACTCGGTGGCCGGCAGGGGTCCGGTCACGTCGGTGGCCCCGGGTCGGCGTCGTCGTCCCAGAAGTCGGGCCCGGTGAACGACACCCCGTGGGGACCCTCGTCGACATGACCCACGACGGCGGCGTCCACCCCGGCCGCGTCCAGGGCGCCGAGGGCGGCGGCGACGCCGTCCGGGTCCACGATCATGACCATGCCGAGGCCGAGGTTGAACACCCGGGCCATCTCGTCGTCGGTCACCCGGCCACGGCGCCGGATCTCCCCGAAGATGGGCGGCACGCTCCAAGTGCCCCGGTCGAGGACGGCATGGAGACCCTCATGGGGCAGGGCCCGGGGGATGTTGCCCTCGAAGCCACCCCCGGTGATATGGGCCACGGCGTGTACGTCGGAGCAGGCCAAGGCGGCACGCACGGCCGGGGTGTACAGCACCGACGGACGCAGCAGCTCGTCGGCCAGCGTCACCGGAGACCCGGGCCATGCCGGCTCGTCATAGGAGCCACCGGCCCGCTCCAACAGGACGTGTCGGGCCAGGGTGTAGCCGTTGCAGCGCAGGCCGGGCGAGGCCAGGCCGATCAGGACGTCACGGTGGCGAACCCGCGAGGGCCCCAGCACCTCGGAGCGCTCCACCACGCCAACGGCGAACCCGACCAGATCGAACTGGCCGGGCTTCATGATGCCGGGGTGCTCGGCCATCTCCCCTCCGATCAGGCTGGCCCCGACCTGCCGACAGCCTTCCGCCACCCCGCCCACCAGCTCGGCCATCTGGGTCGGATCCACGGCACCGGACGAGATGTAGTCGAGGAAGAACAGTGGCTCGGCCCCCTGGCACACCAGGTCGTCGACGCACATGGCCACCAGGTCGATCCCGATGGTGTCGAACCTGCCGAGGGCCTCGGCCACCATGGCCTTCGTGCCCACCCCGTCGGTGCCGGCCACCAGCACCGGGTGGTCGTACCGCCCGGTGTCGAGGGCGAAGAGGCCTCCGAAGTCGCCCAGACCCCCCAGCACCTCGTGGCGGTGGGTCGATGCCACCAACGGCTTGATCAGTTCGACGGCCCGCTCACCGGCGTCGATGTCGACACCGGCGCCGGCGTAGGTGGCCGGCGCGGAACCGGGGACGGTACCGCTCGGGCGCTGGCGCGGGTCGGATGCGGTTCCGGTCACGCCGGGAGTCCGGCCACGCCGCTCAAGGCGGCCGGGTCGGAGAAGTGCACCGGCACCGGCACGGGGTAGTTGCCGGTCAGACAGGCGTCACAGAAGCCGGCGCCGGGGGCGTCGATGGCCTTCACCAGGTGGTCGAGCGTGAGGTACTCGAGCGAGTCGACGTCGAGGAACTCGACGATCTCGTCGAGGGTCTTGATGGAGGCCAGCAACTCGTTGCGGTCCGGAGTGTCGATCCCGTAGTAACAGGGCCAGCGGAACGGGGGGGACGAGATCCGGAGGTGGACCTCGGTGGCGCCGGACTCGCGGAGCATGGTCACCATGGCCCGCGTGGTGGTGCCCCGCACGATCGAGTCGTCCACCACGATCACCCGCTTGCCGGCGATGTTCTCCTTCAGCGGGTTGAGCTTGCGCCGCACCCCGTTGGCCCGCTCGGCCTGGGTCGGGGCGATGAACGTCCGGCCGATGTAGCGGTTCTTGACCAGCCCCTGACCGTAAGGGATCCCTGACGCCACCGCGTACCCCTCGGCGGCCGGTACGCCCGAGTCGGGCACGCCCATCACCAGGTCGGCCGGGACCGGGGCCTGCGTGGCCAGCAGCTGTCCCATCCGGCGACGGGCCCCGTGCACCTCGTTGCCGTAGAGGGTGGTGTCGGGGCGGGCGAAGTAGACGAACTCGAAGATGCACAGCTTCGGGTCCAGCCGCTCGACGGGGAAGGGCCGCTCCGACCGGACCTCCTTGCCGTCGATGACAACCATCTCCCCCGGCTCGAGCTCACGGATGAAGGTGGCCCCGATCACGTCGAGGGCCGGAGACTCCGAAGCCAGGACCCAACCCGTCTCGAAGTCGTCGGTGGGCTCCAGCCGGCCCAGGCACAGAGGGCGGAAACCGTTGGGGTCGCGGACGGCGATGAGCCGGTCGGCATCGAGCAGCACGAAGGAGAAGGCGCCCTCCAGCGCCGGCAGTACGGCCAGGAGGGCGCGCTCCAGGTCGTCGCCCTCCTCGGCCCGCGGGCGCTCCGGATGGTCGGGCGGGAAGGACTGTCCCAGCAGCTCGGCCACCAGGTCGCTGTCGGACGAGACCAGGCCGGGCAGCATGCCGGCCATCTGGCCCAGCTCGGCGGTATTGGTCAGGTTGCCGTTGTGGCCCAGGGCGAACCCGGCCCGGCCCACGCCCCGGAAGACCGGCTGGGCATGGATCCAGTCGCTGGACCCCGCCGTCGAGTAGCGGGTGTGCCCGATGGCCATGTGCCCCCGAAGGCCCGAGAGCTTCCGCTCGTCGAACACCGTCGTGACCAGGCCCATGTCCTTCATCACGGTGATGGCGTCGCCGTCGCTCACCGCCATGCCGGCCGACTCCTGGCCGCGGTGCTGCAGGGCGTAGAGTCCGTCGAAGACCAGGTGTGCCACAGGGCGCCCCGGGGCGTAGACCCCGAAGACACCGCACGCTTCCTTGGCCTCCATCATCGGTTGGTCACCGCACACACCGGGGGTCGTCGGGCTCGTCCTCTGACACGATTAGGCCACACAACGACCTCACCGTGCCACCCAGACTAGTGGCCGCCCGCCGCCACCTGCCGCTCCACGGTGACGTCGCCCCACCGGGTGCCCTCTATCCTCGCCCTGAGTGATCGATCTGCACACACACTCCGACGTCTCCGACGGCAGCGACACGCCCGGCCACGTGGTGGAGCTGGCCGTCGAGGCCGGGTGCAGCGCTCTGGCCCTCACCGACCACGACACCCTGGCCGGGATCGGACCGGCCCGTAGGCGCGCCGCCGAGCTCGGGATCACCTTCGTGCCCGGGTGCGAGGTCTCCTGCCGGTCGCCCGGTCCCGGCGGCATGCACGTGCTGGTGTACTTCGTCGAAGACGACGCCTCACCCCTGGGCGAGGAGCTGGTCCGCCTCCGCCAGGACCGCCGTCGGCGCAACCTGGCTCTGGCCGAGCGTCTGGCCTCACTCGGTCTCCCCATCACCTACGACCTCGTCGTGCACCAGGCCGGCGGCGAAGAGGGCGTCGGTAGGCCCCACTTCGCCGCCGCCCTGGTATCGGTCGGTGCCGCCGACTCCGTCGACGACGCCTTCGACCGGTTCCTGGCCGACCAACGGCCGGGCTTCGTACCCAAGGCCCGCCTGAGCGGGGCCGACGTCGCCGCGCTGGCCCGGTCCTCGGGTGGGGTGGCCGTCCTGGCCCACCCCTACAGCACCGGTCTGGAAGGGGCCGGCCTGGCCGGAATGGTCGGGGACCTGGCCCGGTCCGGGTTCGGCGGGATCGAGGCCATCTACGGTCGCTACTCGCCCCGGCGTCGCGTCGAGCTGGGTCAGCTGGCCCGTCGGTTCGACCTGGTGGCCACCGGCGGGTCCGACCATCACGGATCCAGCAAGCCCGACCTGCGGGTGGGGACGGGGCAGGGCGACCTGAAGGTGCCGGACCGGGTGCTGTCCGAGCTCGAGTCCCGACGTCCCGTCGCCTGACCTGGACCCGGGCCGCACCTGGGGCGGACCCGCACCTGATCTGGGCCCGGACCGGGACCGGTCGACGCGGCGTCCCATGTGGCCGGGGATCAGTTTGAGACCGGGGTCAATCCGTCGAGGACCATCGGCAGCCGGTCCCGCCACGATGCCCTGACCTCGGACAGGTCGAGGTCGACGAGTCCTTCCACCACCACCCGGTCACCGCCCGTGGTGCCGAGGACCCGGAACCCCACCCCGGCCTCGGCCGCCCTGGCCACCAGGTCGGCACGCCGGGTGGTGCAGACCACCACCCGTGACGGTGCCTCGGTGAACAGCTCGTGGTGGTCGGCCACCCCGGCCACACTGAACCCGACCCCGGAACGGACGGCCATCTCTGTCAGCGCCACCCCCAGCCCTCCGCCCGACACGTCGTGGACTCCCGACACCAGCGGCGCCCCGCCGCCGGGGCTGTAGGTCTCGGCCATCCCTTCGGCCACGATGGCCGAGACGAACGCCAGCAGTCGCCCGTGGCCGCCGAGGTCGAGGCTCGGGAGGGTGCCGTTGCGGTGGCCACGGACCTCGACAGCCCACCGGGACCCGGCCAGCGACGGCGGGCTCCGCCGGGTCGTGGTCACCCCGACGCTGGCGTCGAGGAGGACGAGGGACGCGCCCTCCACCAGCGTCACACCCGGCGGCCGGGCCGCCAGCCGCTCGACGATACCGAGCACCCCGATGACCGGGGTCGGGTCGATGTCCACGCCGGCACTCTCGTTGTACAGACTCACGTTGCCCCCGATGACCGGGAGACCGAGTCCCGTGCAGGCCTCGCTCATGCCGTCGACGGCCTCGGAGAGCTGCCACATCACCTCGGGGTGCTCGGGGTTCCCGAAGTTGAGGCAGTTGACGACGGCCATCGGCCGGGCTCCGGCGCAGGCCACGTTGAGGGCGCTCTCGGCCACCGTGGCCGCGGTGCCGGCGCGGGGATCGATGGCGCACCAGGCCGGGTTGGAGTCGGTGGTCAGGGCCAACCCCTTCTCCGACGGAGGCAGGCCCGGTGCGGCCAGGCGGAGTACGGCGGCGTCGCCGCCGGGACCGTCGACGGTGTTCAGGAACAGTTGGTGGTCGTACTGGCGGTAGATCCACGACGGGTCGCATAACAGGGCCACGACGTCCGGCCCGCAGTCGGACGGGGCCGGAAGGGCACCGGGATCATCGGCGGCACGCGCCTCGTGATCGCCGGGTTGCGCCATCGGGCGGTGGTACAGGGGAGCGTCGTCGCTCAGGGCCGTGGCCGGCAGGTCGGCCAGCACGGCACCGTCGAACCCGTCGAGGATCCGGAGCCGACCCGGCTGGCCCGCGGGGGGGTCGGTCACCCGGCCCACCACCGCCGCCCGTACCTCCCACCGGCGGCACACCTCCTCCACCCGGGCCAGGTCGTCCGGGTGGACGATGGCCAGCATGCGCTCCTGGCTCTCCGACGTCATGACCTCGTAGGGCGCCATGCCCGGCTCCCGTCGGGGCACCGCGGTGACGTCGACATCCATGCCCACGCCGCCCCGGGCCGCCGTCTCGCTGGTGGCGCAGACCAGGCCGGCGCCCCCCAGGTCCTGGATGCCGACCACCAGCTTGGCGTCCAGCAGCTCGAGACACGCTTCGATCAGACGCTTCTCCTCGTAGGGATCACCCACCTGCACGCTGGGCCGTTTGGCCGCCTCGGCCCCGTCGTCGGCGCCACCGAAGCCCGCCGACGCCAGCACACTGACCCCGCCGATCCCGTCCCGACCGGTCGAGGACCCGAGCAGTACGGCCACGTTGCCCGGACCCGACGCCTGACCGAGCACCAGGCGCTCGGTCGGGAGCACGCCCATGCACAACACATTGACCAGAGGGTTCTGGGCGTAGCACCGGTCGAAGGTGATCTCGCCCCCCACCGTGGGCACCCCCACCGAATTGCCGTAGCCGGAGATGCCGGCCACCACCCCTTCGATGAGCCACTGCTGGCGGGCCTCGGCCAGGTCTCCGAAGAAGAGGGGGTCCATGACGGCGATAGGTCGGGCCCCCATGGTGAAGATGTCCCGGAGGATCCCCCCGACACCCGTCGCCGCCCCCTGGTACGGCTCGATGGCCGACGGATGGTTGTGGCTCTCGATGCGGATGGCCACGGCGATCCCGTCACCGGCGTCGATGACTCCGGCGTTCTCGCCCGGGCCCACCAGCACGTAGGGGGCCTCGGTCGGCAGCCGCCGCAGATGGACCCTCGACGACTTGTAGGAGCAGTGCTCACTCCACATGACACCGAAGAGCGCCAGCTCGAGATGGTTGGGCGGACGGCGGAGCACCGCCTCGATCTCGTCGTACTCACCGTCGGTCAGGCCCAGGGCCCGGTGGAGCTGAACCGGGGAGGGGGATGTGGACCCGACGGTCATCGGCCCGCTCGCCGGCCCTGTACTCGTCGCACTCTCGTCCTCACGTCGACCCGGGCTCCCTCGTGATGGTCCCGAGCGTACCCGGCTGTGTCTGGACCACTGTCCATCGGGACCGTCGGCGGGCCCGTGCCGCCGGGGCACCCGCCCACCCCGGGACGGCCTCGACCGACGCGGTGGGACCGGACCCGGATCCATTTCTCGCCCGTGGACCGCTGACCACCCCGGTCCACACGCCGTATAAGGACCGGGATGGGGCCGGGCGTCAGGACCCGCCGTCCCCGCTCCAAACCGGGCAATCACCGTCACCGGTCCCGAGGGTGTGGATGGCTCCATAGGTGATTGTCACCGTCGGTCACGGCCGTCACCATCGCAGAACGCGGCCGGGCGGATAGAGCGAACCAACGCCACGCACCGCCACTGATCGGGACGATTCACCCGTGAAGCACCTACTGAACAGCCCGGTCCGGCCGGCCGGAGGTCGGCCCGCAGCCCCGATCGACCCGCGCTCCTTCGATGTTTGACCACAAATACCGGGAGTTACAATCGGGCAAAAGCCACCGTCTCGAATCCGTTCATGCCTAAGACCGAAGCACGCCAGGCCCGGTAATCGACCCGCGGAATTGATCCCATGCACGGTCCTCCGGTGGGACGAGTTGCCAGATATGACCATCTCTGGGATGCTCTCCCCATGGCAGCCACTTCCACGAGCAAGACCCGCAAGAAAACCCCTATGTCCGAGGACCACAAGGCCGCACTGGCCAAGGGGCGGGAAGAGGGTCGCATCGTGCGCCGCTATCTCGAGGCCCTGGAGTCGACCAAACCGCGCCGGGGGCGCAAGCGCACGCCCGAGTCGATCCGCAAGCGCCTGGTCAGCATCGACAACTCGTTGGCCACCGCCGACCCCCTGGCCAAGCTCCACCTGGTGGAGGAGCGCCAGCGGCTGGAGTCGGAGCTTTCCCACACCGGGGAGACGGTGGACCTGGCCGCTCTCGAGAAGAGCTTCATCAAGGTGGCCCGGGTCTACGGCGAGCGCAAGGGGATCTCCTACTCGGCGTGGCGGACGGTCGGTGTCAGCGCCTCCGTCCTGCAACAGGCCAAGATCCCCCGTACCCGGAGCTAACGCGCCCCTCAGCCCGTCGGCCCAGCCCCAGTCATCCCAGACCCAGTCAGCCCGTCAGCCGTCACCACGGCCGGGGCAGCCGGAGCCCGGCCTCAGGCCACGGTGGCGGCCACGGCTGGACGCGTGGAGCCCAACAGGGCCGACAGGAGCGCCGTACCGTCGACCGAGCCCATCAAGGGGTCCGAAGCCCGCTCCGGATGGGGCATGAGCCCGACCACGTTCCGGCCCTCGTTGCAGACCCCGGCGATACTGTCGACCGATCCGTTGGGGTTGTCCAGGTAGCGGAGCACCACCCGGTCGTCCGAGCGGAGTCGGGCCAGGGTCTCGGCGTCGCAGGTGTAGTTGCCCTCGAAGTGGTTGATGGGGATCGACAGTTCGGTGCCTACCGGTACACCCGAGGTGAGGACCGAGGCCGACGACTCCACCCGCACGGTCACCGTCGTGCAGAGGAAGCGGAGGCCGCGGTTCTTCTGCAGGGCCCCGGGTAGGAGGCCGGCCTCGGTCAGCACCTGAAAACCGTTGCAGATCCCGACCACCGGTCCGCCGGAGGCCGCGAACCGACCCACCGCCTCCATCACCGGCGAGAAGCGGGCGATGGCGCCCGGGCGCAGGTAGTCACCGTGAGCGAACCCTCCGGGCAGGATCAGCGCGTCCCAGCCCTCCACCGAGGTCTGTCCATGCCAGACCAGGTCGGCCCGGCCCCCCAGCCGCTGGACGGCCAGGATGGCGTCGTGCTCGCAGTTGGTCCCCGGGAACATGACCACACCGACACGGGGTGGCATCAGGCTCCCGCCACCACCGTCGGGCTGACCGTCACCGACGACTCCTCGATGACCGGGTTGGCCAGCAGTCGATCGGCCACCACGGTGGCCCGGGTCAGCGCCGAGGCCTCGTCGTCAGCGTCGATCTCGAAACGGAACGCCTTGCCGGCCCGAACTCCGCTCACCCCGTGCAGACCCAGGGCCGGCAGGGCCCGCTCGATGGTGGCTCCCTGAGGGTCGGCGATCCCCTGGCGCAGCCGGACCTCGACCAGGACGGAGAAGGACGCCGACGGGGCCATGCTCAGGCACCGTACCAGTCGGCCAACCGGCGGCCGCAGACCCGCTCGTACGACTCCACGTAGAGGGCCGAGGTAGCCGACACGATCTCGTCGGGAAGGGCCGGGGGAGGCGCCTGCTTGTCCCACGGCTGGACCTCCAGCCAGTCCCGCAACCGCTGCTTGTCGAACGAGGGCGGGTTGGTCCCCGGTGCGCAGTCGTCGGCGGGCCAGAACCGGGACGAGTCCGGCGTCAGCACCTCGTCGCAGATGGACAGTGCCCCGTCGATGAAGCCCAGCTCGAACTTGGTGTCGCAGATGATGATGCCCTGCTCCTCGGCTCGGGCCGCCGCCCGCCGGTAGGCGGTCAGGCACAGCTCGGAGGCGGCGGTGGCGGCGGCCTCCCCCACGATGTCGATGGCCTCGGCCATGCCGATGTTGAGGTCGTGGCCCTCGGTGGCCTTGGTCGACGGGGTGAAGATGGGCTCGGGCAGACGGTCGGCGTGACGCAGCCCGGTGGGCATGGCCATCCCGTGGACGGTCCCCTCACGCTCATACTCCTTGTAGGCCGAGCCGGCCAGATAGCCGCGGACGATGCACTCGATGTCGAGCATGTCGGCCCGGCGGACCAGCATGGAGCGCCCGGCCAGTTCGTCCAGCCCGCCCGGCAGTTCGGCGGCGCCGGCCGGGAAGTCGGCCACGTCGGCACTGACCAGGTGGTTCGGGGCCAGGTCCGAGAGCTCCTCCAGCCAGTAGGCGGTCATGGCCGTGAGGACCCGGCCCTTGTCGGGAATGGGCTCGTCCATGATCACGTCGAAGGCGGAGATGCGGTCCGAGGCCACCATGAGCAGGTGGTCGTCACCGGCGTCATAGAGCTCCCTGACCTTGCCCGACTGGATGAGGTCGAGTGGTTGGCGTGTCGGTGACGTGGTCATGGGTCGAGCTCCTCCAGTGCGTCGGTGAATCGGTGGACATGGCGCAGCGTACGGGAAAGATCGAAGGCGTCGTCAAGGGCTTCGGGGCTCAGGCCGACCTCGGGGTCCTCGTCGAGGACCGTGCGGAACGGACGACCCTCGGCCCAGGCGGCCCGGGCGTCCCGTTGCACGATGCGATAGGCGGCGTCCCGGCTGAGGCCCGCGCTGACCAGGGCCAGCAGCACGGACTGGCTGAACACGAGACCGTGGCTGCCATCGGTCAGCGTGGCCAGGGCCCGTTCGGGGTGGATGACGAGCCCCTCGACCAGACCTCTGGCCTTCTGCAGCATGTAGAGGGTCAGCATGCTGGCGTCGGGCAGCACGACCCGCTCGACCGAGCTGTGCGAGATGTCCCGCTCGTGCCAGAGCGCCACGTCCTCGAGGCCGGCCGACAAGTAGCCGCGGAGCACCCGGGCCAGCCCGGAGAGCCGTTCGGACAGGACGGGATTCCGCTTGTGGGGCATGGCCGAACTGCCCTTCTGGCCCGGTTTGAACGGCTCCTCGGCCTCACCCAGTTCGCTGCGGGCCAGGTGGCGCACCTCGGTGGCGATCAGTTCGATGGTGGCCCCCACCGCGGCGCAGGCCCAGAGGTACTCGGCATGCCGATCGCGGGACACCACCTGGGTGGCCGGGGTGGGTCTGAGCCCCAGTGAGCGGCAGACGTGCGCCTCCACCCGGGGGTCGATGTTGGAGTAGGTCCCCACTGCGCCGGACAGCTTGCCCACGGCCACCCGCTGCCGGGCCGCCTGCAGGCGCTGACGGTCCCGGTCGGCCTGGAGCGCCCAGAGGGAGAACTTGGCCCCGAAGGTGGTGGGCTCGGCGTGCATGCCGTGGGTCCGACCCGTCACCGGGATGTCGATGCACTCGAGGGCCCGGGTCTTGAGGGCACGCACCAGATCACCGGCCGCGTCGATGAGAAGGTCGGACGCCTGGGTGAGGGTGGCGCACAGGGCCGTATCGACCACGTCCGACGAGGTGAGGCCGTAGTGGATCCACGAGCCCTCGGGCTGGCCGACGGTGTCTTGGACCACGTCGACGAAGGCGGCCACGTCGTGGTCGGTGACCTGCTCCCGCTCATCCACGGCCCGCACGAAGGCCGCATCGACCGTCGGGGCACGGCGCCGACAGGCCTCGGCCGCCTCGGCCGGCACGTCACCCACCTCGACCCAGCCCTCGGTGGCCAGCAGCTCGACCCGGAGCCACATGGCGAATCGGGCCTCATCGGTGAAGAGGGCGGCCATGGCTTCGGGCGCGTACCGGGGGATCATCGGGCTGCCTCCGGTGTGTTCGTGACCATGGCGGCGTCCGTGCCCACCGGCCCGGGCGCAGGCGCCGGCACCCCACCGGCAACAACCACCCCGTCGGCAGGCACCCCGTCGGCAACCACGGCGGCGGCGATGTCCGACCGCGTGTGGGCCCCCGGCCACGAGATGGCACCCACCGCCCGGTAGGCCCGGGACCGGGCCTCGCCCAACGTGGGGCCGAGAGCGGTGACCCCGAGCACCCGGCCGCCCGCGGTGACCAGGCCGTCCGGTGACCGTCCGGTGCCGGCGTGGAACACCGTCACGCCCTCCACCGACCCGGCCTCGTTGAGGCCGGTGATGAGGTCCCCGACACGCGGTGACTCCGGATAGCCCTCGACCGCCATCACCACGCACACCGCGGCGTCATCGGTGAAGCGGGGCGTGGAACGGAGGGCGCCCGACGCCGCCTCGGCCAGCAGCCCGGTGAGGTCGGTATCGAGTCGGGGCAGCACCACCTGGGTCTCCGGATCGCCGAACCGCACGTTGAACTCGAGCACCTTGGGTCCGTCCGGGGTCAACATCAGGCCGGCGTAGAGCACGCCCCGGTAGTCGATACCACGGGCCTGCAGGACGGCCACCAGCGGGGCCACGGCCTCGTCGACCAGCCGGCCGACGGCCCGGTCATCCACCATCGGCACCGGCGAGTACGCCCCCATCCCCCCGGTGTTCGGTCCTCGGTCGAGGTCGTCCCGACGCTTGAAGTCCTGGGCCGGGGCCAGGGGGACCAGCCGCCGGCCGTCGCACAGGACGAGGAGCGAGCACTCCGGACCGACCAGGCCCTCCTCCACCACCACCTGGCGTCCGGCGTCGCCGAAAGCCGTGCCCGAGAGCTTGGCGTCGACATCGGCCTCGGCCTCGGCCCTCGAGCCGGTGACCAACACACCCTTGCCGGCGGCCAGCCCGTCGGTCTTGACCACCCAGGGTCCGGGCAGGGTCCCGAGGTACTCCTTGGCCGCCTGCGGGTCGGAGAACACCCCGAACCGGGCGGTGGGCACACCCGCCTCGGCCAGCAGCTCCTTCATGAAGGCCTTGGACCCCTCCAGCCGGGCACCGTCGGCGCCGGGGCCGAACACCAGACGGCCGCGGGCCCGTAGGCGGTCGGCCAGACCGTCGACCAGCGGCACCTCCGGACCGATGACGAACAGGTCGGCCTCCACCTCCTCGGGGGGCGTGGACACGCTGGTGATGGTGTGGCCCGACGCCGTCATCCCGCCGATTCCCGGATTGCCCGGCGTGACCACCACATCGGCCGTGCGCCCGAGCACCACGGCCAGGGCGTGCTCGCGGCCCCCGGAACCGACCACGCACACGGTTCCGATGTCGGTCCCGGTCCCCCCGGCCGCGGTCGGGGACCCGCTCATGCGGCGAATCGGACGAACTGCTCGCGCCCGGGCCCGACCCCGACCAGCCGGACCGGGGTACCGATCTGCTCGGCCAGGAAGTGCACGTAGTCCCGGGCCGCCTGGGGCAGGTCGTCGAGCTCGGTGGCACCCGAGATGTCGGTCTTCCAGCCGGGCAGCTCCTCGTAGACCGGGGTGACCTGATGGAAGACCGACTGATGGTAGGGGGGATGGGTGAAGCGCTCGCCGTTGGCCTCGTAGGCCACGCAGACCTTCACGGTGTCGAAGGTGTCGAGCACGTCGAGTTTGGTCAGGGCCACCTCGGACAGGGAGTTGAGGCGGACGGCCTGGCGCATCATGACGGCGTCGAACCAGCCGGGGCGGCGGCGGCGCTTGGTGTTGACCCCGTACTCGTGACCCCGTTCGACCAGGGTGTCGCCGATGTCGTCGACCAGCTCGGTGGGGAACGGACCACTCCCCACCCGGGTCACGTAGGCCTTGGCGATACCGATCACCTCGTCGACGTAGCGGGGACCGATCCCCGCCCCGGTACAGGCACCGCCCGCAACCGGGTTGGACGAGGTGACGAAGGGATAGGTCCCGTGGTCGAGGTCGAGGAACGTGGCCTGGGCCCCCTCCAACAGGACATGGGCGCCGCGCTCGAGGGCGTCGTGGAGCAGCCCGACGGTGTCCGCCACCATCGGGGTCACCCGGGGAGCCAGCTCATCGAGGTAGAGGGCACAGATCTCGTCGGCCGACAGGGGCAGCCGGTTGTACACCTTGGCCAGGATGGCGTTCTTCTCCTTCAGCACCACGTCCAACTTCTGGCGGAAGATCTTGGGGTCGAGCAGGTCCTGGACCCGCAGTCCCACCCGGGACGACTTGTCGGCGTAGGCCGGACCGATCCCGCGCTTGGTGGTACCGAGCTTGTTCTTGCCCAGGTACCGTTCGGCCAGCTGATCGAGTTCGTGGTGGTACGGCATGATCAGATGGGCGTTGCCGCTGACCAGCAGGCGGCCGGTGTCGATGCCCTTGCCGGCCAGTGTGTCCACCTCGGCCAGGAGCACGGTGGGATCGACCACCACACCGTTGCCGATGACCGGGGTGATGTGGTCATAGAGGATCCCGCTCGGCACCAGCTGGAGGGCGAAGGTCTCCCCGTCCACCACGATGGTGTGGCCGGCATTGTGACCGCCCTGATAGCGGACGACGAGCTCCATCTCCTTGGCCAGGAGATCGGTCAGCTTGCCCTTGCCCTCATCCCCCCACTGGGTCCCGACCACGACGGTTGCCGGCACGCGTGTCTCCTCCGTTGCGAAAAGCGGATTACGCCCCAGTGTAGCCCGCCGCACCAGCGGTTCGAGAGGGCCGGGTCAGGGTCTCCCCACCACCAGCAGCGACCGCCCGGGACCGCACCGGTGCCGTAGGAGGCGTCGTCGACCGACTCCGCCACCCTCCATCCCGACCGGGTCACCAGGGCCAGGTGGGCGGTCACGGGGAGGATGGTGCGCCAGGGCTCGGCGGCGGCACCCGGTCGGGCGGCATTGGCCCGGTCCACCACGCGTCCGGAGTCGACGCCGTCGGCATGGACGGCCACACTGGCGGCCAGCACACTGCCGGCGGCGGCCCGGGTGCGTAGGGCGGTCAGGAGCCCGACGACGGCGTCCCGGTCGAGGTAGATGAGCAGGCCCTCGCACACGAACAGGGTGGGGCGGTCGGGCCGGTGGCCGCACCCTTCGAGCACGGTATCGGTGTCGCCCCGCCGGAAGTCCACCGGCGCCAGGGTCAGACCGCTGAGATCGGCGCCCATCCGCTCCAACCGTCGACGCTTGTCGGACTGGGTGGAAGGGTGGTCGAGCTCGAAGAAGTGGACACCGGCGGAGCGGAAACGGAGGGCACGGTCGTCGTAGCCGGCGCCGAGGATGACCACCTGTTCGACACGACGGAGGACCGCCTCTTCCACCTGGTTGTCGAAGAACCGGGTGCGGGCCTCGACATGGGCGCGCAAACCCGGGTCCAGCACCGGTCGCATCCCCTCGGACAACCTGGCCTGGGCGTCCGGGTCGCCGTCCGGTGTGCTCGGCCGGGTCAGGCCGGCCCGCCAGGCGGCGACGGCCTGGCCGGTCCGGGACGTGACCGCCCGGCCGGGATCATCCGGGGATACACCTCCGGTCATTCGGTCGACATCCGCTCTCGTCGGAGCACCTGGGCCACCGATCGCATGAACAGCACCGACGAGAAGACCAGGCCGATGAAGCCGATGGCCTGCAGTGAGAGTCGGATGTCGTGGGTCCGGGCCAGCTCGGCCGCCACCAGGATCACGCCGGATGCCACCAGGCCCACGCACCCGAACAACGCCACCAGCATGCGATCGATCCACCCGCTCACCACGCGCTCGTCACGGTCGGCGAACCGTTCGACCCGGACGCTCATCCGACCCGACCGCAGCTGGGTGGCCAGCTCGTCGATGTGCTCGGGCAGTGTGCGGAGCGCCGGCAACGAGCGGCGCAGCTCCTCTTGGAGCAGGTCCCCGATCAGCTCGGGGTCCTGACTGGACAGGGCGTCGGCCGCCGCCGTGGCCTCGGTGGCCAACTCGAAGGACGGATCGATCAGGCGGAGCGTGCCGTCCAGGGTCAGCAGCGCCTTCGACAGCGAGGTCATCGAGGCCGGCGGCCGCAGTCCGTGCCTCGACATCACTGTCAGCACCTCGGGGATGACAGACGGATCGAACCCCCCCGAGCTCTCCACCATGAGCATGCCGATGTCGGACTCGAGCGACTGCAGATCAGCGGTGGCGTCGGCCCCGGCCAGGTGGCGGACGGCTCTGGCCACCACCATCGGCTCACCGGCGCTCATCCCGACCGCGATGTCCTGGAGGGCGCGCCGGGTGACCGGATCGAGCAGACCCACGGCGCCGAAGTCGAGCAGCCACAGCCGACCCCATTCGTCGACCATGAGATTGCCCGGGTGCGGATCGGCGTGGAAGACCGCACCGTGGAGCACCTGGTCGAGGAAGCTGGACAGGAGGGCCACCGCCAGCAGGTGGGCCGGGGCTCCGCTGGCGGCGATGGCACCGGGGGCATCGATGGCCAAGCCCGGCGCCTCCTCCATCACCAGCATCCGACCGGTGCAGAGTTCGTGAAAGACCCGGGGGACCCGAATGACGTCGTCGGCCGGGTCGTCGTGGGCGATGGAGGCCCGCAGCCGATCGCACATGGTGGCCTCGCGCAGGTAGTCGAGCTCGCGGTCCATGCTGACGACCAATTCGTCGGCCAGACCGCGGACATCGAACTCCCGCGCGCCGGTTACCCGACGCTCGGCCGTCCGGGCCACCATCCGCAGCACCGTGGCGTCCCGGCGGAGGAGGTCGTCGAGCCCGGGCCGTTGGATCTTGACCACCACCGACTCCCCGGTCCTGAGGGTGGCCCGGTGGGCCTGGCCGATCGACGCCGAGGCCAGGGGCTCGAAGTCGAACGAGGCGAAGGCCTCCTCCACCGTGCGCCCCAGCTCCTCCTCGACCAGGGGGCGGACCTGATCGGCGGGGATGGGTCGGACCGCCGACCGCAGACGGGAGAGCTCGTCGATGACCGGCTGGGCCAACAGGTCGCTCCGGGTCGAGGCGATCTGACCGAACTTGACGAACATCCCGCCCACGTCCTCGAGGGTCAGGCGGAGCCGGCGTCCGAACTCGGCGGTGGTGATGCCCGACGCCGTCAGGAACTGGGGACGGGCCAGGCCGTTCCGCCGGGCCACCCGGAGCACCTCCAGGGACCTCGACAGCGGTGCCAGCGTGCGCCGGAGCCAGCGCACCGGATGGAGCAGCAGCCGCTTCGACCGGTGCCGCGGGTGGACGGACCGGTTGGCCGCCACCACCTCGGGGATGATCATCAGGACCATGGTGGCCAGTACCCCGAACAGGGCGGCCAGGGCCCAGGTCACGGCGCCGTCGTCCTGGCCGTGTACGACCGCCTGGGCTCCCGCCACTCCGATCAGCGTGCCGACCAGGGCCGTGGCCATCGACCGCAGCCGGCCCACCGTGATGCCGAGCAGCCGACTGCTGACCAGACCGAGGACGATGACGAACAGCACCCCCGCCAGCAGCGAGAGCACGTTCTCGAAGGTGATCCGGACCGTGAGGGCACCCGCCATCGCCGCCAGCGACGTCATGGGTGATCCACCGAGCATCGAATGAAGATCCCTTTCGCCGAGTGCAGGGCATCATGATTGCCCCACCCGGTCGACGGCGTCCACCCTGGCGACGGCCCGGGGGACCGACGGACGCCTGACACCACGTCCACCGGCGCGCCACGGTCAGACCAGGACGACCACTCCGTCCTTGGCGTCGACGGTGACCGTCGAACCCTCGGGATAGCGGCCCTCCAGCAGGGCCAGGGCCAACGGGTCCTCGACCTGGCGCTGGATGACACGCCGGAGGGGACGGGCCCCGAACTCGGGGTCGAATCCCTCCCGTGCCAACAACTCTTCGGCCCCGGGCGTGACCGACAGGCTCAGGCGCCGCTCGGCCAGGCGACTGCGGAGGCCGCCCAACTGGATGGTGACGATACGCGACAGGTCGGCTTGGGTGAGGGGCTGAAAGCGGACGATCTCGTCGATCCGGTTGACGAACTCCGGCTTGAAGTGCTGGATGGGCTCGCCTGGGATGTTGGACGTCATGATGAGCACGGTGTTCGTGAAGTCGACGGTGCGGCCCTGCCCGTCGGTGAGCCGCCCGTCCTCGAGCACCTGGAGCAGGACGTTGAACACGTCGGGGTGGGCCTTCTCCAACTCGTCGAGGAGCACCACCGCGTACGGCCGGCGCCGCACCGCCTCGGTGAGCTGGCCACCCTCCTCGTACCCCACGTAGCCCGGGGGGGCGCCCACCAGCCGGGCCACCGAGTGCCGCTCCCCGTACTCGCTCATGTCGATGCGGACCATGGCCCGCGAATCGTCGAACAGGAACTCGGCCAGGGCCCGGGCCAGTTCGGTCTTGCCCACCCCGGTTGGGCCCATGAACAGGAACGAGCCGATGGGCCGGTTGGGATCGGACAGCCCGGCCCGGCTGCGACGGATGGCGTTCGACACCGCCGAGACGGCCTGGTCCTGACCCACCACCCGGGCATGGAGGGCGTCCTCCATGCGAATGAGCTTCTCCACCTCCCCTTCGAGGAGGCGGCTGACCGGCACACCGGTGGCCCGGCTGACCACCTCGGCCACGTCCTCGGCGTCGACCTCCTCTTTGAGGAAGCGCTGCGACGTCTGCAGCTCGTCGAGGGCGTGGGTGGCCTCCTCGACCTCGCGCTCGAGGGCGGGGATCCGGCCGTAGGTGATCTCCGAGGCCTCGGCCAGGTTGCCCTCGCGACTGAGCCGGTCGGCGTCCCCGCGCAGCTGCTCGAGCTGACCCTTGAGCGTCTGGATGGTGTTGATGGCCTGCTTCTCGGACTGCCAGTGGGCCGTCATGGCCACCGACTGCTCCGACAGGTTGGCCAACTCCTCGTCCAATCGGGCCAGTCGGTCGGCCGATGCGCTGTCGGTCTCCTTGGCCAGAGCCATTCGCTCGATCTCCAGCTGTCGCATGCGCCTGGTCACCACATCGAGCTCGGTGGGCATGGAGTCGATCTCGATGCGGAGCCGGCTGGCGGACTCGTCCATCAGGTCGATGGCCTTGTCGGGGAGGAACCGACCGGTGACATAGCGGTCGGAGAGTACGGTCGCGGCGACCAGTGCCGCATCCTGGATGCGGACGCCGTGGTGGACCTCGTACCGCTCCTTCAACCCACGCAGGATGGCGATGGTGTCCTCCACCGAGGGCGGTGGCACGAAGACCTGTTGGAAGCGGCGCTCCAGCGCCGCGTCCTTCTCGATGTACTGGCGGTACTCGTCGAGGGTGGTGGCCCCGATGAGGCGCAGCTCGCCGCGGGCCAGCATCGGCTTGATCATGTTGCCGGCGTCCATGGCCCCCTCGGCGCCGCCGCCCGCCCCCACGATGGTGTGGAGCTCGTCGATGAAGGTGATGATCTCCCCTTCGGCATCGGTGATCTCCTTCAGCACCGCCTTCAGCCGCTCCTCGAACTCGCCCCGGTACTTGGCCCCGGCCACCATCGAGCCCATGTCGAGGCCGATGACGCGCTTGCCCTTCAGGCCCTCGGGGACGTCACCTTCGACGATCCGCTGGGCCAGACCCTCCACGATGGCCGTCTTGCCCACACCGGGCTCACCGATCAGGACGGGGTTGTTCTTGGTGCGACGCGACAGCACCTGGATGACCCGGCGCACCTCCTCGTCGCGCCCGATGACCGGGTCCATCTTCCCCTGGCGGGCCAGAGCGGTGAGGTCGCGGCCGTAGCGCTCGAGCGCCTGGAAGGTCTCCTCGGGGTTCTTCGACGTCACCCGGTGGCTGCCCCGGACGTCCCGCAGCGCCTGGAGCAGCTGGTCCCGGTCCACGCCGATCCGGTCGGCCATGGCCAGCAGGAGGTGCTCGACGGAGAGGTACTCGTCACCCATGTCGGTCCGCAGCGCGTCGGCCGCCGTCAACACATCGCGCAGACCCCGGTCGATCCCCGGCTCGGACCCGCCCACACTGTGCGGTAGGCGGCCGAGGGCGGCGGCGTTGCGCTCGACGACCACGGAGGGCTCGATGCCCACCCGGGTGAGGATGGGCCCGGCGATGCCCTCGGGCTGGTCCAGGACGGCGTCCAGCACGTGCTCCGGCGTGACCTCCGGGTTGTTGGCGGACCGGGCCCGCTCCACCGCCGAGGAGAATGCCTCCTGGGTCTTGAGGGTCCAGCGGTCGGGATTGATGCTCATCGGGAACCTCCCCCTGTCGGGCCGGGACGGTTGGTGGGCACGAGCTTCTGTGACAACGGCACCAGCTCGCGTCGGTACTGGCGATGGGTGACGGCCACCGCTTCGCGGGCCTGGGCCCGCGTGACCTCGAGCTCGGTGCGCAGCCGGTCCACCTCCGCTTCCAACTCCATCACCCGGCGGACGCCCTCGAGGTTGAGCCCGGCGGTGGTCAGGGCCTGAATGTGTCGCAGCCGGTCGAGGTCCTGCTCGCTGAAGCGTCGGCTCCCCCCCTCGGTGCGGCTCGGGTCGAGGAGGCCCTTGCGCTCGTAGACCCGGAGGGTCTGGGGATGGACGCCGGTCAGCTCGGCCGCCACCGAGATCACGTAGACGGCACGGGTGTGTCGGTCTTCGGTCATCTCACACCCCCAGGGCGTCGCGCGCCGGCGGCTCGACCACCGCGGCGAGCGCCTCCACCGCGGCCCGTTGCTCGTCGGTCAGCTGCTCCGGCACCACCACCTCGACGGTGACCAGCAGATCACCGGTGGCATTCTTCTTTCCGGCCGGGACGCCCCGGCCCTTGACCCGGAAGGTGCGGCCCGACGGGGTGCCGGCCGGCACCCGAAGGGTCACCGGCTCGGTGAGGGTGGGCACGGTCAGACTGGTCCCCAGGGTGGCCTCGGGGTACGAGACCGGGACGGACAGGGTCAGATTACGTCCCCGTCGACCGAAGAGCCCGTGCCGGTCGACCCGGACCACGACGTACAGATCCCCGCTCGGGGCACTCCCCCGCCCGGCCGCGCCCCGACCCTTCACCCTGATGCGTTGCCCGTCCTCGACACCGGCCGGGATGCGCACCTTGACCGAGCGGTTCCGGTGCTCCACCCCGGTGCCCGAACAGGTCGGGCAGGGCGTCGTCACGACGGTGCCGCGGCCACCGCACTGTGGGCAGATCTGGCTCAGGGAGAAGAGGCCCTGGTTGTCCTGCAGGGAGCCCGTACCGCCGCAGCGCGGGCAGGTCACCGGCTGGGTCCCCGGCGCCGCGCCCGTACCCGAGCAGGTATGGCAGCGGACGTCGGTGGTCAGGTTGACGGATGTGGTGACGCCGCTGACGGCCTCTTCGAACGAGAGGTGGAGTTCGGTCTCGACATCGGCGCCCCGCTGGGGGCTGGTGGCACCGCCACCCCGCCGTCCGCGGCCGAAGAGTCCCCCGAACAGGTCGCCCAGGTCGCCCATGTCCTCCACCCGGTACGTCCCGCCACCGCCGCCGAACCCGCCCGGGAACCCGCCTCCGGCGGCCGGCCCCATGGTGCGCACCTCGTCGTACTCCTTGCGGCGCTCGGCGTCGCCGAGGACGTCGTAGGCGGCCGAGATCTCCTTGAAGGTCTCCTCCTGGCCCGGATTGGCGTCAGGATGATGCTTCTTGGCCAGCTTCCGGTAGGCGCTGGTGATCTCCTTGGCCGTGGCCGTGGACGAGACGCCAAGCGTCTTGTAGTAGTCCTTCTCGAACCATTCGCGTTGCGGCGCCACTCCGTTCGAACCTCGCTCCTTCTGGCCTCGGCCTAGCCCCGCACCATCACCATGGCCGGTCGGACCACGGCACCGCGCCAGCGGTAGCCCGCCCGCATGACCTGACCCACCACCGGCTCACCGCTGCCCGCCTCGGTTCCGTCCCCGGGCAGCTCCTCCTCGGCAGGCAGATGACCGACCGCTTCGTGGGCGTTGGGATCGAACTCCTCGCCCAAGGGGTCGATACGCTCGAGTCCCTCTTTGGCCAGCACGTCGTGCAACTGACTGGCCACCGCCACCAGGGCCCGGCCGTCGGCTGACTCGGCATCGCCCAGATGTTCGGTGGCCAGATCGAGTGTGTCCAGCACGGGCAGCACCTTTTCCACCAGGGACACGGCCGCCCGGGCAACCTGATCGGCCTGCTGCTTGGTGACGCGCTTCTTGTAGTTCTCGAACTCGGCCTGCAACCGGCGCAGCGAATCGAGGAACTCGTCACGTTGCGCCTCGGCCACGGCCACGGCGTCGAGCACGGGGATGAACTCGGTGGTCACCGCAGCCTCGCCCTCGTCGACGATCTCGGCGTCGACCACGTCCACCGGCGCGGGGTCGACGGAGCCATCACCCGGGGACGCGGCCGGCTCGTCGTAGTCGGTTCCGAGCTCGGCCCCCTCGGCCCCGTGGACGTGGAGCGGCTCCGAAGGACCCTCCGCCTCCGGACTCCGCTCCGCTTCCTGATGACCTGACTCATGGATGTCGGTCATCGACGATCAACCCTTGTCGTCGACGATCTCAGCGTCCACGACCTCGTCGTCCGAAGCATCGTCGTCGGCCGACACCGACCCGCCCGGGGCCGACGCCTCCGCCTTCGATGCCTCTTCGTAGAGCCGCTGGCTGAACGACTGGCTGGCGGTGAGCAGCGTCTCGGTCGAGGTCTTGATGGACTCGACGTCCGAACCGGCCAGGGCCTCCTTCAATGAACTGAGGGCGCTCTCCACCTTCTCCTTCTCGTCACCCTCGAACTTCTCTCCCTGATCCTTGAGCAGCTTCTCGGTCTGGTACACCAAGGTGTCGGCGTTGTTGCGCACCTCGGCTTCCTCCTTGCGGCGGCGGTCGTCTTCGGCGTGAGCTTCGGCGTCCTTCACCATGCGCTCGATGTCGTCCTTGGCCAGCGACGACTGACCGGTGATGGTCATCGACTGTTCCTTACCGGTGGCCCGGTCCTTGGCCGACACGTGGACGATGCCGTTGGCGTCGATGTCGAAGGTGACTTCGATCTGCGGCACACCCGCGGGGCCGGAGGCAGGTCGACCAGCTGGAACTTGCCCAGGGTCTTGTTGTACATGGCCATCTCGCGCTCACCCTGCAGCACGTGGACCTCCACCGACGGCTGATTGTCGTCGGCGGTGGTGAAGACCTCGCTCCGCTTGGTGGGGATGGTGGTGTTTCGCTCGATGAGCCGGTGCATCACGCTGCCCTTGGTCTCGATGCCCAGGGACAGGGGCGTCACGTCGAGGAGGAGGACATCCTTGACCTCACCCTTCAGCACGCCGGCCTGCACGGCGGCGCCGATGGCGACCACCTCGTCGGGGTTCACGCCCTTGTGGGCCTCCTTGCCCGTCATGGACTGGACCAGTTCCTGCACGGCCGGGATGCGGGTGGAACCGCCCACCAGCACCACGTGGTCGATGTCGGACTTGGACAGACCCGAGTCGGCGATGGCCTGGTCGAAGGGGCCCTTGCACTCCTCGACCAGATCGGCAGTGAGCTCGTTGAACTTGGCCCGGGTCAGCTTCACGTCGAGGTGCTTGGGACCCTCGGAGGTGGCGGTGATGAAGGGCAGGTTGATCTGGGTCTCCTGCAGCGAGGACAGTTCGATCTTGGCCTTCTCCGCCGCCTCCTGCAGCCTCTGGGTGGCCATCTTGTCGCCGGACAGGTCGACACCCTCGGTGTCCTTGAACGTCTTGACCAGCCAGTCGATGACTCGCTGGTCCCAATCGTCGCCGCCGAGCTTGGAGTTGCCGGCCGTCGACTTGACCTCGAACACGCCGTCGCCGATCTCGAGCAGCGAGACGTCGAAGGTGCCGCCACCGAGGTCGAAGACCAGCACGGTCTGGTCGGCGCCTTCCTTGTCGAGCCCATAGGCCAGGGCGGCGGCGGTGGGCTCGTTGATGATCCGGAGGACCTCCAGCCCGGCGATGGCACCCGCCTCCTTGGTGGCAGTGCGCTGGGCGTCGTCGAAGTAGGCCGGAACCGTGATGACCGCCTGGGTCACCGTGTCCCCGAGGAACGCCTCGGCATCCCGCTTCAGCTTGCCGAGGATGCGGGCCGAGATCTCCTGCGCGGTGTAGTCCTTGCCGTCGATGTCGACGGTCCACGACGTCCCCATGTGCCGCTTGACCGACCGGATGGTCCGGTCCGGATTGGTGATGGCCTGTCGCTTGGCCACCTCACCCACGAGCACCTCGCCCGACTTGGCGAACCCGACCACCGACGGGGTGGTCCGGCCGCCCTCGGCGTTGGGGATGACGACCGGCTCGCCGGCCTCCAGCACGGAGACCACCGAGTTGGTGGTTCCGAGGTCGATTCCTACAGCCTTGGCCATCGTTGCTGCCTCCTACTTCCCGCCCTCGTCGGGCGCTCTCTCTTCTGTCTCGAACACTGCTTCTGTCTCGAACACTGCTTCTGTCTCGAACACTGCTTCTGTCTCGAACCCCGGGATCCACGCCGACCCCGGCATCGGGCCGGTCGTTCCGGGTTTCCGGTTCGGACCCACTTCTCTTACGGAGTCCACTATATCAAAGTTGAGTGCCTTCTACATAAGTTTTCTTCTAAATTGCAGTCAGATCAGACGAGAGGCCGGCTTGGCACCAGAGCGTCGTGCTGCGCCCGTCGTCGGCGCTCCGGGGCACGCACGGCCCGATGCGGCTTTGATGCAACGACGCAGGGTCGGCCGGGTTACGCTCGATCCCATGCCCCAGCTGGTGCTTCTCCGCCACGGCCAGTCCCGCTGGAACGCCGAGAACCTGTTCACGGGGTGGCACGACGTCGATCTCACCGGTCTGGGGGAGGAGGAGGCGCGGAACTCCGGCCAGCTGCTGGGCGACCAGGGCCATCTCGACCTACGGATCCTGCACACGTCGCTGCTGACCAGGGCTATTCGCACCGCCGACCTGGCGTTGGAGGCGGCCGGGCGGACCTGGCTGCCGGTGCGGAGGCACTGGCGCCTGAACGAACGACACTACGGGGCCCTGCAGGGTCTGAACAAGGCCGAGACCACCGCGACCTACGGCGAGGCCCAGGTCAAGGAGTGGCGCCGCAGCTACGGCACCCCGCCCCCTCCGGTGGAGCGGGGCAGTGAGCACGACCCGGCCGGGGACGCCCGGTACCGCGACGTCCCGGCCGAACTGCTGCCGACCAGCGAGTGCCTCGCCGACGTCGTGGAGCGGGTCCTCCCCTACTGGTACGACGCCATCGTTCCCGATCTGTTGGCCGAGGGGTCCCGGCACGGGGCGGTGCTGGTGGTGGCGCACGGGAACAGCCTGCGCGCCCTTCGCAAGCACATCGACGGTATCGGTGACGACGAGATCGTCGGCCTCGACATCCCCACCGGCATTCCGTTCCTCTACCAGCTGGCCGACGACCTGACCGTGGAGTCGGGCAGCTACCTGGGTGACCCCGAGTTGGCCAGGGCCGCAGCCGCGGCCGTCAGTCGACAAGCAGGCTGAACCGGCCCAGGACACGGAAATGGCCGGCTCCGGGGAGCCGGCCATTTCGTTGTCCAGGTCTGTCTGTCCCCACAAACAACACTGAACGACTCGACGGGCGGGGCTACAGCGCTTCGGAGCCCCGCTCTCCGGTTCGGACCCGGATCACCTCCTCGACAGGGATGACCCAGACCTTGCCGTCACCGATCTTTCCGGTTCCCGCGGTATCTACGATGGTCGAGGTGACCTCGTCGACCTGGGCGTCGTCGACGAGGATCTCGAGCCGGATCTTCGGCACGAACTCCACCTCGTACTCGGCACCCCGGTAGACCTCGGTGTGTCCTCGCTGGCGTCCGAATCCCTGGGATTCGGTAAGGGTGAGGCCGTGTACTCCGAGGGCTTTCAGCCCCTCCTTGACCTCATCGAGTTTGAACGGCTTCAGCACCGCTACGATCAGTTTCATTGTGACTATCTCCTTGAGCTCGTAGGGTTCCGGTCAGTTGCCCGCACGGCCGGGCGGGGAGCCGTCGTCGGGTGGTGACGAGGCTATCGACGGGGCATCGCCGGCCATGGACATGGCCCCGACACGCTCGGCGAAGGTCTCCTCGGGGAAGGCCTCCTCGCCGTGGATGGCCAGGTCGCCGACTTCGAGGACCTCGTCCTTGTACCGGACTCCTCGAAGCACCAGCTTGATGATGTGCATGAGGATGAAGGTGACCAGGGCCGACCAGATGATCACCCAGATGGCGGCCCGGAACTGTTCCCACAACTGGTGGGCCGAACCGGTGTAGATCAGGCCGTTCACCCCGAACGGGACACATGTTCCCTTCGCGGTGGCGTACTGGCCGGCCGTGGTGGCAATCACCTGTCCGCCGGCGTCCAGATGGCCGCAGCCGTACTCGATCATGTTCGGATCGCCGAAGATCCCGAGCAGCAGGCCGCCGAAGAAGCCGGCGATGCCGTGGGTGTAGATGACACCGAGGGCGTCGTCCACCTTCGAGAACGGCCGCACCTTGGAGAGGAAGTTCCACGCCACCCACACGATGCTGGAGCAGATCAGGCCGACGTAGATGGCGCCCTGTCCATTGACCCAGCCCGCACACGGTGTGATACCGACCAGGCCGCAGATCATGCCGTTGACGGCGCCCAGGAAGGTCGGCTTCTTCTCCTTCGAGACCCAAGCGTCCCATGCCACCCAGGTGAGCAGGCCCGCCGCAGTGGCCAGGTTGGTGTTGACCACGGCACCGGCGGCGCTGGCCCCGGCGTAGTACGGGTCACCACCGTTGAAGCCGTTCCAACCGAGCCACAGGATGCCGGCGCCGACCGCCGCCATCACCAGGTTGTTGGGCAGGAAGTGCTGTCGGTCCCGTAGGAGTCTGGGCCCGAGCACCCAGGCGGCGACGAAGCCCGACACACCAGCCGACATGTGGATGACGTACCCACCCGAGAAGTCGAGTGCGCCCTCCTGAGCGAAGTAGCCACCACCCCACAGCAGGAATGCGTCGACCGAGTAGACGCAGGTGGACCACAGCGGGACGAGCAGGCACCAGGCGCTGAACTTGATCCGTCCCAGCACACTCCCGAGGAACAGCAGGGGGGTGATGGCGGCGAACACCAACTGGAAGTACGCCAGTGAGGCCGTCGGGAAGTGGAACGGGATGATGGTGTTGGCCGCCGATATGGCCTGGCCCTGTTCACCTTGGGGACTGAGCGCCGGACCCGGCACCCCGATGAAGTTGTCGATGAAGTGTTTCCACCAACCGACGCCGGTGAGGTCGTGTTGCACGGGCACACCAGCTACGTCGGTGACCCCGTGACCCACCGACGGGACTCCGAAGCCCATCTTGTAGCCCCACAGGAACCAGCTGAGCATCACCAGCGAGAATCCGGCGAACATCATGCCCAGTACGTTGACGGCCCATTTCTTCGGGACGATCGACGCGTAGAGGACCGCCAGACCGGGAAGGCTCATCAGGCCGACAAACGTCGCGGCCGTTATCTGCCAGGTGTTGTCACCGGGGTTCAACCAGCTCGGATAGGGAACATATGTCACTGCTGCGGCTAGCACGCTGGAGTGCTCCTCTCTTATTGACACTGCGTCATGGCGTGCCCGCGCCCTCGGTCAGCGGAACGGATACGCCAAGGGCAAGACGAGCAGTTCGGCTTGCCGGCGCCAACAATGCAGTGCGGGGATTTCAGCAGAGTCACATCTGTGTTACCACTATGTGAACTGATCAGAAAGCGCTGGTAGAGGGAGGGAATTCCCCGTCAGGGGCGCGACCGCGCGCCTCCGAACATCGTGTACCGCAAGCGTGGGAGCAGAGGGGTGAAACGAAGGATCGGCGCCGTCACCCCGACGGGATCAGCCGGCTTCGAGCTCCTTGCCACGCTTCGGCTTGGCCGGTCGCCTGACCGGCGCAGTCGGGGGCGTGTAGCGCTTCGACGGCTGGGGCCGCGGTGCAACGGGCCCGGTGGCAGGACCGGAGCCCTCGGCGGCCTTGGCAAACTTGAGCTTCTCCGACAGCCGGTAGGCCCGGACCAGGTACCAGGCGCCCCCGATGATGAAGGGCAGCCCGAACCCCCAGTAGTGCAGATTGAAGATCGAGAGCCCGTACAGCGCCATGGCGATACCGAGGAAGGTCCGCTTCCGGAACCACGCCGTAACCAGCATGGCCAGGGCCAGGGCCATGGTCACCGCACCGAGTTCGACGTAGAGCGACGGAGTCACGTGCTTGGTGATCTCCTTCGGATCATGTGCAATCAGACTGGCCACCACCAGGAGCCCGATGGCAGCGGCAACCGGTGCGGCCAACAGCCCGATCAGCCGCTCCTTGTCGTCGGCGCGCTTGATGGTCGCCTCGATCTCAGCCACGGTGGTCGGTTCGGACGCCGCCGGGGTCTTCTGGCCCGACGCCTCGTTGACCGCGGGCTTGAGCATGAAGTTGCTCACCGCTCCGGTGAACCGCTCCCAACGGGTGCCGGCGCCCGGGCCGTCTTCGTCGGCAGCGAACTGCTCGTCACGGGGCATGCGCGAGGCTACCTCTCCTGACCGTGGGCTGGAAATGCAGGGCTGTCCGACATCCCGTTCACCGTGTGTCCCCAAGCCCGGCCGACCGACGGTCCCGACGTCGAACGACGGCCACCGTCGCCAGGGACACGGCCAGCACGAGGAAGAGCACGGCCGGGAGGATGAACACGTTCCACGAGGCCTGCTGTCGGGCCACGAGTTCCGGTGTGGAGAGAAGATCGGGACTGTTCGGAACGATCACGCCGGTTATGACCGAGCCCGGGGCGTGATCGGCATCACCGGGGATGGACTGCGAGTAGTGACGACCGTCGAAGGTGTATGTGCCCTTGCAGGCGTATCCGGCGCCATTGGAGCCGCTTCCGCCCAGGAGTCCCAGACAACCGGTCACGGTGACGTCCACCCGCACGCCGTGCTGATGCAAGTTGTCGGCCTGGTTGTTCTTCTGCACGCCGGCGACCAGCAGGATCACGGCGACGACGGCCAGCGCGATCAGACACACCGACACCACCACCACACGGGCCCGCCGGGGATCGATGTCCACGGTGGCCCCGCGGAGCCGCGTCAGTGGGGCGTCGGACCCCGGATCGCCGGCATCGGTCGGCGCGGTGGCATCGGTCGGTGCGGTGCCCTCGGTCGGTGCCGTGCCATCGGCCGGTGCGGTGGCATCGGTCGTTTGGCTGCTCTCAGGAGAACGCCGACCTTCGGAGGAGGACGGTTCCGGGGCGATCATCGGCCTGTCCACGGCCGGACTGCCAGTCTGCGCCCACCGGGCTGAGGTGCTGCCGCGATGCGAGGACTGTAGCAGCGGTGCGTGGAGGGAGCGGTGGTGGTGGAGGGCGGTACCACCCCCCGGAGCCGGGGCGGGAGTGCCGTTCCGGCCGGGCACCGATCCCACCTCGAACCCGGCGCCGGAGGACCCGATCGGGATAGCCTCCTGTCATGCCGGCACGCTCGCCCCAGTTGGATCTGAAGTCCATGTGGCTGTTCTCCAACTGCACGTCCGCCGAGCTCAAGAAGATCCGGAGCTCGCTCAACGAGGTGACGGTCCCGGCCGGAAAGGTGCTGGTGGAAGAGGGTCGGATCGGTTTGGAGTTCTTCCTCATCATCGACGGCCAGGCCGCCGTGACCCACAACGGGAAGAAGGTGGCCACCCTCGGACCGGGCGGTCACTTCGGAGAGCTGGCCCTGCTCGACCGACGGCCCCGTTCGGCCTCGGTGGAGTCCGAGACGGAGATGCACGTGCTCGTCCTGTCCCAACGGGAGTTCAACAGTCTGTTGGAGTCGGTACCGAGCATTGCGCGGAAGATGCTGGCCGCCCTGGCCGGCCGGCTCCGCGAAGCCGACGCGCTGGCCTACGACTGACTCCCCCGGAGCCTTTCGGCCCCGAGGGTCACGGTTTGGTCGGCCCGTCCGCGGCGTCCTCACCGGGTGCCGGTGCGGCCGATCCGGCGCCAACCGCCACCGGCTCGTTCATCGACTCCTCCAACAGCTGCGACAGGTCGAGGACCCGCACGTCGTCCTCCTTGGCGTTGGCCCGCACCGCGTCGTCGAGCATGATCATGCAGTAGGGGCAGGCGGTCGACACCACGTCGGCGCCGGTGCCGATGGCCTCCTCGGTCCGCTCCATGTTCACCCGCTTGCCTATGTTCTCCTCCAGCCACATGCGGGCCCCTCCGGCGCCGCAGCAGAATCCCTTCTCGCGGCACCGCCTCATCTCGACCTGGGTGGCTCCGGGGATGGCGTCGATCACCGAACGGGGCTCGTCGAACACCCGGTTGTGCCGGCCCAGGTAGCAGGGGTCGTGATAGGTGACGGTGCCCTGGTAGCCGCCGCCGGGGGTGAGCTTTCCGGCCGTGACGAGATGGTCGAGCAGCTGACTGTGGTGGATGACCTCGAAGTTCCCTCCCAGCGACGGGTACTCGTTGGCCAGCGAGTTGAAGCAGTGGGGGCAGGTGGCGATGACCTTCTTCACCCCGGCGTTCTCCAACGTCTCGATGTTCATCCGGGCCTGCTCCTGGTAGAGGTACTCGTTGCCCAGACGACGGGCGGGATCTCCGGTGCACGACTCCTTGGGACCGAGGATGCCGAAGGTGACACCGGCCCGGTGGAGCATGCGCGCCGTGGCCTGGGCCCCCTTGCGGGCCCGTTCGTCCAGGGCACCGGCACAGCCCACCCAGTAGAGGTACTCGACGTCGTCGGGGATGGTGCCGGAGATGACCGGGACCTCGAAGTCCAGATCGTTGATCCAGTCGGCCCGCTTGGAGGACCCGAGGCCCCAGGGGTCACCCTGGTTCTCGACGTTGCGGAGCATGAGCCCGGCCTCGGTGGGGAACTTGGACTCCATCAGCACCTCGTACCGGCGCATGTCGATGATGGTGTCGATGTGCTCGATGTCCACGGGGCACTGCTCGACACAGGCTCCGCACGTCGTGCACGACCACAGCACATCGGGGTCGATGACGGACGGGACGAGGTTCTCCACCTCGGTCCCGGCGGCCCGGTTCCGGGCCATGACCCGGTCGGCGGAGGCGAACAGATTGTCCCGCAGGTCCATGATCAACAGCTTGGGTGAGAGCGGCTTGCCCGTGTTCCACGCCGGACACTGCGACTGGCAGCGGCCGCACTCGGTGCAGGTGGCCATGTCCAGCAGCTGCTTCCACGAGAAGTCCTCGATGCGTCCGGCCCCGAAGACCACCTCGTCTTCTTCGCCCACGTCCTCCATGGACATGTCGGGGGTCGAGGCCAGGGCGCCCAGAGCCCGGGGTCGGCGTGACGTGGCCACGTTGATCGGAGCCAGGAAGATGTGGAGGTGCTTGGAGTACGAGACGAATACCAAGAACCCGGTGATGATGGCGATGTTGGCCAGCAGGGCCACGGTCTCGATGACACTGTTCACCCCGGTGCCGAGGGGCTTCAACGCGTTGGCCAGACCGTGGGAGGCGAAGGCCCACCACCCATAGGGGAAGTTACCGGTGTTCACCTGCGCGGCCCGGTAGAGGAGCAATGAGGCGATGACACCGAAGATCATCAGCAGGACCAGCCAGGCCGCACCGGTGTGGGACCCGAAGAAGCGGGAACGCCGGTTCTCACGCTTGGGTGAGTGCTTCACCCGGATGACCACGAAGGTCAGGAGGGAGACGATGACGGCCACGGCGAAGAAGTCCTCGAGGAACCCGATCACGGCGGTGTGCCCGATCAGGGGGATGTGGAAGTCCCGTTGGAAGAGGCAGCCGAAGGCCTCGATGATGGTCAGGAAGAGGATGGTGAAGCCCCAGAAGGTGAAGGCATGGGCCACACCGGGAACGGTCCACTGCAGCAGCTTCTTCTGGCCACCCACCTCGACCAGCTCCGCCTTGACCCGCTTGGGCACGTCGGCGAACCGCGACGGCACGGCCGGCTCCCCGGCGGAGATCAGTCGGTAGAGCCAGAAGAATCGGCGGCCGGCGATGGCGAACATCACCGCGGTGATTCCGAGCCCTAGGGCGAGTCTGAGGGGCACTGCGTTCCTCCTAGATGGTTACTCAAGAGTAACAAATGCAGGCGGTGGGTCGTTGGCGGACCAACCGCAGGTCACGGGCGGAAATTGTCGGCGTATCGACTGGGGGTGGGTCCCCACTGGCCCTGGTACTTCGAGTTCAGGCCATCGGAGCCGTAGGGATGGTCGGCTGGCGTGGTCATCCGCAGGAAGCTGATCTGGCCGATCTTCATGCCCGGATAGACGGTGATGGGCAGGTTGGCCACGTTGGAGAGTTCGAGCGTGAGGTGCCCGTCCCAGCCGGCGTCCACGAAACCCGCGGTCGAGTGGATGAGCAGACCCAGTCGGCCCAGCGACGACTTGCCCTCGAGACGGGCCACCAGATCGTCGGGAAGGGTGACCTTCTCCGTGGTCGATCCGAGCACGAACTCGCCCGGATGGAGAATGAGCGGATCGTCCCCGACATCGACGAGCTCGGTGAGGTCCTCTTGGTCCTCGCGTACGTCGATGACCCGGCTGCTGTGATTGCGGAAGAGCCGGAAGTACCGGTCGACGTGGAGATCGACCGACGAGGGCTGGATGCAGGCCTCGTCGAGCGGTTCGATCCGGATATGGCCGGCGGCGAGCGCCTCGCGTATGGAGCGGTCAGAGAGAACCATGCCGGACAGACGATAGTGGGGCCACGACGTGGCGGCGTAGTTGGTCACCGCCGGCCGGATCGTCGGGACTCATCGATCCGGCCGGACGGCCCGAGCCGCGGCTGCCAGGTCGAGAGGCGGGTGTCGAGGTACTCCGGCCGCTCGCGCTCGGTGGAGGTACCGAGGGACCCCGTCGGCGGGCCCGGTCGGCGGACACGGTCGGCGGACGATTCGCCGGCGTTCGGGGTCTGGCCGTGGGTGCCGGCTGGGTGCCGGCGGGCATATGCAACTAACGATTGCAACGGACCATGGGAGCGGGCGCGGTGGGCGACGCGCCGCCGTTCCCGTCGCCGGACCCGGCCCAGCGGGCGCGGGCGGGCGCGGTCGACTCCAGGCCGGCCGCACCGGAAGGGCGGGGCGCCCACCGGGTAGTGTTACGCCGACGCGCGGGCGTAGTTCAGAGGCAGAACACGAGCTTCCCAAGCTCGGAACGCGGGTTCGATTCCCGTCGCCCGCTCTCAGCCGGAGCGACCGTCGACAGGGTCGAAGGTCCCCGGTTCCGCCCCGGCGACCGTGACGGTGACGGCCCGGTCACCCGCGGACGTAGCGGAGCCGGTCATGCTGTTGCTCCCATCCGCTGGTCCCCCAGAATCCGGTGGCCGGGTCATCGGTTGCCACCACGACGGCCTGCAGGCGGACCGCCCCCGCCTCGGCCAGACGCTCCTCCCCGCGGCGGAGCAGCCGACCGGCCAGACCGGTCCGGCGATGGGACGGGGCCACGGCCAGCCGGTAGACCGAGCCCCGCCACCCGTCCCAGGCGGCGATGACCGAGCCGACCACGTCGGGCCCGTCCTCGGCCACGATGAGTGCGTCGGGGTCGTGGGCCAGCAGGGCCTCGAGGCCGGCGACGTCGTCGGTGTGGCTGGGATGGGCGCCGGCCTCGGTCCACAGCCTCAGTACCGGGAGGATGTCGGCCCGGCGACCGGTTCGGATCTCGGCGTCCACCGGTGCAGCGTAGAACGGGCACGCCGTCCGGCATCGGGGACGGTCAGGACGAATCCGACCCGAACGTGCCGTCGAACCAGCCCGAGACCTCGGACCGGGCCGTGACAGACCGACCCAGCCGCGTGGAGGCCACCGCTACCCGCCGGGCGGCTCCCGGTGCGGCTCCGTCGAGCAGCTCGTTCCAGAAGATGCCCCAGCCACCGGCCAGGGCCCTGCCGACCAGGGGGGCGGTGAGCAGTCGGCCCACGGCGGCGACGGCACGGGGCCGGCCCACCAGTGCGGCATGCCCGGCCGCGGTGATCCGCTGGTACGGCAGATGGGCCTGGGCCAGCTCACGCCGGTAGCGCCCGGCCGCCTGGCCGGGCGAGCCCAAGACGGCTTCCGCCGCGGCCCGTCCACTGGTGAGAGCCTGGGCGATCCCCTCTCCCTGGAGGGGGTTGACCAGTCCCGCTGCGTCCCCCGCCAGCAGGACCCGGCCGGCGGCCGGGACGGTTCCGACCATCCCCATCTTGAGCCATCCCCCCAGTCGACGGGGGCCCGTCCGGTCCGGGACCCGGTCGAGCAGGCCCCGGTCCACCAGGTACCGGAGATAGTCGGGCAGGACCCGCACCGCGGTGGAACCAGACTGGCGGTCGGCCAGGGTGCCCACCCCGAGCCCGACGTTGGCCACGCCACCCGGCCCCGGGAAGATCCATCCGTAGCCGGGAAACGCGTGCCAACGGGACGGCTCCCACAGGGTGATGGCCGGGAGCTCTACGGCCTGGTCCACGTAGCAACGCACCGCGAAGCCCCACAGGACGCGCTCCATCTCCACCAGTCGGGCCCGGTGGGCGACATGACTGGTGGCCCCGTCGGCTCCGATCACGAAGTCGGCGCAGATCCGGCCGCCATCCACGATCTCGAACCCACCGATGTCCGGACCCGATCCCACCGGTTCACCGGCCCGGCCCTGGACGGCCACGGCGCCTGCCTCGATGGCGGCGGTCCGCAGGGCATCGTCGAAGACCAGCCGCGGCACCGCCCTGGCTCGGCCGGGATACGTGGTCCCGTCGAAGCAGGGCAGCACCACCCTCCGCCCGGTCGGACCGATCACGACCATGTCGCCCACGTCGAGCCCGGGTGGCTCGGGCAGGCCTAAGTCGGCGAGGACCTGGAGTCCCCTCGGCCCGATGAAGTCGCCGCAGGCTTTGTCCCTCGGGAATCGGGCCTTGTCCAACAGGGCCACCCTGGCCCCGTTGCGGGCCAGAACCAGAGCGGCGGTGCTCCCGGCCGGGCCGGCGCCCACCACGAGCACGTCGTAGCGACTCGGGTCCACAGCGCTCCTCTTGCCTCGACCGCCTACGGTGAGATCTTGGCATCCGAGGAGGCGCCGTGGAGCGTGTGGCATCGAAGGACCCCAACCGGTTCGCCCAGAAGCTGTTCTCCCCACTGCCCGAGCGGTACGACCGGCTGGCTGAACTGCTCTCGATGGGCCAGAACGGCCGGTGGCGTCGGGCCATGGTCGATCACATCGTTCCCGACCGGCCGGCGCTGGTCCTCGACGTGGCCTCGGGCCCGGCCGGAGTGGCCCTGCAGCTGGCCGACCGCGGCGCCGGTCAGGTGGTCGCCATCGACCTGACGCCGGACATGCTGCGACAGGGCCAGCGCAACGTGGAACTCCGGTCCATGGCCGACCGGATCCAGCTGGTCACGGGCCGGGCCGAGCAGATGCCCTTTGCCGATGCCACCTTCGATGCGCTGACCTTCACCTACCTCCTCCGCTACGTGGCCGACCCGCAGGCCACGCTGACGGAGCTGGCCCGGGTGGTGAGACCGGGGGGCGCCGTCGCCAATATGGAGTTCCTCCTGCCCAAGAGTCTGTTCTGGAGGTTCTGGTGGTGGGGGTACACGCGCCTCCTGCTACCGGTGGGCGGCTGGATCGGCGGTGGCCGGGCCTGGTTCGACGTCGGTCGGTTCCTGGGCCCGAACATCTCGGCCCACTACCGGCGCTACCCCCTCGATTGGACGGTCGAGGCGTGGGAACGGGCCGGCTTCGTGGATGTGGGAGTGCGGCGGATGAGCCTGGGCGGTGGCCTGGTGATGTGGGGACGACGATCCGATGAGTGAGCAGGAGGCCGGGCACGGCGAAGGCGAGACGCGGGCCGCCTTCTACGCGGCCCGAAACGGTGGCTGGCGCGACTGGTGGACCCTGCTCCATCCGCCCTACACGGCCTGGCACCTCTCCTACGTGGTCATCGGTGCCTGCCTGGCACCCGTGGTCGACACCACCCGGCTGCTGGCCACGCTCCTGGCCTTCTTCTGCGCCGTGGGGCTGGCCGCCCACGCGCTGGACGAGCTCCACGGACGACCGCTCCGCACCCGGATCCCCACGAGTGCCCTTAGGGCCGTGACGGTGGCCGGACTGGCCGGGGCGGTGGCACTCGGGGTGGCCGGCGTCGTACAGGTGGGGCTGGCGCTGGTGCCGTTCCTGATCGTCGGTCCACTCCTCGTGATCGGCTACAACTTCGAGCTCTTCGGCGGGGCCATCCACAACGACGTGGGATTCGCGGCCAGCTGGGGCGCATTCCCGGTCCTCACCGCCTACGTGGCCCAGACCGGGCGACTGGCGGTGGCGCCGATCGTGGCCGCCCTCGGGGCCTTCGCCCTCTCGGCCGCTCAGCGGGCCCTCAGTACCCCGGCCCGGATGGTGCGGCGGAGGACGCGCGACATCTCGGGGACCATCACCCTGTCCGACGGCACGGTGCGACCCATCGACCGCGCCACCATCCTGGCCCCGTTGGAGCGGGCCCTCCGTTCGCTGTCGTGGGCCATGGTGCTCATCGCCGCAGCCCTGGCCGTGGCCCGACTGGACTGACTACCCCCCGGGGACCGCCGTCAGGCGGTCGGGGCACCGTCGGGCGGCGTCCAATCGGGATCCGGTTCGAAGAAGTGGAGCTGCAGCGCCTCCAACCCGATGGCGAACACCGTCCACTCCTGGTCCTCGCCGTTCGGTCCCGTGGGTCGGAGAATGCCCACCATCTCGGGGTCGAGGCGCTGGCGAAGGGAGCACCCCTCGGCCAACGCGCCGATGGCCACGGTGAACTGGCGGACCGTGAGGGGTCCCCGGGGACGCATGCCGACGATGGCGGCCAACCCGGTGTAAGCGTCCTCCCACAGTTGGGTGAAGCCCTGGTACCCCTCCAGCAGAGCGGTGCGGATCCGCGCCTGGTGCTCCACCCGCTGTTCGTCGAGACCGAAATGGTCGGCCATGGCCATGGCCCAGACGGAGATCCACAACCACCAGGCCGGGGACTCCAGCCGCACCAGGATGTTGGCGGCCCCACCGACCCGGCAGAACTCGCGGACGGAACGACGGCGCGCCTCGGGAGTCGAGAGGTCCAGGGATGCGAGCAGCGGGACGAGGGCGTCGAAGGTCTCGCCGAACTCACCCAGACCGTCCTGGGACGCGATGGTTGCCAGCACGTCGGCCTGATAGTCGGCCTGGTTCTCCCAGACCCGACGGATGACCGAGGCGTTGGAGAGGCGACGGCCGGTATCGGCCTCGACCCGCTCGAAGACCCGCTTGAAGGTGAGGGTGTCCACCCCGGTGCCGAGACCCTCCTCGACCAGGAGTCTGCGGCCGGTTTCGAGCATGAGCTTCCGAATGCTCTCTCTGCTCAGCTTCGGCTGTCGATGTGTGGTCATCGTGTGATGTCAGGTCGCGATCCCGAGCGGGGCCCACCCCCACATCGCACACGTCCTCGTCGGTCGTAACCGGTCACACTAGGCGACGGGACCGGTCGTACCCGCGCCGGCTGGTCGGCTGGACCGGGCCTACTTGCAGTCCCCGGTTAGGGCGGGGAGAGTCATGGGCATGAGCGGCACTGACACCTTCCGAGTCGACGTGGGTTCCCAGTCCGTCGAGCTCCCGCTGGTCACCGTGGCCGACGACCTGACCATCGCCCTGCTCATCTGCGTGGACCACGGGGTGGCGTTCGCCGAAGTGGCCGGACGGGAGCTCAGCGCACTGGTGGCGCCCTTCCGGCCGGACATCGTGGTGTCGGTAGCCACCATGGGCATCCCGCTGGCCATCGAGGTCAGCCGGTCCCTCGGCCTGGACGACTACGTGATCCTCCACAAGACCCCGAAGATCCACTTGGGCCAGTCCCTGGCCGAGCCGGTGCAGTCCATCACCACGGGCAGCCCCCAGATGCTGCGGATGGACCCGGCCCGGGTCGAGGCGGTGCGTGGCCGTCGCGTGGCCGTGATCGACGACGTCGTCTCCACCGGCGCGTCGTGTGCGGCCGCGCTGGCTCTCGTGCGGCGCGCCGGCGCCGAGCCCGTCGTCGTGGGTGCCCTCGTGACCGAGGGCTCCGGATGGCGGGACGCTCTCGGGCCCGACGCCGAGATCGTGCGGTCCCTGGGGTCGATGCCGGTGTTCCGTCCCGGCCCGGCGGGGTCGGGGCTGGTCGAGGATTGGGACTGACCGCGCCCTCCTGCGCCCTCGATCCCCCTCCTGCGCCGTCGATCCCCCTCCTGCGCCGTCCGCCATCGTGTGCCATAGTCCTCGCGTGTCCACGCGGCCCATCGATCCGAGCGTGCTCCGCGTCGACGACGACGGGGTCACCCTTCTCGGTGGCCGGTCGGCGACGAGCGGGCTCCGGCACTTCCCCCGCTCGTCCGTCTGTCCCTTCTCCGGTGCCGACGACGTCGAGCCCACCGATCTCCCCCGCACCGGCACCGTCTGGCTGCACACCACCGTCACCGTCGCCCCACCCGGCTACGCCGGTCCCGTCCCCTACGGGCTCGGCGTCGTCGAACTCGACGGGGAGCCGATGCTCCGGGTGGTGACGCGCCTCCGGGGGGAGGACATCACGGTGGGCACGGCCGTACGGCTGGGGGGCGAGGAGGTCCCTGGCCCGGACGGTGAGCCCCGTGTGACATGGGTGTTCCACTCGTGACCGGCGTCCGCATCACCGGTGTCGGTTTGCACCCCTTCGGGCGTTTCGGCGAGACCACCGGCACCGAAATGGGCGTGGTGGCGGTGAGGGCGGCGCTGGCCGAGTCGGGAATCGGTGTCCGGGACGTACAGGCGGCGTTCTGTGGCACCGCCTACGGAGGTGTCGCCGCCGGTCACCGGGTCCTGTCCTCCTTGTCGGGCACGGGCATCCCCATCTACGACGTCGAGGCCGGTTGCGCCTCGGGAGGGGCGGCGCTGCAGCTCGGGGCGGCCTCCATCGCGTCGGGACAGCACGACCGGGTCCTGGTCTTCGGCATCGAGAAGATGCCCAAGGGCATCATCCGATCGTCCTTCTTCGCGCCGTGGCAGGAAGCGGCCGGACTCAACCCGGCACCGGCCTTCTTCGCCCTCCGCGCCCAACGACTCCTGTCCGACACCGGCATGACGGTGGACCACCTGGCTCAGGTGGTGGTCAAGAACCGCCGGCACGGCGTCCACAACCCCGACGCCATGTTCCGCAAGCCGGTGACGGTCGAGGAGGTCCTCTCTGCGCGGATGATCTGTCCTCCCCTCACCCTGTTCATGCTGTGCTCCCCCAACGAGGGTGCGGCCGCGGTGGTCCTCGAACGCCGGGGCGACGGGGTCGAGTTGCGCGGGATCTCCCTGCGATCGCACCTCCCGGGCAGTGTCCTGGGCGAGGACTCACCCCTGAGTGGCATCGACGACACCGACATCACACCGCCGACGACGCTGGCCGCCGAAGACGCCTACGCCCAGGCCGGCCTGGGCCCCGACGACGTCGACGTGGTGGAGTGCCAGGACACCGACGCCGCCCGCGAACTGCTGGCCTGGGCCGAGCTCGGACTGTGCCCCCCCGGTGGTCAGGCCGCCATGCTGGCCGACGGTGTGGCCGCGGTCGGCGGTCGCCTTCCGGTCAACCCGTCCGGCGGTCTGCTGTCCAAGGGGGAGCCGCTCGGCGCCTCGGCCCTCGGCCAGGTGGTGGAGCTCGTCCGCCAGGTGCGGGGCACCGCCGGTGACCGGCAGGTGGCCGGAGCGCGTGTGGGGCTGGCCCACGTGATCGGCCGGGGTGCCAACGCCTGCGTCACCGTCCTGGGCCGGTAGTTCCACCCTCGGCACCATGGCCGCCGACACCTGGCTGTCCGGCGTCGGACGCCCCACCCAACTGCGACAACCCGTCGACGGCGATCCGTTCGAAGACGTCCATGTCGTTCTGGAACACCGAGTCGGCGATGGGCCAGTGGATGGCCACCTCGGTGATCCCGAGATCCTCGTACCGGCCGGCCCAGTCGACGAAGGCGTCCAGGGAGGCCAGCGGACGCTCGCCGGTCGAGCCCTGGAGCAGCACCCGCTCGATCGACCCGAAGTCCCGACCCCGGTCGGCACAGGCGGCCCGAAGCCGGTCCAGCTGGTCCGCCACCGCCGCGTCGGGAGCACGGCTGGCCGGGGCGCCGGCCTGCCCGTCGGGATCGCCGTAGGTGACCCAGCCCTGGCCGAAGCGCGCCGCCAGGGACATCCCCCGGGGTCCGGTGGCGGCGACGTAGAACGGGACACGGGGCAGTTGCACGCCGCCCGGGATCATCCGGGCCTCCACCGCCGAGTAGTGCGCGTCGCGTCTCGTCGTCGCCGGATGGGTGAGCAACTCGTCGAGGAGGGAGACGAACTCGTCGAGGCGGTCGGCCCGCTGGCGCGGGGTCCATGGCTGCTGGCCCAGGACGGTGGCGTCGAACCCGGTACCGCCCGCTCCGATTCCGAGCGTCAACCGTCCGTCCGAGATGTCGTCCACCGACATCAGCTCCTTCGCCAGCGGCACCGGGTGGCGGAAGTTGGGCGATGTCACCAGCGTCCCAAGTCGGAGGCGCTCGGTGCACGCCGCCGCCGCCGTCAAGGTGGGAATGGTCCCGAACCACGGCCGGTCGCGGAAGCTGCGCCATGACAGATGGTCGTAGGTGTAGGCGGCGTGGAAGCCGAGTGCCTCGGCCCGGCGCCAGATGGTCCGGCCCTCCGCCCAGCGGTAGACGGGGAGGATCACCGTGCTCAGCCGCATCGGTCCGAACCTACCGGGTCGTCCGATGCCACGGGGTCGATGCCCGGTCGGTCACGGCCGTCAGGCCGCATTCCCCTTCCGCTTGCGCAACTTCTCCAGGGACCGCACGACCGAGGCCTCGATCAGGGCGTCGTTCCCCTTCGAGATGAAGTGATGGACCCGCTTCTCCAGCAGCCACCGCATGACGGGATTGAACACCTCATAGGTCTCACGGAAGAACACCTGGGTACGACCGTCACCGAGGTCCTCCAGCCGGGTGAACCCCGAGGCCCGCGACCACAGCGGTTTGCCGACGGCGTCATACCGCCACGACACCGGGCGCCGGGCGCCGGTGATCCACTCCCAGGACTGCGCCCTCCCCTTCGACAGCAGGTACTTCGGAACCGGGAACTCGCAGTGCCGGACCAGGCCGTTCCCCTCGTCGTCCCCCGGGTGGTAGATCTCGATCTTCACCGAGTCGGTCTCGATGCCGACCCGCGTGTACTTCCACATGACGTCCCACACCTCCTCGGGCGTCCCGTTCACGATGAAGTCGAATCGATGGTCCTGCACAGGCCTTCTCCGTTCTCTCGACCTTGGCCCGTCCCGTCCGACCGGTGACCCGGGAACTCAGGTCCGGGCCACCGCGTCGGCGGCCAGCGGCACCGGCCGGGCCAGGCTCCAGCTGAAGGTCTCGGGGATCTCGTCCATGGCCACAGTGGTCGACAGGTCGGCCACTGTCGGGCCGACGCGTTCGGCGACCGCCTCCAGAAGGGCACGGTCGAAGCCGAAGACATCGATGGCGTTCAGCCCCAGGATGCGGCGGAGATCCTCCTCGGGAAGCCCGCCGAAGACCTGACGGAGGACGAGCCGGTGCACGGGAGCGGCCCCTTCCAGGTGGGGGTAGTCCGACCCCCACATCAGACGGTCGATGCCGATCTCGGCCCGCATCTCGGCCTCGTACCGCTTCATCAGGGATCCGCCCAGGAACACGTGACGGTCGACATACTCGGCCGGACGCATCTTCAGGTAGGAGCGCACCGGCGCGCCCCCGTGAGTGTCGAAGAAGGACTCCATGTCCCGGACCAGGGACGGGAGCCACTGCACGCCGTTCTCCGTGACCACCACCTTGAGGTTCGGATGCCGGTCGAACACCCCGCCGAAGATCATGAACCACAACGGACGCCGCGTGAACACGAACACCTCGTAGAGACCGAGGAAGCCACCGTGCTTGGCGTCGTACAGCTGCTTGGCGTCCGTGGCCGTTCCCGACGCCCCGGTGTGGAGGTTCACCACCACACCGTGGTCCTCGCACGCGCTCCACAGGGGTTCGTAGTAGTCGTCGGCATACCCGGGCAGGCCCGAACGGAGGGACATGGCCGGCAGCATGACGCCGCCGAAGAGCCCCGAGGACCGGGCCCAGGCGATCTCCTCGACGGCGCGGTCCATGTCGTGGAGATCGATGGGGATGCAACCCGTCCGGCGGCCCGGCGCCGCCGCGCAGAACTCCGACAGCCACCGGTTGTAGGCGTGGAGGGCCGGCCACACCACATCGAGGTTCTTGGACGAGTGGCCGCCCAGGTACATGGCCGGGGACAGCCCACCGGCCAGCACCGGCCCGGGGAAGACCACTTCGGCATGGATGCCCTGCTCCTCGAGGTAGGCCAGCCGTCGGCCGTCGGCGTCGGAGGGGAAGACCCAGTCGGTGCTGTAGTTGGCCAGCCACCCGGCGGCGGCGTCCGTGTCGACCCCCATGCCGGCCAGGCGACGGGTGGCCACGGCCCGGACCGCGTCGGCCTCGTCGATCTCACCCGGGTCCACCCCTCCGAACATGGGGATGGCCACGGCCGACAGGTCGCCGAACTCGGCCACGGCCGCCCGGTGGTCGGGGTCCACGTAGGAGAGGTACTCGTCCAGCGTGTCGGGTGCCGCATGGGCGTCGGCCGACACCACCACATACGGTCTGCCGGTGCGGAGGTCGTGGCCGTTCTGTGCTGTCAACCTGTGGCCTCCCCCGGTGCGCCGGTCCGGCGCTCCACGATCCTGGGCGAAGACTACAGCCGGTGGCCCCGTACCGCCCGTGGCGCGGTTCCGGGCGGTACGGTGACCCCATGGATTGGTCGGTGTGGTCGGAACAGTTGGAGCAGGCACTGGGACCGGAGGGGGACTTTCCGTCCTTCTTCGCGCCGGGAGCTCTCTTCAGTGACCCGGTCAACGAGCCCACCTCGGACCTCGCCGCCATCGAGGAGATGACCAACGCCTCGTTCCCCGACTGGCGCCAGGAGATCACCTGGGTCCACGGCGACGACTCCGGGGGTTCCTTCGAGTGGATCGGGCGCGGGACCCTCGGGGGCACCATCCCCATCGAGATCCACGGGTGCACGGTGGTGGACGTCGACGACGACGGACTGGTGACCCGATGGCGCGACTACTTCGATCTGAAGGAGATCGACGCCCAGGTGGCACCCCCGCCGGCTGCCGGGTAGGACTGATCCCCGGCGCCGTCCCATCGGGCCGGGCCCCGGGGAAGGGATCAGGCCAGCACCTCGGAGGGGACGTCGAAGTGCTCCTGGTACTCCCGGGCCCGTGACCGGAGCTCGCCCTCGTCAAGGCCCGTGTCGGCCCACGAGTACCGGGTTCCCGCGCCTCCCCCGTCGCCGGGGTGGGAGGCGAGGAAGTCCCGCATGCTCCGCTCGACGTCGGCCCCGAGGGGCACCCCCAGCCGGTCGTAGATGACCCCGATGGTGGCCAAGGGGTCGTCCATGAAGACATCGAACCGCACGTCGATGGTGTTCCCCGCATGCAGGGTGCCGTGACGGCGGGCGGCCAGCGACCGGTCGAGCCCCACGAAGATGTCGTCGCAGTACTGGGTGGCGGCAGTGGCCACCGAACTCCGGTCGCTGGCCATGCGGCGCAGGTGGGCCACGAGGGCACTGACCGAGACGATGACCCGGAGGGGATCGCGGTGGGTCTGGATGACCACGGCATCGGGGTACTCGGTCAGCAGGGCCCCGAGGTGCCAGAGATGGGCCGGCGACTTGATCAGCCATCGGTCGGCGTCGTGCTCGGACTGCAGGTGCTGGAGGAACGTGCGATGCCACCGGTAGAGGGGCACCGGGTCGGCCTCGTGGAGCAGCCACCGTTCGTACTCGGGCACGTCGAACTGGGTCTGGAACATCATGGACCGGAACTCCGAGGCGGTGATGCGGGCACACTCCTGGGCCAGCTGTGCCCCCAGCGGGTGGAAGGCGGTGAATCCGGGGATGACCTGGTCGGCCATTCCCGCCATGGCCTCCGACTCCTCGATCCTGGGATCGGAGGCGTAGGTCGCGGTGGTCGGCGGCGGACACGGGAAGTCGACCTCCCAGGTGAGCGGAGCCCGATGGGCTGGATCCTGGGCCAGCAGGTCGAACAGGATGGTGGTGCCGGTCCGAGGCTGGCCGCAGATGACCAGCGGTCTCCGCACCGCACCGAGAGCCACCTCGGGGTGGCCGCTCCGCCAGTCGAGGATCCGGAGCCGGTTCGAGAGGTAGGTGGTGAACTCGGTCTCCACGATGCTCATGCCCAGCCCGTTCAAGTCGGCGCTGCGCTCGAGATCGTCGAGCAGCCGGTCCAGTCCCTCCACCCACGACGGCTCGCCGAAGTCGTCGAGACCGGTCGACTGCGAGGCCGACTCCACCAGCTGGCGACGCGTGAACGGGAGCGGCGTCACCAGAGCGGCGACCACGCGCTGGTCCGCAACAGCTTGCTCTCCCACTGGTCCCGCACCTCGAGGCCCTTGGCCATGTAGGTGCCGGGCCACGTGGTGGGGTCGGGCTCCCCGGCCGACGTGAGCAGCCGGCCCAGGGTCGGGAAGCTCATCACCTTCTGCATGAGGATGGCCTCGGGTCGGATCCCCGAGCCGTGGGCCACCTGAAAGCAGGCCTGGATGTCGAGCAGCTTCTTGTCCGGAGGTGTCTGGCGCATGATCTGCCAGTAGTCGTGGTCCCAGAGCTCGATGTAGTCGTCGAGGGGAGCATCGGGCCACCCGGTGTCCTGCATGTAGACCGACAGTTCGTGGGTGCCGCCGTCGGTGGGGACGGCACCCAGGTCGACCTCTTGCAGCGCCGACCAGTAGACGGGCAGGAGGAGCTTCCCCTCCACGTCGTGCCGGCAGGCATCGAGCCGGTCGGCCAGGGCGGCGAGGTCACCGTCCATCATGCGCCGGGTCAACTCCAGCCAGGCGGTACCGTCCCTTACGGCGGTGATGGTGACCACCTCGTAGGCCGGGCCGCTCCCCATGGCGTGGTTGAGATACCAGAGCAGTCTGGTGTCCTCGCTCCGTGCCAGCGCACCCATCCACTCGTCTCTGACCATGTCCTCGAAGTCGGTGGCATGGCGCCCGATCACCCGGTGGGTCTCCTGCAGGAACAGCATCGAGCCGGTGGTGCTCACGAGAGCGGCGACCACAGCGCCGTGCGCAACAGCCTCGACCGCCATCGGTCGCGGAGCTCGAGTGCCTCGTGCATCCACGATCCCGGGCCGGTGACCTCGGGTGGGATGTCCTCGGTCAGCAGACGGATCAGGGGAGGCAGGCTCGACAACCGCTGCAACAGGGTCACCTCCGGGCTCCGGCCCGCGCCGGGGAGCACCTGGAGCCCGAGAGCCACGCTCATCTGGAGCCGCGACCCGTCAGCTCCCAAAGCAGGGCGGTACACCGCCCCGGCCGCCTCGACGTACTGACGGACCTTGCCGGGGAACGGCCACATGGTGTCCTCCATGAAGAGTGTGGGCTCGGTGGACTCGCCTCCATCGACGGGAACCTCGTCCAGTGGAGGGACCGGCGGCGACCACGGCAGGGCCGCCAACGTCCGGCTGCGGGACTGGTGTTGGAGCCCGTCGAGGTCCCGGGCCCACGAGCGCAGGTCGCCGCGGGCCACCCGTTCGGCCAATCTGGCCCAAGCCGCCCCGTCGGCCACCGCCGTCACCGTCACCACCCGGTAGGCCAGACCGCTGCCGTGGGCCAGGTCGAAGTACCACAGCAGCCGGGCGTCGGAGCCATGGCCCAGCGCGGGCATCCACCCGTCGCGGTAGGACCGCTCGAACTCGGCCGCCCGTTTCCCCACCACCTGATGGACCTCGTGGATGAAGAGCACGATCCCCCTTCCGAGCGCAGCCGCGCTCCTCACCTGCTCCGTGGTGAACCGGCGGCGCCCCGGTGCTGTCGGCGGGCGCATGGTATTGCCCGGTCACCGGTGGGTCAATCGGCGGCGGCGTTCGGATCGAGTTCCGCCACCAGGTCAGCCACCGACTCGACCACTCTCCCCGGGCGGTAGGGGAAGCGCTCGATCTGGGACCGGCTGGTGACCCCGCTCAGCACCAGGATGGTCTGGAGGCCGGCCTCGATGCCGGCCACGATGTCGGTGTCCATCCGGTCGCCGACCATCACGGTCGACTCGGAGTGGGCTCCGAGCGAGTTCATGGCCTCGCGCATCATGAGGGGGTTGGGCTTGCCGATGAAGTACGGCGCCACCCCGGTGGCCCGCTCGATGAGGGCCGCCACCGACCCGGTCCCGGGCACGATCCCCTCGAGGGTCGGCCCGGTGGGGTCGGGGTTGGTGGCGATGAAGCGGGCTCCGCCCTCGACGAGCCGGATGGCCCTGGTGATGGACTCGAAGCTGTACGTGCGGGTCTCCCCCAGCACCACGTAGTCGGGGCGCCGGTCGCTCAGGACATACCCGACCTCGTGCAGGGCGGTGGTCAGACCGGCCTCTCCCAGTACGAAGGCCGTGCCCCCGGGGCGCTGGGACCGGAGGAACGCCGCGGTGGCCTCGGCCGATGTCCACAGGGAGGTAGCCGGGACATCGAGGCCGAGGTTCACCAGCCGGGCCGAGAGGTCGCGCCCGCTGTAGATGGAGTTGTTGGTCAGGATGAGAAAGGGGTGCCCCCCCCGACGCAGGTTGCTGAGGAAGGCGTCGGCCCCGGGGATCAGCTGCCCCTCGTGGACCAGCACCCCGTCCATGTCGCACATCCATGAGATGGGAATCGCCGCGCCAGCCACCGACCCAGTGTCGCACGCCCCCGTCACCGGGGCACCGGTACCGCCCCGTCCACCCCGACGCGGCCGGACCGTCCCTGGCATACTCGAACGGTGGGAGGTGCGACATGACGATCGTCACCCGCCGGGACACCCTGCTTCCCGACCCCGAGCCGCGCCCGGTGCGCTATACGGTCATCTCCGTCGACGACCACCTGGTCGAGCCCCCGGACATGTTCGAGGGCCGGCTCCCCGGCCGGTTCGTCGACCGGGCGCCCCGGATCGTCGAGAACTCGAGGGGTCACCAGCTGTGGGAGTTCGACGGCAAGCGGTACTCGCAGGTCGGCATGAACGCGGTGGCCGGGCGCCGGCCCGAGGCCGTCACGCTCGAGCCGACCAGGTTCGAGGACATGCGACGCGGCTGCTGGGACATCGACGCCCGCATCGGTGACATGGACCTCAACGGGGTGTGGGCCTCCCTCAACTTCCCCTCCCAGATCACCGGGTTCTCCGGCCGGGTGTTCTCCGAGTGCAGCGACCCCGAACTGGGTGTGGCCGTCACCCGGGCCTGGAACGACTGGCTCTACGACGCGTGGTGGCAGCCGTATCCCGACCGCATCATCCCGTGTGGGATCACCTTCCTCGCCGATCCGGTCGTCGGTGCCGACGAAGTCAGGCGCAACGCCGACCGGGGGTTCCGGTCGGTCACCCTGCCCGAACGGCCCCACCGGATCGGCCTGCCCAGCCTGTTCTCGGGCTACTGGGACCCCATCCTCGACGCCTGCCAGGAGACGGACACCGTCGTGTCGCTCCACGTGGGGTCCTCGGGAATGCCCGACATGCCCGGGGACGCCCCGCTGGTGGCGCTCGGTGCCACCCTGTTCGGCCAGATGTCGCTGTCGGCCTGCGCCGAGTGGCTGTGGTCGGGGATCCCGGTGCGGTATCCGAACATCCGGATCGCCATGAGCGAGGGCGGCATCGGGTGGGTGGCCATGCTGCTCGACCGCCTCGACAACATCGTGACCCGCTCGGGCTACGGCCGGGACTTCGACCCGGGCGGGCTGCTGCCGGCCGAGGTGCTGGCCCGCAACTTCTGGTTCTGCACCATCGACGATCCCTCCACCATCGACACGCGTCACCGCATCGGTATCGACCGCATCATGGTGGAGGTCGACTACCCCCACGGCGACTCCACCTGGCCCGACACCCAGGCGGTCATCGACCGCTGCTGGGGCCACCTCCCCACCGACGAACTGCGCCGGCTGACCCACGAGAACGCGGCCGCCCTCTACCGGTGGCCGCTGCCGGCCGACCGCCGACCGTGAGCCCACCGGCCTTCTCCCCCGGACCCCAGACCCTTCTGCCCGATCTGTCCCCGCGTCAGGAGCTGGTCCTGTTGGCCCGGACGCTGTGGCACGAGGGGTACGACGACCACCTGGCCGGCCACATCACCTACCGACAGCCCGACGGCACCCTGCTCTGCAACCCGTGGCTGCTGTTGTGGGAGGAGCTCCGGCCCGACGATCTGCTGGTCATCGATCTCGACGGCAACCGACTGGAGGGCCGCTGGCCGGTCCCGCTCGGGATCCCGCTCCACCTCGAGCTCCACCGTCAGCGCCACGACGTGGTGGTGGCGGTGCACAGCCACCCCCGGTACGGCACGACCTGGGCCGACCTCGGGCGCGTCCCGGGCTGCTACGACCAGAGCTCGGCTCTCGGCGGCGGTGAGTTGGTGGTGGTCGACGAGTACGACGGACCCGTCGACTCGCGTGACAGCGCGGCCCGGGCCGTCGCCTCCATGGGGTCGGCCGACATGGCGCTGCTGGCCAACCACGGTGTCTTCGTCACCGCCGGCAGCATCCGTGCCGCCATCAGCGGGCGGTGGCCCTCGAGTACCGCAGCCGCAGGGCCTGGCACGTCGAGGCCGTCGGTGAGGGGCGCGAGCTCCCCGGCCCGGCCCGGGACTTCTTCCGGACTTCCGACGGCGAGGGGTTCGTGGGATTCTTCGAGGCCATGGCCCGGCGCGAGCTGCGGCGGGACCCGCTCGCCCTCGAGCCGAGGGTCACCGACCCCTCATCCTGAGGGACGGGTGGGGCGCCCGGACGAACCGTCGCCCGCGGGGGCGCGGTTCGGGGAGGTGTGTGAGACTCACGGCAGTGTCGCCACCGGGCCCGGGCGGTGGCGTGGACACCCGAGTCAGGGAGAACGAGATGCGCGCTGTCGTCACCCGGGGTGGAGCCTTGGTGCTCGCCCAGGTGGATGACCCCCGGCCGGGACCGGGCCATGTCGTGGCCCGGTCACTCGCCGCCGGGATCTGCGGCTCCGACCTCCACGCGCTGGCCGACTTCCCGCGTTTCGCCGACCTGATGGACCGCGTCGGGGTTCCTCCCGTCGACCCCGGTACCGACACCGTGTTCGGGCACGAGTTCTGCGCCGAGGTGGTCGAGCACGGGGCCGACACCACCGGCGCCCTCCCGGTGGGGACCAGGGTCTGCTCGGTCCCGGTGATCTTCGGGCCGACCGGGGTGGAGCAGATCGGGTACTCGAACACCTATCCCGGCGCCCTGGCCGAGCATCTCCTGCTCCAGGAGATGCTGCTGCTCCCGGTCCCGGACTCCCTCACCACGGAGCTGGCCGCCCTGACCGAGCCCCTGGCGGTGGGAGAGCACGCGGTCGGCCTGTCCGGGCTCCGTCCCGGTCACCCCTGCCTGGTGGTGGGCTGTGGTCCGGTGGGACTGGCCGTGATCGCGGCGCTCAAGGGCCGGGGTCACGGACCGGTGCTGGCCGCCGACTTCTCGCCCACCCGCAGACGACTGGCTGAGGCGTTCGGGGCCGACGAAGTGCTCGATCCGGCCGACGGCTCGCCCCACGAGCGGTGGGGGACACTCGGGATACCCCGGACCATCATGGAACGGGCCGTGGCCTCGATGATGGGCACCGAGGCCGAAGGCCCGGTGATCTTCGAGGCCGTGGGGATGCCGGGCATGTTGCAGTCACTGATCGACGAGGCCCCGCCGGGTAGCCGGATCGTGGTGGTCGGTGTGTGCATGGAGGCCGATACCATCGAGCCCTTCATGGCCGTGACCAAGGAGATCGAGTTCGCCTTCTCGTTCGGCTACGGGCCGGACGAGTTCGCCGTCACGCTCGAGCGCCTGGGTCGGGGCGTGCCGGGCGCCGACCTGCTGGTGACCTCGTCGGTCGACCTGGCCGGTACGCCCGAGGCCTTCGAGAGCCTGCGGGAACCCGGTCGACACGGCAAGATTCTGGTGAGACCGTGACCGAGGAAGAGGCAACGCCATGACCACGCTGGACGCCGGCGACCATCTGAAGTTCGGGATCTTCCTGGCCCCGTTCCACCCGGTGGGCCAGAACCCGACCCTGGCCCTCGAGCGCGACCTCCAACTGATCGAGCACCTCGACGAGCTGGGCTTCGACGAGGCGTGGATCGGTGAGCACCATTCCGCCGGCTACGAGATCATCGCCTCGCCCGAGGTCTTCATCGCCGCCGCCGCCCAGCGCACCCGCCACATTCGGCTGGGCACCGGGGTGTCCTCCCTCCCCTACCACCATCCCTTCGTGCTGGCCGACCGCCTGGTCCTGCTGGACCACCTGACCCGGGGCCGCCTCATGATCGGCGTCGGACCCGGCGCGCTGCCGTCCGACGCCTACATGATGGGCATCGATCCTGTCCGGCAGCGGGACATGATGGAGGAGTCGCTCGAGGCCATCCTCCTGCTGCTGGCCGGGGACGAGCCGGTGAGCATGGAGACGGAGTGGTTCACCCTGGTCCAGGCCCGGCTCCAGATGAGGCCCTACCAGCGCCCGTTCCCCGAGGTGGCCGTGGCAGCCCAGGTGTCACCGGCCGGACCGAGGGCGGCGGGCCGCTTCGGATGCAGCCTGCTCTCCATCGGAGCCACGTCGGCCGGAGGGTTCGACGTCCTCGCCGCCCACTGGGACGTCATGGAGGAACGGGCCGCCCAGTTCGGAACCACCATCGACCGCAGCCGGTGGCGGCTGGTGGGCCCGATGCACCTGGCCGACACCAAGGAACAGGCCATCGCCGACGTCGGCTTCGGGCTCCCCGAGTGGGTCGACTACTTCCAGCGGGTGGCGGCGCTGCCGTTGGCACCCGACACCACCAACCACGAGACCCTGGTCGACGCCCTCAACGCCTCGGGGTTCGCCGTCATCGGCACCGTGGAGGACGCGGTCCGACAGGTCGAGCGGCTACGCAAGCAGTCCAACGGCTTCGGCACCTATCTGCTCATGGGTCACGAGTGGGCCGACACCGCGGCCACCCGCCACTCCTACGAGCTGTTCGCCCGCTACGTGACACCCGAGTTCCAGGGTTCGTCCCGGACGCTGACCGCCAGCCGCGACTGGGCGGCGGCCAACCGGCCCGAGTTCATCGGCGCCGCCGGGGCGGCCGTGGTATCCGCCTTCGACAAGCACAAAAAGGAGCAGCAGCCGGGCGGCGCGGGCACCTGAGACGGCCGGCCGGGTGGACCGGGCACCGGGTGGACCGTCGACGGTCAGAACGGGAGCGAGCCGGCCTGCACGGCCATGAGCTCGTCGAAGATCTTCTGGCACGACGCTTCATCGCTCGGTGACAGCGGATCTCGCCGTAGCGCCTCATAGGCCGGAGCCGGGTCGCCGGTGACGGCCGCCGCCACCACCAGCTCCTGCAACTCGATCTGCGTCTTCATGAAGTCGGCCAAGGGCTCGAGGATCGGTGGCATCATCGTGGGAGCAACGCCCCGCCCGTCGACCGTGGCCGGCACCTCGACGATGGCACCGTCGGGCAGGTTCGGCACGTAACCCCGGTTGGGGACGTTGACGGCGTTGAGGTTCCGGTGGTGGTCGGTCCACATGGCTCCGATGATGGGGAACACCTCCTCCGCCGACCGACCGGCCCGGTGCATGGGAATGTGCGATTCCCCGTTCCCGTACCGGGTGATCAGGCGCTCCGTCTGGTGACCGATTCCCTGATGGAAGTAGACGGGTACCGGGTGCCATCCGGTGACCTCGCGGGCGAACGGCACGTACTCGCCGATGTGACTGTCGACCGAGCATGGCAGCAGGCCGTAGTGGCGGAACATGTGGGACACCAGGGGCGCGTACATCTGCTCCACCGCCACCCTGACCATCGGTACCTTGGACAGCTGACGGGCCGCCGCCGTCACCGTGGGCGGGTAGTCGAAGTAACGCCGACGCCAGAGCTTCCGCAGCCGGGGGTAGAGATCCTCCCCGGTGTCGGAGCGGCGGATCTCGGTGAAGAAGGTGAAATGGTTGATCCCCGATGCCTTGGCCTCGATCTTGGACTTCGGGATCATGAGGAGGCCGGCGATGCGGGCCAGACCGCCGGCGAACTCGTGGCACAGGCTCACGTTCTTGATCGAGGTGGCGGTGTTGACGGCCAGAGCCACCCGGCTGAGCGGATTGGTCAAATTGATGAGGAAGGTCTCGGGGCAGTAGTGCTCGATGTCGGCGCAGATCCCGAGTACGGTCCGGATCGACCGGAGCGAGTGGAAGACCGCTCCGGGCCCGCCGTTCTCACCGGTGATCTGGGTGGCGCCGTACCGGCAGGGGATCTCGTAGTCCTCGACCCAGTGGGGCCACCTCCCGACCTCGGCACTGGTGAGGCAGAAGTCGGCGCCGGGGAGTGCCTCGGCCGGATCGGTCGACGCCTCGACGGTGATGGGGTTGCCCCGGCGCTCGTTTATCCGGTTGGCGAAGCGCACGGCCACCTCGAGGCGCTCGGCGCTCACGTCGTGGAGGACCAGGGTCGCCCCCCGCGTCCGCCGGGTGTTGACGGCGTCGAGGACCATGACCGGTCCGAAGGACATCCCCCCCGCACCGATCAGGCAGATTCTCGGTCCCTTGGCTTCAGTCACGGCTCCTCCGTCTCATCGGGTCCGATGGTATCGGCGCACGGCCCCGCCGCACGAGTCGGTCGGGCCCACTCCGGTCCGTGCGGCCGTCCGGTCACGATCCGCCTCACGGAGCCGGGCCGGTCGTCGCCTCGGTGATCCAGTCGAGATACTGCGGAGCGCCGTCGACGAAATCTACCGCCACCACCTCGGGCACCGCGTAGGGATGGGCCCCGATCACCGCCCTGATCACCGCCGACCGCCGCGCCGATGTCGTCTTGAGGAGCACCAGCCACTCGACGGAGCGTGCCAACGAGCCCTCCCACCAGTAGCGGCTGACCATCGGTCCGATCCGTTGACCGCAGGCCACCAGCCGGTCCGACAACAACTGATCGATGATCTCGTCCGCCCGACCCGGATCATCGATGGCGAACTGGATCTGCACCTGGCCCACGGCATCCTCCCACCTCTTTGCATGTCATCGTCGCGCCCCGGCCGGAGCTGGGGGCCGATCCCGGCGGAGCGCCGCGTCGCCGACGGTCGGGCGTCTATCGTGCCCGGCGTGACTACCCCCGCCGGCCCTCTTGCATCCGATCGTCTCGATGCGCTCCGGGACGCGGCCCTGGGCCGGGCCCAACAGCTCGGCTGCTCCGACGCCGAGCTGCGGGTGGAGCGCATCCGCTCCCAACAGGTCCGGGTGCGCGATGGCCACCTCGAGGGGGCCGACGACGACACCGAGCGGGGTGTGGGGATCCGGGTGCTGGTGGGTGGGGCCACAGGCTTCGCCGGTTCGGTGGCCACCGGCGTGGACCAGGTCTCGGACCTGGTGGACGAAGCCGTCGAGGCGGCCCGGACCATCGCCCGGGCCGGAGGTGAGCCCATCGAGCTGGCCGACGAACCGGGGCACGGCGTCGTGGTCTGGTCGGCTCCCTACGACATAGACCCCGTCGATGTCACCGTGGCCGACAAGGTGGCGCGCCTGTCCGACTGGAGCGGCCGACTGCTGGCGGCGGACACCGTCGACCACGTCACCGCGGCCGTGCTGGCCGTGACCGAGGACAAGTACTATGCCGATCTGCGCGGCACCGAGGCCACCCAACGCCGGGTGCGCGTCCACCCGACCGTCGAGGCGGTGGCCGTCGATCCCGACGGAGGGATGGAGAGCATGCGGACGCTGGCCCCGCCGGTCGGGAGGGGTTGGGAGTACCTCGAGGGTCGGGGCTGGGACTGGGACGCCGAGATCGACGCCATGCCCGAGTTGCTGGCCGAGAAGGTGCGGGCCCGGTCGGTCGAGCCCGGTCCGCTGGATCTGGTCATCGACCCGACGAACCTGTGGCTCACCATCCACGAGTCGATCGGCCACGCCACCGAACTGGACCGGGCCCTGGGCTACGAGGCGGCCTACGCGGGAACCTCGTTCGCCACGTTCGACCAGCTCGGGACGTTGCGTTACGGGTCCGAGGTGATGAACGTGACCGGCGACCGCACCACCCCCCACGGGCTGGCCACGGTGGGCATCGACGACGAAGGGGTGCCGGGGCAGTCGTTCGACCTCATCCGTGACGGTGTCCTGACCGGCTATCAGCTGGACCGCTCCGTCGCCGCCATCAGCGGGCTCGGTGCGTCCAACGGCTGCGCCTTCGCCGACTCCCCCCTCCACGTTCCCATCCAGCGGATGGCCAACGTCTCCCTGCAGCCGGCCGCCGGAGCCGGAGAGGGCCCGACCACCGCCGACCTGATCAGTGGTGTCGACCGTGGCCTGTACGTCCTGGGCGACAAGAGCTGGTCCATCGATATGCAGCGCTACAACTTCCAGTTCACCGGGCAGCGCTTCTTCCGGATCGAACGGGGTCGACTGGTGGGCCAGGTACGCGACGTCGCATACCAGGCCACGACCACCGAGTTCTGGGGCTCGATGGAGGCGGTCGGGGGAGCGTCGACCTACCGTCTGGGAGGAGCGTTCAACTGCGGCAAGGGGCAGCCGGGACAGGCCGCCCCGGTGTCCCACGGCTGCCCGTCCGTACTGGTCCGCGGGGTCCGGGTGCTCAACGCCCGCCAGGAGTCCGGTCGGTGAGCGCCGGATCCGGTCTACCCCCGGCCCAGGACGTGGTGGAGAAGGCCCTGGCCCTGGCCCGGGCCGGCAGTGACGGCTGCGCGGTGATCGTCGAGGAGACCAGCGAGGTCGAGGTCCGGTACGCCAACAACACCACCACCACCAACGGCGGCCGCCGCGACCGGCGGGTGACCGTGATCAGCGTGCGCCAGGTCGAAGGAGGAACGGCCGCCGGCGTGGCCCGGGGCCGTGGTGACATGGACCTGGTCGACCTGGTCCGATCGGCCGAGCGAGACGCATCGGAATCACCGGCGGCGGATGACGCCGCGTCGCTCGTGGACCCGGCCACCGCCGGCATGCCCTCGGTCTCCTCCGACCGCTTCGACCGACCGCCGGAGACCACCGACCTGTCTGTACTCTCCGGCGTGCTGTCCGGCCTGTCCGGAGCGTTCGCCCGGGCCCGCCCGTCGGATCGGGTGCTGGCCGGATTCGCCGAGCATCGACAGTCCACCGAATACCTGGGCACCTCGACCGGTGTCCGGCTGGGGCACACCCAACCGCAGGGGGCGCTGCACCTCGTAGCCCGCAGCGACGACGGGGTCGGCTCGTCGTGGGCCGGGGTGGGCACGGCCGATTTCGCCGATGTGTCCGTAGAGGAGCTCGAGGCCCGCCTGGTCGGGCGGCTGGCCTGGTCGAGCCGGAGCCTCGACGTCCCGGCCGGCCGTCACGAGGTCATCCTGCCCCCCGAAGGAGTCAGCGACCTGATGGTCGGCCTGGCCTACGAGCTCAGCGGCCGCGATGCCGAGGACGGCCGGAACGCCTTCTCCCGTGCCGGAGGAGGGACCCGGGTGGGCGACCGGATCGCCTCCACACCCTTCGACCTCCGGAGCGACCCGGCCGAGCCCGGTCTCGAGTCCGCCCCGTTCCTGACGGCCGAGTCGTCCTCGGCCGACCAGTCGGTCTTCGACAACGGACTTCCGACCGTCCGTACCGACTGGATCGCGGCAGGCCGGCTCGAGCGACTGCGGTACCACCGGGCCGGAGCGACCCGGGCCGGCGTCGAGCCCGTCGGCTTCGGCGGCAATCTCGTCCTCGAGGTGGCCGGCGCCGATGCCACCCTCGAGGAGATGGTGGCCCGGACCGAGCGCGGGCTCCTGCTCACCTGCCTGTGGTACATCCGCGAGGTGGACCCGGCCACCATGCTCCTGACCGGACTCACCCGGGACGGCGTCTATGTGGTCAAAGACGGCGAGGTGGTCGGCGCGGCCAACAACTTCCGGTTCAACGAGAGCCCCGTCGACGTCCTCGACCGGGTCACCGAGGTCGGGGCCAGCACCCGGGCCATCGGGCGGGAGTTCGGCGAGTACGTCAACCGGACCCGGATGCCGCCCCTGCGGGTGCCCGACTTCAACATGAGTACCGTCAGCCGGGCCAGCTGAAGGGCGGTGCTCGCCCCTCTGACCACTCTGAGTGGCGGTGGCGCCGACCTGTGCTTCCGGTCGCTCCGGGCTGAAGGCCCAGTTCACATGGCCTGCTGTCGGCCTCGGGAGCACGGACCGACTCATCTCCGTCACCGCTGATTTCTCAGCCGGGGAGCGGACCGGTAGGTTTCCGCCGTCCGGGGGCGGGTGCTTGCGTTGGCCTGTCCTCCTGGCGGTGATGGAGAGGGCGCACCGCCGACGCGATCGACACGGTCGACGCGGATCTGCCCACCAGGAGGGCCAGACCGACACCAGTACCGAGCACACGGACGTAAGAACCCGCTAGCACACCCGGCTGTTGAAGCCAGGCCGTACCGCCCTTCCCGGTGCTCGGCTGGGGCGTTGAATGCACAGACGTGGGGTCCACCCAACCAGAAGAGAGCCAGCCCGATGTCGCCCCGCGACTCGCGCTGACCGACCGAGGAAAGGTCACCCACCATGCATTCGAATTCCCTACTTCGCCGTACCCGCACTTCCCGATCCACCCCCTCCGACCCGGTGGAGGCGACACCCCGGCGGCGCGCGCCGGGCCGCATCGTGGCCGTGGCCTTAGCCGTCATGGCCCTCCTCGGCCTCACGTTCGCCGTGGCCGACCACGCCTTCGCCGACCTACCGACGGGTGCGGGAATGGTTCTCAATGCGCCCATCGTCGGGGCCACGGCCATGCCCGACGGGACCGGCTACTGGCTGGTAGGCGCCGATGGAGGCGTCTTCTCCTTCGGCAGCGCGGCCTTCTACGGCTCCACCGGTTCGATCCATCTCAACCAGCCCATCGTCGGCATCGAGTCCACGCCCGACGGGCACGGGTACTGGGAGGTGGGCGGTGACGGTGGGGTGTTCGCCTTCGGGGACGCCTCCTTCCACGGCTCGACCGGCCGGCTCCACCTGGGCCAGCCGGTGGTCGGCATCGAATCCACGCCCGACGGTGGCGGTTACTGGTTGGTGGCGTCGGACGGGGGGGTCTTCGCCTTCGGGGACGCCTCCTTCCACGGATCGGCCACCGGACTCTCCCCGACCAGTCCCATCGTGGGGCTGGCCCCGACCCCTGACGGCGGGGGTTACTGGGAGGCGGCCGCCGACGGCGACGTGTACTCGTTCGGCGACGCCGCCTACGGCGGAGGCGCCAGCTCCGGTCAGCCCGTGGTCGGGATCAGCGCCATCGGCCCCGGCTACCGCCTGGTGTCGGCGGACGGTGGCATCTTCGACTTCGGTGGTGCCGATTTCTACGGTTCCACCGGCGGTATGCGCCTGAACAAGCCGGTGATCGGCATGTCTCCCATCGAGGGCGGGTACATCTCCGTGGCCTCCGACGGTGGCATCTTCACGTTCGGTGCGGCCGGCTTCTACGGATCGCTGGCCGGGAGCACGGTCTACAGCCCGCCGTCGGCCGCGCTAGGCGTCGGAGCCGACGGCGTCACCAACTTCCAACGGGTGGCGTGGTTCCGGGTCAACCTGTGTGAGGAGGGAGGTCTGTGGAACGTGGACGGACCCATCTACAGCGGCGGCCTCGGCTTCAGCCATGCCAACTGGAACACGTTCAACACCTTCGGCTATCCGTCCGACGCCGCCCAGGCCACCCCCGAGCAGCAGATCCGGGTAGCGGTGGCGTTCGCCGTTCGCTACTGGGGCAATCCGAACGTCGCCCCGGACCAGCACAGCTGCTCCGGGGGGTACTGAGCCCAGGGAGCGCCGCCCCCATCCCCCACCTACCGCGTCTCGACGGTGAGCTGGTCCAGCGCCTCGGCCAGCCCCCGGGCGAAGCCCGTGGCGCCGCCGTGGGAAGGATGCCGGACATAGCGAGCACCGGTGGCGACCTGCGCGTGCCGGCCGACGGCCACCACCAGGCGTCCCCGGCACACCCGCTCGAGCACCGGAGCACAGGCCTCGAGCTCGGCCCGCCGGGGATCGCGGTTGCCCGGAGGGTAGAGGACCGACGCGTTCCACAACAGGATGTCGGCTTCGCGCCCCAACTCGGCCAGCACCCGGTGCACAACGGTGGCGGTGGCCTCGGCCGGCCCCGACCCGGTCAGCTGACGGGGGGACGTGAACGGAATTCCGGTCCAGCGGGCCCCATTCCGTCCCGGCGCCTCGCCCACCAGGACCACCGGAGCGCGCCAGCGCGACGCCAGAAAGCGATGCAGGGCGTGACGACGCGCCGTGGCCAGACCGTCGTCGTCGCCGAAGGCCATGGAGTCGGACTCGTCGTACAGGTTCACGGCGCCGGCCACGGCCACGACGGCCACCAGGGCCATCACCTCGTCCACGTCACTGGGGCCGAGGTCAACCGCCTCGGACCGTGGCCCGCATCCCACACCCATCACCCGATCATGGTCGGCGGTCACCGGACCGGTCCACCGGCTGGCCGGCCGAGGAGGCGCCGTGGAGCGGGCTGTTACTGACCGTGCATCTGGTAGAGCTCCACCGAGATCTGATCATCCTCGATCTCGCGGCCGGAGAACTGGCAGCCGAAGGCCTGAGCCACCCGGATCACCATCTCGGCGTTCGAAGCACTGACGGCCATGTTGCACGCCCCGTCGGTGACCAGACGCTCCCACAGGACACCGATCTCGAAGCCGCGCTGGAACTCGGGGTCGTCGGTGTCGAAGCGGAGGTCCGGTGCCATGTCGAAGACATCGTCACCTCGGGTCGAACCCTTTAGTGCCATCTGCCGCCTCCACCCGGTCGCCTGACGTAGAGTGCTGGCGGAGCGAGCGCTCTACCCGGTACCGGCCGAACCGGCACCGGGCCCGTGGGGGGATGGCGCCAATGAACGAACTGCCCAAGGTGATGCCGGCCGCGGTCTACCTACGTCCGGGTGAGGTGGTGGTGGAGGAGCGGCCCGTGCCGCGGCCCGGGCCCCACGAGGTGCTGGTGGAGGTGGACCACTGCGGCATCTGCGGGTCCGACGTCCACATGCTGCTGGACGGCTGGGGGGAGGAGGGACTGGTGGCGGGACACGAGTTCACCGGTGCCATCGTGGCCCTCGGCGACCAGGTGGAGGGGTGGCGGCTGGGCGAGGTGGTGGTGGGCGGATCGTCCCCCAAGTGCGGCCGGTGCCGCCGGTGTCTGGAGGGCAAGCCGTCCCAGTGCGAGAACCGGCTGGGCTCGGTGGTCGACGGGCGCGACGGCGCCTTCGCCCGTTATGTGTTGGTCCGGGACACATCCCTGCTCCGGCTGCCGTCAGGGTTGACGCCGCGCCAGGCCGCCCTGGCCGAGCCGTTGGCCGTGGCGCTCCACGGGATCACCCGGTCCGGCGCCGCTCCCGGTGACCGGGTCATGGTGATCGGGGCGGGACCCATCGGGGCACTCTCCATCGCCGCGCTGGTGGCACGCGGCATCGGTCCGGTCATCGCCGTCGAGCCGGGCGAGCGCCGCCGAGAGCTGGCCCGGAAGCTGGGGGCGGCCGAGGTGCTGGATCCGGCCGAACTCGAGACGTTCCCCCCCTGGGAGCCGGAACGGATCACCGAGCGCGCCACCCATGTCGTGCTGGAGTGCTCGGGCAAGAAGGATGCCATCGAGGCCGGCTTCCACCAACTGCGTCGGGGGGGCACGCTGGTCCTGGTGGGAGCAGGACTCGAACATCCGTCGTTCGACCCGAACCGGTTCGTGCTCAACGAGTTGCACATCGTCGGATCGTTCATCTACGACCAGGGCGGCTTCGAGCAGGCCCTGGCGCTGCTGGCGTCCGACGGATTCCCCACCGACCTGCTCATCGAAGCGGACGACGTCCCCCTCGACGGACTCTCCGATGCCCTGGTGGGCCTGGCCCAGGGCCGGCTGGCCGGCAAGGTCATGGTGGTACCGCGGCTGTCCGACGGTGTCGAGCCCGCCGCGCCGAGCGGGGGCGGCTGATGGCACACATCATGTACCCCACGGGAACCCCCCGATTCAACCATGTGGCCATGAGCCTCCCCGCCGACCTGTTGGGCGAGCCCGTCCGGTCGGAGATCTGCCGCTTCTGGCGCGAGGTCTTCGGGTTCGAGGAGATCGAGTCCATGACCGAGGATCGGCACCGGCTCATCCTGTCGTGCGTGCACTGGGACCAGTTCATCTTCCTCATCGCCGAGGACGACCCCATGCGCTGCCCCCGCATGGACCACTTCGGGTTTGCAGTGGGATCGATGGAGGAGCTGCAAGGAGTCCGGGACCGGGCCGCCGCGTACCGTGCCCACGACGACCGCGTCGATCTCATCGACCTCGCCACCGACGACCAGACGGTGGTCAAGATCCACTCGATGTACGTCCGATACCTTTTGCCCATGATGTGCGAGGTCCAGTGGTGGGAGTTCCCGCAGTGAGCGACCGCGGGCGCGGCGATCTGCAGGTGGGGGTGTTCATTCCCCAGGGATGGAAGCTCGAGTACCGGGGCTGGAGCGGACCCGACGCCTGGGCCCGGTCGGTGGAGCTGGCCGAGCTGGCCGAGTCGCTGGGCTACGACCACCTGTGGGTCTACGACCACGTGGAGACGGTTCCCCGGCGCGAGCCCACCCACGTGTTCGAGGCCTTCACCATGCTGGCCGCTCTGTCGCAACGGACGAAAAGGGTGGGTCTGGGCCAGCTGGTCACGTGCGCCAACTACCGCAACGCCGGCCTGTTGGCCAAGGAGGCGGCCTGCGTCGACGTGTACTCGGGCGGCCGGCTCATCCTCGGGATGGGAGCGGGCTGGTTCCACGAGGAGTACCACTCCTACGGCTACGAGTACCGGTCCGACCGGCAGCGCCTGGCCGTGCTGGACGAGACGCTCGAGGTGGTCAGGCGGATGTGGACGGAGGAGACGGTGACCTTCGACGGGGACCACCTCCAGTTCGAAGGGGCCTACTGCGATCCCAAGCCGGTCCAGCAACTTCCCCCGATCCTCGTCGGTGGGGGCGGCGAGCAGATCAACCTGCGCATCGCCGCCCGTCGGGCCGACATGACCAACTGGCAGGTCGGTCTGGAGTCCTTCCAACGCAAGTCGGGTCTGCTGGCGCAGTACTGCGACGAGGTGGACCGACCGTACGAGGCCATCCGGCGCACCCACGGACCCGACTGCCGCATCTTCGACACCGAGGCCGACACGATGGCCTGGTGTGAGTCCGAGGACGGTGGCGACCTCTGGGGAGGGACGCCCACCGATCGCTACCTGGCCGACAACCTCGTGGGTACGGTCGACCAGGTGATCGAGAAGACCCAGGCCTTCGTGGACGCCGGTTGCCGTGGCCTCATCCTCTGGTTGCGCGACTTCCCGGGTGACGAGACGCTGCGGCGGTTCATGGCCGAGGTGGTGCCGGCCCTCCGCGAGGACGCATCAACGGTTTGACGGGGCCGGGTTGTCTGCAATCTAGTGAGTCGGTAGGGTCTCAACCCCGGTCCGCGACCGGGGCCAGTGTCCGTAAAGGGGGCGGTGCCATGGTGACGCAGATGCGCCGGAGCCGCGTCGGCCGGTTGCTGGTGGGGGCTGTCGCCGTCGGCGCCCTGGTCGGAACGGCACTGGTCGGCGTACCCCCGGCCGTCGCCGGCGCATCCCCCGTCCCGGTGACGAAGGCCAGCACGTCGTCGCGTGGTGTGACCGCCTCCACCATCAACGTGGCCTTTCCGGTCGTCTCCCTCAACTCGCTGGCCGGCCAGGAGGGATTCGCCCAGGACGCGGAGTACGGAGAGCAGACCAAGGCCATCAAGTTCTACGTCAACCAGATCAACCAGTCCGGGGGCATCAACGGGCGCAAGATCCGTCCCATCATCACCACCTTCGACCCGACCAACGAGGCGGCCATGAGGGCCCTGTGCAAGACCTGGACCGAGGGCTCGCCGGCCGCGTTCGCCGTGCTCGACGGCATCGGTGACTGGACGGGGGACAACGAGCTGTGCGTGGCCCAGGAGGGCCACACCCCGTTCATCGGGCAGTGGACCACGGTGACCGACTGGACCAACGAGGGCTCCCCCTATCTGTGGTGGACGGGGCCGGACCAGGCCACCATCCTCCAGGCCGTGGTCAACTGGGGCCTGAGCTCCGGAGCCCTGGCCGGCAAGAAGGTGGGCGTACTGGCCGGTGACCGGGCCTCGGATCAGGTGGCTCTCAAGGACTACCTCCTGCCCGACCTGAACCGGGCCGGCGTCACCCCGGTGGTGAAGACCGTGGCCTCCGACCCCGACGACACCGCCACCACCGACACCCAGGCCCCCCTGGTGGTCCAGCAGCTGCGCAGCGCCGGGGTGACGACGGTCATCCCGCTCATTCCCTTCAACGTGTTCTATCCGGTGCTCCAGGCCGAGACCAGCCAGAACTACTACCCCAAGCTCCTCCTCAGCGACTACGAGTCGAGCATCGAATCCGCCCTCGGTCTCATCCCCATCCCCTACGAGAAGGCCCTCGACGGACAGGAGGGCCTCACCGTCGAAACCCTCGGGGGCGGCACCAACAAATCCGACTTCACCGGCCCGTTCGGGTACGACGCCGGCGTACGGGCCTGTTGGATCCCGTGGCACAAGGCCTACCCGCAGATACCGCCCGGCGACACCACCGACTTCCTCGAGCAGCAGGGACCGGTGGTGAGCTGGTGCCAGGTCATCAAGCTCTTCGCCACGGCGGCCCGAGCGGCGGGCAGGGACCTCGACAGGCGGAGTTTCGTGACCGCCCTGTCCAAGGTGAAGAACTTCCCCGGCACGATCACCCCCGTCCTGAGTTACGGACCCGGCAAACGCTACGGGCCGACGGTCTTCAAGATCGTGAAGCTGCACAACAACGTCCCCCCGTCCTCGCAGTGCCAACTGACCTCCCAGGGCAAGGCCCAGGGGACGTGCTGGGTCACCATCCAACCGTTCAGTCCACTTCCGATCCGATGAGCGGACGGGTGTGCCCTACCATGTCGCCATCGTGAGCCGCCCCGTCCCCACCAACGGTCGCCCCACTCCCTGACATGAACGTCGGGCATGCCACCGACGCCCCACTCGAGGCCGTCCCAGACCGGGTGGCGTTGGCCGTGGGCGGCGAGGTGCTCACGTACCGCCAGTTGGAACGGCGTACCCGCCAGGTGGCGTCATCCCTGGTCGCGGCCGGTGTCCAGGCCGGCGACCGGGTGGCGCTGGTCAACCTGGGCAGCGCCCTGTCGGTGGCCACCATCTTCGGCGCGGCACGGGTGGGAGCCTCGGCAGCTCAGATGAACGCCTACCTCACGCCCGGCGAACTGGGGCAGTTGGCCGAGCTGGTGGGGGCCCGGATCGGCGTGGCCGGATCCCGCTATGCCAGCGGACTGCGGTCGGTCATAGACGGGCCGGTCCTCGTCGAGTACGACGTGTTCGACGGCAAGGACGACGACGGGCGCGGACCGGCGACCGTGGGTGGTACCGACGACACCGCCCTGGTGCTGTTCACCAGTGGCACCACCGGGCTCCCCAAACCCATCGCCATCAGCCACGGCGTCATCGCCGACCGACTGGCCTTCTATTCCAGGCCCATCGACCCCGACAGCCCCCAGGTGGTCGACATGATGTCGGCACCGATCTTTCACATCGCCGGGACCCTCGGGCTGTTCATCTCACTCCACCAGGGGAAGAAGATGGTCCTGCTGCCCAAATTCGATGCCGGGGAATGGTTGACCCTGGTCGAGGAGCACCGGGTGAACCAGACCTTCGTGGTGCCGACCATGCTCCGCCGGATCCTCGACCATCCACGGTTCGCGTCCACCGACCTGAGCTCGCTCAAGGCACTCAGCTACGGTGCCGCCGCCGCACCGGTGGAGCTGGTGCGGCGGGCGGTCGACGCTCTCCCGGATGTGGACTTCTCGAACACGTTCGGCCAGACCGAGACCCTCGGGGCCTACGCCGCCCTGACGCCCGAGGACCACCGCCGGGGCGACCGCTTCGACTCGGTGGGACGGCCGCTCGCCGGCGTGGAGGTCCGGATCGTCGACTCCGAATCCGGACGGCCGGTGGCACCGGGCCAGGTGGGTGAGTTCATGGTCCGGGCCGACCAGAACACCACCACCGAATGGCTCCACACCGGCGACACCGGACGGCAGGACGACGAGGGGTACCTCTACCTGGTCGGGAGGCTCTCCGACACCATCAATCGGGGCGGGGAGAAGTTCGGGCCCATCGAGGTGGAGGAGGTGCTCCGCACCCACCCGAGCGTGGTCGACGTGGGTGTGGTCGGCCTCCCCGACCCCGATCTGGGCGAGCGGGTCGGGGCGGTGGTGGTGACGAGCGAACCGGTCGGCGCCGAGGCCCTGGTCGACTACTGCGCCACCACGTTGGCCACGTTCAAGGTGCCCGAGTACCTCGAGTTCACGGACGAGCTGCCCATCAGCGTTCTGGGCAAGCTCGACCGCAAAGCTCTCCGGGCCCTGTTGGCCCACACCACCCCGGTCACTCGGTCGGCCTCGTAGCCGAAGACCGCCGGAGGGGTGCGGCCGGCATCAGGCCGGAGGGCCGGTCCCGAGTGTGACGGCGGCGTTGTGGGTCTGACCCGATTGATCGGTCCACTGGAGTTGGACGGTGTCGCCGGGGTGTTCGGGCTCCAGCAGGTTGCTGAGGTCCGACGGCGAGTTCACCGACTTCCCGTTGACGGCGGTGATCACGTCGCCGTCGACCACACCGGCCTGGCCGGCGGCCGAGTTCGAGAGAACCTGGGAGACGACCGCCCCCGAGGTGGACCCACTGGACCCGCTGCCGCCCTGGGCGCCGAGACCACCCGTGGTGTCCGACGACGATCCGACACCGATGCCGAGGAACCCGGTGGCCCCGATGTGCACGGTCGACGACGCCTGGCCGGCCTCGATCTTCTGGGCGATGGAGAGGGCAGTCTCGATGGGGATGGCATAGGCCTGGGTGGCCGACACCTCGTAGCCGGAGTCGGCCGAGGCCGCGGTGTCCATGCCGATGACCTGGCCCTGGGTGTCCACCAACGATCCACCCGAGTCACCGGGCTGGATGCCGGCGTTGACCTCGATGAGTCCGCTCAGGTTCTCGGAGTTCCCTCCGCCGTCGTCGCTGGCGGTGATGGACTGGTTCAGCGCCGTGATGGATCCTCCGGCCGTACTCGGGGTGCCGCCGGTCCCACCGGCATTTCCGACGCCCACGACGGCCTGGCCCACAGCCGGCGACCCGGTGCTGGTGGTGACGGTCTGGAGTCCGCTGGCCCCGTCCAGCTTGATGACGGCCACATCGCCGGTGCGGTCGTAACCGACCACCTTGGCCGAATAGGTCTTGCCGTTCCCGACGTCGGTCACACTGATGCTGGTGGCGCCGTCGATGACGTGGTTGTTGGTAAGGATCTCACCGGAGGAGGTCAGCACCATGCCGGTGCCGGCGGCCTGCTCGTCCTGGTAGCTCAGGTTGGTGTTGATGTCGACCAGTCCGGGATCCACCTTGGCCGCGATGGCCGAAATGTCCGAAGGGGCGCCGGCGCCGGTCGACGTGCCGCTGCCCGACGAGCCGGACCCGAAGGGCGAGGAGCCGCCCGACGATCCCGAACCGTAGGACCCTCCGCCCAGGGATCCGCTGCCCGAGGAGCCGGACCCGAAGGGGAACGACCCGCCTCCGGACGAACCCGAACTCCCGCCGGTGCCCGCGTTCGGGCCGGCCGTGGCCGACGAGGTGGTCGACGACGGCCACACGGTGTGTCCGAGCCCGACACCCGCCGCCGCGGCCACGAGAACCACCACCGCGGCCAGGGACACGAGCAGACCCTTGGACCTCTTCGGCGCGGCCGTGGCCTGCATCGGGTTGGGCGGCGGCGGCCAGCCCAGGTAGGACGGCGCACCACCGGCGGTGTCGGCCCCCCACGGGTAGGGCGGGGGTGACCAGTGCCCGGGCGCCGGTGGGGGCGGCCAGGTGCCCGACGGAGGCGTCGGGGATCCGGGACCGACAGCCGATTGCTCAGCGGTCGGGTCGGTCGGGTATGGGCCCGCCTCCACCGGGGTCCAGTACTGACCCGGGGTCACACCGGCGGGCGGTAGCGGGATGGCCCCATGGGCCGGCGTCGCCGCCGGGCCGGGGGTCCCTGAACCCGAAGGGTCGGGGTTGGCCGGCCCGGCCGGGCCGGCCGGCGGTGTCTCGTTCGATCCCGTCCTTGGATCCCAGGTCTCGCTCATCTCGGTCTACCTTCCGATTCCGCGTCCAGTGAGGCGAATGACAAGCTCCATCTCAGACCCTCGGGCTAAGGACAGCATCAAGACCGCATATGAATTTCGTAAACTCGCGTCCACCTGCGATAACGGTAACTGTCCGGCGGCGTCGGCCGTGCGTCTAGCCGGGCCGGCCCGGGCTCGGCCGGCACAGGTTCGGGTACCGATCGGCGGGAACCCCCGGACAGAGCGAAATTGCAGGCCGCAACGGATTTGCAACCAATAGTTGCAATCTGGGCGGTGATACCCGATACTGAACGACGACGGGCGGCGAATCCCGGGCATCCCACGACGTGGGTCGGCACTTCCGGCTGACGTCTTGCGCCCTGGCGGGCAAAGAGACAGCGTGGCGGCGGCCGCGCGCCCCCTGTTCGCCGCGGTCGGCGCGGTGGCGGCGGCCCCGATGGGTGACGGCGCCCTTTCCGCTACCGCCACCTTCGTCCCGGTTCTCCTGACGCCATGACCGCACCCCGATCCCACCCTGGCCCTGACCGGTCTGGCGGCCGGCGGGGCTGACGGGTTGACGGGTTGACGGAGAGCGAGCGCTCGACCATAATGTCGATTAACTCCATAGTTTTTATAGAGATTATAAAACCCCAGTAGAGGTCCCCTTCCATGTCCACCTCTGAAGCCCGACCACCGGTCCTACTGCTGCTCGAGCGCCCCTTCGTCAGGCCGCTCACCGACGAACCCGAGCCCCCCATGCCCTCCTCGTCACCGTGGAGCGGCCCCCAGGGCGCCGAGCAGTGGGGCCGGTCGCCTCGGAGCCCGTGGTTCGTGGCCCCGGGCCTGGCCCTGTTGGCCGTCCTGGCCATTCTCGAGGGATACCGCTGGATCGGGGTGATCACCAACAGTGGAGCGCGACCCTGGGCCGCGGCCTTCGCCGGTGTGGCCCTCGGGGTCTCACTCGTCGTGACCCGGTCGACCGGCCCGGGGGATGCGGACTCCTCGCCGAGGATCGTGTTGGTGGGCTCTACGGTGGTGGTGTTGACCACGATGGCGGTCCTGTTCACGGACCAGCGCTGGGCCGCGATGGCCGCCGGCGCTTCCGATCTGGCCCTGGCGACGGTGGCCCTGGGCCTGTTGTTGGCCGGTGAGCGTTCGAAGCGCCGGGACCATGCCGCTCCCTGACTTCTTCGTGATGGGTGCGCCCTCGGCCGGGGCCACTGTGCTCCACGCCTCCCAGCACCCCTAGCTCCGCCTGTCCCCGGTCAAGGATCCAAGTACTTCCCGTGTGACGGCCCCCATCCCCAGCAGTGGGCCCGGGCGACGCCCACAGCCACCGCGGCCGATCCGGGCCTGTCGACACCGGGCGGGTCCACCGATATCGTCACGGCCGGTGACACAACCTTCCGCCACCGGTCGGCCCGGTGGGCCGCCCGCCGATCCGTGCGCCACCGGGGGTGCGACATGACGAGCTACGAACGCTTCGACGGGGTCATCGGGCGCACCCAGGCCGAGTCGACGCCCTGGTGGCCGACGCCACCGCACCCGGGCGACGACGCCCCCAACGTGGTGGTCATTCTCCTCGACGACACCGGCTTCTCCCACTTCGGCTGCTATGGCTCGGACCTGGCCACCCCCAACATGGACCGGCTGGCCGCCGGCGGACTCCGGTACACCAACTTCCACGTGACCCCGCTCTGCTCGCCCACGCGCGCCTCGCTCCTGACCGGCCGGAACCACCACACCGTGGGGATGCGCTCCATCGCCAACTTCGACAGCGGCTACCCGCACATGCGCGGCCACATCTCGAACCATGCGGCCACCGTGGCCGAGGTACTCCGCGACGAGGGCTTCGCCACCTTCGCCGTCGGCAAGTGGCACCTCTGCGCCATGAACGACGCCTCCGCCGCCGGGCCGTACGACCAGTGGCCGTGCCAGCGGGGGTTCGACCGGTTCTACGGGTTCCTCGAGGGCGAGACCGACCAGTTCCACCCCGACCTGGTCTACGACAACCACAGTGTCGAGCCTCCGGCCACCCCGGACGAGGGCTATCACCTGAGTGAGGACCTGGTCGACCACGCCATCGGCTTCATCCACGACTCCACGTCCATCCGACCCGACCGGCCGTTCTTCGCCTACCTGGCCTTCGGGGCCATGCACGCTCCCCACCAGGCCCCGGCGGCCTATCTGGAGAAGTACCGGGGCCGGTTTGACGAGGGGTGGGACGTGACCCGGACCCGTTGGTTCGCCCGGCAGCAGGAGATGGGACTCCTCCCTCCCGACACTGAGCTGGCGCCCCGCAACCCCGGGGTCGAACCCTGGGACTCCCTGCCCGAGAACCAGCGCCGCCTGGCCGCCCGGTTGCAGGAGGCGTTCGCGGCCTTCCTCGAGCACACCGACGACCAGATCGGACGGTTCGTCGCCGCGCTCGAGGACCTGGGACAGTTGGACAACACCCTGATCCTCCTGCTGTCGGACAACGGGGCCAGCCAGGAGGGCGGTCCGTTCGGGGTGATGCACGAGATGAAGTACTTCAACCTGCTGGCCGAGTCACCGGACGAGGCGGTCGAGCGGATCGACGACATCGGCGGGCCCCACAGCCACTCCAACTACCCGTGGGGCTGGGCCCAGGCCGGCAACACCCCGTTCAAGTGGTACAAGCAGAACACCCACGAGGGCGGCGTCCACGTGCCGCTGATCGTGCACTGGCCCGACCGCATCACCGAGGGGGGCGGCTTGCGCCACCAGTTCCACCATGTGAGCGACCTCGTCCCCACCGTCTACGAGATCCTCGGGGTCGAGGCCCCGGCCACCTACCGGGGCCGGGAGCAGATCCCGGTGTCGGGGACGTCCCTCCAGTACTCGTTCGACCGGCCGGACGAGCCCAGCCACAAGCATGTCCAGTACTTCGAGATGATGGGCCACCGCGGCATCTACGCCGACGGCTGGAAGGCCGTCACCCGCCACCAGCCCGGCGTGCCCTTCGAGGACGACGACTGGGAGCTCTACCATCTCGACCGGGACCACTCGGAGTGCCGCAATCTGGCCGCCGAGCAGCCGGACAAGGTGGCCGAGCTGGTCGACCTGTGGTGGAGCGAGGCCGAGGAGTTCGGGGCACTGCCGCTCGACGACCGCACCATCGAGCTGTTCTTCACCCGGTACCGGGACCGGTCCCCCCACCCCACCAGCCGCCGCTACACGTACTACCCCCCGATGTCACCGCTGCCCGGCCAGGCCGCCCCGGCCCTGGGTGGACGCGGCTGGGACATGGCGGCCACCATCGACCGGCCCGAGGGAGCAGGCGGCGTGCTCTATGCCTCCGGCAACGAGAACTCCGGGGTCAGCCTGTTCGTCCAGGACGACCACCTGGTCTTGGACTACAACTGCTTCGGGGACCACCACGTGATCGTGTCGGAGGAGACCGTCCCACTGGGCCCGTCGGTCGTCGGGGTCCACTTCCTCCGCACCGGACGCGGGGGCGAGGCCACCCTGGTCATCGACGACCGCCCGAGCGGGAAGCTGGAGATCCCGTTCGTCATGACCATGATCTCGAGTGTGGGCCCGAGCGTGGGCTACGACCACGGTTCCCCGGTCAGTGAGCGCTACGCCGCGCCCTATGCGTTCGAGGGGACCCTCCGGCGGGTGGACATCGCGCTGGCCCGGCAGCCACCGTCGGACCGCGACGGCCAGGCGGCCGAGCGGGCGGCCATGTCGCGCCAGTGACCGGATGCGGCCGGTCGGCCCCCGGGGTGGGGATCAGCCGGTGAACCGGGCCGAGGCGCCCGCGTCGACGTCGATCACCGACCCGGTGATGTGGCGGGCCCCCTCCGAGGCCAGGAACACCACGGCCGCGGTGATCTCCTCGGGCTCGAGCCACGGCACGGGCTGCACGTGGAGCGCCGTCATGCCCGGCTCGACGTCCTCGCGGGTGGGGCGGTCGAGGTCCGGGCGCATCAGGCCGTAGAGGGTGTCGTTGTGGATCATCGGGGTGGAGACGTTGCCCGGGGCGATGGCGTTCACCGTCACACCGAAGGCCGCCAGCTCGAAGGCAACGGACTTACACAGACCGATCACGCCCCACTTGGACGCCACGTAGGCGGCGATGCCGGGGTTGGAGGAGCGACCCATCATGGACGAGATGCCGATGATGCGGCCCCATCGCTGCCGGCGCATGTGGGGCGCCACGGCCCGCATGGCGTTGAACACCCCGGTCAGATTGGTGTCGATGGTCTCGCTCCACTGCACGGCGTCCATGGTGCAGATCGATCCCAGGGTGGACACGCCGGCGTTGGCCACCAGGATGTCCACCGAGCCCAGCTCGGCCCGGGCCTCGGCCACGAAGGCCAGCGTGGCCTCGAGGTCCCGCACATCGGACACGGCCGAGACACACCGCCGCCCCTGCTCTTCCACCAGGCGTACCGTCTCGGCCAGGTCCTCCTCCGTGGACAGCGGGTAGCCCACACTGCCCAGGTCGTGGCAGAGATCGGTCACGGCGATGTCGGCGCCGAGCCGGGCCAGCTCCACGGCGTGCGAGCGGCCCTGGCCGCGGGCCCCTCCCGTGATCACCGCCACCCGCCCCTCGAACGGCGTGCCGTCGCCTGATCCGGTCGCTGCGGTCATGGTCCCTCCCTTGCGTCACCGACCGGACGGCCGGTGCGGTCGCATGATCCTACGGGCACCCGGCCCGGTCCCTCAGGCCGTGCGACCCCAGGTCCGCAGGACCTGACGGTACCGCCGGTCCCAGTCGTCGTACCCGGCCCGCAGCGGTGCTCCCGGCCACCCGGACGGCAACAGCGGCTCCGGCAGCAGGGGGTCGGCCTGCAGATGGCGCAGCACCGCGGCCGACAGCACGAACCCTGGGGCCAGGTCGTCGGGTCCGGTGGGGACGAGGGAGTCCATCTGGTCCTGCAGGTCCACGGCCCCTCGGGCCCAGCCGTCGAGATCCCACAGGGAGGCGGCCAACTCGAGCGGGTCGCCGTCGGGCGCGGCGGAGTAGAGGCCCACATCCGGGTCCGCGACCGGGTCGGGCCGGAGATCGATGTTGTCGGGCCGGAGCCACACCCCTTCCCGCAGTTCAGCCAGGCGGGCCAGCGTCAGACGCCTGCGCCGGGCGGCCCGGTCGTCGGCGGACTGACCCGACGCCGTCACCACCACCATCCGCCACGCCCCGTCCCACCGCCGGGTCAGCCCGCGGCGGCTGCCGGTCTGCCGGCCCTGGCGGGCGAGGAGGTGCCCGCTCAGCCGGTAGCGACCGGAGCCGTCGGTGGTCACCTCCCCCGCCGCGGCCATGCGGCTGAGCGCCACCCGGGCCCGGTTCTCGTTGATGCCGAACAGTCCGGCCAGGTGGACCAGGTGCGCCACCGGGAGCTCGGGCGGACTCTCGCCCAGGAGCGCGCTGGCCAGCACCGAGCGGGCCGTGAACGGGGCCTTACTATCTTGCATCATCTGTCTGATATCTGTAATATGCCACACATGGCAAGCACCATGGTGGCCGATCCGGAGGCCAGGCCCGCCGTCTTCCCGACCGACCGGTTGATGGAGAACGGGATGGCCCGGCCCGAGATCCGTCATGACCTGCGCCGCATCGACAACGTCCGCAATGCCGTCACCGTCGTCTCGGTGTGGTTGTGGGTGGCGGTGATCATCGGCGGCGCGGTCTGGATCGACCACTGGTGGGCGTACCTGGCCGCCTTCCTACTGATGGGGCCGATGTACGCCCGGTTCGCCATTCTGATGCACGAGGCCGCCCACAAGTTGCTGTTCACCAACAAGCGGGCCAACGACTGGATCGGGACCTGGCTGCTGGCCTACCCCACCTGGACCCCGATCTCCATCTACCGGCGCGGCCACTTCGCCCATCACAAGGAGGAGTTCGGCCCACGCGAGCCGGACATGGCCTTCTACGGCGGCTACCGCTGCGACCGGCGGGCGCTGGCCCGCCGCCTGGTACGCGACGCCGTGGGCATCTCAGGCTGGAAGAACTTCACCCCGCTGTTCAAGGCCTTGCGGAGCAAGGCGTCCCGGCAGGTGGCCGGCTGCATTCTGGGGGTGCAGGTGGTGCTGTGGGCGGTGCTGTGGGCGGCCACCGGTCGCTGGTGGATCTATCCCCTGTTGTGGTGGCTCCCGTGGATGACCCAGTGGAGGGTGATCAACCGGCTCCGGGCCATCGCCGAGCACGGCGGGCTGGAGGCCGGGCAGGATCGTCGGGTGACCACCCACAACGTGCGGCAGTCCCTGCCGGCCCGGTTCTGGTTCGTTCCCTACAACACCGGATGGCACCTGGCCCACCACGTGGACATGGGGATCCCGTTCCGCCAGCTCCCTGCCTTCCACGCCGAACTGGAACGGGCCGGGTACATCACCGAGGGGATCACCTATCCCAACTACTGGTCCCTGTGGAAGGCGCTGTCATCGGCCTGATCCTCGGCCGAGGCGAGCCTCAGTCGGGTCGGTCGCGCATCTGCCGGTAGCAACGGACCAGGGCCGCCGTCGAGGAGTCCTGTCCACCCAGGTCCGGTGGGTCCGCCGCGGACAGGGCCGGCGCCAACTGCACGGCCATGGCCTTGCCCAGCTCCACGCCCCACTGGTCGAACGAGTCGATGCCCCACACCGCTCCCTCGGTGAACACCGTGTGTTCGTACAGCGCCACCAACTGGCCGAGGACGGACGGCGTCAGCAACGGGGCGATGATGGTCGAGCTGGGGTGGTTCCCGGGCATCACCTTGTGGGGAACCAGTTCGGGGGCCGTGCCCTCGGCCGCCACCTCCTCGGCCGTCCGCCCGAAGGCCAGGACCTTCGACTGGGCGAAGCAGTTGGACATCAAGAGATCCTGCTGCTCACCGTGCTCACGGGTGGAGCGGCCGAACCCGATGAAGTCAGCGGGGATGAGCTTGGTCCCCTGATGGATGAGTTGGTAGAAGGCGTGCTGGCCGTTGGTGCCGGGTTCACCCCAGAAGATCTCGCCGGTCTGGCCCCACACCGGCGACCCGTCCCGGCGGACCGACTTTCCGTTGGACTCCATGGTGAGCTGCTGCAGATAGGCCGGAAACCGGGCCAGCCGTTGGCTATAGGGCAGGACGGCGTGGGTCTCGGCCCCGAACAGGTTGTTGTACCAGACATTCAAGAGGCCCTGGATGGCGGGCATGTTCTCTTCGAGGGGGGCCGAGGCGAAGTGCTCGTCGATGGTGTGGAAGCCGGCCAGCATGTCGTCGAAGGCCTCGGGTCCGATGGCCACCATCAGCGAGAACCCGATGGCCGAGTCGTACGAGTAGCGCCCCCCCACCCAGTCCCAGAAGCCGAACATGTTGACCGGGTCGATGCCGAACGCCGTCACCCCCGCTTCGTTGGTGGACACCGCCACGAAGTGCTTGGCCACCGCCTCGTCCCCGGTCCCGAGTCCGTCGAGCACCCACTGGCGGGCGGCGGCGGCGTTGGTGAGCGTCTCCAGGGTGGTGAACGTCTTCGAACTCACGACGAACAGGGTCCGGGCCGGATCGAGATCGTGGGTCTTGTGATAGAGGTCGACCGGGTCGATGTTGGACACGAACCGGCACTCGATGTCCGGGCTGGCGTAGTCGCGGAGCGCTTCGTAGGCCATGGCCGGACCGAGGTCTGATCCGCCGATACCGATGTTGACCACGGCCGTGATCCGCTCGCCGGTGGCACCGGTCCACGCCCCGGAGCGAATGGCCGAGGCCACCGAGCCCATACGGTCGAGCACCCGGTGCACGTCGGCCACGACGTCCCGGCCGTCGACCTCGAGACGGGTCCCCCTGGGCATGCGCAAGGCCACGTGGAGGACGGCCCGGTCCTCGGTGGTGTTGATGTGCCGACCGGCGAACATGGCGTCGCGTCGCTGCTCGACGCCGCTCCGGCGAGCCACGGCCATGAGGGCCGCCATCGTCTCGCCGGTGACCCGGTGCTTGGAGTAGTCGAGGAGCAGGTCGCCGGCCCGGACCGTCATCGAGGTGGCGCGATCCGGCTCGTCGGCGAACAGCTGTCGGAGGTGCCGGTCCCCCACGGCGTCGTACTGGTGGACCAGTTGCGCCCACTCGTCCGTCGAGGCCAGGTCCACCGGACCCTCAGTGCCGCTCATCTCGTGCCGCTCATCTCGTGCCGCTCCGTCCTGACTGGTCTGACTGCCCGCGCCGGGCGCTCGGCCCCCATGGTGGCACGCCGTGGCCGCGTTCTCAGGCCGGATCGGTCCTCAGGCGGGATCAGTCCGAAGGAGAAGATCACCCAGCATTCACTTTTCCGTGACGCGGCGATTGCGTGGCGTTCACCTGACCTCCCTAGCGTGATCGTCGATGGGGGCGAACCGAGAATCCTGGTGCTCACGCCCCGTCCGGCCCCAGGGCAATCGGACCCGGGAAGCGCCGGCATCGGTGTCGGCGCGGCCGGAGGGCTGGCCCCCTCTGCCGCTCACGGCATCCCTACCCGGTGTACCTCCTCCGCTGAGACGGCCCGGTAGCGGCGTGACCGCCCGGGCCCGCCGGCGGGGGCACGGTGCCGGCTGCCTCCGATTCCGGAAGGTCGTGGATCGGACATGACGCTGGCCTTCAGCCAGGCCGAGGACGGCGTGCTCCCCCCGTTGGGACACCCGACCGTCCTGATCATCGACGGCGACGGCCAGTCCCGGGACGGTCTGGCCGCCACGTTGTCGGTGGAGGGATTCGACGTCGTCACCGCCACCGACGGAGCCGAGGGTCTGTCGTTGGTCGCCGCCGTCGATCCGGCCCTGATCCTGCTCGACATGGATCTCGACGGAGCCCAGGGCCTGTCCGTCTACCACCGGATCTGTGACATCTCCTCGGTGCCGGTGATCATGGTCACCGCCCGTGACGACGAGCTCGGGGCGGTACTGGCTCTCGAGGCCGGGGCGGCCGATCACGTGGTCAAGCCGCCCCGTCCCCGCGAGCTGACGGCGCGGATCCGCGCCGTCCTCCGACGGGTCGGCCGACCGTCGCCCGCACCCGCACCCGTCTCCGCCCCCGACGGCATCTACACGTTGGGACCGGTCCGCATCGATGTCTCACTCCGCCAGGCGGTGGTACGGGAGGAAGAGGTGGAGCTGTCCCGCAAGGAGTTCGACCTCCTGGCCCTTCTGGTCTCCGAGGCCGGCAACGTGGTCACCCGCAAGCAGTGCATGGAGAGGATCTGGCGTGACCGCACCAAGGGCGACAGCCGCACGCTCGACACCCACGTCAAACGGCTCCGCAAGAAGGTCGAGCTCACGCCGGCCGAGCCCCAGCACGTGTTGACCGTCCGCGGGATCGGCTACCGCTTCAGGCCGTAGGGGACTGGCCGACTCCGGTTGGCATCCGCTCCAACGTCACTGACGGCCGACGGCCGACGGGCGGTTGGGCCCCGGCCTGAAGCACCGCCGCCGTCGGGGCAGGCCGACGCCACATCGCCACGTCCTCCGCCATACCGTCCTGCTGCCGTAACATGGCCGAGGCGATGGAGTTCGCCGGAACCGCCGACATCGGCTGATGACTCCTACCGGAAGAGCACGCAACGCGAGACCGGAAGGAGTGACGATGCCCACAGCCGACATCGGCGACCCGGGCCGGATGCCCGAAGCTCCGCTGCGCCTCGTCGCCATCGCCACCGGAGGCGCCCTCGGGACACTGGCCCGCTACGGGATGGACCGGTCGCTCGTCCCGTCGCCCCTCGGGTTCCCCTGGCCCACCTTCACGGTCAATGTGGCCGGATCCCTGCTGTTGGGCCTCATCGTCACGCTGGTGGTCGAACGATGGCCCCCGACCCGGTTCGTCCGGCCGTTCGCCGCCATCGGGTTCTGCGGGGGATTCACCACCTTCTCGACGTTGGTGGTCGAGGCCTCCCAGCGGGCCCAGCACGGTCGGGTCGGCCCGGCCGCGGTCTATGTGGTGGTTTCGCTGGTGGCCGGGGTGGTGGCGGCCGGCCTCGGCATGGCCCTGGGTCGTGGGCGTTTCCTGCCGGTACCCGGCGACCACTCGCTGCCCGACCCCGACGACATCGGCTCCCTGGCCGAAGAGCCGGACCGGGACCGGACCCGGCCATGATCGTCCTCGGGGTCACCCTGGCCGGGGCCTGCGGGGCCGTCCTCCGCTACCTGGTCGACCATGTGGTGCAGCGGAGGTTCGACGCCGGCTTCCCCCTCGGCATCCTGGTCGTCAACCTGTCGGGTTCGCTGGCGCTCGGCTTCCTGACCGGATCGGCGGCCCACCACGGGGTCTCACCCACCTGGCTCACGGTGGCCGGCACCGGGCTGATCGGCGCCTACACCACGTTCTCGACCTTCACCTTCGACTCGGTGCTCCTGGCCGAGGACCGCCGGTGGGGCGCGGCGGCACTCAACGTGGGGGTCAGCCTCGGGCTCGGGCTGGGAGCGGCGGCCCTCGGACTGGCCCTCGGCTCGCTCACCTGACCCGGTCTGACAAGGCCACCAAGGGTCCGCCGGCCAGCGTCCGACCCCACCAGGGTCGGACGCCGATCTGTCCCACAACGTTCACCGAACGATCACCACCGTGTCGTCCACCGGTCCTCCGACGTTCACCTGGCCTTCTTAAGGTTCGCTCCGAAGGAGATGCTGCCCATGGTCGCCGACAGCGAGCGCATCAGAGTGCTGGTGGTGGAGGATGAGGAGTCCTATCGCCAGGCCCTGTCCTCGGGCCTGTCCCGCGAGGGATTCGACGTGGAAGTGGCCGCCGACGGTTACGAGGCCCTCCGGAGGTTCGCCGAGCGCACGCCCGACATCGTCCTGCTCGATCTGGTGCTGCCCGGGGTCCGGGGCGTCGAGGTGTGCCGCCGCATGCGGGCCCTGGCCCCGGTGCCGATCGTGATGGTGAGCGCCGTCGACGCCGAGTTGGACGTGGTCCTGGGCTTCGAGCTGGGGGCGGCCGGCTACGTGACCAAGCCCTTCCGGCTCCGTGAGCTGGTGGCCCGGATGCACGCCATCCTCAGACGGGTCTCACTGCCGGCACCGGGTGGGCCGACCGCCGCCGACCTGCTCGAGACGGGGGAGTTCACCGGGGGCGGGGAGTCGTTGCCCTCCGAGGTGAGCTTCGGCGCTGTGAGTGTCGACTTCGTCAGGCGGGAGGTGACGGTGGACGGTGTCCAGACCCACCTGTCCCGACGCGAGTTCGACCTGCTCGCGGTGTTGTTGTCGCCGGCCCGCTGGGTCCGAACTCGGGACGAACTGATCGACCTGCTGTGGCCCGACCGTTTCCTGTCGGACAGTCGCACCCTCGACACCCACATCCACCGCCTGCGGGCCAAGCTCGAACCGGACCCGGCCGATCCCCGGTTCATCGTGACCGTGCGGGGGGTGGGCTTCCGGATCGATCCCGACGGTACCCCGTACCCCCCACCCTCACCTCTGGCCTCTGGCTACGGGAGTGGGGACCGGAACCAGCCGGTGGGCGCCTAGCCGAACCGGCCGTTCACGTAGTCGAGGGTCCGAGTATCGGTCGGTTCGCTGAACAGCTTGGCCGTCGGTCCGAACTCGATGAGCTCGCCGGCCTTGTCGTCACCCATCAACAGGAAGGCGCACCGGTCGGACACTCGCATGGCCTGCTGCATGTTATGGGTCACGATGATGATGGTGACCCGGTGCTTGAGCTCCCCGACCAACTCCTCGATGCGCTTGGTGGCAATGGGATCGAGGGCCGAGGTGGGCTCGTCCATCAGCAGGACCTCGGGCTCCACGGCCAGGGCCCGGGCGATACACAGCCGCTGCTGCTCACCGCCGGACAGCGTGCTGGCGTGGGCCTTGAGCCGGTCCCGCACGCTGTCCCACAGGGCCGCGCCGATCAGGGCCGACTCCGCCGCCTCGTCGAGAAGGGCCTTCTTGCGTACCCCGTTGAACTTGAGTCCGGCCACCGCGTTCTCGTAGATGCTCATGGTGGGGAACGGGTTCGGGCGCTGGAAGACCATGCCCACCCGGCTCCGGAGCAGCGTGGGATCGGTGGAGGCGGCGTTCACGTCGGTGTCCCCGAGCATGATGCTGCCGGTGACCGAAGCCGTCCGCACGGTGTCGTGCATCCGGTTGAGGGCCCGCAGCAGCGTGGTCTTCCCCGAGCCGGACGGGCCGATCAGGGCGGTGATCTCCCCCGGGTGCACGTCGAAAGTCACGTCGCGTACCGCCTTGCGGCCGGCGAAGGCCACCGCCACGTCCGTCAGGCGCATGACCGGGTCTCCGGTGGGTGGTTCGAGCAACACCTGGCCGGTGTTGAGCAAGAGGCCGTCCTTGGTGGGGGCGTTGGGCTCGATCATCGTCTCTCCTTCTGCAGGCGCCAGGCGAGGACCCGGCTCCCCACACTCAATACAAGCACGATCACCAAGAGCAGCAGGGCCGCTCCCCAGGCGATCTGGACGAGATCGGGATAGGGCTGGCTGCTGTTGTTGAAGATGGTGAGGGGCAATGCGTTCATGGGCTTGGTCGGATTCCACTGCATGTACTGGTTGCCGAAGATGGTCAACAACAGGGGCGCGGTCTCGCCCAGTCCCCGGGCCACCGCCAGCAGTACTCCGGTGATGATGCCGGGCAGGGCGGCCGGGACCACCACTCGGCGGGCGATGGTGGCCCGGCGGGCCCCGAGGGCCAGAGCCGCCTCACCCAGGTGCTGGGGGACCCCGCGGATGGCCGTCTCTCCCGCCCTGATGATCACCGGCAGCATGATGATCCCGATGGCGAAAGCTCCGGCCAACCCGCTGTAGCCGAAGTTCTTGACGAAGGCGATGTACCCGAAGATGCCGATGGTGATGGACGGAACCCCGGTCATCACGTCGGCGGTGAAGCGCACCGCCCCGGCCGCCTTGCCGTCCGACTCGGCCAGGAAGAGCCCGCACAGGAGACCGATGGGGACGGTCACCGCGGTGGCGATGATCCCGATCTCGACCGTACCCACGATGGCGTTGGCCACACCGCCCCCCGGGATCCCCTCGGGGTAGGTCGGATTGGTGAAGAAGTCGGCGTTCCAGGCCGGAAGTCCCTTGATGACCACGTACACCACCACCGCCACCAGCGGGATGATGGCGATGACCAGAAAGGCCCAGCAGATGCCGACAGCGATCCTCGAGTACATCTTGCGGCGGCCCAGGGACGCGGCGGCGACGCTCTGGATGCGCTCGCGACGGACCAGGATCGGGTCGGAGGAGGCGTCGAAGGTGAGGGTGGTGGCCATCACGCCACCGCCACCGACGAGGCCCCGCCGGACCGGGCCGTGCCGAGCACCAGAAGCCGGGCCATGGCGTTGACGGCGATGCCGATGAACAGGAGGACCAGGGCCGCGCCGAACAGGGCGCTGAGTTCGGTGCCGCTGGCTTCACCGAAGAAGTTCACGATCAGCGAAGCCAGCGTGGCCGCCGGCGCCTTGATCGAGTGGGCGATGAACGGCGAGTTGCCGATGACCAGGGCCACCGCCACCGTCTCACCCAGGGCCCGGCCCATGGCCAGTGTGAAGCCGCCCAGGATGCCCGTGCGGGCTCCGGGCACCACCACCTTGCGCAGCACCTGCCACTTGGTGGCGCCGAGGGCCATGGCCCCTTCCACCTGCTCTCTGGGCACCACGGCCAGGACGTCTCTCGAGATGGCCACCATGGTGGGGAGGATCATCACGAACAGGATCACACCGGCCAGCAGCAGGCCGACGCCCGAGTTGGGCCCGTTGAACAGACCCGTCCAACCCAACACCGAGGTCAGGAACGGCTCGACGTGGTCCCGGAACAGCGGAGCCAACACGATGAGGCCCCACAGGCCGTAGACCACACTGGGCACGGCGGCCAGCAGCTCGACGGCGGTGGAGAGGGGCGGGCGGAGACGATCGGGGACCAGGTGGGCCAGAGCGATGGCGGTGCCGAGGCCGATGGGCACGGCCAGCACCACGGCGATGGCGGTCGTCTCGATGGTCCCGAGAATGAACGGGAGCAGGCCGTACTTGTTGTGGTTCGGGTCCCAGGTCTTCTGGAAGATCCACGTGAAGCCGAGGGTGGTGAAGGCCGGCTTGGCCTGGACGATGATGGAGACGACGTACCACGCCACCAGGGCCACGAAGATCCCCGCCATGGAAATCAGGATGGCCCGGTAGGCACCGTTGGGGAGGCCGAAGCGCCCGCCCCGCTTCTCACTCCCCGGTGTCACTGTCTCGACATTCGTCACAGCCTGATGTCAGCCCCTCTCCGTCCTCGACGGTCCGCCGACCTCACTTGGTCAGGAGCACCTGCCCGCTCGGGCCGGTAACCGTCAGCAGCGCGGTCCGGTTGGTGTTCTGGACCGCGGGCGGCAGTGGCACGTAGTCGAGGCCGACGGCGAGATCCTGTCCACCTCCCGTGTGGGTGGTCCAGTCGAGGACCTTGACCACCTGAGCCCCGGTGGTGGCGCTGGTCTGCTTCTGCAGCAGGATGGCCCAGCTGTAGCCCGAAATCGGGTAGCTGGTGGCACCGGGCTCGTTGACGATGGAGAAGTCGGTCGGCGTGACCCCCACGTGCTGGTCGGCGTCGGCGGCCACCGTGGCTCCGGACGGCACCACGTAGACGCCGGCGGCGTTCTTGATGGCGGCGTAGGTGAAGCCGTTCTGGATGGCGTAGGCCAGCTCCACGTACCCGATGGAGTACGGCGTCGACTTGATGCTCGAGGCCACCCCGGAGTTGTGGGGGGTCTGGATCGCCACCGAAGGCCAGCTGATGGTCTTCGACGTGCCCAGTGTCCAGGCCGTGCCGGCCGCCTTGGCCAGGTAGTCGGTGAAAATGTACGTCGTCCCCGAACTGTCCGCCCGCACCTCGGGCACGATGGCGTTGGACGGGAGGGTCACCCCTGGATTGAGGCCGGTGATCTGCGAGGCGTTCCACGTCTTGATGGTGCCGTCGAAGATGCCGGCCAGCACGGCGGCGTCCAGCTTGATCCGCTTGGTCACACCGGGGAGGTTGTAGGACACCGAGACCCCGCCCAGGATGTCGGGGATCTGGATGACCGGGCCGGAGGAAGCCGGCACCTTGGCCAGGTCCGAGGACGACATGGGCACGTCCGAGGCGGCGAAGGCCACCGTGCCGGCCTGGAAGTCGGAGATGCCGTCCCCGCTTCCGACGCCGGAGTAGTTCACCTGCAGTCCCTGGTTGCTCGACGTATAGGTGAAGAAGGCCTTGGTGAAGAAGGGCTGCACGAAGGTCGAGCCGGCCGCGGTGAGGGTGCCGGCGGGGGCCTTGAGGTCGGAGGCGATGAAGGCGGCGTTGCTGGAGCTCAGCTTGCCGCCGGGAGGCACGGTCGTGGTGGCCGGCGTGGAGGACGAGCTGCATGCAGCGAGCAGGATTCCCCCGGCGACCAGGCCCATGGCGAAGATGCGCTTCGTCCGACGCTGCGGTCCCGTTACCGCCTGGCGAGAAGTTCCTGTGTCCACTGGTGCTCTGACCTCCGTAGCGTTCCTGGTCACGGCGTACCTAGTCAGCGTGCCGCCCGAGTCGGGGCACGATGGGCACCCCGGGGTGACCGTACCGATCGGAAGTGAACGTGCGGCAAACATGGGGTGAACTGAGCACGAACACTCGGTGCTCTCGGAATGAACTGCCCGATGACGTGCTCGGATACTCGCTGCGCCCGGTGGCGGGGCGGCCACCGGGGGCGAGCCTTACACCGAGGAGCCGACGTCGCCCTCGTGCTCGTGCCGCAGCACCCGGAGGAGCTCCTCGTACGGCCCGAGCACGTAGGCCTGGTCCCCGGGGGCGAACCGTGTGTCGCGGCGGGGGGGGTGTTCGAGACGCCCTCCGTCGGCGGCCCGGCTGAGGGCGATCACCCGGGTCTGGGCCGGCAGGTCCACCATGGCCAGGCCGTCGAGCCCGCGACCGGGGGCCACCGTCAACCGGCCGACCAGGAACGCCTGCTCGGCGACGTCGAACGAACCCAGGATGTCGAGACCGAGGGCGGCGCCCACAAAGCGCGGCGCGGCGATGGCCGAGGTCGAGCGCACATGCCTGAAGTCGAAATGGTGCTCCACGGTGTGGCCGAGGTCACGGTCGAACACCCGGAGCACCACCGGCACGCTCACCCAGCGTTCTCCGAGGTAGTCGCGGACGGCCAGACCGGTCTCGATGTTGGTCAGGTCGTCGCTGGTCAGGACGGCCACCGCCGAGGCCGAGTGCACGTTGGCGTCCTCCAGCGTCTGGCGTTGGGTGGAGTCGGCGATGAGCACCGGGGCACCGAGGGCCCGGGCCTGGTTGAGGAACCGGTTGTTCTCACTCCGTTCCACCACCACCACCTCGCGACCGGCGGCCTGCAGACCCTCGAGCACCCGGATGCCCACCGACCCCAGCCCGACGACCACCACGTGGCCCTCCAGGCCAACGAGCTGCTGGCGACCGAGGGACTGCTCGATGCGCCACGACACCAGCACGTTGGTGATGAGGGCGAACACCGTCGTGAGCAGCGTGGCGCCGGCGGCGATGAGAAAGATCCCGAACACCAGCAGGGCGGTGGACTGGTTGGCGAAGGAGAAGTCGCCGTAGCCGACGGTGGAGATCGTCTCGACGGTGAAGTAGAGGGAGGTCAACACGTTCATGTGGCCGCCACCGGGCACCCGGTAGAAGGTACGGAGGATGACGGTGGACAGGACGATGAGCGACGAGGCGGCCACGATGGCGAAGCGGAGGGCACTGTTGTCGTCCTGTCCCAGCAGCGAGACGATCCGCGGGAGCAGGCCGGCGCCGGCGTGATGGTGGTGCCTCCGGAGACCGGAGCCGTCGTCGCCACTTGCGGCGGGAAGGAGATTGGCCGCCTCCAGCTCCTCGGACGTCCCCAGCACGGTGACCCGGTCCCCCACGTGGACCTGGTAGTCCCGGCCCGGGCAGGCAATGGTCGGCGACCCGTCGGCCGGGATCACGCCGATGGGGGCCAGGGCTCCGAACAGTGCCCGGATCGACGCGAACCGCTCCACCTCGACCTCGGAGGTCGTGAACAGGGTCCCCCCCAGCTCGATCTGGTACGAGTCGCGGCCCAGGCAGGCCTCGACGATGGACGGGGCGGCCAGCGAGGCCACGTCGAGCACCGTCCCCGGCCCGGTCACATCGCCGACCGCGGCCCCTACGGCGGCGTTGGCCAACTGGACCACCACCCGGATGTCGGGCCGCCGCTCACTGACCAGCAGAGCGGTCTCGAGGGTCTCGACCTCGGTGCGCTCGGCGCAGACCACGGCCCGGGCCTGGGCCAGGCCGGCCCGCTCCAGGAACCCCCCGATGCGCGGGCTGCCCACGATGAAGGGGATGTCCCAGGCCTCGACGATGCGCACCAGGCGGGGCTCGGCCTCCTCGTCCACCACCACCACCTGCACCCCGGCCTGGTGGAGCTGCTCGACCATCCGGAGCCCGACGCCCTGCAGACCACAGACGATGACGTGGCCCTGCCAGCCGGCCACGGGCGATTGGTCCATCCCCGTATGGTGCCCCAGTCGCGTTTCTTCCCGATTGCCGGAGTGTTTCAGGCAGAAGGACGCCGCCCCGGTTCGTTTGCTGTGGACATCGTCCCAGCTCACAGGGGTGGAGCGAGTGGGAAGGGAATAGACGTTCGCCTGTCCTGTTGACTCCCCCACAGCGCACTGCTGTGTCATCCGGAGGAATCATGGACCAACTGACTGAGAAGACCGACACCGAGAACCTGCCCCTGCTGCCACTCACGTCCGGGGTGGTGCTGCCCGGCATGGTGTTCACCATGGCCCTCGAGTCGGACGAGGCCAGGGCGGCGGCCGAGGCGGCCGAGGCGGCCGGTGGTCACTTCGTCATCGTCCCCTTCATCGACGGTCGCTACGCAACGGTGGGTGTGGTGGCCGAGGTCATGGAGAAGGGCGAGCTGCCCGGCGGCATGCCCGCCGTGGCCGTGCGCGGGGTCGAGCGGGCCCGCCTCGGCACTGCGGTGCCCGGAACCGGTCAGGCCCTCTGGGTGGAGGTCGAGGTCCTGCCCGAGGAGAGTGCCTCGGACGAGGCGGCCGAGCTGGCCCGCGAGTACCGGGCCGTGGTCGAGAACATCCTGGTCAGCCGGGGCGCCGGCCGGCTGGCGGAACGGCTGGGTGAGGTCAGCGAGCCCGGTCGGGTGGCCGACATGGCCGGTTACTCGCCCGACCTGTCCCTGGCCCAGAAGGTCGAGGTCCTCGAGACCCTCGACGTGGTGGCACGGCTGCGGCTGGTCATCGCATGGTCGCGCGAGGTTCTGGCCGACCTGACGCTCCGCGAGCGGATCAAGACCGACGTGGAGGAGGGCATGGAGAAGACCCAGCGCGAGTTCCTCCTGCGGCGGCAGCTGGAGTCGATCAAGAAGGAGCTGGGCCAGATGGGCTCCGGCGACGAGGACGATCCCGACGACTACCGCGCCAAGGCGGCCCAGCGCGACCTGCCCGAAGCCGTGCGCAAGGCAGTGGAGCGCGAAGTCGACAAGCTCGAGCGCATGAGCGAACAGAATCCCGAGCACGGGTGGATCCGCACCTGGCTCGACACCGTGTTCGAGCTGCCGTGGGGTGAGCAGTCCGAGGATCGGCTCGACGTGGCCGAGGCGGCGCGCATCCTCGACGAGGACCACGACGGCCTGGACGACGTGAAGGACCGCATCCTCGAACACCTGGCCGTGCGGAAGCTGCAGGCCGAACGGGGCCTGGCTCCGGTGTCGGGTCGCGGCGCGGGAGCCATCCTGGCCCTGGTCGGACCCCCCGGGGTCGGCAAGACCTCGCTGGGTGAGTCGGTGGCCCGCGCCCTCGGGCGCTCGTTCGTGCGGGTGGCGCTGGGCGGGGTGCGCGACGAGGCGGAGATCCGGGGCCACCGCCGGACCTATGTCGGGGCCCAGCCCGGCCGGTTGGTGCGGGCCCTGCGCGAGGCGGGGACCATGAACCCGGTCATCCTGCTGGACGAGGTGGACAAGCTGGGTGGCGACTATCGGGGCGACCCGTCGTCGGCGCTGTTGGAGGTGCTCGACCCGGCGCAGAACCACACCTTCCGCGACCACTACCTCGAGGTCGAACTGGACCTGTCCAAGGTGCTGTTCATGGCCACGGCCAACATGATCGACACCATCCCCGGGCCCCTGCTCGACCGGATGGAGGTCATCAGGCTCGACGGGTACACCGAGGAGGAGAAGGTGGCCATCGCCAGGCATCATCTGGTCGGCCGACAACTGGGTCGGGCCGCCCTGGGCGCCGACGAGGTGACCATCTCCGACGACGCTCTCCGCACCGTGATCGGGGACTACACCCGCGAGGCCGGCGTCCGGTCGCTCGAACGTGAGCTCGGCCGGCTCCTGCGCAAGGTGGCGGCGCGTATCGCCTCCGACGACGTGGAGACGCCGCTGACGGTCGGGGCCGACGACGTCCGGGCATGGCTGGGGCGGCCGCGCTTCTTCTTCGAGGCGGCCGACCGGACCGCGGTGCCCGGCGTGGCCACCGGTCTGGCCGTGACCGGCGCCGGCGGCGACGTGCTCTACGTCGAGGCGTCCATGATGGACGGTGGCGAGGGGCTGACCCTGACCGGTCAGCTGGGAGACGTGATGAAGGAGTCGGCGGAGATCGCCCTGTCCTACGTGCGCTCCCACGCCGAGCAGCTCGGCATCGACCCGACGATCTTCGCCGGCAAACGGTTCCATCTGCACGTCCCGGCCGGCGCCATCCCGAAGGACGGACCTTCGGCCGGGGTCACCATGACCACGGCTCTGGTCAGCCTGCTCCGGGGAGTTCCGGTGGGGTCGGCGGTCGGCATGACCGGTGAGGTCACCCTGCAGGGCCGGGTGCTTCCCATCGGTGGCGTGCGTCAGAAGGTCCTGGCCGCCCACCGGGCCGGGTTGACCACCGTGGTCCTGCCCATCCGCAATGGGCCCGACCTCGAGGATGTTCCCGAGGCCGTCCGCGACCAGATGAACTTCCACCTGGCCTCGGAGATCGGCGAGGTGCTGGACGCCGCGCTGGTGGGGGGGACGGCCGCGGACCCGACGGGCCGGGTGGAGCAGCCGTCGGCGGCCTGACCGTCGGCGGCATGACCGTCAGGGGCCGGCCCGGAACTCCGTGAGGATCCGGGCCAGCTCCACCGGTTGATCGCCCTGGATACTGTGGCCGGCGCCTTCGACGCGGATCACCCGGTCCGCCGGCCGGCGGCGGAGGAACTCGGCCTGGTCGGCGTCGTCGACCACCGGGGACAGCGCACCCCGGACGAGCAGCACCGGCACAGGGATCCGCTCCAGGTCCTCCCACAGCGAGCCGAAGTCGACGGCGTCGACGTGTAAGCCGCTGCCGCCGCTCGGGCGACCGAGCTGATGGCGCCACGTCCACGAGCCGTCCTCCCGTTGCACGGCGTTGTGCAGGACTCCTCGGCGGAGTGACGACTCCGATCGAGTCGGGTTGAACTGGATGGTGCGCTGGAGGATCTCGTCGAAGGAGGCGAAGGTCTCCGGGCCGGCCAGGAAGGCGGCGATGTCCGAGCTCTTCTCGTGGTCGACCCCCGGGGTGATGTCGACCAGGGCCAGCTTCCGCACCAGGTCGGGATGGGCACCGGCCAGGGCGATGGAGGTGATGCCGCCGAGGGACATGCCGACCACCACCGCGGCCGACGGGGCCAGGTCGGCCACGACCGTAGCCATGTCCTCGGCCATGGCCGCCGGAGCCAGCCCGGCCGCGTCACCCGGCCACGCCGAATGGCCGTGCCCGGGCAGGTCGATGGCGACGAGGGGCCGATCGAGCGCCAGGGCCACCGTGTCCCAGGTGTGGGCATTCTGGCCACCGCCGTGGACGAGCACGTACTGGGCCGGTCCGGTGCCCCACACCAGGGCGCTCACCGTGCGACCGGCGTCCGTCTCCACGAACCGCCGCTCCACGGTGGGTGGGCCGGCCCAGACGAGACCGGCCTCGCTGGCGTTCTCGTGGAAGAGGGAGAACTCGTCGTAGTCGCCGGGACTCGTGGTCATGGACGGCCCCCGGCCGCGGTGGTCATGGACGGCCCCCGGCCGCGGTGCCCCGCCGACCGAGCTCGGACACCAGCTCGCCCAGGGTCTCGTCCGCCACCAGGTAGGGCGTGTAGAACCCCACCCGGTCGACCAGTCCACCGAATCGGCCCGTGATATCGGTGGCCACCTGGGCGGGCGACCCCACCGCGGCCAACGTGGCCAGCATGGCGTCGTCGATCATGGCCGGCATCTCCTCCCAGCGGCCGGACTTGGACAGCCGGTTGAGCTCCGGCTGGAGCTCCTCCCATCCCTCGACCTCGAGGACGGGGCGGTACGCAGGCGTGGACGCATAGAAGGAGAGTAACCACCGGCCGGCCAACCGGGCCGTCTCCAGCTCCTCGTCGCTGCGCCCGCAACACACGATGACCTCACCGGTCACGGTGAGCTCCGACCTCTTCCGACCGGCCCGGGTCAGGCCCTCCTCGATGGACGGCAGGGTCCGCTGCCGGAAGTGGTCGGCGGTGTTGAACGGCATGACCAGCAGCCCGTCGGCCACCTCCGCCGCCAACCTCACCATCTGCGGTCCCAGGCCGCCGATGGCGATGGGTGGCGTGCCGAACGGGAGCGGGCCCGGGTTGAACATGGGGGGCATGAGGGTGTGCGACGAGAATTCGCCCCGGAAGTCGAGCGGCTCCCCGGTCTCCCAGGTGGCGAAGATGGCCCGCAGCGCCGCGACCATCTCGCGCATGCGGGCGATGGGTCGGTCGAAGGAAGCGCCGTAGCGTTTCTCCACCTGGGCCCGGATCTGCGATCCGAGGCCCAGTGTGAACCGCCCCCGCGTCAGCAGCTGCAGGTCGTAGGCCTGGTGGGCCAGCTGGACCGGATTGCGGGGGAAGGCGATGGCGACGTTGGTGGCCAACTCGAGCCGGGAGGTGGCCCCGGCCGCCAGGACCAGCGGCATGAACACATCGTGCGGCCCCTCGAACGTGAACGCGCCGTCGACGCCGAGGGCCTCGAGGCGGCGGGCGTGTTCCGGGGCCTCCTCGAGGCCGGACAGGAGCGTGTCGATCTTCACCTCGTCATGCTCCCACCTGCCGGTGGCCTCCGTCGTCCGGTCCCGTCCACGCGGCTCTCAGCGCTGGAGCGTGAACCGTGGGTGCCACACTGGAGCCATGGCACCCACCATCTGTACCCCTGACGAGGCCGCGTCCCTCATCCGGACCCGCGACGCCATCGGGTTCGGGCTGGGACCGGCCAACCCGGACGCCTTCTTCACCGCCCTCGGGGAGCGGGACGACTGGGACGAGCTGACCTTCGGCGGGGCCCTTTTGCTCGGGTACTACACGGTGCTCATGCACCCCCGGGTCTCCTACCGCAGCGGGTTCTTCGGGCCGGCTGAGCGGATCATGCTGGCCCAGGGGGCCAACATCGAGCTGGTGCCGGGGGGATTCCGACAGTTCGCCCCCATACTCCGCCGCTTCGCGCCGAGGGTCATGACGGCCCAGGCCGCGCCGCCGGGCCCGGATGGGTCCGTCAACCTCTCGCTCCACCTCGGCGCCACCCTGGAGGAGTTGACCATGGCCGGGCGCGACCCGGAGCGGCTCCTGGTCGTCGAGGTCAACCCCAATCTGCCCCGGACGTGCTCACTCGGTCCGGAGTTCACCAACACCCTCGATCTCGACCTGATCGACGTGCTGGTCGAGGCCGACGGCACGCCCTACGCCCTGGCCCAGGCACCCCCCGACGATGTGGACGAGGCCATCGCCGACCGGGCCCGGTCGTTCGTGGCCGACGGCGCCACCCTGCAGATCGGCATCGGGGCGGTGCCCGACATCGTGGCGTCCAAGCTGGCCTCCGGCCCGGGGGGCTCCTACGGGATCCACAGCGAGATGTTCACCGACGGCCTCATGCAGCTGCACCGGTCCGGCAAGGTCACCAACGACGCCAAGGGCCTGTTCAACGGGGTGTCGATCACCACGTTCGCCCTCGGCTCCTCCGAGCTGTACGGCTGGCTGGACGGGAACGAGCAGGTGGCGTTCGTACCGGTGCAGGTGGTCAACGATCCCACCGTGATCGCCCGCAACCACTCCTTCGTCTCCGTCAACGGCGCACTGAGCGTCGACCTGTACGGACAGGTGGTGGCCGACAGCATCGACGGCAAGCAGATCTCAGGAGTGGGCGGCCACGAGGACTTCGTGGCCGGCGCCGAGATGGGCGTCGACGACCACTCGCTGATCTGCCTCCGCTCCACCGCGGTGGTCGACGGGGTCACGCGTTCGCGCCTCGTCCCGGTGCTGCCGGCGGGTTCGGTGGTGTCGACGCCACGCCACCACACCGGCGTGGTCATCACCGAGTACGGGAGCGCCGACCTGGCCGGGCGAACGGTGCGGGAGCGGGCCCACCTGTTGGCCCAGATCGCCCACCCCGACTTCCGCGCCGAGCTGACCGAGGCGGCTGACCGCCTGGGACGGAGCTGAACCGGATGGGCGAAATCGTTCCGGCCTCGCTGACGCTGGCCACGTTCAACATGCACATGGGGGTCGACGGCTGGGGCAGGCCATACGACGTGGCCGGGCAGTGCCGGGCCCTCGACGCCGACGTCCTGGTCCTGCAGGAGTCGTGGTCCCCCGAGGACGGGAGCCCGAGCACGGCCGGGCGAATCGCCTCGGCCATCGGGTACGACATCGTGGCCGAGGTGGCGCTGGCCCGGGGCAAGCTCTTCTCGCCCCACCCCTCCGCCGGCGACCGCTGGGGTCCGTCACTGATCCAGACCCGCAAGACGCTCCGCATCGACGGGGAACGGTGGGCCTCAACCCATGAGCCGGACGACCGTTCCTTCGCCCGGGGACGGTGGGGCATGGCCGTGCTGGCCCGGATTCCGGTTCACGACGTCTCGGTGATCCCGCTGGGCAAGCTTCGCCGGGACCCGGCCCGACGGGCCCTGATGAGCTGCGTCGCCGATCTGGAGGGTGGGCCGCTCACCATCCTCGGGACCCACATGGCCCACATCACCCACGGATCGCACGCCCAGTACCGTCTGCTGGGGACCAAGCTGCCGCCAGTGACCACGGCGGCGGTGCTGACCGGAGACATGAACCTGTGGGGACCCCCGGTGAGCTCGTACGTCCGCGGGTGGCGGCGGGGGATCATCGGCAGGACCTGGCCGGCCCCGCGCCCCCACAGCCAGCTCGACCACATGATGGTCACACCACCGGTATCGGTGCTCGAGGCCCATATCGGCGAGTTCGCCGGTTCCGACCATCGGCCGGTGGTGGCCACCCTGGCCGTGACCTGAGCGGGGCGGGGCGGGGCGGGGCGGGGCGGGGCGGGGCGGGGCGGGGCGGGCGGGGCGAGGCGGGGCGGGGCGGGGCGGGGGCGCGTTACCTTCTTGCCATGACCGATCCGCTGGCCGACTTCGAGCCGTCCGAGTTCACCCACGGGGGTGATACCCGCGTCATCTATCGCACCGGGTCGGGTCCGGCCGTCATCGTGATCAGCGAGATGCCCGGCATCACGCCCGCCGTGGCCGCGTTCGCCCGGAAGGTGGCCGCGGCTGGGCTCACCGCGGTGATGCCCCACCTGTTCGGCCAGGACGGGCGGACCCCGACCATCGGCTACACCCTCGGGTCGTTGACCCGGGCCTGCGTGGCCAGGGAGTTCACGGTGCTGGCCACCGGCCGGACCAGCCCGGTCATCGACTGGCTCCGGGCCCTGGCCCGCCACCAACACCAGCAGTGCGGTGGCCCGGGCGTGGGCGCGGTCGGCATGTGCTTCACCGGGGGCTTCGCCCTGGGGATGATGGTGGACGACGTGGTGGTGGCGCCGGTGCTCAGCCAGCCTTCCCTCCCCTTCCCCGTGACCAGGGCCCAGCGTCGCGACGTCGGCCTGTCCGACCAGGACGTCCGGCGGGTGCAGGAACGTGCCGTCGCCGGCTGCCAGGTGCTCGGGCTCCGGTTCACAGGTGACAGGGCCAGCCCGCCCGCCCGCTTCGAGCACCTGCGGGAGTTGCTCGGCGACGCATTCATCGGCGTCGAGCTGGACTCCTCCCCGGGCAATCCCCACGGCCATCCCAAAACGGCCCACTCGGTACTCACCGAGCATCTCGACGACCGCCCCGGCACGCCCACCCGGGCCGCCCTCGACCAGGTCCTGGCGTTCTTCACCCAACGCCTCGGGGTCTGATCCCCACGCCGTGAACGGGCTGGCCTCGGCGTGGAGGGACCGCGGCGAGGAGACCGAACTGTGCGGTCGGACGGTGTTCGTCGTCGACATCGCCCCCGACGGTCCCGAGCTCCGACCGCCGCTGCTCGTGCTGCACGGCTTCCCCACCTCGTCGTTCGACTTCCACCGGGTGGTGGACCGACTGGCCACCCATCGCCGGGTCCTGCTCTTCGACATGATCGGCTACGGACTGTCGGAGAAGCCGGATGTGGCCTACACCGTGGCCGCCCAGGCCGACGTGGCCATGGCCCTCGTGGCGCGGGCCGGCCTGGACCGGCTGGGCCTCCTGACCCACGACGTGGGCGACACCGTGGGGGGCGAGTTGCTGGCGCGCCAGCTCGAGGGCGACTGGGACGTGGTGATCACCGACAGGGCCCTCACCAACGGCAGCATCTACATCGACCTGGCCCAGCTCAGCGAGGGCCAGCTCCTACTGCTGGCGCTGCCCGACGAGCGGCTGTCCGACGCCACTCCTCTCGGTCGGGACGCGGTGGTGGCCGGCATCGCCGCCACGTTCAGTCCTGTCTCGGCGGTCGACGACACCGAGACTTCGGCCCAGTGGCAGATGATCGCCCATGGGAGCGGGGAGCGACTCCTCCCCCGCCTCATCCGGTACATCGATGAGCGACGGCGCCACGAGCGGCGGTTCACCGGGGCCATCGAGCGCCACCCTTCGCCCCTGGCCGTGGTGTGGGGCGGGGACGACCCGATCGCCGTGCCGGCCATGACCGAGCGACTGCGGCGGGCCCGGCCCGACATCGGGTTGGCCGTGTTGGAAGGGGTCGGCCACTACCCCATGGTCGAAGCGCCGGACCGGTTCCTCGACGCCCTGGGCCGGCTGGCCGGCTGAGAACTCCCCGGCCGGCCGGTGGCCGGAGTCAGACGGTGCACAGCACCTCACCATGGAGGACGGCGAACCAGCCGTCCGGTGCCGACGCCCAACGACGCCACGCCTCGGCGAAGGCGGCGAGGTCGTTGTCGGTGGCGATGCCCCGGGACGCGAGCTGCCCGGCCATGGAGGACCGGGTGAACCGGTCGGCCCACAGGCCCCCCCACCAGGCCCGGTCCTCCGGCGTGGCGAAGCACCAGGTGGACGCGCACGGGTGCACTGAGGCGAACCCGACCTCGAGCGCCCAGTGGAGCAGTCGGCGGCCGGCGTCCCAGTTGGCCCCGTTGACCCGGGTCAGCGCGCCGTAGGCGGCCATGGCCCGGTCGAGTTCGGGGTCGTCGGGGAAGTACCGCATGGCCGGATAGTCCGAGTCCCGGACGGCCACCACCCCGCCCGGGCGGCAGACCCGCCGCATCTCGCCGAGAGCCGCCACCGGATCACCCACATGCTGGAGCACCTGGTGGGCGTGGACCACATCGAAGGACCCGTCGCCGAACCGCAGGTCGAAGACGGTCCCCACCTCGAACGTGACGTTGCCCACACCGGCTTCGACCGCGGTGGACCGGGCCTCGACCACGACCTCCGCGGAGGCGTCCACCCCGGTCACCGACCCCGGCGACACCAGGCGGGCCAGGTCGCAGGTGATGGTGCCCGGTCCGCACCCCACGTCCAACAGATTCTGGCCGGGTCGCAGCCGGGACAGGAGGTAGCCGGCCGAGTTCTCCGCCGTCCGCCAGCGGTGGGACCGCAGCACGCTCTCGTGATGGCCGTGGGTGTAGGGGACGTCGGTCATCGCCAAAGCATGGGCCCCGTCCGACCCTGCCGTCGAGCCTGGCGTCGGAGTGACCCGGGCACTCCTGGTCCCATCACGGTCGGACACCGGCGACCGGCCGTCCCCCCTCGAGGTAGACGGTACCGGGCGAAGCGGCCAGCCCCTGGGCCACCCGGCGCCCCACCGGGCCGCTGAGCAGTCGGTCCGCGTCCCCGGGCGTCACCCACCGGCACGCGCTGATCTCCTCGGCCTGCAGGACGATCTCGTCCCGGGCCGCCTCGTCGACGGTGCCGCAGTCGAAGAGGAACCGCAGCCCCCCGGGTCGGTGGGCCCTGGGTCGGAGGAAGTCCACGCAGACCAGTCGGCCGCTGTCGGTCGTCAGTCCGGTCTCCTCCAGTACCTCGCGCCGGCACCCCTCCCACGGGGACTCGCCGTCCGCCTCGATCTGGCCCCCCGGTATGGTCCAACCCGATTTGTAGGTCGGCTTGAGGATCAGCAACCGGCCCTCCCCGTCCCGGATCAGACCCCCGGCCGAGGCGGGAATGCGGGGGATGGGGAAGTCGATCATGGGTCAATCATCACCGAATTGGCCCGACCCCGGTGCCACTATCGAGCCATGTCCTCCTTGTTCACCCACCATCCTCACCCCTACGTCGACGCCCGCAAGGTCCTCACGCCGGTCAAGACGAAGGATCAGCTGCCGACATCCAGCGCGGCCGATCGCTTCAACTCGTGGTTGGCCATCAAGATCACCGGCGGTGTGGGCACCATGTGGTGCGCCTACGCCTTTTTCGTCCTGGCCCTCCTCGGGCTGCCGGCTGCCCTCCACCCGGGCGGGGAGGGGATCATCGCCTGGATCGCGCAGACCTTCCTCCAACTGGTGCTGTTGTCCATCATCATCGTGGGCCAGAACATCCTGAGTGCCGCGGCCGACAAGCGCTCGGAGGCCACCTACAAGGATGCCGACGCCGTGCTGCACGAGGCCCTCGAGATCCAGAAGCACCTCGAGGCCCAGGACCAGGCCATCGAGAGCATTCTGGCCGTGGTGCGGGCCGGGTCACCATCCCGACCGGGTGACACCGCCCCGTCACCGGATCCACCGCCCGGACCGGCCCCGGCCTGATGACCCGGGGCCGCCGGCGACGGGGGCCGAGGCGCTAAGGGCGGGCCATGTTGTCGAAGCGGGTGTGGTGGCCGATGAAGGCCAGGCGCTGCACACCGGTGGGACCGTTGCGGTGCTTGGCCACGTGGATCTCCGCCGTGCCCTGGCTCTCGGTCGACTCCGGGTTGTAGATCTCGTCGCGGTAGATGAACATGACCACGTCGGAGTCCTGCTCGATCGAGCCCGACTCGCGCAGGTCGGCCAGCATCGGGCGCTTGTCCTGCCGCTGCTCCAGACCTCGGGACAGCTGGGACAGGGCCACCACCGGCACCTCGAGCTCGCGGGCCAGGATCTTGAGCCCACGGCTGATCTCGGACACCTCGACCTGTCGGTTCTCCGCCCCGTGCCGGCCGGTCATCAGCTGCAGGTAGTCCACCACCACCAGGCCGAGACCCACGCGGCTCTTGAGCCTCCGGGCCCGGGCGCGTATGTCCATGACCGTGAGGTTCGGATTGTCGTCGATGAAGATGGGCGCCTCGCTCATCCGGCTGATGGCGTTGCCCACCTTGGCCCAGTCGGCCTCGCGCAGGTTTCCGGTCCGCATCCGGTTGGCATCGACCCTGGCCTCCGATCCCAGCAGGCGTTGGGTGAGCTCCATGTGGCTCATCTCCAGCGAGAACAGCAGGGTCGGGACGTTGAGCTTGATACCGGCGTGGGCCACCATCCCCAGGGCGAATGCCGTCTTCCCCATGGAGGGGCGGGCACCGACCACGATCAGGTTCGACGGTTGCAGGCCGGCCAGCTGCTCGTCCAGATCGGTGTAGCCGGTGGCCAGGCCGGTGATGGCGTCACCCTGGTCGTAGAGTCGCTGCAGGTGATCGAGGCCGTCACCGAGCAGATCGCGCAACGGGGTGAGTGAGTCCACCACTCGACGCTGGGCCACGTCGAAGACCAGGCTTTCGGCCCGGTCCAGCACGTGGGAGACGTCCTCGGGAACGCTGTATCCCAGCTCGGTGATCTCGCCGGCCACCGATACCAGCCGGCGCAACAGAGCGTGTTCCTCGATGATGCGGGCGTAGTAGTCAGCATTGCCGATCGACGGAGTGTTGGCCTGGAGCGAGACGAACACCGAGGGGTCGCCGATGGTCTCGAGCAGCCCGCGCCGGCGGAGCTCCTCCGACACGGTCACCCAGTCGGCCGGCTCCCCCTGGCTGAACAGCGAGGTGATGGCCCCGAAGATGTGCCCGTGCGACGACTTGTAGAAGTCCTCGGGCTTGCAGATCTCCATGGCCGACGCGATGGCGTCCCGGGACAGCAGCATGGCGCCCAGGAGGGACTCCTCCGCCTCGAGACTGTGGGGGGGGATGCGGCCGGCCGGCGTCCCGCCACCCGGATGGGGGGTGACCAGACGTCGGGGTCGCGTGTCGTCAACAGCTTGCACCATGGTCCGTCAACCCTCGCCGAGATGCCCTGTGGAGCGTAAGGGTCTCTTCCTGGGGAAATGACCGAAGCACGGTGTGGACGACGCGTGGACAAGCGGACCTCGCCTGCGGACGGTGGAGTGCACGCCGCCATCTTCCCCGGAGGCTGTGACGCGCCGGTGGATGCCGGTCGCCCCTGGCCACGACCGGCCCGGCGTCGCCGCGGTGGGCCTAGCCCTCGGCGGCGACGTCCACGGTCAGCTCGAACACCACGCCGCCGACCAGCTCCACCCGGACACTGTGCTCCCCCACCGTCTTGATGGGCTCGTCGAGCATGAGGTCCTTGCGGTCGATCACCGCACCGGTCTGCACCTCCACCTGCCGCACGATGTCGGCAGCCGAAACCGAGCCGAACAGGCGGTCGCCGGTCGCCCTGGCCTGCAGGTTGATCACGTTGCCGACCAGGGTGCGGGCCACCGTCTCGGAGGACTCTCGGTCGCGGGCGTCACGCAGGTCACGCGACCGCCGCATGGCCGCGGCCTGGCCCTCGATGCCGGCAGAGGCGGCCACGGCCTTCCCGGCCGGAAGGAGGTGGTTGCGGGCGAAGCCGCCGGAGACGTCGATGATGTCCCCGCGCTTCCCCACCCCGTCGATGTCGCTGCGCAGGAGAACCTTCATGTCAGGCCTCCTCGCCCTCGACGACGACCTCGTCGACCACCAACTCGGTCACGGAACCGTCGCCGGTGCCCGTGACCTCGAGCACCTCTTCGTCGACCACCTCGACCACGACGGCGCGCGGCGCGTCGTCGGCCACCGCGTTCGACGTGGCGTCGGCCGACAGCGAGCGCTCCTCGTCCCGACGGCCCCGCCCGGAGCCACCCTGGCCTCCGTAACCACCCTCGCGGCCGCCCCGGCCGCCGCGGCCGCCGGGCCGCTCCGTGGTGGTGCGCTGGGTGTACGGCAACAGGACCAGCTCACGCGCCGTCTTGATGGCGATGGCCACGTCCCGTTGATGCTGGGTGCAGTTCCCCGACACCCGGCGGGCACGGATCTTCCCCCGGTCGCTCATGTACTTGCGCAGGAGACCGACATCCTTGTAGTCGACCCACTCCACCCGGTCCTTGCACAGGGCGCAGGGCTTCTTCTTGATCCGCCGGCCGGTGTCCTTGGGGGAGCGCCGGGTGGTCCCTCCACGATCGTTGTTACGTGCCATGACTAGAAGGGCTCCTCGCTGTATCCATATCCCTGTTCGCCGGACGGGCCCGAGCCGCCGCCCGCCTGGGCACCCCCGCCGCCCCGGCCGCCGCCTCCGCCGCCACCGCCGGCACCGCCCTCACCCGGTGTCCGCCGCTCGTTCTTCGTGACCTGGGCGGTGGCCCACCGGATGCTCGGACCGATCTCGTCCGCCACCACCTCGACCTTGGACCGCTTGTCGCCGTCGGGTGTCTCCCAGCTCCGCTGCTCGAGCCGGCCGGTGACGATCACCCGCGAGCCGCGGCTCAGGCTTTCGGCCGCGTTCTCGGCCATCTCACGCCAGCACACCACGTCGAAGAACGACGTGGCCTCTTCCCACTCCTGGGTCTGCCGGTTCTGCCACCGCCGGTTGACGGCCAGTCCGAAGCTCGACGTGGCCTGGCCGGTGTTGGTGAAGCGGAGCTCGGGATCCCGCGTGATGTTCCCGACCAGTGTGACGACATTTCCGTTGGCCATGGATCAGCCCTCCCCAGTGGTAGCGGCGGCGGCACGGCGGCCGGCCACCTTGTCCGGAATACGCATGGCCTTGTGTCGGAGCACCTCGTCGGCCAGTACGAAGACCCGCTCCATGTCGGCCACGGCCGGTGGCTCGGCGGTGAGCTCGATGACGACGTAGTAGCCCTCGCGCTTGTGTTGGACCTCGTAGGCGAAGGTCCGTCGACCCCACCGCTCCACGCGGCCGGCCGACCCGCCCTTGGCCTTGAGCGCCTCGAGCGCCCGGTCGAGGACGCCGTTCACGGCGGCCTCGTCGGCGCCGGTGTCGAATATGACCATGACTTCGTAGGGCCGCATGTGCGGCTCACCTCCCTCTGGATCGGACCGCGGACGGCCCGAGCCCCACGGCGTGGGGCAGGTCGGAACGGGAAAGGCCACCACTCGGGTGGCCGTGAGATTCGGGCCTACTCTACCGGCAAACCGGCGGCGGTTGGACCGGGCCGCCCCGGGCGCCTCTAGTGATAGGCCTCGGCGTCGGCCGGGAACGCCCCGGAGCGCACATCGGCGGCGTAGGCCGCCAGCGCCTCGGTGGCGACTGTGCCCAGCTCGGCATAGCGCCGGACGAACTTGGGGACGGACTGGTTGAACCCGAGCAGGTCGTGGAAGACCAGGACCTGGCCGTCACAGTGCGGACCGGCCCCGATGCCGATGGTGGGCACCTCGAGCGCCTCGGTGATCGCCGTGCCCACCCTGTCCGGGACCCCCTCCAGCACCACCGCGAAACATCCGGCCGCCACGACGGCCTTGGCCCCGACGGCCAGGGCGTGGGCGGCGGCGTCGTCCCGGCCCTGGACCCGGTAGCCACCCATGGTGTTGACCGACTGGGGCGTCAGGCCCAGATGGCCCATCACCGGGATCTCGGCCGACACCAGTGCCTCGATCATGACCACGCGGTTGGCTCCGCCCTCGAGCTTGACGGCCTGGGCCCCGGCGCGGATCAGGGTGGCGGCGTTGCGGACGGTGTCGACCGGGTCGAGGTGGTAGCTCATCCACGGCAGGTCGGCCACGATCAGCGGCTTCGGCTTGGCCCGGGCCACCGCCGCGGTGTGGTGCGCCATGTCCTCGATCGTGACCTGCAGCGTGTCCTCGTAGCCCAACACATTGTTGGCCACCGAGTCCCCCACCAGGATGAGGTCGACCCCGGCGGCGTCGGCGATACGCGCCCCGGGGGCGTCGTAGGCGGTGACCATGACCAGCGGGGGGTGTCCGTCCCTCCGCTTGTTGGCACGGACGGACGGGGCGGTCACCGGCACGGACCGGGTCTCTGGCATGGGAATCCTCCTGATCGAACCGTCCAGCGCCCGGAGGCTGCCGGCGGTATGGGCGGTGACGGTCTCACCGCGGAGCACTGTGTTCCGGCTCCCAGCCTATCGGCCGATCGGCGCTCAGGCCGGCGCCGGCTCGGAACACTGTTTCGGTCGAGTGCGGGATCCTCGGATGAACAACCCGTCGACCGACGCCGTACAGTCTGGCCATGGCACCCACGCGCTTCACCGGACGCAACGCTCTCGTCACCGGCGCGGCATCGGGCATCGGCCGCGCCACCGCCATGCGTCTGGCCGCGGAGGGTGCCCACGTGATGGCCGTCGACGTCAACGGTGAGCTGTTGGACAAACTCGATGTGGACGCGGCGGGACTGGGCGGTTCCGTGACCACCCTGATGGGTGACGTCTCCACCGAGGAGGGGGTGATCGCCCTGGTCAACGCCTCCGTCGACCGGCTCGGCTCGCTCGACGTGGTCGTGAACGTGGCCGGCGTGCTGTCGTTCTCCCACACCCACGAGGTCTCCATCGACGAGTGGAACCGCCTGATCGCAATCAACCTGACCGGGACCTTCCTGGTCTGTCGGGAGTCCCTCCCCCATCTGCTGGCCAGCCGCGGCAACATCGTCAACCTGGCGTCGACGGCCGCTCACAAGGGTCAGCCCTGGGCCACGGCCTACGTGGCCTCCAAGGGCGGCGTGCTGGCCCTGACCAGGGCCCTGGCCGTCGAGTACGCGGCCCAGGGGCTGCGGGCCAACAGCATCAGCCCCGGCGCCATCGACACTCCCATCACCGGTGCCTTCCACCTACCGGAAGGGGCTGACATCAAGCTCCTCGGCCGGGTGACCCCCCTAGGGCCGTTCGGGACACCAGAAGGCATCGCCTCGGCCATCGCCTACGTGGCCTCGGACGAGGCCTCCCACATGAACGGGGCCGATCTGCTCATCGACGGTGCCACGCTGGCCTGAGGAGCGCGGCGGGGCGCCGCGGGCCGACCGGTACCCCTAGCTCAGGGTGGAGCGCCCGTCGGTGGCCCACCAGTCGGCCGTCAGCTTCAGACCGGCGACGGACGCCCTGGGCATCAGCTCCTCGTACGAACGCTTGTAGCCGGTGTGGGCGATGAGCCACTCCCCGTCCACCTTGACGTACCGGTCGGTGTAGAACGCGGCCCCCTGCACGTTGATCCCGAGGTCGGTGAGGATGACCACGTCCTCCAGGGCCCACACCCCGATGGCCTCGTCCGGGCCGATCAGGTCGATCTCGGGATGATGGCAACGGTGGCTGCTCAGCATGGTGGTGGCCCCCATGGACGAGCGCAGGAACTCCATGATGGCGTCCCGACCCTCGAACTCGTAGAGGCCGCCGCCGTAGCGGGCCGTTGCCTCCGGGACGAAGCAGGTCTCGATGTCGTCCCAGAGCTTCTGGTCGAGGCACCGCAGGTACTTGTACTTGAGTCGCTTGATCAACTCGATCTCGACGAGGTCGTCAGGGGTCATGGTCACTCCTTCGGCACGTGGACGGTGCCGACTAGCGGATGGTGCCGAATCCGGGGATGAGGGGAAGGTCGAGGGCGGTGACCCAGCCGGGGGGGAGGTCGTTGACGGCGGGTACGGCGTTGAGGGCCCGCAGTCCGGTGGCCAGGCAGCCGGCGGCGGCGGCGTCCCGACCACTCCCGTCCGAGAAGCGGAAGGCCGTCTCCTGGGTGATCGACGGCGAGCCGTCGATCACCACCCGGTAGACGTCGTTCTGGTTGCCCCGGGGCCAATCGGGAGCGGCCTTCTGGCCCACCCGGTTGATGTGCTCCAGGCAGATGCGGGGCTCCCCGCCGTAGATGCCGTTGACGGTGAACCGGATGGCGGCCACCTGGCCCGGTTCGATCACCCCCTTGGCCGTGGTGATCCGCTCCTCGGTGACCCACTTCTCCCACGTGGACGTGATCTCATCCAGCTCGATGCCCACCGCGTGCGCCATCATCGGAACCGTGGCACCCCACGACATGACCAGGATGTCGGTGTGCTCGAGCAGCGGCACGTACTCGGGTGGGCGGCCGATGCCCATCTCGTCCTCGTAGTCGCCCTCGTAGTTGATGTAGTCGAGGATCTCGAGGGCCCGGACCTGGCGGACCTCCCCGCACAGTCCCATGAGGGTCATGGGGAAGAGGTCGTTGGCGAAACCGGGGTCGATCCCGGTGGTGAAGCACGACGAGCGGCCGGCCTCACACGCCTCGGTGATGGGGTCGACCCAGCTCGGAGGGTTGAGGGACATGGCCGGCCACACCCACGGTGTCATGGCCGTCGAGCAGACATCGACGCCGGCCCGGAGGAAGGCGCCGATATCCCGGATGTTCTCATTGGCGTGCGCCGCGGTGGGTCCGAAATGGACCAGTGCGTCGGGCTGGAGGGCCACCAGTTCGTCGAGGTCGTCGGTGGCGGCGACCCCTACCGTCCCGATGCCGCAGAGCTCGCCGGCGTCCTTCCCCACCTTGTCGGGGTTGCGCACCCCCACGCCGACCAGGTCGAAGGCCGGATGGCGGACGACTTCGGGGATGACCATGCGGCCGACGAAGCCGGTACCCCACACGACGACTCGCTTGCGTCGGCCGCTCACCGCATCATCTCCCCCGAGTTGACCATCAGATGCTGCCCGGTGACCGCCTTGGCATAGTCGGAGGCGAAGAACACGGCCACATCGGCCACCTCGCCATCCTCGGTCATCCGGCGCAGCGGGAACTTGCCCGCGATGCCCTCGAGCACCTCTTCGGCGCTGATCCCCTGGTTGGCCGCCGTGCCGTTCACATACATCTCCACGTTGGGCCCCCACATCCACGAGGGGACCACCATGTTGCACCGGATGTTGTCGGCGCCGAGCTCGTCGGCCAGGTAGTACATGGCCGACAGCAGTGCGCCCTTGGAGGCCGCGTACCCGCTCTGGGGCAGTGCCGGCTGGAACATGGACTGGGAGCCGATGAACACCACCGATCCCCCTCCTCCGGCCTTCATGGCGGTGGCCACCGGTCGGAGCACGGTGAGAGCGCCGAGCACGTTGGTTTCGAACGCCTTGCGCCACGAGTCGAACCGGAGGTCGTAGAGACCTCCCCATACGTTCTCATAGGCCGCCACCTGTATGAGTGCGTCGACCGCGCCGAACCGGTCGAGGGCGTGGTGCACGAGAGCCTCGCACGAGTCGGCCTCGGTGATGTCGGTGACGTGCGTGGTCACGTGGTCCCCGGTCGGGTCGAGTTCGGCCGCGGTCCTCTCCAGGGTGTCGGCGGTGCGGGCGGCCAGGACCACGTTGGCACCGTCACGCCGCGCACTGGCTGCGCACTCACGACCGAGGCCCCCACCCACACCGGTCACGACGACGGTCTTCCCGTTGAGGATCATCCCTCTCTTCTAGACCATTTTCCGATGGAACGCGTTCCAGTTGTCGGGCCCGGCCAGCCGTTGTCGGACCGGGTTGCCCTACAGACTGGCCCGACCCCGGAGCGGCTTTCGGGCCACCGCCTCCACACCGGCGCCGGCCGGGTACATGCGGGACAGGTGGTTCCACGAGCACTCGGGGCAGACCTCGATCACGTAGCAGACCACCGGCTCCTTGCGGCGCCAGTACCGGCCGAGCTCGGCCTGGGTGGACACGCACCGACCCCCCGGGGGGAGTCGCGAGCCGAAGACGAACGTCACGTCGACCAGGTCGGCCGCCTCGCAGATCGGGCACTGCTCGCCGTTGGGGCGGCCCAGATTGCGAGCGGCCCGGAGCAACTCGGGATGGGCGTCGCATACGTCGAGGCGGGACAGCCGGCCCTTGCGGTACTCGCGGACGATGGCGTTGCGGGCGAGCAGGTACTCGACCTGTCCCCCGGAGGGGGATGTCTGCACTCCGTCGAGCGATCCGGGTCGAAAGCCCACCGGAGCAAGGGTAACCCCTCGGGAAGCCGGGGGCACCGGTGGCGGGGATGGCGGCCGGCAGCTGGTCGGGGCAATGTATTGCATTGATATATCGAAGTGATATATCGTTCGAGCGTGGAAATCGCGATCACGGCCGGCCTGCACCACCGGATACCCGGCCCGACGTCGGGTCGGGCCCACTGATGCTCGACCTGGCCATCCTCGGTCTGCTGCACGAGCAGGAGCTCCACGGCTACGAGATCCGACGCCGACTGCGGGACGAGCTCGGACTCTTCGCCAACATCTCCTTCGGATCGCTGTACCCGGCCCTGTCCCGGCTCGAGAAGGCCGGCGCCGTCACCGTCATCGAGTCGACGGCCGGACCGGTCGGCCACCTCCCTTCCACCGGCTCGCTCAGCGGCGAGCGGGCCGGACTGCGGGCCCGGCGGGCCGGTACCACCCGCGGCTCCAAGCGCTCACGCAAGGTGTACCGGATCACCGACCACGGGCGAGCGCTCTTCGAGCAGCTCCTCGACGCCGACGAGCCGGCCGGAACCGACGACGCCCGCAGTTTCGGGCTCCGCCTGGCCTTCGCCCGCTACCTGGCGCCCCAGGCCCGCCTGGCCCTCCTCGAGCGCCGGCGGTCACAGCTGACCCGCCGGCTGGCCACCGACCGGTTGCGGGCCGCGGGGGAGAGCCTCGACGTCTACACCCGCTCCCTGGTGGAGCACAGCACCGAGGCCACCGAGCACGATCTCGCCTGGTTGGACCGCCTCATCGACTTCGAACGACAGAAGCAGGCAGCACCCCGCCCAGAACCTCGCGACCCCCGAGACGGGGACGCCGTCGCAACAACGAAGGGAACCAGTCCATGAGCACCATCCGAGTCGCCATCGCCGGAGTCGGGAACTGCGCCAGCTCCCTCGTCCAGGGTGTCGAGTACTACCGAGGAGCAGATCCGACCGAAACCGTCCCCGGGCTCATGCACGTGGTGCTCGGCGGCTACCACGTCGGGGATCTGGAGTTCGTGGCGGCCTTCGACGCCGACGCGGCCAAGGTCGGCACCGACCTGGGCAAGGCCATCTTCGCCGGTCAGAACAACACCATCCGCTTCGCCGGCGTCGGCGAGATCGGGGTCACCGTGCAGCGGGGGCCCACCCTCGACGGGTTCGGCAAGTACTACCGCGAGACCGTCGAGGAGTCGCCGGCCGAACCGGTGGACGTGGTCGCCGCGCTGCGGGAGTCGGGTGCGGACGTCCTGGTCAGCTACCTCCCGGTGGGCTCGGAGCAGGCCCAGCGGTTCTACGCCGATGCCTGCCTGCAGGCCGGGGTGGGATTCGTCAACGCCATCCCGGTGTTCATCGCCTCGGACCCCGAATGGGCACGGCGGTTCCGTGACGCCGGACTGCCCATCGTGGGCGACGACATCAAGAGCCAGGTGGGCTCGACCATCGTCCACCGGATCCTGACCCGGCTCTTCGAGGACCGCGGCCTGGCCCTCGACCACACGTACCAGCTCAACGTGGGTGGCAACATGGACTTCAAGAACATGCTCGAGCGCGACCGCCTCGAGTCGAAGAAGGTCAGCAAGACCCAGGCCGTGACCAGCCAGATCGAACACGGCTCCCTCCCTGCCGACGACGTCCACATCGGTCCGTCGGACCACGTGCCGTGGCTCCACGACCGCAAATGGGCCTACATCCGCATGGAGGGGCGCAACTTCGGGGACGTGCCGTTGAACCTCGAGCTCAAGCTCGAAGTGTGGGACTCGCCCAACTCCGCCGGTGTGATCATCGATGCCGTCCGGTGCGCCAAGCTGGCACTCGACCGGGGCATCGGGGGCCCGCTCCTCGGCCCCTCGGCCTACTTCATGAAGTCACCGCCGGTGCAGTTCCACGACGACGTCTGCCACCAGATGGTCGAGGAGTTCGCCGCCGGGGAGCCCAACCCGGTCTGGCCCGAGGACTGAGCTGCGCGACCGGGCCCGCACCGGTCGCCGATGACCGGTCACGACGCGTGCGACCACCAGTCGCGCAAACGGGCCCGGGCCTGCTCCTCCCCCAGAGGACCTTCGTCCATCCGGAGCTCGAGCAGGTAGGCCAGCGCCCGACCCACGTCGCGGCCGGGTGCCAGCCCGAGCTCCTCCATGACCTGGGAGCCGTCGAGATCGGGGCGGATGGAGTCGAGCTCCTCCTGCTGGCGGAGATCGGCGATACGGGCCTCGAGCTCGTCCATCCTGCGGCCCAGGGCCCGCGCCTTGTTGGCATTGCGGGTGGTGCAGTCGCACCGGGTGAGCTCGTTCAGTTGGTCGAGCAGCGGTCCGGCGTCCCGCACGTAGCGACGCACGGCGCGGTCACTCCACCCGAGCCGGTAGGTGTGGAAGCGGAGGTGGAGGTTGACCAGCTCGGTCACCACCTCCACGTCGTCATTGGGGTAGCGCAGCGCCTGCATGCGGTGGCGGGTCATGCGGGCGCCCACCACCTCGTGGTGGTGGAAGGTGACCCCGCCGTCGACGAAGGCCCTGGTCCTCGGTTTCCCCACGTCGTGGAAGAGCGCGGCCAGGCGGAGCAGTCGGTCGGGCGAGGTCTTGTCCACCACGGCCAGGGTGTGGGCCAGCACGTCCTTGTGGCGGTGGACCGGGTCCTGTTCGAGAGCCAGGCCGGGCAGCTCGGGCAGGAACTCCTCGGCCAGGCCCGTCCGGACGACGAACCACAGTGCGACCGAGGGGACCGGGACCATCACGATCTTGTCCAGTTCGTCGCGTATCCGCTCCGCCGACACGATGGCCAGGCGGTGGTGGCCGGCCCTGACCGCCTCCACCAGGTCGAGGGTGGGCTCGAGATCCAGCTTGGCCACGAAACGGGCGGCCCGGAGCATCCGCAACGGGTCGTCGGCGAACGACAGCTCAGGATCGAGGGGCGTGCGCAGACGGTGGGCGGCCAGGTCCACCAGCCCGTCGAACGGGTCGATCAGCTCGAGGTTCGGGAGCTCGAGGGCCATGGCGTTGATGGTGAAGTCCCGCCGGGCCAGGTCATCCTCGACCCGGTCCCCGAAGGCGACGTCGGGCTTGCGCGAATCCGGATGGTACGCCTCGGCCCGGTGGGTGGTGATCTCGTACTTCTGACCGCGGCGAAGGCATCCGATGGTGCCGAAGCGCTTCCCCTGGGTCCACACCGCGTCGGCCCAGCCGCTCACCGCCTCCTCGATGGCGTCGGGGCGGGCGTCGGTGGTGAAGTCCAGATCGTCTCCGCCCGGACCCACCGCCCCGGTGGGCTCGGACACGATGGCGTCCCGGACCGAGCCGCCCACCAGGTAGAGGGTGTGACCGGCGGCGCGGAACCGCTCGGAGAGATCAGCGGTGGCCTGCACCAACGGTCGCAGTCGCTCGGGGAACACGCCGCCGAGGGTAGTGCGACTGGCGTAGGCTGCCGTCCGAGGTGGATCGGGAACGAGGCAGCCTGTGCCCCAGCGGCAGCCACCCCGGGGCCGGCGTGCCCACCGGGGGCGGGTCCGCCCCGATCATCGGGGTGGGACTCCGTGACGCCCGGGGGGACGATCGACGCCCGATGGCCCTGAAGCCCGTCGTCCGCCGCCTCTGGCCGGCCATCGGCCTGGCGCTGTGGTCGGCGGTGCTCCTGGCCGTGGCGGTGGCGCCCGGTGGCGCTTCGGCCGCGCCGGCCACCATCCCCGTGCCGACCACGACCCCGGCGATCACCTCTCCCTCGACCGTCCCGGCGCCGGTCTCGGCCGCCGCCTCGTCAGCGGGCGCCTCCCCCCTGCGGTTGATCTCGCAGTCGGCCTATGTGACGCCGGGCCAGCAGTTCGACCTCAAATTGCGGACCACGACCGGGGAGCCCCCGCCGGCACAGATCGGTGTATCGGTGTCGGTATTCACCTGCCTCTCCAGCGTCTCGGCGTTCGACCAGTCGGTGGGCTCGTCCGGCGGGCCCGGCGGGTCCCCCATCAGCGCCACCCGGACACCTCTGCCCGTGAGCGGGCTGCCGACGCTGGCCGGTGGAGGCTTCGACCTGTCCCTGCCGGTTTCCCAGGGCCGTTCCTCCACTACCCCGACCGGAGGCTTCGCCATCGCGCTCACATCGACCGGCGGGCAGTGCCAGTCCTACCCCTACGGCGTGTATCCGGTCCGCATCCAGCTGGTGGACACCTCGACCGGCCAGGGTCTCGGTGGGTTCACCACCCACATGACCTACGTCGACGGGCAGGCCGCCACCGAACGACTGCGCTTCGACCTGGTCCTCCCGGTGGAGACCACCGTGACCGCTTCGGCGTCCCCGTCGCCGTCCCAACTGTTGGCGCACCCTCCCAGCGCCCTCGACCCGCTCGGTCCGAGAGCGGCCGAGGGCTTGGCCAACCTGGTGGCCACCCTGGCGACCCCGACCCACGCAACTGTTCCCGTCACCCTCGAGGCCAGTCCCCAGACCATCCAGGCCCTGGACACCTCCGGCCACCAGTCGACGGTCGAACAACTGGCCTCGTTGGCCGCCACGCCCTCCGTCCACCAGTTCGTATCGGCCCCATTCGCCCCGGTCGATGCCTACGCCCTGGTCGGCGACGGGCTGGCTGACGAGTTGGGCCTGCAGGTGTCCCGCGGTGCCCAGGTACTGGGCGCCTCCGACATCCGCCCCCCGACCCAGGCCACTTCGGGCCTCGGCCCCTGGGTCTCCAACGACGGGCTGGATGCGACCACCCTGGCCCAGCTGGCGTCGGACGGATACCGCCAGGTGGTCCTGCCGCCCAGCTCGGTCCCGGCCTCCCCCACCAACGGCTCGACGGCCGAACCGTTCCCGATCGCCACCTCGCAGGGAACGACTGTCACCGGCATCGTCTCGAGTTCCGACCTGGCGTCGCGCTTCGACGGCTCGCAGCAGGATCCGGCTCTGGCCGCCTACCAGATGGTGGCCGAGCTGGCCCAGATCTACTTCGAGAAGCCCAACGACACCACGATCAGGGGCGTGGCCGCGGTGGCGCCGGACGGGTGGGTGACCAACCCCACCTTCGTCGCCACGCTCCTGTCCGCCCTCGATGGCAACCCGGTGATCGAACCGGTCACCACCGCCGATCTCTTCGCCGACCTGGCCACCAGCAGCTGTCACGGAACGTGCAGACTGGTCACCACGGTCCCCGTCGGCGCGCTCCCGGCCGGAGCCATCCGCTCCGAGCGCCGGCGGATCGCCGGCTTCTCGTCGGCGGCCAGCACCGTGGCGGCCCGACTGGTCAGCACCCAACTCGGCGACCTGGTCCTGGCCGGCGAGTCGGAACGGCTCCGCACCGCCCAACAGGACGCGGTGCTGGCCAACACCGGATCGGCGCTCGACGCCCAGCTGGACCAGCTGGTCGTAGGGGGCGAGCGCACGGTGACCCTCACCTCGCAACAGGGGACGCTCCAGGTCACCATGGTGTCGAGCGCGCCGTACCCGGTCACCGGCACACTGACCCTGACCAGCGACAAGCTCCTCTTCCCCAACGGGACCACCCAGTGGTCGGAGGGGGCCACCCTGTTGCCCGGGGGCTCGGGCTCGGCCCACACCACGGTGGTTCCGGTCACCGTGAGGACCCGGGCGTCCGGCCTGTTCCGGGTGGGTATCGCCTTCGCCTCCCCCGACCACGGCCTCGTCCTCTCCAGCGGTCAGGTCAGCGTCCGGTCCACCGCCACGTCGGTGGTCGGGGTGGTTCTCTCGCTGGGTGCCGTGCTGGTGCTGCTGGTGTGGTGGTTGCGGACGTCGAGGAAGCGTCGGGCGCTCCGCCGCCAGGACGAGGACGACGACCTCCGGCTACCGGTAGGAACGCCGTGACCGAGGTGGAGATGGACGGGCTCCCGGCCGCCCCCGGGGGCGGCCGGCGTCGTCTGGCCGGAGCCACGGTCGGCATGGCCGTAGGGACCACGCTGTCGCGGATCACCGGCGTCGGTCGGGTGGTGGCCCTCACCGCCGCGCTGGGGGGCGGCGGCTTCGCCGACGCGTACAACCTGGCCAACACCACCCCCAACATCATCTACGACGTGGTCCTCGGCGGCGTGCTCTCCGCCACCTTCGTGCCGGTCTTCGTCGACTTCCTCTCCACCCGCAAGGAGAACGAGGCCTGGCGGGCCATCTCCGCCGTGGTCACGGTCACCATCACCGTGCTGGTGGTGGCCACGGTGGCGTTCTTCGTGCTCACACCGGGCATCATCGATCTCTACACCGTCACCAATCACAGCCCCGATGTCCACCAGCAGCAACAGGTGGCGGTGTTCTTCCTCCGCTGGTTCGTTCCCCAGCTGACCTGCTACGGGCTGATCGCACTGTTCACCGCCCTGCTCAACTCGCGGGGCAAGTTCGCCACCCCGATGTTCGTCCCCATCGCCAACAACCTGGTGGTCATCGGCGTACTGCTGTGGTTCCACGCCCTGGTGCCCCATCCCAGCCTGGCCTCCCTCGACGCCAACCACCACGGCCTGGTCCTCCTGGGTATCGGCACCACGCTAGGAGTCATGGTCCAGGCCGCCCTCCTCGTCCCGTCCCTGCTGCGGTCGAACCTCCACATCAGATTCCTCTGGCAGCCGGCCCACCCGGCCATGCGCACCATCACCCGGCTGGCCGGATGGACGTTCGGCCTGGTGGTCGCCAACCAGGTGGCCCTGGTGGTGGTCCTGGCCCTGGCCGACGGGGCCAAGGTGCCGGGTGCGGTGTCCTCGTACACCTACGCCTGGACCTTCTTCCAACTCCCCTACGGCGTGGTGGCGGTGTCGGTGATGAGCGCGGTGACACCGTCCCTGTCGGCCCGGTGGGCGACGGGGGACATCGCCGGGTTCCGGCACCGGATGGCGTTCGGACTACGGGGATTGCTGGCCATCATCATCCCTTCCGCGGTGGGGATGCTCATCCTGGCCCATCCCCTCATCGACCTGGTGTTGGCTCACGGTGCCGAGACCTCGGCGGACGCCGACTCCACCGCCGCCGCCCTGGCCATGTTCTCGCTCGGACTGCCGGGGTTCTGCACCTTTCTGTACATGGTCCGGGTCTTCCAGTCCATGCAGGACGCACGCACGGCGTTCCGGCTCTACCTGCTGGAGAACGGCATCAATATCGTGCTGGCCATCCTCCTGGTGGGCCCGCTCGGAGTCCGCGGCCTGGCGCTGTCGGTGTCGGTGGCCTACTCGGTGGCCGCACTGGTGGCCATGTCCGTGGTCCGGAAGCGGGTGGGTGGACTGGGTGGTCCCGATCTGACCACCCCGGTACGCCGTGTGGTCGGTGCCTCGGCCGTGATGGCCGTGACCACCGTCCTGGCCCTGAGCGTCTCCGGGGCCACGTCGGGAACGGCCCTCCTGGCCCGGGTGGTGTTCGCCGTGGTGGTCGGAGCGATCACCTACGTGGGGACGGCCGCCGTACTCGGGGCCCGCCAGGCGCGGCGGGCCATGGAGGAGCGGGCCGGCCGGGCCGCCCTGACCGCGTCGGCGTCGGCGGCCCGCCCGGGCTCATCGGACAGCACCGTCCCCACGACGTTCCGTGGCAGACTCGACGATCACTCCGACGAGTCGACGTACCGGCACCTGCGGCCGGTGAACGCCCCACCGGAGCGCGACCCCGGGCCGACGGACGAGCCGGCGTCGGGGGACGAGGAGGAGGACGTGGATGGCCCGTATCCGGGTGGTAACCGATAGCGCCTGCGATCTGTCGGCCGAGCTGGCGGCGGAACGCGAGGTGACGGTCGTCCCGCTCTCGATCCGCTTCGGGGCCGAGGAGTTCGTGGACGGGTCCACGCTCTCGACCGACCAGTTCTGGGCGCGGTGCGCGGCCAGCCCTGTCCTCCCCGAAACATCGGCCCCCTCGCCCGGGGCCTTTCAGGGCGCCTTCGACGCCGCCGCCGACAGCGGTTACGACGGTGTCCTGTGCGTGACCCTGTCCTCGGAGGTCTCGGCCACCTACCAGTCGGCGGTCACCGCGGCCAAGGCCGTCGCCGACCGGATCGAGGTCCGTACGGTGGACTCGCGCTCGCTGACCATGGGCCTCGGTCTGATGGCCCTGGACCTGGCCGAACTGGCCGCCACCGGTGCCACACTGGAGGAGCTCACCGACAGGGCCACCGCTCTGATCCCGCGCACCCAGGTGTTCGGCGTGGTGGACACGCTCGAGCATCTCGAGAAGGGGGGCCGGATCGGTGGGGCCCGGGCCCTCCTCGGCTCGCTGCTCTCGATCAAACCGGTGGTCACGCTCATCGACGGCCGGGTCGGGGAGGAGTCGAAGCAACGGACCCGGGCCCGCTCGCTCCGCTATCTCGCCGACAAGGCCCAGAACTCGCCGGCCCTCAGCCGGCTGGCCGTGTTGAACGGAGCCGCCGTCGACATCGACCAGTTCCTGGTCATGCTGGAAGGTGTGCGGACCGAGCACCCCTTCGTGGTGACCGACCTCGGCCCGGTGGTGGGTACCCACACCGGCCCGGGCACCATCGGGGTGTGCATGGTGCTGGCGGAATGAAACCAGCCACACCGGCCTGACAAGGACACGTTCCGGCAGGCCAACCGGTCGGTCGGACTATCCTCCCTGCATGGATCCGAAGCCCGACTCATCCCCGTCCCGGCTGCCTGGCTCCGGGGCGATCGGCGATCTACCCACCCGCGGCGCCGACTGGGTCGACACCGTGGTGGAGCTCCTCCGCGACAAGACCGTCCGTCCCCTGACCCTGGCCACCCGGGTCGTGGTCTTCGGGATCATCGTCTTCGCCGCCGCCGTGGTGACGGTGGTGCTCCTGTCGATCACCCTGATCCGGCTCCTCACCGTGTACGCCTTCGATGGCCGGGTCTGGCTCTCGGACCTGGTGGTGGGGGCCCTGTTCGTGATCGTCGGCATCGTGGCGTGGTCCCGCCGCTCCGATCCCCAGGCCCCGACCGAGGAAGCGGCGTGACCGAGTCCCGCCAGGTGGTGATCGTCGGCTCCGGTCCGGCCGGACTGACGGCGGCGATCTACGCCTCGAGGGCCCAACTGGCCCCACTGGTCATCGAGGGCGAGCCCTCGTCGACCAGTGACCAGCCCGGCGGCCAGTTGATGCTCACCACCGAGGTCGAGAACTTCCCGGGGTTCGTCAACGGGATCATGGGACCCGAGCTCATGCAGGCCTTCCGTGAGCAGGCCGCCCGGTTCGGCGCCGACTACCTGACGGCCAAGGTGTCCCGGGTGGACCTCTCGAGCCGACCGTTCGGGATCTGGGTCGGCGATCCCGACGCCGCGGATCCGAGTTACGCGGCCGAGGCCCTGATCATCTCGACCGGGGCCCAGTCGCTCATGCTCAACCTGCCCAACGAGGAACGGCTCCTCGGGTACGGCGTCTCCACCTGCGCCACCTGCGACGGCTTCTTCTTCCGCCAGCGCGAGATCGCCGTGGTCGGGGGTGGGGATTCAGCTCTCGAAGAGGCGTTGTTCCTCACCCGCTTCGCGGACAAGGTGACAGTGATCCACCGCCGCGGCGAGCTCCGGGCGTCGAAGGTGATGCAACAACGGGCCTTCGCCAACGAGAAGATCACGTTCCGGTGGAACACTTCGGTGATCGACGTGTTGGGCGAGAAGACGGTGACCGGCGTGAGGGTGCGGGACAACCTCAGCGAGGAGGAGACCGAGATCGCCCTGTCGGGGCTCTTCGTGGCCATCGGCCACGAGCCCAACACGAGTCTGTTCAAGGGTCAGCTCGAGATGGAGGAGAACGGCTACCTGCGTACCTTCGACGGGACCCGGACCAACGTCGACGGCGTGTTCGCCTGTGGCGACGTGCAGGATCACCGCTACCGCCAGGCCATCACCGCGGCCGGTTCGGGTTGCATGGCCGCCATCGACGTCGAGCGGTGGCTCGAGGACCAGCAGTCCGGTACCCACTGAGCGTTCGCCCGTTCACCACTCCCCCGACCCGGGAATGCCACCGGCCCGAAGGTGGTTGACCTATCGTGTCCCAACGAGGGACGCACGGCAGGGCCCACAGACGGGCAGGAGGAGCGCACCATCATGAGTGAGAAGATCGCAAGCCTGAGCGACGCTAGCTTTGACGAGCATGTCAAGTCCTCGGATGTTCCCGTGTTGGTGGACTTCTGGGCGGAGTGGTGCGGCCCGTGCAAGATGATCGCTCCTGTGTTGGAGGAGATCGCCACCGAGCAGGCTGGGAAGCTCGAGGTGGCCAAGCTCAACATCGACGACAACCTCGACATCACCCGCAGGTTCGACGTCATGAGTATCCCCACCCTGATCCTGTTCAAGGACGGGGAGCCGGCGGCCCGCATCGTCGGGGCCAAGGGCAAGGGCCAACTCCTGCAGGAGCTCTCGGCCTACCTGTAGCGGCCAACAGCGTCCCGGCCGGTCCCCGGGGACCGGAGTGAGCGCGGAGCCCCGGATCTGGCTGGAGGTGGGGCAACGGGGCGAGGCGGTGGCAGACGTCCAGCGCCGGCTCGAGCGCCTGGGCTTCTCGACCGGCATCGACGCCGTGGGCGAGTTCGAGGTGGGTACCCGGGCTGCCGTCGAGGCGTTCCAGTACCGCCGGGGCCTCCGGGTGGACGGTGTCTGCGGCCATCAGACCTGGTCGGCGCTGGTGGAGGCGGGCCGGCTGCTCGGAGACCGGTTCCTCTACCGCCGGGTGCCCATGCTCCGGGGCGACGATGTCGCTGAGCTGCAGCAACGCCTGAGCGCGCTGGGCTTCGACACCGGGCGCGTGGACGGGATCTTCGGTGACATGACATCGGCGGCGCTGGGCGAGTTCCAGCGCAACGCCGGCCTGCCCGTCGACGGGATCGCCGGCGCCTCCACCGTGGCCGAGCTGCTGCGCTTCGGAACCCGCCACGACGACACCGAGCTGGTCACTTCGGTGCGGGACCGCGAGCGGCTGCGTCAGGGGTCTCGGACATTGGCCGGCCAACGCGTGGCCATCGGGGAGGAAGGCGGCCTCGACGCCACCGTGGCCGCACTTCGCCGCCTGCTGGTGACCCACGGCGCCGTGGTGACGACCCACCATCACCCTGACGGTTCGATCCAGGCGTCAGAGGCCAACGCCGGCGGGGCCCAGGTCTACATCGGTCTCCGGCTCGATACCGGCGACGACCACTGTTCCGCGGCTTACTACGCCGGGTACCGCTACTCGTCGCCAGGCGGTCGTCGCCTGGCCGAGCTGCTCCAGAGGACTCTCACGGCCTCGCTGGATCTCCCTGACGGCGGCAGCCGGGGGATGTCGCTTCCGGTGCTCCGCGAGACCAGGATGCCGGCGGTGATCTGCGAGATCAGCCCAGCCGCGGTGGTGGTCGAGCAGGCCGCCACCATCGCCCGGGCCGTCGTGGAAGCACTGGCCGAATGGGTCGGTACCTCGTGGGACTGACATCCCGAGCCGGAGGAGTCTGCACCCCGACTGCAGGTCGTTCCGGCCCCTTCCCTGGACGTAATCCACAACTTCATGCACAGGTTGTGGATTACGCTCTACCGTGGGTTCAGGGATATAATCACACCCAAAGTGAGAATATCCTCCATCATCTGCCGTTATGTCAAGCTATAACCACTCTCCGTGGTAATAATTACGCCCCGCCTGACTCGGCCCGGCCGACCATCAACTTGTAGATCCGCTCGAGGTCCTCAAGCGTGGCGAACTCCACCACTACCTTGCCCCTCTTCGACGTGAGGTCGACCTTCACCCTGGTGTTCAGGTGACTGGAGAGCAGCTCCTCGAGTTCGAGGATCCCGGGTGGCGGCAGCCGCCTCGGCGTGGCCGAGATCGGAGGCCGACCGCCGTTGGACTCCACCGGCGACTCGCCGCCGGCGCCAGGTGGCTCGTCCGACCCGACGTCGTTCTCTCCCCCGCCGTTGTGCTCCCGGACCATCTCTTCAATGGCTCGGACGGTCAAGCCCTCTGCCACCACCGCCTTGGCCAGTGTCTCCTGAAAGCCCCGGTCGGGGGTGCCCAGTAGTGCCCGGGCGTGTCCCGGACTTATCTGGCCCTCCGAAAGCAGGCGCTGGACCCCGGCCGGAAGTTGCAGGAGCCGCAGGATGTTGGTGACGGCCGTGCGGCTCTTACCCACCCGTTTGGCCACCTGATCGTGCGTGTATCCGAACTCCTCGATGAGCTGTTGATAGGCGGCGGCTTCTTCCAGCACATTGAGATCTTGCCGATGGAGGTTCTCCACCAGGGCCTGTTCGAGACTTCTCGTCTCATCCGACGTGAGCACCAGGACCGGGATGGACTGCAGACCGGCCCGACGGGCGGCGCGCCACCGTCGCTCCCCGGCGATGAGTTCGAAGTCGTCAGCGGCAGCACCGCCGATCTGTCGGACCAGGACCGGCTGGAGGATCCCGAGCTCCTTGATCGATGCTGCCAACGAGGACATGGTGTCCTCGTCGAAGTTCACCCGCGGCTGACGCGGATTCGGTTTGATGCTCCCGATGGGAACCTCTCGCAGAGCCGACGAGCGGTCACCGACCACCTCGTTGGGAATGAGGGCACTCAGACCCTTGCCCAGTCCGCTACGACGCGCCACCGCTGACCTCCTTGGCTAACTCCCGATAGGCGATGGATCCGCGTGAGGCAGGATCGAACGCGGTGATTGGTTGACCGAACGAAGGCGCCTCGGAGAGCCTGACCGTCCGGGGAATCACGTTCCGGCAGACCTTCGATCCGAAGTGCAGGCGGACTTCGCTGGCCACCTGATCGGAGAGCTTGGTCCGGGCGTCGTACATGGTGAGCACGATGGTCGAGATGTCCAGCTTGGGGTTGAGGTTCGAGGCCACCAGGTGGACGTTACGCATGAGTTGACTCAAACCCTCGAGGGCGTAGTACTCGCACTGGATCGGGACCAGCACCTCATCCGCCGCGGCCAGGGCGTTGACGGTGATCAATCCCAGAGAAGGTGGGCAGTCGATCAATACATAGTCGAAGTCATCGATCACCGATTCGATCGACCGTTTGAGTTTCAACTCCCTACTGAATGCCGGGACCAGCTCGATCTCCGCGCCGGCCAGAGCGATGGTGGCCGGAGCCACGAAGAGATTCTTCATGCTGGTGGGCTCGACGCAGTCCTCCAGTGACGAGTCCCGCATGAGCACGTCGTACATGGAGATCTCGAAGTTACGGGCGTCGATCCCCAGCCCGGTGGTGGCGTTCCCCTGGGGATCGAGGTCGATGACAAGGACCCGGAAACCGAGTTCGGCCAGGGCCGCCCCGAGGTTCACCGATGTGGTCGTCTTGCCCACACCACCTTTCTGATTGGCGACGGCCAGGACGCGGGGGAGTGGGTTGGCCGAGCCGGCCTGGGCCTCGCGGGCCCCTTCGCCGTCGGGTGCTCGCGGCACGCGGGGGGCGGTGGTCGAGGGTTCGGCCTCACGGCCCCCGTCCGCTTCCGACGAGGCCGCGGTCGGCTCAGCCTCCGCGTCCTCCGACCGGGTCGGCGGGGCCACGGTGGCCACGGAAGATCCCGGAGTGTCGCCCGCCCGGGCCGATCGGGTCGTCTTCTCGACCGCGTCAGGCTCCCGCTCGACGGTGACTCCCGTTGGCGGAAGAACATTGTCCAGTTCGGCGTGGGCAATGGCGATGTCCGAGATGGTCTCCTCCATACGCCGCTGGGGTGCGGGCGGTCGAAAACTGACCGACGGAGAGGTTGAGGGTTCCGTCGGGGTTGATGCTTGGGGCTCGACCGCGGCGGGTGCCACCGGGGGAGCAGAAGACGGAGCCGAGACCTTCTCAATCACGATGTCCGAGTCGGTCCCGGTCGTCACTCCCTCACCCCCGGAATCAGATTCCTCCGAGTCTTGAGGGGAGGGCCTGTTTCGACCCCGACGACGGCCGCGCATTATCGTCTCCTCGATTGACTGACGTTCAAGGCACTCATCCTCCCCTGCACCGACGATCAGGTCAAGCAATTGCACCCGAATGTTTCACGTGAAACTTTCGGGCGATCCGAACGGCACGGACGATAGCCGGGATCGACGGCCGGGAATCCCTCCAGTAGAGCGTCCCGCCCCAGTCGAGCCGAACGTCTGACTCCACTCCATCCGAGCAGTGCCATCTCGATCACTCCCACGCCGGTTCGGCTTCCCCCGGGACGGTGAGAGCGGACTGTTCCACGTGAAACAGTCCGGTTTCAATGATGTGGGGTCTAGCGTTACTCCTGTAGTCGGTCGATCCAGTGGGGTCAGGGCCCGCCAATCCTGACGGGTATTCGGTTTTCAACTCGAGGGTCCTGAGTCGGGGCATGCCCGGCCGGCTAGAAGAGCGGACGCTTGGCCGGGATACCGACTCGGCGGGGGTAGCGATCGGGGGTAGGTCGGCGCTTCACCAGCACCTGATACCCGAACCGACCGGCAAACCGAATCCGGCTCGATCGGGTGAGGCCCAGCTCGGACAGTCCCTCATCGGACCACCGGCCCTCCACACGGTCGCCCGGGGGTTCTGACACGACCATCAGGCCGCCCACGGTCAGTAGCGCTGCTCCGCATTCTGCGGTGACGGAGGGAGGGGCGAAGGAACGGGCCGTCACCAACTCGAACTTCTCGCGGAACTGCTCGTCCCGGGCCAGTTCCTCGACCCGGCCCCGGGCGACAATGAGGTCGGTGGGCCCTGACCAGGTCGCCAGTTCGTCGCTCAGGAACTCGGTTCTCCGTTGGCTGGCATCCATCAGGACCGTTCGGCAGCTGGGCCAGCACACTCCCATGACCAGGCCCGGTATTCCTCCGCCCGTGCCGAGGTCGGCGGCGCTGGCGGGGGGGCGCCCCAGCTCCATGGCGGTGGCGTAGACGAATCCGAGGGCATGGTCGATCTGGGCTCCTACCGGGACACCGCCCAGAAACCCCAGATCGACCGAGCGTCGGAGCGTGGCGGCGACTTCCTCGCCTACCTGCGCACGGAGCGCCACCAGAGACCCGTCGCCCCGCTCGGGTCCGTCGGTCAAGGGAGGGCCGGGACGAGGGGTCTGGTCCCCAGGACTCTGCCCGTCCGGAACTACCGAACCGGCGTCGACCACCGTCAACTCGAGGGTTGGATCACCACGTATCTAGACGGCTCGGTTCCGTCCGATCGGGTCTCGACTCCCTCGATCTCGTTCACAGCGTCGTGGACGACCTTGCGGTCGGCCGGCGACATCGGTTCGAGGGCCCGCTCCTCACCGGAGCTCTTGACTTCTTCGACGAGACCTTCGGCGAACCGCCGCAGTGCCGCCGAGCGCTTCTCGCGGTAGCCGCCCACGTCCACCAGGATCCTGTCCGTCCGCACCTCTGACTGACGCTGTACGAACGTGCGGGTCAGATCCTGGATGGCCGACAACGTCGCCCCCCGTGGTCCCACCATCAGGCCCAGGTCATCCCCGTTGGCGGCAACCTGGACGGTGTCCTCGTCGAGCTCCGTGAAATCGACCTGTGCGTCGAGGCCGAACTCCCTCACCAGTCCGGCAACGAAGCCCGCCGCCGCCTCCCCTTGCTGCTCGAGGGTCAGTGACTCTTCCATGCTGTCCTCACTATCTCCGGGCTTCCGGCCGGATTCATTCTTCTGATGCTGCGCGGATTGACTGCCGTTCGACCGGTCGTTCCGGGGTCCTCGTTTCCTCCGACCCCCTGATCCCGATTGGCTCGGTCGAGCTTCGAGAGTGGAGGAATCCTCCCCCGCGGCTGAGCCGTTGGAACGCGATGCCGCCGCCGCCGTCGCATCGTCCCGGTCGGATTGGGCGGTGCTGCGGGTCGCGTCGGAACCCTTGGATCCCCGCGACCGGTCACCGCCTGACCGGCCGTTACCCCCCCTGCCTCCGGCCGACGAGCCGTTACGGGACCCGTCACCGCCGCCCCGGGCCCGGTCGGGGCGCTGACGGCGTCCGCGTTTGGGTGGGGGAGCGACCGGTCGGACCCGGGCTTGAACCCGGGCCTCGCCCCGCAGTCGCCCGAACAGTCCGGCCTTGGGTTCGCTGAGTACGACGAACTCGGCGTCGTCCTCGGCTACGCCGAGCAGGTCGAGGGCGATCTCTTTGGCTTCAGGTAGAGACTTACCGCTGGCTTCAACCCAGTCCACGCGCTATCGGGCCTTTCTCTCACGCTTGGCTTTCGAGCGCGGGTGCTCCTTCGGCGGCACCTCTTCGGCGGCGGGAGCCTTCCTTCGTGATCCGTTGCCTCCGCTGCTTCCGTTGCTTCCGTTTCCGGACGATTTGGTCGTGCCCGACGTTTTCGAGGGACTCTTACGAGCTCCGTTGCCGCTGCCGTTGCCGGAGCTCGTCTTCTTCCCGTTCGACCCGTTCGGACCCGATGACCGGTTTCCGCCGTCGCCCGGCTCGACTGCAGCCCTGGGTGTCGCACCCGGCTTACGGGCCTTGCCGTTGCCGTTCGATGCGGCGGGGGCGCCGGAGCGCGTCGTCGACTTCCCTGCCGCCCCTCCACCCGATGACTTGGCCTTGGGGAGTGCACGCTCAGTGCGGTCCACCACCGGGCCTTTCGGCTTTTTCTCCGTCGCGGTCGCGTCCACGGTCGGTGCGGTCGGCGGGCCGCCCACCATCCCCTTCCGGAAGAGAATCTCCTGCGTCAGGATCCGAATAGCGCTCGAAACAATAAAATAGACGTTCAGAATTGCGGCGACATTGAGGTAAATGAATCCGAAAATAAGTGGCATGTATTTCTGAAGCATCGCCGCCTGGGGATTGGCCTGAGCAGCTCCGTTATTACGAGCGTTCAATCTCGACATCTGCAGATATTGCAGACCTACCGCGCCGGCGACCAACAACAAGTACGGAATGGCGACCCAGAGCGAGCTGTGGTGGGAGAGCAGTTTGTCGGAAAAGTCCATCCCGAAGGAGATGAGCTGGCCATGAGCCTCGACGATGTTGTGGTACATCTTCGAGTCGGTCGGAATGTAGCGTGGCTCGGCCACGGCCTGGGTCGTGACCTGGAGCCCGTGTACCGTCTTGGTGGTGCCGGGAACAATATTGGTCATACCCCTGATAACGCTATAGAGAATAAAGAATGCGGGCATCTGCAATAGCATCGGAAGGCAGCCGGATGCCGGGTTCACTTTGTGCTCTTTGTAGAGCTTCATCATCTCTTCGTTGAGCTGGGCTCGGTTCTCGGGCCCTTTGTACTTCTGCTGCAGCTTCTTCATCTCCGGGCCCAATGCCTGCATGGCGGCCATGTTCTTCGTGCTCTTGACCGTCAGGGGAGTGAGCAACGCCATGATCACGATGGTCAAGAGCGCCACGTCGACGGGGTAGTTCGGGATGATCGAGTAGAAGAAGGCCAGGACGGCGCCGACCGCATCCAGCAGAGGCTGGAAGATCTTGCCGATCGGGGTGGTCAGTGATGCGTACATGGGACCCTCCGGTCAGGCACGGGGTCGATGCCGTGGCCGCCCCACGGATTGCACCGAGCCAGCCTCCGGGTGGAGAGGGCGCCGCCGCGCAACACCCCGTGCTCCCGGATGGCCTGGATCGCATACTCGGAGCAGGTCGGGACGAAGCGGCAGCCGGTCGGTCGACCACTGCGGGCCAGCTGGTAGGCACGGATCACCGAGATCAGCGCACGTGCCACCGGCCCGCTCCGGGCTGCATCGACGTCCGGTCCGGCCGTGCCCGTCACATCGTCGTCTGCACCCGGTCCGTCCACGTCGGCGGTGTGCGTGGCCGCGCTCATCTGGGCGTCTCCGGTCCGGCCGCCGACACCGCGGCCCGGCTTCCGGCCTTGGCCAGCGCTCGGAGCGTGGCTGCTCTCAGTTCGCCGAAGCCCAGCTCTGGGGCGCCCGCCCCGGCGCGTATCCCGTAGACACCGACGGGAAGGGACGGCGCTGCCTCGGCCATGATCGACCGCAGTCTTCTCCGCAGTCGGTTCCTCACGACAGCACTTCCTACTTGGCGACTGATTGCGTAGGCCACTTCGGTACGTGACCAGGACTTTTGAACCACAAACATCACGGTGATGGGTCCGGACCGACCACGCACCGAACTCCGATGAAGAGCGTCGAACGTCCGCCGCGACCGGACCGTCCCGACCGCGGACACCCCGCGGGGGCGGAGAGGCGGGGCGATCACACCGACAGTCGATGGCGTCCCTTCGCCCGGCGCGACCGGATCACCGCCCGACCGGCCTTGGTCGACATCCTTTTGCGAAAGCCATGCGTCTTCGCACGCTTCCGTACGTTGGGCTGATAGGTCCGTTTCATCCATCCACTTCCTTCCTCTCCCTGAGCCGGGAAAGCGGCGTCGCCCTCGGTAAGGGCCCGTTCACAGGGATCAAGGCATTCCCCCACATGTTAGGCGCGAATCCCCCTGCCGCTCTAGTCGTCAGCCGGGAGGCACGCTGGGTGGTCACGGTGTACCGTTCCGGACACAGCACGCGTCGCAGCCGACCGGAGTGATCTCCTGTGCGGTCGGCTGCTTGCCCCGGCGCACGACGGAGAAACACGAGAAGGAACGGTGCCCCGCCGCCATCGACACCGGGGCAGAGGCAGATCGGTGCTCGTCCACAGCTGTGGATAACTTTGTGGACCGATGGAATCGTCCAAGGGCGGAGGCCCATGTGAACGACACTGAAGAGTTGTGGATACTGTGCTCGGAAGCCCTGCGTGAGCAGGTATCCGACGCCATCTGGCAGGCCTACCTGTCCGGGATCACGCCTGTGTCCATCGAGGAGACGGGCATTGTTCTCGGAGTCCCCAACTCACTCATACGCGACCGCGTCGAATCCCGCTACCTGGGGCTCATCCAGGACACCGTGACCGGCACGGTGGGCCGCAGCCTGGTGGTCCAACTCGAAGTGGTCGTTCCCGAAGGCAGGACCGAAGAGCCCTCCTCGGGTGTCCCCGGAGCCCGGGCCCCGGCTCCGGCCGAGCCCGACGTCCCTCCGGTCACCGGTTGGAGGGACAGGCCCAGTCAGAGCAGCAACGGGCGGCCCGGCCACCTCGAATCCCCGGTCCTGGACCCGCGTTACACCTTCGACACGTTCGTCATCGCCTCCTCCAACCGATTCGCCCACGCTGCGGCCCAGTCGGTGGCCGAATCGCCGTCCCAGTCCTACAACCCGCTCTTCATCTACGGAGACGCCGGGCTGGGCAAGACCCATCTGCTCCACGCCATCGGGAACTACGTGCTCGAGAACTTCACCGGGCGGCACGTCCGTTATCTCACCACCGAGACCTACATGAACGAGTTCGTGGACGCCATCCGGACCAACACGACCACGGCGTTCAAACGGCGCTACCGGGAATGCGACGTGCTGCTCATCGACGACGTCCAGTTCATGGAGCGGAAGGAGTCCCTGCAGGAGGAGTTCTTCCACACCTTCAACTCCCTGTACGGAGCCTCGAAACAGATCGTGCTCACCTCCGATCGTCCTCCCAAGTCCATCGCCACGCTCGAGGACCGCCTCCGGAGTCGCTTCCTGTCCGGCCTGATCACCATCGTGCAGCCTCCCGACCTCGAGACCCGGCTGGCCATCCTGCAGGCCAAGGCCGAGCACGAGCAGGTCGATGTGCCCGACACCGTGCTCGAGTTCATCGCCACCCACGTCAAGGACAACATCCGTGAGCTGGAGGGTGCCCTGATACGGGTAACCGCCTTTGCCAGCCTCTATCGCCAGCCCATGAGCAGGGAGCTCGCCGAGCAGGTCCTGTCCGACATCGTCTCGGCCGACCAGCCCAGGAGGATCACCCCCCAGGTGATCCTGGACGCCACCTCGGAGACCTTCGGCTTCTCGGTCGAGGAGCTCTGCGGCCCGAACCGGCGCCGGCCACTCGTGACGGCGCGTCAGGTCAGCATGTACGTCTTCCGCGAACTCACCGACTTCAGTTATCCCGCCATCGGCCGCGAGTTCGGTGGTCGTGACCACTCCACGGTCATGCACGCAGTGGAGAAGATCGCCGGGCTCATGAAGGAACGGCATCAGATCTACAACCAGGTCACCGACCTCATTGTTCGGATCAAGAGTGGAGCGTGAGCGCCGGTGACCCATATGGTCCGACCGTTCGGTCGGATCGGCGACCCGCGTCTGGATCTCGAGGCCGAAGCGTCGCCGAACTGCACTTCTTTCCAGAGGTTGTGCACTATCTGTGGATATCTGTCCCGTTCCCTGGGGCAATTCTGTGAACGGAGATGAACTTGTCCATAACCCGTCACGTGATGCACATACCCGACCCCGGCGCCCGGCCATACGGGGGATCGACCGGGGGACAGTCACATCCACGGTGAACTGGGCTGATGTACCGTCATCCCCAATCCACAGGGCTTATTACCATCACTATTCAATTAGATCTATAAAGCAAAAGCGAGAAAGGACTCATTGGTGAAGTTTCGATGCGAGCGTGACTCACTGGTGGAGGTACTCACCACAGCCGGCCGTGCCGTCAGTTCACGGACGTCGACGATGGCACTGGGTGGGATCCGCATCGAAGCATCCGGCAATCACCTGGCCGTGGTGGGCACCGATCTCGATCTGACCGTTCACGTCTCGACCGAGGCCATCGGCATCACCGACGGCGTGTGTGTGGCCCCGGCCAAGCTGTTGGCCGACATCGTCCGGTCGCTGGAGCCGGGGGCGGTGACCATCGAAGCCGAGGGCGAGAAGGTGGAGATCGGAGCGGCCCGGTCGCGCTTCAGTCTCCGCACCTTTCCCGTCGACGACTTTCCCTCCCTGCCCGAACCTCCCCAGCCAGCCACGTTCCTGCCGGCAGGAAGCCTGGCCAGTGCGCTGCGTCAGGTGGTCAGAGCCGCTTCGAGCGACGACGCCCGTCCCCTTCTGACCGGGGTGCTGATCGCGGCGGAGGGGAACGGGGTGCGGATGGTGGCCACCGACTCCTACCGGCTCGCCATGCGGGACATCGATGGCAGTGACGCACTGGCCGACAACTCGCAGATTCTGGTCCCGGCCCGGGCTCTGGCCGAGCTGCAACGGCTCTCGCTGATGGGAGCGGCCACCAAGGAGACCGGACCGAGCGGTGACGAGAGTGGTGCGGACGGAGCGGGCGCCACGGTCGGCCTCTCCGTGGGAGAGCACGACGTGACCTTCACGGCCGGCGGTGTCAAAGTCAGTACCCGGCTGCTCGACGGCAGCTATCCCGACTACCGGCAACTGATCCCGGCCGAATATCCCAACCGGCTCCACGTGGGAAAGGACTCGTTGCTCGACGCACTCCGGCGGGTCCGACTGCTGGTTCGGGACAACACGACCCCGGTACGGCTGTCGATGCGCCCGGGCGGGGTGGATCTCACGGTGGTGTCCCAGGAGGTCGGCGACGCCAGCGAGACGGTGGATGCCGATTTCGACGGCTCGGAGCTGACCATCGCCTTCAACCCCACCTACCTGATCGATGGGGTGGAAGCCGTCACAGGGGACGAGGTCGTGCTCGAGACCGTGGATGCGACCAAGCCGGCCACGGTCCGGGCTGCGGAGGAGACGAACTTCCACTATCTCCTGATGCCCGTCCGGGTGTCGTAGCGCCGGGCCGGTATCGACGGCGCCGTGCAGCTTGTCTCGTTGACGATCGCCGACTTCCGTAACATCGGCCAGATGACGATCGAGCCGGACCCGGAGGGGACCACCGTCATCACCGGGCTCAACGGGGCGGGAAAGTCCAGCGTGCTCGAAGCGATCGGCTATCTGGCCACGATGGAGTCGTTCCGTGGCGCACCGCGGCAGGCCCTGGTGCGCCACGGGGCCGAGAGCGCCATCCTCCGGGCCGAGACGCGGTCCGACGATCGCCTCATGACCATCGAGGCCGAACTGTCGGCGTCGGGGCGGTCGCGAATGCTCGTCAACCGACAGAACGTCCGTCGCCGGAGTGACCTGCACGAGGCCCTCCGGACCACGACGTTCTCGCCGGAGGACATCGGCGTGGTCCGGGGGGGGCCGGCAGAGCGGCGGCACTTTCTGGACCAGACCCTGGCGGTGGTCGACCCCAAGGCGGCCCGCTCGGTGGAGGACGTGGACAAGATCCTCCGCCAGCGTGCAGCCCTACTCCGGACAGCCGGGCGGCGACTCTCGGTCGAAGTGGCTGCCACGCTGGATGTCTGGGACTCCCGTCTTGACGCGGCCGGGACCACGCTGGTGGAGGCCCGCGAGTCGCTCGTCGCCGACCTGGCGCCCATTGCCGCCAATCACTACGCCCGCCTGGCCGGGAGGCCCACACAGGTGGGCCTTGAGTACCAGCGATCGTGGTCGGGCCCCCTCATCGATGCCCTGGCCCAGGCCAGGTCCAGGGACGTCGAGCGTGGGATCTCGTCGGTGGGTCCCCACCGGGACGAGCTGCTCCTGCTGGTCGGGGAGCTGCCGGGGCGGACCCAGGCCTCGCAGGGCGAGCAACGCACCCTGGCCCTGGCCCTGCAGTTGGCCGCCCACCAACTGGCCACCGAACGTCTGGGGTCGTCGCCGGTACTGCTCCTCGACGACGTGTTCTCCGAGCTCGACCCCTTCCGGTCCCGGGCCCTGCTGGCCGGACTGCCGCCAGGGCAAGCCTTGCTGACAACGGCGCTGCCGGCTCCGACCGAGGTCGAATCGGCCCGGGTCTACGCCATGGAGGCGGGCGGCCACGTGTCTGTGGTGGCCTCGCCCGGGTCTCAGTAGTGGTCCCCGACCCCCGACGCCCGGACCACGGACCGAGGCCCCTCGACGCCTCGCTCGAGGACGTGTCGGCGAGGTTGGGGATGGCGGAGGGGCACGGGGTCGGTCGCCTCTTCGCCCGGTGGCCCGACATCGTGGGACCGGCCCTGGCCGAGCACGTGCAACCGATCCGTCTCGACCGTCAGGCCCTGGTGGTGGTGGTGGAGCATCCGGCCTGGGCCACCCAGGTCCGCCGGCTGGGAGAGGCACTCCTCGACCGGGTGGCCGAGGAGTGTGCGGTGACCAGACCGGCCCGGGTGGAGATCAGAGTCCACCGCTGATCAGACCGGCATCGACGACGACCATCGGTCAGGCAGGGCACCCCCGAGGGCTACACTGGGACCTTGGAATCGGGGGACCTCGACCGTCTCCGGCCTGCGCTCGGCGCACCGACAACGACATTGTGCCGCCGGTTCCCGATCAGTCACTCGATGTTGGAAAGGGCGCGCCCGTGGCGCTGAAAAAAGAGGACGACGGCAACGGAGCAGAAGCCACCTACGACGCCGAGGACATCACCGTTCTGGAGGGTCTGGAACCGGTACGCAAGCGCCCGGGGATGTACATCGGCTCCACCGGACCCACCGGCCTCCACCACCTCGTCTGGGAGGTTGTCGACAACGCGGTGGACGAGGCCATGGCCGGCTTCTGCACGCAGATCGACGTCACGCTGCTGGCCGACGGCGGGGTGCGGGTGGCCGACAACGGACGCGGCATCCCGACCGGTCCGATGAAGGAGCACAAGGGCAAGTCGGCCGCCGAGGTGGTGCTGACCATGCTCCATGCCGGAGGAAAGTTCGGCGAAGGTGGAGGGTACAAGGTCTCGGGCGGCCTCCACGGCGTGGGGATCTCGGTGGTCAACGCATTGGCCACCCGGCTGGTACTCGAGATCGACCGCGACGGGGACCACCACGTCCTCGAGTTCAAAGACGGCGGCAACCCGGTGGGCAAGCTGGCCGTCACCGGATCAGCACCACGGGGACGGACCGGCACCACGGTGACCTTCTGGCCGGATCCGAGCATCTTCGAGGAGGTGGAGTTCCGGGCCCAGACGGTGATGGAGCGCCTGCAGGTCATGGCGTTCCTCAACAAGGGTCTCGAGATCCGGTTCGTGGACGAGCGACCCGACGGCAAGGCCTCCCAGGTCTTCAAGTACAAGGACGGCATCGTCGACTACGTCCGCCATCTCAACGCCTCCAAGGAGGCGCTCTTCCGCAAGGTCAGCTCGCTGGAGCAACGCGAGGACACGATGGAGGTCGAGCTGGCGCTCCAGTGGAACACCGGCTTCTACGAGAGCATCCACTCGTTCGCCAACGGGATCTCCACCATCGACGGCGGTATGCACGAGGAGGGGTTCAAGAAGTCGTTGACCAATGTGGCCAACAAGTACGCGCGGGCCAAGGGTGTGCTGAAGGAGAAGGACGAGAATCTGCGGGGCGAGGACATCCGCGAAGGTCTCACCGCCATCATCTCCGTCCGGCTGCAGGATCCCCAGTTCGAAGGGCAGACCAAGGCCAAGCTGGGCAACGTGCCGGTGCGCTCCCTGGTGGAGCGGGCCACCAACGAGAAGTTGGCCGAGTGGTTCGAGGAGAACCCCCGCGAGGCGGGACAGATCGTGCAGAAGAGCATGTCCGCGGCCCGGGCCCGGGTGGCCGCGCAGTCGGCCCGTGACCTGACCCGGAGAAAGTCCTCACTGGACGGAGCCGGCCTGCCCGGAAAGCTCGTGGACTGCTCGTCGCGCGACCCCCGCGAGAGCGAGCTGTTCATCGTGGAGGGGAACTCGGCGGGCGGGTCGGCCAAGGACGCCCGCAATCCCCGGACCCAGGCCATCCTTCCCATCCGGGGCAAGATCCTCAATGTCGAGCGGGCCCGTATCGACAAGATGCTCAAGAACACGGAGATCCAGGCCCTCATCGCCGCGATCGGGGCCGGGTTGGCAGAAGACTTCGACGTGACCAAGGCCCGCTATCACAAGATCATCATCCTGGCCGACGCCGACGTCGACGGTTCACACATCCGGACCCTCCTGCTCACATTCTTCTTCCGGCAGATGAAGCCACTGGTCGAAGGGGGATTCGTCTACGTGGCCCAGCCGCCGCTGTACTCGACCGAGGTGGGCAAGGAGAAGGTGTACCTGAAGGATGATGCAGCCAAGGCCGCCTTTCTGGAGGAGCACCCGACGCATGCGAAGGAGTTCCAGCGCCTGAAGGGCCTCGGTGAGATGGACTACGCCGAGCTGCGGGAGACCACCATGGACCCGGGCCAGCGCTCCCTGCTGCAGATTGCGGTGGAGCAGGCGGTCATCGCCGACGAGGTGTGCTCGGTGCTGATGGGTGAGGACGTGGAGCTCCGCCGCACGTTCATCCAGACCAACGCCAAGGACGTACGTTTCCTCGACATCTGAGGCGTCACCGGGATCCCCACCGCGACGTGGTCGGGGTCCCCCGAGTTCAGCGACAAAGGTAGGAAGACGGCATGCCAGGAAGTGACGACCACGGCCGGTCCATAGGCACCGACGGGGATACCTCGGGGTTCATCGAGCCCATTGAGATCCAGGAGGAGATGGAGCGCTCCTTCCTCGAGTATTCGATGTCGGTCATCGTGTCCCGGGCCCTTCCCGACGTACGGGACGGTCTCAAGCCCGTCCACCGTCGGATCCTGTACTCGATGTACGACCAACGCCTCCTTCCGGACCGCCCTCGCAACAAGTGCGCCAAGGTGGTCGGCGACGTGATGGGCTCGTACCACCCGCACGGCGACCTGTCGATCTACGAGGCACTGGCCCGCATGGTCCAGGAGTTCTCCATGCGCCACCCTCTGGTCGACGGCCACGGGAACTTCGGGGGCACGGGCCCCGACGAGGGTCCGGCGGCCATGCGCTACACCGAGTGCCGGTTGGGCTCGCTGGCGCTCGAGTTGATGAGCGGGATCGACCAGGAGACGGTCGACTTCACCCCGAACTACGACGCCACGGCCGAGGAGCCGACGGTCCTGCCCGCTCGGTTCCCGAACATCCTGGTCAACGGATCGCAGGGCATTGCCGTAGGCATGGCCACCAACATCGCGCCCCACAACCTGGGCGAGGTCATCGACGCCACCGTCCACCTGCTCGAGCACCCCGAGGCTACGTCGGACGACCTGATGGAGTTCGTGAAGGGCCCCGACTTTCCGACCGGGGCGCTCATCCTCGGGCGCCAGGGGATTCTCGACGCCCTGCGCACCGGCAAGGGGTCGATCAAGCTGCGGGCGGTGGCGGAGATCGACGAGGGCCGTGACGGTGCCACTCGAATCGTGGTCACGGAGATGCCGTACCAGACCTCGGTGGCCACGGTCGAGAAGAAGATCTCCGAGCTGGTTCGCAACGGCGACATCGACGGCATCGCCGAGGCCCAGGACGACTCGTCGGGAGGGAAGACCCGACTGGTCATCCGGCTCAAGCGGGATGCCAACGCCAATGTGGTCCTGAACAACCTGTTCAAGCAGACTCCGCTGCAGACCTCGTTCAGTGTCAACGCCGTCGCCCTGGTGGATGGTGTGCCCAGGACGCTGAGCCTGGCGCAGATGCTGACCCACTACGTGGCCCACCAGATCGAGGTGGTCACCCGCCGGTCCCAGTTCCTGTTGGACAAGGCCCGGGCCCGGGCCCACGTGGTCGAGGGTCTGTTGAAGGCCATCGACATGCTCGACGCGGTCATCGCCGCCATCCGGGGATCTGACGACCGTGCCGCGGCCCTCGAGGCCCTACGCGCCGCGCCGTTCGACTTCTCCGAGGAGCAGGCCAACCACATCCTCGACATGACCCTGTCACGCCTCACCCGCCTGGGCCGTAGCAACCTCGAAGAGGAGATGGCCAAGCTGCTCGAGGAGATCGCCGAACTGGAGTCCATTCTGAGCGACCCGGCCAAGCTGCGCGGCGTGATCGCTTCGGAGATGGGGGAGATACGCGAGAAATTTGCCGACGAGCGGCGCACCCGGATCACCCATGACCCCGGCGACATGAACGTCGAGGATCTGGTCGACGATGAGGATCTGGTCGTCACGATGAGCCGGGCCGGCTACATCAAGGCGGTCTCGGCCGACGCCTTCCGGACGCAGGGGCGCGGGGCAGGGGGGTGCAGGGGGCCAAGCTCAAAGAAGAGGACCTCATCGACGACGTCGTCCACACCACCTCTCACGCCCACCTGCTGCTGTTCTCCAACCGGGGGCGCGTGTTCCGGCTGCGGGCGCTGGAGATACCGATGAAGGAACGGACCGCCCGGGGCACGGCGATCGTGAATCTTCTCCCGTTGTCGCCCAACGAGAGCATCCAGGCCATCATCGGCACGAGGGACTTCTCGGCCGAGAACTTCCTGGTCTTCTCGACCAAGCTGGGGCAGATCAAGAAGACCGCCTTCAGCGAGTACGACAAGTCGCGGCGGGAGGGGTTCATCGCCATCAATCTGCGGGACGGTGACGAGCTGGTCCGGGTGGTGGAGACCCACGGCGACGACGAGGTTTTTCTGGTCACCCAGTCAGGGATGACCATCCGATTCTCCGAGCAGGACGTCCGACCCATGGGACGTGATGCGGCCGGGGTGCGCGGCGTCCGGCTGAAGTCCGGCGACGAGGTGGTGTCCTGCGACATCGCCCGTGATGAGGCTGACATCCTGCTGGTGACCGATGCCGGGTACGGGAAGCGGACCAAGGTGGAGCGGTTCAACCGGCAGGCCCGAGGGGGTCAGGGTGTGCGGGGCATTCGCCTCACGGCCAAGCGCGGCAAGGTGGTGGCGGCGTTCATGGCCGGTCTCGAGGACGAGATCCTCCTCATCTCGACCACCGGGGTGGTGATCCGGACCGCCGTCCGGGAGATCGCCTCGCAGGGGCGGGACGCCACCGGCGTGCGGGTCATGAATCTGGACGACGGCGACGCAGTGGCAGCCGTGGCCCCGGTGGCCGGTGAGGTTGCCGGCGAGGCGTAGCGTGGCCGTCGGCTGCACGATCGCAGGGCCGTCGTAGGCGCCGGCGAGGCGTTGGTGTAGCGTCGTGCACCGGTTTCGGGGCTATAGCTCAGTCGGTTAGAGCGCAGCACTGATAATGCTGAGGTCGCTGGTTCGATTCCAGCTAGCCCCACTCGTTGGTTCCCCTGGTAGCCGGTCTGCGGCCAAGCAGTTGGTAGGAGCTGATTCCGGATCCGCTCGGCGTTTGTCCCGCGGGAAGAATGTGGGGGACGGAGTTGGCCCTCGTCGCTTTCTGCTCGATGGTACGGTCGCCGGATGGCTCGCCCTATCGCCTCGGACACGCCGGTTGACCGTGCCGGTCTGGAAGGGTTCATTCGACCTCGACACCGCGCCATCCTCAGTACGCATAGAGGCGACGGAAGTCCCCAGATGTCTCCGGTGACCATGGGTGTTGGTCCAGACGGGGCGATTCTGGTTGCCAGCTATCCAGACCGGGCCAAGGTCCGCAATCTACGACTCCGCCATCAGGCCGCACTGTGCGTTCTTTCGGATGACTTTGGTGGAGAGTGGGTCCAGGTTTCAGGGACAGCCGCCGTGGTTGATCTTCCCGAGGCGATGGAAGGTCTGGTGACCTACTTTCGTTCCATAAGCGGCGAGCATTCTGATTGGAACGAATACCGTCAAGCCATGGTTGACCAGGGCAAGGTATTGATCCGAGTCGCACTCGAAAGCTGGAGTCCGATCAGCAAGGGTGGCTTTCCGCCCCGGCTCGCCGACCCCTGATCCGAACCGAACTGTTAGCGATCCGGATCCGGTCCGATCTGGTAGAACCGGATGATGGACGACTACGAGGTTCTGTGGCTCGATGGCGCTGAACAGATCTCCCAGGCGGCTGGAGTGACGGCGCGGTCGATGCGGGACAGCCCGACCTCAATCGCTGTCTCGGATGATCCCTTCGTTCGCCTAGAGATGCTCTACAGCACGTTCGGAGGGCTGCTGAGCACTGCACGGGTGGCCGGTGTCCGGCGTGGTGACTGCGTCCTTGGCGCCGCCGGAGCTGTCCCTCCGGGAGCCTGCATCGACTCCATGCTTCCTACAGATGTCAGAACTCTGGATCCACCCTCCCCCAGCGCCACTGATGGCGAGCGATTCTTGTACAGCGGATCGGTCATGGCCGTTCACGATCTTCTGGAGACCCACTGGCATGTTGGCCCCGTCGGTGTCGAACCGGGATTCCAAGGCATGGGTCTCGGCCGAGCCGCCATGAGATTGCTCTGTGACGAGTTTGACGAGCATCACCGACTGGCATGGCTGGAGACCGACAAGCCGGAGAACGTCCGCTTCTACATCGGCCTCGGTTTCGAGGTCACAGAAGAGGTATCGATGCTCACGTCGCGGTTCTGGTTCATGCGGCGTGAGGCTGAGTGAGTATCGAATAGGAGCGCCCGAGCGGATACGAGTGCCGGGATCGGGTGTTGGCACGGCCATGAGCTACACGATCCGGCCGTCGTCTGGACGTTCCGACGAAGTGCCACAGGACGCCGCAGGGATCGAAGACGTTCATAACGCGCAGCCCCCACGGCTGAGGCGCGGGCTCCCGGGGAGCCGAGACGCCGAATCGCTCCGGGAGGTCGAGCGATTCGATGCGGGACCACCACGCATCCAGGTCGTCCACCAGCATCTGCATCATGAAGCTCTCGGCATATTCCTTCTGGTAGAAGCGAGTGAGGATGATTTCACTATCCCCGGTGGTGAAGATGGCTACGTCGCCCTCGAGCACCATCGTGAAGCCGAGTGCGGCGTAGAAGGCCTTGCTGACGTCAAACTCCTTGCTCGGCAGGAAAGCCCTCGCCCGCTCGGTTCCACTCGGCACCGTCGAGCCTTCGCTCCCGGGGCTGGCTGCGCAGTCCATGCTGCGTAGGCTATTGGCGGGCGGTGGCGGTCGCCCCCGGGTCGTCCGTGGCTACGAGGCACGGGAGCGAAGTTGGATCACGTTCCCATCGGGATCGAGCACGTCGTGCCGGGTGAGACCATCGATACTGAACGATCGCCCGGTCACCACCCCTCCGTTTGCTTCGACCTGGTGCAGAGTCGCCTCCAGTGAGCCGACATCGAACACCGGCTTGATGGCCGAGCCGTCACGAGGCTCTGGCGGGGTTCGTATCTCAATGGACTTGGCGACGCTGGTAGGCACCGTGTGGATCAGGACCTCCTCCCGATCGTTGAGGATCCGAATGTCACCCGAGGGCTCATGGTTCGCGTTCGCCACGAGGACCGCCTGGTAGAAGGCGGACAATCGGGGCACATCGACCGAGAAGACGACGAGTGAGCACATGGAGCGACTGTAGCTACCTGGCCGATTCGAGCGAGCCCGTTCCCGGTCATCGGGACAACGCCGCGGCTCAGCGTGCGATTCGGATGCCTTGACGGGTTCTGGCCAGCCCCACTGCCTGCAGCCGATCGCCGATCTTTCGGAGCAGGGTGCCGTTGCAAAGCCAGGGGGACCGTGCAAGCCTTCGCCGGTGGACATGACCCCGGTTCTGCGCTCGTGACGAGCGGACCCTGCGAGGTGACCGGGGTCGCCGGCGTCGTCGCCTTGTACGAGGCGGGCGGTCACCGCGCCTACGGCGAGCGGATCAGCATCACGTCGCACTCGCTGCAGTGTGCCGAGCTGGCCCGGGCCGACGGGGCCGGGGACACGCTGGTAGCTGCCGCCCTCCTCCACGACATAGGCCACCTGATCACCGATGAACAGGACGACGCCGACTTCCACCCCGACGAGGACGACGATCACCACGAGGCCGTCGGTGGTCGGGTGCTCGCCACCGTCTTCGGTCCGGCGGTGGCCCGGCCCGTGGCCCTCCACGTGCAGGCGAAGCGTTGGCGCTGCACCGTCGAACCCTCCTATCTGGATGAGCTGTCCGGGTTGTCCACGGCCAGTCTGAAGGCCCAGGGGGGCCTGCTCGACGACGAGGCGCGTCGGCGTTTCGAGGCCCATCCCGGCTTCGCCGAGGCCGTCTCACTGCGTGGGTGGGACGACCGGGCGAAAGTCGTGGATCTCCGGGTCCCCCCGCTGGACACCTACGTGGAGCTGCTCGAGTCCCTGGTCCAGGGGTGAGTGGGTCCGCCCACTGAGGGCGGGCTGAGGGCGGGGCCACCCGGGACTGTCGGGGCCCGGTGGGATGCGCGAGGCTGACCCCCGATACCGACGGGCCGCCCGCGAAAGGACTCCACCGTGGCCAGCGGACAAGACCTCCTGATCAGGCCCGATCCGCCGCCGCCCCGGTCACCGGAGCATCGCGGCCGGCCCGGCCCGGCCCGGCCCGTCGACGTCTCCCGACGGGTGCGCCGCAACCGGATGGTGGCGTCGGCCATCGTGCTGGCCCTGCTCACCCTCAGTCTCTGGCTGGTCGTCGGCGGTGGCCACTCGTCCACCGTCCCGCCCATCCACCGCGGGCCGATCCGTCACCCGGTGCCGGTGACCGGAAGGGCGAACCCACGCCTCGACCCCGAATGGGAGGGGGACGGGAAGCCGGTGACCATGGCGTTCGGCGGCGACGTGAACTTCCCCTCGGGCAGTACCTTGGGAGATCGTCTCGCCGCTGACCCGGCCACGGCCATGGGTGCCGGCGCGTCGGAGCTGCTGGCCGGGGTGAACCTGAGCATGGTCAATCTGGAGACGGCCCTCACCGACGGCACCTGTCCGGACCCGCAGCCCAAGACGTACGACTTCTACGCTCCGTCCAGTGCCGTGACGGCACTGCGCTCGACCGGTGTCAGCCTCACCACCGAGGCCAACAACCACGGCGAGGACTGCGGTCGGCCCGGCCTCCAGATGGCACTGTCGACCCGGGCCCAGACCGGGTATCCGATCCTGGGTATCGGCCAGAACGCCGCCCAGGCGTTCACCCCGTTCCAGACCGTCATCGACGGTGAGCACATAGGGATCATCGCCGCCACCCAGGTGATCGACTCCGACCTGCAGGCGTCGTGGACGGCCACCACCACCCAGCCCGGACTGGCCTCGGCCTACGACGTGACCGACCTGGTCTCGACGGTCGAGGCGGCGCGTCGGGTCGACGACACCGTCATCGTGTTCCTCCACTGGGGAGTGGAGCTCGATGCCTGCCCCGACCCGCTACAGGAGCCGTTGGCCAACGAGCTGGTCCGGGCCGGCGCCGACGTCGTCATCGGCAGTCACGCCCACGTCCTCCTCGGGGGCGGCTATCTCGGCTCGGCCTATGTCGACTACGGACTGGGCAACTTCGCCTTCTACAACACGCCGGCACCCACCGATCAGAGTGGCTCCCTGATCGTCACCGCCACCGGCCGCCACGTCGACAGCGTGACGTGGCGACCGGCCCTCATCGAGGACGAAGTGCCGGTCCCCTTGAGCGGGGCGGACGCCACCCAGGCCCTCCAGAGCTGGGCCGGAGCCCGGACGTGCACCGACCTGGCGGCCTCGCCGGGCGCCTCACTGGCCACCAGGGCGACCGAGACGTCGCCCGCAACGCCGGCCGTGACCCAGCAGCTTTCCCAGGACGGGTGACATCCCCCAACCTGCCCCCGAGGCGCACCGTCTAAAGCGCCGCGACCAGGATGTCGATGATCCGGGTATGGCTCAGACCGGCTCCGACGGCATCTACGCCGACCTGCCCGCCGATGACCAGCGGAGCCTGGTCCGCCTCCTCGACGAACTCCCCGACGCGGTCATCGTGATCGACGCCCACGGCATCGTGCAGTGGGTCAACCGCACGGCCGGGACCCTGTTCGGCCGCCCGAGCGCCGAAGCCGTCGGGGTGACCGGCCTCGACCTGGTCCACCCGGACGACCTGGAGATGGTCCTGCTCTCGCTGTCCAGTGTGCAGGGCAAGGACATCGGTTCACCCATCGAGATCCGGCTCAGGACCACGGGCGGATGGCGCCTGATGGAACTCATCGGCTCCCCGGTCGGATGGTTCCGACCGGGCGCCATCCTGTTGACGGTGCGGGACCTGACGCAGCGCCGACGGTACGAGATCGTGCACGACCACGACGCCCGTCTGCGCTCTCTGGTCCAGAACTCCGCCGCCATCACCATGCTGGTTTCGCCCGACGGTTGCGTCCAGTCCGTGTCGGGGGCGCTGACGCGGGTCCTGGGCCAGGACCCTGAGATGGTCGAGGGCCAGCCGTTGAGTGACCTGGTGGCCGAGGACGACCGTCCCGCCCTCGATGTCGCGTTCGAACGTGCGTCACGCGGGGCATCGGTAGCCGGCCCGGTCAAGGTGCAGCTGTCGCTGGTCCGCCACGGCAACCTCGCCACCCTCCCCTTCGAACTGGCCATCGTGAACCTGATCGACGACCCCACTGTCGGGGGCTACGTGGTCACCGGCCACGACGTCTCCGATCAACAGGCGGCCGACCTGCAACTGCGGGAGGCGCTCTCGTTGGTGCAGGCCACGCTGGATGCCACCGCCGACGGGATCATGGTGGTCGACATCGACGATCAGATCGTGAGTTCGAATCAGAGGCTCTCCGAGATGTGGGGAGTGCCGGACGCCATCCTCGAATCCGGCAACCGCCGGACGATCACGGAGTACATCCGGGACCAGCTGGAGATTCCGGAGCAGTGCGTGGCAAGGGTGGAGGCCTACCGGGATCCTGCGTCGGAGACCGCCGATCTGCTCCGCTTCAAGGACGGTCGGGTGTTCGAGCGGATCTCGAAGCCCCAGCGGATCGGCCCGGAGGTGGTCGGTCGGGTGTGGAGCTTCCGCGACATCACCGAACGGGAGCGGTTGGAAGAGCGCCTCTCCCATCAAGCCGTCCACGACTCGCTGACCGGGCTACCCAACCGGACGCTCTTTCAGGATCGACTGCGGGCCGGTGCGGCCCGCTGGGCGCTCGGTGGCGGGGATGTGGCCGTGATCTACATCGACGTCGACGGGCTGTCCGCCGTCAACGACTCGCTCGGCCATGCCGTCGGCGACAGCGTGTTGCAGTCGCTGGCCGGGATCCTCAGCGGTTGCCTCGGTGGCTCGGACTCGCTGGCCCGACTCGGCGGCGACGAGTTCGGGATCCTGCTGGAGCTGGTCAGTGGCGCCGATGCCGCCCTCACGATGGCCGAGCGCCTTCGGGATGCCATCGGTCGGCCCCTGTGGGTCGGGGACCGACGGGTGTCGGTCACGGCCAGCATCGGGGTGGCCATGTCCGCCCCGGGGCTCTCCGGCGACCAGGTGCTGTGCAATGCGGATCTGGCCGTCCATACCGCCAAGGGACTTGGTGGCGACTGCATCTCCGAGTACTCGGCCGGCCTGCCCGCGTCGGCCCCATCGATTGGCTGAGGTCGTTCAGACGGCAGGGCCGAAGCGGTCCCACTCCCAGCGCATCATGGACTCGAACGGCGCGGCCAGGACGAGGCGGGCCGGGGCCGGAGCCCATGCCCGGTTGACCAGCGGGGCCAGCCGCTCACCGGTCGCAGGCGGATCGTCGTCCAGGTAGCACAGGGTCATGCGGTAGCGGCCGTCGCTGAACATCGGACGGCGGATCGATGGCGTGGTGCCGAAGGCCCAGGCCCCGGCCACCCCGGGTACCGAAACCAGTGCCGGGAGGACCTCGGTGTGCAGCCGTTGGAGGAAGGCGTCCTGGGGTTCGTCAACGGCTGGTTCGTCGATGATGAGGTAGACGCCCCGGTGGGGGCGGTACGGCACCACCTCGTCCGAGATCAGGACCCGGGGGGCGGCCCGGGCCTCGAGCAAACGGAGGGCCCCCCGGTACTGGGAGGGGAGGGACCGGGAGAAGCGGCCCAGCTCGGCCAGATGGCGACCGAGGCGCAGGAACTCGTCGATGGTCTCGTCCAGGGGGTTGCCCATCAGGTAGCAGACCACGTGCTCGACCAGGGACCAGTCGCCGGCCTCGGCCGCCCGCGCGGCGCGGCAGGCGGCCGTGGAGGCCCAACGCTGGCCCAGCACCATCCCGGGCAGTTGGTACTGCTCGGGCATGTGGTCCATCTGGTGCCAGTCGAGATAGGCCCGGTCGTCCCCGTCGGCGGCCCGGTGTGAGAGCGAGAAGAACCCCGCTTTGACCCGGTTCACCGGGTCACATTCCCCTCAGTTGGGCCAGGGCCTCCAGCTGTTCGAGGTAGTGGCTCAGGGAGTGGTGCACGAATCCGAGCTGGACCCCGGTGGCCCCGGCGGCGGCGAGTTTGCCCAGGACGGTCCGGACTCCCTCCGGGTCGCCCGTCGGGTCGAGGGGCCGACCGTTCTGCAGCACCACCTCGAGCGGGGCCGTGCGGGCCTCCCATGCCGCCGTGTCCCGGGCCCTCGAGATCATGGTGGCCACGTCGGCGGCCCGGATGGCGAAGGGCACCCAGCCGTCACCCAGCTCGACGGCCCGCCGCAGAGACCGGGCCGTCCGTCCCCCGATCCACAGCGGTACCCGGGACTGCTGGGCGCAGGGGTCCATCACCAGGTCGGCGTACCGGTAGAAGGGACCGTCGTAGGCGGGGCGGTCGGTCGAGAGCGAAGAGCGCAGAGCCCTGATGGCGTCGTCGGCCCGGGCCCCCCGGTCGCTGAAGGGCGCCTCCAGGAGTTCGAACTCCTCCTCGAGGGAGCCGACGCCGAGGCCCAGGATCAGGCGGCCGCCCGACACCTGGTCCAGCGTCCCGTACCGCTTGGCGATCTCGAGGGGGTGGTGGTAGCCGAGGACCAGCACGTTGGTGGCCAACCGCAGTCGTGAGGTGACCGCGGCCAGGTAGCCGAAGGTGGCCAACGGGTCCCAGTAGCGACTGCCGCGGGTAGCGGCCACGTCGGTCGGGATGACCACGTGCTCGCTGCAGGTCAGGTGGTAGTACCCGAGGGAGTCGGCGGCCCGGGCCACGGTGGCCACCTCCTCGATACCGCCCTCCACCTCCCAGGTGGCGTGGCCCCCGGGCAGGAGTGTGAGCACCGGCGTGGTGATGCCCACCCGGAGCGGGGGCTTCCCACCCGGTGAGATCGACTCCGCGTGCTGGTCGGCGCCCTGAGCGGCCACGCCCCCTCCTTCGGCCGTCGGCTCGGCCGGCATGAGGGTAGCACCGCCCACTCCTGTCCCACCCCTGTCGAGTGGAGGGGGAAGGGAGGCCGCGGTACTAGCGTGCGGAGCAGAGCCGAGGAGGCCGCATGGCAGAGAACATCAAGCTCGACGGGCATCACCGGGTCACGGTGGAGAAGATCTTCCAGCACCCCGTGGGCCACAACATCCAGTGGCACGACGTGCTGTCACTCCTCGAGGGCGTGGCCACGGTGGTGACCGAACGGGACGGCCGGGTCAAGGTCACGCTCGGTTCCGAGACGGAGACCTTCGATCCTCCCCGCCATCACGACATCGGCGAGCAGATGGTGGTCGACCTGCGCCGGATGCTCAAGGGTGCGGGGATCGGGCCCGCTACCGGCTGACACCCGAGCGGACGCGTCTGCCAAACTGTCGGATCATGTTCGACGATCTCATCGAGGCCAACCGGGCCTATGCGTCCAGGTTCGCCCTGGCCGGGGTGCAACCCGAGGCCGACAAGGGCTTCGCCCTGGTCACCTGCATGGACAGCCGCATCGAACCGCTGACGATGCTGGGCCTGGTCCCCGGTGACGCCAAGATCATCCGCAATGCCGGCGGTCGGGCCACCGTCGACGTGCTCCGCTCCCTCGTGCTGGCGGCCAGTTTCCTCGGGGTGCGTCGTGTCGCGGTGATGCACCACACGGGCTGTGCCCTGGCCGGCCGAACCGAGGAGAGCATCCGGGCCGGGTTGTCCGCCGAGGGGGTCGGCGACACCGACGGGTGGGAGTTTCTGGCCATGCCCGATGCTGACGACGCGCTCCGCCAGGACGTCGAGACCATCCGCGACTGCCCGTTGCTCCCCTCCGACATCCCCGTCGAGGGTTGGCGCTACGACGTGGAGACCGGCCTGGTCGAGAGGGTGGTACCCGCATCGGGTTGAGGGTGGGCGGCCCGGCCGGCCGGCCACGGGGCCGCGGATCGGGTCAACTGGGAGGGCCGGGCCATGACCGGTAGCGTGGACGGCGTGTCAGCCACGATATGGATGCTGGGCATGCCGGGCATGCGGTACGTGCCCCTTGACTCCCACGATGCCCTGACCCAGTGGCAATTCAGTCCGTTCCCGCTGCTGGTCCTGGCCACGGTGCTGGTGGCGGCCATCTGGTACCTCCGGGCCCAGGCTTCGCTCAAGGCCAGGGGCCGCGCCTGGAGTCGGAAACGGACCGTCTCCTTTCTCGCCGGCCTGGTGGCGATCGATGTGGCCCTGCAGTCACCGGTGGCCACCTTCACCATGGAGTTCTTTCAGGCCCACGTGATCCAGCACCTGCTGCTGATGGTCATCGGACCGCCGCTGCTGGCTATGGGGGCGCCGATGACCCTGGCCCTGCAGACTTCGGGCCGCGGCACCAAGGTGCGCCTGTTGGCTGTCCTCAACTCTCGTCCGTTTCGGGTGATCACCCATCCGCTGCCGGTGTGGATCGCGTACTACTTCTCGATGTTCGCCTTCTTCCTGACCTTCGCCCTCGGGTTCGCCATGCGTCACATGTGGGTGATGGACGTGATCAACCTGGCCTTTCTGTTCGCATCCACTCTGTTCTGGTGGCCCATCATCGGCTTGGACCCCATCCCCCACTGGGCCATGAGCCACGGGGCCAAGCTGACCAGTCTGCTCATCGGGATACCGATCGAATCGTTCCTGGCCCTGGCCCTCCTGAGCACGTCGCGGCCGGCCGCGTCGATCTACACCCTGTCCAGCACGCACGCCGGCGCCGGCATCCTCTGGGTGGGGGCGGAGCTCTTCACGTTCCTGGCCCTCATCCCGGTCTTCGTCCAGTGGGTGCGGTTCGAGGACCGCAAAGGGGCGCGCTACGACGCTCAGCTCGATGCCGAAGAGGAGGAACGGGCTGCCGCCGGAGCCAACCGGCCGGTCCGGGCCCAACCGGCCCCGGCCGTCGACTGAGTAGGCACGGCCGGTTCGAGGGCCTATCCGGTGGTGTGACCGACCGGGGTGAAGGTGTAGGTGAAGGGGGTGGTGTGCGGTGCGTCGTAGAAGACGACCTTCCCCCGGACGGCGACGCCCACCACCACCGCCGACGACCCGACCTCGACCGTCATGGTGCCTGTGGCCGGGTACCCGAGCCGCATGCCGGCGGGCTGGATCCCTTCCACCAGTGGTTTCGGCGACGCCGAGCTGACGATCTGGACCCAGCACTTTCCGGTGGTGGTGATCTCGACCACGAAGTCCGAGGTGGAGACGGTATAGGACGCGCTCTGGCTTCCGGAGCTGGTCTGCACGACCGGATGGACCTGGGCCGGGGTCGTGGGGGCCGGGCTGCTGCCAGTGCCCGGACTCCCCGGAGGTTCGACGATCCGCAGGATGTGCGCGGAGACGAGCCAGCGGGGGCGTTGCTGGTAGATCCCGATACCGACCAGCACCAGCACGAGGAGCCCGCCCGTCACCCAGGTGGCGACTTTGAGTGGACGCGGGGCCCGGATCCGGCGGCGGGCCTTGGCCACGGTCCGCTTGCTCTGGCGGAGCTCCTGGCGGGGGACCACGGGGAAGGTGCCGGTCGGGGGACCGGTGGCCATGTCGTACCCGTACCCACCGACGGCGGCGGTCGATCCGGCCCCGACGCGCGGGACCTGCCCGGTCTGGGTGAACGCCTTCAGATGGTCGGGGCCGGTGGTGACCGCGGCCACCACGTTCGTGACCGGTGCCCCGGCCTCGCTCGCCCCGGCGACGACCGAAGCGACCGAGGCGGTCGAGGCGTTGGACCAGGCGTCGATCATGCGCAGGGCCAGGGCGTCCCCGTCCAGGCCCACCAGGGCGGCGTAGCGGCGGAGGGTGTTGAGAGCCATGGCTTGATCGGGAAGCCGGGCCAGGTCGCCCCATTCCAGCGCCTCGAGCTGCGTGATGGGCCGGTTCAACCGGTCATGGACGGTCAGTAGGTCGAGGCCCTGCGCCTCACGGGCGCCGCGCAGCAGCGAGCCGATCTCCTGGGCGACGGTCGCCGGTTCTTCCTCTTGTTCGTCACGCCGGCGGGTGGCCCCGCCGCGTTGCCGGATCACCAGCTGTCTCCTGACTCTCCCCTGCGGCTAAGCGTACTTGTTCACTGTTTCTGTTTCGGCATCGCCGGGCCCGTTCTGTACCCGGCCGTCGTCTCCACTCCGCCCGCACGTCTGACGCGGCCCGGCCCGCCCTCCGGGCCCCCGGAATGTTGCGGACGCAACTAGTGTTGAATGGTACACGGGATGGGGTGCAGACAACCGGGCGCACCGCGACCGGACGAACTCGAGGAGGTAGCCATGCCGGCAGTCACGGTGGACGATATGGGCGTACTGCCCAAGGTCGGGGTGTTGGACCCGGCGTCGACGACGAGTCGGCCCGTCGTGTCGGTGACCTCGGCCCCGGCCGGTTTGGAAGGGGAGGGGTTTCCGGTGCGCCGGGCCTTCGCCGGGGTCGATCGCAGTGCGCTCGACCCGTTCATCCACATGGACCAGATGGGTGAGGTCGAGTACGCGCCAGGTGAACCCAAGGGCACGCCTTGGCATCCCCACCGCGGCTTCGAGACGGTGACGTACATGATCGACGGGACCTTCCGCCACCAGGACTCGATCGGCGGTGGTGGCCTCATCACCAACGGGGACACCCAGTGGATGACGGCCGGAGGGGGCATCCTCCACATCGAGGCTCCACCCGAGGAGCTGGTGGCGAGCGGTGGGCTCTTCCACGGCATCCAGCTCTGGGTGAACCTCCCGAAGGCGGCCAAGATGATCCCGCCCCGGTATCAGGACATCGGCCGGTCGAACGTGGTGCTGCTCTCCTCACCCGACGGCGGCGCTCTCCTTCGGGTGATCGCCGGCGAGGTGGCCGGCCATGCCGGGCCGGGCTCGACCCACTCGCCCATGGCGATGGTGCACGCCACCCTGGCGCCGGGGGCCCGGTTCGAGGTCCCCTGGTCGAGATCGTTCAACGCTCTCGTGTACGTCCTCGGGGGGAACGCCACGGTCGGTGCCGACGGGACCGCCGCCCAGACGGGTCAGCTCGCCGTTTTCGGCCAGGGCGATTCCCTCACCATCGGGGCCGACGTCATGCAGGACACGCGTACCCCGAACGTGGATGTGCTGATCCTCGGCGGTCGCCCCATCGGTGAGCCGGTCTACGCCTATGGTCCGTTCGTGATGAACACCAAGGAGGAAGTGGCCCAGGCCTTCGAGGACTACCAGGCCGGACGGTTGGGCACCGTCCCGGCCGACCACATCGGGTCGTAGCCCGACACCCGGGTCAGACCGGGATCACCTCGCCCGACACGCCGTCCACGTCGGCCAGGTCGGCCCGGGACGCCGTGATGAGGAAGATCGCCGACAGCGTGGCCACCACCAGGCATCCGGCACCGACCAGAAAGCCGATGGTGTAGCCGTGCACCTGGGCCGCGGCCGTCGTGGCCCGACTCGGTGTCCGTGACAGCAGGTACGTGGCGGTGGCGGAGGCCGCCACCGTGTTCAACAGGGCGGTGCCCAGTGAGCCACCCACCTGTTGGGTGGTGTTGACCAGGGCGCTGGACACGCCGGCATCGTGGGCCGGCACCCGGAAGAGGGCCGTGCTGCTCATGGGTACGAAGGCCAGGCCCATACCCAGGCTGATCAGGATCTCGGCCGGTAGGACATGGGCGAGATAGGTGGTGTCGGGCGTGATGCGACTGAGCCAGACCATGCCGAGGGCGGCGGCGGCGAACCCTCCGGCCATCAGGGGGCGCGGCCCGGTCCGGGGAAGGAGTCGACTGGAGACCCCGGCGGCCACGATGATGCCGATGGAGAAGGGCATGAAGGCGAAGCCCGACTTCAAGGCGGAATAGCCCAGATTGCCCTGGAAGTAGTACGTGAGGAACAAGAACATCCCGAGCAGTCCCGCCCCGACCATGAACGAGCTGAGATACGACCCGCCCCGGTTCCGCTCGAGGATGACCCGCATCGGGAGTAGCGGGTTGGCCGACTTGATCTCGATGGTGACGAAGGTGGCCAGCAGCGCCACGGCGACGCCCAGGCACGTCAGCGTGGCTGTGGACGTCCACCCGTCCGAGGCGGCCTTGGTGAACCCGTAGACCAGCGCCACCAGTCCGGCCGTCACGCTGACGGTACCGGGGATGTCGTAGCTGGTGTTGCCGTGGGCCTTGGACTCGCGTACCACCGACACCGCGGCCACCGCGGCCACGGCGGCGATGGGCACGTTGACCAGCAGGCACCAGCGCCACGAGGCGTACTCGGTGAGGACACCGCCCATGATCAGCCCGATGGCGGCGCCGCCGCCGGAGATGGCACCGTAGACGCCGAAGGCGGTGGCGCGCTCCTTGATCTCGGTGAAGGTGACGGAGATCAGCGAGAGCGCCGCCGGCGCCAGGAGGGCCGCGAACGCTCCCTGGAGGGCGCGGGCCCCGAAGAGCATGGGCGCGTTCAGGGCCACCCCGCCGAGGGCCGAGGCACCGGCGAAGCCCAGCAGGCCGATGATGAAGACCCGTTTGCGCCCGACGTAGTCGGCGATGCGACCACCCAGCAGGAGCAGCCCTCCGAACGAGAGGGTGTACGCCGTCACCACCCACTGGCGGTTGGCGGTGGAGATGTGCAGGGCGTGCTGGGCCGAGGGGAGGGCGATGGTGACGATGGATGCGTCGAGCACCACCATCAGCTGGGCTATGGCGATGACGCCCAACGCCAGCCACCGCTTGGGATCGGGGCCGGCCTCGGGATCGACCGGCGGTGGGGTTGCGTCGAGCTCGGTGACGGTGGACATAGGGGACTCCTCGGGTTGGGGGTGACGGGTGGAGAACTACGGAAGCAGGAGCGGTAGGACGATGTCGTCCACCACGTGAGCGGAGAACTCCTCATCGATCGTCAGGCCATGGATGACCAGCCGGTTGATGAGGAGCGCCGAGACCACCTCTTCCACGAGCCCCGCCGAGCCGCCTTTCGGCAACTCCCCCCGGCGGACGGCCCGTTCGATGATCCCGTTGAACTCCCCCTTCTTGCTGTCGAGCACCTGGGTCCGAACCAGCTCGGCCAGCTCCGGATCGGAGCGCATGGCCGACATGACCCCGGCGATGATGGCGGCGTCCACATCGGTGGCGTCACAGGAGATCTGGTCCAGTGCGGCCAGCAGGTCGCCTCGGAGCGAACCGGTGGACGGGAAGGGCGTGGATGCGCCGCCGCCCTTCAGTCGGCGGACCGCCTCGGCCACGACCTGGGCCTTGCCCGACCAGTGCCGGTAGATGGTGGCCTTGCCGGCGTGGGCCCGCTCGGCCAGTGCATCCATGCTGAGGCGGTCGTAGCCCACCTCCATGAGGAGTTCGAGGGCAGCGTCGAGGATGGCCTGCTCGCGGGCCTCGGCCCGCGGCCCGGTGGGACGTTCGGCCCTCCCGGTGGTGTCCTCCACGTCAACGGTCACGACAGCCATGCTCCTGTTCTTGAAACGGAACTGTTCCGTTCAGTAAACTCTAGGCCAGACCGTCGCAGAACGCAACCGTTCCGTTTCGATGCTCCGTCCACCAGGGACGATGAAGGGCGAGCTTCAGGTTCCCTCGCCGCCTGAAGGCGTGCACGACCGGGGGTCCCAGGGCTGCAGCGGAGTCACCGCGGCCGTCGGGGGCAGGAAGGCGCCGCTCGTGGTCGTGGTGGTCGCCGACGGCTCCGTGGTCGTCGTGGGCACGGTGGTCGTCACACCGGCCGCGGCCGGCGAGGCGGTGGTCGCGGCCGGGGTCGGGGGATCGACGGTGAACTGCGTGCCGGTCACCACCGTCACCTCGGCTCCGTCGGTGGTGGGCCCGAGGGCGGTGATGACCGAACCGGAGAGCGACCGGGCCACAGCCTGCGCCGCGGCCTGGTCGGTGGCCGTCTTGTGGGCGTAGTACACGACCGTCTCCGACTCGGACCCGACGGGCGGGGTGTCGCCGACACCGACCATGTGGAACCCGAGGGCGCCGAGCGCGGCGGAGGTGGTCGTGGCCTGCTGATAGGTGCCCGTGCCGTTGAGCACCGATATCGACACCGCCGCCGGCTTCGGGAGAGCTTTGCCGGTCATGGTGTCGATGGTGCCGCCGATCCCGAGGAATTGACCGATCACGCTCCGGTCCTGGGCGATGGAGGGGAACTCGACGTCCCCGTAGGCTCCGCCCTGGTAGCTGTAGCCCGACGGACTCTGGTCCACCTCCACCGGCAGGGTGAGTTGTGGAGCCGAGTCGACGTTCACCGAGTGGAAATTGAGCACCAGGTTCACCATGTCCGACGACGAGAACTTCTTGTCCACGTCGAGCTGGGGAGCCACCCCGCTGACCAGCTGTTCGTCGGTGACCGGGTTGGAGAGCCCCTGCTTGGCCACGGCCGTGGCCAGTACGCGCAGGAACTCGTGGTCCCGGCGGATGCGGGCCAGGTCGCTGAGGTTCTCCGACGGCCAGTACTCGGGCAGGTCGGTGGTGATCCCGGGCCCCTTGTACTGGAGGTGCCGGGCCCGCACCACCTGCAGGGCCTCGAAGCCGTCGAGGGCGACACAACCGGTCGAGAGCTGCTTGAGTCCCGAGTAGGCGTCGTAGACCGGTTCGGGGAAGTACATCTTGACGCCACCGAGGGCGTTGACGACGTTGGCGAAGCTGTCGAAGTTGAGCACCACATAGTGCTGGATGGGTATGCCCAGGTCCTCGTTGATCGCCGCCACCAGTTGGCTGGGGCCCTGGTAGAGGGCGGCGTCGATCTTGTTGGCCCCGGTGGTACGGGCGTTGGGCACGAAGAGGTCCCGGGGGATCGACAGGATGGATACGGCATGGTTGGCCGGGTCGAGATGGAGGATCATCACGACGTCACTGTTGACGCCGTTGACCCCTTGGGAACACAGGCCGTAGGCGGCGTTCTGGACCGTCAGCGCGCAGCGGTCGGTGGAGCCGACCATGAGGATGTTCTCCGTACCGGCATCGGCACCGCTTGTCGGTACGTCGGTGAGGCCCCGCACGTCGATGCGGTGGATCTCATGGTTGAGATACCAGCCGTAGCCGGCGGCGGCGCCGACGATCAGGATCACCACCAGGGCCAGGGTTCCCACGATCCAGCGGGCCTTGCGGTGCCGGCCGCGCCGACGGCGGTGGGCCCCGTGGACCTGGTCGCCGAGTACCTGCAGGCCGGACTCGTCGTAGGTCCCGGTCGGCTCGGAGGCGTGCTTGTGGGCGGCGTGGCGGCGTCGTCCCGACGGCGGAGCGGGGGGGTCGTCGGTGGGACCGGCGGGCTCCGTCATCGAAGTTGGGTCAGCCCTGCTCCGGTGGGCCACGGCGTGCACGCCATGCGTGCACGGAGAAGGTCGCACGTGGTTCCGCTGCGAGCCATGGCCTGAGACGGTAGCAAGACCGCTCGCTCACCGGGTGGCAGGCGACCGCGGTCGACCGAGGCCGTCGGCGGTCCTTTCGGCCCCGCGGTCAGACCGGTCGGCAGGGCGGAGCCCCAGTTCGGAAGGCCGCAGCCGGAGTGTCTCGTACCAGTAGCGAAGGGTCCAGGTGGGCCAGTTGTTGGTGACGCGGCCCGAAGCCGTCTTGTACCAACTCGTGCAGTTGGCCACCCAGGCCGTCCCGGCCATACGGGCCTGGGTCCGTTCGTCATCGATCCGGTAGGCGTCCTCGGTCACCTCGACCAGGGGCACCCCGCCGCCGGCTGCCGCCGTCTGCACCGCCAGGGCCTGGAGCACCAGGTTGAGCTGGCGTTCCACCATGAAGAGGATCGAGTTGTGCCCGAGGTTCGTGTTCGGACCGTAGAGGAAGTAGCAGTTCGGGAAGGCGGGAACGGCGCTGCCTCGGTAGGCCCGGGCACCCTCCGCCCACTCGTCGGCCAGGGCGCGGCCACCCTCGCCCACCACCGGAATGTGGGAGAGGAAGTCGGTGGTGGAGAAGCCGGTCCCGAAGATCAGCACGTCGGCGGGCCGTCGCCGCCCGTCGGTGGTCACCACGGCGTCGGGCTCGAGGTGGTCGATGGGCTGGTCGACCACGGTCACCGTCGGTCCCATGATGGCCTGGTACCAGTCGTTGGAGATGAGGATCCGCTTGCACCCGATGGGGTAGTCGGGAACCACGGAAGACTCGGGTAGTCGTTCCGAGACGACCCCGGCCCGGATCTGTTGATCGAAGCGCCGACGCAGCTGGCGCCCGGCCCAGCTGTCCTTCCTGAACCAGATCCACCGGAACTCGAGGCTCCAGTAGATCCACCAGCGGTAGGCGCGGGCCAGTGGTCGCACCCTCTCGAACAGCCGTCGGACCGACGGTCGGTACAGGCGATCGCTCTTGGGAGCGACGTAGTTCGGGCTGCGCTGATAGATGGTGACGGCGGCCGCCTCCCGCACCACCGGCGGCACGAATTGCACGGCGCTGGCACCGTTCCCGACCACTGCCACTTCCTGTCCGGCCAGGTCGACGTGGTGGTCCCATCGGGCCGAGTGCCACCACGGACCATCGAACCGGTCGAGTCCGGCCACGTCGGGTATCCGGGGCCGGTTCAGCTGGCCGCAGGCGAAGAGCAAAGTGTCGGCCCGCAGCTCGTCATCGCCGTCGGGCGTGTGCAGGGCCACCCGCCAGCGCCCGGTCGCTTCGTCGAAGGTGACCCGGTCCACGGTGGAGTGCAGCCGGAGGTGGGGTCCGAGGCCGAACCGTTCCACCAACCACTCGGCATAGGACAGGATCTCGGGTTGTTCGGCGAAGCGACGGGTCCAGTCCGACTTGGGCGCGAACGAGAACGAGTACAGGTGGGAGGGGACGTCACAGCCACTACCCGGGTAGGAGTTGTCGCGCCAGGTGCCCCCCACCCCGTCCGACTGCTCGACGATGGTGAAGTCGTCCAGCCCCGAGCGACGCAGCTGCGCGGCCGCGCCGAGGCCGGAGAGGCCGGCGCCGACGATGACCACACGGGGTGGGGGCCGACCGACGGCCCGGGCGGCCCCGATGGCCCGCTCCAACTGCCTCCGCCCGATGTCCAACGCCATAGGGGCTCCCGATCTCAGCGCTCCCGACGCGGGCATCCGACCATCGGACTGCGTCGGAGCTGCTGGCCGAATGGTAGGCCCGAACATCCCGCCCCGCCCACTCTCCCTTGCAGGATCAGCGCGCGGTCACCAGACTCACGGGGTGACCGAACGGCCGCCGGAGCCCGGACGCCCCGAGCCACTCCCCGGCGGGCCGCCGGCTTCCCGCCTGGCCCGGGCGCGGGCCAGCTTCATCCAGGCCCTCCGCGCCCTGCTCCGTCCCCAGGGCCTGCCGCCCGAGGCCGCCGCCGAGCTCGAGGCGGCCTTCGGGGACGCGGGCCGCGAGGTCTTCTCCGGTGGTCGGGGTCGCCTGGGACGCCTCCGGACCGAGATCGGGGCCGCCCCGCCCCGGTTGCTGGACTGGATGTCCGGTCAGGTCATCGACCATCCTGCCGTCCTCTACGACCGTGAGGGCGTCGAGCAGTTGGCCGCCCGCCAGACCCGTTCCATCGCCACTGCGGTGGGTGCCCTCCAACTGGCCCTGGTCGGTGCGGCCGCGGCGTCCACACTCGAGGGTGGTCCGGTGCTGGCCCTGGCCATCGACGGCGGGGTGGGGCAGGTGGCGTCGGTGGTGCACGGCTTCTGTGACTGGTACAACACCGGGTCCTACCTGGTCCGCCGACTGCGCCTGGCCGGCATCGCCGTCGACCGGGCCGAGGTGCGACGGCTCACCAACGCCGCGCTGATGTCCAAGGGACACGCGATCGACGAACGGGCGCTGGACCGCTCCACCGAACTGCGACTGGTCCGCAGTTGGGTCGGTCGGGGTCTGGTCGACGCCCTGCCCTTCGGGTCCTCCCTGGGGCGGGCATCACTGCGGGCCACCGGGCGCGTCGACCAGACCGATCTGGCTGCCCTGGTCCACGTGCTCAGGACGCAGCCCTAGGCGGGATCAGCTGAGCTCGCCGGCCGCCTCCCGCACCGCCGCGTCGACATCCTTGACGCTCACGTGGAGCTCCTTGGCCACCTGCTTCTCGGCCTTCAGCACCGCTTTTTCCAGGGCAGCCTGCAGGGTGGTCTCCCCGACGACGATGAGCGCCGCCTCCCCCTCGTCGATCAGGTCGCCGAACTCCTTCACGTCGGAACGGGACATTCCCCGCCAGAGATGTCCGCTCACGCCACCGACCGCGGCCCCGACGATGGCCGTGCCGATGATGGAGGGTGGGAAGAGGATGCCGACCACCGCGCCCACTGCGGCCCCACCCCATGCTCCGTGCCGGGTGGCTGTCTCGTCCTTGTTGGCGTGGACCTTGCCGTCCGAGTCCTTGGTCACCACGGCGGCGTCGTAGGTCCCGACGGCGCCGGCCCGGTGGAGCTCCTTGACGACCTCGTAGTCCTGGCGCGCCGTCGTCTCGTCGGCGTAGGTCCCGATGAAGATGAACACCCCGTCGGCCTTGGTCATGTCGTCGCTCCCACTGTGAACGGAACGGCCCGGCGACGTTCGCCGGTCCCGGTGGTGCCACCGTAGCGACAGCGGCCCGACACCGTCCATCGTGGCCGCACGCCGTCACCACCGCCGACGGCGCGCCCGTCGCGACTCAACCCACGCGGTACGAGGTCATCGAGAGGGCCCCGGCGACGTACCCGTCCACCAGCACGGAGGCCGGGGTTCCGGCCGCGTCGGCCAGTCCGGCGATGGGGGCCAGGGGGAGGAAGTGGTCCGGGGTGGGCACGGCCAGGCGGTAGTCGGGGTGCCCGACCAGATCGCGGGCACGGGCCGGTTCCTCGAGCATGTACGTCGTGCACTGTTCGTCGAAGCGGACGGCCCAGTCGAAGCCGCGGTCCCCGACGGCCATGTCGACGTGGCCCAGATTGTGGACCACGTTCCCGCTCCCGACGATCAGGACGCCGTCCCGGCGCAGCGGATCCAACCGTGCCCCGAGGTCGAAGTGCTCGTCGAAGCTCTCGAAGCTGTTGACCGACAGCTGGACCACCGGGATGTCGGCCCGGGGGAAGGCTCGGACCAGTACGGACCAGGTCCCGTGGTCGAGCCCCCATCCGTCCTCGTCGAGACCCACCCAGCGGGGCGCCACCGCGTCGACGATCTCGGCCGCGACATCAGGCGACCCGGGGGCCGGGTACTCCACGTCGAACAGCTCCTGGGGGAATCCGTAGAAGTCGTGGATGGTCCGCGGTGCATCCATGGCCGTGACCAGAGTCGATCCGACGAACCAGTGGGCCGAGACCACCACGATGGCGCGCGGAGTGGGAACGGTTGCACCCAACTCCTGCCAGGCCCGGGTGAAGCGGTTGTCCTCGAGGGCGTTCATCGGGTTCCCGTGGCCGATGAACACCGCCGGCATCGTGTCGTCGCCCATGGCCACCTCCCGTCGGCACCGGCCCGACCCCGGGTCCGGGCGTCAATGGTGCGCAACCATCATTGTGCCAGCACCACCCGGCCGGTCCACGCCAGCCGTTGTCGTGGCCCACCCCGATCCCCCTACACTCGGCCGAGGGCCAGTCCGGAGCCGGGGGCCATGCAGGGAGACAGGCCATGAGCGAGACCACGGAAACCGAGGCTTCGGACCCGACCGGCCTGGCCCTCTCGCACCGACGGGTACTGGTGGTCATCGGTGCCCTCATGCTCGGAATGTTTCTGGCTGCGCTGGACCAGACGGTGGTCTCGACGGCCCTGCCCACCATCGTCGGGGACCTGCACGGCGCTTCACACCTGACCTGGGTGGTGACCGCGTACCTGCTCGCCTCCACGGTGTCGACGCCGTTGTGGGGAAAGCTCGGCGATCTCTACGGACGGAAGACCTTCTTCCAGGCCGCTATCGTCATCTTCCTGATCGGCTCGGCTCTCTCCGGGCTCAGCCACTCCATGCTGGAGTTGATCGTCTTCCGGGCCGTGCAGGGCCTCGGCGGCGGCGGCCTGATGATCGGGGCCCAGACCATCGTGGGTGACGTCGTCTCCCCGCGTGAGCGCGGTCGGTACATGGGGCTGTTCATGGCCATGTTCGGCGTGACCACCGTGATCGGCCCCCTCATCGGTGGCGTCTTCGTCGACTATCTCAGCTGGCGTTGGATCTTCTACATCAACATCCCCATCGGGGCGATCGCCCTGGCCGTCACGGCCGTCGCCCTGCCGGGCGCGTTGAGCCGGGTTCACCGGGTCATCGACTACCTGGGCACCGGCCTCATGGCCCTGGCCGCCACCTCGCTGGTCCTCTTCACCAGCCTGGGGGGGACCTCCTATCCGTGGACCTCTCCCCTGATCATCGGCCTGGCCGTGGCCGGCGTGGTCTTCACCCTCCTGTTCCTGGTGGCCGAGCGACGGGCGGTGGAGCCGGTCATCCCGCTCCCTCTCTTCGGCAACAAGGTGTTCAGCGCGGCCAGTGCCATCGGGTTCGTGGTGGGCTTCGCCATGTTCGGCGCCCTCACCTTCCTGCCGTTGTTCCTCCAGGACGTGAAGGGCATCAGCCCGATCCAGTCCGGAGTGCGGCTCTTCCCGATGATGGGTGGCCTCCTCGTCGCCTCCATCGGTTCGGGACAGCTGGTCAGCCGATGGGGCCGCTACAAGATCTTTCCGGTCATCGGGACGGCGCTGATGACGGTCGGGCTCTACCTGATGTCCCTGATCGGGGTGACCACAGGTGCCTGGGTGACGGCGGGCTACATGGCCGTGTTCGGACTCGGCCTGGGCTTCGTGATGCAGGTGCTGGTGGTGGCGGTCCAGAACGCCGTGCCTTACGAACAGTTGGGCACGGCCACGTCGGGTGTGACGTTCTTCCGGATGATCGGCGGCTCGTTCGGCACGGCCGTGTTCGGTGCCCTCTTCGCCAACCTGCTGTTCGGCAACGTCCTCCACGCCCTGCACCTGGCCCGGGCCCCGTCGGGGTTCAACCTCAATGCCGAAAACCCGGCCGCCATCCACCATCTCCCCGCGACGGTGCAGATCGGTGTGGTCAACGGCATCGCCCACACCATCCAGACCATGTTCCTCATCGGGGTCCCCATCGCCTTCGTGGCGTTCCTGCTGAGTTGGACCCTCCCCGAGATCGAGCTGCGCAAGTCCATCCGGACCTCGGAGCCGGCGCAGAACCTCGGACTCCCCGAGCCCCGGACCTCGCTGGGCGAGGTGCAGCGCCTGCTCGAGCGGGCGGCCAGTCGCGAGAACCGCAGCGAGCTCTACGGGACGCTGTCCACCCGGGCCGGCCTCGAGCTGGAGCCGCGGGCGGTGTGGCTGCTCTACCGCCTGGCCGACCGGCCCGACTGCACCATCACCGAGGTCGGGGCCCGGCTGAACGTCGATCCCGAGCGACTCCGCTCCGGCGTGGACGCGCTGATCGCGGCCGGGATGGTGGGGCAGGTGGAGACGTCGGCGGGGAGTCGGCTGGTGCTCACGCCGGACGGGCACGACGCCATCGAGAGGTTGACGGTGGCCCGGCGCGAGTCGTTGACCGAACTGTTGGAGGGGTGGGACCCCGAGGACCACCCCGAGGTGGTCGAGATGATCCGTAACCTGGCCCACGCCCTGATGGCCGACGACGACCGCCTGCTGGCCGACGCCCGCCCCGTCGCCACCGTCTGAGCGAGCGGCCGGAGGGCCGACCCGCACCGGCCCGCTCAGTCGGACCGAACCGCCACCCGGCTGATGGTGGTGAAGGTGCACAGATACAGGTCCCGGGCGAACCCGGCCGCCGGGAACAGCACCGACTGCACCGGGCTTCCGGTGTCGGCCCGGGCCAGTTCGTCGCCGGTCCCGATGTCGAGGACCACGACCTGGTCGGCCCCCCGCTCCTGGTCGTAGTCACCGGTGACCAGCTCGCCCGTGTCCGGATAGAGGAGCAGGTGGCCACCGTGGTGCTGGAGTCGCTGCCAACGGGGAGACAGGCTGCCGTCGATGGCGATGTCGAAGGCGGTCATCACACCGTTGCCACTGTCGTAGCCGACCGCCATCGAGCGCTGGCTGTCGATGACCGGCGGGTTGGCGATCAGGCCCCCGGGTCGGCCGCACACCTCGGTCAGCGTGGCCGTGTCGTCGGCGAGGCCGACCCGGACCAGATGGAGGGGGGCCTCCGAGACCCCGTGCCCGGCCAGGGTGCCCGAGTAGCCCTCGCTGCCGTCACCGTCGTCGAGGAACCACGCCGCCCCGAGGGCGATCACGCAGTCCCATCCGTAGGTCTGCCCGGCCAGGGACCGGTAGGGCACCGGATCGTGGGCGTCGACGTGGAGGCCGCCGTCCCAAACCACCCGGAGCAGGCTGGTGTCACCGACGACGAAGATCTCGTTGCCCCGGGCCGACAGTCGGGCGATGGACGGTTCGGCCAGGACGCGACGGTCCACGATGGCCAGGGAGTCCGGCTCCAACACGACCAGTTCGCACGGCTGGCGCTGACCCGGTGCGACCGGCGTACCCGGCCGCGAGCCGGCGAAGTCCTTGGTGACGAGGTGACCGTCGTCCAGGATGACGAACCCGTTGTAGGGCCGGTGGCGGGGCAGGGCGGTGGTGGCGGTGACCGACAGGTCGGGGGCCAGGCGGTGGGCGTGATTTCCGAACACCACGTACAGCGAGCCGTTGGCATGGACGGCCACGCTGCCGGGCCAGGTGGGACCCCCGCTCAGGTCGGGCGAGCGGGTCACCTCGTCCAGGGTCACCGGATCGATGCGCTCGACGAAGGAGACGGCGTCGTCGCCGAACGTGTGGCGCAACAGGAACAGCTCACCGGGATCGCGGGTGACGGCCATGGTGACGGCCGGTACGGCCCGGGACGTGATCTCGAGGGTGTCCCCGGTGGCCAGACCGAGCGATCCCGGTCCTCGTCGGGCCTGGGGACGGTCGGGCCCGCCGTCCTCTCCCGGCCACGGCCCCGGCCAGTAGCCGCTCATGGTCGGACCGGCGGCGCGCCGGTGGGCGTGACCGTCCCGCTCACGGCGACGGTCCGAGGACGGCCATCAGCGCAGCCCCGACCGCCGCCTTGGCCCGCGGGACGGAGAGACCCTGGTCGTCGAGGAGCAGCCGGCAGGACTCGAACGAGGTCAACACGTCTGCGGTGGCGAGGGCCCCCGGGCCCCCCGCCCCCTGACCGGCCAGCTCAGGGGCGAAGAGCTGGGCGATCTGCGACCGCATGAAGGAGCGGTTTCGCTGGATCTCCGAGGCCAACCCGGGCTGGAAGGGGGCCCGGAGCCGGGCCACCGCGGCGGCCTGGCCGACCGCATCGAAGAGCCGGAACCTCTGTTCCACCAGGGCCTCCACCTTGGCTTCGAGCGGCTCGTCGGGCCGGGCGTCGACGGCCACCAGGTGGTGAGCCCGCTGCTCCTGGCGCCTCATGGCCGTCCTGGTCAAGTCGTCGACGTCGTCGAAGTACCGGAAGAGCGAGCGGGGAGAGAGTCCCGAGCGCGCCGCGATCTCCTCGGCACTGGGCCGGAGGTTCCCGTCGCGGTACAGGTCGAGTAGTGCCTCCACCACCGCCTCCCGGTTGCGCAGGCGCCGCCGCTGGCGACCGTCGGTGACCCGGGGATCGGCGCCGGACGGCTCCCGGCGGACGTGTGCGACCGGGTCGGTGTGGGCGTCGGTGGGCATAGGGGTGGAGGGCCGACGGTAACCGTTGACAGTCCGACTGCCAAGTGTTTAGCGTGACGGAGCCGGCCCGGACGGGTGGGCATGAAACCGGGTGGGACCTTGACCGACGAGTTGGTGCTGGACTCACTGCAGCGGCGAATGCGGGCCCTCCACTCGCTGTACATCGATGCCGTGGCCACGATGGACCTCGATCAGGTCAACCACTTCGAGCGCGACGGGGTCCTCCCGATCGCCTTCAGCCTGTTCCACATCGTCAACATGATGGACGCCTCGTTCCTGTTGATGACCGGAACCCCGCCGATCTGGGACGACGCCTGGGCGGCGGCGGTGCGCCCGGCCATCCCCGACCACGGCAAGCACCGGACGGTGGCCGAGATGGTCCACCAGCGAATCGGTGACTACGAGCAGTTCGGGGCGTACATGACGGCTGTCTTCGACCGCACCGAGGAGTGGCTGGACCAGCTGGATCCGGCCGAGCTCACCCGGGTGGTAGTGGGTCGGCCGTTTCCGCCCGAGGTGGCCAACACCTACAGCGCCCGTGTGGCCGGACCCGACGGGGTCACACTGCTCGATGCCGCCGAGTGCTGGATCTATCAGCACGGGCTTCGCCACATGGGCGAGATCGAACTGGCCCGCGGGCTGGTGGGCCTGGGCGGCATGACCTCCTGACCTGATGCGACCCGGCCGCCCCTCCGTTCGGGGCCCCGGCCGAGCTACTGCTCGGACATGATGCGCTCGAACTCCACCATGGGGTTGATCGGCACGTCCTGACCGAGGGTCACCGTGGCCTTGTGGATGGTGGCCGTACACGGGAACGGCGCGTCGTAGTCCTCACCCACGGCCGGGCCGAACTCGTACCCACAGGTCAGCCCGGCACCGGTGGCGCTGAAGGCGGCCACCGTGAACAGGGGGAGATGACCCTCGGCCGCGACCTCCCCGTCGACTTCGAGGACGGCCGGGCCCCCGGCGTTCCCCACCCGCTCGAACCGGAAGGTGAGTCGGTGGCGGCCCGCCGGCACCGGGCCGGACGTGACCACCTCGTAGCACTCCTTGCCGTACAGGTTGTGCAGATAGCGGAGGCGTCCGTCCCAGAGCTGCAGGGAGAAGCCTCCCAGGGCCGAGCCCTGGGCCAGCAACGCGCCCCGGGCCGGAGGGCCGGCCGGGATGGTCACGTCGACGTCGATGGTGTGGCTCCGGTTCTTCACGTTGGCCGCCACCGTCTCGGGAACCGGTGAGGTACCCGGGTAGTAGGTGGCGGCGAGACGGGGCGCCCTGCGGTCCGGCTTGGGGTTGAGCAGGGTGTGCAGGACCCGGTTGTCGAGAGGCAGCACCTGGTTGCGCCGGGCCTCCTCCCACCACCGCTCGACCATGGCGGCCAGCCGGTCGGGCTCCTGACCGGCCAGGTCATGGAGCTCGGACGGGTCCTCGGCCACGTGGTACAGCTCCCAGCGGTCCTCACTGAAGGGAGCGTTCCAGTTGAGGCCGTCGTTGTAGAGGGGACCGATGGGTTTGAAGGTGACCGCCTTCCACCCTTCGTGGTAGAGGGCGCGGCTCCCGAACATCTCGAAGTACTGGGTGGAGCGGTGCTCGGGGGCGTCGGCGCCGCCGGCCTCGAGCAACGGGGCGAAGCTGATCCCGTCGATGGGGGTCTGGGGGACGTACGCGATGGTCTCGGGCGGTCCGATCCCGGCCAGTTCCAGCACGGTGGGGAGGATGTCGACGGCGTGGGTGAACTGGCGTCGGATTCCGTCCCCGGCCACGATCCTGGCCGGCCAGTTGACGATGCAGGGATCGGCCACCCCACCCTCGTGGACCTCGCGCTTCCACCGCTTGAACGGTGTGTTGCCGGCCATGGTCCAGCCCCAGGGGTAGTTGTTGTGGGCCCGGGGGCCGCCCAGCTCGTCGATGCGGCGGGACAACTCGTGCGGGCCCGCCGCGTCGAAGTTCTGCAGCCGGTTGTCGTTGATCGACCCGTCGGGACCCCCCTCGGAGCTGGCCCCGTTGTCGGACACCAGGATGACCAGGGTGTCCTGGCGGTCCCCGGTCTCCTCCAGAAACTCCAGCACCCGGGCCAGCTGGGCGTCGGTGTAGGACAGGAACGCGGCAAAGCACTCCATGAACCGGGCCGCCACCTGCCGCTGCTCGTCCGAGAGGTCGTCCCAAGCGGGGACCCACGGTGGGCGGGGAGCCATCTCGGTGCCCGGGGCCAGTACGCCCGTGGCCAGTTGGCGGGCGAAGGTCTCCTCGCGCCAGCGGTCCCAGCCCTGGTCGAAGTGGCCCTGGTAGCGGTCGATCCACTCCCGGGGGGCGTGATGGGGGGAGTGGCACGCGCCGGTGCAGAAGTACAGGAAGAAGGGCCGGTCCCCGTCGACGGCGCGCAGGTCGGCCAGTTGGGCGATGGCCTGATCGGCCAAGTCGGCGCTGAGGTGATAGCCGTCCTCGACCGACGTCGGGGGGACCACCGAGTGGTTGTCGTGGTAGAGGGCCGGTACGAACTGGTGCGTCTCCCCCCCGTGGAAGCCGTACCAGCGGTCGAATCCACGGGCTAGCGGCCAGCTGTCCCGGGGGGCGGCCATGTTGGTCTCGTCGTCGGGCGTGAGGTGCCACTTGCCCACGGCATAGGTGGCGTAGCCGTGCTGGCCGAGGATCTCCGAGAGGAACCCGTTCTCCTTGGGGACCTCACCGTTGTAGCCCGGGAACCCCACCGCCAGGTCGGCCACGCGTCCGAGGCCGTTGCGGTGGTGGTTGCGCCCGGTCAACAGGCAGGCCCGGGTGGGTGAGCACAGTGCGGTGGTGTGGAAGTTGGTGAGTCGGAGGCCGCCGGCGGCGAGGCTGTCGATGGTCGGGGTGGCGATGTCGGAGCCGTAGCAGCCCAATTGGGCGAAGCCCACGTCGTCGAGGACCACCAGCACCACGTTGGGAGCGCCGGGCGGTGGGGTGGTGCCGGTGGGCCACCACGGTGTCGAGTCCCTCCAGTCGTCGCCGATGACGCCTCGGAAGGGGGGGGTTTCCATCGGGACCTCCGGATGGCATCGGGGCCGCGGGCCGGGTGGTGGCCCGGGGCCGGACTCCGACGCGTGGTCGGGGCGGCGCTCCTGCGCACCGCGGGTCTGTCGAGCGTGCGGCTCCTGGCTTCGAGGGGTCACGCTATCTGACGTCGACGGAGCCCGTTGGGGCGAACCGGGGCGATGCCCCCCGGGGAACCGGCACCCGTACCATGGTGCAGCCATGACGCAGACCGGCCCGAAGGGCACAACAGCCCGACGGGCGCGGGTTCCGAGGTACGCCGCCATGGCCGCGGCGGGAATGGTGGCCGTGGCCGCGGTTGTCGCCACCGTCGCCGGGGCCTCGTCGACTGCGGCGGCCTCCGCCCCCCACCGCGCCTCCGGCGTGGTTTCCGGCAGCTATGTGGCCCTGGGCGACTCGTACACCTCCGGACCGTCCATCCCCACCCAACTCGGTCCGACCACCGATCCGAGCGCCCCGGCCTCGTGCCTGCGATCGTCGGAGAACTACCCGTCCCTGACGGCCCGGGCCCTGGGCCTCGATCTGGTCGATGCCAGCTGCGGTGGTGCCACCACTCAGGACATGGACACGTCCCAGGGGCCGGGGATCCCGGCCCAGCTGGATGCCCTCCGGGCCACGACCTCAGTGGTCACCTTGGGCATCGGCGGGAACGACATCGGATTCTCGACCATCGCCACCAACTGTGCGGCCTACACCCCATGGGGACCGACCCGGGTGGGTTGGAGCTGCCGGGCCCACTACTCGGCCGGGGGTGGGGATCAGCTGGTCGCAGCGGCCGGAGGGGTGGAGACCCGGGTGGCCCGGGTGCTCCGTGAGATCCGGGCGCGGGCCCCGCGGGCGGCCGTCTTCGTGGTCGGCTATCCGGACATCCTCCCGCCCACCGGGTCCGGCTGCTGGCCGAGGCTGCCCTTCACCGCCGGCGACGTGGGCTTTCTCCGTGGTACCGAGGTCGAACTCGACGCGGCGCTGGCGGCAGCGGCGACCGACGCCGGCGACCGCTATGTCGACACCGCCGCCCCGAGTGCCGATCACAGCGCCTGTGCGTCGCGGGCCACCCGGTGGGTCGAGCCCGTCCTGCCGTCGCGGGGGTCGTATCCCCTGCACCCGGACGCCACCGGCATGGCCGGCATGGCCCGGGTGGTCGAGACCGCGCTGCGCTCGGCCGGAACCTACTGACGGCCGGCCCTGGTTTCACCCCGAGGGCGCTGGTCCGAACGGGGTGCCGTAGCGGTCGCGGTGGGCCCGTTCCGCCAACGGGAGTCGCCGGGGCGGCCCGAGGGGCCGGGCCGGCCAGCCGAGGGGTACGACGGCCATGGGAAGCACCGACTCGGGCAGCGAGAGCACCTCGGCCAACTCCGGCGAGAACAGTGTGGCCAGGGTGGTCATGGCCGATCCCAGGCCCAGGGCGTTGGCCGCCAACAACAGGTTCTGGATGGCGGGGAAGACCGATGACGGCAGTGTGACCTCGAGGCCGAGGTCTCGGTCGCCGCAGGCCACCACCAGCACCGGTGCTCCCTCCAGGCCCGTCTCGGCCCCGTGGTCGACCTCGTTGAGCAGCGCGGCCGGCAACCGGCCCTCGGAGTGGGCCCGACCGCCCTGGCGCCAGGCCCTCCGGGTCAGGTCGGCCACCTGCCGACGGAGGCCGGGATCCTGTACGACCACGAACACCCACGGCTGCCGGTTCTCGGCGCTGGGGGCATGGGTGGCGGCCCGGAGGCACTCCTCGAGGAGCGCGTCGTCGACCGGCTCGCCGTCGAAGCGGCGACAGGCGCGCTGGTGCAGCACGACGTCGAAGAACGACCGGGGCGGTGCCTCTGGGGGCGTCACGTTGGTACCTCGTCTCTGCTGGCCGGGTGGGATCGATGGGCCACCCGGACTGTGCGCCCCGAATCTAGACACGGTCCGCCCGCCCCGCCGGCTGGTGCGATCCCCGCCCACCCGGTCGGGCCGCCGGTGGAGGGGCGAGGACGGGGAAGGGACGACACAGGAGATGGGCGTGGGCCCGTTCGGCCCGGCGCGGCATCCTCGACCGCACCGTCCGTGCCCGGGCCAGGCCCGACCCCGCGGTCGGCTGAGCCCGGCTGGCGTCGACGTACCGGGCGGAGGGTGGACCGTCAGGCCTTGGGCACCTGTTGGGTGATGCAGTGGACGTTGCCCCCGCCCAGCAGGATCTCCCGTCCGGGTACCCCTTCGATCCGGCGGTCGGGGAACTCCGCGGCCAGACGCTCTCCGACCACTCCGTCGTGCACCGGATCGAGGAGGGGATGGACGACCGAGGTGTTGGTGACGAGGAAGTTGACGTAGGAGCCGGCCATGCGGTCACCGGCCCGGCGTGGCCGGGCGTGCTCGCTGGGGTCGACCCCGGCCGCCTCCTCCGCCGAAACGGTGAGGGGGCCCGGTGACGGTAGGAGTCCGACATCGAGGCGCCGACCCCGGGCGTCGACGGCCGACTCCAGCACTTCCCGGGCCCGGCGGGAGATGGCGGCCTGGGGATCGCCGCCGTCCTCGCACCAGGTCAGAAGCACCCGGCCCGGCCGCGAGAAGCAGGCCAGGTTGTCGATGTGCCCATCGGTCTCGTCCCCGTAGACGCCCCGTGGGATCCAGATGATCGTCTCGACGCCGAGGTACGAGCGGAGCAGGCCCTCGATCGCCTCCCGGGTCAGTTCGGGATTGCGGTTCCGGTTGAGGAGGCACTCCTCGGTGGTGATGCAGGTCCCCTCCCCGTCGACGTGGATCGACCCGCCCTCGAGGACGAAGGGAGCCCGGTAGCGCGGCACCGACTCCAGCTCGCACACCTTGGCCGCCACCTGGTCGTCGAAGGCCCACGGATAGTAGAGCCCCCCGTCGAGGCCGCCCCAGGCGTTGAAGACCCAGTCCACGCCGCGGCGTTGGCCGAGCGAACGGTTGACCACGAACGTTGGTCCGGTGTCACGGGCCCAGGCGTCGTCGGTGGTCATCTCGACCACCGACACCCGATCAGGGCAGACCGCCCGGGCGTGCTCCCACTGTCGGGCCGAGACCAGCATGGTCACCGGCTCGCTCCGAGCCACGGCCGCGGCCACGGCGGCGAATGCGGCCTGGGCCGGCCCAGCCCCGAGGCGCCAGTTGTCGGTCCGCTCGGGCCAGATCATGTAGCAGTGTTCCTGCGGCTCCCACTCGGCGGGCAGGTGGAAGCCGTCGGCCAGGGGCGTCGAGTCGAGGGGGTGAGGGGGCAACGGACCGCCTTGTGGATCGACGGGTGGTGTTGCCGCGAAGCGTACCGGGACCAGTGGGACCGGTACGCTTCGGCCCACTGCCGAAGATCGGTGTGGCGCAGCACGGGGACGAGGTACGGAACATGACCCAGACCGCGGTGGTGGCGGTGATCCAGCGGGCGTTCGGTGACGACCGCGACGCCAACCGGGACGGCACGGTGGCCGCCGTCACCGAGGCCATCGCCACCGGGGCCGATGTCGTCCTGCCTCCCGAGTTGTTCGAGAGCCGCTACTTCCCCCAGCACGAGCTGCAGGAGTACTTCGCGTGGGCGACCACACCCCAGGAGAACCCGGCCATCGCCGCCGTGCAGCGGGTCACGGCCGACACGGGTGCGGTGGTGCCGGTCTCGTTCTTCGAGGCCGCGCCGCCGGCGTACTTCAACTCGGTGGCCATCGTCGAGGACGGTGCCGTCCTCGGGGTGTACCGGAAGGCCCACATCCCTGACGGGCCGGGGTACGAGGAGAAGTTCTACTTCAACCCCGGCGACACCGGGTTCCGCACATGGTCCACCCGGCACGGCCGGATCGGCGTGGGGATCTGCTGGGACCAGTGGTTTCCGGAGGCGGCCCGGGCCATGGCCCTGCAGGGGGCCGACCTGCTGCTCTACCCGACGGCCATCGGCAGCGAGATCGGGAGCCAGGCCGGCAACGACAGCTCGGACATGTGGCGGCGGGCCATGGACGGGCACGCCGTGTGCAACCACGTGCCCGTGGCGGCGGCCAACCGGATCGGCCGCGAGGACGACCTGACCTTCTACGGCTCGTCCTTCATCGTCGACCACCGGGGTCGTCCGCTGGCCGAGGCCGGACGCGCCACCACCGAGATCGTCTACGCCGAGGTCGACCTGGCCCTGGCGGCTGCCGACCGGGCCGGCTGGGGACTCTTCCGCGACCGGCGTCCCGATCTCTACGGTGACCTGACCCGTCTCCACGCCGAAGGCCCCCCCACCGCGGCGGGATGAGCCGGCGCGGTGGGAGGCGGGATCAGACCCGTTCGGGCTGCGGCGTCCACGGTGTGATCCACGGCGCCGCCGGCCACTGCTCGGCCGCGGCCATGAGCGGGTAGGCCGTGGCCCCGTCGATGGACTGACGGACGATGTCGGCATGGCCGGCGTGCCGGGCCGTCTCGGTGATGAGGTGGAGCAGGACCCACCGCACCGACCATGCCTCCACGTCGGCGGGGAACCACGGGGCGTCCCGGGGCACCGGGACCGGCTGGCCGAGATCCTTGATCGTGGCCACCACCGCCTCGGTCTCGTCGGCCGCCTGCCGGTACCGGGCGACGACGCCGTCGAGGGTCTCGTCCGGGCCGAGGCGGAACCGCTCGCTCCAATCGGTGCCGGGATCGAAAGGGGCCGGACGGTGCAGGACGGTGTCGACCCAGTACCGCTCCACCTGTTCGACGTGCTTGATGAGCCCGCCCACGCAGAGCTCGCTGGCCGACGGCACGGCACGAGCCTGCTCGTCGGTGAGCCCATAGGCGGTGAGGATGAGAACGTCGCGCTGCTGGGCCAGGTAGGCGAGGAGCGCATCGCGTTCGTCGGTCACTGGTCGGACGGATCCGGGCATGGTGGCCACCTTTTCTCGAGCCGGCCTGGCCGACTCGGGGTTCGATCGGACAGGAGCGGTTCCCGTCCCGGCCATCGTGCTCCCCTAAACCGGTCACCTTATGGCCGGTTCAGGGGAGAGAATGGGAAGATGCGAGCCGACCGGCTGGTGGCCATCCTGCTCATGCTCCAACACAAGGGCCAGGTCACCGCGGCGGAGGTGGCGGAGGAACTCGAGGTGTCGGAGCGTACGGCGCGCCGCGACCTCGAAGCCCTCGGGATGGCCGGTCTCCCCGTCTTCTCCCTGCAGGGCCGCAACGGTGGCTGGCGCCTGGCCGGCGACGGCCGGACGGACCTGAGTGGGCTCTCCGCCGCCGAGGTCCGGGCCCTGTTCCTCGTGGTCGGGCCGTCGGTGTCGGCCACCCCCGAGGTCAGGGCGGCCCTGCGCAAGCTGGTGCGCGCCCTCCCCGAGTCGTTCCGAAGCCAGGCCGCAGCGGCACTCGCCACCGTCGTGGTCGACGGCAGAGGCTGGCACGACTCGCCGGCGGGACGCCCGGTCCCGCCCTTCCTCGACGCCGTCCAGCGGGCCGTGATCGAGGGCAACCAGCTGGCCCTCGGCTACGTGGACCGTGACGGTGCCGCCACGGTGCGCCAGGTGGATCCACTCGGTCTGGCCGCCAAGGGGTCCTTGTGGTACCTCGTGGCCGACACCGAGGCCGGACAGCGCACGTTCCGGGTGGACCGGATCACCACAGTCGACGTGACGGGACGACCGGCGCGGCGTCCCGATGACTTCGATCTGGCCGCCACGTGGCAGGGGATCACCTCCGAGGTGGACCGACTGCGCTATCCCGTGGTGGTGGCGGCCACACTCGGTCCGGACCGGCTCGACCTGTGTCGTTGGCTGTTCGGGTCGCGCCTGCGCATCGGCCCATCCGGGTCCTCGGGCCGCGTGGCCGTCGAGATCAGGGGACGGTCCGAGCGCAGCCTCATCGGGGAGCTGGCCGGCTTCGGGGCCGGCATCGAAGTCATCTCCCCGGCCGGCATCCGCCACGGCCTCGGCCGGGTCGGCCAGGAACTGGCCTCGCTCTACCGGGAGGGGGTTCACGGACCCGATGCGGGCTGACCTCAGCACCCCTCGGGGAAGAACCGGGGCAGGAAGTGGCGGTTGGCGACCAGGAGGGCATCGGCCAGCTCCTCGGCCAGGGGGTACTGCCCGACGAGAGGATTGGCCACCAGGGCTCGGATCATGGTGTCCCGGCTCCCCGAGACGGCCGCCTCGACGGCCAGACGCTCGTAGGCCTTGCAGTGGGCCACCAGGCCCGCCATCTCCGGGGCGAGGTCCCGTTGGGGGAGTGGATGGGCACCGTCACCGTCGACGGTGCAGGGGACCTCGACGACGGCGTCGTCGGGGAGGCCCGCGAGGCTCCCGTCGTTGCGGACGTCGACGACCTGGACGTCGCCGGTGCCGGCGTGGAGTGAGGCGATCAGGCGGACCGCCGCCTCGGAGTAGTAGGCGCCACCTCGGTAGGAGAGCTTCTCCGGTTTGGTGTCGAGGGAGGGGTCGCGGTACTCGACCAATAGCTCGGCCTCGAGCTCGGCCACCACGTCGGCCCTCGACCGCCAACCGGGAGCGGACTGTTCGGCCAGGTTGTGGTCCTGGGCGTAGTAGTAGTGCAGGTAGTACGAGGGCAGCGCGCCGAGCAGGTGGAGCAGCCCCGGGGGCGAGCCGCTCTCGAGCTCGAGCTCCGGGCCAAACCGGTCGAGCAGTTCAGGCAACCGGTCGACCCCCTCCACGCGGGCCGAGCGGACCCAGGTCAGGTGGTTGAGCCCGACGTGCTCGATCTCGACCGTGTCGGGATCCACCCGCAGGTAGTGGCCGATCCGGCGCTGGACGTGGATGGCCACGTTGCACAGCCCGACCGCCCGGTGACCCTGGTCGAGGAGGGCCTGGGTCACGATGCCGACCGGGTTGGTGAAGTCCACCACCCAGGCGCCCGCCGCGCCCCGGTCGGCCGTCTCCTCGGCGATCTCGAGGACGGTGGGCACGGTGCGCAGCGCCTTGGCCAGCCCGCCGGGCCCGGTGGTCTCCTGGCCCAGGCAGCCGAATCCGATCGGCAGCGTCTCGTCTGTGTGACGGGCCGACTGCCCGCCGATCCTCAGCTGCACGATGACGAAGTCGGCCCCGTCGACGGCCCGGGCCCGGTCGTCGGTGGTGACCAGGTCGCCGGCCCAGCCGTGGCGGCGCAGGATGCGTTGGGCCAGTCCGCCCACGGCCTCGAGCCGGTCGGGGTCCGGGTCGAGCAGGACCAGCTCGTCCACGACGATCCTGTCCTCGTGGGTGCACAGGCTGTCCACGAGCTCGGGCGTATACGTACTCCCGCCCCCGACCACGGCCACCTTGGTACCCACGGATCGAACGTAACATCACCACGTGGACCGATGGCGGGGAACGAGGTGATGGAACCGGAGTCGTCCGCCCTCGTCGTGGCCGTGGACGGCGGGGCATCGAAGACAGACGCCTGGGTGGTGGACTCCGACGGCTCGATCCTGGGCACGGCCCGCGGGGCCGGCTCGAATCACCAGCTGTCGGGTCTCGACGGGGCCATGGATGCCCTCGGGGCGACCATCGAGGCGGCCCTCGTCGCCGCCGGCATCGACACGGCCGACCGTCCCGCCGTCGGGACCGGGGTCTACTGCATGGCTGGACTCGATCTCCCCGTCGACGAGGAGCGACTGGTCGGGGCCATCGGCTCGCGGCGGTGGAGCGCGCAGGATGTGGTCCGGAACGACACGATGGCCGTGTTGCGGGCCGGCGTGAGGTCGGGGTGGGGGATCGGCGTCGTGTGCGGCTCCGGTCTCAACTGCGTCGGCCTGGGTCCGACCGGCGCGGTGGCCCGCTTCCCCTCCCTGGGCGAGCTGTCGGGGGACTTCGCCGCCGGTGGGTCGTGGCTCGGGGTGCGGACGCTGGGCCTGGCCCTGCGGTCTCGGGACGGTCGGGGGGGCCCGACATCCCTGGCCGAGCTGGTCCCGGCCCATTTCGGCCTGACCGATGCCGAGGCGGTGCTGGGGGCCGTGTACTCGGGGGAGGTCGGCTTCGGCCGCCTGTTCGAGCTGGCTCAGGTGTGCATGGAGGCCGCCTCGGCCGGTGATGCGGTGGCACAGGGGGCGGTCAGATTCCTGGCTGGTGAGGTGGTGGCCATGGTCACGGCGGCCGCCTGGCGACTCGGGGTCACCGACGACGAGGTCGAAGTGGTGCTGGGCGGTGGACTGTTCGCCAGCGAGTACCGCACCTTCACCGAGTGGATCGAGTCCGGCGTGCGGAGGACGGTACCCGGGGCCCACCTCAGGCCCCTCGATGCCGCTCCGGTACTCGGCGCGGCCCTCCTGGGACTGGACGCGGTGGGATCGTCGCCCGAATCCGGCGACCGGCTCCGGTCGGCGGCGCCGACCGCCGACCCGTTCTACTAGTCGGCACCGACCGCCGACCCGTTCTACTAGTCGGCACCGACCGCCGACCCGTCTGGTTTCATCGTCTTCGTCTCTGGGCGGTCGGGGTCGACCATCTCACCGCCAGCAGCCGCTCCGCCCCGGCGTCGAGGGAGGCGTGCAGACGTGCGCCGAAGACCCTGGCCAGTAGGGGGAGCTGTGACCGGTAGCAGCCGACGGCCCGCGCTTTGGCCGGTCCGTCCTCCCCGCCCACCGGGTCGCCCAGGCCCACCTCCTCCGCCCTCAGCGAGTCGATCGTTCCCTGAGCCACATCTCCCAAGGCCATCCCGTAGGGGAGGTCGAGGTAGGCCATCGCCGGCAGGTCCGGCCGGTCGCGCAGGCATGCCACCGCGGCCTTTCGGGTGGCGACGTGGTCCGGGTGCACCAGGCCGAGGGGGAACAGCACGATCCGAGGCCGGGCGGCGTCGAGCAGACGGCCGACGGCTTCGGTCAGGGCCACGTCGAACGAGTCGGGTCCCCCGGTGTCCTGGTGGGGCCGACCGACCTCGGCCTTGTACCCGCCGTCGAGGAAGCCGAGCCGATACTGTTGCGCACCCAGCACACCGAGCGCCTCCCGATCCTCGGCTCCCCGGGCCTCGGCCGAGTGGTCCGCTTCGACGAATCCGGCCAGCGCGTCCCAGGCCGGGTCGGCGGGGACACCGGGTCCGGGCCGCCCCGAGCACACCGTGGCCACCACGGTGCCCGGGTGGTGCTCCAGCCAGGCGGCGCAGCTCAGTACGGCGTCGTCGAAGTGGGGCGAGAGCACCAGTGCCGTCATGCCCTCAATGATCGAACAGGACCGCGGCCAGCTCGCGGTAGGCGGTCAGCGGGAACCCCTGTGACCGGTCGGCCACGACCTGGATGCACACGTGGTCGGCCCCGGCATCGTGGAAGGCCCGGACCCGCTCGACGATGGCGCCGGCGTCACCCCAGGCCACGACGGCGTCGACCATCCGGTCGCTCCCGGCCCCGTCGAAGTCCTCGTCCGTGAAGTCGAACGAGCGAAGGTTGTTGACGTAGTTGGGCAGCCCGAGATAACCCTCGGTGTAGCCGCGGGCTACGGCCCGGGCTGTCCGCGGGTCGGCCTCGAGCACCACGGCCAGCTCTGGCGCCAGCAGCGCCTCGGGACCCATGATCCGACGGGCCCGGGCCGCGTGCTCCACCGGGACGAAGTAGGGGTGGGCTCCGGCCGCCCGCTCGGCCGCCAGGGTCAGCATGCGGGGCCCGAGGGCGGCCAGGACCCGCCGGTCCGCGGCTGCCGACGGACCCAGGTCGTCGAGCTCGTCCAGATAGCCGACCATCCGGCTGTACGGGCGGCTGTAGCGGTCGCCGAGCGGCTCGACCAGCGGTGCGTGGCTGGCCCCCAGACCCAGGACGAACCGGCCGGGGTGGTCGAGGTCGAGGGCGGCGGCCGCCGCGGCCGCCTCGGCCGGTGTGGCGTGCCAGATGGAGAGGATGCCGCTGGCCACCGGTACCCGGTCGGTGGCGGCCAGCAGGCGCCCGAACCGGTCGGGGACCCCGGCGTCGAGGCCGGCCGAGCTCCAGAGGGCCGAGTAGCCGAGTGACTCCACCTGGGTCGCGGCAGCGCCGGGGGTTCCGTCGTCACCGGACCACGTGCCGCTCCACCAGACGCCGACCTTGCCGAGCTCCACGACCCCACGCTAGTGACGAGTCAGGGCGCGACGTGTCAGGCCCCGCCGCCGCCTACGCTCGAAGGGCGTCGAAAGGGATCGAAGATGGCACATAGCGGGCCCCGGGCCTGGATCGGCGTTGCCCTCGTCTGCGTGGGCGCCTTCGCCGCGGCCTTCGCCGTCACCGGGGCGCTGGCCGCCCTCCCCCCTCCGGCGGTGGGAGGCACCTGTGGCCCCGGCCAAGGCTCGGAGGCCGCCATCAAAGCCATCTTCAACCCGGGGTCGATCGGCGCCGGGGCCGAACCGCCGTCGGCGGACGTCACCGCCCACCATGCGTGGCTGGTCTTCGTGAACGAGTGTCAGGGTGCCGCGAACCACCGGGGGATCATCGTCCTGGTCATCGCCGTCGCCGCCATCCTCCTGATCACGGCCGGTCTGGTGCTGTTGGTCCGGTCGCGGGGCCGGGCGGTCCCGCAGTCACCACCGGCCCAGTCGCCACCCTCCATACCGGCGGTGCCACTGTGGTGACCGGTACCACCCGCCCTGGCGCCTGACACGGCCCACCCGCCCCCGCCGCCGGCGCGGCCGGTGACGGGCCGACCGGGCTACCGACGCCTGCCCACTTGCAGTCTCCATCCCACCACGCCCTGCGTCGGCTGTCGGCCTCCGTCCAGGCTGCGAGCCCGGCCCGGGGCGGTGGGGAGCGCGAACCACAGCGCACCGGGGGGTGCCCATGCCTACGATGGCGGTGGTGCAACCGAATCAGGGCAGGGGCAACCGGAGAGCGTGGGGACGCCGGATCGCGGCGCTAGCCCTTGGCGTGGTGGCGGCGGTCGGACTGTCCATGGGGTCGTCGGTGACCCGGGCCGCCGCGGCCGGCTGGTGGGTGCCACCGCTCGGGAGCCAGCCGTGGCAGTGGGAGCTCAGCCATCCGCTGGTGTTGACCCACCCCACGGACATGGGGACCAACGACAAGCTGCCCGACCGTCAGCCCGCTCCGGCCCCGGTCATCTACGACATCGACGGCATCATCAACTCGTCCGACACAGTGGCCGCGCTCCACGCCATGGGCAAGCACGTGGTCTGTTATGTCGAGGTCGGCGCGGCCGGTAACTACTACTCGGCATCGGACGAGGGAATCCCGGTGACCTACTACCAGCAGCTCCGTAACGCGGGCGAATTCGGGAAGAGGGTCTCCCACTATCCCGAGTACTACCTCGACATCCAGTCGCCGGCCACGCTGTCCATCATCGAGTCCATGATCGATCAGCAGTGCGCCGACAAGGGTTTCGACGCCGTCGAGACCGACATCGACGAGGAGTACGGCGACAACAGTGGCTTCCCCCTGACCAAGACGGTCGAGGAGGTCTACATGACGACGTTGGCCGAGTACATCCACAGCCTCGGTATGGGCTGGTGGTTGAAGAACCCCGACGACACCGGTGACAGCTATGCCACCGACATGGAGCCCCTGGCCGACGCCGTTCTCACGGAACAGTGCAACCAGTACTCCTCGTGCAGCCTCCTGTCGGCGTACGTGGGACACAAGGCGGTGTTCAATGCCGAGTACTCACTGAACCCGACGAAGTTCTGTCCGGCCGACATCGCCCTGGGCTTCAACGGTGCCCGGTTCAACGTGGGTCTCACCGGCATCAGGAAGCCGTGCCAGTAGCCCCCAGGTGATGGGAGCGTCCCCGGTCCGGGCCACGGACCGGGGCGGTCGGCGATGATGGGGTCATGACACCGCCGGCGCAGGGATCGGATGTCGTGGTGGTGGGTGGAGGTCTGGTCGGCACCTCCATGGCCTACGAGCTCGTGGCCGCCGGTGCCGACACCGTCCTGGTCGACCGCCACGATCCCGGCCGCGCCACCGATGCCGGCGCCGGCATCCTGTCACCCGAAACCGGTCTGGACCCCGACCCTGTCCTGTTCGCATTCGCCATGGCCGCGGCACGGCACTATCCGATCCTCGTCGAGCGCCTGGCCGAGGACGGCGCCACCGAATCGGGATTCGCCGTGACCGGGTCGTTGCTGGTGGCGGAACGCCCCGGGGACGACCAGGTCATGGAGACGGCGGCCGCCCTGGTCGAGCGGCGCTGCCCCGGACTGGTCGAGGAGGTCGGCCCGACGGAGGCGTCCCGCCACTTCCCGCCGCTGGGCACCGTCCGTCGGGCTCTCTACAGCCCGGCCGGCAGACGGGTCGACGGTCGCGCCCTGAATGCCGCTCTGCGCTCGGCGGCCCGGTCCCGGGGCCTACGGGTGATGGACGCCGATGTCAGCGGTCTCGATGTCGACCGGACCCGGGGTTCGGTCAATGGCGTGCTCACGGGCGACGGGATCGTGGCCACCGACGCCGTGGTCATCTGCGGTGGTGCATGGTCGACGCCGTTGTCCGACGAGCTCGGGGTGTCGCTGCCGATCCACCCCCTCAAGGGACAGATCGTCCATCTGGCCCTGCCTTCTGTCGACAGCCGAGACTGGAGCATCGTCCAGCCGGTGCTCGGCTTCTATCTGGTTCCCTGGCCGGACGGCAGGGTCGCCTGCGGCGGCACCATGGAGGCCGATGCCGGCTACGACTGCCGCCCCACTGCCGACGGCGTGCACCAGCTCCTCCGCGAGTGCCTGCGTACGGCCCCGGGCCTGGCCCAGGCCACCCTGGCCGATGTGCGGGTCGGGTTGCGGCCTTCGTCCGTCGACGGCCGACCGGTCCTCGGCCGGGTCCCAGGCTGGGCCAATGCCTTCGTGGCGACAGGTCACGGTGCCGAAGGCCTGCTGCTGGGACCGCTCAGTGCCGGACTGGTGGCCCGCCAGGTCCTGGGCGCCGCCCCCGCGGCCGACGGACACCAGGCCGAACTGGTCCACCAGATGCTCGAGCTCTGCACCCCCGACCGGTTCGCGGGCATGGGGCCCACGTGACCGCCCCGGCGACCCGTGCTCGGGGTGCGACCGCCTCGGCCTGCGCTACCGCACCGGCTCGAGCTTGAGGGTGACGATCTCGAAGGGCGATACGTCGAACTCGACGTCGGATCCGTCCACGGCCGCCTCTCCGATCTCGCGCTCCAACAGGTCGGTGCGGGTGCCGCGCCGGATCTCCCACGGGGCTCTCACCCTGACCGGGCCACGCCGTCCCCACGCTTCGTACAGCCGGAGCACCAGGGCGTCCGGGTCGTCGTCGGCCTGCTTCACCGCGTCGACGACGACATGGAGTGCATCGACCGAGACCAGCGAGCCGGTGGTCCCACGAGGACCGGGGTGGGCTGTGGTGGTCACCGTCCGGAGAGGCACGTTGAGGTCGTACCCGGCATCGACGACTCCGGCTTCCCGGAGGTCGCCGCGGTGGGGAAGCAGCCGGTAGGTGAAGTGGTGGTGTCCCCGATCGGCGACGGGGTCGGGCCACGTCGATGACCGGAGGAGCGACAGGCGGATCACGTTGTCGGCGATGTCGTAGCCGTACTTGCAGTCGTTCAGGAGGGCCACGCCGTACCCGGGTTCGGACAGGTCGGCCCATCGGTGTGCGCAGACCTCGAACCGGGCCGCATCCCAGCTGGTGTTGGCGTGGGTCGGCCGTTCGACGTGGCCGTACTGGATCTCGAAGGTGGCCCGAAGGCTACGTACGTCGACCGGGAACGCCACCTTCAGGAGTCGGTTCGACTCGTGCCATTCCACCTCGGTGTCGAACTCGATGTGACGGGACCCGGCCGCCAGCCTGATGACCTGGGTGATGGAGGAGTCACCGAACCGGCGGACCACCCGGACCCCGGCCCGCAGCGGTCCCTGCTCCACCACCTCGACGGCGTCCACGGCGTCCACGTTCTCGACCTGGTCGAATGCGAACCGGTCGATGTCCCAGGCGTCGTAGAAGTTGGGGTAGTCGGGGTGGAGTTGGAAGCGGTTGCCCCGTTCACCGGGAGCCAACACCTGGCGCCCGGCCGCCTTGTCCAGGACCGACGCCAGTAGGCCCTGCTCATCGATCTCGATCCGCAGGTGGTCGTTCTCCAGACAGCCGACGTCGGCCGTCACCCCGCCACCGGCGGTCGTGTCCGCCTCCACCAGGTCGTAGACCTGATACCCGCACGCCGGCACGGTGACCTCGAACACGGCCCGACCGTGCTCGTCCCGCTGTACCGGGGCCGGATCTCCGGGCCGGCACCTCACCGCCGTGACCTCCGGAGGGGCATCCATGGTGACCAGCTCGGTCCGGGCGTGGGACAACGAGTTGAAGACGACGACGGGGTGGTCCCCGCCCGAGGTGTCGACGGAGTCGACGAGGGCGGAGAGCGAGTCGGCGGTCATGGCCTCGGCCCCGTTGAGGATGCGGGCGTGATCGCGGGCCGTGTCCTCGTAGACCCAGTGGATCCCCGATCCGGGAATGATGTCGTGGAACTGGTGCAGGAGCAGCAGCTTCCAGAGCTCGTCGAGACCCTGCCTCGGATAGGTCTGGAGCGGTTGGACCGAGGCCCACAGCTCGGCGTCACGGAGCGCGAACTCAGCCCGTCGGTTCCCTGCTTTGGTGGCGGCCTGGGTGGTGTAGGTGCCCCGGTGGAGCTCGAGATAGAGCTCTCCGACCCAGACGGCGGGGTCGCGGATGTCGGCCTCGGCCTGGGTGAAGAAGGCACGGGCCCCTTCCATGGTGAGCCGGGGCAGCCCGTTCATGTCGGCCAGCCGGCGGGCCGATTCGAGCATCTCGCTGGTCGGCCCGCCGCCACCGTCTCCCCAACCGAACAGGTACAGCGACGTGGTGGTTCGGTCGTGGTCCTTGAAGTTCTCGACCGCGAACCGGAGCTCGCGGACACTCACGTTGCCGTTGTAGGTGTCAGCCGGGGGGAAGTGGGTGAACACCCGCGACCCGTCGATCCCCTCCCACAGGAAGCTGTGGTGGGGAAGGGAGTTGTACTGATTCCAGGAGAGCTTCTGGGTGAGGAACCACCGGACGCCACTCCGCCGCATGATCTGGGGCAGCGCGGCCGAGTAGCCGAACACGTCGGGCAACCAGACATCGTTGGTCTCGATGCCCAGTTCGTCGAGGTAGAACCGCTTGCCCATGACGATCTGGCGGACCAGCGACTCGCCCGAGGGTAGGTTGCAGTCGGCCTCGACCCACATGCTCCCCGTCGGCTCCAGCCGCCCCTCGGCGATCCGGACCTTCATGCGCTCCCACAGTGCGGGGTAGTGCTCCTGCATCCAGGCCAGGTGCTGGGCCTGGGACACGACGAACCGGTACTCAGGGTAGTGCTCCATGAGCTCGAGCACCGTGCTGAAGGTGCGAGCGCACTTCCGGATCGTCTCACGGAGCGGCCACAGCCATGCCGTGTCCAGATGGGCGTGACCCACCATGCTGACCCGGTGGGCCGACGGCGACGATTCCTCCGCCAGCAGCTCCTCGATCACCGGCCGGGCCGACCGCCAGCTGTCCGAGATGTCGGGCAGCTGGAGGGCGTTGCAGGCCCGGTCGAGGCCGGCGTAGAGCCGGGCCGCCTGGGGATCCCCGTCCGGGAGCTCGGCCAGCAGTTCGACGAGGACCCGGACGTCATGCCAGAACCGGTCGAACTCCGGGTCCCGGACGTGGAGGTCGGCCTGTTGGAGGGTGAACAACGGTGCCCCGTCGGGCTCGGGGAGGAGCAGGGGCCAGGGATTGGCGCCGAACGGGGAGGGCGGATTCGCCGCCGCCTCCACGAAGAGCTCCACCGACTCTCCGCCGGTTGCCGCACCCGAGATGAGGTACGAGCGGTGATTGGGCGAGAGCCCCTGCACCGGCTGACCGTCCCGCCAGACGAGCGCCTCAGCGCCGAACCCCGTCGATCCGGCGCCGCCGATACCGAATCCGAGGGCCACCTCCCGCCCCGCCCATTCGACGGGGACGTGGCCGCGGAGTACGGAACCAGGTCGTGTCCCAGGGAGGCCCCCAGGTCCCGCCCAGGGGAAAGGGCTCGTACTCGGCTCCGAAGGCCTCGGTGGCGGGCACGGGCTCACCGTGCACGTGGAAGGCCGCGACGTCCACGGTCACACTCGGCCCACGCCGACGGGGTCGTATGAAGTCGCTCAGGACCCGAATGATCCGGCCGGCGCGGATCGAGTCCTCCGGTCGCACGCCGACAGACTACACAGGGCCGCCGCCGCCGGCCCGGGCCTCCGGATTCACAGTTGGTCGACGTAGGTGTCGGTCCCCACCACCGTGCGCAGGAACGGCGCGGCCAGGCCCAGAACGGCCAGCCCGGCCGCCTCCACCTGGTCGGCGTAGGCGCGGACGGCGCCGAGCGCGGCCTCGGTGTCGCCACCCACGAAGAGCAGCTGCACCAGACGGTCGGTCCCCCCGGCCGGCGACCCGAGGTCCATGGGGACGTCCTTCGGCGGTCCCTCGTCCGGCATGGACGGTACCCACGAGGAGGCGATCTCGATGTCCGAGCCGGCCAGTAGGGCGGGAAGGTGGTCGGCTCGGAGCCGGCGGTCGAGGTCCAGAGCGGTGGCGTCGACGGCGTCCCACCAGAGGATGACGATCCCGTCGTAGTGGTGGTCGAGGGCCAGCTCCACCGGGACAGGGTCGTCGTCACGGTAGGTGGCTCCGACGTGGTTGAAGGTCGACGTGTGGACGTGGGTGCGCTCGGAGAAGCCGCGCCCGTGGGTGTACAGGTCACGGACCTGGGGTACCGACCAGTCCACGAAGTGATCGACGTGGTGACCCTGCTCCACCCAGTAGATGGCGACGTAGCTGCCGGCATCCACCGGGCGGGCGACCGGGCCGTCCGCCGGCCAACGCCGATCCTTCAGCCTCCGGGTGGCGACCCAGCGGCTGCCGGCGAACAGCCACGGTCCCACCATGCAACCGCCGTAGTAGTGGTCACGTTCGTACCACCGGTTGTAGGCGCGCTCGAACCCCGGATTGGGGTCGACCAGGGTGAGCAGCATGCTTCCCACCCGCACCGGATAGTCCCCGATTCCGCCCACTTCGAGTGGATACTCCATGTCGTCTCCCTTTCCCCGTGGCCTGGTCAGCCGCGGTGTCGTTGTCGGGTGAAGAGATCGGCCGAGGCGGCCAGGTCGGCCTGGACCTGGCGCTGGCTCTCGAGTAGGTCGTCCGCCCACAGCATCCGCAGTGTGGTGCGGAGCCGGTCGTCCCGGCGACGGGCCCGTGCCTCCTCGAACGCCTCCACCAGCACCCGGGCCAGTGCGTCGTCGTGGGGGGGAGGAGGATCGAGGACCCTGCGCTTGTCCGCCAGTATCTCGGCGAATTCCTCGTACCACCGGTGGCTGGTGGCGTAGGAGTCCCGGAGGACCGCCCCGGCGATGGCCACCGACTCGAGTTCGGGTCGGTGGGGGTCGGTGTCGGGCCGGGGCAACGAGGCCAGGGTGTACGCGGCCAATCGGATCCGGTTGGACCCGGTGAAGAGGTTGGCGACAGTCTCGACGGACACCGTCTTGGCGCCGCGCTCCGACAGGTACTGGCGGAAGGCATCGTCGAGCCGCATGTAGGCACTGTGCGACGCGCGCTGTCCGGGCCCGGTGTCCACCTCGCGATCGGTCGTGGTCAATCGGCCGACCGCATCCGCGAGGTAGCCGGAGCTCGAGATGAAGGCATCGGAGAGGGCCCGGCCCAGGGCGGCTGTGGCCCCCCGGGGCCAGAACAGGAGGCCCACCACGATGCTGACACCGCAACCGATGGCCACGTCCTCGATCCTCGTCAGTCCGACCCTCCAACCCACCGGGTCGATGATGTTGAAGAGGATGATCACCACCAGGGTGAAGCCGGCCTGGCCGGCGGCGAACGAGATGAGCGAAGGGGCCACCCCGGCGACCAGCACGGCTATCGGGAGGAGCACCCACAGCAACGCCGTGTGGTTGGCCACCCCGACCATGATGAGCGAACCCACCACGAAGCCCACGGCCGTCCCCCCGACGGCCCGGAGAGCCGTGGCCCCGGTGCCCAGGGCGTTGGACCTGAGGACCGACAGCGTGCCCAGCACCACCCAGAATCCGTGCTCGACGTCGGTGATCTCGACCACGGCGACGGCGAGGGCCAATCCGGCCCCGCCGCGCACGGCGTTGCGGAACCACACCGAGCGGAAGGAGAGATGTGTAGCCAGACGGGTCCAGACGGACCACGCCGTGGACTCGGGCGATGTCCCCAGTCTCCGGTCGCCGACCGCCTGGGCCCCGGCGGCCTCGAGCGCGGCATCGGACACCATCTCGGTGGCGATGCCCAGGCCCCGCACGTGGAACGAGGGATCCAGCCAGGTGGCGACGTTGTCGTGGCCGTCTTCGGTTCCGGCACCGGCACCGGTCTCCCCGGCCAGGGGGATGTCCGGATCGAGGAGCACGGCCACTTCTTCGTCGAGTTCGTGCTCGATCACATGGTCGAGGTTTCGGGTGGCGGCCTGCACCTCCCGGACCAGTGCCGGGTCGTCGACGGGAAATCCGCCGCCGTCGCAGATGAGCGAGGCGCTCAGGCGGAGGGTCTCGGCCGCCGCCTCGAGCACGGATCGGACCGAGGTCGCCGACGCTGAGGCCGCCTCGTGGTCGAGCCGCGACGCGTTGCCGGCCACCCATTCCAGCCGGCCCACCAGTTTGGCCAGGGCCACCGCGCCGGCCACCGCGCCGGTCGGGGGGTAGGGGGTCCCCCGGAACTGCTTGCGCAGTTGTGACAACGCCGACGTGACCGCGGCCCGGGCCTCGGGATCGGACCCGTCACGGGAGTTCGCCAGTACCAGCCTCCCCACCGCCGAGATGGTCGACGAGACGTGACGGCGGAGGTCGTCGTGCCAGGGCGTGGGCCAGATCAACAGGCAGGAGGGGATGCAGATGGCACCGGCGATGGCCCAGCCCAGCAGTCGGGGACCGACGGCCCCGGCCGGCTCGGCCACGGCCACCGGAAGCACGAAGACCAACAGCGCCGCCGTCGACGCGCTGGCGGCCTGGGGCGCGACGATCCCGGCGAAGAGCACGGCGAATCCCACTACGGCCATGGCCGCCACCGCGGGCACCTTGTGCGTCGACGCCACCGTGCCCACCGCAATGAATCCGCAACCGACGAGGAACAGCACGAGGTAGGAGAGCAGACGGGTGCGAGGCCGGCCGGGGAAGTCGACGAGGAGCAGGAGCGCGAACGAACCGAAGGCTCCGAACAGACTGACCTGCGGGTTCGAGAACAGCACGTGGGTCAGGCCGAAGACCAGTGGCACGACGACCGCGGCCCGCACGGACCGCTTGAGGGCCAGGCCCCCGGGGTCCTTCGAACCGATCCACCCGACCACCTCCGACCACCTCCGGTGGTCCCCGGCCAACTCCGACACGACGACGTCGGTCATCCGCCCGTTCCCGTCCCGGTGGACGGTGTCCTTGCCGCTGTCGATCCCCGCGGCCCGAGTCCGGGGTCCCCGGTCCCGTCAACCCACCGGCGAGGCACCGGCGCCCTCGAGAACGGCATAGCCGCAGTTGTAGCCGGGGATGAACGTGACGCCGGGACCACCGTGACATCCCGCGCCACAGAGGTACAGGCCCTCGACCGGCACCGGGCTGTCCGCCCAACCCCGCGGGCCGGGGCGGAACGGGCCCATGAACTCCGGCTGCAGGAGCCCGTGGCAGAAGTCCCCCCCGGTGCACCCGAACATCAGCTCGTACGTGTACGCGGCGTAGTTGAACTGACGCTCGACCAGGTCGGGGAAGTTCGGGGCCCGGAGGGCAATCTTCTCCACGATCCGACCGGCCATCTCGTCACGCAGGCGCGGCTGGTCGGCACGGCTCGTGGCGATGGGGGCGTAGAAGGCGAAGCTGCTGGCCACGTGTTTGCCAGCTGGAGCCAGCGTCGGGTCGCGTAGAGTCGGAACGGAGAGGTTGAACGACGGTGACTCGGGCACCCTCCCGCGGACACAGCCCTCGAAATCGAGCTGCATCTGCTCGGCGGTCCCGAAGAAGGTCACGTTGTGGCGCAGGTCTCCCTGATTGAGCTCCTTTTTCATAAATACTATTTTTTATACCTAACTAAATAGTAAATTCTAGCCTATTTATATTATTTCCTGCCTATTTTATATAATTACTATAAATTTTATTCTTGTATTACTAGAAATTAATATAATTATATTTTAGTTCCTTAATAACTATAATATTTTTAATTATCTAATAATAAATACCTATAAGTTTTCTTATAAGTTCTTACTTATTTCCGGATATAATATATATATTATAGAAAATTAGGCTATTATTCTAGTTAGAATATTATTATTTATATTCTAGGGTATTCTAAAAGAAGTTTATTTCTAACTAGGATTTCAAGTTTATATTAGTAATTTAAAGAAAGATTTTTATATTATTTAGTACTAAGCTTCTTTATTTAATTATATAATATTTATAAACTAATAAGTAATTCGAGATTAAAAACTAGTATATTAAGATTATTTTTTATTATTATATATATAAATATCCGGGAATTTCCTAGTTTAATAATATATTATCTCTTTAATATATCTTAAATAATTTCTTTTATATACTAATTAGATATAGCCCTAATAAAGTTATTATAGGAATAAAGGCTAATACGAGATTAAGCCTTATTATACTAGAATAGAAATAGGAACTTCTCTTAGTTATTTATAAGCTATATTATTTAGATACCTAAGTCTTAATTAATTTTACTATAAATATTACTAAGGAAAGCTATAATACTAAATACTAACTAATTTCCTTAGAAATTAGTAATAAAATATACCTAAAGCTATATAAGGGCTATAGCCTACCTAGGAAACCTAATCTAAAGCTTTCCGAGTAATATATAAGACTTTTTATAATTATAAGAAAGATTAGTTATCTTATATATAAGCTAGATCTTTTATTTTCTTAGAAGATTTATTATATAATCTTTATTATATATCTCTAGCTAGCTTCTAAAAAAAAGAATTTATTTAGAAAACCTAAGCTAAATATCTAAGAACTAGTAAAAGAAATTATAGGAAATACTAATAAGTAAAAGTTTTATAAGCTAGAATATCTCATAAATAAATATATTATAAGATATAATAATAAGATATTTATTAAATATCTTATATAATATAAGGGCTATTTATTAGTATATAATAAATAGTTCCTAGTTAAGCTTTTAGGAAATATAAAGAAGCTAGTTAATAATTACGAGAATTCTCTCTTAGCTCTTCTAGCTCTAAAATATTAGGAATAGTTTTCTAAGACTATAAATACTTACTAGTATTACCTTTTATACTTACTTAATAATTTTAGTATTACCTTATTATTTATTTTTATAATATTTACTTAGCTTACTTATAAAGTAATTTCTTTATTATATTTCTTATATTTCTAATAACTTTAATTCTTAATTATCTTATAATATTACTAGAAATATTACTAGACTTTTTCTCAAGATCTTTTTCCTAGAAGTCTTTATATAATTTAGTATTTACAAGCTACTAAATATCTTTCTCTAGTATATATATAAAAATACTAGCTACTTATAATTAAGAAAGAAATTAGTAATAATCTTAATATAAGTAATATTAAAAACTATAATAAGCCTAATTAGGATATACTTAATATATATTATAATTCTATTTTATATTTATTTCTTACTTATAATAATAATAAGCTTCTAATTACTTAAATATTCCTATTATAATAATACTAAATAAATCCCGGATTCTTTTTTAAGAATAATAAAGATCCCGAAACTAGTTCCTAATATCTCCTAGTAAATCCCGAAAATAATATAATAAAGTACTAATAGTTTAAATAAAAATATTAATAATTCAAATATATTTCCTAAGTTCTTATATAGAAATACTAATAATTCAAATAGGCTTCTCAAGTTCCTATATAAGAATACTAGGAATTCCAAGATACTTTCTAGGTTCTTATATAAGATTACTAGTACTTCTAATAAGCTTCCTAAGTTCTATAATAAGAATTCTAATCTTTCTAATAAGCTTTCTAATAATTCGAGTTTCTTCTTATAACTTCTGGCTTTATTTTTAAATAATTCAGGATCCTATACCCGATTTCTAGTATACTTATATAATTTTACTAGACTAAGAGGCCGGCTTTCTAGTTAGCTAGAATAAGCCTATTATAAAAATTATAAAGAACTAATAAGGAATTTCAGGAAGAACTTCTTTATTTCTAGTTAGATCCCAAGTAATAAGTAGTCTTATAATAATACTAGTACTATAAGATTTATAACCTAGTTAGGAAAAAGAAGTTATTAAGATAAAATAAGATTAATAAATATATTAGGGAAAGTAATAATAATTATCTTATATAGGCATATATATATTTATTAAAAATCTAATATAAGAATTAGGAACCCTAAAAAAGAACCTTTAGTTAAACCTAAAGAAATTATGAAAGACTAGCTTAAAGGTATTAATAATATAATCTATAATTCTAATAACTTTCTTTTTAGAAATAGCTCTAATTCCTAATTTAATAACTAAGATATATTTTAAAGCTCTAATTCCTAACCTAATAATTAAGATATATTCTAAAGCAAATTCCGAGATTCTAAAAATAAGCTTGAATTCCGAATTTATTCTAATATTAGTTCTAAAGAAATTTATAAATTCGGAAATATTAGTGCCCTAAATAATTATAATAAATACTAAGCTATTTTATAATATATAAAAATTAGTTAAACTCGCAAATAAGCTATATTTCTAGTTATAATAAAGTAAATTAATACTTTATAATATAATATATTTTATATAATTTACTTATTACCTTATATAGAATATTATTAAGAAGAATTTCGAGAATAATCTCGAGAAACTATAGCTATTTTTTCTAAGATATAAATATAATAATTACTCTTATTTTATTATTCTTATCTCAAAATCTAATCTTATATATATAAAATAATATATATTAGGATTTAAAGAATACTTAGCAAAATTTACTAGTATATATAAGAAAAGTCTAGTATCTAGTATATTTCTTTACTTTCCTAAATAGTATTACTAGAAGCTTTATATTATAGTACTAAATAATAATAAGCTTTATATATTACTATAATTACAGGAATAGCTTTATATTTAGAAATTACCTAAAGACCTACCCGAAGTTTTATAGGATCCCAAAGCCCTAAATAATCCCGAAGTTCTATAGGATCCTATAGTAATAGATTCCTAAGCTAGTAATTAATAAATCCTAGTTATTAAGTATAATAAATCCTTATTATTATATATCTAAGAAAGTATTAAGAGAAAAGAATAAGAAAACTAATTATATCTAAAAAAAGTAATTAAGGTAAATTATATTAGGAAGATTAAGGGTAATATACTAGTCCTAATAAGAAATATATCCTATCTTGACTTTATTTCTAATAGGGAAATTCCCTAGTTACTAAAGAAATAGTAAATTCCTAAGGAAATTATTATAATTTCTAATAACTAGGAAATACGTAATACTAGTTTAATTCCCCTAGTTATATAATAAATATTATAATTTCTAGTTATTTATATAGGCCCTGAAATAAGATTAATAATAATTATAGTTTCAAGCTAGTAATAATAGTTCTTAGTTCCCGAATACTAATATATTTCCGACTTCCGGTCACGTTACTACATATGATTTTTTAGTAAATAGTTTAATACGAGAAAACATATATTACTAATTCTTTTCTGCTATAAGTTAGTAATCCCAAGTTTAGTATCTATTTCCTATACTAAGTAATTATTCTTAATATATAATTATATATCTCGTACTAGTTCCCAATTTTGGTCCCGCCTTATCTTTATACCTAAATATAGCGGATTCCCGCTATTATTAGTAGTAATATAATTCCAGGCTATAATAATATTTTTCTTATTTCTTATAAGAATATTATTAAGATTCATAGTTTGGCTAGAACTAAAGATTACTAGGAAATAGTTAATTAGGATACTAGGAAATATTAAATAGCTACTATTTTTACGAGGCATAATAATATATACTTAGTGCTTTTTATTTACTTTTCTATTACAGGCATTATAGATTATATATAAATGCATTAACTTTATAATAAGAATATTATAATTAGTATATTGGGGCGGATATATTACATGGCAGGATGGCACGTACACGGATAAGTAAGGCTTTGCCCTACTTAGCTAGTTTTCAGATAGAGAACTCAATAAATCATCCTTTACTATACACACAGCATTTAATAAACTAGTTGCCCTATTTATTACTATATTAGTAAATAGAAAAGACAAGGAAATTAGTAGATCTTTTACTATAACAAATATCTAAAGCATAATTACCCTTGTTTTATTAACCCTATTCCTTATTATTATATTGCCATTATTAATCTAGGTATCTTGAGGCTAAGCATATTACTAAAATCTATTAGGAAGTTATTAGTTTTAAGGCATTATTAAATATTCTTTAAAAGATAAGGCTTGAGATTAAATAAAAGAAGTACGACCTGAAAGATGAACTGATAACGGTGGATCGGGTGTCCAAAGTCCTGTTAAACACGAGGTCGAAATGGGAGGGACTTAGAGACTTCCTCATCTATCAAATGGTGTTCGTCTACCTCAACAGATACTTGGATGAGAATGGGGAGGATTTGCAGAGCGAGAACGAGTATGATTGCGAATCCTCCGAGGATGAGGACGACGACATTGCCACGACATATGTGATGAAGAGAGATATGAAGAAAGTTTATGAGATTGCTATCAACTGTAATGACTTCCGTTTCTTGGAAATGCTAATGAAACAACTCATATATGCGATTAAGGAAGAGGCACCTGATGATATTGTAGACCCCCGCAATCGGGTCGAGGAAAAGAAAGTTAATCGTTGTTACTTTCACTGCCACGGAAAGGAAGTTGATTGCCGGGCTGTGAACAGGGCAGGCGATCCCTTCCTAAGGAAGTCAAACATCAACAAGAAGGCCTAATCTCGATGGCGGGAAGTTGCCAATATGGAGCGGGGGGAGTTGGGGTCTAGCAAGGCAGGAGAGCCAATACCCATTGTATGAAGAAAGAGAATCAAGTTGATCGTTGGAGCAATGTACCGCTTTGGGGTACGTACAATTAATGATTTATGTCGCTGTGATATGCTTAAATCGATTTTGAAAGCCTTGAAACACAGAAGTCCAGCGCTTTCCAAATGCAATTGCTCTCAAAGCTAGATTCAACCCAGAAAAATACTGCTCTACCCTCGCCGTGAAGCAAGGCTTAAGTCACCACGTGTCGTCGACTTCTCTCACCTTGCCAGCAATTTCCTGCCGCACATTCACCAATTCAATTTTCGCACTAACCTTTGCTTTAACCAGAAGCTCAAGTAGATACCTATCAAGCTGCAAGCCCATATCCTCCAACCATCTTCGAGCCTCCTCTTCCCCTCGACAACCTCAACCATCAACGAACCACTACCTCTCAATTTCAGTGGACTCTCAACTCTTCTAGAACCGCAGAGGAGAGCCCAGGTCGGTATCAGAGAAAGTCCTATTCAAGAGCGCTCGCTGATTGGTCGCAGTCGCTGAGACAGCCAGTCTCTTCACCTTTGAAGAGCAACAATCTGTTCACCATGGCTTCCGAGGCTCCACCCGTAACAACACCAGTGGCCCTGGAACCGTAAGTTCCGATCGTTCCAAAATCCTAAAGTAGAATGACCATGTGACTGACAGCAATCCTAGCAACCTTGGCACCGAGATGGTGACCATTTATGTTGGTCCGAAACGCAAAGAGGTCAAAATCCACAAGGAGCTCATTTGCGGATCCGCCGACTATTTCGAAAAAGCCTTCAATGGAAAGTTTAAGGAAGGCCGTGAGGTGAGTTGATTCTGGAGATGCTATTTCCATTTTTACCAGTCTCACTATTATTTGCTTGACACAGCACTTAGATTCCCCTGGAACGATGTGTTTTGCACCAATGCTGACTTTGTTGGAAATTACAGGGAATCATGTATTTGCCGGAGGACAATCCTGGAGCTTTTTCGTTGTTTGTCGATTGGCTTTACCGATCCTCGCTTCCTGCTGGACACCCTCAGTCGTACTTGGTTAATCTGTATCATCTGTGGATCTTTGCGACCAAGATCTGCCTTACAAAACTCGCTGATGATGTCATGGACCGAATCCAAGACACTTGCAAGGAATACGATCAGTTTATCAGCGATGAGCTGCTCAAGGAGATTTGGGGACTTACGGAGAGCAATTCTATGCTCCGGTTATGGGCCATCGACTTGAAGTTATACCAGATGTTCGAGAATAAGGAGCCTGTGGAAGATGAAGATGGTATCTTCTGGCACATCAAAGACCATTGGTACAAGGATCTGTGGAAATTGCTTCAAAATGACTTCACGCTATTCAGATTTTTTCTCACCAGCTTTGATTACATGGCACAACACGGAGACGGAGACTATTCCGACCCCCGAAGAGACCGTGAATGTGATGGGTGGTATTGCCGCTATCACAGCCATCAGGAAGAAAAATGCGTTCTTAGCAGCGTCGCGGCTGGTTCCAAACCAAAATGATGAGTTAACGATAGCAAGAAGGGAAAGAAATAATGGATATGTCTGGGGCGTATTGGATGAGGAGAGGATAATCTTGCAAGCAACATATTGACACTGGGGGAGAAAGGACATGCATTTGTGTTTTAGAGGAGTCGCATCGCCCATTATCATCGATGGTTTAGCCGAGAGAACGAGGGGTCCGAATCGGCGCTCGGATTTGAACAGAGCAATCAAGAAAATCAAGCACGCCTGCATTAAAAGAACGTGCCCTTCTTCCCAACTCGTCCGTGAAAATGCTTCCTCGTTACCCATGCTGGTAACATGCCCGCCTTTAACTTTCAAAGGCAACCTAAAATGGAAATCTGCTAATCTCATATACCCAGGATATTGGAATATTGAGCCGGAAGCTAAGTCTACTATTGCTTATGCTATCCCCTACTATTAATTAGCGTAAATACCCTTGTATTTTTCCATAGTAGTAGTTAGCTTCTTGATTATGCTCGACCTTAAGATATAATAAATACTTATTTTATTGAAGGAATACTACCCCTCTCTTCTATGGCCCTCCTTTATCCCCGACCTCCTCCCAACAGTCTGCCAGGCATGCTCCTAGCATATGCTCGACCTTTCGCCTCTGGCATATATTCGGCACATACCAACCCCTAACCCCGCAGGGCCTTTACACTCTAATACATCCCAATGCGGGGGCTCTCACCGCCCTTTCAACCCCCGGGACTAACCCGAACCTTAACCCCTAACCTTAAGCCCCCCTCGCAAGCTCGGGGCCACCCCTATCCTTCCTCGCCCGTGCATATGCAGGGCTTAAGGAGAGCATACGCTAAATCATAGTAGGGGACAGCGTCAGCAAGAGTAGGGATCAGCTGAAACCCCCGGAATATTCGACATGCTGTCAGATCTCAGGAAGCTAGCCCTAGCCTAGCTGGCGACTCTCTTCCTCTGATAAAGGAGCTATCCTAACAATTCTTAGCTGGGAAGCTACTTATTAAAGCTCTTCTGCAGCGGATGAACAAATACAGTACCCTCAAGAATCACCAATCTAGACACCATAGGATCCAATATCAGCAGCACACAGCAATGCTAAAAACCCCCTAGCACTTGCTAAGCCGCTTCCTTGATTCTTGGACCATCAAAGACATCGTTAAACACCTAGTTCCCAATTCACAACCGAGGAATCCCTCGAGCACCTTCCCAAATCCCTCAATCCCCTTCACCTAGACGGCCACCTTCGCCGAACACCCCGGGAAGCCAGCGCTTGCCGCTCCCCTCTCCCACCCTCTCCCCAAACTCAAATATCACCAACACACATTCAGAACAGCATTCATAAACTCTTTGTATTCGGCCCCTATCTCCACTTTACAAAGTCTATCTTCTCTCCCCCGGCCCTCCCTTGCCCCTCTTTCTCTCCACCTTCCACGTAACCACCACTCCCCTTCCGAAAGAGCAAAGCCCCCCACCCAAACGCCAAAACACCACCATTCTATCCATCTGCACACACCAATCGCTTGCAATGTCGATTCAATGCTCAAGTTCAAAGTGCCGACTGTATTATACGTCTCCTTCCCTTCCCCTTTCCTCTCCCCTTATGACCCAGTCATATGCACGCTCAATCATCGACGTGCGCTCAACATCTCATCTCATCTCATCTCAAGTCGAAGAAAAAAACAACCAACAAAAGGAGGAGGACGTCATGATCGCTAACAGACAAAGGGCGCCACCGTGAAAGTTCGTGGTGAGAAGGAAAGTAGAGAAGAAACCTGATGCCTAGGCCTGGGTATCTGACGTGTCGAAGAAGTCTATGTCGTGCCATTCATTTCAATGCATATATGAGCGCCCTTATCGCCTGTCCGCCCTCCCACCCGCTCGCCAAATTCCATGTGTAAACCATGTCCCTCCCTTTACCCCACCCCACTGAGAAAAAGCTGAACGAAGGCCAAGAATCTAATATTTCAGAACCTAGGTTCGTGAAGGATTTGTGCGGGGAAAGGGTATCAAGGACTAGTCGGTACCATCATCTCCACGTCTTCCGGGTACGCCATATCAACCGGCATAGCGCCCTGTCGTTGAGAGATGACTTCTCGGGCGTAGAACTCGACGAGCATGGTGCCGTATGCTTCGAGCTCTTCGACGGGGACGGAGAGCCGGAAGTCGTTGAGGAGGAGGAATTGGAGTTCGAGGTGGTTGAGCTCTGCTAAGGGGAGGCCGCCGACCTATATTTTTTATAAGATTTAGAAATTTTGGATAGGGAGGAGGGGAAAAGGAGACATACTTTTGCGTAGCGGGAGTTGGTGTAAAATACATCGGAGAAGAACTTGCTTGCGCATGTTACCCCTGCTATGACCAGTCGGTGGATGTTGAAGCTGTCGACCACAAAGAAGTGGGATAGGGGAAATTCAGGGCTATTCTCTGCGGGTGGGGCCTGAGTGTATTGTGCCTTTTCCAGATCTGCTTGAATCTCCGGTACACTTCTCGAAGATGGCGGGCTATCTGCTAAATCTGAACCTTCAGCTGAGTATCCTGAAGACGGTCGAGAATTCTCCTGGTCCATGGGCTCTCTGCCTAACGCCTGCATGGGAGCTGCATTGACCCGCTCCGTCATACGGTCAAAGTATACTAACTTGCTGAGCTCAGCCAGGTTCTTGAGCGTCGTATCGACGTTGGGCGCGTTGTCGGCCAGGGCCTTGGAGAAGGCGTCGGCGTTCTGAAGCGTCGAATGGATCGAATCCGAATTGTCGGCAAGCAGCTTGTCGGCGCGATCGACAACCGAACTGCCCTTCGCCGAGAGGCTCTGAACGCTGTCGACGATCGCGTGAACCTTGTCCGGATCGACCGCCTTCACCACCCGATCGACGTTCTCGCGACAGGCTTTGGATTTGCGCCACGACCGGCTGAACCGTCTTGCTGATCTCCGCCAGGTTTTTCAGCGTCGTGTCGACGTTAGGCGCGTTGTCGGCCAGGGTCTTGGAGAAGGCGTCGGCGTTCTGAAGGGTCGAGTGGATCGAATCGGCGTTGTCGGCGAGGAGCTTGTCTGCGCGATCGACAGCCGAATTGCCTTTCGCCGACAGGCTCTGGATGTTGTCGACGATGGCGCGGACCTGCTGCGGATCGATCGATTGGACCAGCCGGTCGGCGTCGTCGGAGAGGGTTTGCAGGCGCGCCGCCAACGGCCCGATCTGCTTGCCGAGTTCGCCCACGCTCTTCAGCGCCGCGTCGACGCCGTCCGAATTGTCGGCCAGCGCCTTCGAGAACTGATCGACATTCGTAGAGCGCCGAGTGGATCGTCGGCGGAATTGTCGGCGATGACCTTGTCGGCGTCATCCAGAATCGACGTGGCTTTGGTCGAGAGGGCGGCGACACTATCCAGAATGTCCTGCAGCTGTATCGACTGCCCGGCGTAGATAATTGGCGGCCTGCCATTTTCGCCGACCAGCGCGCGCACCGGCGGTCGCGCCGCCCAGGAGGGCGACCACCGCCCCTCCGGTCAGCCCCTGCGTCTCGAGGCGCGCCTTGGTGTTCCTGTCGATTGGCGCCTCCGAGTTGACGTCAATGTCGGCGACGACCTGATGCGGGTCGCTGCGCGAAAAGGTGAGATGCGTGACCTCGCCAACCTTGATGCCATTGAACGACACATTGGCGCCGGTCGAGAGTCCCGCGACCGAACCGTTGAAGACAACCTGATAGCCCCGGTGGCCGCCCGCCGCCCCGTAGCCCGCAATCCACATGACGAACAGAAACGCCCCGATAACCGCCGCCAGAGTGAAGGCGCCGATCAGGACGTAATTGGCGCGCGTCTCCATTCTGCTCAGCGCCTCGCATTCTGGGGCCGGTCCTCCGCGGCGACCGCGGCGGGCCGGTCCGCGCCCGCCGCGAGACGGATCACACCCCGCTTACCGTGGAAATAGGACTTGAGCCAAGGATCGTCGGAAAGCAAGAGCTCGCTGATCGGACCGGCGGCGATAACCTTTTTATGCCCAAGCACCGCAACCCGGTCGCAAATCGCAAACAGGCTGTCGAGATCGTGCGTGACCATGAAGACCGTTAGGCCGAGCGTCTTTTGCAGCGTGCCGATGAGATCATCGAAATCGCCAGCGGAAATCGGGTCGAGTCCCGAGGTTGGTTCGTCGAGGAAAACGATCTCCGGATCGAGCGCGAGCGCCCTCGCCAGCGAAACGCGCTTGGTCATGCCGCCGGACAGCTCGGAGGGCAATTTGTCGGCCGTTTCCGGGGGAAGACCCGACGAGCGCCAGCTTCTGCAACGCAAGACCGTCAAGCGTCGACTGGGATAAGCCAAGATGCTCGCGCATCGGCGCCTGAATGTTCTGCCTGACCGTCAGGCTCGAGAAAAGGGCGCCCTCCTGAAACAGCACGCCCCATCGCTCGCCGACCTCCAGACGCTCGTGCGGCGTCATCTTGTCGATGTCATAGCCGAACACTTCGATCGTTCCCGCCTGCTTGTGCAGCAGGCCCAGGATCGTCCGCGTCAGCACCGATTTTCCAGCGCCCGAAGCGCCGACAAAGCCGAGCACTTCGCCGCGATAGAGATCGAGATCGAGCCCATCCATCACCAGATGATCGCCGAAGCCAACTTTAAGGCCGCGCACGCGAATGACGACTTCGCGCTGGGCCCGGGGGCGGGGTGCAGCGTCGGCGTTCAATAGTCTATCGCCGCGAAGAACATCGCGAACAAGCCGTCCATGACGATAACCATGAAGATGGACTTCACAACCGACGAGGTGACGCAGCGGCCCAGCGACTCGGCTGACCCGCGCACTTCCATGCCCTCGGTCGCGGCGATGAGGCCGATCACCACAGCCATGAACGGCGCCTTGATGAGGCCGACCACGAAACGTCTGAACCCAAATGGCGTTCTGAAGGCGAGCGAGAAAGACGGCGGGCGTTAGGCCGGCATAGATCCAACTGACTAAGAGACCGCCTCCCATCTGAGCGAGATCCGCGAGAAACGTCAAAACGGGCAGAGCGATCACGAGCGCCACCAGCCGCGGAATGATGAGCACTTCCAGCGGGTCGAGCGCCATCACCTTCAGAGCGTCGATCTCTTCGCGCATCTTCATCGAGCCGATTTCGGCGGTGATCGACGATCCGGTGCGCCCGGCGATCATGATCGAGGTCATGAGCACGCCGAGTTCGCGCAAGCCCAGGACGCCGACCAGACTGACCGCGTAATCCGCGGCGCCGAATTTGGCGAGTTGGAAGATGCCCTGCTGCGTGACGATCGCGCCGACCAGAAAGTTGATCAAGCATGATGATGGGCACGCTGCGCAGCCCATACATCTCGAGGTGATACACCATCGGAGTCCAGCGCCACCGCCACGGCTGCGGGGCGAGGCGCAAGAACATCACAACGACTTCGCCGAGATAGTCGACAATGTCGAAGAAATCGACGCCCGAACTCATAGACCGTCTCGCCGACCGCCGAGAGCAGCGCGATAGTATGCGCGACGGGGAACCCGCGTGGATTTCTCGGGCGCATGGTAGCCGGCCTCCTTGAGCAGGAGGTCGTGCTCGGGCCGCTCGCCGCGGATAGGAAACGCTGGCTCCCCCGCCGCAAGTTCAACCTCGGCGCGGTCGATGAACCACGCGCCGGCCGTGTCCATGCGTTGAAGGCCCGCGAGATCGAGAATCACGCGTTTCGCGCCTTTGGCGAGTGAGATGAGCGAGGCCCCGGCCGCCTCGAGATGGCGTCCGGCGCTGACGATCCATTCTCCCGGCCAATGACAGCACGACCCCGTCCGGACCGTCCTTTACGAGTTACGGAAGGCGTCATGCTCACCAAGCGCTCCGGCCAAGCAGAAAGGCGCTCATATCGCGCCACCCGGCGACTGTCGAGCGAAGAGGAGGCCATCGCCCACCCGCACCAGGATCAGGGCGACAACAAACCCAGTACGAATCGGAGACCCCCTTAGGCGGACTCAAGATTCGCAGACAAAGCGAGTTGAATTTTTGTGCGGGCCGCCGCACGAGCCTTCAGGATCGTCGCGTCGTCTTGGAACCCCTCCTTTCCCGCCCGCTCCAGGAGCGTAAAGCCTCAGCAAATCAGTCGCTTGCTGAATCACTTTGGGAATCCGGCGGCGATGCGCGGGCTTGTCGACGCGGGCCATCCGGCGTCAAGTCTTGCGCCAAAGCCGAAGCCACCTGCCCCAACGCGGGACGGGGCGAAGGGACCGGGCACAAAGGGAGCCGGAATCAGCGACGCGGCGCGGCGGGCGATTCTCCGCAGGAGAGGCAACCCCCGATTCAGTTTGCTGGGCGCCGCGAATCGAGTCATGGCGCCCAATTCGTTAATTCCGCATGACAGCTACGCTCTTGGCTCCTTTGACGAGGACGGCTGGGAACGGCTCAGTCCATCATCGCCGCCTTGAGGATGCAGACCATCGTGGCGTGCGCCGGCTTCCCGCTAAGGTTGCGGATGCGATGAGGCATATCGCAGCGGTAGCGCAGAGTCTCGCCCGCGCACGCCGTCGCGGTCGCGTCGCCGACGTTGACCTCGAGCTCGCCGTCTAAAATCGACAGACACTCGACCGAGCCGCGCAGATGGGCCGTCGATTCGAGCACGCCGCCCGGATCGGCCTGAAAATCGTACCATTGCAGCCAGTCAACGGTTTTCAGCCACCCGATCACGGCGAGACGGCATAGTCCGTCGTCGGAGACAAGGATCGGCGTGGCTCCTCGGCTCAGATGCTCGATGAACGGCCCTTCTTCGGCGCCCCGCAGCATCGACTCGATCGACACGTCGAGCGCGTGGGCGAGGCGCCAGATCGTGGTCAGCGTCGGATTGGTCTCGTTGCGCTCGATCTGCGAGATGATCGACTTGGCGACGCCCGAATGTTGCGACAGGTCGGCAAGCGACAGTCCGTAGCCCTTGCGCAGCTTGAGCACCGCCTGCCCGAGCTGGTTGGACAGCGAGGCTGCCCCGGCTTCGAGAACCTTGGCCCTGTCCTTGCCTTCAACGCCCATGACCGCCTCGCTTTTTGCCGCGCAACATAGACGAATTCGTCCTAATTATCGTACAGTTTTGTTCGTTTTCTCGGATGCCTCGGACCTGCGAAATCCCGCGCCTGACGCCCCGTATCTTTATGGCAGCCTGGATCGGAGAATGACTTGAAAGCGCCGGGCAAGACCCGACCGCCGAAGCGGCGGCGCGGCTTTGGAGAGGCGGAGGCGTTCGCAGCCGCGGGGATGCGATCCGACCATGTTCAGTCTCTGGTCCGCGCATTGGGCGTCATCAACCAGCTCGCCTCGGCCGAGGACGGCATGACGCTCACCCAAATTGCGGAACGCATGGGACTGCCGCCATCGACCGCTCACCGGCTGCTCACGACCTTGGAGCAAGAGCGCTATGTGCATTTCGATCACGAGCGTCGGCTCTGGTCAGTGGGGGTGCAGGCGTTCATCACCGGCGCCGCCTTCCTGAGAACGCGCAATCTGGTCGGCATCGCCCGCCCCTACATGCGGGCCCTGATGAATGAGAGCACGGAAACCGTAAATCTCGCGATCGAGGACGAACACGAGGCGGTCTATCTGGCGCAGGTCGAGTGCCGCCAGATGATGCGCGCCCTCGCGCGGCCCGGCGCCCGCGTGCCCCTTTATTGCTCAAGCGTCGGCAAGGCGCTCCTCTGCGCTGCGTCCGGCGACGACCTCGCCAAGGCGATTGAACGCCAAGCCATGCGGCGGCTGACCGACAAGACCATCATCAATAGGACAGCGCTTCGCCACGAACTCGCCCTAACGCGCGAGCGCGGTTTCGCCGTCGACGATGAAGAACATGCGTTTGGGCTTCGCTGCGTCGCGGGGCTCGTGTTCGACGAGTACGGCGAGCCGATGGCTGCAATCTCGATATCGGGGCCGACCGCGCGCATCTCGCGCGACCGGGTCGACCATCTCGGCGCACTGGTGCGACGGAAGGCCGACGAAGTCACGGCGCAGTTCGGCGGCGAGTTGCCCGAGTGGCGCAAGCCAAAGTAGGGCGATACGCCAAAGACGAGTTCGCGCTCTTGCAGCCCGGCGCGCGTATTTCCACGATGCGGAAAATGTTATCGAGTCTCTTGGCGCGCACTTTGTTCGGGTGTCTTGATCTTGCCGCGTCAAAAAGGGCGACTGCGTCGAGCCCGGGACGCAGGGGCAGTTCCTGCGCGATTTGCGCCAAAGGCGCCGCCGTAGAGGCGGAGCTCGGGCGGCGCTCGGAGCCCGGCGAAGTAGAAGAGCCTTTATCACACGAGGAACCCAGGAGAATCGAATGAAACCTTACATCGCTTCAGCCGTAGCGCTGACCGCCCTTGCGGTCGGGCTCGGCGGCGCGCGGGCCGACAATCTGCAAACGCTGGAAGCCTGGCATGACACGGCCCCCGTCGATTGGCCAACGATTCCCCAGACCGGGGCGAAGGCCGATGCGATCAAGCAGATCCTCAAGAAAATCACCTGCCTCCAGGTTTCCACATCGACCTTTACGCGATCGTCCCCGACGCGCGCCATATGGCGGTCGGTCCGCAGGGCGTAGTGACCTTCGTCGGCACGCGCAAGAACAAGATCTGGGCGGTGACCGACCGCGACCGCGCCGGGGTCGCCGCGGGCGTCGAGGTCAAGGAGTTCGCTCCGACGCTGGCCGAAAAGATTCCGAACGGCCCTTGCTTCTCCAAGGACGGGTTCCTCTACGTGGTCGAGCAGAACCGCGTCCTGCAATACCCGGCGGCGGAATTCTTCTATGAGAGCCCGGACGTCGGCGTCAGCGTCGTCGTGCCGGAGGGGCAGCTAATCCCGAAGTCGGAGGAGAGCTTCAATCATAGCGCGCGCGAATGCCGCATCGGCCCGGACAACAAGCTCTACATCCAACTCGGCCAGCCCTACAACGTGCCGCCGAAGGACAAGGTCGAACTCGACAAGAAGGTCGGCATGGGCGGCATCATCCGCATGAACCAGGACGGCACCGACCGGGAAGTCTATGCGACCGGCTTGCGAAACCCGGAAGGCATGGACTTCAATCCGAAGGACAAGACGCTCTGGACCAACGACAACCAGGTCGACGGCATGGGCGACGACATTCCGCCCGGCGAGATGAACCGCATCGACAAGATCGGCGAGAACTTCGGCTTCCCCTGGTATGGCGGCGGGCACACGCGGACCAACGAATACAAGACCGAGACGCCGCCGGCCGACGTCGTGTTTCCGGAAGTCGAGCAGGTCGCGCACGCGGCTGACCTCGGCCTTTCCTTCTACACCGGCGACATGTTCCCGGCGAAGTACAAGGGCGCGATCTTTTCGACCCAGCACGGCTCGTGGAACCGAACGGTCCCGGTTGGCGCGCGCGTCATGGTGACGTTCCTCAAGCCCGACGGGCATGTCGCGGGGCCGTCGATTCCGTTCGCGGAAGGCTGGAACGACAACGGCCACTACCTTGGCCGCCCGGTCGACGTGCAGCAATACTGGGATGGCTCGCTGCTGGTGTCCGACGATCTCGTCGGCGCCATCTATCGCATCTGGTATGATGGCAAGTAGCTAACCTTTGGAGAGGACGGCTCCGCCTTGGACGGAGCCGTCCTTTTTCGTTCGGGTCGCCTGGAGGACTTATGCGGTTTCGTCTCCGGCTGGCGAGCGCGGTTGCGCTCGGGGCGAGTCTGACATGTTCACTCGCGGTCCACGATGGGGCCGAGGCGCAAGACGCAAAGGCTGGACGGGCCAAGGCCGAATCGACTTGCGCGGTCTGTCACGGCTCGGACGGACTGGCGAAAATCCCCGAGGCGCCGAACCTCGCCGGGCAGAACCAGAACTACCTGATCGAGCAATTGACGGCCTTCAAGTCCGGAGAGCGCAAGAATGAGATGATGTCGATCGTCAGCCAGACGCTCTCGGACGCAGATATCGAAAATCTGGCGGCGTATTATTCCGGGATCGAGATCTCAGTGGGCAAGACGCCCGCCCAATAGGCTCGAAACAATTGGTTTTGACCGTCAGCAAAGGGGTTGCTCGAACGAATGTAAATGCAAAGATCATGGTCTTTCTCCCTGTTGATTGGCAGGCTGGGCGCCAACGGCCGCCAGCGCGCAGCCGGCCGTTTCCTGAATGAGCCGCGGGCGTGGCGAGACCGTCGGTCAGAATCGGATCGCTCCTCGAGGGGCGCCTCGAAGTTCGGGTGGAAACGTGAGAGCGCGCTTTGATCGATGGTTGGCCGCCGTAACGGTCGTTGGGCTGGCCGCCATCGCAGGCGTCGCCAGGGGCCGCGCGCAGTCGCCAGAGCCGCCGGGTCCGTTGGAGCCGAGCAACGCAGGAGCCCCGCCGGCGCTGGAACAATGCGGCGAGTGTCACATGGTCTTCTCGTCACGCATGCTGCCGAGCCGTTCCTGGGCTGCGATCCTGTCAAAGATGGACGATCATTTCGGCGAGGATGCCGCGATCCCGAAGAAAGATCTGGACGAAATTCGCGCCTTCCTAATCTCGCATGCCGCCGATTCCCAGGACGCCACGGCTCGAGATCGCCATTTCTTAAGTGAGCTCCTGCCGAACAGCACGCCTTTGCGGATTACCTCCACGCCGTGGTGGAACGAGGTGCATGCGGACTTCGATTTCGAGAGTGTGAAGCACACCTCGGTCAAATCGGCCGCCAACTGCCTCGCTTGCCACTAATCGCGCATGCCGCCGATTCCCCGGACGCCACGGCTCGAAATCGCCATTTCTTAAGTGAACTCCTGCCGAACAGCACGCCTTTGCGGATTACCGCCACGCTGTGGTGGAACGAGGTGTCCGATCATTTCGGTGAAGACGCCAGTCTCGCGCCCGATGTCGCCGCCGATCTCAGGGCTTACTTAACGATGAATTCTGCGGAGCGATGGGACACGCGCGCCGCTCACGAGCTCGCGCACTCGAATCCTGAGGATCCGCTTCGCCTGACCGCGACGCCATTCTGGACCCGGACCCATCGGCGGATTCCGGACGCTGTATTCCGGTCGAAAACGTAGGCCAGACCCGAGCCGGGAAGGACATCGACCCTATGGCGGCCTCGGCAAGTCCTCGGCGATATACCGATCAGGAGAAGACCGAAAAGTGGTTCGGGCGAAACTGCCGGAACGTGCTCGGCCGCGAATGCAGCGCGAAAGAAAAGGGCGACTTCATAACGTTCATGCTTACGCAATGAGGACGCCGCAGCGGCAGGTCGCTAGACACGCTCCGGAGCAACATAGGCTCGCTCAAACGCACCGATGCCGGTTGCGGATCGGCGGGAAGATCGGATAGCGCCGTCCGCCTCGGGGGGCGGGCGGCGCGTGATATTCACATCTCCGCGGACAGGTAGCTCGTCACTTCCATACCCACGCAGACCTCACGAACTTCAGGTGTCGACCATGCCATGGCGTCGTTCCTCTAGGTCTTGCGCGCCCCGTTCTGCTTTTGAACCGGGAGCCGAGGCAAGCTTATCACAGCGCGGGAAACACCGTCAAATTGAAGCCTCGAGCGGCCCTGCGAGTGCTGGCGGTCTCAAAAAGCCCCCGGGAACGCGCCCCCGTCGATGAGGATGTTCTGACCGGTGATGAATCCGGCGTGCGCGCTGGCGAGGAAGGCGCAGAGCGCGCCGAACTCGGCCGGATCGCCGAATCGCGCGGCCGGGATTCGCGCCTTCGAATTCGGCGCGCGCCGTATCCACGCTCACGTTCCGCTGCGCCGCCGCGCGGGCGAGGCCGGATTTCTGCCGATCGGTTTCAAACGATCCAGGCTGGATCGAGTTGATCGTCACGTTGTCGCGCGCGTAAGAGCCTCGCCGCCGAGGCGAGGAACGCGGTCAGGCCGGCGCGCGCGCCCGACGACACGTCGAGGCCGGCGATCGGCGCCCGCACCGAACCTGAGGTGATGTTGACGATACGGCCGAACTTGCGCTCGACCATTCCCGGCGCCAGCGCCTGAACCAGGGCGATCGGGGTGAGCATGTTCGAACTCGATCCCCTTGAGGATATTCTCGCGGGTGATCTCGCCGAAAGCCTGGTATGGCGGGCCGCCGTTGTTATTGACCAGAATGTCGGCGTCCGGACAGGCGGCGATGAGCTCCGCGCGCGTCGCCGGTTGGTCGAGATCGCCCAAGATTTCACGAACTTCAACGCCCGTCGCCCGCCGCAGTTCGCGCGCGGTCTCATCCAGGGTCTCCTTGTCGCGGCCGTTGAGCACGACCGCGCATCCGGCTTCCGCCAGCGCTCGCGCGCAGGCGCGGCCCAAGCCTTTGCTTGACGCGCACACGATCGCCTTCCGGCCTTTAATTCCCAAGTCCATATCCCACGCCCCGCTCTCGACACTCCTGAGGTTGACAATTATAAGCCCTACCAGTGCATCGCGTCATCGAAGCGACACGAGAATCTGCGCAGTCATTTCTCGTCTGTTCGCCCCCTCGCGAGGAGGCCGTTCGTGCCTAAGCCCCATTCGACCCATCGATACAGGACGCTGTTCCTGTCGGATTTGCACCTGGGCACACGCGGCTGCCAAGCGCATCTCATCCTCGACATGCTACGCCATGTCGAGGCCGACACGATCTACCTGGTCGGGGACATAATCGACGGCTGGCGGCTCCGCTCCGGCTGGTACTGGCCCCAGGCCCACAACGACGTTGTCCAGAAATTGCTGCGCAAGGTGCGACGCGGCGCGCGGATGGTGTTCGTTCCGGGCAACCACGATGAGTTCGCCCGTCAGTTCTTCGGGCTCACCTTCGGCGGGATCGAGATCAAGCGCCAGGCGATCCATACCGCGGCCGACGGCAAGCGCTACCTCATCACTCATGGCGACGAGTTCGACGTCGTCGTGCGCCATTCGAAATGGCTCGCCTTCTTCGGCGACTGGGCTTACGATTTCGCCCTGTTCGTCAATACACATTTCAACGCCGCGCGCCGGTGGCTGGGGCTGCCCTATTGGTCGTTTTCGGCCTGGGCGAAGCTCAAGGTCAAGAACGCGGTCAATTTCATCGGCTCGTTCGAGCGGGAGTTGGCCAGCGAGGCCAGAAAGCGCGGCGTCGACGGCGTCGTCTGCGGGCATATCCATCATCCGATCATCCGGGAGATGGAGGGCGTGATCTACGTCAATACCGGCGACTTCGTCGAATCGTGCTCGCTGGTGGTTGAGCACTACGACGGCCGGTTCGAAGTGCTGCGCTGGAAGGATCCATTGCAGCTTGTCGCGCGCGTTGAAGGACGCGCGTCGTTTGACGAGGAACCGCCGGAAGCGGGGGCTGAAGAGGCGCAAGCGGAAGCGGCTTGATGCGCATCCTGATCGCGACCGACGCCTGGCGGCCCCAAGTCAATGGCGTGGTGTCGACGCTGGAGCGAATGAGCTCAGGCGGCGGTCGAATTGGGCGCCACGTTCGATTTCCTCACTCCCCAAGGCATGTGGACCGCGCCCCTGCCCTCCTACCCTGAAATTCGTCTGGCGATCCCGTCGTTGCGACGGATCGGGCAGCGGATCGAGGAAGCCAAGCCCGATCATATCCATATCGCCACCGAGGGCCCGATCGGCTGGCTGACGCGGCGCTATTGCCTCAGGCGCGATCGCGCCTTCACCACCAGCTACCACACCCGCTTTCCCGAGTATGTGTCGGCTCGAATCGGCGTTCCGGAACGGATGACCTATGCGGGCCTGCGCTATTTTCATGCGCCCTCGGCCACCGTGATGGCGCCGACCCCGACAATCGGCGCCGACCTCACCCGCCGCGGCTTCGCGCGGGTCAAGCTTTGGACGCGCGGCGTCAACCATGCGCTTTTCCGCCCGCGGCCAAAACCCGCGCTCGACCTGCCGCGTCCGATCTTCCTCTCGGTTGGACGGGTGGCGGTGGAAAAGAACCTCCAGGCGCTGCTTGGCCTTGACCTGCCCGGATCGACCGTCATCGTCGGCGACGGGCCGGCGCGCCGCCACCTCGAGCGCGCGCTATCCGCCACGCGCATTTTCTCGGCGAGAAGCAGGGCGAAGCGCTGGCCGACATCTATGCAAGCGCGGACGTGTTTGTTTTCCCCTCGCGCACCGACACGTTCGGGATCGTGATGATCGAGGCCATGGCCAGCGGCTTGCCGGTCGCGGCCTATCCCGTGCCCGGGCCAATCGATGTCGTCGCCCCGGGAGCGGGCGTGCTCGACGCAGGATCTGCGCGGCTGCGTGCCTCAAGGCCCTGACCATTCCGCGAGAGCAGGCGCGCCAACATTCCATGCGCTTCACCTGGGAGGAGAGCGCGCGCCAGTTCCTCGACAATATCGAAGCGAGCCGAGGCGAGGTCAAAGCCGCGATCGCCTCGTCGCCCGGGGCGGCGGCCAGCGCTCAGCCCGTCGGGAAAAGCGAGCGCCCGAGGCGCGCTTCCTGCCCGGTGTAGCAGATCGCCATTTCGCGAGCGCTGGTTGAGACCGAAGGCAAAGGGCCCCTGCCGGCCTGTAGTGGCTTTTTTACCGGCGCGCTCTAATGTTTTCAGTGCGTTAGGACCCCGTTTAGTTTCGTGCTCAATTTCCAGCGCCCTTGGACCCTGCACGACCGCAGGATTAATATCATATCTACTATGTTTATATATATATATATATATATATCTCACCCTAAACAGCAACGCTGACGGCGGCGGCGAACGTCGCGACGACAAGCAGCGGCGCCGCTCGTCAGACGACCAATATATCAGGTCCGCACTCCGTTCGCGGCTGGAGTCAAGACGGAGAACTCCGCCTTCATGTCGTCGGCCTTGCCGGTCGCAGGCTTCGCGGCGATTGAAGCGGCCGATCTCGCCGAGGCGATCGAGATCGTTTCGCGAACCCCGTGCGCAGTTGCGCATGGCGTTGTGGAAGTCTGGCCTTTGGAGCACGTCGCAGGGTGACGGCGCCGCCGCTCAAGGGGCGCGCAAAGCGCTATCACGGGTTCACGACGCGAATCGGTTTGCCGTCCAGGAAAGCCTCCGCGTTCTGGACGCTCTGCGGATAGAACTGGGCCCACGTTTCGGCCACTCCGTAGCCGAGATGGGGCGTGAGCACGGTGTGGTTCGAAGTCCGGAACGGATGATCCGGCGCCAGCGGCTCTTTGTCGAAAACGTCAAGCGCCGCGACGATCCTGCCGGCCTGAACGGCGGCGACGAGAGCGGCCTCGTCGACGAGAGGTCCGCGCGAAGTGTTGATGAGGATCGCGCCATGTTTCATGCGGGCGATGTCATCAGCGCCGATCAGGCCGCGACTGCGCGGCGACAGGACCATGTGCACCGAGATGACGTCGGACAAGCTCATGAGGTCCGATTTGCCGACGAGCGGGCGCCGGCCTGCTCAGCCTTCGCCTCGGTCAGGTTCGGGCTCCAGGCCGCGACCTTCATGTCGAGCGCTAGCGCATAGCGGGCCATGCGCGCCCCAAGGCGCCCGAGGCCGACAATTCCGAGCGTCTTGCCGGCGAGGCCCAGGCCGACCGGCACGCCGTGCTGGAAACCGCCGGCGCGCATGGTCTCGTCGGCGGCGGGAATCGCGCGGGCGGCGGCGATCATGAGCCCCAGCGCGAGTTCTGCCGTCGCGTAAGGCGCGCCTCCGCCGCCTGTTGTGTTGCACACCGTCACGCCTTGACGCGTGCAAACCTCGACGTCGAGCGATGCGTTCGAAGCGCCGGTGATGCCGATCATGCGGAGCTTGGGAAGGCGGCGGATAAGGCTCTCGGGAAAAGGCGTGCGCTCACGCATGGTCAAGAGGATGTCGAAATCCCTGAGCGCGTTGGCGGCGTCATCTTCGGAGGCGAAAGCGTCAGCGAAAAACACGAGCTCGGCGCGAGCGGCAAGTCGGGACCAGTCGGCGCTGCCGCGCGCCACGCCCTGCCAATCATCGAGAACACCAATTTTGGTCATGGCTTGCCCTCCCCTCTTAGCGCAGTCGAGGACAGCCGGGAGCGCGGCCCGTGCAGAAAGAGGAGCGCCGGCGGCCGCATCGTGGCGAAGCGCGTCGCGTCGCGCTCGGGAACCCGCCACGGGAGAAGCGCCGCGCCGGCCGGGCTCGAGAGCGCCTTCAAGGTCGAGCCCGGTCGATCGACGACGGCGATCGGCACAAGCTCGGCGATCCGCCGCCAATCGCGCCAGAGATGGAACTGGCGAAGGTTGTCGGCGCCCATGATCCAGACAAAATGGACTTCTGGCGCGCGCTGCCTGAGCCAAAGAAGCGTATCATAAGTAAAGCGCGAACCGATCTGCGCTTCGATGTCCGTGATCACAACGCGCGGCCCGACGTCGAGCCGGCGCGCCGCCTCAATGCGCGCGTTGAGCGCCGCGAAGTCCGGTCAGCGATTTCAGCGGATTGCCGGGCGTCACCAGCCACCAGACGCGATCGAGAGCGAGCCTACGCAGCGCAAGCCGCGTGATCAGCGCGTGCCCCTCGTGCGGCGGGTTGAACGAGCCGCCAAGCAGGCCGATGCGCATGCGTGGTCCGAAGGGCGGCAGGCGCGGAACGGTCACGACGCGGCCTGCGCAGCCAAAAGCTCCGCCTGACGTTCCGCCGTGAGCGCGTCGATGATCTCGTCGAGTCCCTCGCCCTCCATGATCCGGTCAAGCGAGTAGAGGGTGAGATTGATGCGGTGGTCGGTCACCCGTCCTTGCGGGAAATTGTAGGTGCGGATGCGCTGCGAGCGGTCGCCGGAGCCGACCTGGACGCGCCGGGCCTCAGCGCGGTCGGCGTCGAGCTTCTGGTTTTTGGCGTCGAGGATGCGCGAGCGTAAGAGCGCCATCGCCTTGGTGCGGTTGCGGTGCTGGGAGCGCTCCTCCTGCATCGCGACCACCACGCCGGTCGGCAGGTGGGTGATGCGGATCGCCGAATTCGGTCTTGTTCACGTGCTGGCCGCCGGCGCCGGAGGAGCGATAGGTGTCGATCTTGAGATCCGCCTCGTTGATGACAAAGTCCGCTTCCTCGGCGATCGGCAGCACCGCGACCGTCGCGGCGGAAGTGTGGATGCGCCCCTGGGTTTCGGTCGTCGGCACGCGCTGCACCCGATGGACGCCGCTTTCGAACTTGAGCCGCGCGAACACGCCGCGCCCGGAGATCTCGGCGACGACCTCCTTGAACCCTCCGGCCGTCCCCTCGCTGGAAGACAGGATTTCGACCTTCCAGCGTCTCCGCTCCGCATATTTGACGTACAGGCGAAAGAGATCGCCAGCGAACAGCGCAGCCTCGTCTCCGCCCGTGCCGGCCCGGACCTCGAGGATCGCGCCGCCCTCGTCGGCGGCGTCCTTGGGCAGGAGCGCGATACGAATCGCCTTGGACATCGCTTCCGCTTCGGCCTCGGCGGCCTCAAGCTCAGCGCTGGCCATCGCGCGCATGTCCGGGTCGAGATCCGGCTCCTTGAGCAGCGTCTCGAGGTCCGCGCGCTCCCTTTGCTTGGCCTGAAAGGCCTCGATCGCCGCGACCACCGGCTCGAGCTCGTTGAGCTCGCGCGACAGCGCGGAATATTGCGGCCCGGCCGCCCCCTCGGCGAGGCGGGCCGAGATTTCCTGATGGCGGCGAAGGATGAGATCCAGATTGTCGGTGGCGGCCATTGCGTGAGCTCACGGAAGCGGTAGCGGCGGGCGTGCGGACGCTCGCCTCGCTAGAGGCGCACCTCAAGGCGTTCCGCCAGCCGCTCAAGCAGCTTGCGCAAGGAAGCTTCCTCGCGCCCTTTGGCCAGCATCGCCTCAACCTCGCGTTGCGCCTCGCTTATATTGAGCGACAGCGTCATCGCCTTGACGGGCCCGATCGAGGCCGCTGACATCGAAAGCTCGCGGTAGCCAATCGCCATCAGAGCCATCGCCTCAAGCGTCTCTCCGCCCATCTCTCCGCATAGGGTGACCGGGGTTCCGTGCCGCGCGCCCGCCTCCGCGATTGAGCGCAGAGCGCGCAGGAAACCGACGCTCAGCGAATCGAAGCGATTGGAGACCCGGCGGTTGGCGCGGTCCACCGCGTAAAGGTATTGCATGAGATCGTTCGAGCCGACCGACAGGAAGTCCGCCGCGGCGGCGATCTCGTCGATCTGCCACAAAAGCGACGGCACTTCGACCATCACGCCGAGACTGGCGGCGAGCGGCGGCTCGTAACCATGGCTCTCGCTCCACGCAAGTTCGCGGTCGAACATCGCGCGCGCCGCTCGATATTCGTCGACGGTCGACACCATCGGCGCCATAACCTTGAGGTCGCGGCCCGCGGCGGCGCGGATGAACGCCCGAAATTGCATGCGCAGCAGCGCCGGACGATCGAGCCCGATGCGCAGCGCTCGCCAGCCGAGCGCGGGGTTGTCCTCCTCGATGCCCTTCATATAGGGCAGAAGCTTGTCGCCGCCGATGTCGAGCGTGCGGAACGTGACCGGCCGGTCGCCGGCGGCGTCGAGAATGGCGCGATAGAGCTGTTGCTGCGCGCCAGGCCGGGGAAAACGCGCCGCGAGCATGAACTGCAATTCGGTACGGAAGAGGCCGATTGACTTCGCGCCGGTTTCAGCGAGGTGGGGCATGTCGACGAGCAGGCCGGCGTTCATATGCAGGCCGATCGAGACGCCGTCGACACTGACCGTCGGCGTGTCGCGAAGAGCGCGATATTGCGCCTGGCGCCGGGCGCGCATACGCGCCTTTTCGCCATAAGCCGCCTCGACGTCGGCGGGCGGCCGCAGATAGATCTCCCCGGCGTCGCCGTCGACGATGATCGCGTCGCCCTGCTCGACGATTTCGGAAATATTGGGGATGTCGCTGACCGCGGGAATGGAGAGCGCGCGCGCGACGATGGCGATGTGGCTCGAGGCGCCGGCCTCCTCGACCACAAGCCCGCGCAGCCGCGCACGGTCATAGTCAAGCAGCGCCGCCGAACTCATCGAGCGCGCTACAAGAATGGCGTTTTCAGGCAGTTCGTCTGGCAACAGAACCAGGCTCTGGCCGGCGAGCTGATGCAACAGGCGATTGGCGATGTCGGTCAGGTCGTGCAGGCGATCGCGCAGGTAAGGGTCGGTCTGGCGCTGCAGCTTGGCGCGGGCGTCGTTATGGACCCGCTCGACCGCGGCCTCCGCAGTCAAACCGGAGCTCACCGCCTCACGCAGCCGGCGCAGCCAGCCGCGATCGTGGGCGATCATCCTGAACGCCTCCAGCACGTCGCGGTGCTCGCCGCCAATGCCGTCGTCGTTGCGGTCGATCAGACTGTCGACCGAGGCGCGCATGGCGCTAATGGCGGTCTCCAGCCTGATCAGCTCCAATTCCACGTCGTCAGCGACGATCGTGGACACGGTCACGCGCGACTGGTGCATCACCACATGACCGAGGCCGAGTCCTTCGGCGATGCCCAAGCCTTTCAGCGACATCTGCCGCCGCACCACGATCGAGGCGCCCTGCGCCGCTATGGCCTGCAGCTCTCCGGACGCGATCATCTCGGCGAGCAACATGGCGGTCGTCTGGAGCGCCTCGATTTCTTCTTCCGAGTAGGCGCGTCGGGCGCGGTTTTGCACCACCAGCACCCCGATCGTTGCGCCGCCGCGCAGCACCGGCACGCCGAGGAACGACTGGTAGATTTCTTCGCCCGTCTCTGGCCTGTAGGAAAACGCCGGGTGGTGCTGCGCGTCAGACAGCGCGAGGGGCTCAGCGCTCGAGGCGATCAGGCCCACAAGGCCCTCGCCCGGCCGCATGGTGGTCAGATGGACCGCTTCGCGGTTGAGGCCCTCGGTCGCAAACAGCTCCATCGCGCCGTCGGCGCGCACGACATAGAGCGAGCACACCTCGGCGACCATATTGGAGGCGATGAGGACGACGATGCGGTCCAGGCGCGCCTGGGCGGTGACAGGCTCCGCCATCACCTCGCGGAGCCGCCGCAGCAACAGACGCGGTCCGCCCGGCGCGCGCATCAACAACGTCCTCTATCGTCACCGGCCGATCGGTCGGCCGACCGAGCCATGCAATGATCACGCCGGAGGGGGTGTCCCCGGAACGCGCTTCCGCCCGTTTCCTCTAATGGCTTGGCGGCGGTATAGAAACGAATTGCGGGCGCGGCAAGGCCAGACTGGCGCCCCTTTTTGGGGGCTTGCCGGCGGCGCCCTTCAGGGCGCCCTGAGCAGCGCCGAAGTGGTCGCGGCTCCGACAGCGCGCGCGGCGAGGACCTCGTCGAGCCAATCCGGCCGCATCTCGGGCACCGAAGACAGAAGCAACTCCGTGTAGGGATGATAGGGCGGCGAGAAGACGGCTGCGGTCTCGCCGCTCGCGACCACCTTGCCTTGGAGCATGACGACAACCTTGTTGGCGATTCGCTTCACCGTGCCGAGATCATGGGTAATGAACAGATAGGCGACGCCCAGTTCGTCCTGGAGCCTTTTCAACAAGCGGAGGATCTCTTCGCCGACCAACTGATCGAGGGCCGATGTCACCTCGTCGCAGATGATGAGATCAGGCTCGGCGGCCAGCGCCCTGGCGATCGAGACCCGCTGCTTCTGCCCGCCGGACAATTCGCTGGTCCTGCGGGTGATGAAGGATTCCGGCAGATCCATCTGCCGCAGCAGTTCGGTCACCCGGGCGCGCACCTCCTCCCGCGATCGGTTGAAATAGAAGGCCACCGGCCTGCCGATCGTCTCCAGCAAGGTGTGCTGGGGATTGAGCGCGACGTCGGGCATCTGGTAGATCATTTGCACCCTGCGCAGCTGGTCCTTGGCGCGGTCCTTGAGCCGCGGCGGCAGACTTGCGCCGTTGAAGCGCACGTCCCCCGCGACCCGCGGCAGGAGGCCAGTGACCACGCGCGCCAACGTGGATTTGCCCGAACCCAACTCGCCGACGACCGCCACTGTATCGCCCTTGCGCACTTCGAGACTGACGTTGTCGATCACCTTCGGCTTGCTCGGATAGTCGGCGCTCACGTGGTCGATGGCGAGGATCGGGACTTGAGCGGCGACGTTGGCGTCGACGAAATTGTGGCCGGCGATGCGTTCGCTCACCAGGCGGCGCGTATATTCCTCCTGCGGCTCAAGCAGGATCTGCCGCGAATCGCCGAATTCGACGGTTCTGCCGCGTCTCAGCACCATAATGCGGTCGGCGATCTGGGCGACGACCGCGAGGTCGTGGGTGATATAAAGGGCGGCCGTGCCATGCTCCCGGATGAGCTTGCGAAACGCGGCGAGGCACTCGACCTGGGTGGTCACGTCGAGCGCGGTGGTCGGCTCGTCGAAGATGAGAATGTCAGGCTTGGCGACCATCGCCATCGCCGCCATCACCCGCTGAAGCTGTCCGCCGGAAACCTGGTGGGGATAGCGCGAGCCGATCGTCTCCGGGCTTGGCAAATCGAGCTGCTTGAACAGGCTCACCGCTTCAGCGCGCGCCTCCGAAGGCGACAGGACGCCATGCCTGATCGAGGCCTCGCACACCTGGTCCATCAGCGTATGGGCTGGGTTGAACGAGGCCGCCGCGCTCTGCGCAATATAGGCGATCTTGGGCCCGCGCAGCGCGCGCCGTTCGTCCAGGCTGATGGCGCGGATGTCGGTGTCGCCGAATATGATGTTCCCGCCAACGATATGGCAGTCGCGGCGCGTGTATCCCATCGAGGCGAGCCCGATGGTCGACTTGCCGGCTCCGGATTCGCCGATGAGGCCAATCACCTCCCCGCGCTTGAGCTGAAGGGACACGTCGTCGACAAGCACAGGACCTTCGCCCATGTCGGTGCGCACGGCGACGCGCATGCCGCGAATGTCGAGGATGACGGAGTCATTCCTGGACGGTGGAGCTTCCGTGGTCTGCTGGCTCATGCGCCTTCTCCCTGGCCTCGGGAATGGATCGAAAGCATCCAATCGACGATGAAGTTGACGCCGATGGTCAGAATCGCGATTGCCGCTGCGGGATAGAGCGGCGCCGCGGAGCCGAAATTGATCATGTCTCGGTAGTCCTTGACCATGCTGCCCCAGTCGGCGTCCGGCGGCTGCACGCCGAGTCCGAGAAAGCTCAAGGCGGCGATAAAGAGAAAGGTGAAGCAGAAGCGCAAGCCGAACTCCGCTGTCAGGGGAGGAACCGCATTGGGCAGCACCTCCCTGGACACGATCCACCACCAGCCCTCGCCGCGCAGGCGGGCGGCCTCGACGAACTCGAGGCTGACGATATTGACCGCGACGGACCTGGCCAGGCGGAACACCTTGGTCGAATCGAGAATGGCGATGGTGAAGATGAGGACCGGCAGCGCGGAGCCGAGCACCGAGAGGATAACGAACGCGAAAATGAGCGTCGGCATCGACAGGAGGAGGTCGACAAGGCGCGACAGCGCCTGATCGATCCAGCCTCCGGCGACCGCGGCGGCGAAGCCCGAAATGACGCCGATCAGGAAGGACAGCGCGGTGATGACCAGCGAGAGTCCGATCGACATCCGCGCGCCATAGATCAGGCGACTCAGAATGTCGCGGCCGAGATTGTCGAGTCCAAGCCAATGCTGGGCGCTCGGGTCAGCCCAGGCGTCGCCAACCGGCGTCGCCTGGTCGAAGGGAGCGATGAGCGGCGCCAGCAAGGCGACGAGCAGATTGATGACGACGATGACAATGCCAATCTGCGCGGTGACGCTCACTTTATAGCCGCGGATGCGCATAACGGCCTTTCTTTTTCGCCGAATGAGCCCTGGTTAGCGCGGCTGGCGAAGCCGCGGATTGGACAGAATGGCGAGGATGTCGGCGATCATGTTGAGCAGGATGAATGTGGCGGCGAAGATGAGCCCGCACGCCTGCACCACCGGCACGTCATGCTTGGAGACTTCGTCGACCATCAATTGACCGAGGCCGGGATAGACGAACACGGTCTCGACGACGACAACGCCGACGATGAGATAGGCGAGGTTGAGGGCGACGACGGAAATGATCGGCGCGAGCGCGTTCGGCAGCGCGTGACGGACGACGATGCGAGACTTTTTGAGACCCTTGAGGATCGCCATCTCGATATAGGGGCTCGCCATCACCGAAAGCACGGAGGCGCGGGTCATGCGCATCATATGGGCGACGATGACCAGGACCAGCGTCAGCATCGGCAGGAACGCGTAGTACAGGCGATCGCCGAAATTTGTGTCGGGCGTCACGTTGGCCAGCGAAGGAAACCAGCCGAGGTCGACGGCGACGTATTTGATGAGGAGATAGGCCAGAAAATACTCGGGCACCGAGATCGTCATCAGCGTGAAGAGATTGACCAGCCGGTCGAACACGCCGCCCTGCCGGATTGCCGCCAGCAGTCCGAGGCCGATCGCCAACGGCACGGCGACAATCGCCGCGTAGGCGGCGAGAAACATCGTATTGGCGAAGCGCGGAGCGATTTCGGTCAGCACGTCGCGGCCATTGGCGAGCGAATGGCCGAAATCGCCCCGCAGCACGCCGAATAGCCACTCGAAGAAACGAAGATAGGCAGGCTGATCGAGTCCGAGATCGAGGCGCAGCTTGGCCAGGCTCTCCGGGGTGGCGGAATTCTGCAGGATCGCCGAGGCAAGATCGCCCGGCAGGATTTCCGTGCCGACAAAGATGAGAACCGACGCGGCGAACAGGGTGAGCACGCCGAGGCCAAGCCGCTGGAGCACCAGATTCAACACAACGCCGGTTCCCTCACTTTATCTTGAGACCCGCGGGAGCTCCCTTCCGATTGTCGTCTGGCCCCGAAGCCCAGACTCCCGAGCCGCGCCCTGCTTTTCGGCCCCGCCAGCGCGGGCGCCTCGATTTACACCGCGCCCGCCGTCTGCGGAGCGGGCGCGGCAGCGGTCGGCTAAGTCTTGATCCACGCCTTCTGCATGATGTAGCCGTTGTCCATGTCGAAGCCGCTGTGCGGCGTATGCCCGCCGACCTTGTCGAGGTGGGCGTCGAGCCAGTCCTTGAACACCGGAATGATCGCCCCGCCTTGCTCGTTCAACATCGCCTGCATTTCCCAGATGTATGGCCGGCGCTTGTCCTCGTCGGTCTCGCCGCGCGCCTCGGCGAGCAGCTTCTCGAACTTCTCGTTCTTCCAGTGTGTCTCGTTCCAGGGCGCGCCAGCCGCATAAGCGACCGAGAGCATCTGGGTCGCGGCCGCTCGCCCGCCCCAATAGCTCGAAACGAACGGGTCCTTGAGCCAGACATTGTCCCAGAACCCGTCCGCGGGCTCCTTCTTCAGATCGACCTTGATCCCGGCCTTGGCCGCGCTCGCCTGGAGCAGCGCGCCCTCGTCGACCGCGCCGTTGAACGCGGCGTCCGACGCTTGCAGCAGGATCTTCGGATCGGCGATCCCCGCTTTCTTGAACGCGGCCGCGGCCTTGTCTGGATCATACTTGCGCTGCGGCAGCTCCTTGTTGAAATAGGGGTCGCTCTGCGGGATCGGATGATCGTTGCCGACCGTGCCATATCCGCTGAACAGCGCTTTGAGGATCTGCTCGCGATCGGTCGCAAGCTTCAGCGCCATGCGAATGTCGGGATTGTTGTAGGGCGCCTTGTCGCATTGCATGGCCATGACCGCGTGCCAGCCGCCGGAGGCACGCACGATCTGGAGCTTGGGGCTCTTCGATAGGAGCGCCACCGCCTTGTGGTCGACGCGGTTAATGGCGTCGATCTGGCCGGAGATAAGAGCATTGAGCCGGGCGGAGCCGTCGTTGATGACCGTGACCTCGACGCCGTCGAGCCAGCCGCGATCCGGCTTCCAGTAGTCGCGGGTCTTCTTGAGCGAGATGCGAACGCCGGGATCGAATTTGTCGAGGCTGAAGGCGCCGGTGCCGACCGGCTTCGCCCAATCCTTGAAACCATCCGGCACCATGTGCACGTGGTAGTCGGTGAGCGCGTACGGCAGGTCAGCGTCCGGCCCGTCGAGCGAAATCTGAATTTGATACTTGTCGAGCTTCTTGATGTCGGTGACCGGCTTGAACGTGGCTGCGCCGCCGGACTTGGTGGCGCCCCGGTGCAGGTTGAGCGAGTAGATGGCGTCGTCGGCGGTGAATTCCTGACCGTTCGAGAACTTGATCCCCTTGCGCAGATTGAACACCCAGTCCTTAGCGCCGTTCTTCGGCTCGTAGCTCTCGGCCAGATCCGGATGCGGCCTGCCGTCCTGGCCCCATTCGACGATGCCGTCGAACAGGCCATGGCCGGTGTCGATCATCACCGAGTCGTTGTAGGAGGTGATGTCGATGCTGTCCGTGGTGCTGCCGCCGCCGAGTCCGAGCCTCAGCACGCCGCCTTTCTTGGGGGTGTCGGCGGCGAGCGCGTCGGCGCTCGCAAGCATGGTGGAAATCGCGATGCCCGAGGCGCCAAGCAAGGCGGCGCGGCCCATGAACTCGCGGCGCGAAATGGCGCCCTTGATCAGGCGCCCGTTCCAATAATCCAGTTCGCTCATCTGACTAGATCCTCTCCAGAATGCGCCCTTCCCCATACAGCGATTGGCCCTTCTCTTGCCGGCCGCCTATTCGCGACTTGGCGTCAGAATTTCGGTTCTGTCAATTGCGCCGCAATCGGCGCGTTGAAGAATCCGTCACGAGCGCGGCGCGCTGGCGAGATCGCAAGCAATCTGCATATCTCGCAGGCATGAATGGCGACTCTTTTGAACTCGCCAACTGAACTTTGCGCCGCCTCGGAGATCAGAGGTTCGCTCGCGTTTGACTTGCGCCGGGGCCGAGATTAGGGGTTTCGACCTCAAATTGCTTGGATGAGCGTCCGGTTCGGGAGGAGTTCTGCGGCCCATGAAGATCCTCGTGCCCGTCAAACGGGTGGTCGACTACAACATCAAGATCCGGATCAAATCCGACGGCTCCGGGGTCGAGCTCGCCAATGTGAAGATGTCGATGAATCCGTTCGACGAGATCGCCGTCGAGGAGGCGCTGCGGCAGAAGGAAGCCGGCAAGGCGAGCGAGGTCGTTGTCGTTTCGATCGGCTTGCCCCAGGCCAGCGAAACCATTCGCACCGCTCTCGCCATGGGCGCTGATCGCGGCATTCTCATCAAGACCGACACGCTCGTCGAACCGCTGGGGGTCGCCAAGCTGCTCAAAGCGGTCGTCGCCGCCGAACAGCCCGGTCTCGTGATCATGGGCAAACAGGCGATCGACGACGATTCGAACCAGACCGGACAGATGTTGGGGGCGCTGACCGGCTGGGGCCAGGGCACGTTCGCCTCCAAGGTCGTCATCGGCGATGGTTCGGTCGAGGTCACGCGCGAGGTCGACGGCGGCATGCAGACCGTGTCGTTAAAGTTGCCGGCGATCGTAACCACGGATTTGCGCCTGAACGAGCCGCGCTACGCCTCGCTCCCCAACATCATGAAGGCGAAGAAAAAGCCGATCGAGGAGAAGACGCCGGCCGATTATGGCGTCGACGTGTCACCTCGCCTGAAGGTGCTGAAGACCGCCGAGCCGCCGGGCCGCAAGGCCGGGGTCAAAGTCAAATCGGTGGCGGAGCTGGTCGCCAAGCTGCACGACGAAGTCGGGGTGATCTGACGATGGCGACCCTTCTCCTGGCGGAAGTCGCGGGCGGACAATTGAACGATGCGACCGCGCGGGCGCTCACAGCCGCGCTCGAGCTCGGGGCCCCGGTCGACGTGCTGGTCGCCGGCCAGAACGTCGGCGCCGCCGCCGAGGCGGTCGCCAAGCTTCAGGGCGTGGCGAAGGTGCTCGCCGCGGACGATGCTCTCTATGCGCACGGCCTCGCGGAGCCGCTGGCGGCGCTGATCGTCAAGCTCGCGCCCGGCTATGACGCCATCGTCGCAGCCTCGACCGCGAGCGCCAAGAATGTCGCGCCCCGGGTCGCCGCGCTGCTCGACGTGATGCAGGTTTCCGACATCATCAAGGTCATCGGCGCCAAGACGTTCGAGCGGCCGATCTATGCGGGCAATGCGATCCAGACGGTCGAGTTCGACCGATCCGAAGATCGTCGTGACGGTGCGCACCGCCTCTTTCGCCGCAACTGGCCAGGGCGGCTCGGCGCCGATCGAGACGTCGCGGCCGCTCCCGATCCGGCTGTGTCGTCCTTTGTGGGTGAGGCGCTCGCAAAATCCGATCGCCCGGAACTGACCTCGGCCAGGATCATCATCTCGGGCGGCCGGGCGATGCAGAAGGCGGAAAACTTCAAGACCTATATCGAGCCAGTCGCCGACAAGCTCGGCGCGGCGATGGGGGCTTCGCGCGCCGCCGTCGACGCGGGCTACGCGCCTAACGACTGGCAGGTCGGTCAAACCGGCAAGGTCGTGGCGCCGGAACTCTATATCGCGGTCGGCATTTCGGGCGCGATTCAGCATCTTGCGGGGATGAAGGATTCGAAAGTCATCGTCGCCATCAACAAGGACGAGGAGGCGCCGATCTTCCAGGTCGCCGACTACGGCCTCGTCGCTGATCTATACACGGCGCTGCCCGAGCTCGCCGCAGAGCTCGCCAAGATCGGACGCTGAGGTCCGGCTGAAGTCATGAGAAAACCACGCCGTCTGACTGGACGCTCGTCGCTACTCGTTTATGATCGCGGCGCGGCGCCTGCTGTTCGCTGGACGAAAACATGACATTGGACATAGAGACGGTTGGCGTCATCGGCGCCGGCCAGATGGGCGCCGGCATCGCCGAGGTCGCGGCTCAGGCGGGATTGACCGTCTCCCTCAACGACGTCGCCGAGGAGCGCGTCAACGCAGCTCTCGCGACCATCAACGGCCATCTGTCGCGTCAGGTGGCCAAGGGGCAAATCGGCGAAGCGCAACGCAAGGAGATCCTCGATCGCATTCAGGTCGCCCCGACCCTCGACAAGCTCGGCGACTGCGATCTTGTGGTTGAAGCCGCGTCCGAGAACGAAGAGGTGAAGCGCAAGATCTTCATGGCGCTGCGCTCTTTTCTCAAGCCGGACGCCATCGTCGCCTCGAACACCTCCTCGATATCGATCACCCGCCTCGCCTCGGTGACCGCCAATCCGGAGCGATTCATCGGCATTCATTTCATGAATCCGGTGCCTCGGATGCAGCTAGTCGAATTGATCCGCGGCATCGCCACCAAGGACGAGACATTCGAGGCCGCGAAGAACTTCGTCACGAGGCTCGGCAAGACGGCGACGATGTCCGAGGATTTCCCCGCCTTCATCGTCAACCGAATCCTGCTGCCGATGATCAACGAGGCGGTTTACACCCTCTACGAGGGCGTGGGCTCGGTCGAGGCGATCGACACCGCGATGCGGCTTGGCGCCAACCACCCGATGGGACCGCTGCAGCTCGCCGACTTCATCGGCCTCGACACCTGCCTCGCCGTCATGCAGGTGCTGCACGAAGGCTTGGCCGATTCCAAATACCGCCCCTGCCCGCTTCTGGTGAAATATGTCGAGGCTGGCTGGCTCGGCCGCAAGACCCAGCGCGGCTTCTACGACTACCGCGGCGAGCACCCGGTGCCGACGCGCTGATAGCGGGAGCGACGATAGCGATTGACGCGCTCGGAGCGGCTTCTTGCGCTTCTGCAGGCGCTCCGGCGCCGGCGCCGCCCGGTTAGCGGCGCGCGTCCTTGCGGACGAGCTCGGCGTCTCGCTTGAGAACGCTCTATCGCGACATCGCCAGCCTGCAGGGGCAAGGGGCGGAGATCGAGGGCGAGGCGGGCCTCGGTTATGTGCTCAAGCCCGGCTTCATGCTTCCGCCGCTGATGCTGAGCGCCGAGGAGATCGAGGCGCTCGTTCTCGGCGCGCGCTGGGTCGGGGAGCGGACCGACGAAAAGCTTGCGCTTGCAGCCCGCGACGCGCTCGCCAAGATCTCGGCCGTCCTGCCGCCGGGCCTGCGCGACGACGTCGAAACGTCGACCCTCATCGTGCCGCCCGGCAAAGCGCTGAGCGCGGCCTCGCCCGACCTTGCTCCAATCCGCGCCGCCATCCGGGCCGAGCGCAAGCTTGCGCTCGAGTATCTCGACGCGCGAGGGGCGAAAACGGAACGCACGATCTGGCCGTTCGGCGTCGGTTATTTCGACGAGGCCCGCATCGTCATGGGCTGGTGCGAACTCAGGCAGGGGTTCCGCCATTTCCGCGCCGACCGGATCGGCTCGTGCCAGGCGCTTGCGGAACGATATCCGCTCGGACGGCGACGGCTGCTCAAGGACTGGCGCCTGAGCGAAGGCGTCGCCGCCCCGGAGTGAGGCTGCTGACGGAATCTGACATGGGCCAAGCGCAAGGATCGTATCCTCTTCAACGAAAGGAGCGACCCGATGCCAATGCCGCATTTCATCCTGCTTTATGTCGATGAGCCTCAGAAGAGCGCCGCCTTCTACGCTCGTCTGCTCGACCGCCAGCCGCTCGATTCCTCGCAGAACTTCGTCATGTTCGAGCTCGCGCCGGGCTTGCGACTTGGCTTATGGGCGCGCCGCGACGTCAAGCCCGCGCCAGGCGGCGCCGGCGACACCGGCGAACTGGCGATGGCGGTCGCGACAGCCGAAGAGGTCGAAGCGCTTTGCGCCGACCAAAGGCGCAAAGGCGCCGCCATCCTGCAGGAGCCGGCGACGATGGACTTCGGCCGGACTTTCCTCGCCGCCGACCCGGACGGACATCGGCTTCGGGTGTTCTGTCCTGCGCCTTGACAAGTCGAGGCCTCGGACCGCGCGGGGAGAGCGCTCCTCGCTTTAAAGGTTCGAACCTGATTTCGCATCGGCTCTCCCGAACAGATAGATCGGGATATGCTGGGCGGCCTCGCTGTCCTTCGAAATCAGGACCCCGGCGCCAGCCTCGTACCGCCCAGCGCCCACGTACTGGTCATCAACGAGCGCGGGAACGTCTTCCTCGAAACGGTATCCGTAGCGGCGAGCGTCATCGACGAATTGCTGAGTGAGCAGAATGTCGCCTGGTTTGGCCAGGGGCTCAATGCGGGCCGCGACGACGACGATGTCGGAGATTTCTGGGTGCTGCAGGCCCTCCACGCCAGGACTGAGTTTCCAGAAGCCGCTATGGGCTCCCATTCTCAGCTGCAAATTGTAGCCGGAGGCCGAGAGCTGTCCTCCAAGCCCGCACGCGGCGCGCAACAGCCTTCCCGGACTTCGATCGGCGAGGACCAAGTGGTCGCCCGCCGACATGGTCGCGTAGTCCAGATCGCGGGTGAACTGCCGGAACAAATCGCGCCAGTATTTGTCGAAGGTCTGCGACTTGCCGGACACCTGGACGACGTTCTCCCGATACCCGCGAATGTCGCCGACGGCGACAAACCGGATGCTTTCCTCGGGCCGCCATTCAAGCTCGTCGCCGATGACATTGTGCCGGTTGAGCTCCTTGAGAAACCCGACGTTTCGCCGCGTGATGAAGTCGCTGAGCGACGGGTGGATCAGGTACGTCTCGGCGTGCGGCAAAACATGGATCTTGCCAAAGGCGATCTCTCCGACGGGCGCGAACTTCTGCACGAGCCGGGCGGGATCGTCTCGGCTCTGCTGGACGATTCCCACGAGACCCAGCGCATAGAGAGCGCAGAAAGGATGTCGCGCGGCCTCGGTCTCGATCTCATATTGTCTGGCCGCGATATCCGCGTATGCGGTCGACGCTTCCACGACCTCGTCATGCGCCAACACGTTGGATTTGATGACCTCGGGGAAGATTTCCGGATATAATCCGCTGAAGAACGGCGACACCTCGTTGAAGAGCGTTTCCACCCTCTCCGCGGCGGCGGTGTTGATGGCGTTGCGAATCTCCTGCTGACTGCGCCGTTTGACGCCGATCAGGCTGATCTCCTTGCCGATCACGATGGCGTCTCGGGGCCTCAGCGAGCAGTGGCGCGTCCAGTAATTGATCGCGCGCTCCTGGCGCGCCGTTCCACTGTTGGAGATGAATTCATTTTTCGGCCCGAGGAAGCGCAACAGCGGATCTTCGGCGCTCCTGTCGACCAGTTCGCTCTTCGGCACGATCGCGATGTTGTTCTCGATGATCTGTTTTATGTCCTCCAGCCGGTAGCGCAATTCTCGTCGGAACGACCGCAGGTTGGAGAATTGAGGTTCGTTCTGCGCGGCGTGCTGATAGGCCTCCTTTCGGATCGAAACGAATATTCTGACATGCGGATTGATCCCGTGCAGGCGCCTAAGCGCGAGCCACGCCCCGATCTGGCCGGCATGCCAGATGCGGACAAAGCGTTCGTGGACCTCGTTGCGCCGCAGGTAGGAGAAATTGATGTAGTGGATGAGATATTCGTCGATGTTGTCGACGAATATGCCCGCCTGCTTGTGGATGGTCGCGAAGATGCGCGTCACCTGTTGCGCCGCCCGCATGATAAGAAAAATTTCGTTGCGCTGCGCGGCCAGACAATCGTGCAGGATGTCGAACGGCCTTGTGATGTGCGGGTGGGTCAGGATGTTCAGCAATGTCGGCGGCAAGTCATCCGATTCCAGGAGATCGGCGAGCTGCTGGTGAACGTCGCGATCGTCCTGAAACCCCTTGATCAGGCATATCGAGAAGGCGAGATTCCACAGCGTCTCCCAATTGTCGCTGCTCTCCAGGACATTGATGATTTCATTCGGCAGGATCGGCGGCTTGTTGCTCGGGCGATCAACGATGGGCGAGAACGGGAAGCAGCGATAGTCGGCTTCCTGCAAGGAAATTCGCTTCAGCTTCAGCACCAGAGTCTTCCCGAACCCCTTCGGCGCCACGAGGGCGTGGGACGAGAGACTAAGGTTGGACAGGAACTCTTCGACTTCGGTTGTCCGAAGCAGGACCGAGCTCTGGGAGCTGCTCAAGTCCCTAAGCTCCGTCAGCTGTTGCGCGTCTTCAACCCATGCCGGCATCCCGGCCTCCCGCAAAATCTATTTTGACGCCGGCCGCGCCCCTTACGGCATTGGCGAGAACAAAACTACAATCCGTCGAACTTGGGCGCCGCTAACGATCCGTCAAGTCCGGGCGTCTCTCGCGGGTGATGCGCTCCGCCTCGGCGCGCCGCCATGCCGCGATCTTTGCGTGGTCGCCGGAGAGGAGCACTTCGGGAATTGCGCGGCCCTCCCATTCGCGCGGGCGGGTATAGTGGGGGTATTCGAGCAACCCGTTTTCGAAGCTCTCTTCTGCGCCCGATTCTTGCCTGCCCATGACGCCGGGAATGAGCCGCACACAGCCGTCGAGCACGGCGAGCGCGGCGATCTCGCCGCCCGACAGCACATAGTCGCCAACCGACACTTCAATGAGACCGCGCGCCTCGATCACCCGCTCGTCGACGCCCTCGAAGCGTGGGCAGACGATGACGAGGCCGGGCCCCGCCGCCCATTCACGCGCCTGCGCTTGCCTGAACGGCTGGCCGCGCGGGCTCATGACGAGGCGCGGCCTCAAATCGTCGGAGCGACCGCCGCGTCGAGGCTCGCGGCCAGCACATCGGCCCGCATCACCATGCCAGGACCGCCGCCCGCCGGGGTGTCATCAACGGCGCGGTGACGGCCAACCCATGCTCACGAATGTCGCGCGCCTCGAGCGACCACAGGCACCGCGCGAGCGCTTCCCCCGCAAGCGACTGCCCAAGCGGGCCGGGGAACATGGCGGGAAACAGGGTCAGGATCGTACAGGCGAACATCGAGCGAGGCTTATCGCGCTCGCCCGATCGCTGTCACGGGAATCGACCCTGCGACTAGACCTGCAAAATCGAATTGAAGTCGAAATTCGCGCCCGGCGGGTTCTGGCCGACCCGCACCGTCTTGTCGTTGGGGAAGTGGTAGGGCGGGACCGGCAGGTTGTAAGGCGCGGGAACACCCTGGAAGACGCGGCCCGCCAGATCGTATTTCGAGCCGTGGCATGGGCAGAAGAAGCCGCCCGGCCAGTCGGGCGCGGGATTGGTCGCATTGGGCTCTGGCTCGAACAGCGGGATGCAGCCGAGATGGGTGCACACGCCGACAAGCACCAGGATTTCCGGCTTGATCGAGCGGCTCCAGTTGGCGGCATAGGCCGGCTGCTGGTGATTCCTGCGAGTTCGGGTCGCGCAGCCCAGAGAGGAGCTTTGGATTTTTCAGTTCCTTGAGCGCCGGCTCGGCGCGTTTGACGACGAAGATCGGCCGTGACGGCCCATAACGTGACGATCCTCTGGCCGGGCTGGAGTTGGCCGATGTCGATGTCGACGGGGCCGGCGGCGGCGATCGTGGCGGCGTCCGGATTTATCTGGTCGATGAACGGCCAGATCGTCGTCGCGACGCCGACGCGGCGAGCCGCCCGTCGCCAGAAAAGGAAGTCCCGCTTCGTGACCGAAGGCGCCCCCATGGCCTGTCCGAAGCCGTGTCGGAACTCATCGTCATTAAGCGCGTCTCCAAACCTTCGGCGCCGGATGAAACATGCTGGGCGCCAGCGCCTTGCTGTGTATCCGCCCCCTGCGCCCTTCGCAACCACTGGGTTCGCTTTCGCGCGGGGCCACTTCGATAGGCCGTCCGGAAGGACCCCCGTCTATCAATCGGCTATGACGATCCGCCCGGCGTCAAAATCGATGCGGGGCGCGACGCGCTTGCTGAACGGCAGAGGAGGGTCTCGCCGCCCTGGGCCGGCGCGATCTCGACAACGTCGCCTGCGCCGTAGTTCATAAGCGACACAACGCGGCCAATTGCGGGGTCGCGGAGGAAGTCCTTGAAGGCTTCCGTGGTGTCGCCGCTGTCCGAAGAGGTTGCGGACGGGCAGGTTGACGGCGTGGCGGGGGTCTCCATGAAGCCGCCGTTATAGCTGTCGCCGATGCAGACGATCGGAGCGTGCTCGTCGTCCATTGCGTCCCTTGCAATTGGCGGGTCATCTTATATGAGCCCGAGGCTGGGCCTCGATGGTGCGGTTGCCGCCGCTCGGCGGTCAGGGCGCCGAACGCGGAACCCTCGTTCGCCTTCGGGTACTGGACGGGGACCCAGTCGCAGAGCGGGGGCGATGCCGGGGCCCGCTCGGGATGAAATCGTGGTGCGCGGAGCGCCCGTAGATCATCCGGGCGGCGATCGCCGGGGCGCGGGGCGCCCAGTGGGGATCGGCCGGCTGGTAGAGGAGGCCCTCGGCGGTATCGGCGGAACGGGCCGTTCGGAAGGCGGGGAGCAGGTCCACTGGACCTCGACATCGGCCTCGAGCAGGTCGAGGATCGCCCGGCGGATGTGGGGGGCGATGATGCCGTCGGCCGGGGCGTGGTCGGTGAAGAGTTCGGGATAGATCTCGGTCATCTTGGGCACGGGGACGAAGACGACGGCAATCCCCTTCTGCGTCGAGCCATCGGGCCCCTGCGATAGACACGGTCGTCCCGAAACGGGTCGAGCGACGCGGGATCGACGATGTGCCGCAGATAATCCGGATCGGGTGCGGCCTCGATGAGCGGGAACGACCCCTTGCCGGCGAGGATGGCGCCGACCGGGCCTCGAACCAGCCCGTGGCGTCGGGATTCAGCGGCTTCGCCGCGCGGATTTGCGCGGCGAGGTCGTCGCGGAGCGGCGCGAGCCGGGCCGACCATCGGTCCCAGTCGCCGCCGGCGGCGGCCCGGCACTCCGCCAGGATCGCCTCGCGGGTCTCGCGGATGGCGGCGGCCCGCGCCTTGCGTGCGTCCTCGGGGCTGGTGATCGGCGGCGGCGGGACCGCCGCGGTCCGGGTGGCCTGGCGGGCGAGGTCGGCAGCCGGGTGCGCTGCCTTCGCCGATCGCGTGCCCGACCCGAAGCCCGTCCGCAGCAGGTACCCGGACGGCCGCGGCGACGCAAAGTCCGCCGATCACCACGGTCCTCGACCGGTTCCTCGCGCTCATCGTCCAAGCTCCTCGAGATGGAACGTACAGGGGCTCATGCTCGAAGTCGTCCAGGTCGTCGGCACTCCGGACGGGATCCGAGGTCGACGCCCGCCTTCCGCAGGGGGCGGCGAGCTTCAGCCGGAGTCCTCTCCCCTGAATAATCGGCCGCGGGCTGCCGGATGTTGTCCTTCATTCCCCAGAAGACGGCGATCACCTGATTTGTCCCGATACTGGCCCTCCACCACCCGGTTGATGTGCAAGCTCACGTACGTGAGGCAATCCTTGTATGGGACCGTGAACGCCTGCGGGACCCGCGAGTTCGCCACGACGGTCGCCTCCAGGACGATCGGCGACGCGACGGACGCGGACGCCGCGGCGGCCGGCGTGGGATCGGCCCCGGGCCGCGGCGCCGGCATCGGCGTGACCTCCCAGTTCCCCGTGCATCAATTCGTCGTGCGGCGAATTCCCAGACCTATGACCGCCTTGCCCGCGAGCGGGCGGCGGCCGCGGTGCGAGTTCGCGGCGAGCTCTCGGTCGCCCCCGAGCCGTTCCGGGCGATGACGTTGACGTCGCGGCCGAGCGACTGCGCAAACTGGCGCGGGCAGGCCGGCGGACTCGCCCCAGCCGAGATCCGCCGCGCCGTAGATGTTGCTGAAGCTGTCGCCGAGCAGCAGGACGTTCGCCCCGGTTTCGCGGCTGCCAGCCCAGCCCGCTCTCCGGGTCGTGGACCTGTCGAAGGGTCACCTCCTGAGGAGGATAGAGTTTTCTGGCCCTCGGCGGTTTCGAGCATGTCCACCATGTCGCCCACGCTGACGAGCTGCGCGGACCGGGCGCGATTCCCACGTATGCTCGCGGACGGAGGACGAGAATCCCGTTTTCATATGAAACGCCAGATCCCGGGCCACCACATTCCATCCATCCGGGCGTCCAGTGGGTGTCCTGACGGAGGAAGCGAGCGGCTCTCTCGCCACCGATCGGCTCCGGCGTCGGGTCGAAGACGTCCATCCCGTAGCGGAGTTCGGCCGGCAAACCTGGCATAATCGACGTTCGTGGGGGTTCGGTCCCCCCGATCTCGCGGCCGTAGCGCGGAGGTGATGCGAACGGCTCGGAGCGTGGCCTTGTCCGGGACCGGCACCACACTAGATGCACTCCCGCCTTCCTGCATTCTTCGTGAAAGGCGCGGATCGCGGGCCGGGGGTCCGGAGCGGGGTTCGTTCGCCGGCGTCGGCCAGCTCCTTCGGGCGCGGCCTCAGTCGGGCCGGATCCAGCAGGCCGGGGCCGATGACCAATTCCATACCGGGACGGTAGAACAGCCAGCCGTCCCGACCCACGATGGCGTTCGCGGTCCCGAAGCAGAGCGAGCCGTGAGCGCGAGCGGAATTACGGCTGGACCAGCTGCTGCGCCCCCGAATCACCTCCGAGGTCCTTCTCGAACTGGTGGAGGTGGTCGCGTGTGGGAACCCGGCCGAAAACGTCGAGGGCCCGGATTCGGGGCCCTCGCGGGCCAACGCGATCGCTGCCTGAAGGGTCGGACACGCCGAGGATCGCCGCAGGAACAGACCGGCCATCACCCGGGCCAGCCGGACGAAGACGTCGGTCGTGCAGGATGCCCCGGTTCAGGACGTCCTGGGTGAGGTTCGCGGTCTGATGGCCGTGCGCCGTCCGGCCTCCTGCGATAGCTCGAGGTCGGTGCGCCGTTTCGTCTGGGGAGCGTAAGCTGGCCATGCGACGCCTCAGAACTGGAAGTAGATGAACGGGTTCTCGGTCTGCGTCCACATGAAGCGCGACGGCGAGGACGCAGCAGGGCGGCCGCCCAGCCCGCTCGGGCCCAGGCGTAGCGGCGCGAGAAGGCCCACGAGCCGGGGCGTCGGCCCAAACCAGGCCCGCCGCGACCAGGAAGATCGGCGAGGTGATAGGGGGTGTACAGCGACGCCGCGATCCGTCGCTGGCCACGGTGGTCGTCGCCAGGCCGAGGAGCGAGGCCAGGTAATTCGCCGCCTGGGGGGAGCGTTTCCGCCCGGAAGAAGACCCAGGTGACGCAGACCACCGCGAAGGTCGTCGCGACCCGGAGCGGCCGGGGCAGCTCGCGTAGCGGGCTCCCTTGCCCTGCATCCGCTCGAAGGCGAGCAGCGAGCCGTGGATCGCCCCCCAGATGACGAAGTTCCAGCTCGCCCCGTGCCAGAGGCCGCCGATCAGCATGACGGGCATCAGGTTGACGTAGGTGGGATCGTGCCGCGGCGGTTGCCGCCCAGCGGGATGTAGAGTAGTCGCGGAGCCAGGTCGACAGGCGAGATGCGCCATCGCCGCCAGAAGTCGGTGATGCTCTCGGCCTGGTAGGGGGAGTCGAAGTTCTGGATGAGGACGAAGCCCATCATCAGGGCCAGGCCGACGGCCATGTCGGAGTAGCCGGAGAAGTCGAAGTAGATCTGGAAGGCGTAGGCGACGATGCCGTACCAGGCATCGTACCAGTGCAGGCCGCCGGCGGCGAAGGCGGAGTCGGCGACTGCGGCGAGCGGGTTGGCGATGAGGATCTTCTTGGCCATGCCGAGGGCGAAGAACGCCACGCCGCGGGCGAACTTTCGGCGGTGTGGCTGCGCTGGCGCATCTGCTGCTCGATCGCCCCGTAGCGGACGATCGGGCCCGGCGACCAGGTCGGGGAAGAAGGCCTCGAAGCAGCAGAAATCGAGGAAGTTGACCATCGGCCGGGCGTCGCCGCGGTAGACGTCGATGGCGTAACTCATCGACTTGAAGGTGTAGAAGGAGATGCCGACCGGCAGGACGATCTTCAGGGTGGGCACCAGGTCGCGGCCCGCCGCCGAGCCAGTCGGAGAGGGCGTTGAGGTTCTCCTCGGTGAAGCCGTAATACTTGAAGAAGGCGAGCAGCGCCATGTTGGAGACGATGGAGGCGACCAGAGGGCCGACTTGAGCCGGCGTCCGGGGCCGGCCGGGGGCAGGACGGGCAGGCAGCCGCCATCCTCTCGGGGCAGGCCGAGAGGCGGAGCAGAACCCAGGCCGCACAGGTAATCCACGCCCGAGCTGAGCGAACATGAGCAGCGGCCAGAGCGGATTCGGCCCAGCCGTAGAAGCAGGTAGCTGCCGACGGCGATGAGGGCCGTCCGGGCCCGGAACGGCAGGAGGTAGAGAGGGCCAGGAACAGCGGCAGGTAGTAAAAGAGGAACAGATGAGTGGTGAAGACCATGCTTTCGATCCCCGGGATGACTCTTGACCGGTGCCGATGGGAGGGCCGCGGGGGACCCGGACGGGGCGGCGAGGGTCTCGTCCGCCCGGGCCGGGACCCTCGCCCGGTCAGGCGTGATGGACCCTCATGTGCATCCCGCCGAGGGAGATCCGACAGACGGGCCTGAAGATATACCGATCCCGCGTCCGATCGGCGAACTCGAGGAAGGCCCTGGTCTCGCCGGTATTCGGGTCGTCGGTCCAGTCGTCGAAGCAGAGGAACGCCCCGTCGCTGAGCCGGCCCTCGAGGAAGTCCAGGCACTCGACGGCGGACTGGTACAGGTCGCAATCGACGCGGGCGAACGCGACGCGGCCGATCTCCTGGCGCAGTCCGGGTCCGCGAGCGTGTCGCTGTACGAGCCCTTCACCAGGCGTACGTGCGGGCTCGTCGGTCCTCAGCCGCCGCGAGACCATCTCATAGGGGGCGGCGAACTGGCCCTTCTGCCACCAGTGCGGGTCTGCTCGAGAGTTCCGGCAGTCCCTCGAAGCTATCGAGGCCATAGATGTTGATATCGAGGTTAATTTCCTCGCAGTATTCGATCAGCTCCTCCAGGCTGTTCCCGACCGACACGCCGAATTCGACGAGATCGCCGGGGATCTTCTCGTCGCGGACCGTCGCGAGGAACTGCTTCCACATCCGGCTCTCGACCTTCCAGATCACCGACTGCAGCTCGGCCGATTCCGGGGATCCCCAGGGAAGGGGAAGTGAATCCAGCCCGGCACCGGTCCGGGCTCCGGGCGAAGACGTCCCGATATCGATCGGCATAGCCCTTCTCCGCCGGCTCGAGCTTCACCGACGGGTCGCGGCGGAGCGTCTTCGTGGAGCCGCCGAACCGGGAGAGTAACGACAATCGGGGCCTGGCGTCCCTTGCCATCGCGTGAGTCTCCTTCCTTGAGAGCCGCGTGATCCCATCCGAGGAGCCTTCCCCTAAACCAATTCCCGCACTTCCGCAAGATCGAGTTCGGCCCCGAGCGGTCCCCGGCGGCGCCGTGCTCGGCCGATGAAGGCGGCGTTGACACGCTTCCCGACCCCGACTAAGATCCCGCTCGCCCGGCCGGCTGGGGGGCCGTGCGCCGACCGCCGGTGGCCGGGTCCGGCGCGTCCCACGGCCTGGCGGTGCCCAGGCCGACGAAACCGGGGAGGCCGACGGCGATGCCAATGGACTGGCCGACGGTCGGGCTCGATACCAGGGCGAGGCCCGCCCCGCGGGGATCGGGCTGCCCTCGACGAGGATCTCCGAATGCCAGAGAACGGACTCTCGAGGGCCCGGCGAGCCTGGATGTCCACCGCGATCGTTGCGGCCGTCCTCTCGGCCGCGTATCTCTGCGTCTGCTACTGGCCCGTCACCGAGACGACGCTCGACCCCCTGAAGACGCCCTTCTACGGCGCGTTCGGGGCAACACCTTCGTCTCGTTGACGATCTACGAGACGACCGGCCAGCGGCGGGCCCACCGGCTGGTATTGCGCGGCCCTGCTGGCCGTCTTCCTCGGCTGCCCCGGTGGGAGGCCGTGGCCCGCCGCGGGCGGCAATGGCTCCGATCGCGGCTCGGGCGGCGGGCCCCCGGCCGGCTGGTGCTGGTCGGGATCCTCGCCCACCGCCGGCGGGGCGAGGTGCCCTCGCTGTTCAAGACGCCCGACCTGCGGGGCTACACCGCGGCGAAGATGGCTGTGGTGAACAA
>CAVWNV010000013.1:0-512888 GCA_963756515.1 uncultured Acidimicrobiaceae bacterium
GCTTGTCACCCTGGGCCCCGACCGTACCCTCCCCGTCGGAGAAGTCGGCCGAGAACTCGGCCAGGGACCGGTTGACGTCGGGCACCAGGACCTCGATGCCGAGGGCGCGGCACTCGCCCAGGTACACCGCCGTCTTGTCCTTGTTGTCCTTCACCGAGGTCAACAGGCTGGCCAGGTACTCGACGGGGAAGTGGGCCTTCAGCCACGCGGTCTGGTAGGCGATGAAGCCGTAGCCGTAGGCGTGGGACTTGTTGAAGGCGTAGTCGGCGAACGGCTCGATGATGTCGAACAGGTCGGTACCGAGGGACTGTTCGTAGCCCGTGGCCACGCAGCCCTCCACGAATTTCTCGCGTTCGGCCTGGATGAGTGCCCGGATCTTCTTCCCGCACGCCTTGCGCAGATTGTCGGCCTCGGCCAGGTCGTAGCCGGCAATCTTCTGGGCCACCCGCATGACCGACTCCTGGTAGATCATCAGGCCGTAGGTGTCCCCCAGGACCTCCTCCAGATCGGGGTGGAGGTAGGCGACCGGCTGACGCCCGTTCTTCCGGTCGGCGTAGTCGCGGTGCATGTTGGCGGCCATGGGCCCGGGCCGGTACAGGGCAACGAGCGCGGCCACGTCGTCGAACGTCGTGGGGGCGAGCGATCGCATCAACGACCGCATGGGGCCGCCCTCGAGTTGGAACACCCCCATCGAGTCACCCTTCTGCAGCATGGCGAAGGTGTCGGGGTCGTCGAGGGGAATGGCGTCGATGTCCGGGCGGCTGCCGGTCGAGACTTCGATCAGGTCGAGCGCCCGTTCGATGACCGAGAGGTTGCGGAGCCCGAGGAAGTCCATCTTGAGCAGCCCGAGATCCTCGACGCCGTGCATCTCGTACTGGGTCACGATCGGGGCGTCGTCGGGGTTGTTCCCGTCCGGCTTGCGCTGGACCGGGACGTACTCGGTGAGCGGCTCGTCGGTGATCACCACCGCGGCGGCGTGGATGCCGTCCTGGCGCCGCAGGCCCTCGAGGCCCTTGGCCACGTCGATCACCTGCTTGGCTTCGGGATCGGTGTCGTACATCGACCGCAGCTCGCCCGCGGCGGCGAAACCGTCCTCGTGGCCCTCGGTCCGGTCGAGGCAGGCGGCCAGAGGGGTGTCCCGACCCATCAACAGCGGGGGCATGGCCTTGGCGATCTTGTCGCCCACGATGTACGGATAGCCGAGCACGCGGGCCGCGTCGCGCACGGCAGCACGCGCCTTGATGGTGGAGAACGTGACGATCTGGGCCACGTGGTCCGATCCGTAGCGGTCGGCGGCGTACTTGATCATCTCGCCCCGGTACCGCTCGTCGAAGTCCATGTCGATGTCGGGCATCTGCACCCGGCCCGGGTTGAGGAACCGTTCGAACAGCAGGTCGTAGCGGATGGGATCGAGATCGACGATACGGAGGCAGTAGGCCACACAGCAGCCCGCCGCCGACCCGCGACCCGGGCCGACCCGGATGTCCCTCGATCGGGCGAACCGGATGAGGTCCCACACCACCAGGAAGTAGGCGGAGAACCCCATCTCGCCGATCACGCCGAGCTCGTAGTCGATGCGTTGCATGACCTCGGCGGGGACGGGGTGCCCGTAGCGCTCCTCGGCCCCCTCGAGGGTCAGGTGCCGGAGGTAGGCGGCCGCCCCGGCCTCGTAGCTCTCCGCCTCGAACCGGTCCGGCACCGGGAACCGGGGGAGACTGGGCCGGCCGAAATCGATCTCGACCGAGGCCCTCTCGGCGATGACCAGGGTGTTGTCGCACGCCTCGGGGAGCTCGGCGAAGAGGTGGCGCATCTCGGCCGCCGACTTCAGGTAGTGCTCCTCGCCTTCGAACTTGAAGCGCTTGGGATCGGCGATGAGGGCACCGGTCTGGACGCACAGCAGGGCGTCGTGGGCGACATGGTCCTCGCGGTGGGTGTAGTGACTGTCGTTGGTGGCCAACAGGGGGGCGCCGATGTGGCGGGCGATCTCGACCAGCGCCGGGTTGGTCTTCTGCTGTTCGGGGAGGCCGTGGTCCTGCAGCTCGACGAAGAGGTTCTCCTTGCCGAAGATGTCCTGGAGCCGACCGGCCAGTGACTCCGCCTTGATCCGGTCATCGGCCAGCAACGCCTGGAGCACCACCCCGCCGAGGCAGCCCGTGGTGGCGATCAGGCCCGCGCTGTACCGCTCCAGCAACTCCCAGTCGAGGCGGGGCTTGTAGTAGTAGCCCTCGAGGTAGGCGGCCGACGAGAGCTTGAGGAGATTGCGGTAGCCCTCGGTGGACTCGGCCAGCAGGGTCAGGTGGTAGTAGAGCTTCTCCCCGCCGGCCACGTCGCCCCCGGTGTCGTCGACCTTGCCCTTGCGCACGGGGCGCTCGTGCCGGGACTCGGCCGCCATGTAGGCCTCGGTGCCGATGACCGGGTTGATCCCCGCCTTCCGACAGGCGGCGTAGAAGTCGAGGACGCCGTACATGTTGCCGTGGTCGGTGATCCCGAGGGCCGGCTGCCCGTCGGCCACGGCCGCCTGGACCAGGTCACCGACCCGGGCCGCACCGTCCAGCATCGAGAACTCGGTGTGGGTGTGCAGATGGGTGAACGACCGTGACGCCAACGGGCTGGAGCCTTCCTCGGTGGTCTCGTCCAGGGGTTCTCCACAGGGTGTGGACGAGTTACAGCAGTGTCATTCCGACGATAGCGCGACTGGGGCCGACCGGTGGACCCGATTCCGTCGACCCCGACTCACAGATAGGTGCCGGGGCGACCCATGTCAGAGGGAGGCGCCTGGGGCAGCGACCGCTGGCGCATCTCGTCCAACTGGGCCCGCGCCGCCACCTGCTGGGCCACCAGGGTGGCCTGGATCCCGTGGAACAGGCCTTCCAGCCACCCGACCAGCTGGGCGTGGGCGATCCGGAGCTCGGCATCCGAGGGGGTGTCGCTGTCGAACGGTATGGAGACCCGGTCCAGCTCGGCGGCCAGGTCGGGCGAGAGACCGTCGGCCAGCTCGCGGATCGACTGCTCGTAGATCTCCCGGAGCCGGCCTCGACTGGCCTCGTCCAGCGGGGCCTGGCGAACCTCCTCCAGCAGCTGCTTGACCATCGAGCCGATCCGGAGCAGCTTGGCCGGACGTTCGATGGATTCGGAGGTCTCCCCGTCGGGCTCCTCCCCGGAGGCCGGGGTGAGAGCGCCGTCGGCGGCCGGTCCGGTGCCGGCCGCGGTGCCGGCGACTCCGGCGTCGACCGCAGTGCCGGCGACTCCGGCGTCGACGATCTCGGGCTGCAACGGGGAGGTGTCGGTGGGTTCGGGGGTCTGAGGGGCCATGGTCAGATGCTGCCATCTTCTCCGAGGGCCACCAGCGGAACCAGTAGCTCGTCACGGGTCAGCGACCCGTGACGACTGTGGAGCCGGCTCTCCCCGGTGTCGGCGGGATCGATGAAGGCGATGGGTGCGTGGGGGAGGAGGGCCACGTCTCCCAGCCGGGGTATGAGCTCGTCGGGGAGCGGCCCACCGAAGAGGCCCTCGTCGATGATCTGTTCCCTGGACATGACCCAGGTGGTCTTGCCGTACCGCTCGACCAGATCCTGCTCGAGCTGGTGTCGGGCGCCGGGTCGGGCGTGCAGCCACCGGAAGCGACCCTCGCCGGACATGAACCGGACCGAGGACATGATGTCCCGTCCGAGGAGCTCGAGTCGGGACCCGACGTCGATCTGGCCGTGGTCCGCCGTCACCACCAGCACGGCACCACCCGGCAGTGCAGCGGCCACGTCGCCCACCAGTCGGTCGACGGTCCGCAGCTCGGCGTCGTACAGGTCGCCGAGACCACTCCCGTGCGCCACCTTGTCGAGACCGTCGTAGTAGGCGTACACGAAGGGCTCTCCATCCCGAAGGAGCCGCCCGACCTCGACCGGGAGGGACGAGAGCACCTTGTAGCCGTGCAGCGGCGAGTTCCCGAGATGGGCGGCGGTGAACCCGGTCCCCCCGAACTCGGCTTTGGATACCACCGGAACCGGACGGGACGCACCCACGAACGACGGGCAGGGCTGGAACCGGCGGGCCGGCACCGTTCGCCGGACGTCGTTGGCCCGACCGGACCCGAGCGTCCAGCGCAACGCGTTGAGGATCTCGTCGCCGACGGCCAGTCGGTAGCCGAGGAGCCCGTGGTCGCAAGGGCGGCGGCCGGTGGTGATCGACGTGAGGGCGCACGCCGTCGTGGTGGGGGCCACCGAGGTGATGGCCCGGTCGATGCCCTGGGCCGCCGAGAGCGTGGGGGCCAGGTCCGATCGGGCCCGGAGCTGGTCCCAACCCAACCCGTCGAGAACCAGGAGCACGATCTGATGGGCCTGTCCGGCCAGAGCCGGTAGCCACGCCGGTCTGTCGTCCTCACCCTCGGCCCGGTTCAGCAGGGCCGGGACCACGTTGGCGATGCAGGCCCCCCCGTAGTCGGGAAGGAGGCGGATCGGCGCGGCGTCGGGACCGGCCGGAGCGGGCGGTGGCGGTGCAGGTGCGTCGGACACAACCGCCGAGACTAGGCGACCGACGCTCACCGTCGGTACGCCCCCGGCCGGTCTAGCTGCGGGGCAGCAGGGCCCGGACGCTCTTGTAGCAGTGGCCGTCCCTCGGCGTGGTGATGGCGGCCACGAGGTAGTGGGGCTTGAAGCCCAGCGCGGCGGCAAGGTCCTTCCCCATCAGCCGGTCGCGCCGGGCGATGTCGAGGGCCCGTTCCGTCCGGGGGTCCTCGACGGGGAGCCAGTTGTCGCTTCGGCCCCAGCCGAAGCGGACCCAGACGGATCGGTCCTCTAATCGGCGGAAGAGGACAGGGCCCTTGGTCGGCACCACCAGGGCCAGCGAGGGCCGGAAGCCGCGGAACTCCCAGTAGGGCGCGGACGCGCCGGGGAAACCCAGGACGTGCTCCTCGGGTGGGGCGGCCAGCGCGTGGAGGAGGCGACGGACCTGGCGGCCGTGGAACGTACCGAGGTGACGGGGGAGACCGGTGGCGGTGACGGCCTCGGGCTGAGCCAGGTCGTCGCGTTCGGGTTCGTCGGCCAGCCGCGCCTCCACCACGTCGAACGGGGCCAGGTCGGGAACGTGGTCGTCGGGCCAGTCCACCCGGACCCGTACCAGCGTGCCCGAGGCCAGATCGACCCCGGTCGTGTCCTCCGGATGGCAGGCCAGGACCAGCACGGTCAGGGACGTGCCCCCGGCCACCTCGATCTCCCGGCGGGGCTTGACGGAGCGCACCACGTCACGAGCCGTGCCGTTGCGGGGGGTGCGGGTCGATGGTTTACTCAACGGTTCTCCTCGACCTGACCTACTGACAGCAGTTGCGCTCTGAGGGTGTCGGCATCCTCGGCCGGCAGTTGGCAAGCGTAGTTCCGGCACACGTGGGCGCGGTCGCCGTCACGCCCATGCCAGAGGGGCGACAACCTCGGTTCCCCCCAGGCCAGCACGGCACCGGGCCGCCACCGGTCGCGGACCACGTCGACCAGGTCGGGGCGGTCCCCGGTGATGACGATCTCGGTCACCCCCTCCACCAGCAGGTCGGCGGTGAGCACGGTGTGGGCGAAGGCGGTCGGGTGCCGGGTGAGGAGTTCGCCGAACATGTCGACCACTTCCCGCGCCACCTGTGAGTAGCGCTCGGTGCCAGTGAGCGCGCCCAGTCGGGCCAGGGCCAGCGCGGCCACGGCGTTGGCCGAGGGCGTGGCACCGTCGAAGACCTCCTTGGTCCGGACGATGAGCGCCTCGGCGTCATGGCCGGTGGTGAAGAACCCACCTCCGCCGTTGTCGTGGAACAACGTCAGCAGACCCTCGGCGGCCTCGACGGCCCGTTCGGTCCAGACGGCCAGGCCGGTGAGCTCACCCAGGCGAGTGAAGCAGTCGACGATCCAGGCGTAGTCCCCGGCGTAGGCCAGATGTCGGGCCCCACTGTTCGGCTGCCAACTCCGGTGCCACCGCCCGTCGTCGCCCACCAGGTGGGCCAACAGGAACTCGCCGATCCCGACGGCGGCGTCCCGCCAGGCCGGGTTCCGGCTGGCCCCGGCCGCCTCGGCCAGGGCCGAGCCGTACATGGCGTTCCACTCGGTGAGCACCTTGTCGTCCCGGCCGGGGCGGACCCGCTGGTTCCGGGCCTCGAGGAGCAGGACCCGTCCGGCCTCGACGGCCTCGTCCCCGACCAGGGGCTCGCCGACCGGCCGCCGCAGGATCGAGCTCCCCTCGAAGTTGCCAGTCGCGGTCACGCCGAACCAGACCGCCACGGCGTCGGCCAGGGCGTCGGCCACGGCGTCGGCGGCACCGTCCCCCTGGTCGACTCCGGCATCGACGGCGGCGGCGATCTGGACGGGGGTCCAGACATAGAACCGCCCCTCGACGCCCTCGGAGTCGGCGTCCTCGGCCGAGGTCACGCCGCCGTCGGCCAGGGTCAGGTCGCGACCGACGTACCCGACGATCCCTTCGACGACCCGCAGGTAGTCCTCCCGCCCGGTCACCTGCCAACCGTGGAGGAAGGCCCGGAGCAGCCCGGCCTGGTCGTAGAGCATCTTCTCGAAGTGCGGGACGAGCCACTGCGGGTCGGTGGAGTAACGGGCGAAACCCCCGCCCAGATGGTCGTGGATCCCGCCCGCGGCCATGGCGTCGAGGGTGAGGGTGGCCATGCGGACGGAATGGTCGGCGCCGACGCCTCCGCGCCCGGCATGGCAGAGGGCCAGGTCCACCAGCGTGGGCTGGGGGAACTTGGGGGCACCGCCGAACCCTCCCCACTCCGGATCGAATCGGTGGGCCATCTCCTCCACCGCCGGTGTCAGGAGGTCCTGTCGATCCACCCTCCCGTCGGTCGATGCGGCGAACAGGGACGGAACCCCGGGCCGCGTCTCGATCCTCGAACGCGAGGCGATGGCCGCGGCCAGCTCGACCGCCTGTTCCTCGACCTCGTCCCGGCGGTTGTCCCACACATCGGTGAGGGCGGCCAGGACCTTGCGGAACGAAGGGGACCCGTGGCGGTCTCGGGGCGGGAAGTAGGTGCCGCCGAAGAACGGCCGCCCGTCCGGGGTCAGAAAGACACTCATGGGCCAGCCGCCGGACCCGGTGAGCGACTGGACGGCCTCCATGTAGACGGCGTCCACGTCGGGTCGTTCCTCGCGGTCCACCTTGATGGGCACGAAGGACGCGTTCAGCTCAGCGGCGGTGGTCGGGTCCTCGAAGGACTCGTGGGCCATGACGTGGCACCAGTGGCAGGCCGAGTAACCAATGGACAGAAACACCGGGAGGTCCTCGTCACGGGCCCGGCGGAAGGCGTCGTCGCCCCATTCGTACCAGTCGACCGGGTTGTCGCGGTGCTGTCGGAGGTAGGGGGAGAGCTCCTCGGCGGGCACGTCTCTGATGAGGGGCACGGCATGTTCCTTCCCGGTCCGGGGAGCCGACGTCTGGCCGGTGCCCCGGCAAACTTAGGGCCGTCGGCGCCGCGCCGGTTCGTCCCGACGATGGCGACTACTCCGCCCGCAGGAGGACCGCGGTCTGGTCACGCCGGCACCCATCCCGCCGGGGCCCGGCTCAAGGCGAGTGACCGGCCTGTCGATGAAACGAAGCCGGGCCCGTTGAGTACTAGGCAGGACTCCGGGCCCGGCCTTTTCTACCAGCGGCTGGGCTGTGAGCGGGGGATCCCGACCTCAAGAAGTGGCCGGTGCCGGTCGATAGTCAACGTGCCGGGTCCGGAGTCAGAACCTGCCGGCGCGCTCCGGGCCCGGTGCCCGCTGTCGGCTGTTTGGAGCCGCGCCCCCGGCGCCCTCCGATGCCGCGCGCGCCCCCGGCGCGGCACGCGTCCCGGGTCGCCGAGCTCAGGACCCTCACAGTCCGAGTGCCTCCCCGACGGCGGTGATCCCCGCATGGTCGGCGAAGGCGAAGCTGAAGATGACCTCGTCGGCCCCGGCGGCGATGGGCCCCGCCACCAGGTCGGGTACCTCGTGGGGTTGGCCCACGACGAATGCGGCCACCTCATCGGCGGGGGCGCTGGCCGTCAGCATGTCGCGGACCTCGGTCGTGTTCTGTTCCGACGTGGTCAGGATGAGTGGTGTCATCCAGGTCACATCGATCTCGGACGGGTCCCGCCCCACCTCGGCACAGTGGCGGTGGAGGACCTCGACCTTGTGGGCCAGCATGGCCGCGTCGCCGGTGACGTTGCACTTGTCGGCGTACTGGGCCACCAGGCGGAGGGTCCGCTTCTCGCCACCGCCACCGATCATGATGGCGGGACCGCCGGGCCGAACCGGCCGGGGCAGGTTTCGGGCGTGGTCGAGCCGGAAGTGGGTGCCCTCGAAACTCACATCGTCGTCGGTGAACATGGCCCGGCAGATCTGCACCGCCTCCTCCAACATGTCGAGGCGGACCCGGTCGGCCGGGTACTCGACGCCCAGGCCCTGGTGCTCCACGTCGTACCAGGCTGCACCGATGCCGAGGACGGCCCGACCCTTGGAGATCACGTCCAGCGTGGTGACGATCTTGGCCAGGATGCCGGGGTTCCGGTAGGTCACCCCGGTGACCAGGGTGCCGAGCTGCACCCGCTCGGTCCGGGCCGCCAACGCCCCGAGGAGGGTGTAGGCCTCGAGCATGGGCTGGTCCGGGCCACCCAGTGGTGGGAGCTGGAAGAAATGGTCCATGACCCATACCGAGTCGAACCCGGAGGCCTCGGCCGCGGTGGCCAGGCCGACCACGTGGTCGAAGAGGTGGGCGGAATCGGGCCCGGAGAAGTTGGGGAGTTGAACACCGAATTTGGTCATGGGGGCACGGTACCCGTTGTCGCTCGGCCCGGGCCCGGCCCCATCCCCACGCCGAGGGTCGTCAGGCGGAACCGACCGCCCGGACGGTCAGGGCCCTACCGTTGTCGCCCATGATGGTCCGGATCTCGTCCTCACCGAAGTGGTGGCGCCTGAGGTCCCGAGCGAAGTCGGTGGGCTCGGCCAAACCCTCGGCATGGGGCCAGTCCGATCCGAACAGCAGGCGGTCGACCCCGAGCACCTTCTTCAACTCGGCCATGTCGTCCTCGTAGAACGGCGCCACCCATACGTGGTGGCGGAACGCCTCGACCGGGTCGGAGGCGAAGGCCGTCGGCATCTGCCCGTAGGCCTTGGCCAACTTCTTGATCAGCGGTGGTACCCATTCGGCCCCGGCCTCGATGCTGGCCACCCGGACGTTCGGGAACCGGTCGAAGAGGCCCTGGCACACCAGCGCCGCCATGGTCTCGAACGGAGGCCGATCGGAGCTGATGACCGACCGCAGGGGTGAATGGCGGAACGCCTCGAGGCTCCCGTACGGCTCCCAGTCGTTGATGTACCGGCCGTAGCCGGCGTCACCGGAGTGGATACCGACCACGACCCCGGACTCGTTGACCAGCCCCCAGAACGGGTCGAACCGAGGGTCGGCGGGTGAGGTCCGACCCTCGGGTGTACGGGCCGGGCCCCCTTTGATGCAGACCAGGCGGGCGTCGGCGGCCAACACCCGTTCGAGCTCGTCCACGGCGGCCGGCACGTCCACCAGGGTGATCATGGGGGCGGCGAAGATGCGGTCCTGGTATGCGTAGCCCCAGTCGTCCTCGAGCCACCGGTTGAACGCACCGAACGCCGCCACCAGCGCTTCGGGGTCGTGGGCCAGTGCCTCCTCCATGCCGACACCGAGGGTGGGGAAGAGGAAGCACCCGTCCAGACCCTGTCGGTCCATGACCGCCAACCTGGCGTCGCGGTCGCGGTACTCGGCACGGATGGGTTCCAACTCACCGAACAGCGACCGTATGTCCTCGGCCCCGGGATTGCGGCCGCGGAAGTACTCGTCGAGGCTGCCGGGCTTGGCCACCGGGTCGAAGAGCGGGTTCGGGATGAACTTGTTGACCGTGCCCCCCACCAGCAGGCGCCGTCGCCCGTCGATCTCCGCCCACTGCATGGCCCGCTTGGCCATGGCCGGATCGATGTGGCGGGTGTAGGCGTCGGTGGCTTCGTAGTAGTGGTTGTCGGCGTCGAAGGTGACATAGTCGACGGCCCGCCCCGGCCGGCCCTCCGGCCCCGCGTCGACGGGGCCCGCCGTCTGGACCGAGGTCATTCGAGTCCCAGCACCCGCAGCGCGTTGGTCCGCAGGAACTTGGGCCAGACCTCGTCCTTGAACCCGACGTTGGGCAGCTCGGTCATGATCCGTTCCAGGGACAGGCCCATCGGGAAGTAGCCGGCGTAGATGATCTTGTCGGCGCCCCGGGTGTTGGCGTAGTCCACGATGTCGCCGGGGTAGTACTTGGGGGCGAAGGCACTCGTCGAGTAGTGCAGGCCCGGCCACTTGAGCATGAGCTTGACGGCCAGTTCGGTCCACGGCTCGCACCCGTGGCGGGTCACGAGGACCAGTTCGGGGAAGTCGTACATGACCTCGTCGATGAGCTCCACGTGTTGGCAGGCGGCCTTGAGCCGGGGCCCGGGGATGCCGGCGCAGCAGAAGACGGGGATGCCGAGCTCGACGCACTTGGCGTAGAGGGGGTACATCAGCTTGTCGTTGATGGCGACCTGGGGGAAGGTGCCGGCCGGGAAGACACCGACGGCCCGGACGCCGAAGGTCTCGTACTCCCGCACTAACCGACGGATCCCCTTCATCCCCTCGTTGGGATCGGCGCTCGACGAGGGGATGAACCGGTCCGGGTGTCGCTTGAGGGCGTCGGCCCCGGTCCCGGCCGGGTCGCCGACCCCGATCAGCCCCCGCTCCACGCCCCACAGATCCATCTCCCGCAGCGTCACCCCGACAGGATCGTCGGCCGCCTCGAGATCCTTCCCCGGCACATCCTTGAACATGTACTCGACCGGGAAGTCGAACTTCTCCTTCGACTCGGTGTCCTTGGTCTGACGGGTGATGAACCGGTAGACCTCTTTCATGTCCGGGTGGGGGAACCCGAGCATGGTGTCGATCACCCCCACGTCCTTCGGCATTGCCATCTTCGGTCGCTCCTCCCCGGGGCTGTCCCGACCTGGTCGGGTTCGGCGTGCCGCCGACCACCTTGCCCGTCGGGGATAGTAGAGCGCAACGCCGGACACCGACACCTGCCCGCCCGTCCGGCTCCCCGACGCTCTCCCGGGCCTCGGCCCGGTGCCTAGGGTGGCGGCCATGGAACTCCGATTGGACGGCAGGACCGCACTGGTCACCGGGGCCTCGAGGGGCATCGGTCAGGCCATCGCCAGCTCGTTCGCCGCGGCCGGCGCGTCGGTGATGATCTCCTCCCGAAGGGCCGAGGGGTTGGCCCAGGCCAAGGCCCAGATCGATGCGAGAAGCGGCGACCGGTCCGGTGAGGTGGGATGGTCAGTGGCCAACGCCGGCCATCCCGACCAGGCGGAGGCCTGTGTGGCGGCCACGGTCGAGCGGTTCGGGTCCATCGACATCCTCGTCAACAACGCCGCCACCAATCCTTACTACGGGCCCCTCATCGAGCTCGACACACCCCGGGCCGACAAGACGGTCCGGGTCAACCAGACCGGCTACCTCGAATGGTCACGCTCGGCGTGGCGCGCCGGCATGTCCGAACGGGGTGGGGTGATCCTCAACCTCGCCTCCATCGGCGGGATGGCCGTGGAGGGCGGTATCGGTTGGTACAACGTCACCAAGGCCGCCGTGATCCATCTCACCAGTCAGCTGGCCGGTGAGCTGGGGCCGCTGGTGCGGGTCAACGCGTTGGCTCCCGGCCTGGTCAAGACGGAGCTGGCCCGGGCCCTGTGGGAATCGGGCGAGGAGTCCATCGCGGCCCGGCTGCCTCTGCGCCGACTCGGCGAGGTCGAGGACATCGCCAACGCCGCCCTGTTCCTCTGCTCCGACGCCGCCTCGTGGATCACCGGCCACACCCTGGTCGTCGATGGCGGGGCCCTGTGCATCGCCAGTGGGGGGCTGTCCTGAGGCTCAGACGAGCCCCGACCGGCGGACCTTGCCGCTTCCCGTCCGCGGCAGCTGATCGGTGACCACCAGCTCGCGGGGGGAGGCCCACCGCGGGAGCTGGCCGGCCACCCACTCCCGCAGATCGTCCAGCCCGGGGGGCCGGTCCCGGTCGGTCGGGACCACCCACGCCACCACCCGTTCGCCCCACTCGGGGTCGGATCGTTTCCACACCGCCACCTGGTCGACGCCCGGATGCCGACCGAGCACCCGCTCGACCGGCACCGGCCACACCTTCTCGCCCCCGCTCACGATGACCTCGGCCGTACGTCCGAGCACGGTGAGCGTGCCGTCCGGCTCCAGGCGTCCGGCATCGCCCGTGGGCAGCCATCCCCCGGCCAGGCGGGGATCGGATCCGTCGCGATAGCAGCGCAGCAGCATCGGGCCCCGCACCAGGATCTCCCCGTCCGACCCGTTCGTCCCGTCCCCGATGGCCAGTTCGACGCCGTCGATCGGGCGACCGTCGTAGACGATCCCGGATCCCGTCTCGGTCATGCCGTAGGTGGTGACGACGTTTCCGGGGAGCGCCTCGGGCGGCGCGGCACCCCCCAGCAGCACGGCCCGGTAGCCGGACGTGTCGGCGCGGCGCAGCGCCGTGGCCACCAGGGAGACCAGGGTGGCCCCTTCCCGCCCGAGACCCTCGACCACCCGGGCGTCGAAACCGTCGAGCACAGTGCACGGGGTGTCGGTGAGCAGGGCCCTGGTGACCACGGCCAGCCCGCCGACGTGCGCCAGGGGCAGGCAGGCCACCCAGCGGTCGGCGGCCGGGTCCACCTCCAGGCGGGTGGACGTGGCCACCGCCGAGGCCAGCACGGCCCGGTGGTCGAGCACCACCCCCTTGGGTTCGCCCGTGGTGCCGCTGGTGGCGACGACCAGGGCATCGCCCGGCTCGGTCGGCAACCCCTCCCCCCGGGGGTGGGCCCCGTTCCGGTCGACGACCTTGGCGGGCCGCAAGGCGCCGAGCAGCCTGTCGACGGCCGGCCGGGGGAGGCGGGGGTCGATGGGGAGGACCGCGTCGCCGTCGTCCCACGCCTTCCTCATGGCTTCGACGAAGGCCGGGCCGCCCGGGAGATCGAGCGCAACCAGCTCTGGCACCCGGACTAGCCTAGGCGACCGTACGAGTAGCAACTCTAGGAGTGAATGGTCGAATGGTTGTGCCGGAGTCAGGGGACCAGGCCGGGGAGCCCATGGAGACAGTGATCACGGGGCCGCCGGACGATCCGGTCGACCGCTTCCGCCACCTGCCCCTGCCGACGTGGGAGCGCCGCGGTGGCTACGGGGACATCCGTCTGGAGGTGGCCGACGGCATGGCCAAGGTGACCATCTGCCGGCCCGAGGTGCGGAACGCCTTCCGCCCCCAGACCCTGTTCGAACTGGCCGATGCCTTCAACGTGGCCCGGGACGACCCGTCGGTGGGCGTGGTCGTGCTCACCGGCGAGGGCCCGGATGCCTTCTGCTCCGGTGGCGACCAGAAGATCCGGGGGGACGACGGGTACCTGGGGGACGACGCCGTGGCCCGACAGGGCATCGGGCGCCTCAACGTCCTCGACCTCCAGATCCAGATCCGCCGGCTGCCCAAGCCGGTGGTGGCCATGGTGGCCGGCTATGCCATCGGCGGCGGCCACATCCTCCATCTGGTGTGCGACCTCACCATCGCCGCCGACAACGCCCGATTCGGCCAGACCGGACCCAAGGTCGGAAGCTTCGATGGCGGCTACGGGGCCAGCCTGCTGGCCCGGACGATCGGATTGAAACGGGCCAAGGAGGTCTGGTTCCTCTGCCGCCAGTACGACGCGGCCACCGCGCTCGACTGGGGACTGATCAACGAGGTGGTGCCCCTGGGCGAGCTCGAACGGGAGACGGTGGCCTGGTGCCGGCAGATGCTCTCGCTCTCGCCCATGGCGCTGCGGATGCTGAAGGGCGGCCTGCACGCCGCCGACGACGGCTTGGCCGGCCTGCAGCAGTTCGCCGGTGACGCCACCATGCTCTTCTACATGAGTGAGGAGGGCCAGGAGGGACGCAACGCCTTCCAGCAGCACCGAGCCCCCGACTTCGGTCGCTTCCCCCGTCGTCCGTGATCCCGCGGCCCCCTGGCCGGTCACGGGCGTGACCGCGGACCCACCAACCTCGGCCCCGACCGCCCCGGGCGCTCCCGCCTTCCCGGGGCCGGCCAAACGCTGGATGCTCGGGGCCCGACCGAGGACGCTGCCGGCCGCGGTGGTCCCGGTGATCGTGGGGACGGCCGCTGCCCACGCCCGGTCGTTCGGCACGCTGTCGGTGGTCCATGTGGCCCCGGCCCTCTCGTCCCAGGTGACGGTGCGACTCCACGGTGTCGGCCACTTCTGGTGGCGCGCCCTGGGCGCCCTGGTCGTGGCCCTGGCCGTGCAGGTGGGGACCAACTATGCCAACGACTACAGCGACGGAATCCGCGGCACCGACGACGCCAGGGTCGGCCCGGTGCGTCTGGTGGCGAGCGGGCTGGCCTCGCCGGCCGCGGTCAAGCGGGCCGCTGTGGCCGCATTCGGCCTGGCCGCCGTGGTGGGGCTGGCCCTGGCGTGGGCGTCGTCGTGGTGGGTCCTCCCCGTGGGCGCGGCGTGCCTGGCCGCGGGCTGGCTCTACACCGGTGGTCCCCGGCCCTACGGGTACGCCGGCTGGGGCGAGCCGTTCGTCTTCGTCTTCTTCGGGTTGGTGGCCACGGTGGGCACCTTCTACGTGGAGTCCCTCCACCTCGACGAGCCGGTGGTGTGGTTCGCCGCCGCCGCCGTCGGGTTGTTGGCCACCGGCCTGCTGATGGCCAACAACCTGCGGGACATCGCTTCGGACCGCGATAGCCGGAAGCGGACGCTGGCGGTCCGGGTCGGTCGTCGCCGCGGGGGGTGGCTCTACGTGGCCTGCGTCGTCCTTCCCTTCGTCGGCGTGGCGGTGTGGGCGCTCCTGTCGGTGGCGGGGGTGGTGCACGGGCACCGGCCGGCCATCGCCTTCCTCCCACTGGCGGCGCTGCCCCTCGCCGTCGCCCCGGTCCGCCTGGCCGTCAGCGGGGCCGACGGCCGGGGCCTGCTCCCCGTGCTGGCTGCCACCGGACGGCTCCAACTGGTCTTCGGTGTTCTGTTGTCGGTGTCGTTGTGGCTGTGGGTGCCTCTGGCCCTGCCCTGGGGCCTGCCGTGACCCGTCGGGCCGGTGCGGGCCGCTCAGCCCGGAGCGGTGGCGCCGGTCCCGACGAACCCACGGACCAGCTCGGCCACGGCATCGGGACGTTGCAGGTGCGGGGCGTGGCCCACGCCCGGGATGACGACATGGCGGGCGTTGTCCCCGATGGCCACCGCCATCCGGTGACCCAGCCATGTGAACTTCTGGTCGAGCTGGCCCGTGACGATCAGGACCGGCATGGACAGTCGACCCAACTTGTCCCACAGGGGCAGCTGCGTCCCCGTCCCGGCCCGACGGAGGCTCGAGGCCAGTCCTGTCCCGGTGTTCTGCCGCCGTTCGTCGAAGCCGTCGGCCTCCGGTCCGATGCCGGCGAACATGGGGGCACTCATCCAGCGACGGAGGAACGCCTCCACCGGCATGGCCGTCGCCCCCCCCTCAGGGGGATCCAGCTCGGCGGCCAGGGCGGTGTCGGCCCGCTGACGATCCAGTCGTTCGGCCTGGTCCTCGAGACCCGCCGTGCCCGAGACCAGCACGAGACGCTCGACCGTCCACGGACAGGCCAGCGCCACATGGAGGCAGAAACGGGCTCCCATCGAATAGCCCAGGTAGTTGGCCCGCCCACCGACGGCGGCCAGCTGCAGGGCCCCGTCGACCAGGGTGGAGGACACTTCGGACGAACGCCCGTGGCCCGGCATGTCGACCACCACGATCTGATGGTCCCGGGCCAGATTCACGTCCATCGACCCCCACACCCCTCCCGTCTGGGTGAACCCGTGGGCCAGGACCAGGCGGGGACCGCGGCCACGGGTCCCGCTGTGCAGGACGGCCGGGCGGGCGGGTCGAGGTTCGGGGGCGGACGGCATGGTGGGCTCCGGTGAGCGTATCCAGCGCCGAGCCGGGGGCCGACGGCGTCGACGCCCAGTCGGCCTTTGCCGCCACCACGGTGGACGAGTGGGTCCGGTGCGGGGTGTCCCACGCCGTTGTGTGCCCGGGGTCGAGGTCCACCCCGCTGGCCGTGGCCCTGGCCGCCCATCCCGACCTGAGGGTCCACGTCCGCCTGGACGAGCGTTCGGCCGCGTTCACCGCACTCGGCATCGGCCTGGCCACCGGGATCCCCGCCGTGGTGCTCACCACGAGTGGCACGGCCGCGGCTGAGCTCCACGCCGCCGTGGTCGAGGCGGACCTGGCTGCCGTACCGCTGATCGCCTGCACCGCCGACCGTCCGCCGGAGCTGCGCGACGTCGGAGCTCCCCAGACCATCGACCAGAGCCACCTGTTCGGGCGTTCGGTGCGGTGGTTCGCCGATCCGGGCGTACCGTCCGACGCCACCCGGTCATCGTGGCGGCCGCTGGCCGCCCGGGCGGTGGGAGAGGCCACCGGGGGGCCGGACGGACCCGGACCGGTCCATCTCAACCTGCCGTTCCGCGAGCCCCTGCTCGCCGACCCGACCGGCCGGAACGGGGTGGCCGACGGCCGACCCGACGGGTCTCCATGGCACGCGGTGGTGACCGGCATCGCCCATCCGCGGCAGGAGTGGACGCGCCGCCTGGTCGACTCGGAGGCCGTCAGGCCCGGGGCACGCGGCCTCATCGTGGCCGGTGCCGGTTGCGGCGACCCCGACGCGGTGCGCACGCTGTCCGAAGCCCTGGGCTGGCCCGTTCTGGCCGATGCCCGGTCGGGACTCCGCCGCCCCGGCCCGCTGGTCGTCGGGGCGGCTGACGGCATCCTGCGTTCGGCCCGGTTCGCCCGCGACCACGTGCCCGAAGTCGTGCTGCGGCTGGGTCAGCGCTGGACGTCCAAGGTGGTCGACACCTTCCTGGCCGGAGCAGTGGACGGGGGAGCCCTGGGCCTGGTGGTCGACCCGTTCGGCCGGTGGCCCGACCCCGAGCGCACGACCACGATGTTCGTCCGATGCGATCCCGCCGCGTTCTGCCGTGACCTGGCCCGGTACGTCCTGGAACGGTGGCCCGCGCCGTCGGGTGAACACCGGACGGGGGAGTGGTCCGACGGGTGGCTGGGGGCGGAGTCCCGAGCGTGGGAAGCCATCCGGGCGGCCCTGGTGCCCGCGGACGGGGAGGCCGGGACCGACCATCCGATCACCGAGCCGGCCCTGGCCCACCGCCTGGTCGCCCACCTCCCCGACCGGGCCGTCCTGATGGTGTCTTCGTCGATGCCGGTCCGGGACGTCGAGGCCTACGCCGGCCCGCGGGAACGGCCCCCCCGGGTGGTGGCCAACCGCGGTGCCAACGGCATCGACGGTGTGGTGTCCACGGCTCTGGGCCTGGCCCTCGGCGGGTCGGACCCGACCGTGGCGCTGGTCGGGGACCTGGCCTTTCTCCACGACGTCTCGGCGTTGGTCCGGGTGGACGGGGAGGAGGTCGACGTGACGGTGGTGGTGGCGGACAACGGCGGTGGTGGAATCTTCTCGTTCCTCGATCCGGCCTCGGTGTTGGACGCGGCCACGTTCGAGAGGCTGTTCGCCACACCCCCGGCCACGGACATCGCGGCGGTGGCGGCGGGACTGGGATGGCCGGTGGAGGACGTCGGCCCGGGCGGCGGGACGTCCGGCCTCGAGGAGGCTCTCGACCGCCGGTTGGGAAGCGGTGGGCCCTCGGTCATCAGGGTGCGGCTGCCGGGGCGGGCCGAGAACGTCCTCCACCACGAACGGGTCAACGCCGCCGTCGTTGCCGCCGTCGACCGACCCCGGGGATCCTGATCAGCCGGGCCGGGGATCAGCAGGGCCGGGGATCAGCAGGGCCGGGGATCAGCAGGGCCGGGGATCAGCAGGGCCGGGGATCGTACGAGGGGATGTTCGACGCCGGGACGGCGGTGGTGGTGGGTGCAGACGCCACCGCTGAGGTCGATGCCGTCGACGGCGCTGCCGTCGACGCGGGCGTGACGGGGAGGGTCAGCGGGTCACCGTAGGCGTTGATGGGCGGTGTCACGATGGTCCCGAAGGGGCCGCCCAGGAACTGGGTGATGGTCTGGGCCGCCTCGTCGGGTTGGACCACCTCGACGTCGCCGGCCGCGTTCGAGCTTGCTCCGAGCGTCGGGAGGGTGAAGGCCTGCAGGTCGGAGCCGGAGAAGGCGTGATACCGCTCGGCCAGTGCGAACAGGTCCCCCGGCGTGAGCCCGTTGTCCTTGCTGAAGTCGTGGACCACCGAGGTGAGCAGGGTGTTGAGCTTCAACGGGTTGATGGTCGATTTGGCCTTGTCGAGGGCGGCCGAGATGATCAGGTTCTGGCGCTCGATCCGCCCGATGTCCGAGGTGGGATCGGAGTTCCACTCCCCGTCGGCGTAGTACTGGAAGTACCGGGACCGTGACAGGGCCAGGGCCTGTTGTCCGTCGAGTGGCTGGCACCCGGCCGTGGGGATGTTGAGGCCCGAGTTGTTGTAGCAGACCCCGGTCGAGCAGTCCCGGTCCCGCACCGGGTACGGGAAGTCCATCGTGACGCCGCCGAGGGCGTTGACGGCGTCCTGGAGCCCGAAGAAGTTGATGACGACGTAGTGGCTGATGGGGATGCCGAAGGTGTTCTGGATGGTCTGGATCAGGGCGTCGGGCCCGGCGCCGAAGGCGGCATTGATCTTGTTGTCGCTCGCGAGCTGGCTGTTGGACGGCATCCCCGACAACGTCACATAGGTGTCCCTCGGGATGGACAGGGTGGAGGCGGTGCCGGTGGAGGGATCGACGTGCACGATCTTGATGGTGTCACTGCGTTGGCCGCCGGCATTGGTGGCGTTGCCGAACTGCTGGGCTTCGGCCGCCGTCTCCCCGACCCGGCTGTCCGACCCGATGAGGAGGACGTTGTAGGGCGCCCCGTTGGCAGCAGCCACACAGGTCGTGCAGGGGGACGAGGACACCTTGCTCCACTGGTACCGGAAGTACCCGTAGCCGGCGGCCACCACCACCAGAACCACGGCCACCAGACCCACGACACCGCGGAGGATCCGTTCGCCGGTCGGTCTGCGCTTCTTCTTGGCCCGACGCCGCTCCCGCTTGGAGGGAATGGCGATCTGCCCGCTCAGGATCGGGCCCGGGAACTCGGGTTCGGCCCGTCGGGTCGCTCCGTACGGGGAGCTCGAGGACCGGGGCTGTCCCGTCGGTCGAGCTGACGAGCGTCCGCTCGGACGGGGACCGCTGGGTGGTGGGTCGTTGGTTGGCAAGGTTGAGTAGGCCGGGCGCGCTCCCGGCAGGTCGATCGGTCGGCGTCCGTCGCCGTCCGGTCTTCGAGCGCCGGCTCAGTTTCCCACGGGAGGGTGGTGAACTGGTGTCACTCCAGGTTGGGACCTCGGAGCTACGAATCCACCGGCACCCACGACCCGTGGAATCCGAACGGGACCCGGGCCGGGAGGTGGACGGTGGCCACCGGGGGCCCGGCGAACGAGGTGGCGTCGAGAATGACCAGGTCACTGGTGTCGGAGGTGGCGTCGTAGACCATGGTCAGGATCCACCCTTCGTCTTCGGCCCGTCCGTCCCCAGCCAGCACGAACACCGGCTCCCCGGGGAAGCGGTGCGGTCCGGGGTCGAATCGGACGGCCTCATCCCGCTGCAGGTCGTACTGGACCAGGCCCACCTGGGTCGGATCATCGGCCTGATCGCCCAACAGGGTGCAGTATCCGTACCGGTGGGACCGTCCGGCCACGGCGTCGGCGACCCGGGGGAACTCGACCGGAGCGTCGTCGAGGCGCTGCTCGGAGATCCTCCTGGTGGCGAGATCGATCGTCCAGCGGGCCAGGGACGGTAGGACGGAGGAGATGGCCTGTCCGGGGCCGGTGTCGAAGGCCCGGTCGTAACGGATGACGTCGACCACCACCGTGTCCCCGGCGTCGTAGGCGTTGAGGACGTGGAAGACGTAGACGGGGTCGATGCCGATCCACACGATGTCGTCGTTTCCTCCGTCCCGGGGCATGACCCCGATCCGGGCCCCGGCGTCGGGAACCCATCGGTAGGGCATCGACCGGCCCACGGTGGCGAGTTCGAGGTCGAAGAGGATCGGCAGGTCGAGGAAGACCACCCGGCTGGCCGTCACCCCGAAGTCGTGGATCATGGTGGCCCTGGGGATGTCGATGTCCCGGCTCCGAATGAGCGAGCCGCCCCGGTCGGCCACGTGGTAGCGGAGGAACGGGGGCCCGAAGACGTCACACCCGAAGAAGTGCAGTTCGCCCGAGACCGGGTCGACCTTGGGGTGGGCGGTCATGGGTGAGGCCAGGGCACCGTCGAAGTCGTAGACCCGGGCCCGGGTGAGATCGTCGGAGAGGGCATGGGGGAACCCCGACTCCACGAGGGCCAGTGTCCGGCCGCCGTGCCGGATGACGTGGGTGTTCGCCGTGCCGTCGATGGGCTCGTCGGGACCGCTCGGTGGCACGGCCGTCCCCACCTTGTTGGCCAGGGCCCGGGTGCGCACCCACCGGTTGCGGTACCCGACGGCCTTCCCGTCGGCCAACGAGACGGCATGGACCATGCCGTCCCCCGCGAACCAGTGGTAGTCGTCTTCATCGGCGGGGAGGAGGGCAGGGTTGGGGCCGTCGCGCAGGAGCCGGCCGGTCAGGTCGGGCGGGACCACGCCGGTCACCGGCAACTCGTGGTCGTCGCTGCGCTCGACGAGCACCGGCGCGTAGTTGCCTCGGAGGTAGGGATTGGGCACAGCGCGCTCCTCGCCACGAAGGTGGGGTGGACGGGTCCGGGGTTCGGGGTGGGACGGGGATCGATCGTAGTGGCGGACCTGGTGCGGCTACGTCGCCGGGACCATCCGGGGTCCGGTGACGTGGCAGGCTGACACTCATGGCCCCTGTTGTCGAGGATCTCCGGTTCCGGGGACTCATCCACCAGCTGACCGATCCCGGGCTCGAGGGTCGACTCGATGCCGGACCCCTCACCGTGTACAGCGGCTTCGATCCCACCGCCGACAGCCTCCATGTCGGTCACCTCATGCAGGTCTGCAACCTCCGACGCTTCCAGATCGCCGGCCACCGGCCCATCGCCGTGGCCGGCGGTGGCACCGGTCTCGTCGGGGACCCCGGAGGGAAGACCGAGGAGCGGTCGCTGCTGTCGACCGAGGAGCTGCGCTCCAATCTCGAGGGGATCCGGGGCCAACTCGAGCGATTCCTCGACTTCTCCGAGGAGGCGGCCGACTCGGCCGCCCTGTTGGTCAACAACGCCGACTGGCTGGAGTCGATGCCGCTGTTCGAGTTCCTCCGTGACGTGGGCAAGCACTTCACCGTGAACCAGATGGTGGCCAAGGACTCGGTCAAGTCGCGGCTGGCCCGCGCCGACCAGGGCATCTCCTACACCGAGTTCAGCTACATGCTGCTCCAGGCCTACGACTTCCTCCACCTCTTCGACACCTACCGGTGCCGACTCCAGTTGGGGGGGAGCGACCAGTGGGGCAACATCACCATGGGAATCGATCTGGTGCGGAAGGTCCGCCAGCAGGAAGCGTGGGGACTGACCACACCCCTGGTGGTCAAGGCCGACGGCACCAAGTTCGGGAAGACCGAGTCGGGCACGGTCTGGCTCGATGCCGACCGCACCTCTCCGTACCAGCTCTACCAGTTCTTCTTCCGCAGCGAGGACGCCGTGGTGGGCACCTATCTCCGCTACTTCACCTTTCTCGGTCGAGAGGAGATCCTCGAGCTGGACGATGCGACCGCGGAGCGACCGGAGGAGCGCCGGGCCCAGCGGGAGCTGGCCCTCCACGTCTGCTCCCTGGTCCACGGCGTCGCCGAGGCCGAACGGGCCGAACGGGCCGCCCGGGCCCTGTTCGGCGAGGACCTGTCCCAACTGGACGCCCGATCGATCCTCGACGTGTTCGCCGATGCGCCGTCGACAATCGTGCCCCGCAGCCGTCTGGACGGTGGTGGAGCCTCCCTGGTCGACCTGTTGGTCGAGACGGGTCTCGTCCCATCGCGGGGACGGGCCCGCTCCACCATCGGGCAGAACGGGTGCTACGTCAACAACCGCCGGGAGGTCGACGACGGGCGGATGGTGGGCACCGACGATCTGGTGGCGGACCGGTACCTGGTCCTCCGCGTGGGCAAGCGGAACTACCACCTGGTCCAGTTCGCCTGATCCGAACGGCGGAACCGGGCGGCGCCGCCGGGGGCGTGGATCCGGTCCCCCGATCCCAGGCCGGGGGTCCGGGGTCCCGTCCCGGGCATGGGATCCCGTCGCCCGGTCGTACACTGACCGCCATGACCCTTCCCGACCGCGAGCCGTCCGAGCATTCGCCCGTCCGACTGACCACGGGGCTGCCGGAGACCGTGTTGCCCGAGGAGTCCGAGGCCGTCAGGGCCGGGCTGGAGGCCGCCCTGGTGCAGCCGGGCGACCGTCGCCGGCATGCCGTGGCCGACGTGGTGCGCTCGGAACCCCGGTCGTTGGCGGCGTGGGCCGCCCTCGGGTCGCTGGCCCGCGACGACGTCGAGGCCTATGCCTGCTTCCGGGTCGGCTACCACCGGGGACTCGATGCCCTGCGGGGAGCCGGCTGGAAGGGTTCCGGCCTGGTGCGTTGGGCCCACGAATCCAACCGGGGATTCCTCCGCTGCCTCGATGGGCTCCGTTCGGCGTCGGGCTCCATCGGCGAGCACGACGAAGAGGAGCGATGCGGGCAGTTCCTGCGGCAGCTGGATCCGGCCTGGCGCCCCGACTGGGCAGGCTTTCCGGCCTAGTGCACCCTGCGACCGGGACCGGTGCCATGCCCGGGACGCGGGTGAGGGCGCGTCGAGACACCGGTACGGCCAGAGGGGGCGCCCGCTCGGCGACATGGGTGGCTCTGCTCGTCCTGGTGGCCGGAGCCGGAATCCTCACCGGGTGCGCCGGTCCGGAGGAGTCCGGTCCGCCCGCGGCCCGGGTGACGGCCTGGATGTCCGGAGCGGGGGGCGGTGCCGCCGTGGGTGCGCTCCAGGTCGACAGCAAGAACATCGGCTACGCGTTGTCGCACAAGCAGGCGCCGGCGGCTGTCAAGACGGCGTGCGCGCTGTTGACCAACGACGCCGAGACGGCCATCGGCAACCTGCCCACTCCGGACACCCAGCTGACCAACGAACTGAACGCGGCCTACGAGGACGCCGCCGCGGCCGGTGACGCCTGCTTCCAGGGGGCGTCCGGGCGGGCGTCGCTGCTCCGCACATCGGCCACCGAGCGTTCCAAGCTCGGGTCGCTCCTCGCCGTCGCCGTGGACCGGATCGAGGCCATCACCGGACACACGCCGTCGACCTCCACCACCGAAGCCGACGGGTCGTGCCCCGATCCGTTCAGCGGCTGCAACTAGACCGTGCCGTCCCGGACCGCGTCGTCGTAGGGATGCCGGTGAGCGAGGCCTATGAGGGTCCGGTGCCCGACGGCCTGGACCCCGACGAGTACGACCGGCTCCGCCGGCGGGTCCTGTGGTCCCTGCCCACCGGCCTCTTCGTGATCGGCAGCCGCTCGGGGGACCGGCGCAACCTGATGACGGCCAATTGGGTGATGCAGGTGGCCATCACCCCGAAGCTGGTGGCGGTGTCCGTGGAACGGGGGTCGGTCACCGCCTCGCTCATCGGGGAGGGAGGCGGGTTCTCGGTGAGCGTCCTGTCCCGGGCCGATCGGGCACTGGTCCGGCGCTTCGTCAAACCGGTCGAGGGCGTCGAGACCGACGGGTCCGGTGTGGCACTGACCATGCAGGGGGAGCCGGTTCGTGAACTGGCCGGTGGTCTGCCGCGCCTCGACGCCGCGGTGGCGTGGCTGGGCTGCCGCCTTCGACACACCGGGGACTGGGGCGCTGACGACCGCGCACCCCGGGCCAGCCATCTGCTGTTCGTGGGCGAGGTGGTGGACGCCGGTGAGAGGGACCCTGCCGGTGGGGCCGGGGACAGGCCCGACGTCCTCCGGATGGAGGACACCCGGATGAACTACGGAGGCTGACACTCCGGACCGGTCCGGAGTCAGCCCGGCTCAGGCGTCGGCCGAGGTGGACGGGGGCCGGAGGTCGATGCGGAGCGTGAGCACGCCATTCTCGATGGCGGGCTCGGCGTCCCCGATCATGGCGAAATCCATGTAGTCGGCCTGGGCCTGCTCCTTGAACCGCTGTCGGTCGGGCCCTTCGACCGGGGGGAGTCCGCGGGACCGGACGGCATCGGCCCTGGCCCTGAAGCGAAGCACCATGGCCTGCGGGTCGAATTGATCGGGCATGGCCCGATGGTACCGGCGTGACCGGTGCGCCACGAATGTGGGCGCCCGCACTACACTGGCGCCCATTGGTGATCGGTCATCACCCCGCTGTCTCGTAGGCAGGGAAGTGCCACCGCTGGTGGGGCAAGGAGTTGTTTCCGTGAAGAAGGGACGCCATCGCCGCTTCGAAGAGGCGCGCAGCTTGAAGCGATCCGTCGCGACGGCCAGCCGGCGCTGCCCCGAATGCGGAGCGGAGCCCGATGACAAGCACGCCTCGTGGTGCCTGGCCACGGAGGACGACTACGACGAGATCCTCGGTACGGCGCCGAGGGAGACGTCGATGGCTGAGGACGATCCCCTGGCCGAGTAGGGCCGGACCCCCGAGTGGGGACGGGCCCCACGGCCCGACCGGTTACCGACGCACCGTGGGGTGGGGTAGCAGCGTCACCGGCGCCCGGGGCGCCGTCCGCTCGTCGAGGTAGGCGGCCAGTCGCTTGTAGACCTTCTTTCCGGCCATCGTCTCGAGTTCGGTCCGCATGCTCACGTACACCCGTTCCTTGCCGACGAAAGCGGCGGGGTCCTCGGTGCACCACCAGTGGAACTCGTCGCCACCTTCGCCCCAGTGCCGTCGGTCCCACTGGCGGACCACAGAGGTCACCCGGCCGTCGGCCGCGGTCTCGTCCTCGCGCCGGAGTGGGAGCTGCCAGCACACCTCGGGCTTGAACTCCACATGGCTGCGTCCGGCCGCCTCGGCCGCCTTGTGCAGAGCGCATCCGGGACCGGCCGCGAAGCCGGGTCGATTGAGGAAGATGCAGGCCCCGTCCACCATGCGGGTCCCGAGGTCTCCGTCGGCCAGTTTCTTGACCACGCCTTTTTGGCCCTGTGCATGGAACTGCCAGAGCTCCGGGGGGACCTGGGCGGCCGCCCGCTCGACGGCCCGGGCGTCCTTCTTGCCCGTGAAGTGGGCCCCGTACGAACAGCAACCCTGCACCAACTCGGGAGCGGGCCCGGTCAGGACACCCTGGCACCCCTGGCCGTAGATACAGGTCCAGGCGCTGGCCAGGAAGGTCACGTCGAACAGCCAGGTGCGCTCCTCGTCGGGATCGTCGAAGCTGATCCATTCGTGCGAGTCGGGGGGAACGTGCTTGTGGGAGGGCGGCACGCCCTTATGATGACAGGCATGAGTGACGACCGTGAGGACATCCGTCCGGTGCTGACCATCAGCTCCGAGGCCAGGGCGACCGTGCTGGAGGTCCTGGGCAACGAGCCCGAGGCCGACACCCTGGCCCTCTGGCTGGAGGTGAGCGGCGAGAACAACGGTGCCTACGCCTACGACATGTACTTCCAGGCTCTGGCCGACGCCGGTGTCGGCGACGTGGTCCAACACGACGACGACCTACCGGTGGTGGTGCCCTCCACCAGTGTCGACCGCCTCCAAGGGGCCACGCTCGACTTCGTCACCGACGATTCGGGAGAGGGCGGCCTCGTGATCGTCAACCCCAACACGCCGCCGGTACCGACCCTGCAGGGCATGGGCTCCGACGTGGATCTGTCCGACCCGTTGGCCCAGAGCGTCGTGTCGGTACTGGAGGAGCAGGTCAACCCCAGCATCGCCGCTCACGGCGGGCGGGCCGACCTGGTGGCGGTCAAGGACGCGTCGGTGTACCTCCGCCTCAGCGGCGGATGCCAGGGGTGCGGAATGGCGAAGGCCACGTTGTCCCAGGGCATCGAGGTCATCCTGCGGGAGGCCATCCCCGAAATCGTCAACATCGTCGACGTCACCGATCACGCCGACGGGACGAACCCCTACTACGAGCCGGCTCACAGCTAGCCCGACCCGCACCGGCCGCCGGCCGCGCCGGTGCCGGCAGCCGACCCGCCCCGCTGTCGTGGTGGCGGACGATGCCCCGCTCGGCCGGGTCGGTCCTGTACGTTGCCTCGGGTGGACGCACTCCTCGTCGCCGGTACGGCCGCCGCCGGACTGTTGATCGGAGGAGTCCTCGATCCCGTGGGACAGCGGGCGGCCGACCGGAGCCGACTGGACGACGAGCGCCGCCGCGCCGCCCTGCTGGTGGAGACGGAGCACCACGACGTCGGTGGTGACGGGGGGGCGGAGACGACCCTGGTCCACCTGGAGGAGGCGGCCGAAGGAGCCCTGGAAGCGGCGGAGGCCGATGATGCCGACGACCCGGCGCCCGAGGACCGCACGCTGGGCCACCTCCTGCCCGCCGGTCCGGCCCCGGCCCGGACCCTGGGCGCCGCCCTCGTCACCGGGGGGTTGTTCGCCGGTGCCGCCGTCCACTTCGGTCGGGACATCGTGCTGGCCCCCTTCTGCGTCTTCTTCGCCATGGTGGTGGTGATCTCGGTGACCGACCTCTCCCACCGCCTCGTCCCCCGCCGACTGATCTACGGAGGCCTGGTCCTGATCGTCCCGCTGCTGGTGGCGTCGGCCGCCGTCGACCACACCTGGCCCAGCCTCACCGGGGCGGTCATCGCTGCAGCGGTGGCGTTCGGGATCTTCTTCGGTATCTGGTGGTTCATCCCCCGCGGCATGGGCTTCGGTGACGTGCGGCTGGCCGGAGCCATCGGGCTCACCACCGGCTACCTGAGCCTGCTCCACGCCTACGTGGCCTTCCTGTCCGGGTTCGTGGCCGGCATGCTCTTCGGCCTGGCCATGATGACCGTGTCGTCGGCGGGCCGTAAGACCCGCATCCCGTTCGCCCCGTCCCTGTCCGCCGGCGCGGTCGTGGCCGTGTTCTGGGGCGCCCAGGTCGCCCACGGCCTGTTCCACACCACGTCCTGACCGGATGGGCCGCGCCCGAGCGTCGACCCAGGCCGGGACCACGCGGGCCCCCGAGTAGATTTGCGGCATGCTGCGCTTCCTCACCGCCGGTGAATCCCATGGACGCGCTCTCGTGGTCATCGTGGAAGGCATGCCGGCCGGCCTGTTGGTGACGGAGGGTGACATCCAACGGGGCCTGGCCCGTCGGCGGCTCGGGTTCGGCCGGGGCCCGCGCATGCGCTTCGAGGCCGACGAGGTGACCCTGGTGGGCGGTGTCCGCCACGGGCGCACGCTGGGCTCGCCCGTGGCGGTGGAGATCGCCAACACCGAGTGGCCCAAGTGGGAGACCGAGATGTCGGCCCGCCCCGGGCTCCCCACCAAGGTCCTGACCCAGCCCCGGCCGGGCCACGCCGACCTGTCCGGCATGCTGAAGTACGGGTTGGATGACGCCCGAGACGTGTTGGAGCGGGCCTCGGCCCGCGAGACGGCGGCCCGGGTGGCGGCCGGCACCCTGGCCAAGCTCCTGCTGGGACAGATCGGCGTCGATGTGCTGAGCCACGTCGTGCAGCTGGGTCCGGAGCGGGCCTCGTCCGGCCTCCTCCCGACCATGGAGGATCTGTCCCGGATCGACGCCTCCTCGGTGCGTTGTGCCGATCCGGAGGCGGAGAGCCGGATGGTGGCGGCGGTCAAGGCCGCGGCCAAGGCCGGCGACTCGGTGGGGGGCGTGGCCGAAGTGATCGCCTACGGGGTTCCGGTCGGCCTCGGGAGCCACGTGCACTGGGACCGACGACTGGACGCGTTGGTGGCCCAGGCGCTGATGAGCATCCAGGCCATCAAGGCGGTGGAGTTCGGGGACGGTTTCGAACTGGCCGGACGCCGGGGATCCGAGGCCCATGACGCCATCCGGACACCCGCAGCCGCCGGTGAGGATGCACCGGGCCGGCTGGGTGGGGGGTATGTGCGCGACACCCACCACGCCGGGGGGATCGAGGGTGGCATCTCCACCGGATCCGCCATCGTGGCGAGGGCCGCCATGAAGCCACTGGCCACCCTCAACCGCCCGACCCTGGCCACGGTGGACGTGGTCACCAAGGAGTCGACCCTGTCGTTCAAGGAGCGCACGGACGTGACCGCGGTGCCGGCCATGGGCGTGGTGGCCGAGACGATGGTCGCCCTGGTGCTGGCGTCCGAGGCGCTGCGCAAGTTCGGCGGGGATTCGGTCGAGGAGTTTCGCCGCAACCAACTCGGGTATCTGGCCGCCCTGGGCGAGACCCCGTCGGCGGCGGCGCCACCGGCCGATGGTTGACCGGCTCATCCTGGTGGGGATGATGGGGGTGGGGAAGACGACGGTGGGTCGCCTGTTGGCCGAGCGGTTGGGATGGCTCCACCTGGACTCCGATGCCCAGGTGGTGGCCGGCACCGGGCGGACCGTGCCCGAGCTCTTCGCCGACGAGGGGGAGGCGGCCTTCCGGGCCCAGGAGGAGCAGGTCCTGGTCGAGGCCCTCTCCGGTCCAGACCCGGTGGTGGTGTCGGCGGCGGGCGGGGTCGTGCTGTCGGCGGCCAACCGTGCGCTCCTGGCGCGCTCGGGCACCGTGGTGTGGCTTCGGGCCGACCCGGGGCTGCTGGCCCGGCGGGTGGGTGACGGCGCCGGCCGCCCGCTCCTCGGCGAAGACCCCGGTACGGCCCTGGCCGATCTGTACGAGGTCCGGCGACCGCTCTACGAGTCGGTGGCGGCCTTGATCGTGGACGTCGACCACCTCTCGCCCGGCCAGGTGGCCGAACGCGTGTTGGCCGAGGTCGGTCCGACCGGATCGGGGGCGCCGTGAGGGACATACCCGTCGAGCTGGGCGAACGCCGCTACGACGTCACGGTGGGGGACGGGGCCCGCCACCGGTTGGCCGAGATGGTGGCCGTCAGTGTGCCCCGTGCGGCCCGGGCCGCCGTGGTGACGCAGTCCGGCATCGGGGTCGAGGTCGACCCCGGGATCCCCGTCTCCCGGTTCGTCGTCCCCGACGGCGAGGAGGCCAAGTCGGTCAGCAGGGTGGAGGAGCTGTGCCGCGGCTTCGCCCGGGCCGGCGTGGCCCGGTCCGACGTCATCGTGGCCGTCGGTGGCGGCGTGGTCACCGATCTGGCCGGGTTCGCAGCGGCCGCCTTCCACCGGGGCACGGCCTACATCAACGTGGCCACCACACTGCTGGGCCAGGTCGACGCGGCCGTGGGGGGCAAGACCGGGGTCAACATCCCCGAGGGGAAGAACCTGGTCGGCGCGTTCTGGCAGCCCCGGGCGGTGCTGTGCGATACCGAGGTGCTGGCCACCCTCCCGCCGAGGGAGTGGGCGTCCGGGCGGGGGGAGATGGCCAAGTACGCCCTGTTGGAAGGGGTCGACGACGGCCGCCGTGGGACCCGGGCCCCCTTGCTCGACCTGCCGCTGGAGGAGCAGGTGGCCCGGTGCGTGGCCATGAAGGCGGACATCGTGGTGGCCGACGAGCGCGAGGGCGACCGGCGGATGCTCCTGAACTACGGGCACACCCTGGCCCACGCCCTGGAGGCCACGGCGTTCGATCCCGGCGCCGGATGGGACCTTCGCCACGGTGAGGCCGTGGCCATCGGCCTCGTGTTCGCGGCGCGGCTGGCCCGGCGGCTCGGTCGCATCGACGACCGGAGGGTGGACCTCCACCGGCAGGTGGTCGGTCGGTTCGACCTGCCGTGCGACCTGCCGGCCGGTGCCGAACCCGAGGCGCTGGTGACCTTCATGGCCCGGGACAAGAAGGCCCGCCACGACCTGACCTTCGTGTTGGACGGCCCCGACGGGGTCGAGGTGGTGCGTGGCGTGGATCGGAGGGACGTGGTCGCTACCCTGGCGGACATGGACCGATCTCCATCGGACGGCCGGCGATGACCGAGGAGCGGCTCATCGTGCTGCTGTCCGGTCCGAACCTCGACCTGCTGGGTCAGCGGGAGCCGTCCGTCTACGGGACGGCCACCCTCGAGGACCACGTGGCCACGGCCACGTCGGTGGCCCGCGGCCTGGGGTACGAGCTCGAGCACAGCCAGACCAATCACGAGGGCGACCTGGTCGAGGCGGTCCACGCCGCCCGGGGGCGGGCCGACGCCATCATCGTCAACGCCGGCGCCCTCTCCCACACCTCGTGGTCGCTCCACGACGCCCTGGCCGCATTCGACGGCGTGGTGGTGGAGTTGCACCTGTCCAACCCGGCGGCGAGGGAGCCGTTCCGGCACAGGTCGGTGATCGCCCCGGTGTCGAACGGCGTGGTGGCCGGATTCGGCGGGATCGGGTACGGCCTGGCCGTGGACGCCGTGCACCGCCTTCTCACTGCCCCGTCCGGCCCGGGGGGATCCCAGTGACGCCACCCAAACTGGCGCCGCTGCAGGTGGCGGGCCGTATCGACCGGCTGCGGGAGAGGCTGGCCACGGCCGGCCCGGACGGCCAGCCGGTGGACGGACTGCTGGTGACGACACCGGCCAACATCCGCTGGCTGACCGGCTTCAGTGGATCGGCCGGCCTCCTCCTGGTCACTCCCGGCGGCGCCCTGTTGACCACCGACGGCCGTTACCGGACGCAGTCCGCCGAGCAGCTGGGTCACGCCGGCGTGGAGGGTGGGGTCGAGATCTGCGTCGGCGGCGTGGGGGTCCAGCGGGAGGCGTTGGCGGCCGCTTCCGACGCCGCACCCTCCCTCGGACTGGAGGCCGATCACGTCACCTGGTCCGGTCAGCGTTCGTGGGACGAGGTCTTCGTCCGTTCGACCCTGGCCCCGACCCGCGGCGTCGTGGAGGGTCTGCGATCGGTCAAGGACGCCGGTGAGGTGGACAGGATGGCCCGGGCGGCGGCGATCGCCGACGAAGCACTGGGTTCGGTTCTCCCCCTGCTGGCCGCGGCCGGATCCTCGGGACCGGCCGGTGGCCGCCCTCAGGAGCTCACCGAGTCCCACTTCGCCGCCGCCCTCGACCACGCCATGCGCCAGCTCGGGGCCGAGGACAGCGCCTTCGAGACCATCGTGGCGTCGGGGGAGAACTCGGCCAAGCCCCACGCCCGGCCGGGCGGACGGGTGATCGGGCCCGGGGACCCGGTGGTGGTGGACTTCGGTGCCGTCTTCGACGGCTACCGCTCGGACATGACCCGTACGTTCTGGGTGGGCGGACCACCGGTGGGTGAGATGGCCACGGTATTCGACGTGGTGGCGGAGTCGCAGCGCACCGGAGTGGCCCAGGTGGAGCCGGGCGTGACGGCCGGCTCGGTCGACCAGGCCTGTCGCCAGGTCATCGCCGCCGCCGGCTGGGCCGACCGATTCGAGCACGGCACCGGCCACGGGGTGGGTCTGGACATCCACGAGGGACCGTCGGTCGGACCGGGGTCTACTGCTATCCTCGTCCCCGGCACCGTGGTCACCGTGGAGCCCGGTGTGTACCTGCCCGACACGGGTGGGGTGCGCATCGAGGACACCCTGGTGGTGACCGAGGGCGGCAGCCGCTCGCTCACCCGTTTCCCGAAGGAAGTCGCCGTCTGATGGCCGTCTCCACCAACGATCTCCGCAACGGCATGACCCTCGACCTCCCCGAGGGACTGTTCGCCGTGGTGGAGTTCCAGCACGTCAAGCCGGGCAAGGGCGGGGCCTTCGTGCGGACCAAACTGAAGAACTCGCGCACCGGGGCCGTCATCGAACGCACCTACCGTGCCGACGAGAAGCTGGAGCAGGCCATCATCGACAAGCGGGAGATGCAGTTCCTGTACCGGGACGGGACCGACTACGTGTTCATGGACACCGCTTCGTACGAGCAGCTCCAGGTGGACAAGGGACTGCTCGGCGACGCCGCCGACTATCTGAAGGAGGGCGACGACGCCGTCCTGCAGTTCTTCGGCACCGAGATCGTCGGCGTGGACCTGCCGGCCGCGGTCGAGCTCACCGTGACCGACACCGAGCCCGGGCTGCAGGGCGATCGGGTGTCCGGTGCCCGCAAGCCGGCCACGCTGGAGACCGGCCTGGTCCTCCAGGTCCCCCTCTTCGTGAACCCGGGTGAGAAGATCAAAGTCGACACCCGCACGGGGGAGTACCTGACCAGGGCCTGACACCTCGGGCCGGCCGGAGCGGTCCGGCCCCGGCATCAGCACCTCCGGCCGGGTCGCACCGGCCATGGCGCCGGCGACCGTCCCGGCCGAACCGGGCATCCGGGCCCCGGCGCCCTCCACCCGCCTCCCACCGATCGGCAACCATGGACTCCGCACCCCGCCACCAGGCCCGTGAACGGGCATTGAGCCTCCTCTACGAGGCGGATCTGAAGGGATCGTCGCTGGCCGATGTGCTGGACGGGTTGGCCGTGGCCCCCGACCCCTACACGGTCAGGCTGCTCGAAGCGGTCGGCTCCCGTCACGGTGAGATCGACGGTCTGGTCGACTCGGCCGCCATCGGATGGGACCTCGATCGGATGGCGGTCGTGGACCGCAACGTCCTGCGACTGGCGGTGGCCGAACTCCTGGACTGCCCGGACGTACCGACCCCGGTGGTGTTGAACGAGGCGGTCGAGTTGGCCTCGGCCTACTCGACCGACGACTCGGGCCGGTTCGTCAACGGCGTACTCTCCACCCTGGCCCGTCAGATCCGCCAGATCGGCCCGTGACCGCGGGCCGTGCCGACCGGTCGCCACGAGGCTGACCACGTCGTCGGTGGGCCGGGTATAGTCGGGGCCTGACCGTGAAGCGGGTCCCGTGAGGCCCGTACGGACAGGAGGAGCAGTGGCCGAACGCGAGCGCAGTCATACCCGACCGCGGGGTGCTGTCTTCGTTCCCCGTGCCCAGGTCATGTCGGCCGAGGACGTGCGCCGGGCCGTGACCCGTATGGCCCACGAGATCGCCGAGCGCAACCGGGGTCTCGAGCACGTGGTGCTGGTGGGGCTGCAGACCGGGGGAGTGTCCATCGCCGAGCAGTTGGCCGACACGCTGGCCGAGGTCGAAGGGGCCAGCGTCCCCGTGGGTACCCTGGACGTGGCCTTCTACCGGGACGACATCGGCCTTCGCCCGGTGCTGCCCGAGGCGGCCACCGACATCAGCTTCGACCTGACCGGTGCCACCGTGGTGCTGGTGGACGACGTGCTGTTCACGGGGCGGACCATCCGCGCCGCCCTCAACGCGCTGGGCGAGTACGGCCGGGCCCAGCTGGTCGAGCTGGCCGTGATGGTCGACCGGGGCCATCGGGAGCTCCCCATCCGCCCCGACTACGTGGGCAAGAACCTTCCCACCCGGCGGGACGAGATGGTCGACGTCTCGGTGGACGGGGTGGCCCTCGGGGACCTGGTCAACCGGTGAGCCCGTTCCCCGCCCACCTGCTCAGCATCGACGATCTGGACGCCGACGACATCGTCGAGGTCCTGCGGGTGGCCGACTCCTTCGTCGAGGTCGGTCGCCGGGCCAATCCGAAGGTCCCCACCCTGCGGGGCCGGACCGTGGCCACGCTGTTCTTCGAGGACTCCACCCGCACCCGCATGTCGTTCGAGACGGCGGCCAAACGGATGTCGGCGGACGTGCTCTCCTTCGCGGCCGGATCGTCGTCGCTGAAGAAGGGGGAGTCACTGCGGGACACCGTCGAGACCATCGAGGCCATCGGGATCGACTCGGTGATCATCCGGCACGCCTCTTCGGGGGTCCCGGCCCGGGTGGCGGGTTGGGTCGACCACTGCTCGGTGATCAACGCCGGCGACGGTTGGCACCAGCATCCCACCCAGGCGCTGCTCGACCTCTACACCGTCCGCCAGGCCCTCGGCGGGGGGGATGCCGGGCAGACCCGGTTCCAGGGACTGCAGGTCCTGATCGTGGGGGACATCCGGCACAGCCGGGTGGCCCGTTCCCAGATCGCCGCCTACGCCGCCCTCGGGGCCGAGGTCACCCTGGTGGCGCCGGCCACGCTCCTGCCACCCTCGCTGGAGGGGTGGCCGATCGTCGGCGTCAGCCACCACCTCGACGAGGTGCTGCCCAAGGCGGATGTGGTCTCGCTCCTGCGGGTGCAGTCGGAGCGGGGGAGCGGGGAGTTCGTCCCCACCCTCCGGGAGTACACGACCGGCTTCGGGCTCACCGCCCGCCGGGCGGCCCTGCTCCAGTCCGAGGCGGTGATCCTCCACCCCGGGCCCATCGTCCGCGGCGTAGAGATCGCCTCCGACGTGGCCGAACTGCCGGCCTCGATGATCACCGAGCAGGTGAGCAACGGCGTTGCGGTGCGGATGGCCGTGCTGTTCCTCCTCCTCGGCCAGGGGACGCTGGACGGAGTCGGTCGTGACTGACGGCGGCGCCCCGGTCGTCAACGGCCATCACACCCTGCTCATCCGGGGAGGGACCCTCGTCGACCAGGGGGGCGAGCGACCGGCCGACGTGTTGGTGGCGGGCGGGCAGGTGATCGAGGTGGGATCGCGGCTGGCGCGGCCGGATGGGGCGCTGGTGCTCGACGCCGAAGGCGCCGTGGTCGCCCCGGGCCTGGTCGACCTCCACACCCACCTGCGGGAGCCGGGACGGGAGGAGGCCGAGACCATCGAGACCGGAGCCCGGGCCGCGGCGCTGGGGGGCTTCACCGCGGTGGTGGCCATGCCCAACACCGAGCCACCACTCGACTCGGCCGAGGCGGTCCGCAACGTGCAGGAGCTGGCGGCGACGGTGACCACCGAAGTGGCCGTGGCCGGAGCCATCAGTGTGGGCCGCGCCGGTGAGCGACTGGCTCCGATGTCGGAGCTGGCCGCCCTGGGCGTCCGCCTCTTCACCGACGACGGCGCCGGGGTCCAGTCGGCCGGGCTGATGCGCCGGGCCCTCGAGTACGCCACCGGGCTCGGGGTCACCCTGGCCCAGCACTGCGAGGACACCACCCTGTCGGCCACGGGCGCCATGCACGAGGGGGCCTGGTCCAGCCGGCTCGGCCTGCCCGGAACCCCGGCGCTGGCCGAGGAGGTCATGGTGGCCCGTGACATCGCCCTGGTGCGGGTCACCGGCGCCCGCATCCACTTCCTCCACGTCTCCACCGGGCCGTCGGTGGAGCTGGTCCGCCAGGCCAAGGCCGAGGGGCTGCCCGTGACGGCCGAGGCCGCTCCCCACCACTTCTCGTTGACCGACGCCTGCACCGCGGGCTACGACCCGGTCTTCAAGGTCAGCCCTCCCCTCCGTCCCGCCGCCGACGTGGCCGCCCTCAAGCAGGGATTGGCCGACGGGACCATCGACGCCATCGCCACCGACCACGCTCCCCACGCACCCGAGTTCAAGGACCTCCCCTTCGACCAGGCCCCCCCGGGCATGTTGGGCCTGGAGACGGCACTGTCCCTCGCCCTCGGTGAGCTGGACCTGCCCCTCCGACGGATCGTGGCCCTCATGAGCTGGCAGCCGGCCCGCATAAGTGGCCTCGATGCCGCCAACGGCGGGACCCAGGGTGGTCCGGTCGTGGCCGGCGCGGCGGCCAATCTGTGCGTGATCGACCCCCACCTCACCTGGACCGTCGACCCCGCCACCCTGGCCAGCCGGAGCCGGAACTCCCCCTATGCCGGTCGGTCCATGACGGGACGGGTCCGCCACACCGTGTTCCGCGGCGAGCCGGTCGTGGTCGACGGCGAGGCCCAGCGGTGAGCGGGCGCGACGGCACCCGGCACCGGGACGAGGCGTTGCTGGTGCTGGCCGACGGGGCCCGGTTCGAGGGCGAGGCCATCGGCGCCGTGCCCGACGGGGGCGTGTCCACCGGGGAGGCGGTGTTCAACACCGTGCTGTCCGGCTATCAGGAGGTCATCACCGATCCGTCCTACGCCGGCCAGGTGGTGGCCTTCACCTATCCCCACATCGGGAACTACGGGGTCAACCCCACCGACGACGAGGCGGCCCACCCCCACTGCTGTGGGGTGGTGGTGCGCGACCTCACCGGTCGGCCCAGCAACTGGCGGGCGACGGCCTCGCTCGAGGAGTTCCTGATCCGTTTCGGCGTGGCCGGGATCACCGGCGTCGACACCCGCCGACTCACCCGTCATCTGCGAGATGCGGGGTCGATGGCGTGCGCATTCGGAACCGCCCCCGAGCCGGACCTGCTGGCCGCGGCCCAGGCCACCCCGTCCACCGAGGGCCGCGACCTCGTCGCCTCGGTGACCACGCCGACCGCCTTCACCCGGGGCTCGGGGCCGTACCGGGTCGTGGCCTACGACTTCGGCATCAAAGAAGCCATGCTGCGCCAGCTCGGGGAGCTGGCCACGGTCACCGTGGTCCCGGCGTCCACCCCGGCCGACGAGGTCCTCGGCCTCGACCCCGACGGGGTCTTCCTCTCCAACGGACCCGGCGACCCGGCCGGACTGCCCGACGTCGTCGGCGAGATCCGGGCCCTGGCCGCGGCCGGGACGACCCCCGTGTTCGGCATCTGCCTCGGCCACCAGCTGTTGGCCACGGCGTTGGGTGCCACCACCTTCAAACTTCCCTTCGGGCACCACGGCGGGAACCACCCGGTGCGTCGGATCTCGACCGGCCGGGTGGAGATCACCTCGCAGAACCACAACTACGCCGTGGCCGAGGACTCGCTGGCCACAGCGGAGGTCACCCACGTGAACCTCAACGACGGGGTGGTCGAGGGGATCCGCAGCCGCGACGTCCCGGTGTTCAGCGTGCAGTACCACCCCGAGGCCGGTCCCGGACCACACGACGCCCGCTACCTGTTCGACGAGTTCCGCGCCCTCATGGACGCCACCGGGGCCCGGGTCCGTGACCGACAGGACGTGGGCTGATGCCGCGTCGCCACGACATCGAGTCGATCCTGGTCATCGGCTCCGGGCCCATCGTGATCGGGCAGGCCTGCGAGTTCGACTACTCCGGAACCCAGGCGTGCCGGGTGCTGGCCCAGGAGGGGTTCCGCGTGGTGCTGGCCAACTCCAATCCGGCCACGATCATGACCGACCCGGCCATGGCCGACCGAACCTACGTCGAGCCCTTGGACCCCGACGTCCTGACCGCCATCATCGAGCGCGAGCACCCCGACGCCCTGCTGCCCACCTTGGGCGGTCAGACCGCCCTGAACCTGACCATGGCCCTGGCCGAGCGGGGCGTGCTGGCCGCCCACGGCGTGGAGGTCATCGGAGCCAACGCCGAGGCCATCGCCACCGCCGAGGACCGGGAGAGGTTCAAGGCGGCCATGCAGGAGATCGGACTGGCCGTCCCGGCCTCGGGGTTCGCCCACTCCCTCGACGAGGCCCTGGCCATCGGGGACTCCATCGGCTACCCCATCATGGTCCGACCCAGCTACATCCTGGGCGGGGCCGGGACCGGCATCGCCGCCACCCGGGACGGCCTGGTACGGCTGGCGGCCGAGGGCCTCGAGGCCTCGCCCGTCGGCGAGGTGCTGATCGAACGGTCGATCGCCGGTCAGAAGGAGTTCGAACTGGAGGTCATGCGGGACGGGGCCGACAACTGCGTGGTCATCTGCTCCATCGAGAACCTCGACCCGATGGGCGTGCACACCGGTGACTCGGTCACGGTGGCGCCGGCCCAGACCCTCACCGACGTCGAGTACCAGCAGATGCGGGACGCCGCCTTCGCCTGCATCCGTCGGGTCGGGGTGGAGACCGGCGGCTCGAACGTGCAGTTCGCGGTGGACCCGGTCGACGGGGGACAGGTCGTCATCGAGATGAACCCCCGCGTGTCGCGGTCGTCGGCGCTGGCTTCCAAGGCCACCGGATTCCCCATCGCCAAGATCGCCGCCCGGCTGGCGGTGGGCTACCGACTGGACGAGATCCCCAACGACATCACCGGTGCCACACCGGCCTCGTTCGAGCCGACCATCGACTACGTCGTGACCAAGATCCCCCGGTGGGCCTTCGAGAAGCTGCCGGGGGCCACGGACGAGCTGGGGACGCGGATGCAGTCGGTGGGCGAGGTCATGGGCATCGGCCGGACCTTCCCCGAGTCCCTGCAGAAGGCCATCCGCTCCCTCGAGCAGGGCCGGTCCGGGCTCAACGCCGACCCCGGCGAGGCCGTTCTGGACCGGCTCGGCACCGACGAGATCCTGGTGGCGGCGGCCACGGCCACGCCGGAGCGCCTCTACCAGCTCGAGACCCTGCTCCGACGGGGCGTCTCCGTCGACCGTCTGGCCCGGGCGACCGGCATCGATCCCTGGTTCCTCTCCGCCATGGCCGAGATCACCGACGCCCGCATGGCCCTCGACCTGCAGGTGACGCTGGGGGTCACGCTCGGAGACCTGGACCGCAGGGCGTGGCGCCGGCTGCGGCAGTTGGGCTTCTCCGACCACCAGCTGGCCTACCTGTTCGGTGACCCGGTGACGGCGTCCGATGTCAGGGAGGCCCGCACCGCGTTGGGTGTGGGCGTCACCTTCAAGACGGTGGACACCTGCGGCGCCGAGTTCGAGGCCCACACCCCGTACCACTACTCGACCACCGAGGACGAGGACGAGGTGCGCCCCTCGGACCGTCCCCGGGTGGTGATCCTGGGCTCGGGACCCAACCGGATCGGCCAGGGCATCGAGTTCGACTACTGCTGTGTCCACGCCTCGTTCGCCCTGCGGGCCGCGGGCTACGAGACGGTGATGGTCAACTGCAACCCCGAAACCGTCTCGACCGACTACGACACCTCCGACCGCCTCTACTTCGAGCCGCTGACCTCTGAGGACCTGACCAACGTGCTCGACGCCGAGCGGGCGGCCTCGGTGGACGGCGGTCGCCTGGTCGGTGTCATCGTCTCGCTCGGGGGCCAGACCCCGCTCAAGCTGGCCGCCGACATACCGGAGGCGTTGGTGCTCGGGACCTCACCGGCATCGATCGATCTGGCCGAGGACCGCGAGCGGTGGAACGCACTCTGTTCCGAGCTGGGTGTGGCCCAACCGCCCGGCGGTACCGCCACCACCTCGGCCGAGGCGGTGGCGGTGGCGTCGTCCATCGGCTACCCGGTGCTGGTCCGTCCCTCCTACGTCCTGGGCGGCCGGGCCATGGAGATCGTCTACGACGACGAGCGGTTGGTGGAGGCGGTGGAGGCCATGGCCGGCATCGGAGGATCGCTCGGACGGGAGGGCGGCGTGACGCCGGATCGGCCGGTGCTGGTGGACCGGTTCCTCGAGGATGCCGTCGAGGTGGACGTGGATGCGGTGCGCGACGCCACCGGCGAGGTGGTCATCTGCGGCGTCATGGAGCACGTGGAGGAGGCCGGCGTGCACTCGGGTGACTCGGCGTGTGCCCTGCCCCCCCAGACCCTTTCCGACGAGGTGGTGGCCGAGCTCGAACGCTCGGTGCGCATCATCGCCGACTCACTCGAGGTCCGGGGGCTGATCAACGTGCAGTTCGCGGTCAAAGACGACCGGGCCTTCGTGCTCGAGGCCAACCCGCGGGCCAGCCGTACCGTCCCGTTCGTGGCCAAGGCCACCGGCGTGCCCGTCGCCATGGTGGCGGCCCGCGTGATGGTCGGTGCCACCCTGGTCGAGCTGCGTGACGAGGGGCTGCTCCGCCAACCGGTCACCGGCCATGTCTCGGTCAAGGAGGCCGTGCTGCCTTTCAACCGGTTCCCCGGGGTCGACACCCTGCTCGGGCCCGAGATGCGGTCGACGGGCGAGGTCATGGGCATCGGGTCCACCTTCGGCCTGGCCTTCGCCAAGAGCCAGATCGCGGCGGGGAACCGCCTACCCGTCAGCGGCACGGTCTTCCTCTCGCTGGCCGATCGGGACAAGGCCTCCGGCCTCGAGGCCGCCCGGCAGTTCGCCGCCCTGGGATTCGAACTGGCCGCCACCTCGGGGACGGCGGCCATGGTGGAGGCCGAGGGGATCCCGGTGGCGACGGTGGTGGCCAAGGTGGGCGATGCCCACCCCGGGGTGGTCGATGCCGTGGAGCTGATCGCCGGGGGAAAGGTGCAGCTGGTGGTGAACACGCCCCGAGGCCGCGGGCCCCGCGCCGACGGACTCCACATACGGGCCACCGCACTGGCCCACATGGTGCCCTGCCTGACCACGGTGGCCGCGGCCCGGGCCGCGGCGGCCGGCATCGCCGACTGGATCAGCCACCCTCTCTCGGTGCGCTCGCTGCAGGAGTACCACCAGCGGTGATCCGGTGAGCGGGGCCAACTCCGGCACCGGTCCGGGCCAACGGGTCCGTCGGGCCTGGCGGGCGGTGCGGTCCGGAGAGGTGGACCTGTCGGTGACGGTGGGATCCCTGACCCTCCCGAATCCGGTCATGACGGCGTCGGGCACGTCGGGCCACGCCGACGAACTGGCCGCCTATGTGCCTCTCGACCAGCTCGGTGCGGTGGTGGTCAAGTCGCTGTCGGTCGGGCCCTGGGCCGGAAACGCCGCCCCCCGGGTCCACGAGACACCGTCGGGAATGATCAACAGTGTCGGCCTGCAGGGCCCCGGGCTGGAGGCGTGGCTGGATCAGGACCTGCCGCGGCTGACCGCCCTCGGCGCCCGCACCGTCGTGAGCATCTGGGGCCAGCGGGTGGAGGATTTCGCCAAGGCCGCCGCCGCGCTGGCCGGGGTGGAGGGAGTGACGGCCGTCGAGGTCAACGTCAGCTGCCCCAACATCGAGGACCGGCGCCGGATGTTCGCCCACTCGCCGGCGGCCACCGCCGAGGTGGTGGCCGCGGTGGGGGAACACTGCCCGGGCCTGCCCCGCTGGGCCAAGTTGAGCCCGACGGTGGCCGACCTGGCCGAGGTGGCCGGCGCCGCGCTGGAGGCCGGGGCCGAGGGCGTCACCGTGATCAACACAGTGTTGGCCATGGCCATCGACGTCGACCAGCGCCGACCGGTCCTGGGGTCGGGACCCGGGGGTGGGGGTCTGTCCGGACCGGCCATCCACCCGGTGGCGGTCCGAGCCGTGTTCGACGTCCACGCCGCTCACCCTGACGCTGCCATCATCGGCGTGGGTGGGGTGATGACGGGCCGGGACGCCGTCGAACTGGTGATGGCGGGAGCCAGTGCCGTCCAGGTGGGCACGGCCACGTTCCGCGATCCCCGGGCGCCCATCCGGATCCTGTCGGAGATCGAGACATGGTGCGCCCGTCGCGGTGTCAGGCGGGTGGCGGACCTGACCGGAGTGGCCCATGGGTGATCGGGGCGTCCCGGCGTCCTTCGCCTCCCGCGTGTCATCGGCGGTGGCGGGGTCGGGTCCGCTGTGCGGCGGCATCGACCCCTCGGCATCGCTGCTCGACCAGTGGGGCCTCGAGCCCGACGCCGACGGACTCCGTCGGTTCGGCCTGGCCTGTGTGGAGGCGTTCGCCGGCGTGGTGCCGGTGATCAAGCCCCAGGTGGCCTTCTTCGAGCGCTTCGGTTCGGCCGGGCTGGCGGCGCTGGAGGCGGTCATCGCCGAGGCCCGGTCGGCCGGCCTGCTGGTCATCGGCGACGCCAAGCGTGGCGACATCGGTTCCACCATGGCCGCCTACGCCGAGGCATGGCTGGACCCCGACAGCCCACTCGGCGTCGACGCCGTCACCGCCGTCCCCTACCTCGGCCTCGGTTCGCTCCAGCCGCTGTTCGACCGGGCCGCGGCCAACGGGCGGGGGGTCATCGTGGTGGTGCGCAGTTCGAACCCCGAGGGTCGGGCGCTCCAGGAGGCCCGGACCGACGGAGGTCGGGGGCCGGCCGTCGAGGACATGCTCCTGGCCCAGATCTCCGAGGCCAATCGGGACGGTCAGGTCCGGCCGGGGACGGTCGGCGCCGTGGTGGGTGCCACCCTGGGCCCGTCGGCGTTCAACTTGCCCGAGCTGGGCGGGGTCATCCTGGCCCCCGGGGTCGGGGCCCAGGGGGCCGGACCGGCCGAGGTGGGCCGACTGTTCACCGGCTGTCCGCCGGGATCGGTCCTGGCCAGTGTGTCCCGCTCGGTACTGTCGGCCGGACCCGGGATGGGGGCCCTGGCTGCGGCGGCTCGCCGGGTCCGGGACGAGATCGCCGCCGTCCTGGGCTGAAGTGCCCGCCGACCTGCCTTGCCCCTAGCGCCTAGCGGTCGGCGGTGGGCAGGTCCTCGGTGAAGTCGATGAAGGGCGAGGGGGGCAGGTACTCGGCCGGGATCTCGTCGGTGTGCTGGTAGAAGTCGACATCGAAGACATTGGCGATCCCGGGACTCTCGACCGTGCCGCTGAGGCCGGACTCGGTGCTGGCCAGAAAGGCCTGCCTGGCGTCGACGGCTCCTGACGAGAGTGACTCGTAGGTCTCCTTGGTCACCCGCGCCACCAGGCTGTAGACGCAGCCGTCCCCGGTGGCGCCGACACGACGCCCGAGCATGCAGTGGTGCTTCCCGTCGTCGATGGCGTAGACGGTGGCGTCGCCCGTGCCCAGGCTGACCCGGATGCGATCGGGGTGTCCGAACAGGTGGGGCCACTGTTCGTGGCGCCGGTCCTTCATGGCCCAGAGCGGGCTGGGCGGGATCACCCCTTCCGGCTCGTCCTCCTCGAGGGGGGTGGCGTCCTCGGGGGCCGTGACGGGAAAGGTGGCGTCCGCGGTTCCCTGCATGAAGTGGAGTTGGCCGTCCTTTCGCGACTGGAACATCCCGTCGTCCTCGTCCTCGGGTCCCGTCCCGTCGCCCACAGCAGGTCCTCTCGTCCGGGGGCCGCCGTGAGCGGCCCGCACCGATGGTTCCGATGGTGCCACTCTGGCAGATCCGGCCGGCCGAGGTGACCGATCCGGGCCCGGGACCACGATCCCGGCCGGCCGGCCGGCCGGGCCGACGCCGTCAGCTCCCCGTGGCCGTCGGGAACCAGCCGGAGACCATGGCCGCCAGGACCCGCTCCCTCCGGCGGCGGGCTTCGTGCGCGTCGGCCGGGTCCACGGGCACCAGGTCCAGGAGGTCGCCGGGGCGGAGTCGGCCCAACACGGGCAGGTCGACGGCGATGACACAGGCGATGACCGGGTACCCGCCCACGGTGGCGTGGTCGGGCATGAGCACGATGGGTCGGCCGTCGGGTGGGACCTGGATCGCTCCGGTGACCATGCCGGTGGAGCGAACTGCCCGGCCGGACAGGCCCGGTCCCGGGGGAGCCGAGCCGTCTCCGGGCGCGGCCTCATCGGCCGGGAGGAGGCGAAGGCCGATCCGGTTGGACGACGCACCGACCTGCCAGGTCCGTGACCGCAGGGTCTCCAGCTCGTGGGCGGGGAACCGATGGGGGCCGGGGAGGACGCGGATCCTGTGAGCGCGGTCGGCGCCGGACCTGTCCGCCTCGGTCTCCAGCCGGCCGCGGGGACGGGTCCGAGGCCCGAGGCCCAGCCGGTCCCCGGCTCGCAGGGGCCCCGGACCCAGCCCGGAGAGCAGGTCCGACGAACGGGAGCCGACCACCAGCGGTGTGTCGAAGGCGCCGGCCACGGCCAGGTAGGCCCGGAGGCCGGTGCGGACCGCACCCACCTCCAAGGTCTGACCGTCGTGGACCGGGACCACGGTCCCGGCCCCGACAGGGTGGCCGGCCACGCCGACCCCGACCCCGTCGGCCCCACCGGCCACCACGGCGACGTGGGCGTCCCCGTGGAAGCGGAGCGTCGGGCCCGACGCGGTGAGCTCGATGGCCGCGGCCCCAGCCGGGTTTCCCACCAGTCGATTGGCCAGGCCCATGGCCTCCGGGTCGGCGGGTCCGCCCCGCGGCACGCCCAGGCTGGCGACCCCCCGACGACCGCCGTCTTCGACCAGGCTCAGGAGACCCGGATCGACCACCTCGGCGAAGCGGTCTCCCGACGGTGCCAGTGGGGCCCGTCTGCCGTCCGCCACCGCCCCGGCCGGGAACGACGCGGCGTCGGTCCCGGCGTCGCTGAAGCGCACCACATCCCCGGGCCGCAGGAGCGCGTAGGGCGGGTGGCCCGGATCGAACAACGACACACTCGTCCGGCCGAGCAGCATCCAGCCGCCCGGCGTGGACTGCGGATACACCGAGGCGAACCCCCCACCGATCGCCACCGAACCGGCCGGGACCGAGGGGCGGGGTGTCGGTCGGCGGGGGACCGACGCCAGCTCGGGAGGGAGCCCGACGAGATAGGGGAATCCGGGCGAGAATCCGACGAAGGCCACTTCCAGGCGGGTGCCGGTCAGCCGGTCGACCACATCGGCCGGCGACACGCCCACGAGTGACGCCACCTCCTCGAGGTCGGGGCCGACGAAGGAGGCCGGGATGACCAGCGGCGACCCCGGCCCGGCGCCACCGCCCGGCCGGGATCCGACCGGCCGGGATCCGACCGGCCGGGATCCGACCGGTGGAGCGACGGTGGTGGTCAGCTCACCCAACCAGCGTGCCACCACGTCGGAGGGTTCGTGGCCCGGCTCGAGGTGGACCACCACGTTGCCGAAACCCACCACCCACTCGTCGACGGCGTCGGGCAGGTCGGCCCGTCGCCGGGCCGATCCGAGCGCCGCGGCCAGGCCGTGGGCCGAATCCACGTCCTCGACCTCGACCAACAGGGCCGAGTCCCCGAACTCCACGACGTCGGCGTTCACGGCCTCCGACGACCGCCACGCCGACCGGACCCGGTGGGGAGGAACGGCCGGACGATGATGCCGTCGGACTCGAGTGCGGCCCGGACGGCCCGGGCGTTGTCGGCCGCGTCGTCGGCATCGCCGTGGATGCAGAGGGTCTCGACGTCGACGGGGGTCCACGCACCGTCGACAGCCTCGAGGCCGTGCCGACGGACCAGGGACACCGCCCGTCGGGCCACCTCCTCGGGATCGTCGACCAGGGCCCCGTCGAGGTGGCGGGGAACGAGGTGGCCGTCGGGGAGATAGCCGCGGTCGGGAAACCCCTCGGGTACCACGCCGATCCCGGCCCGCCGGGCCGCGTCCGCCACCACCGACCCGGCCGGCGCCACCAGCGTCGGGCCCCCGAGCCGCGACACCGCCTCCACCACGGCGTCGGCCACGGCCGGGTCGATCCCCATCTGGTGGTAGAGGGCGCCGTGCGGTTTGACGAAGGACACCGATCCACCCTCCGTGTCGACCTCGGCGACGAGCACGGCCCACTGGTCGAGGATGTCGCCGACCAACACATCGGCGGGAGTCCCGAGCACCCGGCGCCCGAATCCGGGCCGGTCCCGGTAGGAGACGTGGGCCCCGATCACCACGCCCCGCTCCATGCAGGCGGCGGCGGTGGCCCGCATCACGGACGGGCTTCCGGCATGGAACCCACAGGCCAGGCTGGCACTGGTGACAGCGTCCAGGACGAGGCGGTCGGCGGTGCTCAGGGTGTCACCCTCGGCCAGATCGGCATTGAGATCCACGGTCACCACGGACCCAGTATCGGTCATCGGCCGCCGTCGCCGGGGCGCTGCGCCTCCGGGCCGACCCGTCCTCCGTCGGGTCCGTCCGGTCGACACCGGCATCGGTCGGTTCGGATACACATGACCTGGGCCCGAAGAGGCGCTATCGTCTCGACCATGCCGCAACCGCCCGCACTCACGCCCGAACAGCGCCAGGCCGCCCTGGCCAAGGCAGCCAAGGTCCGCCGTGAGCGGGCCGAAGTCAAGGAGAAGCTGAAACTGGGTTCGATCACCCTGTCGGAGTTGCTCACCACGGCCGACTCCAACGAGACGGTCGGGAAGATGAAAGTGCTCTCGGTCCTCGAGTCCCTGCCCGGTCTGGGCAAGGTCAAGGCCCGGCGCCTGATGGACACCGTGGGCATCAGCGAGAGTCGCCGCCTGCAGGGATTGGGCAGCAACCAGCGCGAGTCGCTTCTCCGCGAGACCGCTCGCTGAGCCCCCTCGTTCGCCGTCGGCGCACGGTCGTGCCGCCCCGGTGATGTTCGTGCTCTTCGGCCCGGGCGGGGCCGGAAAGGGCACGGTGGCGGACCGACTGGTGGCCAGCGATCCCGCCCTCTGGCTGAGCCGGTCGTGGACCACCCGTGTACGCCGGCCCGGGGAGCGGGAGGATGCCTACGTCTTCGTGGACCGCCCCGCGTTCGAGGCGCACATCCGGAGCGACGGCTTCTTCGAGTGGGCCGAGTTCCTCGGCAACCTCTACGGGACCCCCGTCCCCGACCCACCGGAAGGACGCGATGTCCTCCTCGAGATCGACCTGCAGGGGGCCCAGCAGGTCCGGCGGCTGCGGCCCGACGCCAGGCTGATCCTGCTGCTCCCGCCCTCACCCGAGGCCCAGGAGGCCCGCCTCCGCTCCCGCGGTGACGACGACTCCCACATCGAGAAGCGCCTGGCCGCGGCCTCAGCCGAGGAGCGGGAGGGCCGAGCCATCGCCGACGCCGTGGTCGTCAATCACGACGTGACGCAGGCCACGGACGACGTGGCCGGTATAGTGGAGCGTTATCGATCTGCCGCCTGACCGGTCGGCAGCCCGTCGGAGGACACCCCGGACGCTCGGTCCACCCTCCGAATCGCACCCGGCGACCTACCTGAAGGATCGTGATGGCCCAGCACCAGACCACGCTCATGGACCCACCCATCGAGGACCTCCTCGACAAGGTGGACTCGAAGTTCACCCTGGTGGCCCTGGCGTCACGGCGGGCCCGCCAGGTCAACAGCTACTACAACTCCCTGGGCGAGGGCCTGGGCGTGGTGGTGCCGCCCCAGGTGGCCTCGGCTTCGGGCAAGCCCCTGTCGATCGCCTTTGAAGAGGTGGCCGCGGCCAAGGCCACGTACACCCGTCCGGACCCCGAGGAAGTGGCCCTGGCCGAAGCGGCCGCCCTGGCCCTGCTCGAGGGCGAGGGCGAGGGCGAGGGCGCAGAGGATGATGGGACCTCTCCGAAAGAGACCACCGAGTAGACGGCCGGACCCGGGTGCGACCCGGGTCGGCGCGACACCGGGCCTCGACCCGGGAGAGGGGGTCGGCCTCAGGTGACGGACAGAGCGCCTGTTGTGGTCCTCGGGGTGTCAGCTGGCATCGCCGCCTACAAGGCCGTCGAAGTCTGTCGCCGCCTGGTCGATGCCGGCGTCCACGTGGCACCGGTACTGACCGAGCGAGCCACCCATTTCGTCGGCAAGACCACCTTCGACGCCCTGGGCTCAGAGGCCGCGCAGGTCTCGCTCTGGGACGAGGATTCGGTCATCCCCCACACCCGTCTGGGCCAACGGGCCGATCTCGTGGTGGTGGCGCCGGCCACCGCCGACCTGTTGGCTCGCTATGCCGGCGGCTTCGCCGACGACCTGCTCACCGCCACCCTGGTGGCTACGACGGCACCGGTCGTGGTGTGCCCGGCCATGCACACCGAGATGTGGGAGCACCCGGCTGTCCAGCACAACTTGTCCGTCCTGCGCCGACGCGGGGTGACGATCGTGCCGCCCGAGGAGGGCCGTCTGGCCGGCGGGGACTCCGGCGCCGGACGGCTGGCCGACCCGTCGGTCATCGTGGAGACGGTGTTGGGACTGTTGGGGGCGGCACCGACCGATCCCGTCGCCTCGTCCGCGGCGGCGGATCTCACCGGAACGAGGGTACTGATCTCGGCCGGGGGGACGCGCGAGCCGATCGATCCCGTCCGATTCATCACCAACCGGTCGTCGGGGAAGCAGGGGCACGCCCTGGCCGCGGCGGCCCGCCGTCGCGGGGCCGAGGTGGTGCTGGTCACCACCAGCCAGCAGCCGGTGGCCCTCGGGGTGGTGGTCGAGAGGGTGGAGACCGCCGCCGAGATGGAGGCGGTCATGCTGGACCACGCCACCGGCGCCGCAGTGGTGATCATGGCCGCGGCGGTGGCGGACTTCCGGCCCAAGGTGGCGACCGAGGCCAAGCTGCACAAGGCCGACGGGGTTCCTGACCTGGTTCTCGAGGCGACCCCGGACATCCTGGCCGAGCTGGGTCGGCTGCGCCGGCCCGGGCAGGTGCTGGTGGGCTTCGCGGCCGAGACCGAGGACCTGGCCGCCCGGGCCGAGGCCAAATTGCGGGCCAAGGGGGTGGACCTCATGGTGGCCAACGACGTGTCGGCCCCCGGAGTCGGATTCGATCACGACACCAACGAGGTCACCATCTTCGGAACCGACGGTTCGGCCGCCCCGGTGGCCCTCCGGACCAAGGACGCCGTGGCCGACGCCATATTGGATAGGGTGTGCGCGCTGTTACAACCATCGTGAGCTGGATGCATTCGCCTCTGCGGTCCGATCTACACGGACCACGGGCCGCGGTCGCCCCGTTCCCGACGTCGGGCGAGACTCCACCACCGGTCGATCGCCCCCAACCAGAATGGAACCTCCTGTGAGTACCCGATACACCTTCACCTCGGAATCAGTGACCGAGGGTCATCCGGACAAGATGGCCGACCAGATCTCCGACTCGGTCCTCGACGCCCTGCTGGCGGAGGATCCGGACAGCCGGGTCGCGTGCGAGACGCTGTTGACCACCGGACTGGTCCTGGTGGCCGGGGAGATCACCACCTCCACCTACGTCGACATCCCCAAACTGGTCCGCCAGACCGTGCTCGACATCGGGTACGACGACGACGCCTACGGCATCGACGGGAAGACCTGTGGCGTGATCGTCTCTCTCGACGAGCAGTCGCCCGACATCGGCCAGGGCGTCGACAACGCCTTCGAGGTGCGCGCCGGCACCGGGGGCGAGGACCTCTTGAACGCCCAGGGCGCCGGGGACCAGGGGATGATGTTCGGCTACGCCTGCGACGAGACCCCCGACCTCATGCCCCTCCCCATCTGGCTGGCCCACCGGCTGGCCCAGCGGCTGGCCCAGGTCCGCCGGGTGGGCGTGCTTCCGTACCTGCGGCCGGACGGCAAGACGCAGGTCAGCGTGACCTACGAGGACGGCAGGCCGGTGGCGCTGGAGACCGTCCTCATCTCGACCCAGCACGATCCCGGCGTCGACCTCGAGACGCTGCTGTTGCCCGACCTCCGCGACAACGTCATCACCCCGCTGCTCCCACCCGAGTTGGACAGCTCCAACCTCAGGATCCTGGCCAATCCGACCGGTGTGTTCGAGCTGGGCGGTCCGCACGCCGACACCGGCCTGACCGGCCGCAAGATCATCGTGGACACCTACGGGGGCATGGCCCGCCATGGTGGTGGCGCGTTCTCGGGCAAGGACCCGTCCAAGGTCGACCGCTCGGCTGCCTACGCCGCCCGCTGGGTGGCCAAGAACCTGGTGGCCGCCGGCGCCGCCACCCGCTGCGAAGTGCAGGTGGCCTACGCCATCGGTGTGGCCCGGCCGGTGTCGGTGCTGGTGGAGACGTTCGGGACCGAGCGGGCCGACCCGGTCCGCATCGCCGAGGTGGTGGACGAGGTCTTCGACCTCCGGCCCGCGGCCATCGTCCGCGACCTCGACCTCAAACGGCCGATCTATCGGAAGACCGCGGCCTACGGACACTTCGGACGGTCGGAGAAGGAGTTCACCTGGGAGGACACGTCGCGGGCGGATGACCTGAAGCAGGCGCTCGGCCTCTGAGCCGGCCCCCGCGGCCCGCCCCGGCCGTCGACGGGGTGGCCCACCTGGTCCGGGTGGTCCCCGACGTCCCGGCCATCCACCGTCGCTTCGACTACTCGGTGCCACCGGCCCTCGAGCCGGACCTGCGGGTCGGTAGCCGGGTCCGGGTCGAGCTGCACGGCCGTCGCGTGGGCGCGTGGGTGGTGGAGGACCGGGTCTCGGGCACGGCCGGTGTCCGACCCAAGCCCCTGGCCGGATCCAGCGGCGACGGGCCGCCGCCGGCACTGGTGTCACTGGCCGAGTGGGCAGCGTGGCGATGGGCGGGCCCACTGTCCTCATTCCTCGGTACCGCGTCACCGCCGCGGGTGGTGCGGGGGGCCTGGAGCCGGTCCGAACCATCCCCGGACCCGGCCGGCGCCGTCGGCCCGGGGGTCCGGCCCCCGCCATCGCCGGGAGGGGGATCGGTGGCGCTCGTCGACGCCACCCTGGACGGAGGGGGGGCGGCTTCGGTGGTCCGACTGGCACCCGCCCTCGACGCCACCCTGATCGTGCTCGAACTGGTCCACCGGCTCGGCCCCGCCGGGGTGCTGGTGCTGGCCCCCTCGTCGGCCCGGGCGACCCAACTGGCCTCCCGCCTCCGGGGTGCGGGTCTGGATGTGTCACTCATGCCCGACGGGTGGGAGCGTGCCGCCACCGGGGCCACCGTGGTGGTCGGGTCACGAGCCGCGGCCTGGGCGCCGGTTCCCCGGCTGCGGGCCGCGGTGGTACTGGATGCCCACGACGAGGCGTACCGGGAGGAGCGGGCCCCGACCTGGTCGGCAGTGGACGTGGTGGTCGAACGGGGTCGACGCCACCGGTCCCCGGTGGTGCTGGTCAGCAGCTGCCCGACCGTGTCGATGGCCGAGGGCCGCACCATGGTGACCACGGCCCGTTCGGTGGAGCGCCGGGGTTGGCCGGTGGTTGAGCTCATCGACCGCACCGGGGACGATCCGAGGACCGGACTGTTCTCCGAGCGTCTGGCCCACCGGTTGCACGCCACCCTCGACCGCCCCGGGGGCCGGGTCGTGTGCATCCTGAACCGGACGGGCCGCGCCCGGCTGCTGGCCTGTGCCCAGTGCGGATCCCTGGCCACGTGCACCCGATGTGGAGGGGCCGTGGCCCAGAGCCCGGATGGCGCTGGGCTCCGGTGCCGTCGGTGCGAGGAGCCACGCCCGGCCGTGTGCGCGCAGTGCGACTCGACCCGACTCAAGGCACTCCGGATCGGGGTCACCCGGGCCACCGAGGAGCTGTCGGCGCTGACCGGGGTGGAGGCCCGCGAGGTCACCGCGTCCTCCGAGCCGACCGATCTGGCCACGGCCCGGTTGGTGGTGGGGACCGAGGCGGCGCTCCATCGGGTGACCCGCGCCGATGTCGTGGCCTTCCTCGATATCGACCAGCACCTGCTGGCGGCGCGGTTCGGAGCCGGCGAGGAGACGCTGGCCCTACTGGCCCGGGCCTCGCGTCTGGTCGGGGCCCGGGACGGTGGCGGCCGACTGCTGGTGCAGACCCGGATCCCCGACCACGAGGTGCTGCGGGCGGCCGTGCACGCCGACCCGACCCTGCTGCTGGGGGAGGAGCGGGCCATCCGTCGCACCCTCGGCCTCCCTCCCTTCGGGGCCCTGGCCGTGCTCCGCGGCCCCGGTGCGCCCACCTACGCCGAGATGGTCGGCGCCGTCGACGGTGTGGGTGTGTCGCCCCTACCGGGGGACGGTTGGTTGGTCCGCGCCACCACCCAGTCGGACCTGGCCGACGCGCTGGCCTCCGTTCCCCGCCCGCCCGGTCGACTGCGGGTGGAGGTCGACCCTACCGATGTCTGAGGTAGACGGGCCGACACATCCCGTAGACTGGGAGCATGTCCTCCTACTCCGTGCGCGTCTACGGCGATCCGGTGTTGAAGCAGGTGGCCCGCAACGTCGAGGAGGTCGACGGCTCCCTGGCCCGGCTGGTCGACGACATGGTCGAGACCATGTACGGATCGGAGGGCGCCGGCCTGGCCGCACCCCAGGTCGGCGTGCAGAAGCGTCTCTTCGTCTACGACGTCGGCGCCGGTCCGGAGGCGATCATCAACCCGACCATCGTGGAGACGGGTGGGGAGTGGTACTACGGCGAGGGCTGCCTCTCCATCCCTGGCCTCCGCCTCGGGATCGTCCGGCCCAACCAGGTACACCTCCGGGGCTATGACCTCGACGGCGAGGAGGTATCTCTCGAGGCCGACGAGTTCCTGGGCCGGGTGTTCCAGCACGAGGTCGACCATCTCGACGGCGTGCTGATGGTCGAGCGCCTCGAAGACGATATGCGCAAGCAGGCACTGCGGGTCCTGCGTGACCGGGCCCTCGGCCTCGACACCTCGGCCATGGAGGCCAAGCTGGTCTCGGCCGAGAGCGAACCGGACGTCTGAGGGATTCGGCCTGACGCCACCGGCCGCCGGGTAGCGTCAGGGCATGGCCCGCCTGGTGTTCCTGGGTACCCCCGACGCCGCGGTGGAGCCGCTGCGCACACTGGTGGCATCCGGGCACGACGTGGCCCTGGTGGTCAGCCGACCGGACAAGCGCCGCGGTCGGGGGGCCGCTCCGGCTCCCAGTCCGGTGAAGGAGGCCGCTCTCGAGCTCGGTCTGGCCGTGACCGACTCGCTGGCGGACGTGGTCGACACCGGGGCGGAGCTCGGGGTGGTGGTGGCGTACGGCCGGATCATCCCCTCGTCGGTGCTGCACACCGTGCCCATGGTCAATCTGCACTTCTCCCTGTTGCCCCGTTGGCGGGGGGCGGCCCCGGTCGAACGGGCCATCCTCGAAGACGATGCCGAAACCGGGGTCTGTCTCATGGCGGTGGAGGCGGGACTGGACACCGGGGGTGTCTACGCCGTGGCCGCCACCACCATCGGAACGGAGGAGACCGCCGAGGAGCTGCGTCAACGGCTGGTGACCCTGGGTTGCGGCCTGCTCGAGGAGCACCTGGGCCGGGGTCTGACCGGCCTGCCCGTGCCCCGTGACCAGGTGGGGGCCCCGTCCTACGCCGAGAAGATCCGGCCCGGCGAGCTCGAACTGGACTGGGAGCAGCCGGCGTCCCAGCTGCGCCGGGTGGTCCGGGTGGGCCGGGCCTGGACCACGTTCCGCCGCCGCCGGCTCGGCATCCACCGGGCCTCAGCCGTCCCGGACGAAAGTGGCCACCCGCGGGGAGGGCCGACGGGCCTACTCCACGGCGTCGACGTCACCGCCGGAGGGGACTCCGAGCTCCGTCTGGTCACCGTCCAGCCGGAGGGGCGGCGACCGATGTCTGCCGCTGACTGGATCCGTGGCGTCCGACCCGAGCCGGGCGAGCGGTTGGGCACCTGACCTGGGCCTGTCCCCGATCTGTCCCCAGCCCGGCCCAGTAGGCTCACCGTCGATGGCGAGCTCACCTGCACGGCCCGAACTGCGAGTGGCCCCGTCGATCCTCTCGGCCGACTTCGGCAACCTGTCCCATGCGGTCGACCTGGTCTCGCCCGGATCGAGCTGGCTCCACGTGGACGTTATGGACGGACACTTCGTGCCCAACCTGACCGTCGGTCCGCCGGTGGTGTCGTCCCTCCGCGAGCACACGGACCTGTTCTTCGACACCCACCTCATGATCTCGGATCCCCACCTCTTCCTCGAGGCCTTTCGCGACGCCGGGGCCGACGGCTGCACCGTGCACGTGGAGGTGGGTCGTTCGGCCGAGCTGATCTCCCAGATGCGCGAGCTCGGCCTCCGGGTGGGACTGGCCGCCAATCCCGACACCCCGTTCGAGGCCCTCGAGCCCTTTCTCGACCAGGTGGACCTGATCCTGTGCATGACGGTGTTCCCCGGCTTCGGGGGGCAGTCCTTCATCGCCGACGTGATGCCCAAGGTGCACCAGGTCCGGGATGCGGCCGACCGGTCCGGGCTCATCCTGGACGTGGAGGTGGACGGAGGGATCGACCCGGTCACGGTGGTCGATGCGGCCCGCTCCGGTGCCAATGTCTTCGTGGCCGGCTCGGCCGTGTTCGGCCGGGCCCACCCCCTCGAGGCCGCCGCCGACATCCTTCGGGCCGCGGTCGACGCAGTGGACGGCGGCGCGCCCTGAGCGACGAAACCACACCGGATGGCGGCGCAGACGCCGGGTGGATGGGGCGCGCCATCGAGGCGGCGGAGTCCGTCCGGGGGCGCACCGCCCCGAACCCGTCGGTCGGTGCAGTGGTGGTGCCAGCCGGGGACGCCTCGGGCGACTCGGCCTGGTTCGTCGGCGCGACCGCCCCCCTCGGAGGTCCCCACGCCGAGGTGGCGGCTCTGGCCGCGGCCGGGCCGCGGGCCCGGGCCGGCACGCTGTACGTCACCCTGGAGCCGTGCGCGCACCATGGCCGGACCCCGCCCTGTACCGACGCCATCGTGGCCGCCGGAATCCGCCGGGTGGTCGTCGGCGTGACCGATCCCGACCCCCAGGTGGACGGGGCCGGCATCGCGGCGCTGCGGGCCGCCGGCGTCGATGTCGAGACAGGAGTGGGGGAGGACGAGGTCGGCGGGCAGCTGGCCGCCTACCTCAAGCATCGGCGCACCGGCCGGCCGCTGGTGATCCTCAAGCTGGCGTCCACCCTGGACGGACGCTCGGCCGCGCCCGACGGTTCCAGTCGATGGATCACCGGAGCAGTGGCCCGGGCCGACGTCCACCGCCTACGGGCCCGGTCGGACGCGGTGCTGGTGGGCGCGGGAACCGTCCGGGCCGACGATCCGGCCCTGACCGTGCGCCTCCCTCCGGACGACCCCTGGTTCCGGGCTCCCGACCAGCAGCCCCTGCGCGTGGTGCTGGGCGCCTCGCCGCCCGGTGCGGCCGTCGCCCCCGCCCTCGAACTGAGCGGAGACCTCCAAGGTGTCCTCGACGAGCTGGGTCGCCGGGGGATCCTCCAGCTTCTGGTGGAGGGGGGCGCCCGGGTGGCCCACGCCTTCCACCGATCCGGGCTGGTGGACCGCTATGTGCTCTATCTGGCCCCCGCCCTGTTCGGGGGCAGCGACGCCCGGCCCCTGTTCGACGGCCCCGGCGCGCCCACCATCGACCGGCTGTGGCGGGGTCGAACGCTCTCGGTGACTAGCCTGGGGGACGATCTTCGGGTTGAACTGGCTGCCACCGACGCCTGACGACCTGCCGCCCGGCGCGGAAATTGCCTAAGGCCAACCCCAAGCCAGCCGACAGTATGAGGAGGGCTGGCACAGGTGACACCCCGTCACGCCAGGCACACGAAAGCCACGACACGATACCGGACCGCCAATCCACGGCCCGGCCAACTGCACAGAGGGAGACCGAGGGCCGATGGCCTTTTCAGCCGTTGAGGATGCGATCGAAGCGATCGGTCGCGGCGAGATCGTCGTCGTGGTCGACGACGAGGATCGTGAGAACGAGGGCGATCTGATCATGGCCGCGGACGCGGTCACGCCGGAGAAGATCGCCTTCTTCCTCGCCCACACCTCCGGTCTGATCTGCGTGCCGCTCACCCCGGAGCGGGTCGAGCACCTCGACCTGCCGTTGATGGTCACGGCCAACACCGAGGTCCAGCGGACGGCGTTCACCGTGAGCGTCGACTATCGCCATGGGACCTCGACGGGGATCTCCGCGTCAGACCGAGCCGCCACCATCAAGGCCCTGGCCGACCCGCACATCCGCCCCACCGACCTCAACCGTCCCGGGCACATCTTCCCCCTGCGCTACCGGCCGGGCGGCGTCCTCAAGCGGGCCGGGCACACCGAGGCCGCCGTGGACCTGGCCCGGGCGGCCGGCATGTCCCCGGCCGGTGTCCTGTGCGAGGTGGTCAGCGAGGACAAGACCGGCATGGCCCGGCTGCCCGAGCTCGTGGAGTTCTCCGAGCGCCACGGGCTGCACCTCATCTCCATCGCCGACCTGATCCGCTACCGCCGGCACAAGGACAAGCTGGTCCGACGGATCGCCGACGCCCGCATACCCACGGACTACGGGGAGTTCACCGTGTACGCCTACGAGTCGGTACTCGACGGCGAGCACCACGTGGCCCTGGTCAAGGGCGAGGTGGCCGGCCGGCAGAACACCCTGGTGCGGGTGCACAGCGAGTGTCTCACCGGCGACGTCTTCGGCTCCGTGCGCTGCGACTGCGGCCCCCAGCTCCACGGGGCCATGTCCACCATCAACGACCACGGCAGCGGCGTCATCGTGTACCTCCGGGGCCACGAGGGACGGGGCATCGGACTGGCCCACAAGTTACGGGCCTACAACCTCCAAGAAGAGGGGTTCGACACCGTCGACGCCAACCTCGAGCTGGGTCTGCCGGCCGACTCCCGCGAGTACGGGATCGGCGCCCAGATCCTGGTCGACCTGGGTGTGACCACGATGCGGCTCATGACCAACAATCCGACCAAGTACGGCGGCCTGGAGGGCTTCGGTCTCGATATCGTCGAGCGTGTGAACATCCAGTCGGCACCGACACCCGAGAACATCGAGTACCTCAGAACCAAACGGGAGCGGATGGGCCACCTCCTCGAGGGCCTCGATGACGTCCTCTGACCTGACCGTCCTGCCGGACGGGGCCAAGGACCGAGCCGCGGCCCGGGTCGGAACGTCGGTCGAGGGCACCATCGGTCCCTCGGCCCACCCCGACCCGCCGTCGGGTGCCCGCCTGGGGCTGGCCTGCGCCGAGTTCAACGGCGGGATCACCGACCGGTTGCTGTCGGCCGCCCTCGACGCCCTAGAGGAGGCCGGTTGCGATCTGTCCCGGGCCATCGTGGTCTGGGTCCCCGGAGCGTTCGAGCTCCCGGTGGTGGCACAGAAGCTGGCCCTCTCCGAAGCCGTGGACGCGGTGATCTGCCTGGGTGCGGTCATCCGCGGCGACACCGGTCACTACGACTTCGTCGCCGGTGAGTGCGCCTCGGGTCTGCAACGGGTCCAACTCGACACGGGTGTCCCCGTCGTGTTCGGAGTCCTCACCACCGACACCGTCGACCAGGCGCTGGTGCGCTCGGGGGACGATGACGCCAACAAGGGCCGCGAGGCGGCTGAGACCGCCCTGAAGACGCTGGCCGTGCTGGCCGGGGTGTCGGCGGCATCATCCGGTTCCCGGGTGGGGTTCACGGTCGGCGGGCGCTGATGCTGCGCCTCGTCCTGCCGAAGGGGTCGCTCGAGCGCGCCACCCTGGACCTGTTCGCGGCGGCCGATCTCACCGTCGTCCGGAGTTCGGAGGTCGACTACCGCGCCGTCATCGACGATCCCCGGGTGGCCGAGGTCCGGATTCTTCGTCCGCAGGAGATCCCGTTGTACGTGGCCGACGGGCTCTTCGATGCCGGGATCACCGGCCGCGACTGGGTGGAGGAGCGGGGGAGCGCGGTGACCTCGCTCGGGGTGCTCCCATACTCGAAGGCCACGGCCAACCCCATCCGCGTGGTGCTGGCCGTGCCGACCGACTCCGCGGTGTCCTCCGTCGATGATCTGGCCCCCACGGGAACCGGAGCCGGCGGGGCGGTGCGGGTCGCCACGGAGTATCCCGAACTGACCCGCCGTTACCTCGAGGACCACGGGGTCGAGGCCGAGGTCAGCCTGTCCTACGGGGCCACCGAGGCCAAGGTGCCCGACATCGCCGACTGCGTGGTCGAGATCACCGAGACCGGACGGGCCCTCCGGGCCGCCGGACTGAAGATCGTGGAGACCCTGTTGGTCTCGCACACCGAACTCATCGCCAACCCGGATGCGGCCGCCGACCCCGACAAGCGCCACGCCATGGGCCAGCTCCTGACGTTGTTGCAAGGGGCCCTCGAGGCCAGGGGGAAGGTGCTGGTCAAGCTCAATGTTCCGACCGAGCAGCTCCCCGGGGTGATCGAAGTCCTCCCCTCTCTCCGTTCGCCGACGGTGTCCGAGCTGTTCGGGGGAGGGGGATTCGCCGTGGAGACGGTGGTCCCCAAGTCGGAGATCAATGTCCTGATTCCGGCTCTCAAGGAACGGGGTGCCACCGATATCATCGAGCTGGCCCTCTCGAAGATCGTCCACTGAGGAATGGTGACCGTGTCGAGTATCTGGAGTGGACCATCCGACCTCGTCCCCGCCGACCGGACGCCACTGATCGGTGACGTGGCCGAATTCGACGAGCCCCGTGGTATGGGCGTGGTCGAGTACGGATCCGGCCATCGGTTGCCGTTCCACTGCACCGCCATCACCGACGGCTCCCGCCGGATCGACGCAGGAGCGGTTGTGGCGTTCGAGATCTCGGCCGGTCGGTTGGGTCAACTCGAGGCCAGCTCGGTTCGTCCGCTGCCCGGCGTCGTGCGCCCGGGCGCCAGCCTGGTCCTCGACGGCGGGGAGTCACCGGATAGGGAGGACGCCACCGGTCCCTTCCCTGTCACCGGCCCGATCTCCGACCACGACGTGACCGGTCCTGTCCCTGTCGTCGGCCCGGCGCCCGACGTGCCGGAGCCGACGGTGAGCGAGGCGGTGGTCGTGGCACCGAACGCGGCAACCGAGGGTCACGTCGGGACCGGTGTGGCGGTCGCGCCGCCACCGCACTCCCCGATGCTGCCGGACCTCTCCATCCGGATGCCGCCGGAACCGGAGGGATCCCGTCCCGAGCCGGTTGTTTCGCCGCCGGCCGAACCGGTGTCGGCCGAGCCGGTCGCGGACGGGCCGACAGCCGTCCACAGGGCCAGCATCGAACCGGACCCAGGGGCGCCGGAGAGCGTCCGCCGGACCGGTGGGTGGCGGATCAGCCGATCCGATCGCGACGCTCAGCCCGTGCCGCCGTCCGTGCCGCTGCCGGTGCCGGGATCTTCGGCCGGCGCCTCCGGCTCGGGTTTCTTCGATTCGTCCCCGGTCGGCGTCGAACGGGTCCAGGGCGTGGTCGATGCCACACCTCCGCTGGGTACGGAGGTGGAGTCCGATCCGGCCCCGGGATCGGGGGGCGCTTCCACCGCCGACACCGCCTCGGCCTGGCCATTGGGGGATGATCCGTCCGGGACGTCGGGTTCCGACGCTTCGCCCTCGACCACCGAGGCGCCGCCCCGGCCGGACTTCTGGTCCCCGTTCGCCCGGCCGTCCTCGGGGCCGCCACCGACCTGGCGGACGCCGGTGACCAAGCGGTCCGATCCGTCATCCGAGGGCGACTGACTCGCCGATCCCCCCTCGCCCAGCGCCGGTTGGTCCCCGTCCGGTTCGGCCGGTTCGTACGGATTGCCCAGGATGTTCCGGGCCATGTCGATGACCACGGCGCTGTCGGCGTCCTCTTTGGTCACCACCCCGAGCACCGGGGCGGCGAGGAGCCCGGTGACCAGGCCCATTTCGGCCATCGACTCGGCCTGCACCACGCTCCACTCCCAGAGCCGGCCCACCATGTCAGGGGTGGTGGCCCTCCGGTCCGGATACTTGAGCCAGCAGTTGACCGTGGCATGGGCCAGGCCGGTGGCCGCCGGGAACAGCCAGATCAACCGGTAGTTGCCGGTGGCATCGATGACGATGGCGGCGATGTAGGCGAGTAGCACGCTGCACAGGTTGAACGGGGCCAGCAGGACGCCGAGACGTTCTCCGAGGCCCCCGGCCCGCGGGAGGAGTTGGAGCAGCAGCGGGGCCATCACGATGATGTACGCCCCGATGAACGGCGCCCCGATGTAGCCCAGCACCACCGCCTGCCAAAGGTGGGTGTCGAAGTACTGCACCCCGGCCAGCACGGCGCCGATGAGCGGTGCGCCGATGGCCAACTGCATGGGGGAGAGCTTTCGGCTGAGGGGGATCCCGAGGGCGATGCCGATGAAGAAGACGGGGATCCCGGTCACCAGGCCGGCGATGGTCTGGGCACTGGCCCCGGCATGGAGCACCCGTTGGAAGAACAGGATGGCCACGTACGCCGTCGACCCGACCCCGGACCAGAACAGGAGCGATCCCCCGACGAGCACCTTGGCGTTGGGGCCGGACATGATGTCCCGGAGCTCATCCAGCGTGGGCCGGGCCCGAACCGACCGGTCGGCCTCGGCCCCGTAGGTGGCCGTCGGGGCCTCGCGCACCAGCAGCAGTACCACGATGCCCACCGACACCAGAATGACCGCCGCCACCTGGAAGGGAAGGTTCCAGGTGGAAGGGTCGTTCTGCTTCCACGACGCGATCACCGTTCCCTTGATGGTCCAACTGGCGATGGTGCCGAGCACCGTGGTCAGCAGGAGTGCCTTGATCCAGCGGCTCCGACCGAAGACTTCGGGCACCACGGCCACGTTGGTGAGGGTGAAGGTGGCCGAGGCCTGTCCGGCGATGAGGATCATGAGGACGAGGGGCCAGTAGCCACTGACGACGGTGAACATCCATGTGGCCACCCCCATGACGATGAGGCTGCCGGCCATGTAGGGCGTTCGTCGCCCCACCCGACTCCGGGTACGGTCGCTCAGCCGTCCGGCCACGGGGAACGTGAGCCAGCTCACCAGCCGGTCGGCGGTCAGGGCGAAGGTGACGGCCAGGGCTCCCGAGGCCCGTTGCTGTACGAACAGGGTGATGATGACGCCGGATATGGCCAGGTTGGCCCTCGGGCCGACCAGGCCGATGGACAGCCCGATGAAGCTGCGGACGCGGGATGCGTCGATGGGACCCATGGGTGCACCCGGACCGGAGGACCCGGGGCTCGCCGATCCGGGATCGGGAGGACCGGCGGGATCGGGAGTCGGAGGCGTGAGGTCTTCGGGCCCCCCGGTCACCCTTCGGTGTCTGTCCCGGCGTCGCCGGCCGGCCCCGCCCCGTCGGCCTGGACCGGCTCGGCTGCGGTACCGCCGTTCGTGCCGGCCGCCGATGCCGCCTCGGCTCCGGCCCTCTGCGCTCCGTCGATCTGCACATAGGCCAGACGGAGCTGGCTGAGTCCGTCCCGCAACGGCTCCTCGGCCTCACCCAGACGACCCTCGAGCCCACCGATCAGTGCGCCGAGGGCGTCGATGGCCAGACGGGCCTGGGTGAGCAGCGGTGGCTGTTGCGACAGGTACACGGCGGCCAACTCGAACAGCCCGTAGCAGTGGTTGGCCACCACCACCTCGACCGGTGAATTGGCCAGCTCGGCGCGCATGGCCGCCACCTGCTCGGCCATCTGTTCCTCGTCCAGGTCACCCGGCTCCACCGGCGGGCCCGATCCACCCCGTCCACCTGCGGGCGGCGATGCCGGCCCACCGGGACCACTCGGTGCACCGGGGCGCTCGTCGGCGGAGGGCCGACCGACCGGTCGTTCGCCGTCGGGTGTCCAGAGAGAGCTCACGACTGGTAGCCTATGACACTGATAGACGAGGAAGCGGGGTCTCACAGCTCGGGTCCCCCACCCGGCCACGGTGCAGTTCCACTCGTGCGCCGGGTCCAGAGGACCGGTTGCCCGACGCCAGTCGCGGCAGCGGGTGGAGGCTCCGCTCCTTTTTTCATCGGCCACGGGAGGTCCGTGACCCGAAGACAGGGAGTGGAGTCGAATAGCAGCCACCATCACCACCAATGAGCCTCGCATCAACGACCGGATCCGTGCCCGCGAGGTGCGGCTGGTCGATCCGGACGGGGAGCAGCTCGGCATCAAACTCCTGCCCGAGGCTCTGGCCATCGCCCGTGACCTCGACCTCGATCTGGTCGAAGTAGCCCCGGGGGCCAATCCACCCGTCTGTCGGATCATGGACTACGGAAAGTTCAAGTTCGACGCGGCCCAGCGGGCCAAGGAGTCGCGGCGCAAGGCGGTCCATGTCGGGATCAAGGAGATGAAGTACCGGCCGAAGATCGGCGACGGCGACTTCGACACCAAGACCCGCCAGGTGGCCAAGTTCCTCGAGGAGGGCCACAAGGTCAAGATCACCATCATGTTCCGGGGCCGCGAAGTGTTCCACCCCGAGCTGGGGAAGAAGATCCTGGACCGGATCGCCGATCAGATGGACGGCATGGGCAAGTCGGAGTCGGTGCCCCGACTCGACGGCCGGAACATGGTCATGGTGTTGGCGCCGGACAAGCGGGCGAAACAGTCGGCGGCATCCAAGGGCCCCGGTCACAACGGAAACGGGTCGGAACCACGGACAGGCCAGCCGTCCCCGGAAGGGGCGACTGCGGCCGGGACCGTATCCACCCCGGCGCCGGAGTCCGCCGAAGTGACCGCACCGGCAGGGGTCGCCGCCCCTGCAGAGACAGCCGGGGACGGATCCCCGGCCGACGAGTCGAGCGAAGGAGAGGGTTGACGCCATGCCAAAGATGAAGACCGACAGCGGGGCCCGCAAGCGGGTGAAGGTGACCGGCTCGGGACGGCTCCGCCGTCGCAAGGCGTTCCGCTCCCATCTGCTCGAGAAGAAGTCGACCGTCCGAAAGCGTCGCCTGGGTCGTGAGACCGATTTCGCTCCGGGTGATGAGCGTCAGATCAAGCGAATGCTTGGGATGTAGTACCGGGCTCGACCACCGTCGGCGGTGGTCCGAGCACTCAGTCTGAGCCGCGCCCAGCGGCGGCCTCCGGGTCCGGTCGGGTGCCTGGTGGCACCGGAGCACTCCGGGCCGGACAGCCGGGCGGTCGAGTCCCCAGGATGTCCGGATCGCAAACGTTCGAACGTTCACCCACCTCACGAGATGGTGAGGTTTCACGAAAGGAAGTACCTCATGGCCCGAGTCAAGCGCGCTGTACACGCCAAGAAGCACCATCGCGCCGTTCTCGAGCAGGCGCAGGGCTACTACGGCAACAAGAGTCGTTCGTTCCGCGCCGCCAACGAACAGGTGATGCACTCCATGCAGTACGCCTACCGGGACCGTCGGGCCCGGAAGGGTGACTTCCGCCAGCTGTGGATCCAGCGCATCAACGCTGCGGCCCGCCTGAACGGGACGAGCTACAGCCGGTTCATCGCCGGCCTGCACCGGGCCGACGTGGATGTCGACCGCAAGGTGCTGGCCGACCTGGCCGTCACCGAGCCCGAGGTCTTCGCCTCGCTGGTCCAGATGGCCAACGAGGCGCTGGCGGAGGCTCCGGCCAATGCAGAGGCCGGTTCCTGAACCAGGTCGGACTGTCCTTCACCCATCAGCGGGTCAGACGGGTCCGGCAGCTCCTGCGCAAGCGGAGCCTGCGTAGCGCCGAGGCCTCGCTGGTGGTCGAGGGTCCCGAGCTGCTGTCCGTGGCACTGGATGCCGGCGCACCGATCGAGTCGGTCTTCGTCGCACCGGAGGGCCGGGCCAGCCGAGCCGTGACCGGCGTGGTGGACCGGGCCTTCGAGACCGGAATCCGGGTCTTCGACCTGGCGCCCGGGGTCATCGAGCGGATCTCGGACACCGTCACCCCCCAACCGGTGCTGGCGGTGGTGGGGTTCAGCCCCAACGCGCTCGAGGACCTGAGGGGTGCCACCATGGTCATGGTGCTGGTGGACGTCCGGGACCCCGGCAACGCCGGGACGATGATCCGGACCGCCGACGCGGCCGGAGTGGACGGCATCGTCCACTGCGAAGGAACGGTCGATCCGACCAATCCGAAGACGGTCCGGTCGTCGGCGGGATCGATCTTCCACGTCCCGGTGGTCTCGGGAGGGGACGTCCGTCAGGTCCTCACCTCCCTCCGCGACTGGGGGCTGGTGACGGCGGGTACGGCCGTCACCGGGGGAACCGACTACGCCGCGGTGGACTGGAGGCGACCGTTGGCCCTGGTGTTCGGCAACGAGGCCGCCGGGTTGGACGGGACCCTCGACGACCTGCTCGATGAGCAGGTCACCATTCCCATGATGGGACGGGCCGAGTCGCTGAACGTGGCCGTGTCGGCATCAGTACTCTGCTTCGAGGCCCTGCGCCAGCGGCGCATCGGAACCATGCGACCGGACCCCGGCCGGGGTGAGTCCTCAGGGGAGGCCCGGCCCGGCTCTACGATCTCGGGCGTGGACGCGCCTCGGCGGTATCAGGGAGAACGGGATGAGTGACGCCCCCGACGTGGACGAGCTCGTCGAGCAGGCCCGTACGGCCGTGGCCGGGGCCACCACGACCGAGGAGATACGCATGGTGGCGGCCTCGCTCACCGGCAAGAAGTCGGAACTGGCCCAGGCCAGCCGGAGCCTCGGCGGCCTCGATCCCGATGCCCGCAAGGAGCTGGGACGGAGGCTCAACGAGGCGCGCACCTCCATCGAAGCGTTGATCGAGGACCGCCGCCGGGAGATCGCCGATCGCGAGCTCGACGAGGAGATGGCCCGGAGCCGGATCGACCTCACCGAGTTCGTCCCCGGCTCGCTTCCGGCGCCCGTGGAGCGTGGACATCTCAACCTGGTGACCCAGACCCAGGCCGCCCTCGAGGACGTCTTCGTGGGCATGGGCTTCGAGGTCGCGGAGGGACCCGAGATCGAGACGGACTGGTTCAACTTCGGAGCCCTCAACATCCCACCCGCCCATCCGGCCCGTGGCATGTGGGACACCTTCTATCTGGACCTCGGGGCCCCCGAGACCACGCTCCTGCGGACCCACACGTCACCGGTCCAGATCCATCTGATGGAGCGGGCCCAGGCCGACGGCGACCTGCCGATCCACGCGGTCATGCCCGGCCGCTGCTACCGGCGCGACACCCCCGACGCCCGGCACCTCCCGGTCTTCCACCAGATCGAGGGGCTGGTCGTCGATCGAGGCATCACCTTCGCCGATCTGGCCGGCACCATCGAGGTGTTCACCTCCGCGTACTTCGGGCCGGACATCCACTCCCGACTTCGTCCCGCCTACTTCCCCTTCACCGAGCCGTCGGCCGAGTTCGAGGTGACCTGCACGATCTGCCTGGGCGCCGGCTGCCAGACCTGCTCGCAGACCGGCTGGATCGAACTGGGGGGTTGCGGCATGGTCGACCCCGCCGTGTTCGGGGCGGTGGGCATCGACGTCGACCAGTGGACCGGATTCGCCTTCGGATTCGGGATCGATCGATGCGCCCAGATGCGACACCAGATCGCCGACATGCGAGTCCTGACGGACAACGACATCCGCTTCCTGCGTCAGTTCTGATGCGAGCGCCCTGAGAGGACGGCTGTGCGCGTACCGCTTTCGTGGCTTCGAGACTTCGCCCCCTTCGAGGGGGACCCGGCCGATCTGGCCGCGGCTCTCGACGACCTGGGTCTGGTGGTCGAGGGAGTGGAGAGGGTGGGTGAGGGCCTGTCGGATGTGGTGATCGCCCGGGTCGAGGAGATCGCGCCGATCGAAGGTGCCGACCGGATCCGACGGGTGGTGGTCGACTCCGGCGCCGGACCGGTGGAGGTGGTGTGCGGTGCCTGGAATTTTCAGGTCGGTGATCTGGTCCCCCTGGCCCCGGTGGGCGCGGTGCTCCCCGGCGACTTCGCCATCGCCCGTCGGAAGATGAAGGGTGTGGTGTCCAACGGCATGCTGTGTTCGGGGCGTGAGCTCCGTGTCTCCGACGACCACGAGGGGATCCTGGTACTCAACGGCATCGGGGACGCCGCCGTCGGTGCGCCGCTGTCGGCGGCCCTGGGTATCGAGCCCGATGTGGTCTTCGACGTGGCTGTCGAGGCCAACCGTCCCGACGCCTGGAGCATCATCGGTGTGGCCCGCGACCTCGCCGCCCGTCTCCGGCTGCCGTTCACTGTCCCCGAACCCGGTCGGGGCGGCGACGGGGCGACCGGTCCCGCTGTCGAGTCGCTGACCTCGGTGCGGGTCGACGATCTCGAGCTGTGCCCGCGGTTCACCGCCCGGGTGGTGACCGACGTCCACGTGGGTCCGTCGCCCCAGTGGTTGGCCCGCCGCCTTGAGCTGGCCGGCATGCGACCCATCAACAACGTGGTCGACGCCTCCAACTACGTCATGTTGGAGTTCGGACAACCCACCCACCCCTATGATCTGGACCGGCTACCGGGGCACGGCCTGGTCGTCCGCAGGGCTGTTCCGGGCGAGACGGTCACGACGCTGGACGGTGTCGAGCGATCGCTCGGGCGCCCGGGCCCCGGCCTCGGCGATACCGGTCAGGACTGCCTCATCTGCGACGCCGAGGGAGAACCCGTGGCCATCGGCGGTGTGATGGGTGGAGCGTCCTCGGAGATCGACGCCACCACGTCACGGGTCCTGCTGGAGGCGGCCTACTTCGTTCCCATGGCCATCGCCCGGACCTCCAAGCGACTGCATCTGAGGACGGAGGCCTCGGCCCGTTTCGAACGGGGATGCGATCCGGCCGGTATCGATCGCTCGGCCTCACGGTTCGTGGAGCTGTTGGGCCTGACGGCGGGCCCGGACATGAGGGTGGCCACGGGGGCGATCGACGTCGTCGGCGACGTCCCTGGGCCGGAGACGCTCGTCGTCCGACCCTCGAGGATCAACGCCCTCCTGGGCACCGACTTCAGTGCCGGCGACATCGCCGAGCTCCTGGCTCCCCTCGGCATCGAATCGACGTCCGAGGGCGTCGGTTCCGACGACGCCCTTCGGGTCGTCGTGCCCACGTACCGACCCGACATCCGACCCGGTCCGATGGGGGAGGCCGACATCGCCGAGGAGGTGGCGCGGACCTACGGCTATGTGCGGATCACCCGCCACACACCGTCGTGGCCGCAGCCCGGGCGTCTGACTGCCATCCAACGCCGCCGGCGCCTGCTCAAAGAGGTGTTGTGCGGCCTCGGATGCAGCGAGGCGTGGACGTCCACGTTCGTATCGGAGGCCGATCAGCGAAGCTCGGGCGTCGCGCCTCCCCACATCGAGGTGACCAACCCACTGGTCGAGTCGGAGCCGTTCCTGCGGTCATCGATGATGCCGGGTCTTCTCCGGGCCGTCCAGTACAACGCCGAGCGGCGCCAGCGTGACATTCGGCTCTTCGAGGTCGGTTCGGTCTTCCACCGCCTGCCGGGAGCCGCGTCGAACGCCGAAGGCGGACCTCCGGCACTGACGACGGAACGGCTGGGGGTGGTCTTCGCCGCCGACGGAGACGACGCCTGGACGGCCGTCGCCGCCTGGCGGACGGTGGCCGAGGCGCTGGGTATCGCCGGGTGGTCGCTCGAGGGATCGGATCCCTCACTGCCCGGCGCATCGATCCTCCACCCCCACCGGTCGTCGGTGGTCACAGGTAGCGTGTCTGAGCGGTCGGGCCCGTCCACAGCCACCCCGATCGGGTCGGTGGGGGAGCTGGATCCCTCCACTGTCGGATCGTTCGGACTGCTCGCCCCGGACGGGCGGCCACGGCGTGTCGGCTGGCTCGACCTCGACGTCGGATTGCTGCTCGACGACGACCGGTTGGCCCGCCGTCCCGAGCAGTCCAGACCCGTCAGCAAGTTCCCGTCGTCAGACATCGACCTGGCCTTCATCGTGGCGGATGAGGTGGCGGCCGGCTCGGTGGAGCGAACGCTCCGCGTGGCCGGTGGCGACGAGCTGGAGTCGGTGAGCCTGTTCGATGTCTACCGGGGCCAATCCGTGGAGGCCGGCGCCAGGAGTCTGGCCTACCACCTTCGCTTCTGTGCGCTCGACCGAACGTTGACCGACGAGGAGATCGGCACACTCCGGACGACCTGCATCGATGCCGTGGAGTCGGAGCATCGGGCCACGCTGCGCTGAGGCCGTCCCGCGGGTCGACCCTTCGCCCTACTCCGGACCCCAACCGCGTCCCCATCCTGCCGGGGGGCGGGGCATGACCGAGGAGTTACTCGGCAGGGCATCCCATCGACTCCGGGGCTATCTTTGGGCCGGAACAGCCGATGGGGCTGCGAACGACCAGGGGCGAGTAAGGGGAAGCCCGAATGGCGGGGTACATCAACAAGAACCTGCAACCAGGCGAAGTGGTCGAGTACCAAGGCCGGGTCACACGACTTGTTCTCCTGCCCACGGTCTTCATGGTGGCGGTGGCCATCGCGGCTCTCGTACTCCTGCACTCCGCCAGCAACAGTGGTTTCATGAACGCTCTGCGTGCCGTGGCCATCATCGCTCTGGTCCTCTATGCATTGAGACTGATCTTCAGATACCTGCGGGTGAGGAAGGCCGAGTATGCCGTGACAGACCGGCGGATCATCGGTAAGTACGGCCTGATCAGACGTGAGGCCGTCGACATCCTGATGACACAGATATCGGGTGTTCAGCTCCAACAGGGGTTCTTCGCCCGCATCTTCAGATACGGTGCGCTCGACGTCCAGGCGGCGGGCGCCCATCAAGAGCTCGAGTACCTCAAGAAGCCTCTGAAGTTCCGAGCCGCCATCTACTCACGACTCGAGAACAGCCGGCTACTCATGGGAACGGCGGCCTACACGTTGGACGTGCGCGTGATGCCTAATGGGGCGACGCCCGTAGCGGCGGCGGCCGCTCCGGCATCGGCGTCTGTTGCGCCGCCACCGGCGCCGATCGCTGCCGCACCCGCACCCGCGCCGATCGCTGCCGCACCGGCACCCGCGCCGATCGCTGCCGCACCCGCACCCGCGCCGATCGCTGCCGCACCGGCGCCTATCGCTGCGGCACCGGCGCCCGCACCGGCGTCGCTTCCTCCGGCTCCGGCTGCGATTCCCCCGGCCATGGCGCCCTCACCACCGTTCACGCCGGCTGCCACTCCGGCACCCGTCACTGCCCCCGGACCAGCGGCAGCAGCTCCGGCCCCAGCCCGACGCCGAGTCGGCATTCCCAACCTGCCCCCGAACACCCCGGCACACTGGGCCCCGGATCCGTTCGGCAAATCCGCCCTGCGCTACTGGGACGGAAGCACCTGGACCGAGCACGTCTCACAGCATCAGCCGGTCTCCTGAGCCGTCACGAGAGACGGTGATCGTGATCGTCGGCGATCAGCGCACCGCGGTGGCAGTGGTTCGGCCGCGGGTCCGAGTCAGGAGTCGAATCCCATCCCCAACCGGTCGAGAGTCCGCAGCCAGACATTTCGACGGCCCTGGTGCCGGTCCGCCCGGGCCATCGACCAGCGGGTCATCTCGATGCCCGCATACCGGAGCGGCTCGGGTGGGAAGGGCAACGGCTTTGTCCTGACGTAGCGGAGCTCGGTCAGCGCGGTCGGGTGCGGTTCCAGAAGATCGAGCATCACCGTGGCGCCGAAGCGCGATGCCCCCACTCCCAACCCCGTATAGCCCGAGACCGCCACCACCCTTCCGTCGAACGAGCGATCGAAGAAGGCGCAGAATCGCGAACAGGTGTCGATGGCGCCGGCCCACTTGTGCGAGAACCGCACGTCATCGAGCGAGGGAAAGGTCTCGACGAAGAGGCCGGCCAACTTCAGGAACGTGGCTGGGCGCTGCTCGAGTGTGGGCCGCATCCCGTTGCCGTAGTGGTAGATGGCATCGTACCCACCGAACAGGATGCGGTTGTCCTTGGTCAGCCGGTAGTAGAGGAACTGATTCCCGCACCCTCCGATACCCTGCCGATTCCGCCAACCGATGCTGTCCAGTTGCCGCCCGGACAGCGGCTCGCTCATGAGGACATAGTCGTAGACGGGCACGACGTAGCGACGAAGTCTGCGGACCGGGGACGGCGAGGCGTTGGTGCCGAGCGCCACCGCGGCCGTCCGGATCCGGCCGTGACCGGTCGTGAGGATCAACGGGGCGGTTGGGCCGTCCCGCCCCTCGATCCGGTCGACCGGTGTGTACTCGTAGATGCGCACCCCGATCGTCTCGCAGACCCGGCGGAGGCCCCAGGCCAGTCGGGCCGGATTGACGAGCGCGCACCCGTCGCGGTCCCACAGCCCGGCCTGGTACGTGGGGGAGTGGATCTCGGATCGCACCTCGTCCCGATCCAGGTATGTCAACGGTCGGTCTCGCTCGTCGGCCCGGGCGAACTCGTGGCGGAGGTCCTGGACCTGAAACGGTTCGGTGGCCACGGACAGCTCGCCGGTGCGCTCGAAGTCACAGTCGATCGACCACTCGCGTACCCACGCCTCGATGGCGTCCAGGTTCCGGCGGCCCAGACGGTCGAGGGTGCCGATCTCGCCAGGAAATCGATCGGCTCCGTTGGCCCAACCGTGCGTCACGCTCGCCGCGCAGAATCCGCCGTTCCGGCCGGAGGCCGCCCAGCCGCACCGGTCCGCCTCGACCAGGACCACGTCCCGTTCGGGGCGGGCCGTCTTGGCCAGCAGCGCCGTCCACAGTCCGGTGTAGCCACCGCCCACCACGGTCAGGTCGGCCGCCGTACTCCCCACCAGGGGAGGGGCGACCGGAGGGGCGGCCGGATCATCGAGCCAGTACGACACGGGGAGCGCGTCGGCCAACATCGCGGCGCGGTTCACCGGGCCGACCCTAATCCCCGTGACCTCGGCCGCCCGCCCCGGTCCCCGAGTCCCGAGCCTCGAGCCCGTTTGCATAACAATGCATATATCTGCATATACTTGCAGGACGGTCGCCGGAGGCGGCGGCCGGACTCGTGCCCGGCGGCTGGGCCCAACCATCTCCACGGAGCAGAACGTGAGCGTCAATCCATGAAGGTCGGTGTTGTCGGTGCGTCCGGTTACGCCGGCGTGGAACTCCTCCGCCTCTGTGCCGGTCACCCGGAGCTGGAGGTGGTCGTGGCCACGGCCGGAGGAGCCCGGGGCCAGGCGGTAGCCACCCACACCCCGTCGCTGGCGGCGGCCTACCCGTCCCTGACGTTCGCTCCCACCGATCCGGCCGAGCTGGACGGGCTGGACCTGGTGTTCATGGCCCTGCCCCACGGCCAATCCCAGCACCTGGTACCGGAGCTCGTGTCGCGGGTCGGGGTCATCGTGGACCTGGCTGCCGACTTCCGGCTCCACGATCCATCGCTGTATCCGACGTGGTACGGGGAGCCCCACGCGGTGCCCGAGCTGCTGGACCGGTTCGCGTACGGACTTCCCGAGCTGCACCGGGACGAGCTTCGCGGCGCCACGCTGATCGCGGCCCCGGGCTGCTATCCCACCGCGGCCCTGTTGGCCCTGGCCCCGTTGGTGGCCGCCGGGGTCGTGGCCGTGCCGGGCGCCACTCCCGCGGACGCCGGTCCTCCGGTCCCCCCGCTGGTCGTCGACGCCGCCAGTGGGGTGTCGGGGGCCGGTCGGGTTCCCAAGGACAGTCTCCATTTCGGTGCAGTGGACGAGGACTTCGTGGCCTACGGCCTGCTGGACCACCGCCACACCGCCGAGATCGAACAGGACCTGGGATGCCCGGTACTGTTCACCCCCCATCTGGCCCCGATGACACGCGGCATCCTGGCCACCTGTTACGCCCGCCCGGCCGCCCCGGGCCCCGGTGCCAACATCGCCTCCACCGCAGAGGCCATGGCCGTGCTGCACGAGGCCTACGACGACGAGCCGTTCGTGGTGGTGACCGAGGCGCCGCCGTCCACCAAGGCCACCAGCGGCTCCAACTGTGCCCACGTCACGGTCCGTGTCGATCCCCGGACCGGATGGGTGCTGGTCCTCGCCGCCATCGACAACCTGGTCAAGGGGGCCTCGGGTCAGGCCATTCAGTGCGCCAATCTGGCCGTGGGCCTCCCCGAGACCGTCGGTCTCCCGCTGGTGGGGATGTACCCGTGAGCATCACCACCCCACCGGGATTCGAGGCGGCCGCGGTGGCCTCGGGCATCAAGGCCAGCGGGGCGTTGGACCTCACCCTGCTGGTCACCGACGACGGGCGGGACGTCCCCACCGCCGCCACGTTCACCTCCAACCTGGCTGCCGCTCCGCCGGTCCAGGTCAGCCGCGAGCACCTGGCCGCAACCGGGGGTCGAGCGTCGGGGGTGGTGGTCAACAGCGGGAATGCCAACGCGGCCACGGGCGCTCAGGGCCGGCGCGACGCCCGACGCATGTGTGAACTGGTGGCCTCCGGCCTCGGTGTCGGAGCCGAGCGCATCCTGGTCTGTTCGACCGGACTCATCGGCATCCCGTTGCCCATGCAGCCGATCGAAGCCGGTATCCCGGCCCTGGTGGGGGCCCGTTCCGGGTCGCCGGCCGCCGGTGCCGACGCCGCCCGGGGGATTCTCACCACCGATTCGGGACCGAAGGAGGTCCTGATCGAGGCACCCGGATTCACCGTGGCCGGCATGGCCAAGGGGGCCGGGATGCTGGCGCCCGACATGGCCACCATGCTGGCCTTCCTCACCACCGATGCCGCCGTTGAACCCGGACCCCTGGCCGACCTGCTGCGGAGCGCGGTGCAGGTCACCTTCAACTCGATGAGCGTCGACGGCTGCACCTCGACCAACGACACGGTGGTGTTGATGGCGTCGGGCCGAGCCGGCCCGGCCGAGCCGGGCCCGTTGCTCGACGCCGTCACCAGTGCCTGCGCCTCGTTGGCCAACCAGATGGTGGCTGACGCCGAAGGGGCCTCGAAGATCGTGCACGTCCGGGTCAGCGGTGCCCAGTCCGACGGTGAGGCCCACCGGGGGGCCCGCAAGGTGGCCGACTCGCTCCTGGTCAAATGCTCCCTGAACGGCGAGGACCCCTACTGGGGCCGGGTGGCCAGCGATCTGGGCTCGGCCGGCATCGGGTTCGACATGGACCGTCTGTCCATCGCCTACGGGGGCGTGGAGGTGTGCCGGGGCGGCGTGGCCGTCGGGTACGACGTGGCGGCGGTGGCACGGCACCTGGCCGGCCCGATGATCGACATCCACTGCGGGCTGGGACTGTCCGACGGCAGTGGCGTGGTCATGGGTGTCGACCTCGGATACGGGTACATCGACGAGAACCGGACGACGTCGTGAGCTCTCAGCCGCAGCCGCCGTCCTCAGCCGCCACGGTGCCGGCCGCGCCCCGGGCCGACCACCCCGGTAGCCCCGGTGACCCGGCTGACAAGGCCTCGGTACTGGTCGAGTCCCTCCCGTACATCCGTCGGTTCTGGGGCAAGGTGGTGGTGGTCAAGTACGGCGGCAACGTGCTCGGCACCAAGCCTGGTGAGGTGGCCATCGACGAAGCCGAGGCCCTGGCCTCCTTCGCCGAGGACATCGTGCTGATGCGATCGGTCGGGATGCTGCCGGTGGTGGTCCACGGTGGCGGCCCGCAGATCGGTGAGCTGATGGCCCGGGTGGGCAAGGAAGTGGAGTTCCAGGACGGGTTTCGTGTCACCGACGCCGACACCATCGACCTCGTCCGCATGGTGCTCGTGGGCAAGGTCAACCGCGACATCGTGAGCTCCATCAACGTCCATGGTGCCCTGGCGGTGGGACTGTCGGGCGAGGACGCCAACCTGATCACCGCCACCGCCCGTTCCGAGGCCCTCGGCTACGTCGGCGATGTGGTCCATGTCGACCCGGTCATCGTGCACCAGCTACTGGCGCAGGGGCTGATCCCGGTGGTGGCCACCATCGGGACCGACCAGTCGGGCCAGGCGTTCAACATCAACGCCGACACCGCGGCCGGCGCGCTGGCCGTGGCACTGGAGGCCGAGAAGCTGGTGTTCCTCACCGATGTGTCGGGGCTGCGGGCGGTCCCGGACGATCCCTCCACGCTGATCCACCAGGCGTCGGCCGACGATCTCGACCGTCTGGTGGCCAGCGGCGCCGCCAACGGCGGGATGATTCCCAAGGTGGAGGCCTGCGCCCGAGCCGTCCGGTCCGGGGTGGGACACGCCCACATCCTCGACGGCCGCACTCCCCACGCCCTTCTGCTCGAAGTCTTCACCGACCAAGGGGTGGGCACCATGGTGGGGGTGTCGGGATGACCGCGCCGGCACCGTCGCCGGCGACACCGCCATCCGTGGATCGCTCGGCACTCATGCACACCTACGCCGAGCCGCCGGTGACCTTCGTCCGGGGCGAAGGGAGTGACCTCTTCGACGCCGCCGGCCGTCCATATCTGGACTTTCTGTCCGGACTGGCCGTCACCTCGCTGGGCCATGCCCATCCCGCCGTGGCCGAGGCCGTCGCCCACCAGGCCCGCACCCTCTCGCACGTGTCGAACCTGTTCGGGAACACCGTCGGGCCCGAGGTGGCGGTGACCCTCGACCGACTCATCGGTGGAGGCAGCGAGCGGGCCGGCGGGCAGGTCTTCTTCGGCAACTCGGGAGCGGAGGCCAACGAGTGTGCGCTGAAGCTGGCCCGGAAGTGGGCCGGCCCCGACCGCTTTGCCGTCGTCAGCACCTGGGACGCCTTCCACGGGCGCACCCTGGCCACACTGACCGCGACCGGCCAACCCGAGAAGCAGCGGCCGTTCATGCCCCTGCCGGAGGGATTCGATCACGTGCCCTACGACGACCTCGACGCCATGGAGGCCGCCTGCGATCCGGCCCGGGTGGCGGCCGTCCTGGTCGAGCCCATCATGGGCGAAGCCGGGGTCGTGGTGCCGTCGTCGGACTATCTGGCCGGGCTCCGCCAGCTCTGCACCGACCGCGACATCCTGTTGATGGTGGACGAGGTCCAGACCGGACTGGGCCGTACCGGTCGCTGGTTCGGGTTTCAGCACCTGGACATCCGGCCCGACGTGGTGACCATGGCCAAGGCCCTGGGTAACGGCATGCCGGTCGGGGCGTGTTGGGCCCGGGCCGAGGTGGCCGCGGCCTTCGCCCCCGGCGACCACGGCAGCACCTTCGGCGGGCAGCCCCTGGCCATGTCGGCGGCGCGGGCCACCCTGGCCGTCATGGAGGCCGAGGACGTTCCGTCCCGGGCCCGACGGTCCGGGGCCCAGCTGCGGACGGGGCTGGAGGGGCTTTCCGGGGTGGACCACGTGCGGGGCGCCGGTCTGTTGCTGGCCGCGGTCCTCACCGAGCCGGTGGCGGTGGCGGCCTGTCGCCGGGCGCTCGATGCCGGTCTGGTCATCAACGCCCCCCGACCCGATGTGCTCCGCTTGGCGCCGTCGCTCCTGGTGTCGGAGACCGACATCGACCGGGCCGTCGGGATGGTGGGAGCGGCCCTGGCCGCCCAGAGCGGCCCCGGGTCCACCGAGGCGGACTCGTGATGACGCGGGACCCGTCCAAGCCAGCCCGGGCCGGCACCGCTGCCGGGGCGCCGGCGCGCCATGTCCTGGACATCGACGACCTCGGCCCGGTCGGCCTGGCCGAGGTGTTGGCGCTGGCCGAGCTCGAACCGGGCCAACTGGCCCCCGTGCTGCAGGGGGAGGGAGTGGCCCTGGTGTTCGAGAAGCCGTCCAACCGCACCCGCAACAGTTCGGAGATGGCCGCGGTGGCCCTGGGCGGGCATCCGGTCTACATCCAGGGCCACGAGGTCGGTCTCGACGTCCGCGAGTCGGCTGCCGACGTGGCCCGCACACTGGCCTGCTTCCACGCCGTGGTGTGTGCCCGGGTCGTGGACCACGGGTCACTGGAGCGGATGGCCGGAGCCATGGACGAAGGCGGGACCGGGGTCCCGGTCGTCAACCTGCTGTCCGATGTCGCCCACCCCTGCCAGGCGCTGGCCGATCTGCTCACGTTGCGCCAGGTGTTCGGGACCGAGGCGGTGGGCCGTCGGTCCCTGGCCTACGTCGGCGACGCCAACAACGTGTGGCGTTCGCTGGCACTGGCGGCCTCGATGGCCGGCATCGCCACCCGGGTGGCCTCGCCCGAAGGCTACGGACCCTCGGATGACGATGTGGCCCTGGTGCGCTCGTACGGCGGCGAGCTGACCGTGACCACCGACCCGGTCGAGGCGGTGGCATCGGCGGATGCCGTGTACACCGACGTGTGGACCTCGATGGGCCAGGAGGACGAGTCGACGGCCCGGTCGTCCGCCTTCGCCGGCTACATGGTGGACGGGCCCCTGCTGTCCCGGGCCGCTCCCCATGCCGTGGTCCTCCACTGCCTTCCGGCCCATCGCGGTGAGGAGATCAGCGGTGAGGTGATCGACGGGCCCCAGAGCGTGGTGTGGCAGCAGGCCGCCAACCGCATGCACGCCATGAGGGGCCTGCTGTCCTGGGTCCGCGGTGCCGAGGTGATGCCGTGACGGTGACCAAGCACCAGCGCCAGCACCGGATCACCAAGCTCTTGGAGACCAAGGCGGTCGGGAGCCAGTCCCATCTGGTCGACCTCCTGGCCGGCGAGGGCATCGACGCCACCCAGACGACGGTCTCCCGTGATCTCGAGGAGCTGGGCGCCCTGAAGGTGCGCCTCCCTGGCGGGGAGACGGCCTATGCCCTGCCCGAGCTGCCCTCCCAGCAGGTCGCGCCGGAGGACCACCTCCGCCGGGTACTGGGCGAGTGGGTGGTGGAGGCCGACTACTCGGGGAATCTCATCGTCCTCCGCACACCACCCGGATCGGCCCACGTGGTCGGCTCGGCCCTGGACCGGAGCGGGTTCGCCGGGGTCATCGGGACCGTGGCCGGCGATGACACCGTGCTGGTGGTGGCCTCGGAGGCATCCGGCGGCGCGTCGGTGGCCCGACGGCTGGCCGCGGTGGCCGGCATCGAGCCGGGCTGGGACGACGAGGACCGGACCGCCGCCCGGGCCGGATCCAAACCGTCCCGGCCGTCCCGCCCTCCGAACCCGTCTACCAGAAGGAGTCGAGCATGACGCAGCGAGTGATATTGGCCTACAGCGGAGGACTGGACACGTCGGTGGCCGTCCGCTGGCTGATCGAGAACAAGGGCGTTGAAGTGGTGGCAGTGGCGGTGGATGTCGGACAGGCCTCCGAGACCGGCGGTGAGGACTGGGACGCCATCCGGCACCGCGCCCTGGCCGCCGGCGCCGTCGAGGCCACCGTGATCGACGCCAGGGCCGAGATGGCCGAGGAGTTCTGTATCCCGGCCATGCTGGCCAACGCCACCTATGAAGGGAAGTACCCGCTGGTCTCGGCCCTCTCCCGTCCGGTCATCGTCAAGCACCTGGTGGCCGAGGCCCGCCGGCACGGCGCGACGGCGGTGGCCCACGGATGCACCGGCAAGGGCAACGACCAGGTCCGGTTCGAGGTGGGCACCCGGGCCCTGGCCCCCGACCTCGAGGTGATGGCCCCGGCCCGTCTGTGGGGGCTGAGCCGCGAGGAGTGCATCGACTATGCGGCCAAGTGGGACATCCCGCTGTCGGCCACGAAGGAGAAGCTCTACTCGATCGACGAGAACCTGTGGGGACGGGCCATCGAGTGTGGCGTGATCGAGGACCCCTGGAACCAACCTCCCGAGGACGTCTACACCATGACCCGGCCCACGGCCACGGAGCCGGCCGAGCTGGTGGTCGGCTTCGAGTCGGGGGTCCCGGTCTCCATCGACGGTCGACGTATGGACCCCGAGCCGCTCATCGCCGAGATGAACCGCGCCGTCGGTGCCTTCGGGTTCGGCCGGCTGGACATGGTGGAGAACCGGCGGGTGGGCATCAAGAGCCGGGAGACGTACGAGTGCCCAGGGGCGTTGGCGCTCCTCCAGGCCCACGCCGACCTCGAGGACCTGACCCTCGAACGGGATCTCCACCACGAGAAGCTTCGACTCGAACCCCGGTGGTCGGAGCTGGTCTACGACGGTCTGTGGTTCTCGCCGCTCAAGCAGGCGCTCGACGCCTTCATCGCCGAGTCGCAGCGTCATGTCACCGGTGAGGTGCGGCTCCGCCTGGACCGCGGCCGGTGCTGGGTGGTGGGTCGGCGCAGCCCCCTGAGCCTGTACGACTACGGCCTGGCCACCTATGACTCGGCCGACACCTTCCGGCACCAGGACGCCGAGGGGTTCGTCCGGCTGTGGGGACTGGGCGTGGCCACCTGGTCAGCCGTCCAGGAGGGCCGCGGTCGACGCGGGCCGGCGCTGGCCGACCCGGCGGCGGGATCGGTCGCGGACGGCGGTCGGGGATGACGCTGTGGCAGGGGAGGTTCGGAGGGGGCACGGCTGACGTGGTCATGGAGTTCTCTGCCAGCCTTGCCTACGACCGACTGCTGGCCCTCGACGACCTGGCCGGCTCGCGGGCCCATGTGCGTGGACTCGGGCGCGGTGGTCTGCTGGGCCCCGAGGAGGTGTCCGCACTGGTGTCCGCTCTCGACCAGGTGGAGGAGGAGCTCGGCGCCGGGACGTTCGCCTTCGCTCCCGACGACGAGGACATCCACACCGCCATCGAGCGCCGAGTCACCGAGATCGGCGGTGACGTGGGGGCGAAGCTCCACACCGGGCGGAGTCGCAACGATCAGATCGCCACCGACCTCCGGCTGTACGCCAAGCGTGAGCTGTCTGCCCTGGCGGGCGAGGTGGTGGCACTGCAGGAGGTGCTGCTGGCCCGGGCCAACGAGGCCGACGCCGCCTACCTGCCCGGCTACACCCACCTCCAGCGGGCCCAGCCGGTGCTGCTGGCCCATCATCTGCTGGCCCACGGCTGGGCCCTGGCCCGGGACGTCGACCGGCTCGTGGCCACGGTGCACCGGCTCGATGTCTCCCCGCTGGGTGCCGGCGCCCTGGCCGGGTCGTCGCTGCCCCTCGACCCCGACGGGGTGGCTGAAGAGCTCGGTTTCGCCTCCCGGTTCGAGAACTCGCTGGACGCGGTGTCGGATCGCGACTTCGTGGCCGAGGCCCTCTTCGACCTGGCCCTCCTCGGTGTGCACCTGTCGCGGGTGGGGGAGGAGCTCGTGCTGTGGTCCACCGAGGAGTTCGGCTTCGCCATCCTCGACGACGCCTTCGCCACCGGCAGCTCCATGCTGCCCCAGAAGAAGAACCCCGACGTGGCCGAGTTGGCCCGGGGGAAGTCGGGGCGACTGATCGGGAACCTGGCCGGACTCCTGGCCACGCTGAAGGGCCTGCCGCTGGCCTACAACCGCGACCTGCAGGAGGACAAGGAGCCTCTGTTCGACTCGGTGTCCCAGACCCACCTGGCCCTGGCCGCGCTGGCCGGCGTGCTGGCCACGATCCGTTTCGACACCCACCGCATGGAGGAAGCCGCCAACGGTGCCGCCGTGGCCGCGGTGGACCTGGCCGAGTGGCTGGTGGAGCGGGGTCTCCCGTTCCGCCAGGCCCACGCCCTGGTCGGCGGTCTGGTGCGGGAGTCCCTCGAACGGCATGTGCCGCTGGCCGAGCTGGTGGCGGCCCACCCGGACCTGGGTACCGAGGCGGTGGCGCTGTTGGAGCCGGGTGTGGCCGTGCTCCGGCGGACCACCCCCGGAGGGGCGGGACCGGCGGCCGTGCGGGTCCAGACCGGGCGGTTCGAGGAGCGGCTGGCCACGGATCGTCGGAGGCTCCTCGCCGCGGAGTGAGCGGCAGGGGCCGGAAGCGGCCGCGGGCCCGGGGCGGCGGACCTCGAGGACCCCCGCCGACGTGTAACGCGTCGTGGGCCCGGTGGGACTGCACACTCATGCCTGGTCCCGAAGGCACCCCCGTTGGGTGCTCCCACACCGCCGACATGGGTTCCGACCGGTGCCATGGAAGGCTGTACCGGTGATCGTCCTGATCCTCATAGGGTTCCTCGGAGGTCTGGTCACGGGGATATCGCCGTGCATCCTGCCCGTGCTGCCGGTCATCTTTGCGGCGGGCGCGGCCAGTGGTCTCGACGACGTGGACACCGGAGCGGCTGCGGCGGCCGGTACCACGGAGCCGGTCGGGACCACGAAGCCGGTCGGGGTCGAGACGAGGCCGACGGCCCTGGTCGGTGCGGGCGGGGTCGGGGGTGCGGTTGCCGATTCGGGTGCCCCCGTTGGTGCAGATGCTGATCGGACCACGGCGGGCGTCGGGTTGTCGGGGGCCGGTTCGTCCGCCGGGGATTCGGGCCGGGTCACCGGGCTCGACGACCCGAGGCGCGAGCTGCGGGCCGAACTCCGCCGCCGCCGCCGCCCCATCGCCGTGGTGGGCGGTCTGGTGCTCAGCTTCTCGGTCTTCACCCTGGTCGGATCGTGGGTCCTGAGCGCACTGGGACTGCCACAGGACCTGCTGCGCTGGATCGGCCTGGTCGTCCTCGGCCTCGTCGGTCTCGGCCTCATCGTGCCCGAGCTGGGGGAGTGGCTGGAGCGGCCCTTCGCCCGTCTGGCCCGCGGGCACCAGCGGTCCGACGGAGGTGGGTTCGTCCTCGGACTCAGCCTGGGCCTGGTCTTCGTACCGTGTGCCGGTCCGGTGCTCACGGCCATCACCGTGGTCAGTGCCAATCACCGGTACGGCTTCTCGTCCATCGTGCTGACGGTGGCCTTTGCCGCCGGGATTGCCGTGCCGCTGCTGGTCTTCGCCGTGCTCGGCCAACGGCTGGGCGAGCGGATGCGCTCCATCCGGTCCCGGGCGGTGGTGGCCCGCCGGGTCATCGGCGCCCTTCTCGTGGTCACGGCCCTGGTCATCGGACTCAACCTGACGGACGGACTGCAGCGGGCCGTGCCGGGCTACACCAACGCCCTCCAGAGCCACATCGAGTCGAACGCCTCGGCCACGCAGGCACTGGCCAAGGTCAGCGGCAACGTCGTCTCGGGGGCCCTGGCCACGTGCACCCCGGAGAGCCCGGTCCTCCAGCAGTGCGGCAAGGCTCCGGCGCTCGTCGGGATCAGCCATTGGCTCAACACCCCCGGGGACCGTCCCCTGACGCTCGCCGGCCTGAAGGGTCACGTGGTGCTGGTCGACTTCTGGACCTACTCGTGCATCAACTGTCAGCGCACACTGCCCCATGTCGAGGCCTGGAACCGGGCCTACGCCGCTGACGGACTGACCATCATCGGGGTACACACCCCTGAGTTCGCCTTCGAGCACGTGACCGCCAACGTAGCCCAGGCCGCCTCCCAACTGGGGGTGTCGTATCCCATCGCCCAGGACAACGACTACGACACCTGGAATGCCTACAAGAACAACTATTGGCCGGCCGAGTACCTCATCGACTCCACCGGGACCGTCCGACACGTCGACTTCGGTGAGGGCGGGTACGACCAGAGCGAGTCCTTCATTCGCCAACTGCTGGTGGCCGCCGACCCGACCGTCCACCTGCCGTCGCCGACCGACGTGGCCGACCTGACCCCGAACGAGGCCACCACCCCCGAGTCGTACCTGGGCTACCAGCACGGCACCCCCAACCTGGCCGGGCAGACGGTGGAGGAGGACCAGATGGCCCCCTACCAGGCGCCCTCGAGCGTCCCGGCCGACGAGTACGCCTACGGCGGCAAGTGGTCCATCGGCTCCGAGGCCTCGACGGCCGGGCCCGGGGCCACCCTCGTTCTGGCCTTCCAGGCCAAGGACGTCTACCTGGTCCTGGGGGGGTCGGGCACCATCCAGGTGTCGGTGAACGGGAAGCCGACCAAGACGGTGACGGTAGGAGGCGAGCCAAAGCTGTACCAGTTGGTGGGCTCGAGCACCAACGAGCAGGGCCTCCTGTCCCTGGCCGTTTCGCCCGGTGTTCAGGCCTACGACTTCACCTTCGGTTAGCCTCGAGCTCGGCTCGGCTTCCCGCGCCGGGCCGGTAGAATGATGGGCCGGCGGGACGACCTCCAGGGGTCCGACCGGCGAATTCGGGGGCGGGGTGCGATTGACACGCCCTCCTCCTCGGGATAGTGTGACTAGTCCCGGTGAACGACCTGTGAGGGCGTCGCCAGGCACCTACAGATTGGGGCTCTTGCCTCTGCCTGTGGAGAATCCGGCACCAACGCCGTATGGCGTGTGCCCGGTCGCTCCTTGAAAACGGAATAGTGATAGCCAAAAGTCAGTGCGGGCGATCGCGGGGAAACCCGAGATCGCCAGTCAATTCAAAGCATTGAACGGACAATGTCTGTTCTTTGCCAGTATTCAGTTGACCGAGAGGATCAGTGTCCTCGACGTCAGCTCTTCGATTTCGGTCGGGCCTTCGGGTCTGGACGAGGTCTCAATGGAGAGTTTGATCCTGGCTCAGGACGAACGCTGGCGGCGTGCCTAACACATGCAAGTCGAACGAGGTCCAACCGGTAGCAATACCGGTGAAGATCGAGTGGCGAACGGGTGAGTAGCACGTGAGCAACCTGCCCCGAAGACCGGGACAACACCGGGAAACCGGTGCTAATACCGGATATCCCCACCGAATCGCATGGTTTGGTGAGGAAATGGATTCCGCTTCGGGAGGGGCTCGCGGCCTATCAGCTTGTTGGTGAGGTAACGGCTCACCAAGGCTTCGACGGGTAGCTGGTCTGAGAGGACGATCAGCCACACTGGGACTGAGACACGGCCCAGACTCCTACGGGAGGCAGCAGTGGGGAATCTTGCACAATGGGCGAAAGCCTGATGCAGCAACGCCGCGTGAGGGACGAAGGCTTTCTGAGTTGTAAACCTCTTTCAGCAGGGACGATTGTGACGGTACCTGCAGAAGAAGCCCCGGCCAACTACGTGCCAGCAGCCGCGGTAATACGTAGGGGGCAAGCGTTGTCCGGATTTATTGGGCGTAAAGAGCTCGTAGGCGGCTTGGCAAGTCGGATGTGAAACCTCCAGGCTCAACCTGGAGTCGCCATTCGATACTGCCATGGCTAGAGTTTGGTAGGGGACCACGGAATTCCTGGTGTAGCGGTGAAATGCGCAGATATCAGGAGGAACACCAGCGGCGAAGGCGGTGGTCTGGGCCAATACTGACGCTGAGGAGCGAAAGCGTGGGGAGCGAACAGGATTAGATACCCTGGTAGTCCACGCCGTAAACGTTGGGCACTAGGTGTGGGGACCTATCGACGGTTTCTGTGCCGCAGCTAACGCATTAAGTGCCCCGCCTGGGGAGTACGGCCGCAAGGCTAAAACTCAAAGGAATTGACGGGGGCCCGCACAAGCGGCGGAGCATGTGGCTTAATTCGATGCAACGCGAAGAACCTTACCTGGGTTTGACATTTGGGGAAAAGCCGTAGAGATACGGTGTCCTTCGGGGTCCCAAACAGGTGGTGCATGGCTGTCGTCAGCTCGTGTCGTGAGATGTTGGGTTAAGTCCCGCAACGAGCGCAACCCTTATTCTATGTTGCCAGCGCGTAATGGCGGGGACTCGTAGGAGACTGCCGGGGTCAACTCGGAGGAAGGTGGGGACGACGTCAAGTCATCATGCCCCTTATATCCAGGGCTGCACACATGCTACAATGGCTGGTACAACGGGTCGCTAATCCGCGAGGAGGAGCTAATCCCCAAAGCCAGTCTCAGTTCGGATCGCAGTCTGCAACTCGACTGCGTGAAGTCGGAGTCGCTAGTAATCCCGGATCAGCAACGCCGGGGTGAATACGTTCCCGGGCCTTGTACACACCGCCCGTCACACCACGAAAGTCGGCAACACCCGAAGCCGGTGGCCCAACCTTTTAGGAGGGAGCCGTCGAAGGTGGGGTCGGTGATTGGGGTGAAGTCGTAACAAGGTAGCCGTACCGGAAGGTGCGGCTGGATCACCTCCTTTCTAAGGAGTCACTGTCTGGGCCATTCCGGCTCAGATACTCCTAGTCGATCACTGGCTATTCGCTGTCACCCGACTCCCGCCCCTGGCGGACCGCACCTCTTCGGAGGTCCCGTCCGTGAGGCCTGTGGGCTCTGGGGATGACAGTGGGCATCACTATTCCGTTTTGAGGGAGTGACCCCCGGTTCCTGCTCGTTGAGCAGCCCGGGGCGATTCCGACCCTCCAACGCGACGCCGGACCGCCCTACGGGCGAGGATCCGGCCGCTCGCCCCGTAGGCATCCCGCCTGCACGTCGGTCTGTTCTTGATGTGCGTGGCCCGTTGCCTGCGCTGTGCGCCCCTTGAGAATTCCATAGCGAGCACGAGCATCTATGTTCTCCAAGTTACAAAGAGTCAACGGCGGATGCCTTGGCGCCTGAAGCCGAAGAAGGACGTGGGAGGCTGCGATAAGCCACGGGGAGTTGCCTACCAAACGCGGATCCGTGGATATCCGAATGGGGAAACCCGGCACCCGTCATGGGGTGTCACCCTGGTCTGAACGCATAGGACCAGTGGAGGGAACCGGGGGAATTCGAAACATCTCAGTACCCCGAGGAGAGGAAAACAACAGTGACTCCCTGAGTAGCGGCGAGCGAAACGGGATGAGCCTAAACCGAGTTGGTGTTAAAGCCTGATGGCGTTGCCAACTCGGGGTTGTGGGAGCCAATAGAAGGTGCATCAGAACCTTCACGGAGTTACAAAACCAATTGCTTAGTGGAAGCATCCAGGAAAGATGTGCCACAGAGGGTAACAGCCCCGTACACGAAAAGCCTTGGTCTCCGATTGGATTTCCCGAGTAGCGCCGGATCCGGGAAAGCCGGCGTGAATCTGCGAGGACCACCTCGTAAGGCTAAGTACTCACAGGCGACCGATAGTGAACTAGTACCGTGAGGGAAAGGTGAAAAGTACCCCGGGAGGGGAGTGAAATAGTACCTGAAACCGTTGACTTACAATCAGTCAGAGCGTCGTCAGCACTATGTGCTGGCCGTGATGGCGTGCCTTTTGAAGAATGAGCCAACGAGTTACGGTGTGTGGCGAGGTTAACCAGCGATGGGGAGCCGAAGCGAAAGCGAGTCTTAATAGGGCGAATTAGTCGCATGCTGTAGACCCGAAGCCGAGTGAGCTAGCCATGGGCAGGCTGAAGCGGGGGTAAGACCCCGTGGAGGGCCGAACCCACCCTGGTTGAAAACAGGGGGGATGACCTGTGGTTAGGGGTGAAAGGCCAATCAAACTCGGTGATAGCTGGTTCTCCCCGAAATGCATTTAGGTGCAGCGTCGGGCGTTCAGCATCGGAGGTAGAGCACTGAATGGGCAAGGGGGCCTACAAGCTTACTGACCCCAATCAAACTCCGAATGCCGATGCTTTAGAGCCTGGCAGTGAGACTACGAGGGATGAGCTTCGTTAGTCGAGAGGGAAACAGCCCAGACCGCCAGCTAAGGCCCCTAATTATTGACTAAGTGGAAAACGATGTGGGAACGCGAAGACAGCCAGGAGGTTGGCTCAGAAGCAGCCATCCTTAAAAGAGTGCGTAATAGCTCACTGGTCGAGTGGTCCTGCGCGGACAATGTAACGGGGCTCAAGTCAATAGCCGAAGCTGCGGATTTCCATTCCGCCCGAGTTTCGATGCCGAATGCGGTTCGCCGCGGACAGTGTCGATACATGCTTGGGAGTCACGGAGTGGGAGTGGTAGGGGAGCGTCGATCCTGCTGAGAAGCGGCGGTGGAAACCGTCGTGGAGCGAGGTCGAGTGAGAATGTTGGTATGAGTAGCGAGAGAGGGGTGAGAAACCCCTCCGCCGTAAGCCCAAGGGTTCCTGGGGAAGGCTAATCCTCCCAGGGTAAGTCGGGAGCTAAGGCGAGGCCGAGAGGCGTAGTCGATGCACAACTGGTTGATATTCCAGTACTTCCGTGTCCGCGCCCAATCCAATACCGGTGTCCTAAGGGGCTGTCCTTCGGGGCGAACCGACCGACCCGGAGGCGGATAGCGAAGGAGGGACGCAGGAGGGTAGGTGAGCCCAGGCGTTGGTTGTCCTGGGGTAAGCGAGTAGGGAGAGGTCTAGGCAAATCCGGACCTCATTCATCCTGAGACGCGATGCCGAGCCACACCAGGCGAAGTCACTAATCCCATGCTGCCGAGAAAAGCTTCTAGCGAGCTGGCACGGAACCCGTACCCCAAACCGACACAGGTGGGCGGGTAGAGAATACCAAGGCGATCGGGAGAACTGTGGTTAAGGAACTCGGCAAAATACCTCCGTAACTTCGGGAGAAGGAGGGCCTCACTAGGATGACGAACTTCGCGTTCTGAGTCTGAAGAGGCCGCAGAGAATAGGGGAAAGCGACTGTTTACTAAAAACACAGGAGCGTGCGAAGTCGTAAGACGATGTATACGCTCTGACGCCTGCCCGGTGCCGGAAGGTTACGGGGAAGGGTTAGCCCTCGGGCGAAGCTCTGAACCTAAGCCCCGGTAAACGGCGGCCGTAACTATAACGGTCCTAAGGTAGCGAAATTCCTTGTCGGGTAAGTTCCGACCTGCACGAATGGCGTAACGACTTTCCTACTGTCTCAACCACAGACCCGGCGAAATTGAAGTACGAGTAAAGATGCTCGTTAGCTGCATCAGGACGGAAAGACCCCGTGGACCTTTACTACAGCTTGCTGTTGAGTTTTAGTACATATTGTGTAGGATAGGTGGGAGACTTTGAAGCTTTGGCGCCAGCCAGGGTGGAGTCAACCTTGAAATACCACCCTTTATGTGCCGGAACCCTAACCTCGGTCCGTTATCCGGATCAGGGACAGCGTCAGGTGGGTAGTTTGACTGGGGCGGTCGCCTCCTAAAGTGTAACGGAGGCGCCCAAAGGTTCCCTCAGGCTGGTTGGCAATCAGCCGTCGAGTGCAATGGCACAAGGGAGCTTGACTGCGAGACCTACAAGTCGAGCAGGTGCGAAAGCAGGGCATAGTGATCCAGCGGTTGCTTGTGGAAGCGCCGTTGCTCAACGGATAAAAGGTACCCCGGGGATAACAGGCTCATCTTCCCCAAGAGTCCATATCGACGGGAAGGTTTGGCACCTCGATGTCGGCTCGTCGCATCCTGGGGCTGAAGCCGGTCCCAAGGGTTGGGCTGTTCGCCCATTAAAGCGGTACGCGAGCTGGGTTTAGAACGTCGTGAGACAGTTCGGTCCCTATCCGATGCAGCCGTAGGAGATTTGAGGAAGGCTATCCCTAGTACGAGAGGACCGGGATGGACGAAGCTCTCGTGTGTCAGTTGTCCTGCCAAGGGCACTGCTGATTTGCGACCTTCGGGTGGGATAAGCGCTGAAAGCATCTAAGCGCGAAGCTCGTTCCAAGATGAAATCTCCCACAGGGTTAACCTGGTAAGGCCCGTGGCCAGACGACCACGTTGATAGGCCGGAAGTGTACGTGCGGTAACGCATTCAGCTGACCGGTACTAATCGGCCGAGGGCTTGGGAACTTGCTCGTGCTCGCTATGGAACGCTCAGGGGTGACCGGTTTCGGTCACGCCGGGCTCGGACGTCGACCCGGTGGGGCCGGCTGTCACGGGCCCCGGAGAGCGCACAGTTTCCGGTGGCCATGGCGGCGGAGAGACACCCGTTCCCATTCCGAACACGGCAGTTAAGCCCGCCAGCGCCGATGGTACTTGGGGGGTAGCCCCCTGGGAGAGTAGGACGCCGCCGGGATTTCTCCAGACAGTGCCCACCGTCCAACGGTGGGCACTGTCGCGTCAGCGTCCGGACCGGGCCTGGCTGGCTTGGTCCGGCCCGCAATCCTTTCCGCGCTGCCTCAGGACGAGGTTCCGAAGGTGCCGAACGGCACCAGTCGGGCCGAGAGCTCGGCCAGCAACGAGGCGGTGGCGTTGACACTCTGGGACAGCGACCGCAGGGTGGACTCGGGAATGGTGTCGTCGGGCCGGAGGTCGGGCGGTCCGAGGGCCGCCACTTCGGCGGCCAGGGTGGCGAAGCTGGCTCCCACCGAGCCGGCCAGGGTCGGGGTGATCCGCTCGGCCAGGGCCCGAATGGCGGTGTAGGCGGCCTGAGCCGCGCCGATGGTGGCGGTGGCATCCACGATGTCGAGGTGGGAGAAGGTCTCCTCGTGGCCCGGGATGGCCACGTCGTCGACCCAACCCAGTTCATCGACGGCCGTGGTTCCGATGGCCTCCGGAGCCAGGACGTCCCGGGCCAGGAGGTACGCCGCCACCGGGGCCTGGGCCACCACCCCGGTCATATCGGCCGAGGCGTCGCCGGGCGTCGACGACCACAGGTCGCTCTCGACGGCGTGGAGGCCGGCCAGGGCCTGGCCGGGAGCCACGGCCGAGGGGTTCTCGTCCAACGTCGAGGCGATGACCGGGTCGGCGGCCTCCAGTTCAGCCCGGATCCCGTCGTAGGCGGCCTGTGCCGACAGTTCGTCGGTCCGGGCCGCGGCGATGTCGCCCGGCCCGACGTCTCCCTGTAGCTGCCCGAGGTCGGCCGCGAACGCGGTGGCATCGTGGTCGACGGTGGTCCGGTACGTGGACGAGGCGGTCCGGGCCAGCCAGCGGTCCGAGCTGACCTGTCGGGCGGATTGGGAGGAGGGTGCGTGGCCCGGGTGCGCATCCGGGGTCGACGCGGAGGAGGTGAAGGCCGAGGCCAGCGTGGCCACGGCGGCGATGAGCGCCACGGCCACGGCCACGAGCCCGGGGCGGGACCGGGCCCCCTGGACCGGCCGGGTGGACCAGGTGCCGGCGTGTGAAGGAGAGCGGTGGGCGCTCCCGGGGGTGGCCAGAGGTGGTGTCACGATCGGGGCCAAGGGTAGGGGACGGACCGCCGGCACGGACGGCGCCCGTGGCCCGGGGAAGGGACGGGCCCTATCGGGCCGGCCCGGGCCGGAGAGCGGGTGGCGGTGCCGGTACACTCGGGCCATGGCACCGCGCACCCCGTCTGGTTCGCCGCGCCCGCGAGGATCCGGCTCCGGCCAGGGCCGATCCCCGGGTGGGTCCGCGGCTGGGCGGGGCACCGGTGGGGGAAGCCCGAGGGCCGAGCGGGGTGCCGGAGGACGCGGTCAGCGTGGCCAACCGGCCTCCCCGCCGCGGGGTACCTCCCCACCGCGGTCCTCGGCACCGGCAGGTCGAGGAACGCCGGGCCGGGACGGGTCGAGTCGGGAGCGTGTGCCGACCGGCAAGCCCGGCCAGCCCGGCAAGCCCGCCAGTCGTACCGGTTCGAGCCGGCCCGACCGATCGGCCAACCCGCGGAGCGGGGGAGGCGGTGGCAAGAAATGGCCCGACTCCGACAGGCCGAAAGGGGAGTCCCGCTCGCCCGTGGTGCGGAAGGGATGGGGGAGCGTGGCCCGTCGGGGTGCGAGCACCGTCCGCGACGGTGCCGCCGATCACGGACCCGACCAGGACACTCCCGAGGGCCGGCGTCGGGCCAGGACCCGCACCGGGGAGTTCGTCCCCGAACAGTGGGTGCGCACCGATCGTCGGGCCCCGCCCGGGACCCGGGCCGACGCGCTGCGACCGCCGGCACACCGCTCGGTGGCCCCGCCGGCCGAATTGCCCGCCGACATCGCCAACGAGTTGGCTTCAGCGGCCGGACCGGACTGGAACCATCTCCGGGAGCGGATCACCGAGCGGATGGCCGCCGGCATCGGCGCCTACGGGCGCGAGCGCTACCGCGACGCGTCGCGGATCTTGAAGACAGTGGTGGACGCGGTGCCCACCGCCCCGTCGGCGCGGGAGCTGCTGGGGCTCAGTCAGTACCACCAGGGCTACTGGAAGGCGGCACTCCCGAACCTTGAGGCCTTCGCCGCCCTGACCGGATCGGTCGACCAGCACCCGGTGCGCATGGACTGCCAGCGTGCCCTCGGGCGGCCCAAGCGGGTCGAGGCGCTCTTCACCGAGCTGCGCCAGGGCTCACCGGACCCCGAGGTCCTGTCCGAGGGCCGACTGGTGCTGGCCGGGACGAGGGCCGATGGTGGCGATCTCAGCGGAGCCGTCACGCTCCTGGTGGAGGCCGGGGCCGGCCGGCTGGTCCGCAACCCGGCCGAACGGCACCTCCGCCAGTGGTACGTGCTCGGTGACCTGATGGAGCGGTCGGGCGAGCTGCCCAAGGCCCGCGAGTTGTTCCTGCGGATCAGCGCCGTCGACCCCGACGCCTACGACGTGTCCGAGCGCCTCGAGTCGCTCGGTCCGCCGACCCGGGCCCGGCGGACCCCCACCAGGGCCCGGCGCCCGCAGAACCGGCCACGCGGTGCCCGTTAGGCTCTGGCCCCATGAATCTCGAACAACTACTCGGTGACGAGGCCGATTCGCTCCTCAACCACGTGGCCAAGGCCTTTCCGGCCGAGCACCTCTCCCGGCCCGGACCCGACCACTTCGACCAGATCTTCATCGACTCGGACCGGCCGGCCACCGTCCTGCGGAACCTGGGGTGGGTCTACGGCAACGGGCGGCTGGGCGGTACCGGCTACCTCTCGATCCTGCCCGTGGACCAGGGCATCGAGCACTCGGCCGCGGCCAGCTTCGCCAAGTTCCCGGCTTACTTCGATCCGGCCCGGCTGTGCGACCTGGCCATCGCCGGCGACTGTAACGCCATCGCCACCACGCTGGGCGGCCTCGGCATCGTGTCCCGCCGCTACGTCCACAAGATCCCGTTCATCGTGAAGCTCAACCACAACGACTTCCTCAACTATCCGAACACCTACGACCAGGTGATGTTCGCCGGGGTGGGCCAGGCCTCCGACCTCGGGGCCGTCGGGGTCGGCGCCACCATCTACTTCGGCTCCGAGGGGGCCGACCGCCAGATCGTCGAGGTGTCGAAGGCCTTCGCCGAGGCCCATCGGCTCGGCATGTTCACAGTCCTGTGGTGCTATCTGCGGAACCCGGCCTTCAAACAGGGGGACACCGACTACCACCTCTCGGCCGACCTCACCGGGCAGGCCAACCACCTCGGTGTGACCATCGAGGCCGACATCATCAAGCAGAAGCAGCCCGAGAACAACGGGGGCTACAACGCCCTGTCCTTCGGGAAGACCGACCCCCTCGTCTACAGCCAGCTCACCACCGACCACCCCATCGACCTGACCCGGTGGCAGGTGGTCAACTGCTACGCCGGTCGGATTCCGCTGATCAACTCGGGCGGCGAGTCCAAGGGCGCCGACGACATGGCCCAGGCCGTCCGCACCGCCGTGGTCAACAAGCGGGCCGGGGGAGCCGGCCTCATCGTGGGTCGGAAGGCATTCCAACGGCCCACCGAAGAGGGTGCGGCCCTGATCCACGCGGTCCAGGACGTCTACCTCGACGAGGCCGTCACCATCGCCTGACCGGGCATCCCGGCCTCCCCGTCGGGGCAGTCGCTCCGGACGGGGGCACCGGCGGTAGACTGCCCGTTGGCACCGAAACCGGAGCCTTGGGTGTTGTACCGGGCGAACACCGACGCAATCCACAGACCAAGCAGCGCCGAGTCCGTGTCCGGCGACTGAGCGCGGTGCAGAGGCATGACGAGCAGCACGAAGAGGAGCACGGTGTCCGACACCACCACCGATCCGAAATCCCCCCACTTGGTCGACCGCGTCGTCATCCGGTTCGCCGGCGACTCCGGCGACGGCATGCAGCTCGCCGGTGACCGGTTCACCACCACGTCGGCGCTGCTCGGCAACGACCTGGCCACGTTTCCCGACTTCCCCGCCGAGATCCGGGCCCCGGCCGGGACCCTGGCCGGGGTGTCGGCGTTTCAGGTCCACATCTCCGATCACGACATCTCGACCCCGGGTGACTCGCCCAACGTCCTCGTGGCCATGAACCCGGCCGCCCTGCGGGCCAACATCGACTCCCTGCCCAAGGGCGCCACCGTCATCGTGAACGTGGACGCCTTCGAGGAGAGGAATCTGGCCAAGGCCGGGTACGAGGTCAGCCCGTTGAGCGACGGGTCGCTGTCGGCGTACACCGTCTACGAAGTCCCCATGACCTCCATCACCACCGAGGTGTCCAAGGAAGCCGGGGTGAAGCCACGGGACGCCGAGCGGTCGAAGAACTTCTTCGCGTTGGGCCTGATCAGCTGGCTCTACACCCGTCCCATCGAGGCCACCGAGGAGTGGATCCAGCAGAAGTACACCAGCAAGCCACTCGTCATGGAGGCCAACCTCCGGGCCTTCAAGGCCGGTTTCCACTTCGGGGAGACGGCCGAGCTGTTCGAGTCGTCGTACGAGGTAAAGCCGGCCACCCTCGAGCCGGGCGAGTACGTCAACGTCACCGGCAACACCGCCACGGCCTGGGGCCTCATCGCCGCCGCGGCCCGGAGCGGTCTTCCCCTCTTCCTCGGCACCTACCCCATCACACCGGCCTCGGACATCCTCCACGAGCTGTCCAAGCACAAGCAGTTCGGTGTGAGGACGTTCCAGGCCGAGGACGAGATCTCCGGTATCGGCGCCGCCCTCGGCGCCGCCTTCGGCGGCTCGCTGGGTGTCACCACCACCTCGGGTCCCGGGGTGGACCTCAAGTCCGAGACCATGGGCCTGGCCATCAGCCTCGAGCTACCGCTCCTGGTCATCGACATCCAGCGGGGTGGACCGTCCACCGGCCTGCCCACGAAGACCGAGCAGGCCGACCTGCTCCACGCCATGTACGGCCGTCACGGGGAGTCGCCCCTCCCCATCGTGGCGGCCAAGACCCCGTCCCACTGCTTCGAGGCCACGGTCGAGGCGGTCCGGTTGGCGGTCAAGTACCGCACGCCGGTGATCCTGCTCTCGGACGGGTACCTGGCCAACGGGACCGAGCCCTGGCGGCTGCCGGACCTCGACGACCTGCCCGACATCGACCCGGCCTTCGCCACCACGACCAACCACACCGACGCCGCCGGCAACGAGGTGTTCTGGCCCTACATCCGTGACACCGAGACGCTGGCCCGGCCGTGGGCCCCTCCGGGACTGCCCGGCCTCGAGCACCGCATCGGCGGGCTGGAGAAGGCGGACGGGTCCGGCAACGTGGCCTACGACGGCCCCAACCACGAGCGAATGACCCGGCTCCGAGCGGCCAAGATCGCCGGGATCGCCCACGACATCCCCCCGACCGACGTCGACGACGAGGACGGGGCCGAGGTGCTGGTGATCGGGTGGGGATCCACCTACGGGGCCATCGCCGCCGGCGTCCAGCGGGTCCGGGCCCGGGGGCACAAGGTGGCGCAGGCCCACCTGGTCCACCTCAATCCCTTCCCGGCCGACCTCGGTGACGTCCTCAGCCGCTACAAGCGGGTGCTGGTACCCGAGGTGAACCTGGGCCAGCTCAGCCGGCTGCTCCGGGCCGAGTACCTGGTGGATGCCATCTCCTTCACCCAGGTCCAGGGCATCCCGTTCCGGGCCGCGGCCATGGAGGGGGCCATCCTCCAACAGATCGAGGGGGCGGTCGCCGGCGAGGCCTCGCCGACCGGCGACCACGACCCGGACCACGGGGCCGCTCCCACCTCCGGCAATGGAAAGGTTTCTGATCAATGACCGACCTGGTCGACGCGCAGGACAACGTCGGGGCCGCCCCGGGCCCGCTGGCCGTGCCCGAGGCGGTGCCGGTGCCGGTGACCACCCGTAAGGACTGGTCATCGGACCAAGAGGTGCGCTGGTGTCCCGGGTGCGGGGACTATTCGATTCTGGCCGCGGTGCAGATGCTGATGCCCGAGCTCGGGGTGCGGCGGGAGTCCACCGTGTTCCTCTCGGGGATCGGGTGTGCCGCACGCTTCCCGTACTACATGGACACCTATGGGATGCACTCCATCCACGGTCGGGCCCCGGCCATCGCCACCGGCCTGGCCACCACCCGACCGGACCTGGACGTGTGGGTGGTGACCGGTGACGGGGATGCGCTCTCCATCGGCGGCAACCACCTCATCCACGCGCTCCGACGCAACGTGAACATCACCATCCTGTTGTTCAACAACCAGATCTACGGGCTGACCAAGGGGCAGTACTCACCGACCTCGGAGGTGGCCAAGGTCACCAAGTCGACCCCGTTCGGCTCCCTCGAGCAGCCGTTCAACCCCCTGAGCCTGGCCCTGGGGGCCGAGGCCGGGTTCGTGGCCCGGACCCACGACATGGATCGCAAGCACATGATGGAGACATTCCGCCGGGCCCACGCCCACCAGGGCGCGTCCTTCGTGGAGATCTACCAGAACTGCAACGTGTTCAACGACGGGGCCTTCGAGCAGATCACCGGCAAGGAGCACCGGTCCGACATGCTGATCCCGCTGGTCAACGGCGAGCCGATCCGGTTCGGGGCCGAGAGCCAGTTCGGGGTGGTCAACCACAGCGACGGGTCGGTCGAGGTGGTCAAGGTCTCCGAAGTCGGCGAGTCGGCACTGCTGGTGCACGACGAGCACCGCGACAACCCGGGCCTGGCCTTCCAGTTGAGCCGGCTGTCGCGGGGGCCCTACGAACCCACTCCGATCGGCGTCTTCCGCGATGTCGACCGACCCGACTACGGGTCGGAGATGGCCCGTCAGATCGACGAGGCCACCGAGCGGAGGGGCCCGGGTGACGTTCGGGCCCTGTTGCGCTCGGGCTCGTCGTGGACCGTCGACTAGGCCCGCCCTGACCGCCGGGGCTGCCGAGCCCATCCGGGCCGTACCAGCGTCATGAGCGCCTACGTGGCCATGCTCCGGAGTGTCAACGTGGGCGGTCGGAACCGCATCGCCATGGCCGACCTCGAGGGCCTGGTGGCCTCCCTCGGGTTCGGCCGGGTCACCACGTACCGGCAGAGTGGCAACGTCGTCTTCACCGGGTCGGGGTCTCCCGCCGCCACCGCCCGGCTCCTCGAACAGGGCCTCACCGCTGAACTCGGGCTCGACGTCCCGGTCATCGCCAGGAGCAAGGCCCAGTTCACCCGGGTCCTCGGCGACAGTCCGTACATCGGTCCGGGCCTCGATCCCACCTCCCTCCACGTGACGTTCCTGGCCGCTTCCCCCGCGCCCGAGCCGCGGCGCCGCCTGGCCGGGTTGGTCGAGGCGGCAGCCTCAGAGGGCACCTTCGGCCGCGACCGCTTCGAGCTGGTCGGTGACGTCGTCTACCTCCACTGTCCGGGTGGCTACGGCCAGACCAAGCTCAACAACGCCTTTTTCGAACGGCACCTGGGCGTGATGGCCACGACCCGCAACTGGCGGACGGTTACGGCGCTGGCCGACCTGGTGGTCGAGGCGGCTCGGAAGGGGCCGACCGGGTAGGCCGGCGCGCCGCCGGGCCGACTCAGGGGGCGGCGGCCGACGATTGCGGCCCCGTGTAGGTGGCGTAGTCGCCGTCGCCGTTCATGACCATGCAGAACTGGGGGCTGGGACAGGACACCGAGATCCCGACATCCGGGTACTCGGTGGCCGCCGGAATCACCGGGGTCGGTCCGGACCAGGTCGTCCCGTTCCACGACATGACGGCTCCCCGGTCGTCGGCGGCGATGCAGAACTGGGTCGAGGGGCAGGAGATCGAGTCCAACTGCCGACCCGGATCCAGCACCTGGCGAGGAGTCCAGGTGTGGTTCGAGCCCCGCACGACGATGTCATCTCCGTTGACGATGACGCAGAGCGAGGTGGTGGGACAGGAGATGGCCTCGGGTACGGCCGAGCCCGGCGCCAACGACGTGGCCCATGGCGCTCCCTCCTGCGACCAGGTGGCACCGTTCCAGTCGAGCACCGACGACCCGACCACCGCCGTGCAGGAGGTGGGGGTGGGACACGAGACGCCGACCCGTCCCGACTGGTAGAGGGAGACGGGACCGGCGGAGGGTGCGAACGCCTGGGGCTCACCGAAGGACTGGGCCGTGAGCCAACTCCCGTTCTGCATGGTGTAGGTGTCGCCGGTGTTGTCGACGACGGCGCAGAGGGACGGGGTGGGGCACGACACCGCCGCCGTCCGGGACCCGGGGTGTCCCGCCCCCGGGTCGGAGGGATTGGGCGGAAGTGCGGGGACCGGGCCCAGGGCGGCCGGGGACGACCAGGTGGTGCCGTCCCCGGTGCTCACGTGGTCGGACCCGTCGACGATGACGCACAGCGGGCCCGAGGTGCAGGTCAGGACGGGCAGGACCGGGGACGTCACCGGTCCTGTGGCCGGCGCCGGAAGGTACACGGACGGAATGGACCAGACGGCCCCGTCCCACGACAGGGCGACTCCCGAACCGGACGTCGTGGCCGTACCGACCCCGTCGGTGCCTCCGCCCGACGCCACGCAGAAGGTGTCGGAGATGCACGAGAGGGAGGAGAACCCGCCGGCCGGTGGCAGTGCGGTCAGCGACGCCGTCCAACCGGGTGCCGGGACCACCGGTGCCGGCATGGAGGTCGGCGTCGCCGACGGGTCGGTCGTGGTCGTCGTCGTGGTCGGAGCGGGCGTCGTGTGGACCACCGGGTGGTGGGACGTCGTCGGGGTGGCCGATGACGACGCCGTGCATGCGCACCCCACCATCACGAGGGTGACCAGGCAGATCGACGTGCCGATTCGCTTCGGTTCCACCAGTTCCCTCACGTCAGTACGCCCCGTCGGTCCGCGGTGATCCCCGAGGATAGTGTCCGACGTCGGGGGAACGGACGTCGGTTCGGGCCCGGCCGCGGACGCCGCGGTGATCCCGGGGGGCGTGTCCGGCGGTGCACCGGCGCTACTGCGGTGCGTCGAGTGTTCTGAAGACCATGCCGGTGGCCGGCTTGGGGTGGAAGTACGTGGTCTTCGGGGCCATGCGGCGCCCGGCCATCGCCCACTCGGCGATCTGGCTCACCGTCACCGGCCGGAGCAGCATCACCGCCTGGGCCCGCCCGGACTCGACGGCGAGGACCCCCTCCTCCCACGAGTTGACGTACTCGACCTCGTGGTCGGGCAGTTCGGCGACGACCAGGGCCACCATCGACGAGTCGAGTGGGGAACCGGCCGCCTCAGGCGTGCCGTCCTTGGGCGACAGGATCCAGCACCCCGAGGCCATGACCAGGGCCAGTGCCCCCGAGGCACCCAGGGCGTCGGCGGTGCGCGTGTCGAAGTCCCCGACCCGGGTCAGGTCGAACCACGACGAGCAGGCTTCCACCAGGTCGAGCCCGTCGGGTAGCCCCGAGAGCGCACGTTCGATGGGGCCCACCTCGACCTGATCGTCGGTCATCTCGACGATCAACGCCATCACCAGGTCGGCCCCCGGGTCGCTTCCACCCGGCCCGCGTCGGTCCAGGCGCTGCCGTCGATAGGTCCGGGCTGTCTCGTACCGGTGGTGTCCATCGGCCAACACCACCGCGGACGCACCCACGGACTCTTGAACCGCGGCGATGACAGCGCGGTCCTCGATGACCCACAGCTGGTGGTGGACGCCGTCCGAGTCGACCGCCTCCGCCTGCGCAGGCCCGGCGGGCGCGAATGTCCCGGTCAGCCCGGGCGTGGGGGACAGGCCCCAGATCGGTGAGAGGTTGGCCCGGGTGGCGGCCAGCAGCTCGAGCCGGTCGGACTTGGCCTTGGGCAGGGTCTCCTCGTGCAGGAGGATCGAGGCCGCGCTGTCGTCGTCGATGCCGAGGGCCCCGATGACGCCGTTGGTGGCGTGGCCGGCTCCGGTCGTCATCCGGTAGGCGTAGAGCGCCGGGACCGGGTCACGAACCAGGATGCCCTCCTCCTGCCACCGATGGAGCTGACTGGCGGCACCGGCATAACGGTCCAGGCCGGCGCGGTGGTCCGGCTCGGGCAGTTCGACGCGGACGGCATTGGCGCTGTGCTGCGCCACCAGGCGGATCCGCGCCTCGGGGCTGATGACATCGTACGGCGGGGCGACGACACCGGACAGATCGACGCGTGCGACGTCGTAGCGCAGCCCGGCAAACGGTTCGAATCGGGGCACTGTCCCTGCGTAGCACACCGAAGATGGCCGGTCAGGCCGGTCGGGACGCTCCTCAGGCGTACTGGGCCACCAGTTCGGCCAGGGCTTGGGCTCCGGCCGGCTCGAGGTGCACCTGGTCCGGCGTGAACCACTCGGGATGGGGGGTCGACAGGGTGTTCCAGTCGGCCAGGACGGCCACGCCCGGATAGCGGGCTACACCGTCGGCCAGGACGGCGTTGTCCGGTGCCTCCCAGGGGCGCGGCACGTTGATGTTGACGAAGACCACCCGTTTGACCCCGGCCGCAGCCTGCATCATGGCGTCGAAGTCAGACGACGTCACCGTGCCGTTCGTGCCGAGCTCCACCACCAGGACCGGGCCCAGGGTCCCGGCGGCCCGGTCGGCCTGCACCACACTGATGCCGGTCTCGAACTGCCGGCTGACCACCCCGTCCACCTGTACGCCGGGGATATCGGTCTGGAGGTAGGGCTGGATGTCGATCATGATCGAATCGCCCACGGCCGAGACCGGGCCGGCCACCGGGGCCGGGGTGGTGGTGGTGGTCGGCGCCGGAGCCGTCGACGACGGGGACGAGGAGACGGTGGACGGTGTGGCGGGCCCGGACGAGGGCGAGGACGGTGCCGGTGTGGTCGACGGGCCCGGCGCCCGGGTCGAGACGGCGGCGGTGGCGGTCGTCACCCGACCCGTGTCCCGTTGGGCCAGACCCAGGCCCACGAGCGCCAACAGCACGGCGATGAGCACGATGCCAATGGTGCGATCGGCTCGAGTGACTCTGGCCATCCGTACCAGTGTGCCCTGCTCACGGCGGTGATGGCGCGCACCGGCTCCCCGACGACCGGGCCGGGTCGCCACCGAGCGCCGTCACCGGGGCCAGGCCACCCGGCCGAAACCGGCCGGTGGTCCCGAGGGCCAGAACCGGCTCGTAGACTCGCTACCGTGAAGGTCGCCGGCGAGAAGACCAGGGGGAGTCGGGCCAGAGACTCGACGACCGGGCGGACTATCGAGCCGGCGTCCCCGGTGGGAATCGTCGGGACGGGCCAGCCCGGACGGCCCGATCCCGGGCTCGACCGGATCGTCACCGTTCCCAACGGGATCACCCTGGTGAGACTGGCCTGCATCCCCCTGTTCGTCTGGCTCCTCTTCGGCGCGGACCGCCAGACAGCCGCGGCCGTGCTGCTCGGGGTCCTCGGCGCCACGGACTGGATCGACGGGTTCGTGGCCAGGCGGTACGGACAGGTGTCGACGGTGGGCAAGGTGCTCGATCCGGTGGCCGACCGGGTCCTGGTGGTGACGGCGGTCATCGCCATCACCGTCCACGGAGCCGTGCCGGTCTGGTTCGGGGTGGCCACGCTGGCCCGCGAGGTCGTGGTTTCGGGCGCGGTGCTCCTGCTGGCCTCACTCGGGGCGACCCGCATCGACGTGCTCTGGGTGGGCAAGGCCGGCACCTTCGCCCTCATGTTCTCGTACCCCGCATTCCTGCTCAGCTACGGGACAGCGGCCTGGCAGGGTCCGATCCATGTGGTGGCCTGGGTCACCGGGATCATCGGGCTGACACTGGCCTGGGTGGCGGCCGGCTCCTACGTTCCGGTGGCCCGCCAGGCGCTGGCCGACGGACGCCGGGCCCGGTCGCAGGGCCTGACGGATTCGACGAGCACGCCGGGCGGTCCGGAGAGTAGACCGGGTTCCGGACCACCGACCGGCACGAGGACAGGCACGCAGACATGAAGGCAGTCATCATGGCCGGCGGCGAGGGGACCCGGCTGCGGCCGCTCACCTCCAACCAACCCAAGCCCATGCTTCCCATGGCCAACATCCCGATGATGGAGCACGTGGTCAACCTGCTGCGCCAGCACGGTTTCGAGGACATCGTGGTCACGGTGGCGTTCATGGCCAACGCCATCCGGACCTACTTCGGTGATGGCTCCGAGTTCGGTGTCCGGATGGTCTATGCCACCGAGTCCACCCCGCTGGGCACTGCCGGCTCGGTCCGCAACGCGCGGGACGAGCTCGACGAGTCGTTCCTCGTGATCTCCGGCGACGTCCTGACCGACATCGACCTCACCCAGGTGGTGTCGTTCCACCAGAAGCGGGGCGGACTGGCCACGTTGGCCCTCAAGGCGGTGGACAATCCTCTCGAGTTCGGGATCGTGATCACCGACGACGAAGGGGGTATCGAGCGATTCCTCGAGAAGCCCACCTGGGGCCAGGTGTTCAGCGACACCATCAACACCGGCATCTACGTGCTCGAACCGGAGATCTTCGACTTCATCCCCGAGGGCCAGGCGGTGGACTTCTCCGGCGAGTCGTTTCCCGAGGCGCTGGCGGCCGGAAAGTCCCTGTACGGGTACGTGGCCGACGGGTACTGGGAGGACGTGGGGACGCTGGAGGCCTATCTCCAGGCCCACCAGGACATTCTCGATCAGCGGGTGCAGGTCGATCTCAACGGGTTCGAGCTGCGTCCCCGGGTCTGGCTCGGCAAGGGCGCCGAGATCGACCCGACGGTGGTCATCGAGGGCCCCGCCATCATCGGGGACAACTGTGTCGTCGGTCCGGGGGCCAGGCTGGGTCCCTACTGCACGCTGGGTCGCAACGTCCGGGTCGGGGACAACGCCGTGCTCGAGCGGTCGGTGGTCCACGACAACACCTACCTGGGCTCGAGCGTGCGCATCGACGGCAGTGTGCTCGGACGGGGTTCCGACCTGCGCCAGGGTGTCCGTTGCGAGGAGGGGGTGATCCTCGGCGACCAGTGCTTCGTCGGCGCCCACGCCGAGATCACGGCCGGGGTCAAGGTCTACCCGTTCAAGACAGTCGAGGCCGGCGCCACCGTCAACTCGTCCATCGTGTGGGAGTCGATGGGGGCGCGGTCGCTGTTCGGCCGCGATGGCGTCCAGGGCCTGGCCAACGTCGACATCAGTCCGGAGCTGGCCGTGCGCCTGTCCATGGCCTGGGCCTCCACTTTCGAAAAGGGGGCCACGGTCACCACGTCGAGGGACACCAGCCGCGCCGCCCGGGTGCTCAAGCGGGCCATCATGGTCGGCTGCAACGCGGCCGGCATCAACGTGGACGACCTCGAGGCCGCCACCGTGCCGGTCACCCGGTTTCAGGTCACTTCGTCCGACAGCATGGCCGGGGTCACGGTCCGGCTGTCGCCCGACGACCCCCAGTCGGTGGTGCTGCGCTTCTTCGACAAGGAGGGCATCGACGTCGACGAGACCACGCAACGGAAGATCGAGCGCCTGTACCACCGCGAGGACTTCCGTAGGGTGCTGGCCCGCGAGATCGGGGACATCGACTTCCCGCCCCGTTCCCTCGAGCACTACACCGCGGCCCTCATCGAGTCGGTCGACCTGTCCAACGCCCGCCAGGCCAATCTCAAACTGGTCCTGGACTACTCCTTCGGAACCACCAGCTTCGTCATGCCCAACCTGTTGGCCAAGCTCGAGGCCGAGGTGCTGGTGGTCAATCCCTACGCCAACACCGCCGGCGTCCTCACCTTCGACCGCCAGGCCAGCGCGGCCCGGGTGTCCGAGCTGGTGCGGGCGTCGGGCGCCCAGCTCGGGGCGGTCCTCGACCCCGGGGGCGAGCACGTGGCCTTCGTCGACGACCTCGGGCATCCCCTGACCGACGACGAGGCCCTGCTGGTCCTGTTGACCCTCGTCACCGAGGCCCATCCCTCGGCCCGGGTGGCGCTGCCGGTGGCGGCCAGCGTGGTGGCCGAGGACATCTGCAGGAAGGCCGGCGCCGAGATCATCTGGACCAAGCTCTCGGCCCCCCACTTGATGGAGGTGGCCCGCACCGAGCACGTCACGCTGGCCGCCAGCCAGTCGGGCGGCTTCATCTTCCCCGGTTTCCTGCCCGCCTACGACGCCGCCGCCACACTGGTGAACCTGCTGGCCCTCCTCACTGCGGCGGGGAGGAAGCTCTCCGACCTGGTCGCTGAGCTGCCCAGGGTCCACATCGCCCACCAGGAGGTGCACACCCCCTGGGACCAGAAGGGAATGGTCATGCGCACCCTGGTCGAGGGGTCCCAGGGACGGGACCTCGTGCTGGTGGACGGGGTCAAGATCCTCGAGGAGGACGGGTGGGCCCTCGTACTTCCGGACCCGGAGGAGCCGTTGACGCACGTGTGGGCCGAGGCCGCCAGCGATGCTCAGGCCGAGGCCAGGGCCAACGAGTACGTGGTCCGGCTGGAGCAGTTGCTCCGCTGACGCTTCGCCCCGCCGGAGGTCGGGCACCGGACGGCTACGTCAGGTATCGTCCGCACGTATGGACGTGCCCGAGGAACTGCGGTACTCGAAGGATCACGAGTGGGCCCGGACCGACGGTGATCGGATCCGGGTCGGGATCACCGACTTCGCCCAGGACGCGCTGGGCGACGTGGTCTTCGTGGACCTCCCGGCCGAGGGGGCCACGGTGGAGGCCGGGGGCTTGCTCGGGGAGGTGGAGTCGACCAAGTCGGTGTCGGAGATCTACGCCCCGGTGGCGGGTCTGGTGGTGGCGGTGAACGGGGCCCTGTCCGACGCCCCCGAGACCCTCAACTCCGACCCCTACGGAGAGGGCTGGATCTGCGAGATCACACCGTCGGACGCATCAGCCGTGAACGGCCTGCTCGACGCGGCAGGCTATCGGCAACTCATCGACGATTGACCATACCCCTACTGCCCAACGACCCCGGGGAGCGCAGTGATCGAAGCGACTACCGTGTTGGGCGTGTTCTGCCCGAGTTGCGGCCATCGCAATCCAACCGGTGTCAACTTCTGCTCTTCGTGCGGCGCGTCGCTGATCTCGACTGTTCCCGACACATCGGTCTCGGTCGGTCCGGTCGACGCCACGGGCGAGACCGGGCGGGCCGACGCCGAGGTCGGACTGCTCGAACTGCCCCGTGGCGTGGGCATGTTGATGGTCACCCGGGGCTCGGACGAAGGGGTCAGGTTCCCGCTGGAGGCCGCGATCGTGCAGGCAGGACGCCATCCGGAGAGCGCCATCTTCCTGGACGACATCACCGTGTCGAGACGTCATGCCGAGTTCGTGACGCGGGACCATGTCACCACGGTGCGCGATGTGGGTTCCACCAACGGCACCTATGTGAACCGGGCCCGGATCGAAGAGGCCCGCCTGTCCAGCGGGGACGAGGTGCAGATCGGCAAGTTCAAGCTTCTGTACCTGCGGGCGAGCGGCGAATGACACGGCCCGGGCGGCGGACGACACAGCCGAACCGACAGAAGCCACCATCCGGTCGATCGTCATGAGCGCCCGTTCCTACCTGTCCATCGGGGACGTGCTCACCCTGCTGCGACAGGAGTTCCCCGACATCACCATCTCGAAGATCCGGTTCCTGGAGAGCCAGGGCCTCGTCAATCCCGAGCGGACGCCGTCGGGCTACCGCAAGTTCTACGAGCACGACGTGGAACGGCTGCGGTGGGTGCTCCGCCAACAGCGTGAGCATTTCCTCCCACTCAAGGTGATCAAGGATCGTCTCGACGACAACGCGCTCGAGGGCGGCCCCGACGATTCCACCGCGACCCGGACCAAGCGCGGTGCCAAGGCCGTCGCTCGCGACAGTTCCGTGCCGTCCGCCGTCGACACCGACCGCGACGACGATCCCGTACTGGTGGGGCAGCGGGCCCGAACCGAGGCGAGGTCCGAACCGGTACCGGCCCATCCCGCCGGGGATGCGTCGTTGAGTCTGGTCGGTGACGGAGTGGGGCTTCCCGGCATCGGATCGGTCGACGCGTCGTCCGACTCGGACGACGACCTGGCCTCGGCCACCCGCAATAGCGCGGCCTCGTCCGGCTCGGCCCGTGGAACGTCGACATCACATCGCCGCACCCCCGACCGATCGCCGCTGTTGGAGCTGGTGGACGACGGCTCGGCGGGACGCGGCCGTGGTGTCGGCAAAGATCCCACCAACGGGAGGGGGGACGCCCCCACGGGTGTGACCGCCTCCGGCCCGACTGCCGGCCCGGCTGCCGACAGTGGGGCCCCGGCCGGTACGACGCCCCCTGGACCGGGGTCGCGGCGGGCGCGGACCCCGTCGGCCGCCACCGGCGCCGTCGCGCCAGGAGAGATCCCAGGCCAGGATGGTTCCGACCGTGACCCGGCCACGCCTCCGGCCCGGTCGGCGTCGCCGACCAAGACCACGGGCCGGTCGACCGGGAAGGGATCGGACCCGCCGGCCGCCGCTGGGGCCGCGTCCCACCCGGTCGGGGTCAGTTTCTCGGCCGAGGAGGTGTGCGCCACGTCGGGTCTCGAGCTCGAGGTCCTCCGCCAACTGCAGGAGTTCGGTCTGGTGACGGCCGGTACCGTGGCCGGGGTGGAACACTTCGACCAGGACGCCATGATCGTGGCCACGGTGACCGCCCGTCTGACCCGGTTCGGGATCGAACCACGGCATCTGCGGCTGTACAAGAACGCCGCCGACCGCGAAGCCGGATTCGTGGAGCAGATCGTCCTCCCGCTGGTCAGGCAGAGGAACCCCGAGGCCCGGGCCCGGGCTCACGAGACGGCCGAGGAGCTGACCCAACTGGGCCAGCAGCTCAGAGGTTCCCTGCTGCGGTCGGCCCTCGGAGGGCTGCTGGACGGCTGACCTGCGTCAGCCCAGAGGTCTCACCGCCCCGACCTGCCCTGATCGCACATTTCGTCGACGGCGAGTAAGTTTGCGCCCATGGTCGAAGTACGGCTTCGGGCGGTGCGTGTGGACCTGCAGTCGAACACGCCCGTACTGCTCCTGCAAGAGTCCGAGGGCCTGGGCCGGACCCTGCCCATCTTCATCGGAGCACCCGAGGCCACCGCCATCGCCTTCGCCCTGCAGGGGATGGACACGCCACGTCCCATGACCCACGACCTCATCCGCGACCTCCTCGAGGCCATGGGGGCTGACGTGGTCCGCGTGGTGATCACCGAACTGAAGACGGCCACCTACTTCGCCGAGATCGTCCTGCGTCACGGTGGACGCGAGATCCCGGTCTCCTCCCGTCCGTCGGACGCGGTGGCCGTGGCCGTGAGGACCGGGGCCCCGTTGTTCGTGGCCGACGACCTGATGGACAGCGAGGGCATCATGTTGGCGGTGGACGAAGAGGACGGCGAGGACGGCGAGGAGGACGACGGGTCCAATCCGGACGAGCTGGTCGGCGAGTTCCGCACCTTCCTCGACTCCATCCGTCCGGAGGACTTCTCCTCCTGACCTGAACGGACCGGGCCCGACCGGTCCGGCCCTGAGGTCGGACGCCGGGACGAGGCGGCCCCGACGATCCCGGATCTGCTCCTCCCAGGACGTCATACTGGCGGGGTCGTCCGGTCCAGTGGGGTCCGGGCCCCGGGAACAGTCGAGGACCTGCATGGCCAAGCGTCCGTCCAGAGCGACCGCCGTCCTCCTCACCTCGGTGGCCGCCGTCGTACTGGGAGGAGCCCTGCTCAGTGCTTGTTCCTCGAGCTCGTCCCCGCCGTCGACCACCACTTCCGCCCCGACGGGCAGGAGTACGACCACGACCGCACCCTCCTCCACCTCCACCGGCGCCGCGGCCACGAGCACGACGGCCGGTTCGTCCCGGTGCGCCACCACGGCGCTGTCGGGATCGGTCACCGGCAGCAGCGGAGCGGCCGGGACCGTCGAGACCACGGTGGCCCTGAAGAGCACGGCGCCAGCCCCCTGTGTGCTGGGCGGCTATCCCGGACTGCAACTCGTGTCGTCCTCGGGGGCCTTGCTCCCCACCAACGTGGTGCGGAAGGGAAACTACAGCTTCACGGCGATGAGCCCGACCACCCTGATCCTGAACCCCGGCCAGTCGGCCTACTTCAACATCGGCTATTCGGATGTGCCGGTCGGCACCGAGACGACCTGTCCCACGTCGGCGTCGGTGCAGGTGACGCCCCCCAACGCCTACGACCACCTGGTCGTGGCGACGACGATGTCGCCCTGTGGGGGAGGGACCCTGGTGGTGTCACCCGTGTTCGCGGCCACCGGAGCCAACAGCCAGACCACCGCCCCCGCCTCGGGCTGAGCCCGGACGGGCCGGGTCAGGGGACCGGTCGGACCAACGTCCGGCCCCGGCCGCCGCCGGCCACGATCCGATCGAGGGCCGGCCCGAGCTGGTCGAGGCCCACCTCGTCGCGGATCATGTCGTCGAGCAGGCGGGGAGGGAAGGCGGTGGCCAACTCGGCCCACACGGCGCGTCGCTCGGCGATCGGGGTGAGCACGGTGTCGATGCCGATCAGGGAGGCACCCCGCACGATGAAGGGATAGACGGTCGACTCGATGACAGTACCCCCGGTCAGGCCACTGGCCGCCACGGCGCCGCCGTACCGCAGGGACCGGAGCAGGGCGGCCAGGGTCGGTCCCCCCACGCAGTCCACCGCGGCCGCCCACCGCTCGGGTCCGAGCACCCGCCCGGGATCGACGAGGAGTTCGTCGCGGCCGATGACCTCGGCTGCGCCCAGACCGGTGAGATAGGGGGCTTCCGAGGCCTTGCCCGTGCTGGCCACGACCTCGTAGCCGCGGGAGGCCAGCAGGGCCACCGCCATGGACCCCACGCCCCCGGAGGCCCCCGTCACCACCACGGGCCCGTCACCGCGGTCGAGCCCCCGGTCCTCGAGCCGGTGGAGGGACAGTGCGGCGGTGAAGCCGGCGGTGCCGATGGCGGCCGCCCGTCGGGGGCTGAGGCCGGGCGGAAGGGGCACGATCCACTCGGCCGGCACCCGGGCCCGCTCGGCAAAGCCCCCGTGATGGGCCACGCCCAGGTCGTAACCGTGCACGATGACCGGCTGGCCGATGACGACGGACGGGTCGGTGGAGGCGACGACCCGTCCCACCAGGTCGACCCCGGGGACCAGCGGATCGATGCGGGCCACCCGGTTGCCGGGTTGGGCCACCATGCCGTCCTTGTAGTTGACGGCGGACCACTCGACGGCGATGTCGACGGCTCCCGGGCCCAGACGGTCCGAGGTGAGGGTGCGGACCCCGGACTCGATGCCGTCGCCCACCCGGGCCACCACGAAGGCCGTGAAGGGTTCAGGGACGCCGGTGTCGCCGTCGGGGTCCCGGTGCGACGGGGAGGGCGCGGCCGAAGGGGTCATTGCGGGTACCGTACCGATTCCATGGGCTCCGAGCACCCACACCAGCGCCAGGCGGCCCCCACCGGTTCCGGGCCGGCGTTCGGCTGGTGGCCGTCCCCGTTGTCGGCATCGGCGGTGGCGGCCGGCAAAGTCAGTCGGAGCGGGCTGCAGGCCGACGGGGAGTGGCTGTACTGGTCGGAGAGCCGCCCCGGCGAGGCCGGGCGACAGGTGGTGGTCAGGTGCCAGCCCGACGGATCGCCCGAGGACATCTCTCCGGGGGGTGTCAGTGTCCGCAGCCGGGTGCACGAATACGGCGGCGCGGCCGCCGTGGTCCGGGACGGGACGCTGTTCTACGTGGACCAGTCCGATCAGCAGTGGTACCGGACGGGGACCGGTGCCACTTCCGGGTCGGCACCGTCGGTCCTGACCCGTCCTGACCCGGCCGGTGGTCCGAATCCACGGTACGCCGACGGGAGCGTGACCCCGTCGGGCGCATGGTTGCTCTCGGTGGAGGAGCGGATCGATGGCGACACGACCCGACACCGGCTGGTGGCGGTCCCGGTCGACGGCACCTCGGGGGTGGTGGCCCTGGTCGACGGGCACGACTTCGTGGCCGCGCCGCGTCCCTCGCCGGACGGTGGCTGGTTGGCCTGGATCACCTGGGATCATCCCTCCATGCCGTGGGACCGTTCCGACCTGTGGGTGGCCCGGCTGGAGGAGACCGAGGAGTCCGTCAGGATCGAGGCGCCGCGCCATGTGGCGGGCGGAGCGTCCTCGGTGGGCCAGCCTCGCTGGTGTGTAGATGGGAGTCTGCTGTTCGTCGATGATCGGAGCGGTTGGTGGAACCCGTACCGGTGGCGCCCCGACGGCACAGCCGCCCGGGCGGCACCGCCGGAGGCCCTGGTCGACGTGGCCGCCGAGTGCCACGCCCCGGACTGGACCCTGGGTCAGTCGACCATGGTCGAACTGGCCGACGGGTCCATCGCCTGCCGCATGCACCGCGCCGGCCGCGACGAGGTCGTGCGGCTGGTCCCGACCGGCTCCGCCGGCCGGCCCCCCTGGTCGATCGTGGCCCTGGCCCAGGACTGCGTGTCCATCGCCGGCCTGGCCGCCACCGGCCCGACGGGAGCGGGGGAGCATCTCTTCGCACTCGGATCCACGGCCACCGAGGCCCAGGCGGTCTTCGAGGTTCCCTGGAACGTCGAGGTCCCACCGGGTCACGAGACAACGTCGGGCCAGAAGGAACGGAGCGATGGCGTGGGAAGCCCGGGCAGGCTCTCGGCGAGCCCGCCGGCCGCCCTGCCGCCCGCCGACGTGACCGTGGCCCGGCCCCTCGTGGCCGATTCGGAGGACGGGCCGATCCCGGGGCTGTTCTACAGTCCGGTCCCCGGCCCGGCCGAGGCCCGGACCGGAGTCTTGGGGGACCATCCCATCGGGCCGCCCCCTCTGGTGGTCTTCTGCCACGGGGGGCCGACGGCCGCCGCCGACGGAGGCTTCGATCCGGTCGTCCAATTCTTCACCAGCCGCGGCCTGGCCGTGGCGGCGGTGAACTACCGCGGGAGCAGCGGCTTCGGCCGGGCCTTCCGCCAGCGGCTGGACGGACGCTGGGGTGAAGCCGATGTGGACGACTGCGTCCGCTATGCGTCGGCCCTCGAGGAGGCCGGCCTGGTCGACGGCCGTCGCATGGCCATCCGGGGCACGAGTGCGGGAGGACTGACCGCCCTGGGGGCCCTGATCCGCTCCCGCCGGTTCGCCGGCGCCGCCGCCTGGTACGGGGTGACCGATCTGGAGGCGCTGGCCGCCGACACCCACGACTTCGAGTCCCGCTACGTCGACTCCCTGATCGGTCCGTGGCCGGCGGCGGCCGACACCTACCGCGCCCGTTCCCCGATCCACCACGCCGACCGGGTGGCCGGGTCGGTACTGCTCCTGCAGGGCTCGGACGACCCGGTGGTGCCCCCGGACCAGTCCGAGCGATTCGCGGCCATGTTGACCGAGCGGGGAGTGCCCTGCCGATTGGTCGTGTTCGAGGGCGAGTCGCACGGTTTCCGCATGGCCGCCACCATCGAGGCCAGTCTGAGGGCAGAGCTCGAGTTCTACCAGGAGGTGTTCGCGGTTCCGGGGTCGGTGGAGCCGACGGGGCCGACGTCGTGACCGGATCGGCGCCGCTCGACGAACGGCGGATGGCTCACTGATGGGCCCTCGTCGGGGCCCTTTCGGCGCAGATCCCCGGTGGTACTCTCGACCGTGGTGACCGACCGTCTGAGGAGGGACCGGAGCACCGCGCCTCCCCCGCATCCGAACCGGTGGTCCCGGTGGCCGGCCTGGGCCGCCCGTCCTCTCGAGGCCCTCCGGGCCCTGTCGCCGGAAGGGCGGGACGCATTCCTCTACGGCTGCTCGGCGGTGTTCGCCGGCCTCACCGCGGCGTTGGACGGGATCCCCCTCTACCGCGTGTGGGGCCGGATGGCGATCGGCCCCTACGCGGTGGCGGCGGCCCTCATGGCAGTGGTCGCCGTCCGGCACGGCCATGCCGGGCCGGGACCGGGAGGACGGCGTGACACCGTCCCTGACGGTGCCGGTGGTGACTCCGACCGAACCCGACCCCCAGGCCAACCCCGGCCCCGCCGCCGGTCCGGGCCCCGACGTTGGCAGCTGGCCCGGGTGGTGGCGTTCCTGATCGTCCTGTTCGGCGCCACCATCGTCCCCCTCACCCTCGAAGTGATCTGGCGGTCGGAGGGGAATGCCCCGCTCCACATCCAGCCCGAAGGGGTGGTGGTGGAACAGGCCGGCGCCCGGGCCGCCCACGGCCAGGACCCTTACCAGGTCGTGGACCGGGGCGGCCACATCGTCATCCACGAGCACACCGAGCCGATCTACGAGCTGTACTACCCGTACCTGCCGGGGATGGTGGTCTTCGGTTTCTCCACCGGGACCAGGGCCGAGCCCGGCCTGACCGACGCCCGGATCCAGTTCTTGGTCTTCACGGCCCTGGTCACCCTCTTCGCGCTGAGTCGTGTCCGCCCGCCCACCGACGCCCGGCTGCGTGCCCTCGAGGTCCTCACCGTCCTGCCCACCGCGGCACTCCCGCTGGCCACCGGGGGCGACGACATGCCGGTGGCGGCACTGATGCTGCTCGGACTGGTCGGTCTCCAGAGGCGGCGGCCGGTGCTGGCCGGGCTGGCCCTGGGCGCGGCGTCCTCCCTCAAGTTCACGGCCTGGCCCCTGGCGCTGCTGGTCCTCTTCGCCGCCTTCGACCGGTACGGGCGGCGGGCGGCGGGACGGTACGCCCTGGGCGTGGTGGCGGTGATGGGTCCGGTGGTCCTGCCGGTGGCCCTCTGGAATCCCACCGCCTTCGTGGACAACGTGATCCGGTTCCCGCTCGGGCTGGCCGGCGTGTCCTCGCCGGCGGCCAGTGCCCTGCCCGGGCACATCCTGGTGGCGGCGGTACCGGGGATCCACCGGGCCTACGTGGTAGCCGTGGCCCTGATCGGGGTGACGGCGCTGGTCTGGTACCTCCGGAAACGGCCCCCCCGCAACGCGTCGCAGGTCGCCCGGGTGGCCGGGTGGGTCATGGTGGTCGCCATCCTGTTGGCCCCGGCCACCCGGGTCGGCTACCTGCTGTACCCGATCAACCTGTTCGTGTGGGCCTGGATGTTCAGCCGGGCCGACGCCCCACCCGCCCTCGGCCGGGGCGGCTCCGATGCCACCGTCGGCTCGACCGGTCCCGGGGCCACGATGGGAGCGGTGGGCGCCGGAGCCGGTCAGTTGTCGTCGGGCAGCTCGAACAGCTCGACCGAGAACGAGGTGGTGCCGGCCGATGTGGTGGGGGACACCACCACGCCGACCTCCCAGTAGAAGCTGTCGCCGCTTCCCTTGTTGGCCAGGACCCCGGTCCCCGGTCCACTCCGCTGGAGGCCGCCTCCCGAGTACAACAGCTTCCAACCCAGTCGGGGCAGGAGGGCGTGGTAGAGGTCCACGACCTGGTCGGAGCTCAGGTCGGTCTGGAAGTGGACGGTGCGGTCGAACTGAGAGGCCCCCTGATCGGTGTTGACCGTCCGGATCACCGTGCTGCGGGCCGGGACGGCCATGTTGCCGAGGATGTCCGCGGGTGGCTCTCCGGCCGAGACGATGGACTGCATGGCCGTGGCGGCCGGTGTGAGCTGGACGGTCGTGCCGTCGGGGAGGGCGATCTGGTGGACCGCGAGCGTCGGGTCGGCTCCGGAGGCGAAGGCCGAGGCCAGGACCCCGGCCACCAGGATGAATACCGCGATCCCGAGCACGACCAGGGCCGGGCCCCGCAGGGACATGGGCTGGAAGACCCGCTGCTCCGGGTCGACGGCCACGGCCCCCCCGGAGGAGGGCTCGGGCTCGGGGTCGACGCTGGACATGGCAGCGTCATGCTACCGGCCCCGGCCTACCCTTCCCCAGTCGGGCCCCGAGCGATGGGACGCCGGCGCCAGGCCGATCGGGTCGGCCGGGTGCCGGTCAGGCGGGCGGTGCGAGCTCGACGGGGCGGTCGTCCGCGTCGAGGGAGACGGCGACGCGGGCGGAGACCAGCGCCGCGCCCACGGTGGAGGCCAGGATCCCCCACCGGGTGATCCTGGGCAGGGATCGGAACACCACCAGCGAGGCCAGTGCGTCGACGGCATCGGCCATGCCGCCCAGGGCCACCCAGGGCCGGGCCTCCCCGTCGGTCCGGGCCAGAGCCCGCGCCGCCCCGAGCCCGAGAGCCAGGTCCCTTCCCCCCATGGTGCGGGCCAACAGCCGGCTGGCCGTGTCCCCGGCCGGTGCTCCGATCCATGGCCGGGCCATCAGGGTGGGTGCGGCGAGGGCCGTCACCCCGATGCCGACCCGCCCCCACGCCACCAGGCGGGCCAGGCGGCGGGCGAGGTCAGGATCCATGACCGACAACCTAGACACCGCCGCCGCGGCGGGAGGTCGGTCCCGGGCCGGGCCGGCCCGGTGACGGGGTGGAGTGGATGTCGAGCCACTGTTCGTGGTCAGACAAATACTTTTCGTGAAACATCCAGTTCACCTGTTGTTTACTTTTTTTCGGCGATCGTTCACAATGCCATGGCACGTGCGAGCCAGAGACGCGGAACGGCGGCGGTGGCTCGTGCGAAGGAGGGGACCCGATCCCGTTCGATCGGAACAATCCTGTGAGATGGGGGGGAAGCGGCCGGGCCGAGAGGCCCGGCCGTTTTCTGCCCCGGTCCGATCGACGCCGCTCCCGGTCGGACCGGCTCACACCGGTGTGGCCACGCCGGGCGGTGGCCGCCCCGTCCAGCCGAAGTGGTCGAGGGGCCCGTGCCCCTGGCCGAGGCGCCAGCGGGCCCCACCCCGGAGAGCGTCGAGCACGAACTCCTTGGCTCCCGATACGGCGGCGGGGACGTCCACCCCGCGGGCCAGATGGGCGGCGACGGCCGCCGACAGAGAACACCCCGTGCCGTGCGTGTTCGGGGTATCGACGCGACTCCCGGTGAGCACGGTGAGCGTGGTCCCGTCGAAGAGCACATCGGTCACCTGGTCCGGCCGGTGCCCGCCGGACCGGTAGGCCACGCCGGGGAGATGACCGCCTTTGACCAGCACCCAGGCGGGACCGAGCCCGTGGATGGTACGGGCCATGTCGGCCATGGCCTCCACGTCCTCCTCGCCGGTGGGGGCCCGGTCGGCCAGGAGGGCCGCCTCCCACAGGTTGGGCGTGACGATGAGGGCAAGGGGCAGCAGGTGGCGCCGGTAGGACTCGATGCCGTCCTCGCCCAGGAAGATCCGACCGGTCGAGGCCACCATCACCGGGTCCACCACCAGTTGGGGTAGGTCGCCGGCCGAGGCGCGCCGCCCGATGAGCTCGATGATGTCCGGAGTGCCCAACAGCCCGGTCTTGACCGCCCGCACGGGCAGGTCGTCGAGGACCGCGGAGATCTGGGCATCGACCATCTCGAACGGCAGGTGGTGGACGTCCCGCACGGACGTGGTGTTCTGCGCGGTGACGGCGGTGACCACCGTCGTCCCGAAGACACCCAGTGCCCCCATGGCCTTGATGTCGGCCTGCAGGCCGGCTCCGGCTCCGGAGTCGGAGCCGGCGATGGTCATGGCCACCGGCGGCTCGTGGTCGGGGATCACCATTCGACCATCCCCTCCCAGCCGCTCGAGGCTTCGGCATGGAAGCGCCGGGTGATCCGCCCGGCCCGGCGGGCGGCCCGACCCGAGTGCACCGCATCCCGTATGGCCCCGGCCATCCGCTCCGGGTGGCGGGACCGGGTGATGGCCGACGCCACCAGCACGGCGTCGCATCCGAGTTCCATGGCCAGGCAGGCGTCCGAGGCGGTGCCGATGCCGGCGTCGAGGACCACGGGGACACCCGACTGCTCGACGATGAGGGCGATGTTGTGGGGATTGCGGATCCCGAGCCCGCTCCCGATGGGCGAACCCAGTGGCATGACCGCGGCGCAGCCGGCCTGCTCCAGACGGCGGGCCGCGACGGGGTCGTCGGTGCAGTAGGGGAGCACGACGAATCCGGCGTCGACCAGCTCCTCGGCCGCGGCGACCAGCTCTACGGTGTCGGGCAACAGGGTCCGTTCATCGCCGATGACCTCGAGTTTGATCCAGTCGGTCTCGAAGGCTTCGCGGGCCAGCTTGGCCGTCAGGACGGCGTCCGACGCCGTGAAACAGCCGGCCGTGTTGGGCAGGATCCGGATCTCCAACTCAGCCAACAGGTCGACCAGGGAGTGGCGCGTGTCGGGGTCGACCCGTCGCACGGCCACGGTGGCCAGGCCGGTCCCCGAGGCCAACAAGGCCGACCGGAGGGACTCCGGGCTGGCCATGCCCCCGGTGCCGAGGAGCAGCCGGGACGGGATGGTCCGGCCCCCGATCGACAGTTCGTCGGCGTCGGCCGTGGTCCCGTCACCGCTCGGCCCGCCGGGACGGGACTGGCCTGTGGACCCGACCGTGCCGGTCGGCGCGCCAGTGGCCGGGACATCCGGTCGGGTGGTGGTTGATCGATCGTCCATCGGATCCCACGGTACCGCTGCGGGCGACCTGACCTGGCTCGGGCCACGACGGTCCGGTCGTCGCCTAACCCCCGGCGGCGGCGGTGACGATCTCGATGGTGTCTCCCGGCCCCACCTCGGTGTCGCCCCAGGCGCTCTTCGGAACCACGTCCCCGTTGCGGGCCACGGCGATGCCCCGCGGCGACGGGCACCAGATCGAGACCAGATCCGCCACGCTGATGCCGGCCGGACCGTCCCACGGCGTCCCGTTGATCGTCATGGTGCTCATCGGAGCGCTGCCGGGTGCGGGCCTCCGGCAGCCGAGCCGGACGGGGGTGGACCGACCCGGGTGAACCGGCCCGGTCCGAAACGGTCGAAGGGCCGGGCCGGGCCGGCGTGGTCGGGACCCCCGGCGGTCGGGGAAAACCCCGACCCCGACCGCCGGGCCACCAGGAGCCGGGTGATCTCGTGGGCGGTGATGGGCGCGAGGAGGATGCCGTTGCGGTAGTGGCCGGTGGCCACCAGCAGGCCGTCGACGTCGCTGCCGCCGACGATGGGGGCGTTGTCGGGGGAGCCGGGCCGGAGCCCGACCGTGGTGTCGAGAATGGCGTACTCGTCGACCGCCGGGACCAGGTGGCGGGCGTCGTCGAGCAGCTCCGCCACCACCCGCACCGGCACCGTGACGTCGAAGCCGGCCTCCTCGACGCTGGCTCCCACCACCACGGTCCCATCGGTACGGGGCACCAGGTAGCAGGTTCGGCCGCGTACCAGTCCCCGGACGGTACGGCGGAGTCGGGGGGCGCCGTCGGGCCCCCCGAGGCGGAGGGTCAGCCCCTTCACCGGCCGTACCGGTGGGAGGGCGGAATCGGGGAGCCCGCCCAACTGCCCGGACCGGCACCCGGCCGCCACCACCACGGCGTCGGCCGGCACCGACTCCCCCCGGACGAGGACCACGCCGCTGACGCGGCCACCCCCGGTCAGCACTTCGGACACCTCGTCGTCGACGAACGAGACCCGGTTGGCCCGACAGGCGGCCTCGAGGGCCTCGACCACCAGTCGGTTGTCGACCTGGTGATCACCGGCCAGCTCGGCGCCACCGCTGACACCGGGCGCCAGCAGTGGCTCGGCCTGGCGGCACTGGCGGGCCGTCAGGCGTCTGGCCTCGAGACCCAGCGACTGCCGGTACTGCAGCACGTCGTCGGTGGCGGCGCGATCCGAGGCGTCCCCCGCCACCAGCAGGGTGCCGTCCCGGCGGAGGTGGACCGGTCGTCCCGCCGCCGCCTCGAGATCCCGGGCGAAGTCGGGCCACGCCCCGGCCGCCTCGAGGTTGAGTGCGGTCAACGCCTCCTCCCCGAAGTGCGCCTCGCCCACCGGGGCCAGCATCCCGGCCGCGGCCCAGCTGGCCCCCCGCCCGGGGGCCGGGTCGACCACGGTGACGTCCAGCCCGGCGGTGCCGGCCCTCCAAGCGATGGACAGGCCGATCACGCCGGCGCCGATGACCACCACGTCACGAGGAGCTGGGGCCGACATGGACCCATGCTACGAGCCGTCCCCCCCGCCGGTGGACGGTCCGGGCCGCCTCCGGGACCCTGACCGCCCACGTGGTGGCATGACGATGTGGGACCGGCGGCGTGTACACTCTTCGGACCACGCACGGGCCAACGTCGTCCCGGCGGGTGAATCCACTTCTCTCGTTGGAGCAGCCCGATGACGACCCGAGCAGGCCCCCAGGCAACACCCGTCGGCACCCCTACGTCGTCGACGCGCCGCGCCTCGAGCCAACGGCGAGGGGTGACGCCGACCGGGTCGACGACGATCCGTTCCGGCCCACCGGAGGTCCCACGGGCCGGCCTCTACGATCCGGGGTCCGAGCACGACGCCTGCGGGGTGGCCCTCGTGGCCGATCTGCAGGGCCGGCGCACCCACACCTTGGTCCGACAGGCTCTCTCCGCCCTCGAGCACCTGGCCCACCGGGGAGCCACGGGGAGTGAGGAGGACAGCGGGGACGGTGCCGGCATCCTCATCCAGGTGCCTCACGACTTCTACACCGAGGTCGTCGACTTCGATCTGCCCGATCGGGGCGGCTACGCCACCGGGATCGCCTTCTTGTCACGGAACGCCGACGCGGCCAGGTCGGCCCGGTCGACCATGGAGAAGCTGGCCGACGAGGAGGGTCTCCAGGTCATCGGGTGGCGTCCGATGCCGATCGACGACACCTCCCTGGGGTCGATCTCCGAGGCGGCCATGCCGTCGATGCACCAGCTCTTCGTGGCCCCTTCGTCAGGTACGCCCCTGACCGGGGACGACACCGCGCTGGCCATCGACCGGCTGGCCTTCGTGCTGCGCAAGCGGGCCGAACACGAGATCGACGACTGCTACGTGGCGTCGCTGTCGGCGCGGACCATCACCTACAAGGGGATGCTGACCTCCCACCAGCTGGCCGAGTTCTTCCCCGATCTCTCCGACGAGCGGGTCATCAGTGGTCTGGCCCTGGTGCACTCCCGGTTCTCGACCAACACCTTCCCGTCGTGGCCGCTGGCCCACCCGTACCGGTACCTGGCCCACAACGGCGAGATCAACACCCTGGCCGGCAACCGCAACTGGATGCGGGCCCGTGAGGCGCTGTGCGCGTCCCCACTGATCCCCGGCCTCGAGCGGGCCTTCCCCATCGTCACCCCGGGCGCCAGTGACTCCGCCTCCTTCGACGAGGTGCTGGAACTGCTGCACCTCGGCGGACGGCCCTTGCACCACGCGGTGCTGATGATGATCCCCGAGGCCTGGGAGAACCATCGGACCATGGATCCGGCCCGACGGGCCTTCTACCGGTTCCACGCCTCGCTCATGGAGCCTTGGGACGGGCCGGCGGCGGTGGCGTTCACCGACGGCACGGTGATCGGCGCCGTGCTCGACCGGAACGGACTCCGGCCGGCCCGCTACTGGGTCACCGACGACGGGATGGTGGTGCTGGCCAGCGAGGTCGGCGTGATCGACGTGCCGGCCGACAAGGTGGTGCGCAAGGGGCGGCTGCAGCCGGGCCGGATGTTCCTGGTGGACACCGAGGCCGGCCGCATCGTCGACGACGACGAGATCAAGGACGCTCTGTCACGGGAACATCCCTACGCCGAATGGCTGGACGTCGGCCAGATCGAGCTCGAGGACCTGCCACCGCGCCTCATGCTGACCCCCCAGCACGCCTCGGTGGTGGGACGCCAACGACTCTTCGGCTACACCAACGAGGAGCTGCGCCTGATCCTGCAGCCCATGGCCCGGTCCGGAGCCGAGCCGCTCGGCTCCATGGGCACCGACACCGCCATCGCCGTGCTGTCCGACCGCCCCCGCATGCTCTACGACTACTTCACCCAGCTGTTCGCCCAGGTCACCAACCCACCCCTCGACGCCATCCGCGAGGAGCTGGTCACCTCCCTGCTCTCCTCCCTCGGGCCCGAGGCCAATCTCCTCGAGCCGACGGCGGAGTCGTGCCGGCAGATCGTCTTGCCCATGCCGGTCATCGACAACGATGACCTGGCCAAGCTGCTCTACGTCAACGAGGACGGCAGCACACCTGGGTTCCGGGCCTTCGCCATCGACGGGCTCTTCGAGGTGTCCGGCGGCGGCGAGGCCCTGCGAGCCGCCATCGAGGACGTGCGGTCCAGGGTCAGCACGGCCATCGCCGACGGCTCCGACGTCATCGTGCTCTCCGACCGCAACTCCACCGCCGAGTTGGCCCCGATCCCCTCGCTGTTGCTGGTGTCCGCCGTCCACCATCACCTGGTGCGTGAGAAGACGCGCACCCGGGTGGGGCTGGTGGTGGAGTCCGGCGACGCCCGGGAGGTCCACCACATGGCGCTGCTCAAGGGGTTCGGGGCGGCGGCCATCAACCCCTATCTGGCCTTCGAGACCCTCGACGACATGATCGCCTCGGGCATCCTGACCGGCGTGACGCCGAGGCAGGCCCAGAAGAACTACATCAAGGCCGCCTCCAAGGGGATCATCAAGGTGATGTCGAAGATGGGCATCTCGACCGTGGCGTCGTACACCGGGGCCCAGGTCTTCGAGGCCGTGGGGCTGGCTCCCGACATCATCGACGAGTACTTCACGGGAACCGTCTCCCGCATCGGGGGCGTGGGTCTCGACGTCCTGGCCGACGAGGTGGCCCAGCGCCACCGGCTCTCCCACCTGGAACGGCCGAACGAGCTGGCCCACCGGGAGCGCGAGGTCGGGGGTGAGTACCAGTGGCGCCGCGAGGGCGAGATCCACCTGTTCAACCCCAAGACGGTGTTCAAACTGCAGCACGCCACCCGGTCGAAGCGGTACGAGGTGTTCAAGGAGTACACCCGGGCCGTCGACGAACAGTCGGTCCACCTGGCCACGTTGCGGGGACTCATGCATCTGCGGACCGGCGACCGGGTGCCGATCCCACTGGAGGAGGTGGAGCCGGTGGAATCGATCGTGGCCCGGTTCTCCACCGGGGCCATGTCCTACGGTTCGATCTCGGCCGAGGCCCACGAGACACTGGCCGTCGCCATGAACCGGATCGGAGGGAAGTCCAACACCGGTGAGGGTGGCGAGGACCCCGACCGCTTCACCCCGGACGCCAACGGTGATCTCCGCCGCAGCGCCATCAAACAGGTGGCCTCGGGCCGATTCGGGGTGACCTCGGAGTACCTGGTCAACGCCGACGACATCCAGATCAAGATCGCCCAGGGGGCCAAGCCCGGTGAGGGCGGACAGCTGCCGGGACACAAGGTGTCGCCCTCGATCGCCAAGACCCGCTTCTCCACGCCCGGCGTCGGTCTCATCTCACCACCGCCCCATCACGACATCTACTCCATCGAGGACATCGCCCAGCTCATCCACGACCTCAAATCGGCCAATCCCCGGGCCCGCGTCCACGTGAAGCTGGTGGCGGAGGTCGGGGTGGGAACGGTGGCCGCCGGGGTGGCCAAGGCCCACTCCGACGTGGTGCTGATCTCGGGTCACGACGGGGGGACCGGGGCGACCCCGCTCACGTCGCAGAAGCACGCCGGCATCCCCTGGGAGCTGGGCCTGGCCGAGACCCAGCAGACCCTGCTGGCCAATGACTTGCGGGACCGGATCGTGGTGCAGGTGGACGGTCAGTTGAAGACCGGGCGGGACGTGCTGATCGGAGCGCTGCTCGGGGCCGAGGAGTTCGGCTTCGCCACCGCCCCCCTGGTGGTGTCGGGCTGCATCATGATGCGGGTGTGCCACCTCGACACCTGCCCGGTGGGGATCGCCACCCAGAACCCCACACTGCGGGCCCGCTACACCGGCCGACCGGAGTTCGTCGAGACCTTCTTCGAGTACATCGCCGAAGAGGTCCGTGAACAGCTGGCCTCGCTCGGTCTGCGCACCCTGGAGGAGGCCGTCGGCCGGGTCGACCTCATCGACACCTCGGCCGCCGTCGAGCACTGGAAGGCCCGCGGCCTCGATCTGGCCCCCATCCTGGTCACGCCGCCGCTGCCCGAGGGCGCCGTCCGCTACTGCATCAACGAGCAGGACCACGGTCTGGACCGCGCCCTCGACCACGAGTTCCTCGAGCGGTGCCGCCCGGCCATCGAGAGCGGGGTGCCGGTCAGGGCCGAGGTCGACGTGACGAACGTGAACCGCACCGTCGGCACGCTGCTCGGCTACGAGATCACCCGCCGGCACGGCGGCGCCGGTCTGCCCGAGGGCACCATCGACCTCACGTTCCGGGGGTCGGCCGGGCAGAGCTTCGGTGCGTTCCTGCCCAAGGGTGTGACCATGCGCCTGCTCGGTGACACCAACGACTACCTGGGCAAGGGGCTGTCCGGCGGCCGGATCATCGTGCGCCCACCGCACGAGTCGACGTTCGCGGCGGAGGAGAACATCGTGGCCGGCAACGTGATCCTCTACGGGGCCACGGGCGGCGAAGTGTTCCTGCGGGGTCAGGTGGGGGAGCGGTTCTGCGTCCGCAACTCCGGAGCCATCGCCGTGGTCGAGGGCGTGGGCGACCACGGCTGTGAGTACATGACGGGCGGACGGGTCGTCGTCCTCGGCCCGACCGGACGGAACTTCGCCGCCGGCATGTCCGGGGGGATGGCCTTCGTCTACGACCCCCACGGCCTGCTGGTCGGCGCCTACAACCGGGAGCTGGTGGACCTGGAGCCCCTGTCGGCCGACGACCGTGTGTGGCTGAAGGACCGCATCGGCATGCACCAGGCCGAGACGGGCTCCGAGGTGGCCCGGGCCATACTGTCCGACTGGATCAGTGCCTCCGAACAGTTCGTGACCGTGATGCCCCAGGACTACCGGCGGGTGCTGGAGGCCACCGAGCGGGCCGTGGCCGAGGGGCGGTCGGTGGAGGAAGCGGTCATGGAGGCGTCCCATGGGTGACATCACCGGGTTCCTCAAGTTCCCGCGTCAGCTTCCGGTGCGGCGGCCGGTGCCGGTCCGCCTGCGCGACTGGAAGGAGGTCTACGAGCCCTTCCCGGTCGAGGCGGCCCAACAGCAGGGGGCCCGGTGCATGGACTGCGGGATCCCCTTCTGCCACGAGGGCTGTCCCCTCGGAAACCTGATCCCCGAGTGGAACGACCTGGTGTTCCGCGACGACTGGTCCGACGCCGTCGAGCGGCTCCACGCCACCAACAACTTCCCCGAGTTCACCGGCCGCCTGTGCCCGGCCCCGTGCGAGGGTGCCTGCGTGCTGGGCATCAACGACGACCCGGTGACCATCGAACGGATCGAGTACGAGATCATCGAGCGGGCGTGGACGGAGGGCTGGGTGCCGGCCATGCCGTCCAGCGTTCCCAGCGGCAAGCAGGTGGCCGTGGTGGGGTCGGGCCCGGCCGGCCTGGCCGCCGCCCAGCAGCTGACCCGGTCCGGTCACCGGGTGGTGGTGTTCGAGCGGGCCGAGAAGCCGGGTGGACTGCTGCGGTTCGGCATCCCCGAGTTCAAGATGGAGAAGGCCGTCCTCGACCGGCGCCTGGACCAGATGGTGGCCGAGGGAGTGGAGTTCCGATGCCGGGTCTCGGTGGGGGAGCCCGCCCCCGAGGTGAGCGGGGCGGCGGCACCCGACGTCACCGTCGTCAGCGCCACCTCATTGGTCGACGGATTCGACAGTGTGGTGCTGGCCGGCGGGGCCACCCTGCCCCGCGATCTTCCCGTGCCCGGACGCGACCTGGACGGGATCCATCTGGCCATGGAGTTCCTCAAACCGTCGAACCTGGTGCAGGAGGGCGTGCTGGCCGAGTCGCCGATCTCGGCCCAGGGCAAGCACGTGGTGATCATCGGGGGTGGCGACACCGGGGCCGACTGCCTCGGGACCGTCCACCGCCAGCGGGCCCTCAGTGTGCACCAGCTGGAGATCATGCCGGAGCCCCCGGCCGACAGGGGCCAGGACAACCCCTGGCCCACCTGGCCCCTCATCCTCCGGACCTCCTCCGCCCTCGAGGAGGGGGGCGAAAGGATCTTCTCGGTCACCACCGTCGAGTTCCTGGACGACGGGCGCGGGCACGTGCGGGCCCTGCGGGGTGAGGAGGTCGAGGTGGCCTATGGCGACGACGGCCGTCCCGAGTTCCGACCCGTCGAGGGTTCGAGGTTCGAACTCCCGTGCGAGCTGGTCCTGCTGGCCATGGGCTTCCTCGGTGCCGAGCGGAGTGGGGTGGTGGCCGAGTTGGGTCTGGAGGTGAACGCCCGTGGGAGCGTGGTCGCCGACGGGACGTGGTCGACCGGTCGCGACGGTGTCTTCGTGTGCGGCGACATGACCCGGGGTCAGAGCCTCATCGTCTGGGCCATCGCCGAGGGTCGGTCGGCCGCGGCTTCGGTCGACCGCTACCTCATGGGCCGGACCGCCCTGCCGGCGCCGATCGTCCCCGGGCAGCTGGCCCTTCGCTGAGGTCCGGGCGGCCTCGGCCGAACGGTCCGACCCCGGGGTGGGGTCGGCCTAGCCCGGTCGTGTGGCCCCCACCAGGTCGGACTGGCCGGCCCGGTCCAGGCGGACCAGGGCCCCGGTGTGGGGGGCATCGATCATCTCCCCGCCACCCACGTACAGCCCCACGTGTTCGACTCCGGCCGGGCCGCTGCCGAAGAAGACCAGGTCCCCGGGAAGGATGGTGGAGCCGACCGGGACCGCCGGCCCGGCGTCGAACTGGCTCTGGGCCACCCGGGGCAGGGTGAGTCCGGCGGCCCGGTACGAGGCCTGGACCAGCCCGGAACAGTCGAAGCCCCCGTTGCCGGTCCCGCCCCAGACATAGGGCGTGCCGAGCTGTTCGGCGGCGAAGGTCAGGGCGGCGACGATGGTGCCGGACAGGGAAGGCGCCTCGGCCAAGGCCAACGACAGGGTCAGCACGGTGTCCACATAGGGGACGGAGTGGTTGTAGTCGGTGACGGCGGCCCGCAGGAAGCCGGGCGACCCGGCCCCGTCGGCGCACAACAGGGCCGAGGCGGTGTACACCGCGTCCACGGGGTCGTAGGGGGACGCCGGTCGGGCACCGCCGGGACCCACGGTGGCGTAGGCGGCAAAGGTGGCCGGGTCCAATCGTTTGAATAGGTGTATGTTCCCGGAATGGCCAAAAGACGAGGTGGGGACATCCGGGCTGGTGTCTATGCCCGCATTTCGTCCGATCGATCTGACACACGATTAGGGGTGGACCGACAGGTCAAGGACTGCAAGGCCTTGTGTGCTGACCAAGGCTGGGTCGTCGATGAGGTCTTCGTCGACAATGACGTGTCAGCCACCAGCGGAAAGCGACGGCCCGAGTACAACCGCTTACTGACGGCCATCGAGTCCGGCGACATCGATGCCGTCGCTGTCTGGGACCTGGACCGGTTGACCCGCCGCCCGGCTGAGCTGGAGTCCTTCGTGGCCACATGTGAGAGAGGAGGTGCGTCCCAGCTCGCCTTTGTGGGAGGAGGTGTGGACCTCGGCACGGGGGACGGCATGCTCGTCGCCCGCATCAAAGGAGCCGTTGCCGCCGAGGAGGCTCGGAAGACTGGTCAGCGGATGCGTCGGAAGAAGCAGGAGCTGGCCGAGCGTGGCCTGCCCAGTGGCGGTGGCCGCCGGGCATTTGGCTGGGAGCGAGACGGGCAGACGGTCCGGGAGTCGGAGGCAGCCCTAATCCGTGAAGCGGCAGAGGTGGTTTTGCGGGGTGGGTCCCTGCGTGGCATCGCCACCGACTGGGAGGCACGGGGAGTCCAGACCGTTGGTGGTGGCACATGGCGACCGAACAGTGTGAAGGCGGTGCTCCGCAATCCACGAAATGCAGGGCTTCGGCAGCATGGTCGGGAAGTAGTCGGGACCACCAAAGCGGGGCGTCCAGCATTTGGCCGACCCATCATCGTCGGTGACGCATCCTGGCCTCCGATTATTGAACGGGACATTTGGGAGCGACTGCAGCTCCTGTTTGAAAACCCCGAGCGCAGTCACGTCAAAGTTCAGACCCGTTCCTACCCATTACGTGGGGTGTTGGAGTGCGGGGTCTGTGGGAGGAAGCTGACCTCGGTGCCGAGGAAAAAGCCCATTCCCAGTGACCCCGACCGGCGCATGCGGTATTACGGCTGCAGGTCGGACCAGGGTGGGTGCGGCAAAATCTTCGTTGACGCCCAACATGCCGAACAGGTCGTGGATGGCGTGATACTCAGGCTCCTCAGCAACAGGGGTGCAGAGAGGATTGCCCTGGCCAGCCAAAAGGGCGACGAGGCTGAGGCCGCCAAGCTGCTTCAGCAGAACGCAAAGGACAACGAGCGGATCGCTGACCTGGAGGATGCATTCGCTGCTGGTGACCTCAGCCGGGAGGGTTTGCGCCGTACCGCCCGCCCTCTCCGGGAGCGAATAGCTGGACGCACGAGTCGGATTACGGGCCTTCAGGGGTTCTCCATGTTGTATCCGTTTACGGGGCACGTGGAGGAGCACTGGGACCAGCTCACCGATGACGATCGACGGTCAATCGTCCTCTCGTTTCTGGTCTCGGTGAGGGTGAAGCCCAAGGCACGAGGGGGATTCAATCGATTTGACCCGAAGCGGTTGGTGCTCGTGTGGCGCTATGGAGGACTCGCCCGGCTTAGCGAAAATCGGGAAACGACGATGACCGGGCCTACGCCCGACGACGAGGACCTGAGGTTGCCGAGAGACCTTGTCTCAAACACGATCCGTCAGAAGAGGCTAATGGCCGCTCGCGAGAAGTAACCGTCGGGACTACAGGTTGACGTAGGGCAGCCTTTGCGTGACCACTCGTGAAGTCCTGGCAGCACTCAACCCTGGCAGCCATCTACGACGCCGTATCCGTGCGCACACGGATACGGACGCGAGTTGTAGGACAACGGAGCCGTAATGATGGAGGGGCATTCTCAGCGAGCAGAGCTGATCAATGAAGATCACCCTTTCTGAGACTGCCCATCTGCTCAGCGGCAGCCCTAATCACGTTTGGGACTCCATCCGAGCCGGGGTGCTGGCGTCGTTCAAGTTGGACAGCAAGCGCCTGTGGCCCGGGCGTTGTTGAGGTCCTCACCACCGTGATCCCCGCTGATCCCAGAGGGGCGTGCGCCGATTGCCAGGAATGCAACTTATACGCCAACCAAAGACTGCGAGTGGCGGTCACGCCATGCCTGCTGCCGACACTTCGCCGAGCAGTATGTAATGTCGGAGCGCCGACCATAGATGAATGGGATAATCCGGCCGCACTGAGCGCACGGCTTCTCATCGCGAGCACCAGAGCCGAACTTACGCTCAATCCGGTCCCGCCGCCGCCGCTGTCGTTGAGCGCATGCCTTGGAGCAGTACTCTGCACCGGAGCGCTGCAACGGCGAGAGTCGATTCCGACAGTCCACTGCGGAACACCACGGCATCTGGTCCACCCGGGCAGCCTATAACGACTAACCGATGCCGATATAACAGTTCAGCTAGGGACGATTCGCTCCTCGACATGTGCGCTCGGGGAGCTAACAACTTAAACTCCCTTGTGAATGGACTATACCGGCACCAGACAGTCGTCACGATTGCGTCGGGAGCCTGGGCGTCCGCTCATAGCGCTGCTCTTGAGGGGCTTCCTGACCGTGTAGGTCGACAAAACGGCTAAGTCTCCGCATTCTCGACCCAGTTAGTCGGGAATAGCGAACACCTCGTCCGGTGCGAGCACTTCTCGCACCGCCGATGTGACTGTGTCCATTCTGCGCACCCTCGGCACACGGGCCGGTGGACACGACTCGCCCGGGCATCGGCGAAATCTGAGCCGTCGGCGACCCGCCGCTATGCATCCGGGCGATCGCTCACGCTGTAATCCGAACGGTGACCCTGAGTTTGAGGCTGTGCAGGTGACCGTGGGTGCGGCGCAGCGGTGGGCTGATGGTGAGACGAGGTCACAGCCTACATTCAGACCGGAACGAAAGCTGCTCTCAAGGGGCGACGCGGACTCGGGTGCCCGCGTAGTTGATGACGGGGACCGACGGGATCCCAGTTTCGGCTCCCGGTGGGGGTCCCCTAAGCGGCAGGACGTCACGTTCCCTGGGCGGGCACCTTTGACGCCCCACCCATGGCTATCGCCAACTGCCTTGGAAACTGATTTCCGAGCTGACAGTGTCGTCTCGCCGACAGATCCCCGGACAGTGACAACCGGCTGATCTTGGTCCCTCCTCCGTTGGAGCCCCCGAGCGTCACTGGGGAGTTCCATGCCTACGGGCAACGAGGACCGCACTTTTCTGGACCGGGCTTTGTGGTTGGCCGACCAGGGCATTCCGGTATTTCCGCTGGCACCAGGTACTAAAAGGCCCCGCTTCAAGAAGGGCCACGAGTTCGGTGACGGCTTCCGCTCGGCCACCACCCACAAACCCACCATCAGGAGGATGTGGCGGCTGGGTGGGTATGACTGCAACATCGGCGTTCCCACCGGCCCTGAGAGCGGCCTGTTCGTCATCGACGTCGACAACAGGGGTGCAGGGGCAGCGGCCAATGACAAGGCCATCCACGACGCCCTGGGCCTCACCGAGTGGCCCATGAGTTACCTGGTGCTCACCCCTTCCGGCGGGTGGCACCGGGGCTACCGGTGTCCACCACAGGCCGATCTGCTCGGCATCGGTACGGAGCAGTTGGCTCCAGGGGTCGACCATCGTGGCCCGGGTGGCTACGTGGTGGCCGCTGGGTCAGTGGTGGACGGCACGGTCTACGAGGTCGTGGTGGACGTCGACGAGCTGGCTGAGCTACCAGCGGGGGTCGTGGGGATCCTCGCGGCCAAGAGAGCCGAGGACGAGCAGCAGCGGGCCGAGCCCCTTACCGGCCCTCCGGGTGCACCGGCCACCTTCACCGAGCTGTGGGCCGAGGTGGGCATCACCCTGCGCAGTGGAGACCAGCTCTACTGCTGCCCCTTCCACGACGACCACCACCCCAGCCTCCGCATCAACGCTGACACCGGGGCCTGGTTTTGCCATGCCACCTCCTGTCTCCGGCACGGTGGGTACCGGATGCTGTGGCGGGAGGTCAGGCCCGGCACGAAGTTGCCTGGCGGGGAGGGCTCACTCAGTGATGAGGACCGGCAGGTGCTCGATGCCTGTGTGGAGATTGCCAATGACATCAGTCTCTTCCAACTGGCTTCGGATCACCGGGGGTATGTGGCCATCATTACGGCGGCCAGGAGCAAGGGTGCACTAGAGCTGGGGGTGCCCGGTAGATGGCTGGCTGAGGAGGCTGGGTTCCACGAGAGGACTGCACCAAATGTCCTCCACCGCCTGGTGGCTAATGGGTTCATCGAGAGAGCTGAGGTACAGGGCACCCAGGCTGGTGGCTACCGGGTATGTAGGCCGCTGACCTGCATTGATGCAACAAATACACAGTCTCTCGATGCTCTGGGGCCTGGGGGCCTTGGCATTAGTGGTGTGGGGATTAGGGATCTAGGGATTAGGGATATAGGGATTAGGGATGTAGAGGGAGATGCCCTCCCCATCAGCAACGATGCATTAAGGCATGGGGGATTAGGGGCCTCCTATAAGACAGCCACATACCTAATGCACCAGGGCAAGGACACTGTCAACGGTATCCAAGAGGCCCTTGGCTATAAAGCAAGCACCACCATTACCCGGCACCTAGTGACACTGATTACAGCCAACCTCGTAATCAAAGAAGGTGACCTATACCGGTGGGTGACCCCCGACACCGAGACCCTTGATGCCTATGCCCGGCTGTGTGGTGTGGCGGGGAAGGGAGATGAGGCACGCCGCCAGCACGCCCACGACCGCGAGGCCTACCAGGCCCACCAGGACTGGCTCAAGGAGAGGATGACAATCAGCCGCCAGTTGGCCAAGGAACGCCGCAGTAATCGCCGTGACGTCGACGAACCCACCATCCCGGGCAACGACGACCCCTACACGGTGATCAAGGGACGCAGGGTTGACAACACGACCGGCGAAGTCATCGACACAACTGGACCAGAAGGAGGCACGCAGTGATCCAGTCCACCGAACCAGAAGCACCTTCATGCCGCAATGCTCGTGACCTGTGCACTGAGTGTGCCGGGATTATTTGTCCGCCGACTACCTGTCCGGCCATCACCTAATGCACCGCCCTCACGCTACGTACACGAACATCATCAGTTGACGCGATGACTACCTCTCGGCAATGTCATGTCTATCTGGACCACATCGCAGGAGCCCCTGAGACCCTTCTCTAGTACCCACCACCGGAGGTCACGGTAGAGCGGCGTATGCAAATCTACGGAGGGCTCTCGTAAATCTCTGTCCTGCAGCGTCGACCTGGTTGATCAGTGGAGTGCGTGTCAGCGGACGTTGAGTGCTCCGATCACGACGTAGCTGGCAGCAGTTCATCGGGTGTCACATCAATCATGTGGCTCCTGCGCCCATTAAACGGGGTGCACCCAGAACGACGATCGCCATCTTGAGTTGGCACTAGGAGCGAGTGAGCAGTCCGTAATCATTGACGGCAGTTTGAGGCCCTGCCCACCAACTCATCCAGTTCGTTACTGTTCTGCCGTCTCTGTAATACCAGGATCATCCGCTGCGAGCGATGCCATTACCTCTCGCCACGCATTCCACATTTGCTCTTGCTGTCGCAGGAAGGTCCCTGATGGCCGTCGACGTCCAAAGCCCTCTTGGGCCGTCACCTCCCGCATTACGTCCAACAGCTCGACGGGGTAGAGACGGCGTCGGGTGCACACATCACCGTCTTGGATTACGAGCGGGGGGGGCGGGATCAAACCTTGCCGCTCCCATCCTCTGACGGTGCGTGATGTACGTCCGACGGCGGCAGCAAGTTCGCCGATGGTGGCCAGGGTCCTCACCTGCCCATCGATGGTCATCTCGACTCGCCGACCTTTTGGTGCTCGTTGCATGTCGAAATGATCGCTCCCGGCTGGCGTAATCACGTAGTCACCCTGAGTGATCACCACCGCTGACCGCCTGTGTCCCGGTGTAACATCGGGGGCGTAATCATCAAGAGCGGATGAGGGACATGACCCTTCGACTCCGCCGCAACCGGCCCATGAGCACGGTGCGAATGTCATGTGCGATGAGGAGGCTGGAATGGGTGACCGCTTTCAACACATTGGCTTTGTCTGGCCAGCTGATCGGGCCGGATCCACTATCCACAACTGGGATAGCGAGGGCGTCCCGGTCCTGACGTGGGCGTGGCTGCGCCGTGACAGTGTTCAACTTTCCGTAAAGCCGACGGCGGGGTGGGAGGGACGATGATGGTGACCAATCCACTAGGCCTTGCACTCGACTGGGACAACGTAGAGGAGGGTGGCTTCGTCAAGATCGCCAGTGCCGCTATTTCTCTTGATGCTCCGCGTTCTAATCCCACCGGCCCTGCTACTGATCTGTTCTTGGACGTCGAGGAGGACGAGGATCTTGTGGAGTTCAGCTGGTCCTTCGGTATAAGCGAAGAGCAAGCAAACTTCGGGGCATCTGTTTACGGCAGTGGGTATTCGGCTCATTTGGAACAGGCCAAGCAGGACTCGATCGAAGAGGCCGTTGAGTTCCTCCACGTTGAGGGATACACCGACGAGGAGATCGCCGAGTCACTGACGCAGCGTGGAGGCCGATCGAAATGAGTAAACACTCGGATCAGACTTTCCAGCAACAGATAGCCAAGGACCTGTGGGACCGCGACAACCTGGTGCAGAAGGCGGCCCTCCTGCCGAAGGTACGCAAGGTCCACAGCCACTCGTTCCTCTGGCGGTTCTCGATCACCTTGACGTCGCTCTGCTTGATCGGTGCCATCGTTGGCGCTGTTGTGGCTGTGGCAAGCTGGCGTCACAACCCAGCTGCCCCGCCGTCACCCGCCGTCAACCTCATCGTCTTGTGCGCTGGCGTCCTCGCTTTCTACTGGCTCTTTGCAATCCTCTTCCTGTTCCTTCGGGCGGTGCACCGTAATGCGAAGGTCGCACTTCAGCCGATTCCGAGTCTGCAGGAAATCGACCAGCAGCTCCGTTTGGAGTTCCCCGGTTGTCAGCCCAGCTTGCAGGATCTGATTGCCGTCGAGGCCCGCATCAAGTCCGAGCGCAACGAGGCCGCTCTCGTGACGGGCGGTCTCCTCATTGGGATCCACGCTGCTGGTCGTGTGGCGAGCGGCAAACCACTACTGAATCCACCCCCACCATCAGCGAGCAGCAATGGCCTAGGGACTCCCCAGGTGCGATTTAGGGCCAGGAGAAAATCGGCCCATCCTCTAATACCAGAACGCCCGGGCGACCGATTACGAAGCGTCCCGCAACGGCACTTCTGCCACGGTCTTCGAAGCCGACCCGAAGCCAAGAATCAGGCATTTGGGCTGATTTGCCGATACAACGTCCATGGGTCATTCGCAGAGGTTTGGGCGCAGGACTGCGGTAGCGATCATCGTGATGCTTTCGGTGATCCTCACCGCCTGTAGCTCATCTACGAATGGTGAATCGTCAAGCGGGGCCACTCAATGCGACAGCCTGGGCGGGTGCATTTCCGCAGGGCGGCAGGCAGGAGCCACCGGGCACATCCTGACACCCCGCAGTGGGCTCGCCACGTTCCAGCAGGGGTGGTTCACCCCATCAAGCGACGGGGTGGGCTGGGGCTATCGCCTTGAATACCACAGCGTCGGATCTTCGGGGCCATTTGAGGAACTGGCCATCCGCAGCGATTCGCCGTACCCGTGCGCACCCCTGGCAACCGTTAGAGGCCCAGTCGTGACCCCCTCGGGTCATCACGTTGTTACCAAGTGGGCGGTGGGAATGACACGGCAGCCTTCACGGCCGACGGGGTGCTCTACGAAATCGATGTTGCTCTCCCTAGCCCACTCAACCCAGCCCAGAGACAGCAGTTCCTGATTGGCGTAGTTGACTCCCTCGACTGACTCCGCAGCCCGTCCCCGAACGCCGGCTCGTGGCGCACGAACTCTTACATAGAGCGGGCTAGATGCGGTCGCCGCTCCGATTCTTCGCAAGCTCGGCGGCCAGGAGGCGTGTCCAGGCGATTATCTCCACAAGCCCGAAGGCCTGCAACAGTAATCCCCCAACTAGTAGTGCCGACCGAGGGCCACCGGGTGTGTCGAATACGCCCAGGGCAACCAGGGACATTCCAACGATTAGAAGCAGGATGCCTCGCTTCAACCAAGTCCTCACCCGATAGTTGGATCTCATTGCCTGGACGTTGGCGTCCCGCCACCACTTGTCGGGAAGCACAGAATCCCTGGTACCCCCGGATATCGGGTTTTCCTCTCGGCGACGACAGCATGTTGAAACACGACGACTGTCGTGAACCAGAGCACCCCGACGATCAAGCCTCCGATAGCCAAAGGGGTCATCCTTCGACCTCACTCAGCCCGCAGAATCGTCCCACTTTCCTGTCATCGGCAGATCGGCGGTGCTTCCAAAGCCTCACTGCCCCCGAACGCCGGGTCGGTGGGACGTGTGGACCGACTCAGGTGCCGTAGTCGTCCAGGGACGACTTGGCATCGTGCAAGGCTTCCACGAAGGCTTCAAACGGGTAGTCCCATTCGACCTGACCAGCCTTGCCATAGATAACCAGTCTCCGCTCGCCACCCTCGATGCGCACGATGGCCGGAGTGCTGATTCCGCCGGTGACCTCTTCGTGGACCTCGGCGATGGGCCATTCCTCGTCAGGTGGGAACCCCTTGCTGATCTTGAAGGTCATGGTCCTTCATCCTCCCAAAGGGCGGACCCCGATATGCCGATACCGGACCTGAGTGTCCCCGACCACCGGTTGCGTGGGGCACGGAGGATCACCCGTTTAGTGAAATGCTGGAGTGATGGACCCCCACATTCTGACTCGGGAGATGTTGGAGGCACTTCGGCGAGGTGAGACGCCTCGTTTTCCTGATGGGTCTCCTGCAACCGAGGGCTGGGGGATGCTGTCCCCTGAGTTGAGCAGACTGGGTCCGACCGATCCGATCTTCGACGGGCTTGAAACAGCGGAGGATGAACCGCCGACCTCGGTACGCCTAATGCCGGAATACAGCGCACCCTCTCCGCTGTGGCCACTCTCGGACGCAACCGATGCCCTCGTCCCCAAACCACTCCTCGCCCGATTGATCGCCTGGCAGCAGGACTTCGACGCAAACTTCCGTTGGAACTCAGGATGGCAGTCACAAGAGGCCAGAACCAGATGGGCGAATGAGGCAGAGACCCTGGAGGCCGAGCTTCGGGAAGCACTCCGTGGTAAGGCTGAACTGACCGTAGATCTGTGGCCGCTCGAAGGCGATTGAGGGTGCCCCAGATCGCCGGGAGCGGGGCGGTTATCACTGTGGCCGACCGGCCTGAATGGGCACGTCGGACATCGACAACGGACGACAAGGAGCACTCGTCGAACCCTGACTCGGATACCATCCATTCAGTGATTGACGTGAGGCGGGCCAGCCAGACCTCAGGCGTTCGCTGGGGAGCATTTGCGTCTCTCGTGGGCGTGGCCCTGAGTCTCACTGCGTGCTCCAGCCGCCGATCTTCTTACAGCGGGCCATTGCCGCAGATTCAGGTTCAGTCACCAGTCGAAACCACGATTGGGTGGTTCAAGGCCGTCGACGATCGGGATGCTCCCTTGGCTTTGGCCCACTTCGCTGCGGCGGCAAGGGATCAGATGAAGTGGTCATCGTGGGGGCCATCGTTCACCCACCTCCACTGTTCCCCTCAGTCCGAGTCTGCGAAAGAGGCTGAGGTCTATTGCAGGTACGCCGAAATCAATGATCCGGGCACGGGAATGAGCAACCAAGACTTTTGGGACGTGTATCTTCAACGGGAACCCTCAGGACGCTGGCTCATCAACAACTACGGCCAAGGGTGACCCTGATCACCGGGACCGGGGCTGTTATCACCTGCGACTCAACGGCACCTTGATGGCAGTCTCGGCCGCTCCTGCTCCACACCTACACTCGATCGGATGGGACCGCACCGTTACCCACGCCTCATCTTCAAGACCAGACACGGAGGTGTGTATGAGGGCGGCGAGTGGGCGGCCTTTCCTTGCCATCCCGAAGACATCCCGCCCGAGGCGAACGGGGACGACATCGAACTTCGTGAGTGGTTCCATCTCCCCCCTTTGCGGTTGGAGTGGGAGATACGCCGGACGAAGCGCTGGCCGCCTTGGAGAAGGTAGTAAACGAATGCACGCATCCACCCGACCGGCAGCACCGGGTGCCCGGTGGATCGATCTGTGCATTTTGCGATGAACTGTGGGGGGAACCGATGACCCCAGCGGAGACCGAAGAATGGCGACGCCGAGCAGGTGAGACCACGACCTCAGACTGATCTGACACCGGGAGCGGGTCAGTTATTGGCGGTGGCCGTGCGGCACTTATGCCACACCCAATCGGAGGGGTCCTCGACCGCACGGTAGCCTTGCCCTTGCATCACCGATGTCTCGCTATTGATCGGAGGGAGGCGGAAGGCGATCAAGCGCATACCTGTCGGTTTCGTGGGGCTGTTGGTTGTGGCAGTGGTAACAACAGCATGTTCTTCGCCAGCGGCCACCACAGATTGCCCGAGATCAACGGCCTGCCCGGCACCCTTGCCTGTGGTGGTCGCCCTCTCGCACGCAGGCACAGTTACCTCGGTGGGTGTGCACGCTCCGAGCTACCAAGTTCGGTGCTGTCCACCACCACAGATGAATCCTGGATTCAGGCCACGAGTGGCGATGGTCGGATTAGCTTCCAAGGTGTTGTGCCCCCCAATCACTCAAGCACATTCATGGCCGTCGACGGGAAGATGTCCGTGCAAGTAGGGGCGGTGGGGGTGAACCTCAAGATCTTGATACCTGGCGTTAGCGACAACTGGGGATTCACGACTTCGATGAGCCCGTATACCGTAAGGTTCGCTTCGCTCAAGTAGTGCCAGCAGCCGGGCCCTCGCCAGGCAGGTCAATGCGGGTGAGCAACGATCGCCGAAGCTACCCAGGCAATGTGCGTCATAATCTTGGGCGGCACCGTAGGGGATGGATCGGATGAGATGTCTGTCAAGAGACTGACCGCTTGCCTCGTGGTTTGCAGCCTGGGGAGCGTCATCGCTCCCGTTGCCGCCAGCGCGTCGGTGGTTGCATCCAATGCCCGGACTCATGAGTATCGACTGCCAACTGACGGGTGGAAGCCGGGAGACCCCGGATTGCTGATGGGGCTTCTGGGTCACTTTCACGCCACGCTGACCTCGTCGGGTGCATGTGCCTGGATGGGGACACCCCATCAGGGGACGCTGTATATGTGGCCTGCGGGGTATCGGGTCCGATTCCACCCCACAGAGCTGCTCAGTCCGAATGGCAAGGTCGTCGCACATCAGGATCAGAAAGTCAGCGCCAGTGGTGGTGTCTTCCTCACCCAGCCCGCCGATCCGCGTTACTGCGGCACAGCCGAGCAGGTCGTGGTGATCGAGTCTCCCGTACTTCCAGGTCCTGTTCCGTAACACGGAGACCCCGCAACGCCGGGAGCGGATTGGCTATTGACAGTGGTGAAACGGCACGGCGGGGGTGGGCCTCAGTGGCCATGTCGTCATAGCCGCAAGCGTATTGCGCATCGACCCGGGTCGTGGGCCGACGGCAGGAGGGTCCTGACGATGATGAAGGAGACAGCACAGCGGCAGTCGGACGGGGCCAACGCCGAATAGGTTTTAGGTGCTGAGGAGCACCTCGTGAACGACCTCTTCCCATCGGATGCGGAGGACGGATGCCTCCTGAGGAGGAACCGGATAGAAGACCATCCTTCCTGTCCGCTCGTTGCCACCTCCACCAGAGCCTCCACCCGATGAGTGGTACGGGGTCCCTAGATCGTCTGTGACTTCAACTTCTTGATGATGCATTGAGAGTCGTTGGAGTAACCGTCGTTTGAGCCGTTCTCGCTGATGCTCAGGTAGGCCCTCCGTGTCCCTTTCCAGTTCAACAATGTCATCGGCAAACATCGCCTCCTGATCGGGAAGAGGGGCCAGCCGCCACGCCACAGCGAACTGGGTGTCGTACATCTCAATCCCTAGTACCTGAAATCGCCCGCCGAACCTAGTGGCCGTTGCCTCTGAAGTCGCCGGAAGCAGTCGAATGAACTCAGGGGTCGGTCTCGGCGCGACCTTTGGGCGAGGTTCATCACTAAACCGGATGGCTCGCATTTGGCCAGGTCCAAGGGGTTCCAAGGGCTCCTCTCCCAAAGCGACAAGCATCCGGTTGCTCCAGTCGTGGGCCTCGTCATCATCGACTGCTCCAACAACCTTGAACGCTTGGAGAGTTGTCGTAAAGGAGCTGAAGGCACGCTGAGAGTCCTCAACGGATCTCTCCCGCCCCCACGGCGGCCCACGTCTCACATCGGCCAGAAGTTGAGCCAAAAAGGCCTGAGCCTCAGGGTTCATGCCGCCACTACTTTCCTCGCTACTCAAGCCATGTTACTCATCGCCTGGTGTCACCTAACACTGGGCCGGTGGGATAGGCCGACGCTCATGAGCAATGATCGTGGTCGATGGATGATCTTGCCGCAGCGATGGGTTCAGCGACGTGGGGTCAGGATGTCTTGGCTGCCCTTCGTGGGTACTTCGATTCTGGGCGGCTCCGTGATCCGATGGTCCACCTGGTCGAGGCAACTCTGGGCGTGACCGACAATGGAAGTCCGGCTGTAATCGCCGTCTACGACCACCCCTGGTACGACAGAAGGGTGGGCCTTCGATCTCGCCTCGATCAGTGTCCAATGTCTATCTACGAAGGGATGTCAGCGGCGGAGTCACGAGCCCATGACATTGCTGAGCACGAGATCGCAGAACCGCTCGGGACCTACTGCGAGTCACTGGCCGAGGATGACTCGGGCGTTTGGTGGTGGCAGTCGCCGATGGACGGGTGAGTGTGCTCCACATCGCCGGGTGGGTGGCCTTACTGAACCCCACCTCTAGGAGCATTGACGAATGCCCCTCAAAGCAGGGCTATGAGACGCTACTGCCCCCGAATCCGAAGCGACCTTCGTTCATTCAATAGCCCGGCCAGGTCTTGAGCGGACATTCCGAACGAATCGGGCAACCCGGCCGATCCCGCTCGAACCGCTCGATTGAGGTGCCTAACGAGCGAGCGCCTTGATGGTCCGTCGTAGTCAAATGTCACCGTCTTGTTTCCGATCATCACCCGGCCGCCCCACACTCGGAACTCACCGCATCGGTCGAACTCGAACGTGCGGTGATGCCACAACTGATCCAGCGTCACTGCTTGGCGCGTCACTTGGAGGCGGCCGGGTCGAATCAGCAAGTACCCAGAAAGGAGCCCGCAGAACCCGAAGAAGGCGATGGGAAACCACCCAACTGGGTGGTGCCGTTGGATCTCCGACACACCTGATACCACGAAGACCAGGCTTCCTACGAGGAGGAGCGCCCATTTGCGCCGAGACCCTGTGAGGACCACACAATCATCCGAAGTGCCTGTCCGGGGTGTGCCAGACGGGGCCATTTCGATTACGTTACCTCGTCACCGGATGAAGGCTGCTCCCCATCGCATGGAGTGACGTTATCGAGCGCCTTGACGGGTACCCAGAACCGACGGAGTAGTTTGAGAATCATGGCGAAATCCCCAGAGCCGTCCCCGATCATCACCTACTTCATTCAAGAGATCGAGCCCTTCCTTGGGAAAGACGCTAAGGCCCGGTTGGCTACCTACGATGACGCTGTCGCCCAGACCACCCACCACGGCGACTTTCGTCGGGCGTGGCACTGTGCAGACTGGGCCATTGCTCAGGCGGAACTGTCCTCGAACTCCCGGATGGATCATCTGGTGGCGGGGTTGAAGGAAAAGCATCAACTCTGGAAGGACACGATCTTCGGCGCAGAGTTCGGAATGATCCCCGATGGGGTCGGACCCGGTCAGGATGCAGAGATTCAGTGGGTCGATGATGCCGTAGGTATCGCCAAAGAGCAGGCGACCAGTGACGGCTGGGATGAGGTGAAGTGGGAGGACCTTCTCAAAGAGATGCTCGCAGTCGCTCCACCCGAAGGCTGACCCCCTGATTCGGCACCTGTCCGATTACACCGGTTTGGCACGGTGCCAGGTAGCACTACCGGACGTGGGTCGAAACCCGGATGGCTCCGCAGGTCGTGCAGTGACGCTGGCGATGAGGTCGGTTCTGGTCCGGTTGCGTCTTCCAAGACGACCATTGATGTGAGCAGGACCGCTCTGCGAAAGCTGATCGCCACATCCGCACTCGCCACCAACTCAGGGGTCGAGGGATTGGGTCGGTCACAGGTCCATCTTGGCAGGGATGGTGCCACAGATCATCGGGTTAGGGTCGACCTACGGCTCGGGCGACCGATCATGGCCTGCCCCGGATCAGGCACCTTGGGAATGCTCCCTATGAACCGTCGGTACTCGGTCCGGTGGCGAATCGAACGTCGATGGGTCAAGTCCGGGGGGGGGTGCAGGACAGAAGGGGCCATTCGGACAACGCCATAGGCGATGACCAGGGACGCCAGGAGCACCCAGCAAACGATCGCCAGCACCGGTTGGGCGGCCTCGTAGTAACGAACACTCGGAAGGTCCGCAAAACAGGCCACGGCCGACAAGGCCAGAAGCAGCCGAAGTGTCCATGCCTCGGCGACAACGGCGAGGAACACGAAGCCCCACGTTTCGTACCATGGCCACACGACCGGCCCGAGGACCACGAACGCCAGGAGGCTCCACCCGAGGGCCTGGAGAGGCCCAGCCGTGAGCGAAGCACCAAGCCCATGGAAATGACGACGGCAAGAGCAACTCCTACCGCCCGAGCCGCTTGAACATACGCCGCCGAGTGTCCTCCGAGACCCAGGCCACTGGACGCGTGGCTGAGTGCCAGTCCGACAGCGGTCACCGGGTCCACCCAGGAGACCACCACACCGGGATTGCTGAGTCCGTCGAGCCACCGCCAACCAAGTCCTGAGACCACACCGATGAGGCCCATGAGGGCCACGGCGATGAGCACCGCACCGGCAACCCGTGCGGCACGCTGTCGCCAAGGTGCAGAACCTTCGCTCCACCACCAACCGATGAACAGGGCTCCGATCAGCGCCGGTACCTTGACCTCGGCGGCCAGGGCGCACAGCGCCAGTCCAACCAGGATGTGATTGCGCCGAGCTAAGCACAGCCCGCAACCAACAGTCCGAGCATCAATGCGTCGTTGTGGGCACCTCCCAGAAGGACAAGCAAGACAAGCGGATTGAGGACGGCCAGGCCGAGGGCCACCGCCGGGTCACGTCCGACCGATCGGGCCAGAACCGGAACACCCCAGGCAATCAGTCCAACGCCAATCAGTGCAACCAATCGAAATCCTACGATGGTGGCGACCACGTCGTGCCGAGTGATCTGGACGATGCCTCCGGCGAGTCGTTCCCATGCCGGACCATAGGGAGCGTGGGCGTGTTGCCAGATCGGATCTACCAGTCGGAAATACGGATTCGACCCAAGTGCGGAGGGACCTTGGACATAGGGATTGAGACCTCGACTGACCATCTCGCCTTGGGCCGCGTAGCTGTAGACGTCCCGACTGAACAGTGGGGGCATCACGAGGACAGGAACCGACCAGGCCACGATGATCGCCATCACCGCCCTCACCGGAGTGGCCGGGTTCCTGCGCAGCGTGCGCACAATCTCAAACCACGAAGCAACCATGAGGGCGACACCCAGATACAAGATGATCACGCCCAAATAGGTGCCGTCTTGCCCAGCGCCCGATGCCCCGGTTCCCAGTCCGAAGAACCAGGCGTCGGGCAGCTTCGATGCGAATGGGGATCCGCTCTGTGCTACGCCGACGAGAACGCAGAGTGATCCGACGAATCCCGTGGCCCCGGCAACGTGACAGTGGGACCTGTCGAAGGGTGTGATGCACATCAACGGCTGGAAGCGCCCGGGGATCACTCATCAGCGGGGCCGCCTCGGCAGCAGCCACGTGGGGCCGAACACTGCGTCAACACTGTCCAAACGTACCGTTTTAACGCCACGGACGAAGATAACCAGGTGGTTGCTCCCACGACGCCCCGACCGCCGGGAGCGGGTCGTTGGACAGGCGTCAGCCCGTGGCGGCCAGTCGGTCGAGCTGCTCAAGGGTCGTGATGTGGTGATAGTCGCGCCCTGACGCATAGATCTCGACCAGCTCCGTGAGCCGTGGCTTTAGCTCTCGGTCCACGTGCCAAATCGTTTTAAAGAGGCGACGAGTGACAGCGAGGTCGTCACAGCCTGCAACGGGGTCACTGCGGCTATCACCTCGTGCGACGGCAATCTGCCGCTCGGCGGCGAGCCAGAAGTGCATCCAGAGGGGTAGGTCCACGAAGACAATCGTGTCCGAGAGGACCAACCTCTCCTCGATCGTCGCCCAGGGGCCCCAACCGTCGATAATCCACCGATCTCCGGTCATCACCGAGTGCAACTGATCCGACACCTCGTGATCAGGTGTTGGTTCCCACCCCGGACCCCACTGGATTTGGTCCACGGAACAGAGCGGGAGGCCGTGGCGCTGTGCCAGCGTTCGAGCGAGGGTCGATTTTCCACCGCCCCCGTTCCCGACGATTACAACTCGTCCCATGTGGTGAGCGTACCCACGACGGCTTGTCGGCATCAGATGCCGGGGTATCTCATATGACCGAGACGGTGGGGCCATCCAGGTGGAACCAGCGAAGCTACCGTGGGTTCGATGGGTAGGAGCCGGGCGACAGGTCGATTTGGGGCTGCAGCGTTGATGTGCATTGCACTTGCGGCTTCGGCCTGCACCACCTCGTCTTCTGTGATCCGTCCGTCGAAATCTCCGGGCAGACTGGGCACAGCCAGTTCCTCGGTTGCGTCAACGGTCCCACCAGCGACCGTCTCAACTGTCCCGATCCCGTCGCCAGCGCCCGCCTGTCCACCAGGATGCAGCTTTCCGTCCAACTACGACGCCATCACCGCCCTTGCGTCATCGGCGACCATGGTGGCCGTCGTCACCGTCAACACTCTCGGCGACGACGGTGGCGCTGGCGCCGTCTCTATCAACGAAGTATTGCAAGGTAACGCCAATGGCAATGTGTATCCTCCAACCGCACAGGAGCTGCCCCATCTCTTGGCCCTGGCCATGGTAACGATGGGTAGGAGTTGGACGTTATCTTCACCTCGTTCAACCGCGGAGGTGCCTGCCCTTCGGCCCTGTTCGGCTACGACCGGGCCACCCAGGTCGCAACCTTCATCTCCCAATGGACTGGTCTAGGTCTGTCGAACCAAATCCCGCTCCCTGGTGGCGTGACGACCATTCCAGCGACCATGGACCTGTCGAACTTGCGAGAACGGATGTACCCGACCGGCGCGGTCACCTACCGAGTGGGTGCGGACGAATCCTTCTGCCCCGGACCCTGATTCGTACTACCCCTGATCACCGGGTGGGCGGCGGTTGTCGACCGTGGCCTAGCGGCACATGATGACACTCCTTACCGGTCATCAATAGGTCCCGACCGCCGGAAAGGCGGGACGCCTCCTTGTCTACCCGAGATGCGGCAGTATGCGATGGTGCCGGATGAGGGCCTCGCGGAGTTTCTATATGGAACGGACATCCCACGCGGGATTTCTGTCGGACGACGCGTCGGGGTCACGGGCATGGCCGGAGCGGGCAAGAGCACGTTCTCCCGAGCGCTCTCGACCAAAACTGGCCTTCCCGTCATCCATCTTGATGTGCACTTCTGGAAACCGGGCTGGGTGGAGCCGTCTGAGGACGAGTGGCGCGAGAAACAGCGGGATCTGCTTGCCAGCGACGAGTGGATTGCCGACGGCAACTACCACGCCACACTCGATCTTCGGCTAGAGCGCGCAGACACCGCCGTGTTCCTCGATACACCATGGTGGGTCTGTGCACGCCGAGCGTTTGTCCGCGGGATTCGTAAGCGCCCAGTTGGCTTTCAACTGCCGAACGGCTGCGACGAGTCAGCTCTGCGGAGATTGCGCGAAGAATGGTCGCTGGTCTGGCGCATCTGGCGAGTCCTCCGATCTGAACGCGAACTAGAACTCAGTACCCTGTCGCGGCACGGGAACCATGTGGCGGTGTACGTTCTCCGCTCCAAGCGCTCGGTCCGCGACTTCCTCAGTACATAGTTACCGTTATCGATCGAGTTAAAGGTGGCTCCGACCGCCGGTTTGGTGCGGCAGTATCGAATGCTCCGACCTGGTCAGTCGGCCGGTCCGCGGGAACGTCGCCCGAGCATCATCGCGCCCATCACAGTGCAAGCGACTCCGAGCAGGGCGGAAATCATCCCGAAGATCGTGAATGCTAGGAGGAACGTGAGCACAATCAAGATCGCACCTACGCCAATCAGGAAACCGGGCATGGGGGTAACCGTACGCCGGATCTTCAGAATGGCCCGACTGTCCGAGTCGGGTATCCCAGATCAACGGGTCTGGGACCTCGTTCGATCGCAAAATCAGACTGTGTGCAACATCCAGACATTCGGCTCCCAGTACAGCCCCGTCCCTCCTTTGACATGGAGGGGTGCAAGTCCGAAGGGGAAGGTGTAATCGCCATCAGCTGGAAATGTCATGTCAGTCCACTCTTCCCAATCCGACACGGGTGCTTCGATCATGAGTGACTGCGGTGCAGGCCTCAGGATCGCCGCCCCAAGGCGAGCATGTACCCGCATCCACGGGTCGAATGGCAATCCGTCATGTCGCGTCCAGTAGGCGTACTGATCGATCGGAATCAAGGGGTAGCGGTCTTTCCAACTGGGCCTGACCGGTGCCACGAGATCGCCGAGTCCATTGCTGCGAGCAATGGTGGCGAGTGCCTCAATAACGAGATGGCTGACTCCCTGTCCTCGCACGCCGTCTGCGACCTCCGCTGCGAGGGCGGAAAGCGTGTTGGGTCTGCCTCCACCCTCCAAAGCACGCAGGCCCACGGCGTCGATGCCGTTTGGGAGATCGTCGAGAGTGCCATCCCACTGGAACGGGATGCTTCGACCTCGTGCAACGACCTCATCATCGTCTGGCCCGTAGATGACGACCTGAAGATGGGCGTAGGTCGGAATCAGCGATCCGAAGTACGTTGCGGTGTGGTTTCCGTGGTTGTTGTACTCAGGCCAGACCTCCGACAGCGCCTCGCCTCGAACCCAGAGATCTGGCCGCTCTTCGGCGGTGAAGACCAATAACCCTGAAGTGGTGGGGGAATGTCCGCCATTCATGCCTCCATCCTGCCCCACGCGGGATCCCGATCTTGCAACCGTCCCCGAACACCGGGAAGGTGGGACGGGTCAGTAGGGCAGATCTTCCAGTGAGCAGTTCCGATAGTCGGGCTCAGGGTCGGTGACGAATCGAACAGCCTGGATCGTGGAATGTCCATCGAGGATGGCTCGTGCGACACGGTGCATCCCATCCATGACTCGGCCACTCGCTGCGAGGATGATCGGATACGACAGGTCGACCTCCGTGGTCAGCCGCATGTGTTCGACTACCCGACGCACCGTGGGGACGATTGGGCCATAGCGGAACCAGTAGTCGGAGTCGACCTCAGCAATCGCATCGAGTGGCAGGTCGTGGACGGGCAGATCTCGGCTCAACCCAATCAGGCGATCTACGTCCCAGGCATCAAGCCCTTGTTCGCTGGGCCAAACGTTGTATTGCTTGCGCACCAGGCCATTCTCTCCCAGCCTGCCCCAGATCGCCGGGTCGGTGGGACATCCCGAGGCATGGAGTCAGGCGGCCGTCGTAGAGTCGGACACTATGGCGGAGCAGCCGGACAGCGAAGATCTGGACACGGAGTGCCCGGGAGGTCTGCACGCCATGTGCCGCCACCTCATCCCCTCAATCAGCGATGCGTCGGACGGTAAACCTACGGCTGGACTGGGACGCGGGCGGGGCGCTGTGCACGTGTCCATGCCATGCCGAGTGCCCGATGACCGCCTCGGGGGCTTGCGTCAGATTGGCCAGGAGGCTGCACATGTCCTGGCACTGTTGCCCACGTGCGTCAGGAGTCACGCATGTCCTCCAGCTTGGGGGAGACCCTGCGGACGTCCGTCGACAAGTCACGGCGCAAGACAAGGGCACAAGAAGAGTTGCGGCAGCCAGTCGTCTGGACGTTCGGTGGATGAAGTGGATCAGATGATCGACGAAATCTGGGCACGGTACGGACTGCCCGTGCCAGTCGGCCCTGCTCGACCATGGATCATCGATCACGCACGCAACCCACCGAGCTACGCCTCTCGGGTCCGCATGACCGCAGACATCCTCGCCGGAAGCGGCAGATTCATCTCTGGGATCGTGGGCATGTTTCGAGAGGGCTCGGCTACTGAAACCGAAGATCACTGGTACCGAGCTGCCGTCTTTCTACATTCAGACCGACACCGATGCTGTTGAGGTCATCCTCGATGATGGTGCTCAAGGTCTTGTGGGTTCACAGACTGATGGGATCTTCACCTCTCGTCTCCTGTCGACAGCCAAGGTGACGCTCAGGGGGGATGGGGATTCGGTGGAGGTCTGGACCTACGGTGGAGCGCACGACGCCAGTCCCGTGCGCCTTGGCACGGTGCCCCGAGAGGAAGGCCCCCGGTACCTGTCTCTCTTGCGAGCCGCCGAGCGGGTTGGTCAGGAGCTGGTGTGCCCTGCTCTCCGGGCGGAAGGTCCCGAGGGACAGTGGCACCTGTACGTGAAGTTTCCCCAGACTTCATCTGGGTGACAGTCCGGGCTGCTCCTTCCTGGTCTGAGGGTTATCCCAGACCGCCGGGAGCGGGGCGGTGATTGACCGTGGCAAGCCGGGTACGGTCAGGCTGCCCCCATCACACCTGCCTCCCTGCCTCCCTGCCTCCCGGCGGGGTGATGGGGGCCTCTGACCGAGTTCATGGCGGGTTAGCTGGCCGTCGGCCTCGGTCCCCGGAACGGTCCCCGTCTCACTGAGCCGATGTCCGTGATCGAGGCGCTGATCCGCCGCCAGTCGTCCAGATCCTCAGCGTGGTCGATACACGCCGCCACATCGTGCCAGTGTCCCGTCGCATCCTGGAAGCGCCCCGCGATCTCGACGTGGTTGGGACAGGGAGCCGGTTCGCTCTTGCCGTCGGGCTCGGCGCTGACGACCATGCGGAAGCACTGGCCGGGTCCCACCGTGAAGTTCTCGGCACCACCGACCTGGTCCACGGGATCAGGCTATGCCCGCACCCGACCGTCACGCCGGGGAAGCGAAGGCGGTGACAACTACCCTCGACCGCGGCTGGTCGGGTCACCCGCTGGACTCGGGTTTTTCGCGTGCTGTTAGGCTTGTTACGCCTTTAAATCACAGGGTTGGTGTTCTCGACGGAGCGGGAGGCTTGAGAGATGGACAACGACGCGATCTTGATGCCAATGAACGATGCCCTAGCTATTGACTACTACTACGGGCGCGCCAGTGGGGATGGCGATGTCCTGGACCCCGGTGGCGACTCCGTGGTGGAGAGCATCTTGGGCGGTCAGTACCTTCGCGCCTCTGAAGTAACCAGCGACCACTGACGCCGTCAGGGAGCTTCGGGACGTGATGATCGAGCTGATCCGTGCCTGGTCAGCTTTCAGGCTGTCAAGCCTCTCCTTGGTCGCCTTTGCGTCGAAGATGGCGTTTCCACCATTGAACGCCGCACCGTGAAACATGAAGGTGGAGTGCGGGCATGCGAGCCTCTCTTGGCCAGCGAGAAATATGGCATTGCCGATCGAGTCCACATTCCCGGCATTGTGGGTAACCAGCTTGAACGGCATCCCCAGTAGGACGTTGTAGGCGTTGATCCCGTGCATCACTGATCCGCCCTGAGTCGAGATGAGGAGTCGGACTTCCGTGAAGTTTTGAGCGGCGCAGTTGCCCATGATGGTGAGTAGATTCTGAACGGTCTTCTCGTTGACCTCCGCCGAGAAGGTCACATACGCCGGGTGCGGTTGGACTTGCGGTTGAGCGATCGCCATTTCCCCTCCCGAGGGTTGTTTCCGCCGACAAGATGACAAGCCTCGCGCGAACTAGGTCCAGAAGGGACGCCTCAACGGGTCCTGGGCCGCACGCACGCCGACCCGCTGGACCGAGACGAGGTCCGCCCGGTGCCCATCGCAGGCCACGACCGTGTGCCACTTGCCCGCAGCATCCTGGAACCGGCCCCGCCATCGGAGAGCGTACGGGCAGTGTTGGGCGTGGCCGGTGCCGTCTTCGGCCTGGATCATGCGGAAACAGTGGGTGCTCACACAGGTGAAGGCGTTGGCGTAATGCTCCACTGGGCCATGGTAGGGCGGGGGAGTGACGTGGTTACCAGCGGTGGGCGCTGCGACCAGTGTGGTCTTGAGGTCGAGCCCGTAGGCCAACTCGTATGTAGTGTTTGAGAAGGTGGTGTGTGACCTCTCTCCAGACTTGGTCGAAGGGTTTGCCCGGATGGCTCGCGCCCTCGGATCGAAAGCCCAGGCCGCCGACCTCAAGCGGCTGACCGGTGGGCTGGAAGGGGAGACATTCGCATTTCGGGTTAGAAGTGACCACTTCGTCGTGAAGATCTACGTCGAAGATGATGGCGAGCAGGCCAAGACCGAGTTCGACAATCTGGACGTCGTCTCGACGGCCACCGTGCCGACTCCTGAGCCCGTGCTGATGGATCAGGATGGTGAATGGTTTCAGGCTCCGGCCATCGTGATGTCGGCGCTCCCAGGGCGACCCGACATGCATCCGACCGATCGCGGGCTCTGGATCGAGGATGCGGCGGAGGCGCTGGCCTCTGTTCATGCCATTCCCTGTGGTCGGGCGAGCGACGTGAAAATCCCTCGTTGGCAACGGTGGAAGCCCTCGACCGAAGGGATGGGGACGGATTCCAAACGGGCGTCGTCGGCGTTGGATCTCCTTTACGACCAGGCACCGACGCTACCGACCGTTCTCAGCCACGATGATTACAACCCAGGAAATCTGCTGTTCGACGATGGACATCTGTCTGGGGTCGTTGACTGGGCCGACATCGCCGTAGAACCCCGACAGGCCGCCGTAGCTCTGTTCCGCCATTTCCTTGCCATCCACCCTGGGGGCGACACGCCGGATGAGTTCCTTCAGGCGTACGAGGAGGCCGCCGAGATCTCGCTCGACGATCTCCCGCTCTGGGATGTGCTTCTATGGACTACGAGGTGTCTGCCCAGTTGACCACTGGGCCCTCGCCTTCCATGGTCTGGGACTCGCCATCGAAGCAACTGAGATACAGGAGCGATCGGGGGCATGGGTGCGTAGGGCTCTCGTTCTCACCGCCGGATGATGGGATGCCAGGGTCGGGTAGGCACTGTTCATTAAACGGCGGTGAGCGATGATTGCTCGATGAGCCCGACCATGCGGCGATCGGAGATCGATGATCTGGCTGCGTCTATCAGGGCGTTACTCTCCGATCCTGACGCTGTGATCAACGAGCCGCTACGTCGGCGATGGGAGGGTGCGCTCGTGGCTCTTGAGGTGGTTTTGGGAGAGAGTTCGTCCCTTGTGGATAACTTGGGGCTGGATCTCTTGTAAACGCAGGACCGAGCCTTTACAATAGACCTATGCCAAATGGGCCAAAAACCCGCACTTAACGTGGTCGGATACACGCGGGTCAGTACCTTCGAGCAGGCTTCTGAGGGCATGTCACTCGACGCTCAAGAATCCCGCATTTTGGCCTGGTGTGAGGCCATGGGAGCCGCGCTGGTTGAGCTGGTTAGCGACGGGGGAGTGAGCGGCACTCGGCTCTTGGCGGAGCGTCCAGGTGGCCGCAAAGTTGCCCATCTGCTCGACTCCCGCCGTCCCCGTGCAGACGCTGTTGTGGTGGTCCGAATGGACCGTCTGGGCCGTGACGCAGCGGAGCAGATCGCCCTTCTGAAGCGATTTCGGACTGGGAATGTCGGCCTCGTGGCCATCGCCGAGCAAATCGACCTGGCCACACCCCATGGCCGGGCAATGGCCCAAATCGGCGCAGTTTTCAACGAACTGGAGCGGGCCCTCATCGCGGAGCGGACCACCGAAGCGCTGGCCGAGTTGAGATCGCAGGGGCGAGCGTGGAATCACGCTCCATTTGGCTGGGATGTCGTTGACGGTCGGCTGGTTGCTAATCCCGATGGAGCAGGAACCCTTGCTCGGGCCGGGAGATGCGGTCCGAGGGTCTCGGATACCTCAAAATCGCCGAGACTTTGAATGGAGAGCGACGACCGACCAAGCGGGGAGGGCAGTGGCAGGCCATGAGCGTTCGGTCCGTGTTGCGGTCAGCTGAAGAGATGGCGTCGGCCCAAAGCCTAGGTGGTCAGGCCGTCGGTGATCATGTATGGATCAGCAACACATGGCCATCAGCGTTGGCCATGTGAACAGACCCCCATCATCACCCGGTCCGATTAGGGATTTAGTGCGGCAGGAGGTATTTACTGCCAGCTCAATCACGAAGGGCTATAACACCATGATCCTTGCGTATCTGAGGATCGAGTCTCCATCTGGCCCAGTGAGCAGGCCCTTTAGGGTCGATTGTCCTATGCCTTGTAGATAGGCTTCACGGATGGCGGAAGAGTTACTCGGAAACGGCGGGACGGCGTGACAGATCGTCAGGCAGCGGAGGGTTGGACTCAACTCGCTGACGGGACTTGGGTTCCACCAGATGCAGAGTCGCGGACCGTGCCGGATTTGTTGAGCGATCATTCGGCTCCCGGTCCGGGGTGGTGGCTGGCGTCTGACGGGAGGTGGTACGCCCCAGAGCTTCACCCTGACTATACGGCTCCTCCCCAAGCCATTCCGCCGGAGCCCGCATTCAGTGGGTTAGCTCAGATTCCCTTGGATGGGGGTGTTGTTGATCCTGCGATCGCTATCGAGGCTGTTGCGTCGGAGATGACCCGACCAGAGAAGGTTCGAGACGCCATCGAGAAGTGGCGTCGTCAGCTAATCGACCTTGGTGGACGAAACAACCTGCTCTATTACAAGGATCGGGTCACCGCCACGATTGATTTGTCACCTGACGCAGGTGCTGACGATGCCAGCGTGGGAAGACTTGTTCGATCTGGCAAAGCGCGCCGCTAAGCGAGCTTGTTCGGTCTCGATCGAGACGAGATGGCTGCTGCTGCGAAGCGGGCCCGTGGGGCTGCGAAGAAGGCCGCCGAGAACCTTGAAGAGCGGGGCCTCGGTACGCTCCACCTGGCGTGGGGCATGGCAACTTGGGAGGGCGACCGGAGTACGGCGACTCCGTGCGCACCGATCCTCTTGTGTCATGCGGCCCTCGCACCGAGGGGAGGGGCCGCCGAGGATTTCGACCTGACCGTTGAGGGTGAATGGGCAGTCGAATCCCACCCTCCTCCACGCGTTGCGGACGGACTTTGCCGTAGAAATCGATACCGAGGCGCTCGATGATCTCGTGGCAGGAGCTGGAGAACATGGAGACGCTGCTCCACTATTTGATCGATTCTCAAAGCTGGCTGCGGAAATACCCTCCTTCTCCATTGCCCATCGCCTTGTTCTATCCAACTTCTTCTACGCCAACTTGGCCATGGTCGAGGACTTGGCGAAGAGCTTCGATGTAATGGTCGCTTCGCCGTTGATTTGCGCCATCGTAGGCGACGAAGAGGCTCGCCAAGAGCTACGAGACCGCCAGTTGGGTGCAGAGATCGTCGATCCAGATCACATTCCTCCTGCTGACGAGTACCTTGTCCTCGACGCGGACGCATCTCAGAGTTACGTGATCAACGCTGCCGTGGCTGGGGCCGATCTAGTGGTGCAGGGGCCGCCAGGGACGGGAAAGTCCCAGACGATCGCCAACCTGATCGCCACACTGTCGGCCCGAGGGATCCGGTCTCTGTTTGTTGCGGAGAAGCGGGCCGCCATCGATGCTGTGTTGAAGCGGCTCGACAACGTCGGCCTGGGTGGTTTGGTCCTCGACCTCCATGACACCTCGGGGACCCGGTCAAAGGTAATCAGCGACCTGGATCGAGCACTCCGAGCGGCCAGCTCAACTCCACTCGTTGACCACTCTCCCGCCCATCAGGATTTGGAGCGCCGACGGAGCGAACTGGTCGAAAGGTCCCGTGCCCTGGGTGAGGTGCGCCAGCCATGGGGAGTCTCGGCCTCAGACATCTTCACTGAGCTACCCGGCTTCGAGCCATCGCTGCGATCTGAGTCCCGGATTCCGGTCACCTACCTTTCCCGACTCACCCCAGCCAGTCTTTTGGAGTGTCAGGCAGACCTCGAACGCTTTGTGCTCCTCAAGGGTCTTCCCTTGCTTCAAGGAATCTCGCCGTGGTCTGCTGCCCTCATCGGCGGGACGATTACCAGCACTGACCTGGCCCAGACGGTGCACACCTCGGTACAGCGCTTGCGCTCAGAAACCTTGCCAGATGTCCGGGGCCGCTTACAGTCTGTATTGGCTGAATGCGGTCTCCGTGAACCTGAAACTGTCGAGGCCTGGGCCGGACTATTTTCGTTGCTCGACGGGATTGCTGGCACCCTGCAGGTATTTGATCCGGCAATCTTCAGACAACCCCTTGACCAGGTGCTGACGGAACTGAAGCCCGCCAAGGGAGGGGTGCCCGCTCGTGCCTGGGCACTCGCCACCAAGGCCGGATACCGAAATGCCAAAGAGCGCGTTCAAGCCATGTGGCGCGGCCCGAAGCCCAGCCCAGGCCAGATGTACTCAGCCGTTGCGCATGCCCGGGCCCAGACCAGAAGGTGGAAGGGCTGTTCGATAGACGGCTATGCGCCCCGCTTACCGAATGATTTTGGCGGAACTCGAGAGCGCGGTATTCTCGGCTATCTGTTGAGCTGCGAGCCCTGGGTGCAGTTGCCGCCGTACCCGGCATGGATGGTCAGCCCATTGCCGCATTGATTCTCCAGCTCGATGGAATGCTCCAGGACGGCGAGACGCTTGATCGGGTCCCTGAACTGCACCGCCTCTATCAGAAGCTGTCCAATGTTGGCCTGGCCGAGGTCCTCGTTGACGTTGCAGCCCGCAACCTCGACTCTGAACAGGCAGTACGTTGCCTCCGCTATGTGTGGCTGATGTCGGCCCTGAAATCGATTCAGGGATCCGATAGCCAAATCGCCGCCTTTGATGGCGACCTGCACGATGTAACCGTGGGGCGCTTCCGGGGCGCTGATGCTGCTCACATTGCCAATACGCCCCAGAGGATCAGCCGGTTAGTAGCCGAGCGGGTGACCCAGGCCCGGGGCGAGTTCCCTCATGAGTCAGAGTTACTGGCCAAACAAGCCAAGCTGAAGCGAAGGCACATGACCATCCGTCAACTTCGGACCGAGGCCCCCAATGTCCTGGCCGCCCTGAAACCATGTTGGGCAATGAGCCCCCTACTCGTGTCACAGCTGCTCCCGGCGGAGCGGTGCTTCGACGTGTGCATCTTCGACGAGGCGTCCCAGGTCACACCAGCGGGAGCGGTGGGTGCAGTGACTCGCGGAGATCAGGTCATCGTGGCGGGAGATCCTCACCAACTTCCGCCGACGGCGTTTTTCGCCTCCACAGCTGATGACGGTGAGGAGGACGATGCCGTCCCTTCGATCTCGCTCGTTGAGGGGCTTGAGTCCATCCTCGACGTCATGGGGGCGCTGTTGCCGCCACCCAGTGGGACCAAGATGCTGGAGTGGCACTACCGGAGCCGAGACGAACGGTTGATCGCCTTCTCTAATGCTCAAGAGTCTCTCTATGATTCGTCACTGACCACGTTCCCCGGGACTTCGATCGACGAACCCGTCTCACATGTTCTCGTCCCGTTCGTACCTGGAGCACAGGAAAAGACGTCCTCGTCAACTGCAGAGGTGCGCCGAGTGGTCGAGTTGGTCGCTGAACATGCCCGGGTCCATCCAGACGAGTCACTCGGGATCATCGGCTTCGGGAGCGACCACGCCAACCGCATCGAGGAAGCTATACGCCTGGCTCGTGTTCAAGATCCCGTTCTCGATCATTACCTCGATAGTGGGGCTGCAGGAGAAATGTTGTTCGTCAAGAACCTTGAGCGAGTTCAAGGTGACGAACGGGATGCCATCATTATCTCGGTGGGATATGGGAAATCGGCGGACGGCAGGCTCTATTACCGCTTTGGGCCGATCAACAACGCCGGGGGCGAACGACGTCTAAACGTGGCCGCCACACGGGCCCGACGACGCATGACAATCGTGTCTTCGTTCTCTTCCCAGGAAATGGATCAAACCAAGCTGAACTCCGAGGGACCCCAGATGCTTCAGCGCCTCCTCGCTTATGCAGAGTCGAAAGGCACTGACCTCGGACCCCACGCCCGACCCCAGGTTGACCTCAATCCGTTTGAGCGGGACGTTCAGGCGCAGTTGACCGCTGCGGGGATCCCCGTGATCGCTCAATACGGGGCATCGGGGTACTGGATCGACTTTGCTGCTCAGCATCCTGGTCGCCCTGGGCAAATGGTTCTCGCTATCGAGGCAGATGGCGCTGCCTACCATTCGACGCCGACGGCCCGGAACCGTGACCGCCTGCGCCAAGAGCACCTTGAAAGCCTTGGATGGTCGTTCCACCGGATCTGGTCTCAAGAGTGGTTCCTGCACCGTGAACGAGAGGTCGAGCGAGCGGTGGCGGCGTATCGAGTGGCTGTGGAGGCGTGTGACAACCCAAGGAACCTAACTTCCGATGCTCACGCCGACGACAGCAACCCGGTGGGTCCTGCAGCGAGCGGCGTGGCGACTGAATCAGAGGGTCCTCAACGCCACGGGTCGATGCCAGTACCCCAGCTGCTTACAATCACTGACTACTCGAAGCGCCAGCTTCATGCATTGTTCGAGTGGATCGAATCAGACACGCTTCTACGGACAGATAACGAGCTGAGAGAGGCGGCGATCGTGGAGCTTGGATACAAGCGACGAGGGAGCCGAATCGTGGCTGTACTTGACGATGCCATCCGAAGCTACCGTCGCAAGTCGGCTGCCGGATAGCTTGGGCATGCAGGACAATCTCGATTCGGATTGATCACTGAGGGCATGGCCGGGGCCCAGTTCGGAAGGCGCAGGAGCGCTACGACAAGGGCGATCTGTCAGTGAGTGAAATCGCCCGTATCGCCGGAGTCAGCCGACAGACGCTCTACCGGTATGGAGATTGATCACAGTCGGCAACTGGCCAAGGCGAGCTGACGACCCCGGCCTTGGTGACCCCTTACGGCCGTGCTCGCTATTTTCCTCTACAGATCGCAAATCAGAGGAGCGAGTGGGGTCACTGCCTCTCTTCTGATCCAATCGAGAATCTGTCGAAGGGCGTCGGGGATTATTACCTGGCGACCATCGTTCCCCATGTTGATCGCCTGTGTCGTCTTGCCCTGGATAGTTACGCTCACGATTGAGTCCGAGGACACCTCTTGCGGCAACTGAATCGTCGCCCCGTTCGCCAGGGCGGCAGTTCCGGGGAGTCCCTTTCGGAACATCGGGCTCCGCCGTTACGGTGTAAACGGCGTTGGTGTCAGTGACGTACCAAACGCTGATCGAGACCAGACCGGTCAAGTGGATCAGCAGCATGCGATGTCGATCCTTGTTGCTCAGCCGGTTCAACAGGTCGAGGCAGTGAAAGTACGGCTCGTGGCTCCGATCCGTTGGCTGCAGCCGCTCCAAGACGGCCACCGCTGGCCGTGGCATTCGTCGTGTGGCGGTCGTCCACTTGTTCCTCATCTTCGTCAGGCCCTCGTTTTCACCTTCGGCGTGCGGCGTGGACGGACAGGAACTCAAGGAGACAATCGGGAACATCACATGTGATCGAGCCGACGGAGGGTTCTGTGCCGCCGCCAGATGGTCGAGACCCGACCGAAGGTTGTACAAGATGTCGCCAACCATGAATGCCCAAGAAGGATCAGGCTGTTCTGTGAACTCCATGATCCAGGGAAGGACCTTGTTCTTACCCTTCTGCTTTTTTCGTGTCCGGTAGGGATTTCGGTCACTGAATAGCCGGATTTCGGTTTCAAGCCTTTCAGGGATCCTCTCGGCCCCACAACTCAGTTTGAGGAGGAAGTCGGGTACAACGAGTTCACTCATCTGCCGACCATCGGCAAAAGGCACAGTTTGTATGTGCTCGGGCCTGGTGGGTGGGGTTGGTCATCTCAGGGGAAATCCCACAAATGCATCGGCTGCTTTGGCCATGGGTATTCGTCGAAGGTGACCGGCAGTCCCTGGTCTGGGTCGATCGGTTGGTTCGCTCGGACAAAGTTCTGCTTCATCCTCTCCAGGAACGTCGAGAAGAAATCATTGTCTCCTACCAACGGAAGGTAAGCAGTGAACTGTCCAACATTCACCATGACGCATTGCATGCCTACTGGCTCAGTAATCAGTGCAATGCGTCGGAAGCCAGGTGACTGTCCTGGATCTTGCCCCAGCGGTAGAGCATCTATCAAGGAAGGGTGTTTGGCTGGTGAAACTGCTTGATGAGAACATCGATTGATGGCTGAAGTGCAAAGCGATAGCCGAAACTGGCAAATGCCACCAGGTAGGCCGACCTCAGCCATCCGAGATGCGCCTGACGTGAGTTGAACCTGACCGGGATTCGCAGCTCGATAGTGCGCCCGCCTCTTGGATGTTCATTCCAGCGCTCAGCACTGGCCCGCAGATGGTGTGCATATTCTCGATCAGGTTCTGGGCAGAGACGGCGTTGAATGAGAATCCCGCCTGGCTGGCCGAAAGCTCTCCTCGTACAGCCACTCCATCCCGAACAACAGTCACGGTATTCGGTGCTGTTCCCCCGACCGACAGGAATGATCTCGTGATCTACATCCCGCCGGAGTGGAGCATCGAGAGAGGTCCCAGCAGTGTTGTTGCAGGTTCGGCATGTCAAACAGACTCGGCGGCCACCAACGCTCTTGGGCGGTGCGTGTTCAAGGGTAAGCCTTGTATTGATTTGATCCCTACCGAACGGTAGACGACAGAGAGGACAGACATACGCATCACCGATGCTTCGGGTCAGCACTTTGCCGAGAGCGCTCGCTCCAAGGAATCGAACCCTTGCGATTTGAGACCACTGTCAACCACATGCCCAAGGTACGCCACCGCAACCGTGAGGGGAGCGGACCCCGCACCGTTACAACTGAGAGCGACTGGGCCTATTGCGCCGCAGATCTGGGCCAGAGATACTGCATGTTGTGATGGTTCTCCAAGGCACGGTGGCGAGTGGCATCGGGGACCTGACCCAGTGGATGGTGGAGTACGCCGACCTCTACGAGGTATGCACCGGTGTTCGTCTCTGCATCCAGGGAGCCTCAATGTCATCCTGGAGGAGGAGTACCGGCTACCTTCGATTCCCCCACTGCGGTTGCCACCGGCCGTTCTGGGCGGCCAAGTGGGAATGAACATTGTGCCCTGCACGATCATGGGTTTCCCCGCCTTGGTGGCTGGGACCGACCAGAACGAAGCGGGGACCGGAAATCACGATCGGAGGGTCATGAAAATCGGCGCAGCGGTTCGGCTCCGGGACGAGTTCAACCTGTCCGACGGCGACACAGTGACCATCGAGATCGTGGACTCGTAATCCCGATGCACAGAGAAGGCCCCCATCATTAGGGCATCCAGCTCTAGGATGGGTCCCCAGCAGGGGCCGTATTGGGCCAAGTCAAGAGCTGAAATCGGATGAGAGCACATTTGGCCGCCCGACGGGCTCCGGTTTCAGGGAGCGAGGCCGGTGAACTCCTGGTAGGTAGCCAGTACTGCGCCATACCCGTCGAGGACTGAGACGTCAACGGGCGCAACAATAGCTATCGGTTTAAAGAAGAGCACCACTCCGTTGTCGACGGTGTCCTCGAGTTCGCCGCCGTCGGCGAAGGACAGCCGAACGGACGCAGCTGGTTCGGCCCGTCCCTTAGACATGCCATCTCCAGCAGTGAAGGACTGTGGGGCCGATTCCCGCGCACACAGATTGACCCATGGGTCATTTCGATGCGGAGCTGGTCCTGCTCCAGCCACCCAAGGGAGTGGACCGTCCAGGTGCCGTCCTGCCCCTGCCGGGTCTCGATGAGTGCGTGCATCGTCCAGCCCCGGTGATTGACGTAGTCCACTTCGTGCAACTGGTGGTCGAGAAAGTCCCTGGTCTTGACGAAGAACTTGATGGTGGCGGGGTCGGCACCCGGACCGCCTGCATGGCGAATCGAGGAAGACCAGACACGCCGCACGGGCTGGTCCATTCCGACGGACTGCCCAGGCCGGTCAACCAGATGGGCAACTACGGCCTCTCTCATTCCGTGCTTCGGTCACTACCCGCCTCCTGAACGCTCGGGGCCGGCCGTGCCATTTTGGCAGGGACTCGGCTGCCGTGCGCTCTCGGCGCTGTTTGAGTCTGGCGGCACACGGAGTGCTGCCAGAGGCCCTTCAGGCTGGACTGGTGGAGCCACTCCAGAACGTCAGGTGGGGCCATGGTGGAGGCACGCCGGTAATAGCAGTCGAGCTCGATCCTTGCTGAGTGTCTCTGCCCCGGCTCCCGGAATAGCCACGGCGGAAGAACGCTTCCGGGTCCTTCAAAATGCCTGAGGGGTTGGGAGCCGTCGAAGCAGCATCTGGCACGCATCCGAGCGAACGTCGCTGCCTCGACAAGCCCCGGCCAGGTTGCCTCCCGCACCGAGAAGCCCAGTCGATCGGCAATGCGACGCATCTCCCTTCCGAGGTTCCGGACGAGGTCGTTGTAGTGGACAAGGACGACAGGCTGAACAGGACGACGGTTCCAGGCGTCGGTAAGGTGCCAAAGGACTCCTGGTAGTGAGTCCAGCGAATCGCTCGGATCAACATCCTGTTCGATCCAACTGACGAAGCCAATCGTGGAGTGGCGGCCGCTGGTCGCCGAGCGAGCTGGGGGTCAGGCTGATCGGTCAGTTCACGCATCCGTACCCGGTTGAGGTTCCCACCCTGGTAATAGAGCGACACGGCCATGTCCAGGGGATAGCGCCCCGTCACCGAGTCGGTCACCTGGTCCGCGACCGGCAGTCCATCGAGTGGGGTGTGGGACTTGATGAACCGGCGATGATCCTGACGAGCGAGCCGAGCGTAGACATCGCTACGGGGAGTGCCTAGCCAGGTCGAGCCACCGGCGAGATGTAGTGGAAGAGTCGGGAAGCTCAGAGCTATGGAAGACCAAGAGGGCGCAGATCATTTGAAGCCATGTGGTTCAGGGTCTTTGTCGATCTTGCGCTTGTGGGGCGATCTATTCCATCACGAAACGGAAAGCCGATCCCACGAGCGGGAACTGTCCTCATCCTGGCGAGGAGGTCGTCGATCGGCGCATCCGGCGCTGCTTGAAGATTAGATCGGCACCGAACTCGGCCGTTGCCGGAGCGTCACACCTACCCGGCGATGGGGGCACTCCTAGTTGTTTCGGGCAATGGCAAGCAGATGAGGTGATGCCCCAAGGATTGACACCTCCGACTCGACCCTGCGGATAGCCCGCAGTAGTACTTCTTGGCGTTCCGCACTTTCCAGCCAGAAATGGACATCTGCGAATAGTCCAGGTCTTTCAACGGCAACGACGGACATTCGATCATCCTGCGTCAGTGACCTCCTAGGCGAACTCATCGGGTCGATGAAGGTAGGCGGTCGTGAACCATCCACTTCGGTGTGTGGGATTGCGATGCTGTCCCAGGGCCAGGTCGGCTCTCCACAATCTTCTCGAAGTCTGGATCGTCGAGATAGCGAAGGGCCAAGCCATCGTAGGTAGAGGCAAAACGGGAGATGCAAGCGGCGATGGGTTCCCCGCCCGATCTTGTGACCCGGGGCTTCTCTGAGAGCCCCGACCCGATCGTTCTCGTCGGTGAGATGGTAAAGCGGACCTAGCAGTAATGCCACGTCAGCAGCATCGTCCTCAAGCTGAAGGTGCCGGGCGTCCCCAACGGAAGCATCAACCACGCCAGATTCCATCGCTTGCTGGATGTGCAGCTCGACTGGATCAATCAGTGTGACCTTGTATACCCGCACTGTGAAGATAAAAACGGGCGTGAATCCCAGCTCCACCACCGATGTCCAAGATTGATGCGGGTGGAGGGGGCAGATGCCGGTCAAGGAGTTCTTGGGTGCGCAGAAACTCGAGCCGACCAAACGATACGGAGTCTGCCTTGCTCTCGGCCCTCGTTGTAGTAGTCGAGGATGTCTCGTTCCATCACGGCTACTTTTCCACACGCCCGGATGTGTTGTTGCGGGGCAGTGGAGTGATCACGTCGATAGCTCGGATCAACCCTCCCATCGAGTAATCCCAGGAGACCTGGCTAAGCCACTCGTCGACACGAAACGCACACGACGGCGGCCAGAGGAGTCCAAAAGTTGTCGTCCGCCAGTAGATCAAGGGCCTCATCAAAAGCCTTCTGGCTCACGGGCGTGCCGCCGCTCGCCTCGGCCATGACCGGATCAGTGAGTCGTTTCTCCACCGAGCGGAGGGTGTGCGTCCAAAAAGCCGCTTCCGGTGATCGGCCCTGAAGCATTGAGGTATCGACCGTGACTCCCAGATCCTCGACTGACAACTCCACGACGGTATTTGGCATCGTTCGGGCCCATGTCCATTTGCCCACCAGGGCTCCGGTAACCTCGGCGAGGGCAGGGGAGGTCATACCAGCGAGCGGAAAGTAGTCGGCCTCCTCCAAGAGGAGGACGCCACCAGGCCGGACCGTGTTGACCAATCTGGCGATGATGCTGTTGGCATCATCGATGTGCATGAGCACATTCCGGGTGTGGATCAGATCGACGGAGGCAGATGGCCAATCGAGGTCCTCGATGGCTGATTCAACGACCTCGACGTTCGGTAGATCGGCCAAAGAACGCAGGAGGGTCACGTCTCGGTCCACGGCCAGGACCGAACCACTCTCACCGACCTGATCGGCAAGCCACGAGGCCATAGAGCCACCACCGGCACCCAGCTCAGCGCAACGCCATCCTGGTTCGACCGGAAGTTCACTCAGTAAGCGAATGGACCTTGGGTCGGCGATGGCCTCCAGCAGACGGAGCCGCTCTCTCTCATCAGAGAGTGAGTTGTCGAACCAGTATCGGTCGCTCACGGGGTCAGTATCGCAGCGTCATCGGGATCGCGCAGAGTCCACCCGAAATACGTCGGATAGCCTGGAAACGTGGAAGTGGAGGTGGCTGGCCTGGAGCGGGTGGAGTTCTTCTGGGCAGCACCCTCGGCGTCGCCTACCAAGACAACCCGTTGGTCCGATGGATGTTCGAGGACGATCCAAGTCAGGTGCGGCTTGGGGGCCTCTTCGCCTCGCTGGTGGAGTTTGGGATCAAAAACGGTGTCGTGTCGCGTCGGATCGCAACGACGGAGCGGCGATTTGGTTTCCACCGATTCCAGATTCGATGGAACAGTTGGATGTCACCACCGATACGTCTCAGTGGAGTGGTGGACGGCGAGATGCTGCTCTAGCCGTATTGGCCGGGGCTCGACCAACGGAGTCGCACTATACCTCGACGCCGTAGGCGTTGTGCCTGATGCCCGGAGGCAGGGAACTGCTTCGGCATTGTTGGCCCCAGTTCTGGCCACCTGTGACGACAGTGGTGTCGGTGCGTATTTGGAGAACTCCGACACGGCAAATCGAACCTTCTACGGTCGGCACGGATTTGAGGATGTCGGTCTTCTACCAATGCCGGATGGTGCACCTCCTGTTGTGTCAATGTGGCGGAAGCCTCGCCAATAGCTACCTCTTCCGCCGTTGGGGAGGGATACGTCAGTCCGGCTATACCGACGGCGAGGGCATGCTCATCTCAGGGCCACAACGAGCTGGGGCCTGGTGCGCCCTGGCATGCGGTTACGTCGACGACTCCCCGCCGGTGCCGGTAATGTTCGCCATCGACCACTCACGGACCACAGGAGGTCCTGTGTCCCCCGATCGAGTTTCCGCCACTCGGCGTGTCGCCGCTCCGGCAAGCAAGCTGTTCCAGATCGTTGCAAGTCCATCCGGCCAAGTAGCGATCGATGGCTCTGGGATGCTCGATTCAGCTCTTGACGACAGGCCATTGACAATGGTCGGCGAGACATTTGACATGGAGATGGACCGTGAGCCATTGGGAGACATCCCAAATCTGAAGAAGTACCAGGTTCGCAACACTGTCACCCAGATCATTCCCGACCACCTGATCGAGTGGACGGTCGGATTCGGGGACCACCCGCCATTTGGTCACTTTACGGCTGGTTACTCGACCCCGTGAATGAGGTCGAAACCGAGGTGACCAACTATTGCGACTGGTCACATGCGTCTGACGAAATGCGCTCGGGCGTTACGTGGCCGGTCGTTCCGGTGGAGATGCTGGAAAAGTCGGTTGACAACCTCCAGCGGATAGTTACCAACATCTGACGGCACCACCGGGGGTACGTGTACCTTCGACGCAGCGGCCTGGGTACCCCGACGCCCTACACCTCCGGGAGACGCCACACACTGACATGCGAGCCGCTGTCACCTGTGAATGGCGAGTGGTCCCACCACGCCCATCGATGTTCGAGCGTCATACCCGCGATCCGAGCCATCAGGTCCAACTCAGATGGCCAGACGTACCGGAATGGTGCCGTAAACTCGCGGAAGCTGCCATCGTCATTTCGTCGGAAATGTCGCGAGCGGGAGATCTGCATGTGCGTCTGGTCAATGAAGTCATCGATGCCGATGTAATCCTCCGTGAGTGCGAACGGGATACCGGAGTTGCCTGGCGGCAACCTGCGGAGACCCGGCACGATGGTCTCGACGACAAAGTGGCCACCGGGCCGTAGGTGCCGGGCAGCGTTCTCGAAACACGCAACTTGTTCGTCCTGCGTCGTTAAGTTCATGATCGTGTTGAACACGAGGTAGACGAGGGAGAAGTCACCCTCTACGTGCGTCACCGCCATGTCGCCCTCGACGGTCGTGATAGCGCTTGCTTCGGGTTTTGCCCTTAGCACCTCCAACATGTCAGCGGACAACTCGATGCCTGTGACCGGGACACCCCTGGCGGCCAACGGGATAGCGACTCGACCGGTACCGATTGCGAACTCCAATGCCGCTCCGCCGTTGCTCAACTCGACCAGACAGTCAACGGTCGTATCGAGAACATGCGCATCGAACATCCCTGTCCCAGGTTGGTCGTAGGTTCTGGCGATCTCGCCAACGAATCGGTTTTCGGGCACGCTCCAGCCTGGCCGTACCCCAACCGGTTCGCAACCCTTTGACGGCGCGGCAACCACGGAGGTGGTCATTTCGTAGCATCGCAGGACGCGGTCACCATCGGTCACACAGGGACATGAGCAACGGATCCGAAGACTGTGTAGATTCAGTCCCTACCGATCTAGGCGGAGGGTAAGTGTGACATCTTCTCTGACTCGGACTGTGACGGCGGCCAACATTGCGGCGATGGCATTTCTACTTGGCGGAGCGGTAGCGGCGGCGGCTCCCGCGTCCGCCGCTCCATCCAAGACAGCACACGTGAGTACATCGTGTTCGGGGTATCTGCCCTCCGGGTCGGTGACAGGAATGGCCGCCACCTCGGACGGCGGTGGTTACTGGATTACGAGTTACTTGGGCCAGGTGGTCTCATGTGGAGATGCTGGCAACTTCGGTTCGGTGCAAACCGACCTCAGCAAACCAATCGTTGGAATGGCCGCCACTCCAGATGGCGGCGGTTACTGGCTGGTCGCCTCCGACGGTGGGATCTTCAGCTTTGGTGACGCCGTCTTCTACGGCTCGACAGGAGCCATGCACCTCAACCGACCCGTAGTTGGGATGGCCACGACCGCAGACGGCGGTGGCTACTGGCTGGTGGCCTCCGACGGAGGGATCTTCTCGTTCGGTGATGCTGTGTTCCAGGGTGGGACCGGACTAATCCCACTCAACCAACCCGTAGTTGGGATGGCCGTGGACAGCGCAACTGGTGGCTACTGGCTCGTGGCACGCGACGGAGGAGTCTTTTCGTTCAACGCTCCCTTCATGGGCGGGATGGGACTTGTCCAGCTAAATCGGCCCGTGGTGGGCATGGCGTCGACGGCCGATGGTGGTGGCTATTGGCTGGTGGCCTCTGACGGTGGCATCTTCTCGTTTGGCGATGCAGTATTTCAGGGATCGACAGGGTCGATTCAACTGAACAAGCCCATTGTTGAAATGGCCCCCGACATTCCTACCGGTGGGTATTGGTTCGTGGCCTCCGATGGAGGAATCTTCTCGTTTGGTGCTCCGTTCTTTGGATCAGCAGTGGCCCCCGCACCACCCGCGGCTCCTTCGTGCAGCGTCTCGATGTCAGTGCCCAACCCGACGACTCCGGGTTCAACCGAAACGGCGAACATCTCCTCGAACGTCCCAAATGCCGCCGTTACGGTTCAGGCGTCCTACAAGACAACGACATCGACATTCAGCGGAACGACTGATTCGACGGGCAGCGGTTCCGTGCCCTTCGACATCGGCAGCGCCACCGCGGGCTACACGGTCGCTGTCAACGTCACCGTTGGATCAGCCCGCTGCTCGACGAGTTTTACACCGCAATGACCAGTAAATAGCGATGGGTCTCCTCTCACGGCTATTGGTTCCAAGAGGAGTTCGGCGAGCCGTACACCCTGCACGTACCGTGAGGCGGGCTGTCATTCCGAAGAGCGTCAAACGGGTGCGCCACGCCATGCATCCAGTGAGCAACGCCACCTACGGCGTGACCCGCTCGCTCAACACCAAGCGGCGGAGAACAACCAGATCACCCGTATTCCATCACGGGACCTGTACGGTAAATCACCGTTCGGCGGAGACAGCTGCCCGGTGTCGGAGAACGTACTGATTCACCTCGGGCTCGACAGTCGACGCATAGAGGAGGCCCAGATGGCACGTAGAAGTTCGCTCCGCTCACAGCTCTACCGTGCAGCCCGGGACCTCGGGAACGTTCAGGCTGCCGAGAAGGGACCCTCGTCCTACGCCAGGCGAGTGGTGAGGCGGAAGGTTTACCGAACGACAAACGGGATGACCCGTCATTTGCTGAGGACGTTCGGGCTCTAGCCCAGCTGGGGGCACTGGACATGTTTCTGGCAGCCGGTAATCACACCTCTGGATTAAACATCCCAATCACGCCGCCACATCTCGTGCAGTAGACGACCTGGACCGGAATCGGAACACCATCAGCACCGGCATCCTCGGGCTCTATTGACACTGAGCGGTATGTGGCAACATCAGCGACAGCTGCACGGCAGTGGGGACACCAGGGGGCACGGCTGGGCTGCGGCCTCGCCCACATCCGTCCGCTAAGAGCCTGCTCGACCTCCTGGCCAACACGGCCAAGATTCGTCCCAGAGTCCAGAAGAATCTGCTCCACGTCAGGGTCACCTTGGCGGACGAGACCCAACATCAGGTGTTCAGTGCCGATGTAGGTGTGGCCCAGCCGCAGCGACTCACGTAATGAGTACTGAAGGGCGAGCGTCGTTCGCTGGCTGACGGCGATCGGTCTATCGTCTGCCACCTCCCCGGCTGGCATCAGATCGAGAACCTTTTGCCTTAGAGGGTCAAGCGTGACGCCGAGAGATCGCAGTGCGGTACCCGCAACACCTTCGTTCTCGACGACACATCCCAGCATCAAATGCACAGGGTCGACGGATGAATGGCCGAGCACCTGTGCCTCTTGTTGGGCAAGGACGACGATACGCCGCGCCCGATCGGTGAACAGCTCAAACATGATGAGTATGACTTTCGTTGCGACGGCGCATTACAAGAAGGCTGATCGCTCCTCCGATGACCAGCCCTGCCAGTAACCCCACAATCGCCCAGTGCCCTGCGTGGGTATCGCAGTAGTAGGCCCCAGCTGAAGCGCCGCGGCAACTTGTCTGATTTGGCGGCACCGCCACGCCCAGGATGTAGCCGACTATCGCCAAGATGAATGGGGTCGTCCAAATGATCAGGTCCTGCAACCGCCGCCGCATGATGGAAGGCTACACAGGCGTTCCTAGGCCGATCACTGTCCCACCGAACCCGCAGTATGGGACAGTCTCCGTCTGCTCCTTTCACCCACTGCCCGATGCAACAGCGAGGGTCAACGATCCTCCGTTGAACTGCCTGGGCTTACCGGGCTTGCTGGTCGCCACATCGATCGGGACGAGATGGGAAAGGACGTTCGGCGGGCCCGTCGCCGTAGCGACATAGACGGTCCGACCATCAGGACTGATGCCAATGTCGTTGGCATCGCCCGGTACGGAGATAGTGGCGACGTTGGCTGCCGTAGCGAGGTCGACGGCGGCGACATCGGCAAACTCAGGTCCGTTGCCGACGCTGCCCCCCGTCCCTGTGATCACATAGGCGGTTCGGCCATCAGTGCTGACGACAATGGGACCGCCCGTCCCCAGCGGAACGGTGATCTGCTTACTGACGGCGTCGGTCATGAGATTCACGGAAAAGATACCCCCGTAACCATCAACAGCGTAAGCGGTTTGACCATCTGGACTAAGCGCGATTCCGTAGTAGGCAGGGTGGCCTGCAGGGTTCATGCTAGGAAGAGGAATGACCTTCCCAATCCTGCGAGTGGCAAGGTTAATGATCCTCATAGTGTCCTTCGGGCCGGTGACGACATAGGCCGTAGAACCATTGGGGGCGATGGCAATGGCCGCTGCACCGGGGATGTCTATGGTCCTCCCAGCGACTCCGTTGACAAGGTTGATCGGGAGCACGCCAGTGCCGCGTTGCGGAATGCCCGAATGCCCTTGCTGAATGACCGCATAAAGAGTGCGGCCATCGGGGGTGATCTTCACGTTGATGATCCCAAATGGATAGTCCGGCATATAACGGACGGCGATTGAGCCTGCCCTGTCGTCAGGTCAACTGGATAGGGCTTGCCCTGTGGGGTAGTGATGAATGAGTAGCCGACGAAGCTTCGCTGAGACTTCTGAGCTGATGCGCTGCACCCGGCCATGCCGACCGAGAGAGCCGCAATAGCCAAAAGCCCCCGCCATCGAATGCCGTCTAATCCGCCCTTCATCCACTGAACCGTAGCGGGTCCGACGACTTCAGGAGACTGGTTGCCGAGGCCACAACGAGCGACCTCGGTCTCTACCTTCAAAGTGCGTTCAGGGACAGGGGAGTGATTACGTTGATTACCCGGATCGACCCCCCATAGTCGAGCCATCGTCTCGATTAGGGGCCCCACCCAGGAGTCGTATTGCGTTGGCTTCAATCAGTAATCGGTTAACACCAGAAATGCCGTGGCCTGCCCTCGTCAGCCAGGCCCGAGCATCCGCTCCTGGCCCGCCGTGACGTCGACGACTCCACGCTTCGCCCGGTTGCCTTTGTCAACTGTTCGTGGGCTCGAACTGCATGGGCCCTTCGGCCCCGGCGCCGTTGGCCCCGGACAGGACGCCGGGGGCATGGGACTGTCGGCTGTCCGACTCGACGGTGCCCACCGCGGCCAGCACCGACCAGCCGAGGCCGGGGCAGGCCGCCGCGGCCTGCCGGTAGAGGGCCTGCCAGCTGTCCGGGACGGCCGGCGCCGACGTGGCGGCGTCACCGCCGGTGCGGCCGGACGCCGATGCGGTCCCGCCGGACCGGGCCGAAGACGTGCCTGCGGCCACGACCACCACTACGGCCAGGCCGACCACCACGGCCATGGCTCCGGCCGCGACGGCCAGGAATTTACCCACGGCGTGCCTCCGAACTCTCGTACCGACCACGCGGTCATGATGAGCGGCGGCACTCAGAGGATCCGATGGCGTACACCGGTGCCGCCACCAGTCCAGCACCGGTGGGCCCCGGGGGCAACCCCTCGGGGCCGCAGGCGCCGTCCCATCGATCCCGACCCGGCCGGGTCAGGTGGGGATCGGTATGCTCGGACGACAGGGTTGCCGGATGGCTCAGGGAGGACCGATCGTGCTCAGTACCATGCAGGATGCCCCGCTGTTGGTGAGCGGCATCCTCCGTCACGGCCAACATGTCTACGGGGACAGCCGGGTGATCACCGTCACCGGCCCCGACGGTGAGGCCATCACGGCCTCGTTCACCAAGGTGGCCGAGCGGGCGGAACGGCTGGCCTCGGCACTGGGACGGCTCGGCGTGGGAGACGGTGACCGTGTGGGGACGATCCTGTGGAACAACCAGACCCACCAGGAGGCCTACCTGGCCGTCCCGGGGATGGGGGCGGTCCTCCACACCCTCAACCTCCGGCTCTTCCCCGAACAGCTCTCCTATGTCATCAACCACGCCGAGGACCAGGTCATCATCGTCGACACCTCACTGGTTCCGTTGCTGGCCCGGGTCCTCGATCAGCTCACCACGGTGAAGCACATCGTGGTGGCCGGGGACGGCGACACCAGCGCACTGGGAGCGACCCATTCCTATGACGATCTGCTGGCGGCCGAGGAGCCCGGCTACGTCTGGCCCACCTTCGACGAACGCCAGGCCGCCGCCATGTGCTACACCTCGGGCACCACCGGCAACCCCAAGGGCGTGGTCTACAGCCACCGGTCGACGTACCTGCACTCGTTCGCGGTCACCTCCGGTTCGACCCTCGGCATCAACGAGCAGGATCGCGTGCTCTCCATCGTGCCCATGTTCCATGCCAACGCCTGGGGTACGCCGTACGCGGCGTTCATGACCGGTGCCGATCTGATCATGCCCCAGCAGTTTCTCCAGGCCGCCCCGTTGGCGGCCACCATCGCCCGGCACCGCCCGACGCTCTCGGCCGGGGTTCCCACCATCTGGAGCGATCTGCTCCGTTACTCGCGGACCACCGAGGTCGACATGTCGTCGCTCCGGATGATCACCGCCGGTGGGGCCGCCGTGCCCCGACAGCTCATCGAACAGTTCCGCGACGAGCTCGGGGTGCAGCTCGTGCAGGGGTGGGGCATGACCGAGACCAGCCCGATCTGCTCACTGGCCCTTCCGCCCCGGGGCGTGCCGGAGGACGAGGAGATCGTCTGGCGGTCCAAGACCGGCCGGGTGGTGATCGGCGTCGAGGTCCGGGTGGTGGCCGAGGACGGGTCGGTCCTGCCCGATGACGGCGAGTCCGTGGGCGAGTTCGAGGTCCGGGGACCCTGGATCACGGGTTCGTACTACGGGGAACCGACGCCGGAGCGGTTCCACGACGGTTGGCTCCGGACCGGCGACATCGGATCGCTCGACCGTCGTGGCTACATGCAGATCAGCGACCGCACCAAGGACGTCATCAAGTCCGGGGGCGAATGGATCTCCTCGGTCGAACTGGAGAACGAGGTCATGGCCCACCCGGGCGTGGTCGAGGCGGCGGTGATCGCCGTGCCCGACGAGCGGTGGAGCGAGCGACCCCTGGTGGCGGTGGTGCTTGAGGACGCTTCGCCGGCCACCGCCGAGGAGCTGGTGGCATTCCTCACGGACCGGGTGAGCCGCTGGTGGCTGCCCGAGCGCTGGACCTTCATCGAGGAGGTGCCGAAGACCAGTGTGGGCAAGTTCGACAAGAAGGCCCTCCGGGCCCGGTACGCCGACGGGGGTCTCGAGGTCGTCGACGTCGAGATCCAGACATCCCGCTGAGCGCGGTGGGGACGGATCCGGCTGACATCGGCGAGCGGCTGTCGGCCATCGCCGAGGAGCTTGCCGACCTGGCCCTGGACCGCCTGTATCAGGCGTCCGACGCCGTGCGTTCGGGTCGTGATCCCGATCCGGCCCTGGTGGCCGAGGAGAAGCGCATCACCCGGGCCCGTCGGTCGGTGGAGAAGGCGGCTGTGCTGCTGACCGGGCCGGCCCGGTCGGGACCGCCACCCGAGGACGGACCCTGAGTCCTAGGCCGGTGCGCCCGGTGCGTGGTCGGTGTCGACGAGCCGGTTGAGGGCGTCGATCAGTGCTCGCAGCCGTCCGTAGTGGATCTTGTCGAATCGGAAGACCAGCCGCTCCTGGTCGAGATGGTCGAGGTCGGATCGCTCGGGAGGAAGGGGCTTCGACAAGCGCATGGTTCCGCCGGCCACGATGTCGGCGAACTCCTGGTTGAGCCGGTCCAGCTGGGTCCGGTCCGGGGCGACCAGCAGCCGCATGACCAAGAGGTCGCCGACCCACCGGCACGACTGGTAGTTCCGGTAGAAGCCGAGGATGGTCCGGGCCGCCAGCTGCACGTCGTCGGTGATGGTGAACAGCGAGCGGTCCTCGGGCGACACCAGTCCGCGGGGCTCCACCTTGTTGCGGATGAACTCGTCCCACCCCCGCCAGTAGGTCCCCCCGGGCACGTCGAGCATGACCACCGGGGCCGGCTCGGCCTTGCCTGTCTGGAGCAGGGTCAGCAGTTCGAATCCCTCGTCCAGCGTGCCGAACCCGCCTGGCATGACCACGTACGCGTCGGACTCCTTGATGAGCATCAGCTTCCGGGTGAAGAAGTAGCGCATCTCGACCAGCTTCGGATCCTGGGCGATGAAGGCGTTGGCTCCCTGCTCGAACGGGAGCCGGATGTTCACTCCGATCGACTTGTCGCGACCGGCTCCCTCCATGCCGGCGGCCATGATGCCGGGGCCGGCACCGGTCACGACCATCCAGTCCGCCCCGGCCATGGTGGCGGCCAGGTCGCGAGTGCACCGGTAGGCGGGATGCTCGGGCTCGGTCCGGGCCGACCCGAAGATGGTCACCTTGCGCTCCTTGCGGAACGGCTGGAACACGGCGAATGCCTCGGCCATCTCGGCCAGGGCCGAATCGGCCACTTTCAGGTCGATGGTCTCGGTCCGGGCCGCGGCCAGGGTGGCCACCGTGTCCAGCATCGAACGGTAGAGGCGGCGTTGGGACGACGGGGCATCCGGGGGAACGAGGAGGCCCATCAGATGGTCGATGGACCCGGCCAGGTCCGGTCCCCCCGCCCGCCCTGCTGCGCCCGCCGGCGTCGCCGGGGTCATCCGCCCGCGGCAGCCAGGACCTCGGTCGGGGTGCCCGGTCCGTCCACCCTCCCGTACAGGGTGGTGCGCTGGGCCAGGCTCCGACCCAGCGGGTGCACGATGGCGGCGAAACGGTCAGCGTCCATCATCTGTCCGTGGCTGGCCCCGGCCGCCCGCGAGATGTTCTCGTCCATGAGGGTGCCACCGAGGTCGTTGACCCCGGCCCGCAGGATCTGTCTCACACCGTCGGCGCCCATCTTCACCCAGCTGACCTGGATGTTGTCGATGGCGTGACGGTAGGCGATGCGTCCCACCGCGTGCATCAGCAGCGTCTCCCGGAACGTCGGCCCGCGCCGGGACCGGTGTTGCAGGTAGATCGGCGTGGCCATGTGTACGAAGGGGAGGGGGACGAACTCGGTGAAGCCGCCCGTCTCCAACTGGAGCTGTCGGGTGCGCACCAGGTGTCGGGCCCACGAGCGGGGCTGTTCGACGGCACCGAACATGATGGTCACGTTGGAGCGCAGCCCGACCCGGTGGGCGGTGCGGTGGGCGAAGAGCCACTCCTCGGTGTCGATCTTGTCGGGGCACAGGACGGCCCGGACCGGGTCGTCCAGGATCTCGGCCGCCGTGCCGGGCAGGGTCTTGAGGCCGGCGTCCCGCAGGAGCACCAGGTAGTCGGCCAGGGGCATGTCGGAGCGGCGTGCCCCTTCGGTGACCTCGAGGGCGGTGAAGCCGTGGATGTGGATGGTGGCCGAGGCCTCACGGACGGCCCGGATCACCTGCAGGTAGTACTCGCCGTCGAAGTCGGGGTGGATGCCGCCCTGCAGGCAGACCTCGGTGGCCCCCAGGGCCTCGGCCTGGCGTACCCGGTCGGCGATCTCGCCCAGCTCCAACAAGTAGGGCCGGCCGCGCAGGTTCAGCGACAGTGGTCCCTTGGAGAAGGCGCAGAACTTGCACTTGAAGGTGCAGACGTTCGTGTAGTTGATGTTGCGGTTGTGCACGAACGTGACCTCGTCGCCCACCGCCTCGACCCGCAGCTGGTCGGCCACGTCGGCCACGGCACGTACCTCGGGACCCCGGGCCCCGAACAGGGTGACGATCTCGTCCTCTCCCACCGTCTGGCCCGCCGACACCCCGGCCAACACCTCGCCGACGGCGCTTCCGGCCGGGGCCAGGGAGGCGACGGGAGGAGATCCCGCCGCCAGGTCCCCGACGGGGCGGTCCGGCCTGTCCCGGCCGAGCGGATCGCCGTCCCCGAGGAGGCGCGGCGGAGGCACCTCGCCGCCCGAGCACCACGGATGGTCGCGGCCCAGTCCCTCGGCGTCGGAGGCGTCGAGCACGGGGAACCGCATCGATGGGTCGAGCCACCGTTCGGGGTCGAGGGCGAAGGCGGGGTACAGGGTGAGGCGGGGGGCCAGCGTGGCGCCGGCCGCCTCGGTCGAGTGGCGCAGGACGGCCAGGGCGGGCCAGGCCCGTTCGGGGTTGACGTGGTCGGCGGTGACCGGGGAGACGCCGCCCCAGTCGTCGATGCCGGAGTCGATCAGAGGAGCCAGGTCGTCGGAGAGATTGGGAGGGGCTTGCAGGTGGATGTCGCTCGGGAGGACCAGGCGGGCCGCGGCGACGGTCCAGAGGAACTCGTCGGTCGGGCACGGTGGGGACCGGTGCATGGAGGTGCCGGCCTTGGGCAGGAAGTTCTGGACGATGACCTCCTGCACGTGGCCGTGGCGGCCGTGGCTGGCGGCGATGGCCTCCAGCGTGGCCAGGCGATCGGCCCGGGACTCGCCGATCCCGACCAGGAGGCCGGTGGTGAAGGGGATGGCGGCCCGGCCGGCGGCCTCGAGGGTGGCCAGGCGACGCGCCGGTGTCTTGTCCGGAGCCGAGCGGTGGGCTTCGAGATCGGGGTTGACCGACTCGATCATCATCCCCTGGCTGGCCGTGACGGCTCGCAGGCGGTCCAGTTCGTCGGCGTCGAGCGCCCCGGCATTGGCGTGGGGGAGCAGCCCCGTCTCCTCGACCACGGCCCGGCACGCAGCTATCAGGTAGTCGACGGTGGAGGTCCAGCCGTGGTCGTCGAGCCAGGCCCGCGCCGCCGGGTACCGCTCCTCGGGAGCCTCGCCCAGCGTGAAGAGGGCCTCGTGGCAGCCGGCGGCCCGACCGGCCCGGGCGATGTCCAGCACCTGTTCGAGGCTCAGGTACGGCGACTCCACCCGGGCCGGTGCCTTGGCGAAGGTGCAGTAGCCGCAGCGGTCCCGGCACAGCATGGTGAGGGGGATGAACACCTTGGGCGAGAACGTGATGCGGTTGCCGTGGGCCTCCTGTCGAACCCGTCGCGCCCGGGCCTGCAGCTGGCCCAGCGGAGTATCGATCAGCGCACGGAGGTCCGGGCCCACCGGCTCGACGGGATCGGCAGAGATCGGCCTGGTCGGTGCCGCCTCGGCGGGGGAGGACGTGGAGCCGGGGTCGGCGGGCATCGGCGACACCTTACCGGAGGCATCCGACCGGGCGACCGGACGGGGCCGGAGCGGCGCGACCGGCACTAGGCCGGGGGCCCGGCGCCCCCGGCCGCGTCGTCCACCAGCCACAGCAACTCGTCGGCCACGACCCGGCCGGCGGGCAGGTCGGAGCCGGCCTCGATAGCCGCCAAGGCGTGGCGTTTGGACGACCCCGAGACGGTGAACACGACCAGTCGGGCGCGGGCGATGCCGGCGAGCGTCAACGTGACCCGGTCGTGGGGATTGTTGGACCGGGGGTCCTGGTTGGCCGCCACCAACACGTCGGGATCGACGATGTCGAGGGCCGCCGATCCGGGGAAGAGCGACGCGGTGTGGCCGTCGGGGCCCAGCCCCAGGTGCACCAGGTCGAAGGCGGGCAGCGATCCGATCACCGCCTGATAGTCGGTGGCCGCCGCCGACGGGGACCCGTTCCGGTACATCGGGTGGTCGGAGCCGACCGGTCCGACCCGTTCGAGCAAAGTCTCGCGGATCATGCGGTGGTTGGAGTCGGGGTCGTCGGGTGGGACGCACCGCTCGTCGCCCAGGTAGATGTCGACGGCGTCCCAGTCGACGTCACTGTCGGGCCCGCCCGCCTCGGCCAGGCGCCGGTAGCACTGCTGGGCCGTCGAGCCCCCGGACAGGAAGAGGGAGAACCGCTCCTGTCGGGACCCGGCCAGTGCCTCGGTGACCGTGCGGGCGAAGGCGTCCGGGACCGACGTGACCCGATCGATCCGGCCGTTCACCGGCTTATCCAGCCTCTCGTCACTGGGGCAGCTCGGTGAGGCGGCCGCCGCTCAGTTCGAGGTCGATGACGGGATTCCGCCACTCGTCACCGGAACGCTCCACCAACAGGTCGGCCATGTGGGGTCCCCAGGTGCCCGCCTCGTACCGCTGCATGGCGCCGCCCGGCTGCGACCATGCCTGCAGGTAGGGATCGACGATCATCCACGCCTGGCGGACCTCGTCGGACCGGATGAACAGGGTGGCGTCGCCGACCATGGCGTCGTGGATCAGACGTTCGTACCCGTCGGCCGCCTCGGCCCCGGCGAAGGCCTCGGCGTAGGAGAAGTCCATGGCCACGGAGCGGATGTGGAACTTCTCGCCCGGCACCTTGGCCCCGAACTCGAGGCTGATCCCCTCGTCGGGCTGGATCCGGAGGATCAGCGTGTTCGGCCTCAGGTCCCGACTGGTCCGGTGGTCGAAGAGGAGGAAGGGCACCTGCCGGAAGGTCAGGGCCACTTCGGTGACCCGGGCCGGGAGGCGCTTGCCGGTCCGCACGAAGATCGGTACCCCGGCCCACCGCCAGTTTTCCACCCGGAGCCGCAGGGCCAGGTAGGTCTCGGTCTGACTGTCAGGGGAGACGTCGGGCTCCTGGCGGTACCCGAGCACCTTCTCACCGCCGATGGTCCCGGCTGTGTACTGGGCCCGCACCGCCTTGTCGACCGCCTCGTCGGGGGTGGGGATGTCGATGGCCCGGAGCAGCTTGACCTTTTCGTCACGGATGCGGTCGGCATCGGTGCTGGTGGGCGACTCCATGAGCGTGAGGGCCAGTACCTGCATGACGTGGTTCTGGACGATGTCGCGGAGGGCCCCGGCCGTCTCGTAGAACCCGCCCCGGTGCTCGACCCCGAGCTCCTCGGCCACGGTCACCTGGACCTGCTCCACGTACCGGTGGTTCCAGATGGGTTCGAAGATGGCGTTGGAGAACCGGAGGGCGAGGACGTTCTGCACGGTCTCCTTACCCATGTAATGGTCGATCCGGTAGATCTGCCGTTCCTCGAAGGCGGCGTGCATCTGTTCGTCGAGGGCGATGGCGCTCTCGAGGTCGCGGCCGTACGGCTTCTCCACCACCACCCGCATGAAGTGGTCGTCGTCGTCCGGGGCGATGCAGGCGTGGGTGGCCAGGGCCCCGGCCACCAGTCCGAACACACTGGGGATGGTGGCCAGGTAGTAGAGCCTGTTTCCGCCGGTGCCGTCGATCCGGTCGGCCTCGTCGAGATGGGACTTCAGCGTGTCGAAGGTGACCGGGTGGTCGTACTCGCCGGCGATGTACTTGAACCGCTCGGTGAGGGCCTTCCACTTGGGTCCGCTCTCCGGCGTGGCCTCGGCCACATGGGTCCGGAACTCCTCGTCCGTCCACTCGGTGCGGGCCACCCCGATGACCGTGAACCCGTCGTCGAGAACACCCCGGTCGGCCAGGCGGGCCAGGGCCGGAAGGATCTTACGGGCGGTCAGGTCGCCCGAGGCGCCGAAGATCACCATGGCCACCGGAGGGGCCTTGGACAGCACCGGTGGGAGGGAGCGCTTCTTGTCGGCGCTGCGTCCGACCGCCGACGTGGTCTGGTGCATGCTCATTTGGGCGTGAAGGTCTCGCCGCCCTGCGATCCGTCGCTGGTGGTGAAGGCGTGTCCCCCGAACTGGTTGCGCAGGGCCGACACCAGGCGCAGTCCGAAGGCATCTTTCTTCTGTGAGGCGAACCGGGCGAACAGGGCCGAGGAGATGACCGGGGCCGAGACCCCCCTGTCGATGGCCTCCTCCACCGTCCAACGGCCCTCGCCGGAGTCGACCACCACCCCTTCGATCTGGTCGAATCCCGACTCCGGCCGCAGGGCCCGTTCGGCCAGCTCGAGGAGCCAGCTGCGGACCACCGATCCGTAGCGCCAGATGGCCGAGATCTCGTGGAGGTCGAGGTCGAACTCGGGGGCCTCCGACATGATCTCGAACCCCTCGGCGTAGGCCTGCATGAGCCCGTACTCGATGCCGTTGTGGACCATCTTGACGAAGTGGCCGGCTCCCGGGGGCCCGACATGGGCGTAGCCGCCCTCGGGGGCCAGCGCCAGGAACGCCGGTTCGGCCACGGCCACGGCCTCCTTGGTCCCGCCCACCATCAGGCAGTACCCCTCCTTCAGTCCCCAGATGCCCCCCGAGGTGCCGGCATCGACGAGGGCGACCCCCTGTGCGGCCAGCTGGTCCACCAGCGGGGCGGTCTCCTTGTAATTGGAGTTGCCGCCGTCGATGATCACGTCACCGGTCTCGAACAGCCCGGCCAGCGTGGTGATGGTGGTGTTGGTGGCCTCCCCGGCCGGCACCATGACCCAGGCCACCCGGGGTGCCGACAGCTTGGCCGCCACCTCTTCCAGGGTTGTGGCCGGTTCGGCACCGAACGCTGCCGCGGCCGAGCGGGCCTGGTCCGAGAGGTCGAACGCGACGACCTGGTGGCCGTGCTCGATGAGGCGTTGGGTCATGTTGGCCCCCATCTTGCCCAGGCCGATCATGGCAATCTTCATGGTGCTCTCCTTGGTGTGTTCCGTGCAGGGCGGGTAAGGGGTGCCGGAGGATGGGCCGGTGCGGGGTGGTGGGCTGTTCCCGCACCGGACACCGGGACCCGGACACCGGGTGTCGGTGTCGGTGGTGAGTCCGCCGTGTCCACTGGCGCCGGTTCTACGACCCGCCGCCGAGCGAGTTGGCCTTGTCGGTCAGCGACTGCATCAGCTCGTCGAACGACTTGGCGAACGAGGCGACTCCCTCGGACTCGAGGGTCCGTGAGACGTCCTCCATGTCGATGCCGGCGTCGGCCAGGTCGCCGATGAGCTGTCGGGCCCCGTCGACACCCGCATCCACCGTTCTGGCCACGGTCCCGTGGTCCAAGAAGTCGGCCACGGTGCCGTCCGGCATGGTGTTGACCGTGTCCGGACCGATGAGGGTGTCCACGTAGGCCAGGTCGGGATAGTCCGGGTTCTTGGTCGAGGTCGAAGCCCACAGCGGGCGTTGCACCCGGGCCCCTTTGGCCGCCAGGGCCTCCCAACGGGGTCCGGCGAAGCGATCGGTGAACAGCGCGTAGGCCAGCCGGGCCTGTGCCACCGCGGCCCGGCCCCGGAGCGCCAGCAGGCTGTCGGCATCGGCAGCCCCCGCCGCCGCCGCCTCGATCCGGTGGTCCACCTCGGTGTCGACCCGGCTGATGAAGAACGAGGCCACACTGGCCACGTGGGAGAGGTCGTCCGCCCCCGAGGCGGCCAGGGACTCGAGGCCGGACAGGTAGGCCTCGATGACCTCGTCGTAGCGTTTGATGGAGAAGATCAGCGTCACGTTGATGCTGCGGCCCTCACTGATCATCTGCCGGATGGAGGGAACGCACTCCGGGGTGGCCGGGATCTTCACCAACACGTTGGGCCGGTCGATGCGGCTGTGCAGCGACCGGGCCGCGGCGATGGTGCCCTCGGTGTCGTGGGCCAGTGCCGGCGCCACCTCCACCGAGACGAAGCCGTCCCGCCCGTCGGAGCTGTCGTAGACCGGCCTGAGCACGGCCAGGGCGCCGTTGATGTCGTCGACGACCAGGTCCCAGTAGGCGTCCTCGACCGGCTTGGTGCGGATGAGGGACCCGAACTGCTCGTCGTAGGTGTCCTGCCCCTCGATGGCCTTGGCGAAGATGGTCGGGTTGGAGGTGACTCCGCGGATTCCCTGTCCGACCAGGCCGGCCAGGGTGCCGTCCTCGAGCCAGTCCCGGCGGAGATTGTCGAGCCAGGGACTCTGGCCCTGTTCGGCGAAGAGGTCATCGAGTGTGGTCATGGGCGTCCTTTCGCTCAGTTCGTGTGGCGATCGGTCATGCGGTCGGCCACCGTGCCAGCAGGGCGTTGGCCTCGTCGGCGACATGTCGCGGGGTGAAGCCGAACTCCTCCATGACCACCTCGCCCGGTGCCGATGCTCCGAAGTGGTCGATGCTCACCGTGGCGTCGGCGTAGCGCTCCCACCCGAACGAACTGGCCGCCTCGACGGCGAGACGGGGCACGCCGGGGGGCAGCACTTCGGACCGATACCCCTCGGTCTGGGTCGCAAACAGGTCCCACGACGGGAAGGACACCACCCGGGCGCTGATCCCCTCGGGCGCCAGCAGCTCGGCCGCGGCCAGGCACAGCTGGACCTCGCTGCCGGTTCCGATCAGCACCACCTGTGGCGACCCGCCCGCGGCCTCCCTAAGGACGTAGGCACCCCGTTCCACGCCGGCGGCGGCCCCACCGGACGTCTCGGCCAGTACCGGGAGCTCCTGACGGGACAGGATCAGGCCGGTGGGTCCGCCGGAGTCGATGGCGATCCGCCACGCCTGGGCGGTCTCGTTGGCGTCGGCCGGCCTGATCACCCGCAGGTTCGGCATGGCCCGCACCGCGGCCAGCTGCTCGACGGGCTGGTGGGTGGGACCGTCCTGCCCCAGGCCGATGGAGTCGTGGGTCCACGAGTAGATGACGTGGACGTCGGAGACGGCGGCCACCCGCACCGCCCCCCGCATGTAGTCACTGAAGACGAAGAAGGTGCCGCCGACGGGCACCGTCCCGCCATGGGCGGCCATGCCGTTCATGACCCCGCCCATGCCGTGCTCGCGTATCCCGTAGTGGATCAGGCTGCCACCGGGTTCGTCCGGCTCCTGGGCTGTGGCGCCCGCCCAGGCCATGCCGGTGTTTCCGGTCAGGTCGGCACTGCCGGGGATGAGCCCGGGGATGGAGTCGCCGGTGGCGTCGATGCACGCCTTGACGGCCTTCCGGGTGGCCATGGGCCCGTCCTCGGGGGCGAACGTCGGGAGTTTCGACTCCCAGCCGGGCAGGCCGTGGCCGGCCTGGGCCGCCTGCCAACGGGACTTGTCCCCGCCCCAGGCCGCATATCGCTCCTCCCACTCGGAGCGGAAGGCCTCCCCACGGGGGATGCAGCGCCGGTACAGCTCGAGGACGTCGTCGGGTACCCAGAAGGTCTCGTCCGGCGGCAGGCCGAGAAGCTCCTTGGTCAGGCGGATCTCCTCCACGGGGAAGGGGTCGCCGTGGGCCTTGGCCGTGTCGGTGAGATGGGGGGACGGGAAGCCGATGTGACTCCGGAGGATGATGAGGGAGGGTCGGTCTTCGTCGGCCCTGGCCCGGAGCAGGGCCGCCTCGATGGCCCCGGCGTCGTTGGCCACCTCGCCGATGTCGTCCACCGACCATCCGTAGGCGGAGAACCGCTCGCCGACGTCGTCGGAGTAGGAGAGCTCGGTGGGGCCGTCGATGGTGATGTGGTTGTCGTCGTAGATGTAGACCAGCCGGCCGAGTTGGAGATGGCCGGCCAGCGAGGCCGCCTCGTGGGAGATGCCCTCCTCGAAGCAGCCGTCCCCGGCGATGACGTAGGTGTGGTGATCGCAGATTTCGGGCGAGAAGTGGGCCCGCAGCCACCGCTCGGCGATGCCCATGCCCACGCCGTCGGCCACCCCCTGGCCGAGCGGACCGGTGGTCACCTCGACGCCCGGGGTGTGGTTGAGCTCGGGGTGGCCCGGCGTCCGACTGCCCCAGTGACGGAAGCCCCGCAGGTCGTCGAGGGTCAGCCCGTACCCGGTCAGGTAGAGCATGGAGTACAAGAGGATCGAGGCGTGCCCGTTGGACAGGACGAACCGGTCCCGGTCGGGCCAGTGCGGTTCGGCCGGGTCGTGCCGCATGACCCGGGTGAACAGGACGTGGGCCAGTGGGGCCAGGGCCATGGCCGTGCCCGGATGCCCGGAGTTGGCGGCCCGGGGCGCGTCCATGGCCAGTCCGCGGATGACGTTGACACCGAGCTGCTCGAGATCGTCGAGGCCATGGTGGTCGGCGAGCTGGCGGGGGCTGTCGTTCATCTCGGGCAACCCTATCGGCCGGACGACCCCCGGGCGAAGGGGCGGCGATCGACGGTGGTGGGTCTAGCGGGCCCGGAACAGGGCCATCGAGGCCGAGGACGCATGCACGAAATTCCGTCCACCCACCGGCCCGAACTCACCGGCGGCGAAGATGCCCGCCGTGGGGACCGGTCCCACCGACCGTTGGAGCATCTGGGCGTCGTGATGGGCCCCGGCGAACAGTCGGGTGCCCCGGTCCCGGCCGGTGAACACCAAGGCCGCATCGGCCGCCCGCCCCGCGAGATCCGAGCCCAGCCGGTGGTGGGCGGTCCCTCCGTCGCGCCGGTGGAACCGGACGGTGCTGCCCAGCGGCACCTGGTCGTCGACGGCCACGGCCCCGGTGGACCGGTCCACGCCGACGACGTTGCGGACCAGGAAGTCCGACGGGGCCGGACGGGCGATCCGCTCGTCGATGAGCCGGCCCACGAACAGGCCGTCGGCACGGATGGCGGCCACCTCGGCCGGTCCCAGGTTCCGGGTGATCTGGTCCACCATGCACTCCATGGCCGGCACCCCGGCCACCTCGTAGATGATGTTCCGGTGCGAGCGGGTCACGGTGAGGGTCTCCCCGTAGGGCTGGGATGCCGGCGAGACGACGGTCTCGATGTCGACGCCGCCGCCGACGAGCACCCCGGTGGCGCCCGAGGCGACCACCCGGTCCCCGACGACCAGTCGGCTGCCGCCGGGCCCGCGGCTCCCCGACACGTTCCCACCCACCACGGGGAGGCCGGGGTGGCGCTCTCCCAGCCACTCGAGGAACTCGTCGGCAGGAAAGGTGAACGGATCGGCCAGCAGGATCAGGAGCTTCGGTTCGAATGCGAGCCCCTCGGGCCATCCGGCCACGTGCCACGAGTCGTCGGCCAGGCGGGACGCACGCAGCTGCACCGGGGCCAGTGGGCCGACCCAGCCGGCCCACAGACTGATGGCGGGGGTCCCCTCCACCTCGCGCCCCGTGCTGACCACCGACTCCGCCGAGCCCCCCACGACGGCCAGGGGTTGGAGCACCGACGAGATGGTGGCCGCGATGTCCTCCAGCGCCCCGGCATGGGGTCGGGTGGTCGTGACCACCACCAGGTCCGGACGTTCCCCGATGCGTTCGAGGACCGCGCCCGCCACCTCCCCGGTGGCCGCCGAGGCCACGGGATGCTCGGACAGCGCGCTGGCGAACGGCACGGCGGCTAGCCGGGATCGGTGCCGAACCGGATGTCGAGGGAGCGCAGGTAGGTGTGGAGCCCGGCGTCCTGGACGGGCACGAGGTAGGCGGGTCGGCCCGACTCGTTGTGGTGGCTGTGCCACAGCCCGGGTGGGGTCACGAAGGCCCCCGCGGCTTCCCAGTCGACCCGCACGGGATCGAGGATGGCGCCGTCGGCGTCGAGCCGACTGCCGATCAGGGAGAAGCAGCCCGGCGCGCACTCCGTGATGAGGTCGAGGGCCACGCTCTGATGGCGGTGGGCCCGCTGGACCGACCCGGCCGGCAGGATCCCGAGCATGGCCCACAGGGTGTGAGTGGCGGTGAGTGTCTGTGGGGTGGCCCTGTTGCCGAGGAGGATGCTGATCCGGTTCCGACCGGCTGCGGCCGGGTCCCGCTCCACCTCGGACAACCGGGCCCGGGCCTCGGCCCCGTCGAAGCGGGTGGGCTCGAAGCGGGGCCGTGACGGGGCCACGCCGAGATAGCGGAGGAGCGGGGCGTCGGTGACCCGGTAGAGGAGGGCGCCGGGGCCGTCCGGATCGGTCCCGTGGTCCGCCGGTCCATCCGACCGCCCGGGGACGGAGGCAGTGTGGACCGTGGTGCAGCCGGCCGGCAGGGTCAAGAAGTCCCCGGCGCGCCAGGCCATCGATCCGGACCCGGCCGGACCGTCCGGGCCGCGTCGCTCGAACTCGCTGGTGCCCCGGCCCCGGAGGCAGTAGTAGAGCTCGCTGGTGGCATCGGGCTCGGTGACCAACCGCTCGCCGGGCCGCAGGACCACGAACGAGGCCAGCAGGCCCGGGCTCGTGGCCGGACCGTCCACGCCGAGCTGGTCGGAGAGATCCAGGGGCACCAGTCGGGACCGACCTCCGGTGTGCAGGCCGGGGGAGAAGCGATGGACGGGCACGGGACCGATGGCACCGGAGGCGAGGGGATCGGCGGCCGTGGAGTACTCGAAGAAGACGGCGTCCCCGGTCCAGTCCTCGGCGGCCTCGCCCACCGCGATGACCGGTCCGGGTCGCTCGTCGGTCGGATGAGCCATGCCTCCAGTATCGACGACCGGGACGGCGCTAGCGTCACGGGGTGGTCGATCGAAGGATTCAGGTCCCCCCGAACTGCGAACTGACCCTGGGCATGACCTGCGTGGACAAGTCCGATCCGGGCCGGACGGTGTGGAGGATGCGGGCGGACGAGCGGTTCGCCAATCCGGCCGGCATCGTCCAGGGAGGGTTCCTCGGGGCCATGGCCGACTCGGCCATGGGCTCGGCCACGGTCACCTTCGCCACCGGCCGCGGCCGGAAGGTGTTCTCCTCGAATGTCGAGATGAAGACCAGTTTTCTGGCCCCGGTGCGGGTAGGGGCGGTGCTCGAGTGCACGGCCCGGGTGGTCCACGGGGGCGTACGGGTGGCGTTCGCGGAAGCCGAGACGGTCGACGACCGGGGCACCGTGGTGGCCAGATCCAGCTCCACGTACCTGTTCACCGACCGGGGCTGATCGACGGCCCCGTCCGCGCCTCCGGCGGGCGGGGGCGGGCCCAGCTGCCACCGCTGGCTAGAGTTGGGCGGATCGCCGAGCCGGCGGTGGCGCGCGTCCTCGGGGGCGACGGGCGGCCGAGCCGAGTACGAGGAGGACAGTGCCGAGAGGTCGGAAGGAAGCAGGCAAAGGTCTGGGTGGGCTCCGCACCTCCGGCAACGAGGCGGTCCAGCTCGTCATCGCCTATGTCAAGCAGGAGACCCTCACGCCGCTCCGTGGCCTGGGTCGCTACATCCTCTTCGGCGTGGCCGGCTCGGTGGCCTTTGCCATCGGACTCGTGATCTTGTCGGTGGCCTTCCTCCGATTCCTCCAGGGCGAGACCGGGACCACCTTTTCCGGCGACTTGTCGTGGGTGCCCTACCTGATCTGCACCGTGGCCGTGGTCATCGTGGCCGGCATCGCCGTCATGGCCGTGACCAGGGGCCAGAGCCGGAGTTCGTCCCCCACTGACAAGGAGAGGCCATGACCACGCCACCCGAACGGATCACCCGGGACGACATCGAGGCCAAGTTCAGGGAGCTCACCGGGGAGGTCTCCGACGAGGTCGAGTCCACCCGGTCACAGGTACTGACGGTGGGCCTGGCCGTCGGCGTGGCCCTGGTGGCGGTGGTATTCCTCATCGGTCGGCGGAACGGCCGGCGCCGGTCGGCCATCGTCGAGGTCCGTCGGATCTGAGCCGATGGACACCTTCCTGCGGTACATCCAGGTCAAGGCCTTCGGCCGGGGATTCCGGGGCTATCACACCGCCTGGATCGTGGTCGGAGTGGCCGTGTGGATGATCAACCGGGCCCGCAACCAGAACGACGTCATCTACCGCACCGAGCTGAAGCCGGGCGAGCGGCTCGTGGTCAGGACCAGCAAGCCGCCCTCGTCCAGGTCCGCCGGTCCCTGAGCGCCATGGACCCCGGCGAGGATCGGAGCATCCTCAGCGCCGGCGAGCGGGTGCTGCTGCTCGACGCCAAGCAGCGGCGGTACCTGATCACCCTGCGCCCCGGGGCCTCGTTCCACACCCACGTGGGGATCGTCCACCACGACTCCCTCATCGGCGTGCCCGAGGGATCCACGGTCCTGGGCAGCACGGGTCGGCGCTTCGTGGTGGTGCGGCCCACGCTGTCGGACGCCGTCCTGAAGATGCCGAGAGGGGCCCAGGTCATCTACCCGAAGGACCTGGGTGCCATCCTGATCGAAGCGGATATCGCCCCCGGGCTGAGGGTGCTGGAGGCCGGCGTGGGATCGGGGGCGTTGTCCATGGCCCTCCTGCGGGCCGGCGCCGATGTGGTGGGCTACGAACTGCGCCCGGACTTCGCCGCCCAGGCCCGAGTCAACGTGGAGGCCATGCTCGGCGCCGGGGCCCGCTACCGGGTGGAGCAGCGCGATGTCTACGAGGGGATCGAGGAGCGCGGTCTCGACCGGATCCTGCTCGACCTGCCCGAGCCTTGGCGGGTCGTGAGCCACGCCGAAGGGGCGCTCCGGCCGGGGGGCATACTGCTCGTCTACCTGCCCAGCATCAACCAGACGGCCCAGTTGCGGTCGGAACTCGACCACAGTCTGTTCGGGATGGCCTCGACCCTCGAGGTCCTGCACCGGACCTGGCACATCGAGGACCGGTCGGTCCGTCCCGACCACCGGATGGTCGGCCACACCGGCTTCCTGACCACGGCCCGCCTGCTGTGTCCGGTCGAGGACAAGGCCGGGACGGCGCCACCGGCCGGCTGACCGGCGGGCTGTGGTCGTGGCCGGAGCCGTGGCCGGAAGGCTCAGCCCTGCTCGATGAAGATGCACTCCCCGGGGCACTCCTCGGACGCCTCCACCACCGCATCCTCGAGGTCGGCGGGGACGGCGGCCATGCCGGCCGAGCCGCCCGGCTCGTTCTTGACGTCGGCATCTTCCTTCACATAGGCCAACCCGTCGTCGAGCAGTGTGAACACCGCGGGCGCGATCTCTTCGCAGAGACCGTCGCCGGTGCAGAGATCCTGGTCGATCCAGACCTTCATCAGTTGCGTCACTCCTAAGACTTCTACCGGTGCACTCGACTGCGCTCGGCCGGCCGGGTGGCCGGAGGCGTATGGCCAGAGACTGCCAGGGACCAGCGCTCATGCTATCCGGAACGGTGGGCACTGTGGCTGACGGCCCGTCAGATCGGGGTCGTGAGCCGGGTTTCTCCAGCACCGACGCACTGCCCGGGCGTGCATTGGAGCGGCGGTCCCCGGTGTAGGGTCGCCCCAGGTGAGCAAACGCGAATGAGGTGATCCCCACGGTTGATTTCGATGACGGGCCCGACGACCGGCGGCCGGCAGCTGAAGCGCGGGACGCCGAGGATCTCGAGTCCTTGCGGGTGCGGGCGGAGGCGGCCGAGGAGGAGGTCACCCTGCTCCGTCGCCGTCTGCAGGAGAGCCCCCGACGGGTCCAGACGCTGGAGGAGAAGCTGCTCGAGACCAAGGGGCAGCTGGCCCAGGCCATCTCGCAGAACGAGAAGCTGACCTTCACCCTGCAGACAGCCAAGGAGCACGTCGCCAACCTGCGGGAGGAGGTCGAGAAGCTGACCCAGCCGCCGGCCGCGTACGGGACCTACCTCGGGACCAACGACGACGGCACCGTGGACGTGTTCTCCGGAGGGCGGAAGATGCGGGTGTCGCTCCACCCCGACATCGATGCCGACGAACTCCAGCGGGGCAACGAGGTCGTGCTCAACGAGTCACTCAATGTGATCCTGGCCCGGGAGGGAGAGCTCTCGGGCGAGGTGGTGGTCCTGAAGGAGGTGCTCGAGGACGGTACCCGGGCCCTGGTCTTCGGTCGCGCCGACGAGGAGCGGGTGGCCGAGCTGTCCGACGCACTGATCGGGGTCAAGCTCCGGGCCGGTGACACCGTGCTGATGGAGTCCCGCACCGGACTGTTGATCGAGAAGCTGGCTCGTCCCGAGGTGGAGGAGCTCGTACTCGAGGAGGTTCCCGACGTCACCTACGCCGACGTCGGAGGGCTCGACGACCAGATCGAGGCCATCACCGATGCCGTCGAGCTCCCGTACCTGTACCGGGAGCTGTACACGGAGCACAAGCTGCCCGCGCCCAAGGGCATCCTCCTCTACGGTCCGCCGGGCTGCGGGAAGACCCTGATCGCCAAGGCCGTGGCCAACTCACTGGCCAAGAAGGTGGCCGAAGTGACGGGTAATACCAACGCCCGCAGCTACTTCCTCAACATCAAGGGGCCGGAGCTCCTCAACAAGTACGTGGGGGAGACCGAGCGGCAGATCCGGCTGGTCTTCCAGAGGGCGAGGGAGAAGTCCGAGGAGGGCGTGCCGGTGATCGTCTTCTTCGACGAGATGGACTCGCTGTTCCGGACCCGCGGCACGGGCATCAGCTCCGACATGGAGTCGACCATCGTCCCGCAGCTTCTGGCCGAGATCGACGGGGTGGAGACCCTGAAGGACGTGATCGTGATCGGGGCCTCCAACCGCGAGGACCTCATCGATCCGGCCATCCTGCGACCGGGACGGCTCGACGTGAAGATCCGCATCGAGCGTCCCAACGAGGTGGCCGCAGCCCAGATCTTCTCCCGGTACCTGACCCCGGACCTGCCCCTCGACGCCTCGGAGGTGCAGTCGCTGGGCGGGGGGGACCCGGCCAAGGCCACCCAGGCCATGATCGAGTCCACGGTGGCCGAGATGTACCGGAACGACGACGAGAACCGGTTCCTCGAGGTCACCTATCAGAACGGGGACAAAGAGGTCCTCTACTACCGGGACTTCTCCTCGGGGGCCATGATCGAGAACATCGTCCGCCGGGCCAAGAAGCTGGCCATCAAGCGGGCCATCGCCGAGGAGACCCGGGGCATCCGCACCGACGACCTGCTCGAGTCGATCCGTCAGGAGTACAAGGAGAATGAGGATCTTCCGAACACCACCAATCCCGACGACTGGGCCAAGATCTCCGGCAAGAAGGGTGAGCGGATCGTGTACATCCGCACGCTCATCAGTGACCGGGACGAGACCACGGGTGGCCGTTCGATCGAGCGGGTGGGAACCGGTCAGTATCTCTGACCACCGGTCGGGATAGGGTCGACCGGTGGCCATCCCCAAGGTCTGCGGTATCGAGACCGAGTACGGCATCCAGGTGCTGAACGGCGACCCGAACCCCATCGCGGCCTCCTCGGTGCTCATCAACGCCTACGCCCACGACGTGGCCCGTCAGCAGACCGGCTGGGACTTCGAGGACGAGGCGCCCGGCAACGACGCCCGTGGTTTCGCCCGCGAGGGTTCGATGCCTCCCCAGGTGGAGACCCACCTCGTCAACACCGTGCTCACCAACGGCGCCCGCTACTACGTCGACCACGCCCACCCCGAGTTCTCCACGCCCGAGTGTCGGGACGCCTTGGAGTGCCTGCGCTACGACCGGGCCGGCGAACTCATCCTGATCCGCTCGATGGAGGCGGCCGACCTGGCCGCCCACGACGGCTCCCGTCTGGTCATCTACAAGAACAACTCGGACGGCAAGGGGAACTCGTACGGGGCCCACGAGAACTACCTGATGGACAGGGCGGCGCCGTTCAACCGGATCGTGGCCGGGGTGACGCCGCACTTCGTGACCCGCCAGATCTTCGCCGGGGCCGGCAAGGTGGGATCGGAGACGGCCACCCACGACGGCACCAACGTGGAGTTCCAGCTGTCCCAACGGGCCGAGTTCTTCGAGGAGCAGGTGGGCCTCGAGACCACCCTCAAGCGTCCCATCGTCAACACCAGGGACGAGCCCCACGCCGATCCCCACCGGTACCGGAGGTTGCACGTCATCGTCGGCGACGCCAACTTGGCCGAGGTGGCCACCTTCCTGAAGGTCGGGACCACCTCGTTGGTGCTGGCCATGATCGAAGACGACATCTCGGGCAGCCGGAGCCTGACCCTGGCCGACCCGGTGGCGGCCATGCACCAGGTGGCACTGGACCGGACGTTCACGCACCCGCTCCAGATGGCCGACGGCTCGACCGCCACCGCGCTGGCCATCCAGTGGGAGCTCTTCTCGCTGGCCCGCAAGTACGCCGACGACGAGGGCCTCGAGTGCATGGGTGACGACGAGATCGGCGAGCAGGTGCTGAGCCGTTGGGAGCAGGTCCTCAACGGCCTGGAGACCGACCCGATGTCGTTGGCCCGCCAGGTGGACTGGGTGGCCAAGCTGCAGTTGATCGAGGCCTACCGCGACCGCCACGGCTGCGACTGGGGTGACCACCGGCTGGCCGCGTTGGACCTCCAGTACCATGATCTGCGCCCGAGCCGTTCGTTGTTCGCCCGCCTCGACACCGAGCGACTGGTCGACGAGGAGTCGGTGGTGGCGGCGGTCTCCGTGCCCCCCCGGGGGACCCGGGCGTGGTTCCGGGGGGAGTGCCTCAAGAAGTGGCCCTCGGCGGTCGTCACGGCCAACTGGGACTCCCTCGTGTTCGACCTCGGCACCGACCCCCTCCGGCGCGTCCCTATGATGGATCCCCTGAAGGGTACGGCCGAGCACGTCGAGCAATTGCTGGAGGCGTGCGCGAGCCCGACCGAGCTCTTGGAGCGACTGAGCAGCTAGGGAGAGTAGGGGATGGCTGAACGAGATGGCTGAACGAGAACAGAAGAAGAAGTCCACCACCACAGAGCGGGCCGACGAGACGGTGGAGGAGGTTCCACCGACCTCGGCCACCGGCGAGAAGTTGAAGGCCGAGCTGGACGACCTTCTGGACGAGATCGATGAGGTGCTCGAGGACAACGCCGAGGAGTTCGTCCGGAACTACGTCCAAAAGGGCGGCGAGTAGACCCGGTGACGCTGCCGCTCTTTTCGACCACAGAGGATCCCGGACCCGACTTCGCCGGACTGATCCGGCGCCTGCAGCTTCCGCTGCATCCCACCGTGTCCGGCGGTGCCGCGGCATCCGGCCCGGCCGGCGGGTCGACCGAGTTCCGTCACGGGACCACGGTGGTGGCCCTGCGCTACGCCGACGGCATCGTGATGGCCGGGGACCGGCGGGCCACCGAGGGCCATGCCATCGCCCACCGGTCGATGGAGAAGGTATTTCCGGCCGACCGCTACTCGGCCGTGGCCATCGCCGGTGCGGCCGGCCCGGCCGTCGAGATGGTCCGCCTGTTCCAGACCCAGCTCGAGCACTACGAGAAGGTCGAGGGTGTGGTCCTCAGCCTCGAGGGCAAGGCCAACCAGTTGGGCCAGATGGTGCGTGAGCACCTGCCCATGGCCATGCAGGGTCTGGCCGTGGTTCCGTTGTTCGCCGGCTACGACCTGGCCCGTGGTACCGGGCGCATCTTCACCTACGACGTGACCGGCGGTCACTACGAGGAGACCGAGCACAACGCCACCGGGTCCGGTGGCCGGGATGCCCGGACCACCATCAAGCTCGGCTACCGGTCGGGCATGGTCCGCGAGGAGGCGGTCGAGTTGGCCGTCGAGGCGCTCTACGAGGCGGCTGACGAGGACTCCGCCACCGGCGGCCCCGATCTCATCCGCGGCATCTATCCGCTGGTGGCCACAGTCACCGCGGAGGGATTCGAGGCGGTGACCGAGGACGAGGTGGCCGAGCGGTTCGCCTCGCTCATCGAGCGACGCCGGGCGGAAGGTCGCCAGCCATGACCATGCCGTACTACGTGGCACCCGAGCAGGTGATGAAGGACCGGGCCGAGTACGCCCAGAAGGGCATCGCCCGTGGGCGGTCGCTCATCGCCACCACCTACGACGCCGGCATCGCCATCGTGGCCGACAATCCGTCGCGCTCGCTGCACAAGATCAGCGAGATCTACGACCGCATCGCCTTCGCCGGCGTGGGGAAGTACAACGAGTTCGACCAGCTCCGGGTGTCGGGCATCCGCCACGCCGACACCAAGGGCTACGCCTACAGCCGCGAGGACGTGGATGCCCGGTCACTGGCCAACCTGTACGCCCAGTACCTCGGCCAGGTGTTCACGCACGAGATGAAGCCGCTCGAGGTGGAGATCCTGGTGGCCGAGTTGGGCACCGGCGTGCGCCCCCCGCAGCTGTACCACATCGCCTACGAGGGGACCATCACCGACGAAGACCGGTACGCGGTTCTCGGCGGTGAGACCGAGACCATCGCCGAGCGGTTGGAGGAGTCGTGGACCGAAGGGTGGTCGCTGAGCGATGCACTCCGGGCTGCGGTGGCGGCCCTGGCCGGCCCGGACCGGACGCTGGCCGGTGGTGACCTCGAGGTGGCCGTGCTGGCCGTCGGCAACGGTCGACGGGCTTTTCGACGCCTGGTGGACTCGGAGCTCGAAGCCCTGTTGGGCTGAGGTCGGGCCCGGCCGGGCGGTGTGGTCCTGTGCCGCCCCCCGGGCCCCGGGATGGCCCCGTGGACCCTCCGGTCCCGGCCCCGGACGGCCCTGTTCGCAGTACCGGGCCCGCTGCACGGTACCGTGAAGGTAATGGACAAGCGTATCTACGGCTTGGAGAACGAGTACGGGGTGACCTGTACGCTGCGCGGCCAGCGCCGCCTGAGCCCCGACGAGGTGGCCCGTTACCTGTTCCGGAGGGTGGTCAGCTGGGGCCGGTCGTCCAACGTGTTCCTCGAGAACGGCGCCCGGCTCTACCTCGACGTGGGCAGCCACCCCGAGTACGCCACCCCCGAGTGCGACGACATCGCCGAGCTGGTCACGCACGACAAGGCCGGCGAGTGGATCCTCTCGTCGTTGGTGGAGGGGGCCGAGGCGCGGCTGCGGGAGGAGGGGATCCGGGGCGACATCTACCTGTTCAAGAACAACACCGACTCGGCCGGAAACTCCTACGGCTGTCACGAGAACTACCTGACCAGCCGTCGGGACGACTTCGCCCACTACACCGAGGTGCTGATCCCGTTCCTGGTCAGCCGGCAGGCCTACGCCGGTGCCGGAAAGGTCCTCCAGACGGCCCGGGGTGCGGTGTTCTGCCTGAGCCAGCGGGCCGAGCACATCTGGGAGGGGGTGTCCTCGGCCACCACCCGGAGCCGTCCCATCATCAACACCCGGGACGAACCCCACGCCGACGCCGAGAAGTACCGCCGGCTGCACGTGATCGTGGGCGACTCGAACATGAGCGAGTACGCCACCTTCTTGAAGGTCGGCGCCACCAGCATCGTCCTGCGGATGCTGGAGGATCCGTCCACGGTGATGCGGGACCTCACCTTGGAGAATCCCATCCGGGCCATCCGCGAGATCAGCCACGACGTCACCTGCCGTCGACCGGTCCGGTTGGCCAACGGCCGGGAGATGAGCGCACTCGACATCCAGGGCGAGTACCTCCAGCGGGCCATCCGCTACCGCGACCGGCAAGGACTCTCCCCTCAGGAGGATCGGGCCCTGGACATGTGGGAGCACTGCCTCAAGGGTCTGGAGTCGGACCCGCTCTCCCTCCACCGGGAGTGCGACTGGGTGGCCAAGTACCGTCTCATCGAGGCCTACCGCGAGCGGCACGGACTCACCCTCCACAATCCGACCGTGTCGCTGTTGGACCTGCAGTACCACGATGTCGACCGCACCCGCGGGCTCTACTACCGACTCCAGCGTCACGACCAGCTCGATCGGATCTGCGACGATGCCGCCATCGCCACGGCCATGTCGGTGGCGCCCCAGACCACCCGGGCCCGGCTGCGGGGCGAGTTCGTGAAGAAGGCCAAGGAGCGCCGTCGGGACTTCACCGTGGACTGGGTGCACCTCAAGCTCAACGACCAGGCCCAGCGGACCGTGCTGTTGAAGGACCCCTTCAAGTCCAAGGACGAGCGGGTGGAGAAGCTCATCGCCGGTCTGTGAGTCCGGTCCACGACGGTGGGCCTCGCCCCGGCCACCACGATGTATCCCGGGGCCCCGGTTGCGGTAGCGTCCCTAGATTGTGGCGAGTCAACCATCCGGCCCGGTGCCGCCGGCAACTGTCCTGGACCCTGTCGGGAGCGGCGGGGATGGCGGGGACGACGTGACCGGCGGGGGCGGCGGGGACGGCGGTGCGCCGGCCAGACCGGCCTCGGGTCGGACCTATCGGGTCGTGGTGGAGTGGGTCGTCATCCTCATGGCGGTGCTGCTGTGCACGGTGGTTCTCCGGACCTACGTCGTCCAGTCGTTCTACATCCCCTCGGGTTCGATGCTGCCCACGCTCCAGATCGGCGACCGCATCATCGTGGACAAGCTGAGCTACCGCCTGCACGATGTCCACCGCGGCGACATCGTGGTCTTCGCCCGGCCGCCGCTCGAAGACCAGGAGTACGCCGACCTGGTGAAGCGGGTGATCGGGTTGCCGGGCGAGACCATCTCGTCGAAAGACGGAGCAGTGTACATCAACGGCAAGAAGCTCAATGAGCCGTGGCTCCCGCCCGGGCCGGACAGCTACACGGGAGCGCTGGCCGGAGACGATCCCCATCCCCAGTTCGATCTGCCCGGCCCGGTGAAGATACCTGCCGGCGAGTACTTCGTGATGGGGGACAACCGGACCGACTCCGAGGACAGCCGGTATTTCGGCCCTATCCCGAAGTCGCTGATCGTGGGCCGGGCCGTGGCCGTCATCTGGCCCCTCTCCCACGTCAAGGGACTGTGACGCACCGATCGGTCCGTCGACCGGTCAGTCCCGCGGGCAGATCGGTGAGGTAGCCTCGCTCCCTGGTGGAAACCGACCTTCACAGCTCCCCCGTCGGGTCCTCCGCTCCGGTCCGCGGTCCCATGGCGGTGCCCAGCCTGTACGACCCGCCTCCGGTCCCGCCCCCGGTCCCGCCCCACTCCGCCCCGGTGCGAGCGGCCCAGGCAGGTGCGGCCCCGAGGACAGAACCCCGCAACGGGCGGTGGGTGCTCGAGTGGGTGGCGGTGGTCGTGGTGGCCCTGCTGCTGGCCGTCGGCGTGCGCACCTGGGTGGCTCAGATGTTCTACATCCCGTCGGGTTCGATGCTGCCCACCCTCCAGATCGGCGACCGCATCATCGTGGACAAGCTGAGCTACCGCCTGCACGATGTCCACCGCGGTGACATCGTGGTCTTCCGCCGGCCACCCCTCGAGCAGGCCGACTACTCCGATCTGGTCAAACGGGTCATCGGACTGCCTGGTGACACCGTCTCGAGCGTGCGGGGAAGGGTCTACATCGACGGGCTCCCCTTGAACGAGCCGTGGCTCCCGACACCGGAGCCGGCCACCTCCCCGAGCCCGCTGCCCGACGCGTTCAGCCTCAACCACCCCTACACCGTCCCCGCCGGCGAGTACTTCGTGATGGGGGACAACCGCACCGACTCCGAGGACAGCCGGTACTTCGGACCGATCTCGAAGAGCCTGATCGTCGGCAAGCTGGTCGTGGTGGTGTGGCCCCTCGACGACAACGGTTGGCTGGTGGTCCTGGCCGTCCTGGCCGCGGTGTTGGTGGTGGCCATCGTGATGGTGGCTCTCAGGGATCCGGTGGCCACCCGCCCGACCCGGGGTGCCCATCTCCGCGGACCGCCGGTGCCTGGGACCCCCTGACCGGGGGGAGCACCGCCCAGCTGTCCGCCGGTACACTGCAGGTCGTGTTCTTCCTGAGCCCGGCCAAGTTGTTGGTCATCCTGGTGGTGGCTCTCCTCGTCCTCGGTCCCGACAAGTTGCCCAAGGTGGCCAGGCAGATCGGAGGCCTGTGGGGGGACTTCCGGAAGTTCCGCGAGCGCCTCGAGTCCGACGTCCGGGGGACGTTCCCCGATCTTCCCTCGACCGAGACGATCACCCAGGCGGTGCGGTCGCCCCTGTCGTTCCTCGACAGCCTGGCCGACTCCCACACCGCCGAGAACGGCTCGACATCCGGAGCCGGGAGCAGCGTCGAAGAGTCTGATGTGCAAGGAGACGCCGTCCAGCCCTCGGCCGGGCCCAACCGGCCGGCCGGGACGGTCCAGGCCTTCGAGGAGACACCGGTCATCCCCGAGGTGTTGATCGTCGACCCCGGCGGCATCGTCCACCAGGTCCGCTCGAACGGGAGATCCATCCCCGACGACCCGGGGATGAACTGACCCTGTCCGGAGCCCGGGCAGCCCACGGGTCGGACGCAGAGCGAGCACCATGGCCCTCTCCCTGAAGCGAAAGTCGGAGGCCCGCCCCAAGCCGGACTCGATGACCCTGGTCGAGCACCTGTCCGAGCTCCGCCAGCGGGTGTTGATCTGCGCCGTGGCCTTCGTCGTGGCCGCCACGGCCGCCTTCCTGCTCTATGGGCCGATCCTGGGATTCCTCAAGCACCCCTACTGCCAGGTGGCGCCCCACCGGTGCGGGTTCTACATCACCGGACCGCTGGACGGTCTGGCCCTCCGCATCAAGATCGCGGCCTACGGGGGCATGTTCCTGGCCTCGCCGATCCTCCTGTGGGAGCTGTGGCGCTTCATCACCCCCGGGCTGAAGCGCAACGAGAAGAAGTACGCCATCCCGTTCATCGTGGCGTCCATCCTCTTGTTCGCCCTGGGCTGCCTGGTGGCCTACCTCACCTTCCCCCACGCCCTCAACTGGCTCGACCACATCGGCGGGCCCAGCCTGACCGAGATCCTCGACCCCACCAAGTACCTGAGTCTCATCGTGCTGCTGATGACGGTGTTCGGGCTCACCTTCGAGTTTCCGGTCCTCCTGGTGTCGCTGGAGATCGCCGGGGTGCTGTCCCCCAAGCAGCTCTCCTCGTGGCGGCGGTGGGCCATCGTGTTGATCGTGGTGGTGGCCGGCGTGGTGACGCCGAGTTCGGACCCGTTCTCGATGTTGGCCATGGCCATCCCTCTGTATATCTTCTACGAACTCTCCATCGTCGTCGGGAAGATCGTTCGACGATGACGCCGGGGCGTGCTGGGGAACCGACCCGGCGCGCCGGTGACCGGGCCGAGAGCCTGCGGGAGCGGTTCGAACAGACACTCGACTTCCCGCTCGACCCGTTCCAGCACCGGGCCATGGACGCCATCGACCGGGGCCAGTCGGTACTGGTGTCGGCCCCCACCGGCTCGGGCAAGACGCTCATTGCCGACTATGCCGCGGCCCGGGCCCTGGAGCGGGGCGGGAAGGCCTTCTACACCACGCCCATCAAAGCCCTCTCCAATCAGAAATTCGCCGAACTGTCGAGCCGGTACGGGGACCATCGGGTCGGACTCCTGACCGGCGACGTCTCCCACCAGCCCCAGGCTCCCATCGTGGTCATGACGACCGAGGTGCTGCGCAACATGCTCTTCGCCCGGTCGTCCGTCCTCACCGGTCTCGAGGTGGTGGTGTTGGACGAGGTCCACTACCTCCAGGATCCGTACCGGGGTTCGGTGTGGGAGGAGATCCTGGTGCTCGCCCCGGCCGAGGTGTCCTTCGTCAGCCTGTCGGCGACCGTGAGCAACGCCGCCGACTTCGGCCGGTGGCTCACATCGGTCCGGGGGACCACGAAGGTGATCGTGGAGACCCACCGCCCGGTCACCCTCCACCACCACTACGCCATCGCCGAGCGGGGTCGCGACCGACCGACTGTCATCCCGCTGCTCCGCGACGGCAAGGCCAATCCTGACGGACTGGCCATCGACGACCGGCGGCGTCGCAACTCCCGGCACCGTTTCCGGGCGCCCCGGAGGACCGAGGTGGTCGAGTACCTGGCGGCGTCGGGCATGCTGCCCGCCATCACCTTCATCTTCTCGCGGGCCGCCTGTGACGACGCCATCCGTCAGTGCCTGCAGGACGGCGTCCGGCTGACGACGGGGGAGGAGCGGGCGCGGATCCGCCACCTGGTGGAGGAAGCGGTGGAGCGGTTGGACGACGACGACCTGCGCACCCTGGGCTACGGACCGTGGTCGGCCGCACTCGAGGCGGGCATCGCACCCCACCACGCCGGGCTCGTCCCCGCCTTCCGCCAGGCCGTGGAGCAGTGCTTCTCCGAGGGCCTGCTGAAGGTGGTCTTCGCCACCGAGACCCTGGCCCTCGGTATCAACATGCCGGCCCGGACGGTGGTGGTCGAGCGGTTCGCCAAGTTCCGGGGTTCCGACACCTCGGCGCTGACCTCGGGGGAGTACCGCCAGCTGACCGGCCGCGCCGGCCGGCGCGGCATCGATACCGTGGGCCACGCGCTCACCCTGTGGTCGGCCGGCACGCCGTTCGCGCTCGTGGCCCGCACCGCCACCGCCCCGCCCCCGGACCTGGTGTCGTCGTTCCACCCCACCTACAACCTGGCCGTGAACCTGGTCCGCCGGTGGACGAGGCCGGAGGCCCACAGTCTGCTGGCCGCCTCCTACGGCCAGTGGCAGGCCCCGCCCGGATCGGAGTCGCTGGCTGCCCAGCTCGACCGGCGACTGGCCATCTTGGAGGAACGGGGTTGCATCGAGGGGTGGCGGGTGACCGGACCGGGCCAGATCCTGGCCGCCGTGTACCACGAGTCGGACCTCCTGGTCACCGAGGCCCTGCGCCAGGGCCTGTTCGACGGGCTCGAACCGGCCCATCTGGCCGGCGTGGTCTCGGCGCTGACCTTCGAGGCCCGGCGGGCCACCGACGACGAGGTGCGGCCCCCGCCGTCGGTGGTGGCCGAACGGCTCGATGGCCTGGAGGCGCTGACCGCCGGGCTGCGGGCCGACGAACGCCGGGTGGGGCTACGGAGGACCCGACGCCCCGATGGCGGTCTGGCCCGGGCCGTGGTGGCCTGGGCCAGGGGGGCCACGCTGGACACGATCCTGACCCAGACCGAAGTGGCGCCGGGCGACTTCGTGCGGAACATCCGCCAACTCATCGACCTGGTCCGCCAGCTGGGCCAGGTGGCCCCGGATCCGGACACACGGGCGGCGGCCCAGCTGGCCGTGGCCCTGCTGGCCCGGGGGGTGGTCGGGGCCGACGATCCGGCCGGCGTGGGGTCCGCGCCTGACCGGCCGCGTCGGTCCTAGTGTGATCCGGGCATGTTTCCCTACGCCGTTGAGTCGTACACCGCCGACGAGGAGGATGTCCTCCGTCGCTATGTGACGAACCTCGACCGGCCCGTGTTCGCCCTGGTCAACCTGCCCGAGGTGGTCAAGGGGGCGTTGTTCGCCCGCTACTCCCGGTCGCCGAAGAGCCTGCGGCGGCTGTTTCTGGACGAGTTCGTGGGCGAGTTGGACATCTCGGGCGATGCCACGGTGGACGCCACCGTCGGGCTGAGGCGGGCCGAGGAGCTCTACGAGAAGGTCTTCTTCGAGTACGGCGACGACTCGGTGGCCCAGCTGGGCGGGGTCCACCTGGCCTGCGAACAGGCGTCCAACGTACTGACCAAGGTGCTGGAGTGGGGCCGGCTGATGGCCTACCTCGAGCAGTCGACCCGTTACATCGCCTACAACCAACGGCTCACCACCGGTCACTACCGGTACTACCGCGACCCGGGCCTGTTGGTCTCGCCGCTCGGTGCCCGCTACGTGGGCGAGATGGACCGCATGTTCGACACGTACGGCGAGCTACTCAAAGAGGCCCAGGAGTGGCTGGCGGCCCGGCATCCGCGCCGGTCCGGCGACTCGGACTTCGTCCACCGCCAAGCGGTCCGGGCCAAGGCTCTCGACGCCCTCCGTGGGTTGTTGCCGGCAGCCTCGCTGTCGAATGTCGGCATCTACGGCACCGGGCAGTCGTACGAGATGCTGTTGCTGAGGATGCGGTCGCACCCCCTCCCCGAGGCGCGGGTCTATGCCGACCTCATCCTCGAGGAGTTGCGCAAGGTCATACCGTCGTTCCTCGAGCGGGTGGACCGGCCCGACCGTGGAGGGGCGTGGTCGGCGTATCTGGACCAGACGAGGCGCCAGACGGAGGCGCTGGTCGAAGAGCTCTTTCCCGATCTGGTGGCCCCGGCCGAGCACCCGGTGGGCGGACCCTCGGGACAACCGTCGGTCACCCTCCTCGATTTCGACCCCGAGGGGGAGGACAAGGTCATCGCCGCCATCTGCGCCCCCCTCACCGACCGTCCCGAGGCCGAGGTGATCGAGCGGGTCCGCCGCCTCGGTGCGGAGGAAAAGCGCACCCTGCTGCGGGCCTATGTGGGCGACCGGGACAATCGCCGTCACCGCCCGGGCCGGGCCTTCGAACGCACCGGCTACCGATTCGACGTCGTCACCGACTACGGGGCGTTCCGCGACCTGCAACGGCACCGGATGCTGACCATCGAGTGGCAGCCGCTCGGGACCACCCTGGGATACGACGTTCCCGAGGTGGTGGAGGAGGCGGGACTGGCCGACCGGTACGTGCAGTCGTTGGAGCGGTCGCGTCAGCTGGCCGACGACCTGGCACCGGCGTTTCCCGTGGAGTGCGCGTACGCCGTGGCCCTGGCCTACCGCGTCCGGTACTCGATGCAGATGAACGCCCGCGAGGCCATGCACCTCCTCGAGCTACGGTCCGGACCGCAGGGGCACGCCAGCTACCGCTGGGTGGCCCAGGAGATGCACCGGCTCATCGCCGGTGAGGCCGGTCACATGCTCCTGGCCGAGTCGATGTCGCATGTCGATTTCGGCTCCGCGGAGCTCGAGCGACTCGAATCCGAACGGCGGGCCGAGGCCAAACGGATCTCGTTGTCGGCGTCGGGAAATCGCGTAAACCGCTGACCTGGGGGGTTGCACGAACAGCCTGGTGGGAAGGGGTGGCTGTCATTTGACGACCAGCAGTGTCCGTGACGTATCGTTCGCCCAGTCCCACTCGCCCCGGAAGGCGCTTCCTACGTTCTCGGACGGAGCGGCTCGAGGGGGGGATGCTGTGAGAGGCGGAGGGAGGCCCAGGGGATCGAGTAGAAAACATTTCCCCGACACCGTCGGTGTGAGCTGACAGTAGCGGGGGAATGGTGCCAAAGACCCCTGGGTCCGACCGCCTGTCGTCCTGTCGGGACGGATGGTCCGACCGGACGTGAACAGTGACCGGCATCCTCTCGGGGATGGGTCGTTCCGGTGGGAAGGTCGGCCCCGGCCGGCCGGCAGCTACGGCTCGGACAGTGGGCCGGACCGTCGGGGTGGACCGCCGGGCACGGTGTCAGCGCCAAGGAAGGGCCCGGTCGGTTGCGGGGCTTGGACCGGGTGCGAACGAACAGGTCACCGAAGCGTCTATGCTCCCGCCCAACTCACCAGGGAAAGACCGAGATGTCACAAGAACTCGACGAAGTCGAAGGACCGGAAGAACTGATCGAGGGAGACCTCGATGAGTTGGCTGACGACGACGACCTCATTGCCGAGGACGGCCTGGCCATCGCCGATGACGACGACGATGTCGAAATCGTCGCCGTCGAGTTGGACGAGGACGCCGCCGTGGTGCCCGAGGTCGCGGCCAAGACCGCCACCAAACCGGGGACGACCGGCGAGGAGTCGGAGGAGGAAGAGGAGGAGGAGCCCGACGACGAGGACGTCGAGGCCAGTCTGGACACCATCCTCAAGGAGCGCCTGGTCGTCGAGGAGCCCGAGGACGACGAGGACACTCCCGAGCCCGAGGACCGCACCGGTGACGGTGTCGAGCGGGTTCTGCCCAAGCAGCCCGGTGAGTTCGTCTGTCGTTCGTGCTTTCTGGTCAAGCATCCCAACCAGTTGGCGGACCGGAAGAAGATGCTCTGTCGCGACTGTGTCTGATCGGGACTGAGGATGGCTACCGAAGGTGACTACGAATCCACGGAGGTCGGGCTGAACGAGCGCCTGCTCGACCTGCTCGTGTTCGTGCCGGCCGGCCTGGCCATGTCGGTGGCCGAGGAGGTGCCGAAGCTGGCGGCCCGGGGCCGCGAGCGACTGGGGGTGCAGGTTTCGTCGGCCCGGGCGGTGGGGGAGTTCGCGGTCAAAGCCGGCTCCGATGTCGTCCGGCGGCGATCGGAAGGGTGGTTCCACCGGTCCGGGCCGGGCCGCCCCGGTACCCGCCGGGCCGGACCGAGACCGGGCCGAGGTCGGGACGGTGGCGCCACGGCCGGCGGTGGGACGGCCGTGGCCGGGGTCGACGCCGTCCGGGGACCATCGCCCCTCGACACGCACATCCCGCCGGTCACGGCGCTCTCGATCCCCGGCTTCGACGCCCTGTCCGCCTCCCAGGTGGTCCAGCGGTTGGACGGACTGAACCGGACCGAACTGGTATCCGTGCGTACCTACGAGTCGTCGACCCGGGGCCGCCGGACCATCCTGAACCGGGTGGACCAGCTGCTCGACGAGCGGTCCTGAGGCCCGGGCCGGGCCCGTCGGAGAGGAGGTAGCCCATGGAGTCGGTACGGGAAGCCAGCCTCGATGACGACTCCCGACTGGTCGAACTGTGCGCCGAGCTCGTGGCTGGGATCTCGGCCCAACGGGGCGGCCCGCTCCTGGTCGATCCGGGGCTGGACGAGCCCACCGGTGCGGCCCTGGCCGGTCGCCTGCGCCCGCTCCTCGACCGCCCGGACAGCCTGGTGCTGGTGGGCACGCTCGACGAGGTGGTGGTGGGCTTGGCGGTGTCGATGGTCCAACAGATCGCCGGCCGCGGCCGGCGCGGGGTCCTCGGGGCTTGCTACGTGGAACCGGGGGCCAGAGGTGTCGGGGTGGGGCGACTGCTGCTGGACCGGGCCTTGTCGTGGTTCGAGGAGTGCGGGTGTGACGGCGTCGACGGTACCGCCCTACCGGGGGACCGAGAGGCCAAGAACTTCTACGAGTCGGCCGGGTTCAGGGCCAGGATGCTCACGATGCACCGCGACCTCGGCTGAGGGCGGACCGGGCCCGGTCCTGACACACCGGTCTCAGGTGGGTCGGCGGCCCGAACCCGTGCGGGCGGGAACCGGGCGACGGGGTCCCGGTGGGGGAGGGATGGGGATGCCCATCAGCCGGGCCAACTCGGGGACGTACCCGGAAGCCTGGCGGGCCGCGGCCAACACGGTCTCGTCGGCCCCGGCCGGCAGTCCCTGCGGCTTCACGGTCCGACGCACCGGCGATTCCACCACGACCTCGAGGAGCGCCAGCCATGCTTCGGGAGGTGTGTCTGTCGACATGGCCTCACCGGCCGCCCCGGCCAGCCGTACGGCCAACTCGGAGGAGAGCCGGGCGGAGGGCTCGGGGGGTCGGATCGATGCCCGTACCGCGTCGACGACCTTGCCGTTGTCGAGGGCCGAGGTGATCCGCTCGACCCATCGCTGGCGGAGCGCGGTGACCCGCTGGTCGAGGGACGCCCGGAGGGCCGAGGCCATCTCGGTGCCCTCGTCGTCGAGCGTGACCGTGGAGGAGGAGGCCACGATGGAGCGCAGTTCGCGCAAGGGGACGTCCTTGCCGGCGGCGCGGGCCGCTGAGGCCCGGTCCTTCCACGACGCCAACGTGATCAACGGCAGCAGCTGCTCGGCCAGGGCCAGGAGCGGGCCCGGGGTCACCTCGGGCCTGTGCTCGGCCCGGGCCCGGGTGTTCTGCTCCTCGAGGGCGTGGCGGACCGCCGGGATGCCACCCTTCATCAGCTGCTCGGCCACCGGCAGCTGCTCGGGCGGCAGCGTGGCCAGGGCCGCATTCCGGAACGTGTTCGACGGCGTGAGCCGGCGCTGACCGTCGCGTCCACCCGACTCGCGACCGCCGGGTCGGGCCGGGCCGGGCCGCTTACGAGCCGGGCCGGCGTCATCGGCCGGCGGCCGACTCTCGTCCCGCCCGCGGCCGCGGGACTCACCACGGGGTCGACGCCCACCTTCCTCGGACCGTCCACCACGTTCGGACGGCCGTCGCCCGCCGTCTCGGTCGCGGCCGCCCTCGGGTCGGTCGTCCCTGCGACGCTTGGACCGGGTGGCCAGCACCACGTTGACGTCGGGGCCGCGCTGGGGTGTGCCGAGAATCTCGATCCGGTCCACTGTCCGGGTCGTTCCCTTGCCCTTGGGTGGGAGCAGTGCAGTCACCGTGGTGCCGTCCAGAGTCACCTCGACCTCGGCCCGCAGGACGGTGCCCACGCCCGACCCTTCCGGGACCAGGTCGGCGTCGACCGAGCCCCTGGGCTGCTTGGCCCCGGCGGCGCGCCACGTCCACGTGGCGTCGGACCGGCTGGTGAGTTCGACGTCGATGCGATGGGCCATACCGGGCGACAGGCTACTGCCGAAGCCGGACGTGGCGGGCCGTCGCCCTGTGCCGGCACTAAGAAGGAGCTAAGAACCCCCGCAAATACCGGTCCGGAGGTGGGCTCGGGCCGTACGATGGCCCACGGGTTCCGGGCCGTCGTCGGCCAACGACGCCGACGGTGGCCGACCGTGGTTCGAGGAGGCATGTGGTGGATCAGTCCGAAGAAGGTGGCCAGGTGCCGGTCGGGCCCGCGAACGGTGCGATCCCCGGTGCGGCCCCGACCGAGGAGCCGGACCTCGCCTCTCCCGGCCCGGCCGTACCCCTGGGTCCGGCCTCTCCCGACACCGACGAACTAGTCCCGACGACCGCCCTGACCGGGCCGACGGCCCCGACCGCCGCACTGGCCCCCCCGACGGCGCCGATGGCGATGGAGCCGGTCGTGGCCGCCCCCGTTCCGGTGTGGGGCCCGGTGGTGCCGCCGCCGGACGACGGGACGCCGCCGCCGGTCGAGAGTGCCGACCGTACGAACCGACCGGGGTGGCCGTGGGCCGTGGTGGCCGTGGTCGCCGCGCTCATCGGCGCCCTGATCGGGGGAGGCATCGTGGCCGCCACCACCCACTCCGACAACGCCGCCACGGTCAAGGAGATATCGGCGGGTCCGGCCCTCCTCAACGGGGTCACGAACATCGAGGCCGTGATCGGAAAGGTGCTGCCCGCCATCGTCTCCATCGATGCCAAGTCCTCCTCGGCGTCGGCCCAGTCGATCCTCGGGAACGGCTCGGGTGGTGTCCAGGAGGACCAGGGCACCGGCATGATCATCACCTCCAACGGTGAGGTCGTGACCAACAACCACGTCATCGCCGGAGCCACCACCATCACGGTGACGCTCTACGGCAGCCTGAAGGCCCTTCCGGCCACCCTGGTCGACACCGATCCCACCGACGACGTGGCCCTGCTCCAGATCACCGGCCAGTCCAACCTCCCGACCGTGACCTACGGGGACTCCGACAACGTGCAGGTGGGTGACGCCGTGGTGGCCATCGGCAACGCCCTCGGCCTGTCGGCGGGCACCCCCACGGTGACCCAGGGGATCATCTCGGCCAAGGGGCGCACCGTCGAGGCCAGTGACGCGGCGGGGAACTCGACCGAGACCCTGACCAACATGTTCCAGACCGATGCCGCCATCAACCCGGGCAACTCGGGTGGCCCGCTGGTCGACAGCTCGGGGAAGGTGATCGGCATGAACACCGCGGTGGCCTCGAGTACCGACGGCACCTCGCAGGCCCAGAACATCGGGTTCGCCATTCCCTCCAACAAGATCGAGAAGCTGCTGCCGGGTCTGCGGTCCAAGTCCATCAGCAGCCAGTCCAGCTCGGGCGTGGCCTTCCTGGGCGTCTCCCTCGAGACCCTCACGTCCCAACTGCGCAGCGAGTACAACTTCACGCCCAGCCAGGGTGCCGTGGTCCTGCAGGTTGAACCGGGCTCGCCCGCCGACTCGGCCGGGCTCCAACAGGGGGACGTGATCACGTCCTTCCAGGGACGGCCGGTCACCAGCGCCGACCAGCTGGCCACGGCCATCCAGGCCGACAAACCGGGCCAGAAGGTCAAGATCGGCCTCTACCGCGGCTCCGACCGGCTGACGCTGAACGCCACCCTGGGGACCGACAGCTCGCAGGAGGCAGGCGGTTAGATCGCCGGGTCCGGGCCCGGTGGCCCGACCCGGGTGGAGTGCACCGGTCCACGGCCGTTTCCCCTACGGTCTAGGGGTGATGATGCTCGTTGCCGCCAAGTCCTCCGGCCCGGTCCGATGACGGACGTCGACCGGGGCCGCTCCCCTCAGCTCTCGATCGAGGCCCTGGTGGCCCGACGGGTGGAGCCGGCCCGCCCGGGCACACCGCCCGACGACGCCACCCTGGACCGGGTGCTCGAGGTGGCCACCACGGTCCCCGACCATGGTGGCCTCCGTCCCTGGCGCTTCGCCGTGATCCGGGGGAGCGGTCGGGACCGTTTCGGCCAGGCCCTGGTGGCCGGACTGGTCCGGCTACGGGGAGAGGAGGTCCCCGAAGCGGCGGTGACCAAGATGCGTGGGAAGGCGTTCGCGGCGCCCTGCGCGGTGATGATGATCGCCTCCCCCCGACTCGAGTCCAACGTCCCGGAGTGGGAGCAGGTGGCCTCGGCGTCGTGCACCGGGTACGCCATGGTGCTGGGCGCCACCGCGCTCGGCCTGGGCGCGGTGTGGAAGAGCGCAGCGGTACTGGACGCCGAGCCGGTGCGGGAGCTCTTCGGTCTGGCGCCTCACGAGAAGCTCCTCGGCTGGGTCAACCTGGGGTCACCGGGCGAGCCGTCACGCAAGAAGTCCGGCGAGGCCGCGGAGACGGGAGTGCAGGGACTGGTCACGGTGATCGGCGACTGAGGTCCGGTCCCACCGAGATCACCCCTTACGCTCCGATGAACGGCGTCGGGCCGGATCGAGCGGGCCGCCCGAGGTGCGCCTCACCATTGGGCCCAGGGGTCGAACGAGTCGTCGGTCCCGATGTTCTTGCGGTCAGGTCGGAGCGGTCCAGCCGCTGGCCGTGATCGTCCCAGAGTTCGGCCCACGATCGGAAGTCGGAGTCCTCGGTGTCGAGGATGGTGCCGTCAGAGTCGAAGATCAGTCCGGCCTGCGGCGGCGGGGGGTCAGCTACCATCGGGACGCGGTGGTCCCGGCGACACGACCAGCCGGAGCGCCCCGACGAACTCGGGTTGGTCGCGCAGCCGACCGTGCCGCCCGTCCCACCGTCCCGAGGACAGGTCGGTGGCCAGCCGATCGACCGCGGCGGCCTCGTCGTCGGGTTCGACGAAGCTCCACGCCGACTGGGAGCGCCTCACTTCCGGTTGGAGGAACGCCTCCGGCCGTCCGTAGTACGCCTCGGTGAAACCGTCCCGGCAGTCCAGCGGGACAGGGACCGCGGTCACGACGGTGTCCGGGCCCAGGGCCGCGGCCAGCTCGTCGATATCCGGGTACCGGGCCGACTCGACCTCATAGAGCTCGGGGCAGTAGTCGGCCAACCACAGGCGGTCGAGGGCGGCGGGGTCGAACGTGAGCAGGACCACCGGGCCGAGCGCCACCCGTCGCATCTCGGCCAGACCGGCCCGGGCGTCCGGCCACTGGTGCACCGAGACCGTGGCCATGGCGGCGTCGACCGCGCCATCGGCCAGCGGAAGGGCGTCGGCCACGGCCCGGACGGCGGGGGAGAGGTGCGGCGCCCGCTGGGCCACCATGGCCTCTGAGGGCTCGACCGCGACCACGGTGCGGTCGGTCGGCTCGTAGGACCCGGCGCCGGCGCCGACATTGAGAACGGTCCGGGCCGGTCCGAGGGCGTGGTGAAGGCGGGCGGCGATACGGGGATCAGTCTGCCGGAGCCCGGCGTATCCGACGCCGTAGCGGGCGTAATCGACATCGCCCGCTGATTCGACCACTACCCCCACCGGGCCAGGGGAGGGCCGTAGCCGGCCTCCTCGGCACAGTTGCCGCACAGGTCCATGCGCCGGGCTCCGGGGCGGTCGGAGGCGGCCACGCGGCGCCAGCCGTAGCGTCGAGCCTCCTCGAGGCTGGCCGACTCGGACCACCGGGGTGCCGTGCGGGCCCCGCATCGGCCACAAGTCCGGAAGAAGGCCTCGTCATCGTAGAGATCGTCGAAGTACAGGTCGTCGGGGTCGTCGTCCATGGTGGAGTTCCGCCCATGAGGATACCGTCGGTCGACCGGTTCCGAGGCTTCCCACCCCACCGCCGGCCGGTCGGCCCTACTATGACACCATCGCCCCGTCCGGCCCGAGACCGCCCGGCCGTCGGTGGGCGACGACGACGAATCGGAGGAGTACGAGGACCCATGCCAGAGGCGAACGACTTCAACACCCAGATCATCGAGGAGTTCAGGGCCAACGACGGCGTCGTCGGCGGACCCTTCGAAGGGGCACCGCTTCTGTTGTTGACCACCACCGGAGCCCGGTCGGGCCAGCCCCGGGTGGCCCCGATGATGTACCGGGCCGAGGGGGCGCGGCTGTACGTGTTCGCCTCCAAGGCCGGAGCGCCCACCAATCCCGACTGGTACCACAACCTGGTGGCCCATCCGGAGGTGACGGTGGAAGTGGGGAAGGAGCAGTTCGGGGCCCGTGCCACCGTGGTCGACCGGGCGGAACGGGACCGGATCTACGCGGCTCAGGCGTCCGAGTACCCCGGGTTCGCCGAGTACGAGGCCAAGACCGACCGGGTCATACCGGTCGTGGTCCTTGATCGTTCCTGAGGACCGGCGTCGTGGAAACCTTCCAGATTATTTGCACCACCCGGCGTAAGTGCGACCGCGGATGCATCAAGCAGGTGGGCACGGTGGACAGTGACCCCAAGGAGCCGGCGGTGGAGTCGGACCTCTTTCCGACCATGCTCTGGAAGACCAAGAACCTTCGGCCCTTCTTGGACACCAAGGCCTTCGGCTGTTTCACCCTCGAGGGGGAGGGGATCGCATGGGTCGAGGCCTTCGACTGCGCGTGTGGGAAGGCATCAGTCCGCGTGATCGGGACCGCGGGCGATCCAACCCGGGCAGACGGCCTCGAGGCTCTGCCACCCTGCTTCGACGAGTAGACCCCGCCGCACATGGCGCCCCCGGAAGACGGTGTCACTCCCGACATCGGGTAATATCGTCACCGTGATGAAATCAGTCGACACCCCCAGGTGCGGCTGGTGCCACCGTCCACTACCGCAATTGACCGGGGCCGGTCGGCCCCGGCGGTTCTGCAGCCCCTCTCACCGGCAGCGGGCCTATGAGGCCCGACGACGGGCCGACTCGCTGCACGTGCCGGACGGTCAGGTCATCGTGTCCGAGGAAGACCTGCGGCGACTGCACGATCGTCTGTACCTCCTCGAGTCGGCCATCGAGGACGTGGACGCCGACCTGAGCGGTAACCCGGGCCCGAAGGCGTACCGTGCCGCCTTCGACCACCTCTACGAATCGGCGAAAGGCCTGGTCGGGGTAGTTGTGGAGGCCGTCAGGCAGTAAGGACTGTCTTCAGGTGGCTGGCTGCGGCTCGGGGATAGAACGCCGATAATGTATATTATGTCAAGTAAATCGGGAACGCAGGCAGGGTGGCGCCGGCCGGTTGGCCGGAGCGGTACCGACGACCTCCCCCAACCGCTCCCGTTCGACACGACGGCTTCCGAGCCGGCTGTGGCTGTGGCTGTGGCGTGGCTGTGGGGTAGACAGGCCACGGGCGGGCCGAGCGCGACAGGGCCACGGATGTTGGGTCACCACGTACGTCGGCGGGTCCGACGGGGCGGCCGGGGCCCCCGTTCGCCGTCGCCAGGTGGATCAGGGTTCCAAATCTCCGATCCACCCGCATCTTGCGGTCCTGTCGTCCGGCTCGGGTTCCGCCCCCTCCCCCGACGGCCGCCGCGGCCGGTCGGAGCCGGCCGCCCGGGTGCCCGGGTGAGTGGGGCGCGGACAACGGGAAAAGTGGCAGCGGCGTAGTATGGACCCGCGTCACCCGGGGATGGGTGACGGCTCCGGCCGGTCGGCAGATGGCTGTCGGCACCCCGGCGAACCGAGGAGGAACCGATGCCCGAGATCGTGCCCTGTCCGCCCAACATGGAGTTCGATTCGCCCGAGGTGGAGCGCCTGCACCGCAAGCAGCGCCTGGCGGCGTCGTTCCGACTCTTTTCAAAATTCGGCTTCGACGAGGGTGTGGCCGGGCACATCACCGCCCGGGACCCGGAGTTGGCCGATCACTTCTGGGTGAATCCATTCGCCATGCACTTCGGTCACATCAGGGTCTCCGACCTTATTTTGGTGAACCACCAGGGCGAGGTGGTCGAGGGTGACCAGCCGGTCAACACGGCCGCGTTCGTGATCCACTCGCAGGTCCACGCGGCCCGGCCCGACGTGGTGGCGGCCGCCCACGCCCACTCGGTCCACGGCAAGTCGTGGTCGGCGCTCGGTCGGCTGCTGGATCCGATCACCCAGGACGTGTGCGCCTTCTACGAGGACCATGCCCTGTTCGACGACTACACCGGGGTGGTGCTGGACCTCGAGGAGGGCAAGCGGATCGCCCATGCCGTCGGCGACAACAAGGCGGCCATCCTGAGGAATCACGGATTGCTCACCGTGGGTCATTCGGTGGATGAGGCGGCGTGGTGGTTCATCACCATGGAGCGATCGTGCCAGGCCCAGCTGCTGGCGTCGTCGGCCGGCACGCCGGTCCTCATCGACCCGGAGATGGCCCGTACGACCCACGGCCAGGTCGGATCGCACCTGGCCGGGTGGTTCAGCTTCCAACCCCTGTTCGACCGGATCGTCCGGCTGGAGCCCGACCTGCTCGACTGAGTGGGGCGGAGCCCCCCACCGCCGCCGGGACGGAGCCGGGTGTCAGTGGGTGGCGGGTCCGGTGGCGTCGCCGTGGCGGGCCGGTGGTCGCCGTGGCGTGACGATGACCACCGGGATGGGCCGCGTCGTGTGCCGTTGATAGACGTCGTAGCGGCCCGTGACCCCGGGATGGAAGAGACGTGACATGCCGCGGTTGGTCCGGTTGACCAGAGGCCACAGCTGGGCCTGCTCCTCGGGGGTCGCCGCCCGGGCGGTGGCATCCATCACCTGCCGTCCCACACGGAGCCTCACGTCCGGGTCCGCCTGCAGATTGAGCAGCCAGGCCGGCGGTCGGTCGCTGCCCCCGTTGGAGGCCACCACGATGTAGTCGCCCCGGTCGCGGCAGTAGGTGAGCCCGTGGGTCCGGGGCAGGCCGGACTTGCGGCCGGTGGTGGTGAGGAGGAGGGCCGGTACCCGGTTGCTGTGCTTGCCGACTCGACCGTCGGTGGCCTCGTAGATGTACCGGTGGGCGCGTAGGTACGGCCCGACGAACCTGGTGGTGAAGATGCCGTCCATGCGGGTGGCGCAGGTGGCTCAGGTCCGGGCGTCGAAGGTGGGTATGAGGGAACGGGCCGCCCGGGCCTCGTCCACCCGCCGGACCGGCGTGTGCCGCGGAGATTCGGACAGTTCGCCCTCGGGACCGGTGGCAGCCTCGTAGGCGATGCGCTCGAGGGACTCGGCCAGCGCTTCGAGGGTCTGGGGGCTCTCGGTCTCGGTGGGCTCGATCATGAGCGCCTCCTCCACGATGAGCGGGAAGTACACCGTGGGCGAGTGGAAGCCCTCCTCCAACAGCCGCTTGGCCACGTCGAGGGCCCGGACCCCGTGTTCCTGCTTGAGGGTGCGGGTGGACAGCACCACCTCGTGCATGCAGGGTCGGTCGAAGGGCACGTCGTAGGTGCCGGACAGGCGCTGTCGGATCCAGTTGGCGTTGAGCACGGCGGCCTCGGCGATCCGGTGGAGGCCGTCGCCGCCGTTGGTCAGGATGTAGGCCAACGCCCGGGCCAACACCAGGGCGTTGCCGTGCCAGGTGTGCATCCGACCGATCGACTGGGGGGGCGTGGACCAGGCGTAGACCGGATTCTGGTCGTCGGACTCGGTCCGGACCGGTCGCGGACCGGGCAGGAACGGGAGCAGACGTTCGGAGACGGCCACCGGTCCGGCACCCGGGCCCCCTCCCCCATGCGGCGTGGCGAAGGTCTTGTGGAGGTTCATGTGGACGATGTCGAATCCCATGTCGCCGGGCCGTACCACGCCGAGGATGGCGTTGAGATTGGCCCCGTCGTAGTAGAGGAGTCCCCCGACTCCGTGCACGGCGGCGGCGATGGCGGCGATGTCCTCCTCGAACAGGCCGAGGGTGTTCGGGTTGGTCAGCATGATGCCGGCCACGTCCTCGTCGAGCACGGTGGCCAGCGCCTCCATGTCCACGCAGCCCCGGGCGTCACTCGGCACGGTGACGACCTCGTAGCCACCCAGCGTCACCGACGCCGGGTTGGTCCCGTGGGCGGAGTCGGGGATGATCACCTTGTGCCGGTCGGAACCCTGGGCCTCGTGCCAGGCCCGCATGAGCAGCAGGCCGGTGAGCTCGCCGGCGGCGCCGGCGGCGGGCTGCAGCGTCGCACCGGCCATGCCGGTGATCTCGCACAGGGCCGCCTCGAGCTCGACGAGGAGCGCCAGCCAGCCCTGGGTGAGCGAAGCGGGGGCAGCGGGATGGACCCCGGCCAGACCGGGCAGGGCGGCGACGGTGTCGCACACCTTGGGGTTGTACTTCATGGAGCAGGAGCCGAGCGGATAGGCCCCGAGGTCCACGGAGAACTGCCGGTGGGAGAGCCGGGTGAAGTGGGCGACCAGGTCCCGCTCGGACACCTCGGCCAGGGGCACCGGGGTATCCCGACGGTGCTCTTCGGGCACGAGCTCGTCGATGGTCATGTCGGGGAGGCCAGAGGTGCGGAACGACCAGGCGCTCCGGCCCGGATGGGACAGTTCGAAGAGGGTGGGCTCGGCGTCCCGGCCCAGGAGGGGCGCGCTGGTGGCCTTGCCCCCGGGTGCTCCCCGCCCACCGGCGGGTCCGGTCCCGGCCATCACGCCACCGCCTTGGCCAGCGCCGTCACGTAGGCATCGACTTCGTCCCGGGTCCGGCGCTCGGTGACCGAGACGAGCAGTCCCCGGTCGCCGCCTCCGAACTCCTCGCCCAGCGGGATGCCGGCCAGGAAGCCGGCGTCGGCCATCCGCTCGACCACCACCGAGGCCGGGACCGGGAGCCGGACGGCGAACTCCCGGATCACGTCGGCCGGGGCGAAGGCCTCGACCCGGTCGAGCGAGAGCAGGGCCTGGCGGAGGTAATGGGTGGCCTGGGCGCACCGGCGAGCCACCTCCACCAGTCCCGACGTACCCAGCCACCCGAGTTGGATGGCGGCCGTGACCGCCATCAGGGTCTGGTTGGTGCACACGTTCGAGGTGGCTTTCTCCCTCCGGATGTCCTGTTCCCGGGCCCGCAGCGTGGTGACGTAGGCCCGACGCCCCTCGACGTCGACCGTCTCCCCCACCAGCCGGCCGGGGAGCCGACGCACGTGGGCCTGGGCGCAGGCGAACAGCCCCAGGTACGGGCCGCCGAAGCCCAGCGTGGTCCCGAAGACCTGACCCTCACCGACCACCACGTCCGCCCCCCACTCCCCCGCCGATCGGAGCAGACCGGCCGCCACCGGGTCGACACCGACCACCAGGAGTGCTCCGGTCCGGTCGCACAGGGCCCGGGCCCCGGCCAGGTCCTCGATGCAGCCGAGGTAGTTCGGGTAGGCCACCAGGACCACCCCGGGCGGGTCCCCGTCCGATCCGTCGCCCTGGGGCCATCGGGTCACCCCCTCCACCAGCGGGATGGTCCGGAGCTGATGGCCGGTGCCGGCCGCCGCGGTGGCCAACATCTGACGCCAGTGGGGATGGACCCCGGCCGAGAGCCACACCGTGGACCGTCCCGACGCGGCCACGCCCAGGTTGACAGCCTCGACGGCGGCACTGCCCCCGTCGTAGAGGGAGGCGTTGGCCACCGGCAGCCCGGTCAGGCGGGCCACCATGGTCTGGTATTCGAAGATGGCCTGCAACACGCCCTGGGCCACTTCGGGTTGGTAGGGGGTGTACGACGTCACGAACTCCGACCGTCCGGCCAGGGCCCGGGTGACCGACGGGATCTCGTGGTCGTAGGCCCCGCCCCCGGCGAAGCAGATCAGCCGGTCGGAGCGGGCCCGGTTCTGTTCGGCGAAGCCCTCCATGACGGCCAGCACGTCGGGCTCGCCCACGCCATCGGCCAGGGCCAGGCCCCGTTGGACCCGCAGGGCCTCGGGCACCACCGCGAACAGGTCGTCGACCGAGGACAGCCCGAGGAAGGCCAACATGCTCTGCACCTCGTCATCGGTATGGGGGATGTAGGTGCCCATCGGGCTCAGCTCCTCATGGTCTCGGTGCTCAGGTGTCTACTCGACGGGATGACAGCGGGGCCAGACCCGCCACACCGGCGGTCACTCGCTCGCGGTCCATTGCCCGGGGTGGACGAAGGGGGTCTCGACCACCTGCGCCGCCAGGACACGTCGGCGCTGTTCCACGGTTACGGGTTCGGCCGACCCGTGCTCTTCGCTGCTGTCGAGGAAGCCCAGGGCGATCCCGTGGCCGAGCATGGGCGAGAAGTTCCCACTGGTGACCGTGCCGACCGCCCGACCGTCCCGTGTGAGCGCGGCCCCCTCCCTCGGTGGTTGACGCCCCTCGGTGGCCAACCCGACCAGATGACGGTGCACCCCCCGGGCGCGCTCGGCCTCGAGGGCGGTCCGACCCCGGAACCGGTCCTTGTCCCACCCGACCACCCACCCCAGTCCGGCCTGGAGGGGTGTGATGCCGGGGCCGAGCTCATGACCGTGGAGCGGCAGGGCCGCCTCCAGCCTCAGGGTGTCCCGTGCCCCCAGGCCGGCCGGCTCGATGCCCGTTCCGAGCAGGGCGGTCCACAGGGCTTCGGCGGCATCAGCCGGGACGTACAGCTCGACGCCGTCCTCGCCGGTGTAGCCGGTGCCGGCGGCCACGCAGGCCACCCCGTCCCAGACGAAGGGGGCGACCCGGAACCTGGCCACGGCGGCGGCATCCGGAGCCAGGGTGGCCAGGCGGGCCCGGGCGTGCGGGCCCTGGACGGCCAGGATGCAACGCGACGAGGTGGTGTCCTCTCCGCCGACGGCTTCCACCACCCGGTCGGTGTTCGACGCGTTGGGCATGACATCGAAGGTGTCTTCGGCCAGCCACCAGACGATGATGTCGTCCACCACCGAACCGTCGGTGTCGTCGAGCAGGTGGGTGTACTGGGCCCGGCCCGGACCCACCCTTCGGAGGTCGTTCGAGAGGGCGGTCTGCAGCCGGTCCAGCGCTCCGGTCCCGGCCACCCGCACCGTACCGAGGTGGCTGACGTCGAAGACGACCGAGTCTTGGCGGCAGGCCCGGTGCTCGGCGATGGTGCCCCGCCCGTAGGCCAGAGGCATCTCCCATCCTCCGAAACCGACCAGCTTGGCTCCGAGCTGGCGATGCACGTCGATCAGCGCGGTGTGCCGGAGTGTCCCCTCGGACGGTTCCCCGGACAACTCGCCATGTACCTCCGAGGTGTCGCCCACATCGAAAGGATATCGGCGCCGGTTGTCAGGCGATGCGGGAGACGGCCGACGGCACCAGGCCGTCTCCGGCCAGCCCGTACTTGGCCAGCAGGGCCAGAGTGTCGCGCTGGTACAGGATCGTGACCCTGATGTCGGGATAGAGCTGCCCGAGACGTCGCACCTTGCTGTTCTTCTTCGTGACCAGCCGTTGGTTGAGGGTGGTCAGTTCCACGAAGAGCCCAGGTTCCGGGAGCCAGAAGTCGGGTCGGAACCCGCCGGTGGGCCGACCGGCATCATCCCATTCAAGGGCGAATTCGACCGGCTCGTACTCCCAGACGACTCCATAGAAGTCGAGGATGCGGGCGAACCGCTCCTCGGACTCGTGGGCGAACCGCTTCACCGGGGCGAAGGGACTCGGTTCACTCCCCGGGACATCAGGACTCAACGCTCGGCCGCCTCGGCCTCAGCCAGGTAGTCGGCGGCAGGGTGACCGCCCGGCCGGTTCGATGTGGGCCGCTCGGCCGCCTCCGCGGCCTCGGCACGGATCCCGACGATGGCCGCCTCCAACTCGGAGACCACCCCGGAGAGCGGCAGGATGTTGAAGACACCCTGACCTCCTGCCAACAGGTCGACCACCTCGCCGTCGGTCTGGGCCAGCACCGACCGGGTTCCGGCCAGCACCAGCTGCGACGAGGCGAGATCGGCCCCCAGGTCACCCCGCAGGCACTCGACGGCCTGGCGGGCCTGCTGCAGCTTGAGTCCGGCGTCCAGCAGCCGCTTGATGACCTTCAGTTCGAGCACGTCGCCGTAGGAGTACCGACGTTGGCTCCCGCTTCCGGTGGCATCGACGATCGACGGTCGCAGCAGTCCCGTGCGGGCCCAGTAGTCCAACTGCCGGTACGTGATACCGACGATGGAGCACACCTGGGCGCCCCGGAACCCGTCATCGGGCTGGCGGCCGGAGCCGTGTTGCACTGCATCACCGGTACTACCGGCGACCTTCTTATCGGTCACTGCCCATCCTCCACCTCGATCGGAGGTTCACCGTCAACCCCTACCTGACGGTCAACCTGCGATCCAAGGGTATCACACAGCCGTAACTACGTGGATGTGAGCCGGACGTGCCGGACGGACAGGCGACCCCGGGCCTGATTTGGTCTCGGCGTCGCCCCGGGCCATGATCGGACCATGACCGTGGTCAAGATCAACGCCATCACCGTTCGCGAGGGTTCGGGCGACGAACTGGCCCGACGCTTCGCCAAGCGCTCAGGGGCGGTCGACGGCGCCGAGGGGTTCGAAGGCTTCGAACTCTTCCGGCCCACCGATGAGCGCAGTGTGTGGCTGGTCGTGACCCGCTGGCGGGACGAGGCGTCCTTCGAGGCCTGGGTGGCCTCCCCCGCCTTCGCCCACGGCCACCGGGGTGAGAGCCGGGCCCGGCCGCCCGATGCCGGCGGATCCACGGACACCCCGACCGGTGAGGCCCAGCCGGTCGGGGCCCACAGCGAGCTGTGGTCGTACGACATCGTCGATCTCCCCCGTCCCGAGTGATGACCGACCCGACGTCTTCGGGGACGGCCGCCACCGGGGCTGCCGACGTCCCGCTCCACCGGCGTTCCATCGAGTACGAGGCCTTCGACGGAGGTGGGACCATGGTCGTGGTCGGACGACTGCAGGACAGCCGGCCGTGGGCCCACGGCACCGGTTCCGTCGCCGTCGTGCACGACATGGAGCTTCGTGTGACCGTCCGGGTCGACGACCTGTCCATCACCGAGGCCTCGGCCGAGATGCGCACCTTCCCCCACCGCGAGTGCCCCGGCATCGTCCAGTCCTTCGCATCGCTCGTCGGTCTGTCGATCGCTCGGGGCTACACGCGTCAGGTCCAGGACCGCTTCGGAGGACCGAGGGGCTGCACCCATCTGGAGCAGTTGGCCCGCTCCCTGGGTCCGGTGGTGGTCCAGGCGGTGACGTCCCGGCGCGCGCTGGCAGTGAGCCGGGGCGAGGCGGAGGACCTCCTGAGTGGCGCGGGCAGCCCCTGGGCCCGCAACTCCTGCCATGTCTGGGCTGAGGGTGGTGTGGCCGACCGCAAGTTGGCGGCGGGCTGGAGGCCCGGGGTCGGGCCCTACCCGGCGCCGGCGGTGGAGACCTTCGAGGCGACCGGCACCGTTCCGTGACGGTGGGTATCCGTACATCCGGGCGCCTCGGGCGCCTCGGCCTCTGGGCCCCGGTGGCGGCCGTGGCGGTGGCGGCGATGGTCCTGACCGCCTGCACGAGCTCGGGTACGGCCGTGTCCACGCCGTTCACGTCGTCGCGGCCGGCTTTGGAGCACGGGCCCACCTACGAGGTCAAGGTCCAGAACATCGCCGGCCTCGGCCCGGTGCTGGTCGACGGCCAGGGCATCGCCCTCTACCTGTACCAGACCGATCGCCAGGGCACCCCGTCCCGTTGCTACGGCATCTGTTCGGTGCAGTGGCCCCCCGACACCCTCCCGACCGGCGTGGCCCGGCCGGTAGCGGGGCCCGGCGTCGAGCCCCGACTACTCGGCACGGCACCACGTACCGACGGGACGACCCAGATCACCTACAACGGCTGGCCGCTCTACTTCTGGCCGCCGGACCGGACGCCGGGTACGGCCACGGGCCAGGGGCTCACCAACGCCGGAGGCCTCTGGTACGTGCTCGACCCGGCCGGTAACGCCGTCGTCACCAAGTGACGCCCGGGAGGAGCCGAAGCATCGGTCCGGGCCGACGAGGCAGACTGGCGGACATGCCCCGGTCGGACCGGCGATCCCTGTGGTCGATCAACTCGTCCGACTCCATCCTCAGCATCAACTCGAGGGGTTCGGTCCTGTCGGTCGGCTCGGTGGGCAGCTTCGGCTCGGTGGCCTCGGTCGGGTCCGCACTCTCCGTCGGCTCGGTGGGCAGCTTCCTGAGCCTGGCCTCCCTGCTCTCGTGCGCCTCCCTGCTCTCGGTCCTGTCCTATCGCTCGACCCGGGCGGCCATGCGGGCCGGGCGCCGTCCCTGAGTGGTCCGGCCCGGACAGTTGGTCGGCCCGGTCAGTTGGTGGGCCCCCCCAACCAGCCCCGCTTCCGGAAGAGGTACAGCAGCCCGGCCGCAGACACCAGCTCGAGGGCGACGGCGAACGTGTAGAACGGCCATCGTCCGGTGATGTGATTGACGAGGTATGAGAAATTCTGGCCGAAGAAGCCGGTCAGGAAACTCAGCGGCAGGAAGACCGTGGCGATGATGGTGAGCTGCTTCATGACCACGTTCAGCCGGTTGGAGACGGTGGACAGATGGGTGTCCATGACGCCGCTCAGCAGGTCGCGGTAGCCGTCGACCAGGTCGCTGATGCGGATCAGGTGGTCGTAGACATCGCGCACGTACCGCTGGCCCTCGTCGGTGACGCCGGGGAGCACGGTCACCCCCGATGTGATGCTGGCGAACATGTCACGCTGGGGCGTGATCACCTTGCGGATGGTGATCAGCGAGCGCTTCATGGCGAACAGCTCACCCAGCTGCGCGTCGGTGGGCCGGACCAGGATGGCGTCCTCCAGCTCGTCGATCTGGCTGTCGAACCGGTCCAGCATGGGGAAGAAGCTGTCGACCAGTTGGTCGATGATCAGGTAGATGATGGCGATCTGCGGGGGCGCCTGGTCGGGTGTCCTCACGTGGGCGATCCGCCCCTCCACATCGGCCAGAGCGTGGCACGGGCCGTGGTGCACGGTGATCACGAAGTGGTCGGCGAAGATGAAGTGGACCTCGTCGGTCGAGGTCCCGTCGGCCGAGGCGCCGTGGACCACCATGTAGGTGAAGTCGTCGTAGTCCTCGATCTTGGGGCGTTGGCCGAAATGTTGGGCGTCGTCGACGGCCAGGTGGTGGACGTGGAACACGGTCAACAGCAGGTCGTGCGCCTCGTCATCGACACCGTCGAGGTCGAGCCAGAAGAACTGACGGTCGGCCAGGTGCTGCTCGATGGCGGCCCGGGTCGCCGGCGAAGTCGTTCCGGCCACGGTCAGGGATCCGTCCATCTCCAGATTCTGACGCCGTAGCCCGCCGGCCACGGGGATGGGACCGCCGGGGGCCGTGGCCCCTCTCCGTGGTCCGACTCAGACCGCGGTCGGGATTCCACCCATCAGTCGATCCGGGTGAGGTTCCGGCGGTAGCGGTGACCGTTCGAGACGTACTCCGATGCGGCGATCTCGATGACCCTCCGGTTGGATCGGTCCGCCAGGACCGTGGCCGGCACTCCGAGGGCCAGGGCGTCCGGGGGGATCACCATGTTGTTGGGCACGACGGCGTTGGCGCCGACGGTGGCGCCGGCACCGACCACGGCATGGTGGAGCACCACCGAACCCGAACCGACCAGCGAGTCGTTCTCGACGGTGCATCCCTCGAGATGGGCCAGGTGACCGATCACGCAACCGTCTCCGATGGCGGTGGGGAACCCCGGCCCGGCGTGGATGACGGTGCCGTCCTGCACGGAGGACCGGGCCCCGACGGAGATGGTCCCGTAGTCGCCCCGCAGCACCGCGTGGGGCCACACCGTCGACTCGGAGCCGATGGTGACGTCGCCGATGATCACGGCGGCGGGGTGGATGTACGCCTCCGGGTCGATGTGTGGCACGAGGTCGTCGAGTCGGTAGATGGCCATGAGCCGACCCTACGGCAAGCCGGGTCCGGGACCGGCCCCGGACCCGCCGTGACGCCAACGTGACGGTTCCGTTACGATCATGCGGGCTAACGTTTGGCGCGACATCGTTCACCGGTGGCCTGGGTCCTGTGGGTCGACAGGAGGGAGACACGTGGGAGCGCCCACCGCCGTGCACGAAGCCCGAGACAGCCGGCGGTCCGGTGGAGAGGCGACGCGCTCGTTCCCCGTGTGGGTGGCCGTCGGGTGGTTCGGGGCCATGGGGATGGTGCTGACGGGGACCCGTATCGGAGCGGTCCCCGATCCCCGGCAGCTGCTGTGGTGGTTCTCCGTGCCCAGTGCCGGTTCTCCGCTCGACTCCGTCGGCTTCTACGTGGCGCTGGCGCTGCTGTTGGCAGCGTGGCTCGGCATCGGGCGCGAGGCACGCCGCGGCGGCCTGACCGTCGGACGGGCCTGGATCGTTCTCGCCGTGTGGGGACTGCCCTTCCTCGTCGGACCACCACTGTTCAGCCGGGACCTCTACAGCTACGTGGGTCAGGGCCTGGTGGCCCACCACGGCATGAATCCCTATGCCCACGCACCTTCCGTGCTCGGCCCGGGCCCGCTCCTGTCCTCCATCGCCAGCGTATGGAGGAACACGACGTCGCCCTACGGTCCGCTCTTCGTGGCCCCGAGCAAGGTGGTGGCAGCCGGGGCCGGAGGATCGCTCATCGTCCAAGTGCTGGCCTTCCGGGCCTTCGAGCTCATCGGCGTCGTGCTCGTCATGGTGTCACTGCCCCGCCTGGCCCGACACCTCGGCACCGATCCGGGCCTGGCCCTGTGGCTCGGCGCCCTCAGCCCCCTGGCCCTGTTCAGCTTCGTGGCTTCCGGGCACAACGACGCCCTGATGGTGGGCCTGCTGGTGGCCGGGGTCACCCTCGCCGTCACCGGCCGGCTGCGGGCAGGACTGGTGGTGTGCGCGCTGGCGGCGACGGTCAAGCTCCCGGCCGCCGCCGCGGTGGTCTTCCTGGCCGCGGACCGGGCCGGCTCGATGACCGGGTCCCGCCGGTGGAGAGTGCTCGGGGAGGCCCTGGCCATACTGGCCGTGGTGTTCGTCGGTGTGACGTTGTTGTGTGGCGACGGGTGGACCTGGATCGGTCCGACCGCACTCCACATCCCCACTGAGCTCCGCGTCCTGTCGACACCTTCTGTCTCGCTCGGCGTGCTCGTCTTCCACCTCGTCCACCCGCTCGGCATCCCGGTGACCGGTTCGGCGGTGGTCACCGTCACCCAGGACCTGGTGGCCCTGGCCACCGTGGTGGCCATCGTGTGGCTCCTCGCCACCGTCCGCCGTCACGAGGTGGTCCGATCGATGGGGCTGGCCCTCATCCTGATCGTGGTGGGTAGCCCCACGGTGTGGCCCTGGTACCTGATGTGGGGCCTGGTGCTGCTGGCGGCGACCACCATGCAGCGGTCGACGGTCCTGGCCACCGTGGCCGCCCTGGCCATGCTGGTGGTGGGGCCCAGCGGTCATCCTCTGCTGGGTGGATGGTGGTACCTCGTCGTCTCCCTGGGCACCCTGACCGCGTGTGTTTGGCTGATCCGGGGTCAGCGCTGGAGGGCGGTGGTCGCCGGACATGCCGCCTGAGTCCCCGGCCACGACCGACGTCACGGTGACCGAGCCCACCGTGGCTCGGAGCAGTGCCGCTCCCCCGCCCGGCCTCGACACCGTGATGCCGCTGCCGCCCACGGAGCCGGCCGTTCGCCGATGGCCCGACTGGTTGGTGCGACCGGCCGCCATCTACCTGGTGTCGCGGGCCATCACCTGGGCCACCCTCGCCGTCACCACCCTCTTCACGCACAAGAGCATCCTCCAAGAGGTGGACCGGTGGGACAGCCGCTGGTTCCTCCGCGCCGCCGTCACCGGTTGGCCCCAGCACCTCCCCCACCACAACGGCCATGTGGCCGGAAGCACCATCGCCTTCTTCCCGCTCTACCCGCTGAGCATCCGCTGGCTTTCACAGCTCACCGGTCTGACCCCGCTGGCCGCCGGCGTGACCATCACCACGGTCACCGGGTTGGTGGCCATGGTGGGTGTGTGGGTGCTGGTCCACCACTACGCCGACCGGCAGGCCGCCGACCGGGGCACGCTGCTGGTGGCCCTGTTCCCCGGATCGTTCGTGCTGAGCCTGGCGTACTCGGAGGGCTTCGCCATCACCTTCTTGGCCTTCGGACTGTTGGCGCTGCTGCAGCGCCGGTGGCTACTGGCCGGCCTCCTCGGGCTGTTGGCCAGTGCCACCACCCCGGTGGCACTGGGATTCGAGGTGAGCTGTCTGTGGTGCGCCTACCGCGAGATCGTCCCCGATCGGAACTGGCGGTCACTGGCCGCTCCCATCCTGGCTCCGCTGGGATTCGTCAGCTACCAACTCTGGCTCTGGCAACACACCGGCCACCTCAACGCCTGGAGACTGACCGAGCGGGGCGGATGGAAGAGCTATCCCTCGCTGGTCTACGCCGTCCATACCGTGGTGGTCTTCGTCAAGGATCCGATCGCCACCAACAAGACCGACGACCTCCTCTTCGTCTGCACCGCCCTCGTGGTGTTGGCCTCCGTCGTGGCCATCCGGTCCTCGATGCCGAGGCCCGTGGTCCTCTACGGTCTGGCCGCGGCGGTCCTGGGCATGATCTCGGCGCCGATCGGGCTGCGGCCGCGCTTCATCTTCCTGGCCTTCCCGCTCATCATCGCCGTGGCGACCTGGCTGCGCCCCCGGGCCTTCGTCTGGGCGGTGGCGGTATCAGCGGTCCTGCTGGCCGCCATGACGGCGTTCGAGGTTTCCTCCTACCGGATCTTCCCGTAGGGGACGTGGGAGTGCGGCCGAGCGTCATGCCTGTACCGGGGTACCGATGCCACCTACCATCGTCGCCGTGGTTCGTCCCGGCCCGGGACGGCGACTCCCTGTCTCCGTGCTCTGACCGAGGCGGGCTCGAGCCACGGCCGGCAGCATCAGGGGGATGACCATCGTACGAGCACCGGATACCGGAGCCCTGCCCAGCCCGGGGACGGCGGCAGAAGACCGCGGACCGACCGTGAGCCGGACGGAGCCGGGAATCGGGCGCCCCGGGGCCGGCTCCCTCCACCGGGTCGGGGAGCGCTGTGCCTGGAGCCTGGTCTGGTTGGGGGTGATGATCGGGGGCCTCGACCTGTGGGGCGCATGGTCGTCATGGCCCCCGGGGGGCTACCTGGCCCCGTTGGTCATGTTCGTGGGGATCGCCGGGGTGGCCTGGACGTGGGTGGTGACCGACCCCCGGTCGCCGGCCATGCCGCTGGCCGCATTGGTCTCGACCCTGGTCGCGACCCTCGGTGCCGAGGGCGTCGGCATCCATGTCCGCCAGTACTACGCCACCGATTCGGGGGCGTTCAACCAGGTCGCAGCCCGTCTCTTGCTGCACGGGCACGATCCCTACACGTCCACGATGGCCTCGGCTTCGCAGCTCCTCAAGACACCCTCGGACTACTGGACCTACACCGTTGCCGGTGGTCACGTCACGGCCGTCTCCTATCCGGCCGGGTCGTTCCTACTGGAGGTACCGGTGATGTTCTTCGGCTTCCTCCATCAGACCGTCGACTGGGTGGACCTGGTGGCGTGGCTCGTCACCGGCGCGCTGGTCTTCGTGCTGTTCCCTGCCCCGTTGCGCTGGGTGGGCCCCCTCCTGGTGGCCACCCCGATCTATGCCGACATCTTCAGTTCGGGTGGGACCGACGCCGTCTTCCTGCCCTTCCTGGTCCTGGCCGTGTGGCACTGGGACCGGTTCGGCCAGGGCCCGGGGGCCGGCCCGGCCCGGTGGATGGGGCCGGTCGCGCTCGGGGTGGCGTGCTCGATGAAGCAGACACCGTGGTTCTGCGTGGGCTTTCTGGCCATCGGGCTGTTCATCGAGGCCCGTGCGTCCGGACGGCCAGCGGCCCGCCTGGTGGCTGGGTACCTGGCCATCGTGGTGGGGGTGTTCACCGCCGTCAACCTGCCCTTCGTCATCTGGCAGCCGACAGCCTGGGCCCGGGGGACCTTGCTGCCCCTACGGCAGCCGCTGGTGGCCGACGGACAGGGCCTGGTCACCCTGGCCCTCCACGGCGTGGCGCGCGGGGTGTCCCTCCCGTTGCTCAGTGTGGCCGCGGCCTTGGTCTACGTGGCCCTGCTGGGCGCGCTGGCGGTCTGGTACCCCCAGATGAAGCGCATCTGGCTCCTGGTATTGCCGCTGGTGTTCTTCGTGGCTCCCCGCAGCCTCTTGAGCTATCTGCTCGATCTCCTGCCGGCCGCCATCGTGGCGGCCGTCACTGTGGCGCCCGCCCCCCGCCCCGGGCTGGTTGCGACCGTCCGGCGGAACCGGGTCCCCCTCGGCCTGGCCGTCCTGGTGCCGGCGGCGGCGGCAGTGGCGGTGGCGGTGCTGGCCTTCTCCTCGCCGCCCCTCCGACTCGACGTGCAGTCGTTCGCGTCGTCCCAGGCGGCCACCTCGCTCGACGCCGTGACGGTCGACGTGCACAACACCACCGACCAGACGGTGGTCCCCCACTTCATGGTGACCATCGGCAGCGCCCATCCCGACGGCTTCTGGCACACCGCCTCCCACCGCCCGGTGGTGCTGGGTCCGCACGCCTCGGCCGTGGTCACCCTGCATCCCCCCGCGTACGCCGGTGCACCCGGTCACGGCTCCTTCTGGCTGGTGGCCGCCTACACCTCCTCGCCCGACGCCCTCAGTACCACGCCGTTGCAGCTGTGGCGTCTGGGCAAGGCCGACCAGCAGTAGGTGGGGCGGCGTTCCGTCCGGTCGTCCGCTCCTGACCCATCCGGCCCACCCCATTAGGATGGTCCGGCCCGGAGGGGCGGCCGCGAGGAGGCAGTTCATGGATGAGTCCGGGAATCTCCACCACCCGGTGGTCGATGCCGACAACCACTACTACGAGGCCCTGGATGCCTTCACCCGACATCTCGACCCCACCCTGGGCGGTCGGGTCATCCAGTGGAGCGAGATCGGCGGACGCCGGTACCACGTCATCGGAGGTCGGGTCAGTCATGCCGTGACCAATCCCACCTTCGACCCGGTGGCCCTGCCCGGGGCGATGTACGACTACTTCCGCGGCAATCCCGACCAGAGGAACCCACTCGAATTCCTGGCCCGGCGGGAGCCCGTACGTGCCGCCTACCGGGAGCCCGAGGCCCGCCTGGCCACCCTGGACGAACAGGGTCTGGCCGCGTGCCTGTTGTTCCCGACCCTCGGGATGATCTACGAGGAGCCCCTGGCCCACGACCCCGAGGCCGTCTGTCACCTGTTCCGGGCCTTCAACCGCTGGATGCTGGAGGACTGGACCTTCAACTTCCGTGACCGCATCTTCGCCGCCCCGTACGTCACGCTGGCCGATCCGGCCTGGGCCGCAGACGAGCTGGCCTGGGCCCTCGACCACGGCGCCCGGACCGTGGTCATGCGACCGGCCGCGCCGACCACCGCTCTCGGGCGGCGCAGCCCGTTCGACCCTCTCTTCGATCGGTTCTGGGGGCTGGCCAACGAGTCGGGTATCGCCGTGGTGGTCCACGCCGCCGACAGCGGCATCTCGTCCAACGGCTACGCCGTGGACGGGTTCGGCGCCACCTTCTCCGGGGGTTGGAAGCCGTCCATCAAATCCTTCGCCATCGAGCAGGCCATCCGTGACTACCTCCTGACGCTGATCTTCGACAACCATCTCGAGCGGTTCCCGAACCTGCGCATCGCCTCCATCGAGAACGGGGCCGAGTACCTGCCCGAGGTGATCAAGAAGATCCGGTCGACGGCCAACAAGATGCCGGGCTACTGGAAGCACGACCCCGTCGAGACACTCCGACGCCAGGTGTGGATCAATCCGTTCTGGGAGGACGACGTCTACCAGGTGGCCGAATGCATGGGTGCCGACCGGGTCCTGTTCGGCTCGGACTGGCCCCACATCGAAGCGCTACCCGAGCCCCTCGACTATCTGGCCGAGCTCAAGAACTTCTCCGAGGACGACCGCCGCCTGATCCTCAACGACAACGCCGTCGAGCTGATCACGCTGCGCCCGACCTGAGGTCAGTTGATCTCCCAGTCGGCTCCGACGTAGACGGGCGACATCACCATGACGCCCTCGGGCAGCCGGTAGAACTCCGGCCCCATGACGTCGAATGACATGACCGGCCTCCACGGGAGCAGCGGCTTCCCCATACCCCCGGCATGACCCGACATGGCCGGCCACAGCGAGTAGCGCCCCTTGGCCAGGGGCACATGGCGGAGGGTGCACTTCACCTCGAAGTCCCCGGCCGGAAACGACCCCGAATAGCGCACGATGAACATCGGGAAGGCGCTTCCCTGTGACACACCGATGAAGAAGTTGGCATCGAGAGGCGTGGGCGAGTTGAGCGTGAGGCGAATGTCGAGATCGCACTCCGACCGGACCTGACCACCGTCGGCGGCATCGATCTCCACTTTGAGTACCTCGACGATGCCCTCGTTGGACGTCGTCAGGGCGGCGTTCTGCTCGACCGCGGCCCGGTACAGTCCAACCACCTCTTTGGTGGGGCCGGATGCCTGTACCGCCGCGTCGGCCAACCACACCGCCTTCTCGCACACCGCCTCCACCGAGGCCAAGTCGTGGGACACGTAGAGCAACGTGGTTCCGGACCGGACGATCTCGCCGATGCGCTTGAGGCACTTCTGCTGGAAGTTGGCATCGCCCACGGCCAGTACCTCGTCCACCAGGAGCACGTCCGGCTCCAGGAAGGCGGCGATGGAGAAGCCGAGACGCATCATCATGCCCATCGAGTAGAACTTGACCTGGCGGTTGACCGCGTCCTCGAGTCCGGCGAACTCGACGATCTCGTCGAACTTCTCCCTGATGGTCTGACGGCCCATGCCCATCACCGCGCCGTACAGGAAGATGTTCTCCTTGCCGGTGAGCTCGGGGTGGATTCCGCTCGTCACGCTGAGCAACGCGCCGATACGGCCCTCGACCGAGCAGTAGCCGGCTGACTGGTAGGTGACCTGACTGATGATCTTGAGCAGGGTGGTCTTGCCCGATCCGTTGATGCCGATCAGGGCCAAGGTGCCACCCGGCGGGACGTCGAGGCTGATGTCCTTGAGCACCCACCGGAAGTCGTGTCGGGCCCCGGTCCCGATCGACTTCCGGAACCGCTTCATCTGGTCGTAGAACTTGGGAACCGTCTTGTCGGCGCGGAACTTCTTCCACACCTGGTCGACATGGATCGAACCGCTAGGCAGCGTGGACAACCCTCACCTCCCGCTCCTCGATGACTCGGGCTCCTACGGCCACGCTCGGTTTGGCGACAATGACAGAGACTACCCTCGGCGTCTCCCCGGGTAGCGTGCAGGGAAGGAGTCCAGTCGGCGCGCTGTCAGGAATTGCCCCCAGGAATGCCATCGGCTGACCCTAACCCCCCTGGCCCCGGCCGCCGGGCCTCTCCTTGCCATGTTCCGCCCCTCAAGCGTAGCGCGCCACGCCTGTCACCTGCTAGGACGTCTTGAGAAACCCCTCCCGCGCCCGGCCCGGGCCGAGGTGGAGCCGTGGCGGCGCCGCCGATTGCAACGCAGCGTGGCCCGATCAACGCGATGTGGCCGATCCGATTCCGCTGATCCCGCCCTTCTCGAGGCGACGGAGCAACTCGTATTCAGGCTCCAGCCGTGTCCGGAGCCGCTCGGTCTGTTTGTCGGTGAGGGACGACCGTTGGCCGGTGACACGGGCCCGGTGGACGGCAAGTGGCAGATCGAGGAGCTCGGCCAATGAGGACAGTCCACTGGCGTAGTGCTCGGTGAAGAACACGTTGGAGCAGGCGGCGATCCTGTCCTCGGCCTCGGATATGTCGAACTGCTCGGAGAACGTGACCAGTTGGGCCAGGAGGTGTTGGGGCGCGACGCGCTCGAGAAAGGCGTCGAACCCGTCTTGTGCGACCTGGCGCTCGTACGGACCCACCGGTCTCCCCGGCGTGGTCGGATCGTCGCCGGCCACCAGGTAATCGAAGTACGAGTGGGCGCGTTCGACCGGATCCCGAAGGACGGTGACGGTGAAGGTCCGGGCGGGCAGCGGCTGGCGGGCCACGGGAGCGTGCGACCGTCCGTAGAAGTAGGCCCCCTCGGCCAGCACCCGCCGGTGAAAGGCGGCGAAGCTGTAATCGCCACTGATCGTCCGGTGCAACCGCGTATCGGCCATCCTCCGGTAGACGTCCAACGGCTCCTCACCACCCAGCGCCATGAAGCTCAGGTGGAGACTGGTTCCGGCGGTCTTCCTCACATGGTGGCAGTAGATGCGCCGGCTTCCGTCCGGAAGCTCGTACGTGGAGGCCAGTCGGCGATAGGAGTCATCGGATCGGATCTCCCACAGGTCGCGGAGTCCGAGTACCGACCGGCGCAGTCGGCGCCCGGTCCGATAGATCCCACCCCGGGGAATAGGCAGCGCGTCCAGCGCTCCGGATGACCCCTCGTCCGCGTCCACCCCCGACAATTTAGCTCGGGATCGACTGACCGATGACCGGTACCCGAAGAGGTCCGTGGCCGGCTGTGACGCGCCCTCGTTCGTTCGGCCCGTTCCGGGTCGAGGACCTTCGGGGACGGTCGGCGGGAGTCCATAAAGTCCCATACGCTCTGCCAATGACCGCCGCCGCCGACATCGACGCCCTCATCCGCAGAGCCGACGACGAGATCAGGAAGGTGGAGAAGGACAAGCGGGGCGATTTCGCCGGGGTCACCGCCATGGCCGGTCTCACCATCCTGGCCAGGCACATCGATGCCCTGGCGGCCAGGATCGATGGTCTCGTCCCGGACCCGAGCGACGGTCCGGTGGACCTACGGGCGGAACTGGCCGACCTGCGACTGAGGATCGAGATGGTGGCCGACGGCCTCGGACGGACCGGCGACGGCGGGCACTGAGCGGCACCCTCGACGGTGCCGCCCCGTCTCCGGTGCCGTCACGTCACGGTGAACGGGCCGGTGGCCGACCCTCCCGCTGTGGTCACGGTGATCGGACCCGAGGTGGCCCCTGACGGCACGTCGACCGTGATCCTGGTGGCGGAGTCGGAGATGACGGTGGCGCCGACCCCGGTGGCGAAGCTCACGCTGGCGCCGGACAGGTTCGTCCCCTTGATGGTCACCTTCTTGCCCGGAGCACCCGAAGCGGGACTCACCGTCGTCACCGCCGGCCCGAAATCGAAGGGATAGGCCAGACTGGTACCCGAGGACCCGGTGATCGTGAGCCCGACCGCCCCGTGACCGGGGGGAGTCACGGCCGTGATGATCGTGCCCTGCTTGTTGACGGTGACTCCGGTGGCGGAGGTCGATCCGAAGCGCACCGCGGTCACTCCTCCGAAGCCGGAGCCCTTGATGGTCACCCTGGTGTTCCCCGACGCCGGGCCGTAGGCCGGTTTGACCGAAGTGATCGACGAGGGCACGGACCAGGTGAACTCGGCCGATCCGCTGTAACCGGCCGAGTCCTCCACGGTGATCAGCACCGTCGACGACGCCGAGGTCGTGGGCTGACCCGAGATCAGACCGGACGCACTCCCGATCGACAGACCGGCCGGGAGACCCAGGGCGCTGTACCCGAGTGTGCGGCCACCGGCGGTATCCGTGGCGGCGATCGGGAGGTCCACCGACTGCCCGAGGTAGGTGGTCTGGGGCCCGGGATTGGTGACGATGACGGGATCGGGGACTCCCCCGGCGCAGAGCGCGGCGGGAAGGACGGCCCCATTGGGCGAACCGAGCCCGGTGGCCATGTCGTAGCCGGCATGGGCGGGATACAGGCCGGCATGGCCCCCGCTGATGTCGTTGTCACCCGAGGTGACGTCGTTGAAGGCATTCGGATCGGAACCGGCGATGCGGTAGAGCGCGGGGTCGGCGAACCCGACCGCCGTTCCAGCACAGGTGCTCGAAGCGTTGGTCAGGGCGACGAGGGCGGCCCACAGCGGCGCGGCGAAGCTGGTGCCGCCCCAGTCGCCCCAGCTTCCGTCGATGTAGAGGAGATAGGGGAACTCTCCCGCCAGCGCGGCCACATCGGGCACCTGGCGACAGTAGGAGCCTGTCGGGGCGCCGCAGGGTACGCCGGAGGAGTCCCCCGAGACGACGCCGACGCTCGACGACGCGTCCTTCTGGTACGACGGCATCGTCCAGACCTGCGAGATTCCGCCGCCACCGGCCCCGAAGCAGTCGGCCTCCCCGCCGCACTCGACCACGCCGTCGTTCCACGCCTTCTCGACCGGCGGCGTGGCGACGGCGGTCCACTCCGTTCCGCCCACGGCGGTCATGTACGGCTGCGAGCCAGGGTCGTCCACGGCCAGGTAGTCGTTCTCGTCGCCCGGCCCGAGGCAGTCCTCGGAGCCGGAGTCGCCGGCGGCGGCCAGGAAGGTCTGACCCTGTACCGCGGCCTGCTCGAGGATGGTGTTCTCGGACTGGGGCGACGTGCTGTTGAGCTGCTCGCACAGGCCCCACGAGATCGAGATGACTTTGGCCTTGTCCTGGGAGACGGCGGCATTCCAGTCGTCGAGCCAGGAGCTTCCGGTGTCAGGTGCCTGGTACACCAGGATGTCGGCGTCGGGGGCCAGGCCGATGACGTTCTCCATGTCGCCATCGGCCTCTCCGACGCCGGAGCCCCGGGTCGGCCCCCCGTCGGTGTTGACGGCGGTTATGGGGGTGTTCGTCCGGAAGCAGGACTGGTAGGCGGCGATGTCGGAGGGGCTGTATCCCTGGAATTCCAGCAGGGCTATGGCCTGACCGGCGCCCAGGTCCCCGGCCGAATACAGGCTGGAGAAGCCATAGGCCGTGGCCAGCTGGTCCGAGGTGTAGGAGTCCTCGCTCTGGGCGTCGCTCGCGGCGGTCGAACACGGCACCGGCCCACCGGACTTCTCCCCCGCCCGGGGAAGGGCAGCGGGGGCGTCGACGGACCGACCGTGCATCCCGGCCGGGGTGGGCACGTTCAGGTCGTCCAGCCCGACCACACCTTGGACGTAGGGAGCGGCCCCGGCGGCGATGAGGGGTGCTGCGGTGTTGGTGAAGGCCACGCGCCCGCTCCTCACCCTGTACTGCTGGAAACCGGTCGAGAATGCCGATGAGAGCTGGGCCGCGGTGGCCCGGACCGGGATGCTCAGGTGGTTCCCGCTGATCGCCCCGGGATGCAGTCCGGCTGCTCGCAGCGCCTGTTCCACGGACTGGACGGCTCCGGTGGTGGGACCGAATCGATCGACGAACTGCCCCGGTGCCAAGTAGCGCCGATAGAGACTGGAGCCGGAAGTGGATACGTCCCGTGCGTACGTGGCCAGTGCGGTCGGATCGCGGGGTTGTAGTGTCACGTCGACCTTGATCTCGGCCCCACGTGGTAGCGGTGTCAGTCTCACTGCCCCCTGTTCCGGCCGAGGCACACCCCCGATCCGTACCGGGTTCGTGGCCGCGCCGGCCGAACTCGGCACGAGCCCGAGGGCCGTCATCAGCACTGCCGCCACCAGGGTCGCCGCCAGTGCCGCCGGTCCCCGCCGTCGAACCCCCATCCCGCCTCCTTGCCTCGGTGGACCGCTGCCCCTCTCCCCCGCGCCCCTGGCACAGGGACTTCGGCTATTCGTCCGAGCGGCCTATCCCGGCAACCCGGTACCGTTGCACGATCGGGGTCGACGGTCAACCGGTCTCACTGGGCGTGGCCACCGAGCTCACCTCCGACGGCTCCGGGTGTGGATCCACGACGGCCGGAGCACGTATCGGACGGGCCTCATCCGAACCCGGCGATGGATCTGACCGCGGGGCGACTGGGTCGCTACGGTAGGGATGACCAACGGATCGGGCCGAGGCCCCGCGAACGGAGATCGTCGATGACCACCAAGTCTGATTTCTCGACCGAGGAGTGGCAGCTGATCCTCGAGGCACCGCCGAGTGCGGGCATGATCGTGGTCACCGCCCAACGAGGTGGTTCGTTCCGCGAGTCCATCGCCATCGCCAAGGCCTACGTCGAGGCCCGTGGCCAGCACGGCGAGAGCGAGTTGCTGGACGAGATCGTCGCAGCCAAACCGGAGCGGGACCATACCCACTACCACTCTCCCGAGGAACTCAAACAGGCCGGTCTCCAACACCTTCGGGACTCGGTCACCCTGCTCGGGCGCAAGGCCACGCCGGCGGAGGTGGACGAGTACCGCAACTTCATCGTCACGTTGGCGCACAAGGTGGCGGCGGCACACCGTGAGCACGGTGTCGAGGTCAGCGAGGCCGAGCAGGCGGCCATCGACGACATCACGACTGCTTTGCAGGCCCCGGCCGGGTAGGCGGTCGGTGGCGGTTCAACCGCCCGAGTTCGCCGCGCCCGCACCGGTGTCGCGATACCTGGGACGATGAAGATCGCGTAAGCCAGGACGGCCGCACCGACCGAGGATCCCAGCCATGGTGGCGACGACGGTCGAAGCCGGGGACCCGGTGATGACTAGCGGCTTCGGGTGGGGCTCCCCAACGGGACCACCGAGTCCCAGCCGGCCGCCTCGCAGATGGGGCAGACCGGCCCCCCGCTGTCCACCACCACGTCCTCCAGCCTGAACTCGTGTCCGCAATCGGTGCAACCCCAGCCCGGCGACGAGTGGAATTCACTGGGCCGGTCGGCCAGCCCGATGGGGCGGACGCCCGGATGCCGTTCGCCGCGCCTCTGACAGGAACGATGCCTTCTGACTAGGTCGTATGTCCTCGAACTTGGGCATTCGAAGGTATCGGCACGACGCCCAGTGGGCTTGACAGGGGCGCCGTGTTAGCGCCGGGTCCGGAGCACAGGTGGCGGAACCTGGCTCCACGGACTCGGCACGGATCACCGTACGGTTCGACCCTTGGCCCCGACTGTGAGCGTTCGCACGGGAGACTGAGAATCGGCGGGTCCGGTGGACCTGGTCAGGGAGACCCGAGGCAGAGGTCCCGTGCCCACGCATCCACCCCGCCGTCCGCTCCCCCGCATCGGTTTGTCCTCGGACCCGACAGCCCCGGCCGCGATCAGGGGGTCACGATGGCGAAGTCGCCACTGACCGGATCGAGGACGCTGAGCAGCGTGGCGACGACGCCGACATCCCCTTCGGTGTCGAGCCCGGTCAGACCCCCGCCGCCGAGCAGCGTCAACAACTCGGGCTTGGTCAACGTCACCGTCAGGTCAGCTGCAGCGTGTCTCGGGTCGACGTCTTGGATCAGCACCCCATTGGTCAGCTCCGTGCGGTACGTGTGGCCCAGGTCGGTCATAACCCAGTCGATGGCCAGGTGGTTGTTCCACGCCCTCGGACCGTTGACCCGGATGGCCAACGAGTCGAACAGCTGCTCTACGGAGAGGGCTCCGATCATGTCGGAAGACCCGGCTGCGTCGAGTGCTGCCGGCTGGGCGCCGCGGCGGAGCTCGTAGGCGCCCTGGAGGTAGAAGTTCCGCCAGGTCCCGTTCTCCGCTCCGAACCCCAATGTGTCGTAGACGTCAGCCAACAAGTGTCGTGCTTCGGTGTTCCCTTCGTCAGCGAAGACCGCGTGGTTGAGCAGCTCCACCGCGAAACGGCGGTCCCCGCGTTCGACATACTGGCGCGCCTTCGTTACGACCGCGTCTGCACCTCCGAGGACATCGACGTACCGTTTGGCCGCTTCGACCGGCGGATGCTTCCACAGGTTGGCGGGATTGCCATCGAACCAACCGAGGTAGCGCTGGTAGATGGCCTTGACGTTGTGACTCACCGAGCCGTAGTAGCCGTGAGTGTGCCACGCCGCCTCCAACGCCGGTGGCATCTCCATCAGCTCCGCGATCTCCGCCCCGTTGTAGCCCCGATTGAGGAGCCGGAGCGTCTGGTCGTGGAGGTAGGCATACAGGTCACGTTGGGCCGACAGAAAGTCGACGATGCGGTCGTGCTCCCACACAGGCCAGTGGTGGGAGGCGAAGGCCACGTCGACGTCGTCGGCGAAGAGGTCGATGGCTTCGCCTAGATATCGTGACCAGACCCGGGCGTCTCGCACCACCGCACCCCGAAGGGTCAGCAGGTTGTGGAGATTGTGGGTGGCGTTCTCGGCCATGCACAGCGCACGACGTTCGGGGAAGACGAAGTTCATCTCCACCGGGCACTCGGTGCCCGGTGTCATCTGGAAACGGATAAGGACTCCATCGAGGGTCACCTCCTGGCCGGTGTGGGTGATCTCGAGCGTGGGGGGAATGAGCCCGATCGAACCGAGCGAGGTGGTCTGGCCGAGACCCGCGCCGATCTGACCTCGAACCCCCTTTTCCAGCTGGGCCCCGTACATGTACTCGGCTCGGCGGCTCATGGCCGTCCCGGCGTAGACGTTCTCGGCCACGGCCGCCTCCATGAAGCCGTGGCCGGCCACGATGGGAGCGCCCTGGCGGTAGATCCCGTGAACGCCCCCGAAGTGGTCCGCGTGGGCATGGGTGTAGATGACAGCGGTGACTTCGCGGTCGCCTCGGTGGGCACGGTAGAGCGCCAGCGCGGCGGCGGCCGTCTCCTTCGAGATCAGCGGGTCGATGACGATCACACCGGCATCTCCTTCGACCAGGGTCATATTGGAGAGGTCGAGGCCCCGGACCTGATAGATCCCGTCGGCGACGCCGTAGAGGCCCTGTTTGGCGCAGAGCTGGCTCTGGCGCCACAGGCTCGGATTGGCCGTGTCGGGACAGTCGCGGTCGAGGAATCCGTAGGCATCGTTGTCCCAGATGATGCGGCCATCCCCGGTCCTCACGATGCAGGGATCCATGGCGGCGATGAAGCCGCGGTCGGCGTCGGCGAAATCCTGACGGTCGTCAAAGGGGAAGCCATCGCTGGTCGTCTCGCTCATCGGCGCGCCTGCTCTCTGTTGGTCATCCGTGCCCCCGAGTCGGTGGGCCTGAGGTCACGTTAGCGACATGGGCGAGACCGGTTACCGGACGTTGAAACTCCGGCAGATGAGGCGCTCGGAGTCGGTGTGGATTCCGGCCCTAGGCCGGCGCCGTAGCCAGGTGTAGCTCGTTCCAGATGAACGGTCCCAGCTCGTTGGTCCACCACGGACCGCCCGGTATGAGCCACGTGGTGTGCCCGGTGCCGGACAGCTCCACCTCGTAGCAGGCGTTCCCCGCGGCCCGCAGGGCGTCGCACACGGTCAGGGTGGCCATCGCCATCACCAGCGCGATGGAGCAGGCCGTGGCCACCACACAGTGCTCCTGCCGGGCGAGCTGGTCACGGTGCGTCCATTGGGCATTTCACCCACCCCTCCGCCAGTTGTCCTGTGGGCCACTGCACCGGCGTCGGGCAGAACAGTACCCAGATCCGTTGCGGCGTGCTGTCGCCTCTCAGCCCAATCTCAGCAAACCCAGGGCGCCGGGTTCCCAACGGGGCCACGCTCCGCTCCTCCCGGGTGCGCCATTGTCACCGCGGCGTCGAAGGCCGAACTCAGACCGTCCTCTGGGTCTGTCGCTCGCCTCGCTCTCGGATGGACCGAACGTCCTTGCCGATGTTGAACAGCACCATCAGGATCTCCATGGCGATCCGGGCGAACGTCAAATAGATCAGATAGGCGATCGGGACGATGATGATGGCGAAGGCGATGTCCGCTGGCTTGTGCTCGACGAGTGCGCCGACGAACACGAGGACCGCGGCGAGCGAGTAGAGAATGGTGATCAGCACGTAGAGCACCCGGATGACCCGCAGCGTCACGAAGCTCGAGAAGGAGAAGTCGTAGAGCGAGCGGATGAAGCCCATGGCCTCCAGAGGATCGTCGTCGGTCGATCTTTGGGGAGGTTGGTATGACGACGGTGGGCTCGCTGACCTCTGGGCCTGGTAACCCGGATGCAACTCGGGCGGGTACCACTTGTGGTCGACTGCCTGCCACCAACCCGGACCCTGGGCTGTATCGCTCATTGATCGCTCCTTATCGGTGCATGAATACCGGTTCCACCGCATCGGGGAACTGGTTGACGCGGTCGCTCAGGGTAGTCCGATTCGTACCGGCCGTCTCGTGGCCGACGATATGACGCTGACCATGCACTCTGGGTCGCGGGGTCTGAGTGCCCGTGTGGCATCGCCGGTACTACCGGCACGGGCGGCGGCCGCAGCGGTCGGTGTCGGGGTACCTGCCATGTGGTCAGTTGAGGTGACCCGTGTCACTGGCGCGCCCCGTGCAATGCCATCGAGCAGTCACCAACGCACCACTCGATGACAGGAGACCGCATTCCGGCCGTCGGCCGTCGTATGCCCACCTGGCTTTCTGGCTGGTCCCGGGAGCCTCCGGTTCACCCCCTGGGTGTCTTCTTCAGCGAGACAATGCCGAGGCTCGTGTTCGACTCCTGAATCCCCGTCGGCACACCGGTCGGATCGTTGACGAACGCCGCCCCCACCTCCCATCCATTCTCCGAGGCGCTGAACGGACCGAAGGTGAAGGTGGACTTCAGGACGCCTTGTTTCGTCAGGGACTCGTCCCCGCTGTAGAGGGTTCGACTTGATCCATCCGGCGACTCGACCACCCACAGAACCGTCTCCGCGTCCTGTGCCGATGCCTTGAAGGTAAAGGATCCACCAGGAGCAAGATGGACCACGGCGCGGGGGTTGCGTAAGATGACCGGTGGCGGCTCGGAGGCACCGGCAGCTCCAGCCCAGCCCAGCAGGGTCACCACCGTGAGGCTGAGGACCGCTACGGGAACGGCTGCGAACTTGCAGGTCGTCATGGACAGGGTCCTCCTCGGTTCCGTCACCTAGGTGATTCGATACCTGATCTGCTGTGGAGTCAAGCGTCAGACCAGAGCCGACGTCCTTGGGCGGGAAGATCCGCAAGTCTTCCGGGTCCTACTGATTCCATTTCAGTCTCGCCGGAGTGGGCCTAGTCCGCGCTCCTCCGGATGACCACCCAGCTTCCCCACAGGGCCTCACTTTGGATCGCCGACCATGACGATTCCGCGGCCTCCTCGGTCAGGGCGTCCAGCATGTCGCTTGCCGGCTGGAAGTACGGTGCCCCTACGCCCAGAGCGTTCGACCAGATCGGCGCGCCACCTGGCCCGAGAATCCTCACTGTCTCGGCGGCGAAGAGCGGTCCATCACCGATGGCGATCATGCCGAACGCCGCATCAGCAAACGGGAGGCTGCTGGCCGCCTGTGCTCAGCGAGTGGTCATCTTGGCCAACGCAACTGGTCGACCATCAGGGTCTGCGACAACCACGAATCGCCCCCACGTGGCGTCCTGGGTGGGCCAAAGGACGGGTACGCCAGACCGCCTTGCCTCATCCTCCCAGGCGTCCGGGTCCTCCACGTTGAAGCGCACGGAGGCCGCTCCGGCCTCAGTCCCCGCTGGAAAGATGCCTCGTTCGTCGTGACCTCGGTCATTCCGATGCAGAACAATCTGCCCCGACGGCCCTCCGACAACGACGATGATCTCATCCTCAAAACGCATCGGAAGCCCAAGCGTGTCGGCGTAGAACGCCTTCGCTTGGCCGAGGTCGCCGACGTACAAGATCAGGCTGTCGTAACCGTCAACTCTCATGTGCATGATGCTACCGAGGGCGGCACGTTCCCCTGCTCTCGCGGCCGGGTGAGGGCATCAGTGGATTCTGGGAAGGTTCCAATGCTGCCATGCAGAAAGGACTCGCAACACGAAACAGGCTCCGCCCCCGGCAAGCATCGTCGGTGCTGTAGGCAGCTGTCGACGTACACCTGTTACAACGATGGCGGCACCAAGTAGAGCGGCGACCGCATAGATATCCACTCTCAGTACCGAGGGAACCCGTCCGATGAGAACAGCGCTCATCGCTCCGCCTCCTACGGCGGTGAGAGTGCCCAGAAATGCTGCGCTTACTGGTAGTAGTCCATGGTCCAGCGCCTTGACCGATCCGGAGGCGCAGAAGAGGCCTAAACCAGCAGCATCTAAGCCCGTCAGCAACCAGGTGGGGATTTGGCCGACGGGGTGATGGAGAGCGAAGGTGATAAGGCTGACGACAACCGCAAGTGGGATGTACAGCTTGTCCGTGAGTGCAGCCGGGGGGACTGACTCGATGAGCAGATCACGAAGAATTCCTCCCCCCATGGCGGTCACGCATCCGAGTACTACGACCCCGAAGAGGTCGAGGTGAGCGCCACCTGCGATGGCGGCTCCTTCGATGGCGAAGACGGCTGTGGCCGCGAGGTCGAATCGACGAATTAGCTTCCCGTTGCCGGTGCGATGCCGTTTGGGATCTGTCGCACTGTCCATCGTCGGTCACTCTACGGTGTGGATACGTGCCGGGAATCCATACCGTTGCCCGGTTGACGGAGCCATCGACTGCGACCGACCGATACTCCGACCCTCTGATGCGCCTCGGGTCCCGGGCGTCTGCCCCATGCCGCGGCTCGCGGCGGGAACTCACCGGGGTGTGCTCGGCCGGGAACCCGCCGCCCGTGAACGGGAGATCAGCCTGTGCGGATAACCGCCTACGGATCGACGGTGAGCGTGAGTTCCTGCGTCGCAAGGGTCTTGTTCGGGTGTGCTGTCGATTGCAGACACTTGACGACGATCGTATAGGTACCCGCCTTCTTCGGCGTGCCCGAGATGAGACCACCTTTTGAGATGCTCAGCCGAGGCGGAAGGGCCCCCCGACCTTTCGGCAGGTACTTGTTCCAGGTATAGGGCGGGGTCCCTCCGGTGGCCTGGAGCTGGAACGAGTAGGGCTGGCCCACCGTGGCGTCCGGGAGCGAGGTTGTGGCGATCTGCAGCGGACCGTTGGTCACCGCGATCTCGGTCACCGTGTTGTCGTACAAGTTCGTCACCCAGACATGGGTGCCGTCGGAGGAGACGCCGTCGGGACCATTGTCCACGTTGATGGTCTGGACCACCGCACCCGTCGTGGCGTCGAGTTCGGTCACCGTGTTGTCGTCGAAGTTCGCCACCCAGACGTCAGTGCCGTCGGACGAGACCCCATAGGGTTTGGCACCCACGCCGATGGTCTGGATGACCGCCCCGGTCGAGGCGCTGAGCTCGGTCACCGTATTGCCCTGGTGGTTCGTCACCCAGACATGGGTGCCGTCGGAGGAGACGCCGTAGGGACCATTGCCCACGTTGATGGTCTGGACGACCGCCCCGGTGGAGGCATTGAGCTCGGTCACCGTGTCGCCCAGGTAGCTCGTGACCCAGACGTGGGTGCCGTCGGAGGAGACCCCGGTTGGACTATCACCCACGTTGATGGTCTGGAGGACCGCCCCGGTGGAGGCGTTGAGCTCGGTCACCGTAGTGCCCTGGTAGTTCGTGACCCAGACATGGGTGTGGTCGGAGGAGATGCCGTAGGCGGAGTTGCTCACGTCAATCGTCTGGATCAGCGTCCCGGTCGACGCGCTGAGCTCGGTTACCGTGCTGTCATACTGGTTCGCCACCCAGACGTGGGTGCCGTCGGAGGAGACGCCGTCGGGAAGGTTGCCCACGTCGACGGTCTGGACGACTGCCCCGGTCGAGGCGTTGAGCTCAGTTACCGTGCTGTCCTCCTCGTTCGCCACCCAGACGTGGGTGCCGTCGGAGGAGACGCCGTCGGGAAGGTTGCCCACGTCGACGGTCTGGACCACCGTTGCCGCCGACGCAGGTGGCGCATCACTGATCACCGCGGCGGTGAGCGCACCACCGAGCAAGAGCGACCCCGCCAACGCCGTCCGCACCACGCTCCGACGAATGGTACCCACGATTTCGACACCTCCTGTACCGGGGCGCCGATCATGCACCCGCCTCGTAATTTTAGATAGCAGATGCCCTCGGTCTCAAACAACTGTCCTTGCGCGCGGTGACATTCTGAGTTCCGAGCGTGGTCGGCCATTAGAGGAAATGGGGGCCAAAGGTGCCCCACAACAAAGACATTGGCCTTGAAGATCCAGCGCTTCCAAGGTGGTCCTCACTAGCACTGGGGGATGTGGCCTGACTTGGAGTCATGAGGCGCCATCGGGCGTCGTCGGCCGAGCTCTTCCAGCAGCGCATCGACAACGGCAGGCCCCGTCTCTGAGGATGGGTGATTGGCCCGGATCGCTCGAACGATCCAGACCGCCCGTCACCCCGATCGGGGAGGGCCGTGCCACCCCTCAACCGCTAAGGAAGGAAGGGATGACCGTGACCATCGTAGAAGCTGCACCCGGACCACGGGTGGTGTCGATACCCGGCTGGACAGACACGTAGCAGCGGCACTTCCGACCTGCGTCGGGCTGCCGGGATTTGAACCCGGGACCTCTTGACCCCCAGTCAAGCGCGCTAACCAAGCTGCGCCACAGCCCGCAAAGTCGACAGATCCAGTCCGCAGCAGAGAGCTCCTGCCTGCCCGGGTGTTCGTGCCCCTCGTGCGAGCACCATCCATCCGGGCACCGTCCTGTCGACGGTCCGCAACCCTACCCCAACCCGGGTTCCTCCCCGGCGGCATGGTCCGGGCCCATCACGATGCGATGCTCGCTCCGACCTAGGACTTCGAGTCAGACCGTGGCGATGACTCTTCCCGGAGGCGTCCAGGCTGCGAATAGGTTGCAGGTGATCTCGTGACGGACGGTCTGAGTCTGAAGTTCTCCGGCAATCCTGGGCGAAGCGGAAGCACCGGTGCTGTCCGATCGAGTGCTTGGATCGAAGTCTTCTCGTCCACGCAGAGCACGAGCGCTCCTTCGGGTGGATTGACGTAAAGCCCCACGACATCACGGACTTTCTCCACAAACTGAGGATCGGGCGAGAGCTTGAAGGACTCGACCAGATGAGGCTTGAGTCCGAACGCCCGCCAGATCCGGCTGATGGCCGACTGGCTCATGCCCGTTTCCTGAGCCATCGAACGCGTCGACCAGTGGGTGGCGTTCTTCGGCATCTCCTCCAGCGTCTTCACGATGACCGCCTCGACCGCGTCATCACCGATCTGGCGAGGGGCGCCCGGGCGGGGGTCGTCGTTGAGGCCATCGAGCCGATGCGCCATGAACCGATTCCGCCACTTGCCCACGGTGTGACGGCTGACGCCAAGTCGAGCCCCAACGTCGACGTTGTTGCCCCCTTCGGCACAAGCCAGAACGATGCGACATCGAGAGGCCAGAGCCTGCGCACTCTTCGGCCGACGTGCCCAACGTTCGAGGGTCTCGCGCTCCTCGTCGCTCAACACGAGTCCGATTGGTTGCTTTCTCTGCGGTCCCATCGATGTCTCCCATCGTCGTCGATAACGATGGGAACGCGGGAGCCAAGGGGGAAATTCCTAAAAAGGACAAGAACTTATGACTCGGGTCACTAGATGTGATGGACCACCCAGGTCACACCCTGGAAGGCCCGGTACCCGAGGTAGATGACGCTGGCTACCAACATGAACTTGAAGTACCAGGGCGACTTCCGGTGTTCCAGTGGGACGGTGTGACAGACGGGACAGGTTCCGTCGTCAGCCAGATCGTCGGTCTCCAGACGGTGGTCGCACTGCTCACACCACGGCACCGGTCACCGGTTCCCGTTCGTCGGTGTCCGACCCGGGGCCGGGCGGAGTACCTGCTTCGAGCGCCTCACCGTTTGCGGCCCCCGCTCCCATGGGCGCCCTTGGCCCGGACGCGCAGCTTGATCGGCGTGGGGCCGAGCTCGAACCGTTCCCGCAGGCCCCGCTCGACGTAACGGAGGTAGGTGGGCTGGAGTCGGCCGTTGGTGAACAAGGTGAAGGTGGGGGGATCATTGGCCCCCTGGACGGCGTACTGGATTTTGGCGCCGACGGGTGGGTGAGCCATCTGGATCGACTTGAGGGCCCGGTTCAGCTCGCCGGTGGGGACCCTCGAGTGGTAGGCCTCCTCGGCCGCAGCCACGGCCGGGAGGATGTGATGGACGCCGAGACCCGAGAGCGCACTGATCCGCAGCACGGGGGCATCGCCGAGGAAGGCCAGCCGGTCGCCCACGTCGGCCAGGATGTCCTGTCGGTCCTCGGTCGGGATCAGCTCCCATTTGTTCAGGACCACCACCGTCGGGCATCCGGCCGCACCCACCCGCTCGGCCAGGCGCTGGTCCTGGTGGGTGATCCCGGCCGTGGCATCGATGACCAGCAGGGCTATGTCGGACCGGTCGAGGGCATCGAGGGCCCGGAGGACCGAAAAGTACTCGGTCCCGCGCTCGGTGCGTGACTTCCGGCGCATGCCGGCCGTGTCGACGAAGCACACGGTTCCCTCCGGCGTCTCCACCACGGTGTCCACCGCGTCCCGGGTGGTGCCCGGGGCGTCGTGCGTCACGGAACGCTCATCGCCGACCAGTCGGTTGAACAGGGTCGACTTGCCCACGTTGGGGCGACCCACGAGCGCGACGCGGGGAACGCCCGTCGTCGCATGCTCCCCTCCCACCAGATCCGGCAGCTCGTCGCCGTGGTCGGGTCCGGGAGTGCCGGCTCCACGATCGCCGCCATCCTCGGGGAGGAGCCCGACCACATCGTCGAGGAGGTCCCCGGTTCCCCGGCCGTGGAGCGCGCTGATCGGCCACGGCGTACCGAGTCCGAGGGCCATGGCATCCCAGGCATCGGTCTCGCGTTCCGACGAGTCGACCTTGTTGACGACCACCCGGACGGGACGGCCCGACCGCTTGAGCACGCGCGCCACGGCCAGGTCCTGGTCGGTGAGGCCCACGGTGACGTCCACCACCAACAGGACCACGTCGGCCTGGGCGATGGCCCGCTCGGCCTGGGCGCTGACCTGGGCGTCGAGCGCATCATCGGACTCCAGCCAGCCGCCCGTGTCGACCACGGTGAACTTCCGTCCGCACCACTCGGCATCGAGTTCCTTGCGGTCGCGGGTGACGCCCGGTCGCTCCTCGACCACCGCGGCGCGCCGCCCCACGATGCGGTTGACCAACGTGGACTTGCCGACGTTGGGACGTCCGGCGATGACCACCGACGGCCGGTCCGACGCAGTGGCGTCGGCTCCGGTGGCCGTCACCGGGACGCCCCGAGGGTCACCGGCACACGCTCGCCTTCGACCGGTCCGTCGCGGTCGAGAGCCCGCCGGAGCGACAGTCCGTCGGTGGCGACCACCTCGACGGGGCGGGGCAGGTCGGCCGGCCGGAGATCGTCGAGGAACCGTCCCTCCGAGAGGCACGAGTCGGGCAGCAGGTAGCGGTGGCCCTCGGGCTCAGAGCCGAGTACCTGGGCCAGATCGGCTCCGGTCATGAGGCCGGACACCCCGATGTTGCCGCCGAAGAAGTGGTTGACGACCGGCACCAACCGGATGTCGTCACGCCCGAGCGAGCTCACCAGGGGGTCCAGCACCCGGGCGCCGTACTCGCCGGTGAGGATGGCGATGGGTGCTCCTGGGCCGGCCGTCCCCGGATCGTCGTCGGTCCCCCGTCGGGCCCGGTAGCCCGAGGCCGGCGCCCCGTCCACGGCGGCGAAGAAGCCCGGCCGCACCCCGAGAGCGGCCCGCTCGTCCCCCCCGAATGCGGCCTCGAAGGCCCTGGCCATGCCCAGGCCGTTCTCGTGCTGCGGGAATCCCTCGTAGGTGTGGCCGGCGGGAAAGGGCCGATCGGCCATGAGGTAGTACTCGTCGGCCGCGAACACCATCCGACGGCCGAGGGCCTCGAGGAAGGTCTCCTGCCAGCGCTCGACGGTGTCGCACACCTCGGCGGCCTCGTCCGGCGAGTGCGGGCGCATGGCACTCTCGTGGGAGAAGCGGCTCACCCCGAGCGGGACGCACGCCACCGTGGCCAGGACGGGATAGCGGTCGAGCACACCGGCCAGGGTGTCCTCCAGTATGTCGCCGTCATTCTTGCCCGGGCACACCACCACCTGTCCGTGGATCTCGATGCCGCCGTCGAGGAGGGCGCCCAGCCATCGGAGGCTGGTGGCGCCGCGGCGGTTGCGCAGCATGTCGGCCCGGACGTCGGGGTCGGTGGCGTGGATGGACACGAACAACGGACTCAGCCGCTCGGTCAGGACCCGTTCGAGGTCCATCTCGGTGAATCGGGTCAGCGTGGTGAAGTTGCCGTAGAGGAACGAGAGCCGGTAGTCGTCGTCCTTCAGGGAGAGGCTCCGCCGCATCCCTTTGGGCAGCTGGTGGATGAAGCAGAACTCGCAGTGGTTGTCGCAGGTGCGGACCCGGTCGAAGAGGGCGGAGGACACCTCGGCTCCGAACGGCTCACCCGGCTCCTTGTCGACCCGGAGCGTGAGTGTCTCGCCCCGGCCGCGCCGACGGACCTCGAGGTCGAGAAGGGGCTCGTCGACCAGGAGGCTGTACTCGATGACGTCCCGCGGTGTCCGCCCGTTCAGGCTGAGGAGCTCATCTCCAGGCCGTAGGCCGGACAGGTGGGCCGGTGACGATTCCGTGACGGCGACGACCTTGGGTGCCGTCGTCACTCGTGGCGCCGACATGACACCAGGTTACCTGGTCCCCCCTCCCCCGCCGTCGGCGCCCGCCCGGTCCGGAGCGCCTGCCCCACTAGCCTGGCCCCGTGACCGTGGACCGAGTGCTCCTGGCCGAGCCGAGGGGGTTCTGCGCCGGGGTGGAGAAAGCCATCAAGGCGCTGGCCTGGATGGTGCGGGTCTTCGAGCCTCCGGTCTACTGCTACCACGAGATCGTGCACAACCGGCACGTGGTCGACCAGTTCGAGGCCCAGGGCGTCATCTTCGTGGACGACATCGACGACGTGCCGGCCGGAGCCCCCCTCATGCTCTCGGCCCACGGGTCGGCGCCGGAGGTGGTCACGTCGGCCCGGGCCGACAGGCGGGTCGTGGTCGACGCCGTCTGCCCCCTGGTGACCAAAGTCCACCACGAGCTACGGGTCCGAGCCAACAAGGGCTTCACCGTGCTCTACGTCGGTCACCACGGCCACGAGGAGGCGGTCGGGACCATGGCGGTGGCACCGGCCTCGGTACGGCTGTTGGAGCGAGTCGAGGACGTGGACCTGATCGGTGAGCTCGGGCCCGAGGGCGAGGAGCCCCCGGTGGCCCTGCTGGCCCAGACCACGCTGAGTCACGATGAGTGGGCCGGCATCGTCGACCGGGCCCGTCAGCGTTTCCCTCAGCTGTGGATGCCCAACCGGAGCGACCTCTGCTTCGCCACCACCAACCGGCAGGCCGCCCTCAAGGCGCTGGCCGGCGAGGCCGACGCCGTCGTGGTCATCGGCTCGGAGAACTCATCCAACACCGTGGCACTCGAGCAGGTGGCCCGGTCGTTCGGCTGTCCCCGGGTCATCAGGGTCAATGACGCCACGGAGCTGCCCGACGATCTGTCGGGGACGGTCGGGGTGACCGCAGGCGCCTCGGCGCCGGAGGCACTGGTGCAGGCGGTCGTGGCCCGCCTGGCGCCGGTCCACGGGGTCGAGCGCTGCCCCGTCACGGTGGAAGAGGAGTACTTCCCGCCCCCACCCGAGCTGCGTGAACTGCTCCGTGGCCTCGAGGTGGCCCTGGCCGTGCTCAACGGGGCCCCGTCGGCGGAGCCATCGAACCTCTCATCCCAGGTCCTGACGGGTGACCGGACCACGGTGGCCGCCGACGTCCTGGAGCGGCTGACCGGATAGCGAGGCGCCGGGTAGGGGTTTTGGCGCGAGAATGGAGCTATGACGACCTCGTTCACCAGTATGGATGTCTCGACCGGCGACCAGTGGGCCGTCATTGGCGCGGAGACCATGAAGCATCAGGACCGCGTGGCCGACCGTGTCCTGGCCATGTTGGAGTCGCTGTCGGAGGTCGTGGACGGGTTCGCCGTCGACCAACTGACCCACTGCCTCCAGACGGCCACGCGGGCCGAGCGGGCCGGCGCCGACGACGAGCTGGTGGTGGCATCCCTCTGCCACGACATCGGCAAAGCGGTATCGGTGCCCAACCACCCCCGGATCGCGGCCGAGATCCTGCGTCCCTATGTCCGTCCGGACGTGACGTCGGCCATCCTCGCCCATCAGGACTTCCAGGGTCGTCACTACTACCACCACTTCGACATGGACCCGAACATGCGGGACCGCTATCGAGACGAGCCGTGGTACGAGCTGGCCGAACAGTTCGCCGACGAGTGGGACCAGGTCAGCTTCGACCCCGACTACCCGACCGAGTCCCTGTCGCACTTCGAGCCGAAGGTACGGGCGGTATTCGGTAACCCCCACATCCTGTAGTGGCGCCGACACAGCGCCACCGCTGGCTCACCCTCCCCGACAGCCGCCGACACCGGCGGACGGCCGAGCTGACCCGGTTCGTCGCCGATCGGGCCCAAGCGGAGTTCGAGGCCCGCTACCCCGAGGTGCGGTTCGGCCCGGTGGTGGCACTCGTCGCCGCCTACGAGGAGGAACAGAACATCGGCGATGTGCTGAAGGCCATGCCCACCCTCGTCGGTGATCTCGAGGTCACCACGCTGGTGGTGGTGGACGGGGGCACGGACGGTACCGCCCGGGTGGCCCTCGACGCCGGGGTCGCCACCTGCGTGCTACCGGTCAATCTGGGCCAGGGTGCCGCCCTCCGCCTGGGCTACGGGCTGGCCGCCGACCACGGGGCGCGCTATGTCGTCACCCTCGACGCCGACGGGCAGAACGATCCGGCCGAGATGGGCACCATGGTGCAGCCCCTGCTCGACGACACCGCCGACTTCGTGATCGGTTCACGCCGGCTCGGCGTCGACCAGACCACCGACCGGTTCCGCCGGGCCGGGGTGAAGGTCTATGCCTCGATCCTCAACACGATCATGGGCCAGCACCTCACGGACTCCTCCAGCGGCTATCGGGCCTTCCGGGTCGAGCTCTTGAACGACATCACCCCGCACCTGATCCAGGACCAGTACCAGACGTCCGAGGTGGTGATCACCTCGGCCAGTCGGGGCTGGCGGATCACCGAGCGCCCCACGGTCTGGCACCCCCGGTCCTCGGGCACGTCGAAGAAGGGCGGGAACCTGGTCTTCGGGCTCCAGTACGCCCGCGTCATCGGCACCACCTGGTACCGGGTGCGGAGGGGCCGGGGGCGGCCCACCGGCCGCTGAGACCGACGCTCCGAGGGGTGGACGGAGTGTCAGTAACGGCCCACGACCGTCACCGAGCGGTCGTAGAGGTCCTGTAACTCGGTGCCGAGATCCTCGGTCAGGGCGTGGGTCCGGCTGCGGGAGATCCTGCCCCCACCGGTTCGGGCCGGGGGGGCGATGGGTCGGCCCACGACGAGATGGATGTGACGGGGCCGGGGCACGCGCTTGCCCTTGGGCATCACCGAAGCCGAGCCCCCGATGCCCACCGGGACCACGGTGGCCCCGGTGCGGGCGGCCAGGAAGGCCACGCCCTCATGGAGCGACCCGATCACCGGCCCGGTCCGTCGTTCGCCCTCGGGGAACAGGATGAGGACCTCGCCGGCCTCGAGGACCTGCTGGGCCCGGCGGAGCGCCTCGCGGTCGGCCGACTCCCGGTGGACGGGGAACGCCCCGACGGCGGGCAGGATCCGGGCCAACCACGAGTTCTGCCACAGACTGTCCTTGGCCATGTAGTGGAGCTTGCGCCTCGTGACCTCGGAAGCCACGAAGAAGTCGATGAAGGAGCGGTGCACCGGAGCGATGATGACCGGTCCGGTCGTAGGGACCTGGTCGGCCCCTTCGACGGTGGTGCGGAAGAGGAGTCGGTTCAACCCATGGACCAGGACCCGCAGGATCTGGTAGATGCGGGTGAAGCTGGTGTCGACGCGCATCGCCACCTCGACCGGCTCTCCGTTGTCCTCGACTCCGGTCACAGCCACGCCATGACCTCGTCCACGATGTCGTCCACCTGACGGTCGGTGGTGTCGATGATCCGGGCCCCGTCCGCCACCTCGAGGGGTGAGGCCTGGCGGGTGCTGTCGATCCGGTCCCGCCGGGACAGCGCATCGGCCCCTTCTTCGGGACGGCGCCGGGCCCGCTCGACTGCCGACGCGGTGAGGTAGATCTTGAGGTCGGCCCGCGGGAAGACCACCGATCCGATGTCCCGTCCCTCGATGACTCCCCCGCCCCGGTCGGCGGCCCAGGTCCGCTGATGGTGCACCATCACAGCCCTGACGTCCGGATTGGCGGCCACGGCCGAGACCGCCGCGCTGACGGCGGGTCCGCGGATGGCCTCGGTGACGTCGGTCCCGTCCACGGTGACCCGCTCACCCACCCCGATGCGGACCGCCCGGGCCACCGCGGCCACCGCGTCGCGGTCGGCGGGGGCGATGCCCCGGTCGAGGACGGCCCATGCCACCGCCCGGTACATGGCCCCGGTGTCGAGGCGATCGATGCCGAGTCGTGCTGCCAGGGCACGCGACACGGTGGACTTGCCCGACCCGGCCGGTCCGTCGATGGCGATGACCGGACGCGGCCGGACGTCGGTGACCGGGCCAGTCACCATGGCTTCGGTCCCGGTGGGGCCAGCCGACCGAGCTCGTCGGCGAAGCCGGGGTAGCTGGTGGCCACGGCCTCCCATCCGGCCACGGTGGTGTCGCCCGAGGTCGGCGGGCAGGCCGCCCCGGCCACGGCGGCGGCCATGGCCATGCGGTGGTCGCCGTGGGCGTCCACCCGACCGGGCCGGAGCGGGGCGCCGGTGCCCTCCACCACCAGATCGTCGGCCTGGGCCTCGGCCGAGCCCCCGAAGGCCCGGATCATCTCCACCGTGCCGGCCAGTCGGTCGGACTCCTTCACCCGCAACTCACCCACGTCGCGGAACCGGGTGGTGCCGTGGGCCAGCGCCGCCGCCACGGCCAGGATCGGGACTTCGTCCAGCGAGGGGATCTCGGCCGCCTCCACCACGGTGCCGTGCAGGGCGCAGGCGTAGCTGGTCAGAGAGCCAGCCTGGTTGCCGGCCTCCACCACCTCGATGGTGGCCCCCATCCGGCGCAGGACCCCGAGGTACCCGAGTCGCTCGATGCCGAGTTGGATGTCGGCCACGGTGACCAGGCTGCCCGGGACGATGACGCCGGCCACCAGCCAGAACGCCGCCTGTGACGGGTCGCCGGGCACCGTGAAGGTCCCGGGGCTCACCGACGATCTCCGTACCCGGACGACCCGACCGGCCCCCACCCGTTCGAAGCTGATGTCGGCTCCGGCCGCGGCCAGCATCTCCTCGGTGTGGGCCCGTGTGGCCACGGGCTCGTGGACCACGGTCTCCCCGTCGGCGGCCGTCCCGGCCAGCAGGATGGCCGACTTCACCTGGGCGCTGGCCATGGGTGGCGTGTAGGTGATGCCCCGGAGGGCACCCCCGGTGATGGCCAGCGGAGCGTGGAGGCGGTCCCCGACCCCCGTCACCACCGCTCCCATCCTGGTCAGCGGCTCGGCTACCCGGTCCATGGGCCGGCCCCGCAGCGAATCGTCGCCGGTCAGGGTGGTGGTACCGGTCAGCGTGGCGGCCACGCCGGCCAGCAGCCGTATGCCCGTACCCGAGTTGCCCAGGTCGATCGGGGCCTCCGGGGGTCGGAGCCGTGACCGGCCCCCGGTCACGGTGACCGCGTCACCGTCGGTGGCGACCCCGGCTCCGAGGACCGACACCGCCGCCATGGTCCGGGCCACATCGTCACCCCGGGACAGGCCGGTGATGGTCGACACGCCCTCGGCCAGGGCCGCCAGCAGTAGGGCCCGGTGGGAGATGGACTTGTCCCCGGGCACCCGCACCGTCCCGTTCAGCGGCGTGCCGCCCCGTACCACCAGGACGTCGGAGTCCCCCGGGGCCGTCCCGGGCCGTGGTCCGACGTCGCTCACCGGGTGGTCCCGACCGGAGAGCTCGAGGCGCGGTAGCCCCGGTCGATGAGGGTGGTCAGCAGGGTCGGCCCCGACAGGGTGTCCACCACCAGCACCAGGACGCCCCGGTTACCGGCCACGGAGTGGGCGATCTCGACGTCGAGGATGTTGATGCCCAGCTCGGTGGCGAGCACGGTGACCTCGGCCAGGGCCCCGGGCCGGTCGAGCATCGGGATCCGCACCTCGACCAGCTCATCGGGCAGGGGGGCCCGATCGCTGAGCACCCGGCGGGCGTCGGCGGCCCGGCCCAGGATCTCGAGCAGCGAATCGTGGTCGTGCTCGGCCACGCGGCGGCGCATGGCGCCGAGGGCCTCGATGAGCAGGTCCAACGTGGCCACGATGGCCTCGGCGTTGTCCTCGCAGATGTCGGGCCAGATGGAGGGCTGGCCGGCCGCGATCCTGGTCATGTCCCGGAAACCGCCCGCCGCCAGCTGCAGGAGGGCGGCGTGCTCTTCGCCCAGGCCGACGGCCAGGTCCATGAGCGTGGCCGCGGTCAGGTGGGGGACGTGGGACACCACCGCCACCAGGGCGTCGTGCTGGGCCGGGGCCAGCGCCACCACGTCGGCCCCGAGGTCGGCCAGCACGTTGCGGACCAGGGCGAAGGCGTCGGGGTCGGTGGTGGCCGTGGGCGTGAGGACCCAGGTGGCGCCCACGAAGAGATCGCCCGAGGCGCCCTCCACGCCCACCTGTTCGGATCCGGCCATGGGATGGCCCCCCACGAACCGGGGGTGGTCGACGGCCGCCACCAACGGTCCTTTCACACTGCCGACGTCGGTCACGATCACCTCGGGTCCCCAGGCCCCCGGGGCCAGGATCTCGCTGATCACGCCGGCGGCGGCGCTGACCGGCGTGGCCACCAGGACCAGATCGGCCTGCCGGTCGACGCCCTCGACGCTGAGGGCGCCGAGCTCCACGGCCCGGGCGGCCACGCCGTCGGCGGTGTCCACGCCGCTCACGTGCCAGCCCCGCTCGCGCAGGGCCAGGCCCACCGAACCCCCGATCAGGCCGGTCCCGAAGACCATGGCCCGACGGGTCAGCCGGGGTCCCCGCTCCCCTGTTGGCGACCCGCCGGGGTGGGAGCCGTCAGTCGGGGAGGTCGTCACGGAGCCCCTGTGCGCCCTCGAGGTAGACATGGTGGATCTCGCTCCGGGGCCGCTCGGTGGTGACGTGCAGCATGACCCGGATGCAGTGCCCGACCGAACCGGTGATGGAGAGTTCCCGCGCACAGATCAGCGGTACCGCGCCCAGGCCCATGGAGCGGGCTGCGGTGGCGGGGAATGTCGAGGTGATGTCCTCGGTGGCGGTGAACAGGATCGAGATGATGTCGTCCTCGCCCAGCCCGTTGCGGTCCAGGATCTGCCCCAGCAGGGCCACCACCCGTTCGGTGATGGCCCCCGGGGTGTCGGCCTCGACGGTGGTGGCGCCGCGGACGGCTCGGACGGATGTGGACATCAGCCAGGCATGTTACTCAGGGGGAGCCGGCTCCTCCCCGTCCGCGACGGGAGCGGCGGCGGAGGACAGGCTGCGGACCTCGTCGAAGCTGAGGGGCCGGTAGGAGCCCGGGCCCAGGGAGGGGTCGGCCAGGGGCCCGATGCGGGTCCGGACCAGACGCACCACCGGATGGCCCACCGCCTCGCACATGCGGCGGACCTGCCGGTTGCGTCCCTCGTGGATGACCATGCGCAGCAGCGTGGGGGCGACCACCGCCACCCGGGCCGGGGCGGTCGGTCCGTCGTCCAGTTCGACACCTTCCCGCAGCTGCCGGACGGCCCCGGCCGAGGGTTGGCCCTCGACCTCGACCAGATACTCCTTGGGAACACCGAAGGACGGGTGGGTGAGACGATGGGTCAGCTCTCCGTCGTTGGTCACGATGACCAACCCCTCCGAGTCCATGTCCAGCCGTCCGACCGGGTAGACTCTGGTGTCGTCGGGCACGAGGGCCACGACCGTCGGGCGCCCGTGGGTGTCCTCGGCCGTGCTGACCACGCCGGCCGGTTTGTTCACGAGGTAGTGGACCAGTCCGGGCCGGACGGGCAGGGGTACGCCGTCGAGCTCGACCCGGTCGGCCGAGGGGTCGACCCGTCGGCCGAGGACGGGCACCTCGCCGTTGACCGTGACCCGGCCGTCGGCGATGAGCTCCTCGCACACCCGGCGGGAGCCGACGCCGATCCGGGCCATCACCTTCTGCAGCCGGTCGCCGGTGGACAGGGACGGGGCCGGGCGGTCGTCCCGGTCAGCCATCGATGGACGGGCGCATCTGATCCTCCAGGTCGGCCAGGGTCTCCGGCCCCGGCAGGAGGTCCTCGACCGGGGGCAGCTGGTCCAACCGGTCGAGCCCGAGTCGCTCCAAGAAGGCCTCGGTGGTGGCGTAGAGCACGGCCTGCCCGGGGCCCGGCGCCCGTCCCACCGCGGCGATATAGCCGCGGTGCTCGAGCAGCCGCACCACCCCGTCCACGTTGACACCCCGGAGGGCGGCGATCTGGGCCCGGGACACCGGCTGCTTGTAGGCCACGATGGCCAGGGTCTCCAACGCCGCCGCCGACAACCGGGACGACACGCCGACGTTGGCGAAGCGCTCCACGTAGGGCGCCAGGTCAGGATGGCTCTGGATGCGGAACCCCCCGGCGATCCGGACCACGTCGAAGCCGCGTCCTCCGGAGCGGCACGACTCGGCCAGCTCGTCGCAGAGCGGGTCGATCCTCTCCACCGGCAGCTCGAGCAGCTCGGCCAGCAGTCCGGCCGGAACCGGCTCGACGGCCACGATGAGGACGGCCTCGATGGCCCGGGCCTCGGGCGAGAGCGGCTCGGTCATCCCTCGTACTCGTCGTAGAACCCGGCGCCGACCGAGACCGGCTCGGGCGCGTCGGCCACCCACACCACCTCGAGATCCCCGAAGGTGTGGCCCTGGTCGAGATCGACCCGTCCCTGCTTGCAAAGTTCGAGGAGGGCCAGGAAGCGCACGATGATGTCCATCCGGGTGGTGAGGTGGCGGGTCAGGCCCCGGAAGGTCGAGCGGCCCAGGGCGGGTAGGCGCCGGGCCAGGTCGGCGACGGCGTCGGCCACGGTGACGGTGTCGACGGTGACGTGGTAGAGGTCCACCACCGGCACCGGTCGTTCGGCCGTGGCCCGCAGGAAGGCCGCCGCCACATCGTCGGCGGTCACACCCTCGAGGAGGTCGGGGGCGTTGATCACGACGTCGGGATCGGGACCGGCGGTCCGGGCCACCGATCGGGCCGCCTGCTCGAGGAGGAGGGCGAACCCGTCGGCGGCGGCGGCGTAGGCCTGGCACTCGAGCAGTCGGGCCAGGAGCAGGTCCCGCTCTTCCCATCCCACGAGCTCCTCGTCCGGCTCGACGTCGTCGTGGCCGGGCAGCAGGCGGCGGGACTTGAGCTCGATGAGCAGGGCGGCCACCATCAAGAACTCCGACAGGGTCTGGAGGTCGACCGACTCCCAGCCGGCCACCTCGGCCACGAAGGCGTCCACCACCGCGGTGAGGTGGATGTCGTAGAGCTCCACGTCGTGGCTGTTGACCAGCTGCAGGAGCAGGTCGATGGGGCCCTCGAACACCGGGGTGGAGACAGTGGCGGCCACGGCACCCGACCCTATCGTCTGGGGTGGTTCATTCCGTGCACCTCCGGGCCCGACCTACGATGACCCCCCATGCCCCGAGTTCTGTCCGGCCTCCAACCCAGCGGCGACCTCCATCTGGGCAACTACCTGGGCGCCGTCAGGAACTGGGTGGCCGACCAGGACCGTCACGACAGCTTCTACGCCATCGTGGACCTGCACGCCCTGACGCTCGACATCGACCCCGACGAGCTCCGGTCGCGTACCTCGGAGACCGCCCTCGACCTGCTGGCGGCCGGCCTCGATCCCGACCGGTGCACCCTCTTCGTCCAGAGCCATGTCGCCGCGCACGTCCAGATGGCGTGGTTGTTGGAGTGCACCGCCACCATGGGCGAGCTCGGTCGCATGACCCAGTTCAAGGAGAAGAGCGCCGGCAAGGACTCGGTGCGGGTCGGGATCTTCACCTACCCCGTTCTGCAGGCGGCCGACATCTTGCTCTACGACGCCGAGCGGGTGCCGGTCGGCGACGACCAGCGCCAGCACCTCGAGCTGGCCCGCGAGCTGGCCAACCGCTTCAACCACCGCTACGGCCCCACCCTGGTGGTCCCCGAGGCCTCCGTCCCGCCCGCCGGGGCCCGGGTCATGGACCTCCAGCACCCCGAGAACAAGATGTCCAAGTCGGTCAACTCCCCCCTCGGCACCGTCCTGCTCATGGACCCGCCGTCGGAGATCGAGCGCAAGATCAAGCGGGCCGTCACCGACACCGAGGGCGAGGTCCGCTACGCCCCCGAGACCCAGCCCGGCCTGTCGAACCTGTTGGAGCTGCTGGCGGTGGCCACGGACCGCACACCCTCGGAAGTGGCCGGCTCCTACCACCGCTACGGGGACCTGAAGACCGACACGGCCGAGGCCCTGGTCGAGCTGCTCCGCCCGGTGCGTGAACGAAGGGCGGCCCTGGCCGCCGACCCGGGGGCGGTGCCGGCCATCCTGGCCACGGGGGCGGAGAAGGCCCGGACCGTGGCGTCGGCGACCTACCGGCGGGCCGCCGACGCCATCGGGCTCCTCAGCCCGTACTGATGCCCGGGTGGTGCCGTCGGCTGCCCCGGGCCCGCCGCCGGCTCCGGGCCCGGACGGCCTCCGTCCCGGCCCAGGCCAGTAGGCCCACCCCGGTCACGGCCGAGACCACCAGTCCCACCTGGGCCCAGGAGGGCCGGTAGGTGAACCGCACCAGGTACTCCCCCGGGCCCGGCACCGCCACCTGCTGGACCGTGCCGCTCGGACCGACGGCCACCGGTCGCTCCGGGCCGCCCGTTCCCACGGTCTGGATGGTGGCGTGCCAGCCCGGGCTCCACGACTCACTCCGCACCAGCACGAGTCCGGTCCTGGCCCGCACCCGGATCAGCTGGTTCCCGTCCCGTCCCGGGGCCGTGGTCGTGGCTGTGCCGACCGGCTCGGCCTTGCCGCCTGCACCGCCCTTCCGGGGCTCCACCCAGGCCCATCCCCTGGCTCGGGTGTTCCGGAAGACCCCAAAGGCGCCCATGATGCCGGTGAAGACCCAGTGCGGCGGGATCACCCCGTACTGCATGGGGCCGTCCAGCTCGACCGCCCCGGTCTGGGCCGTATCCGCCGTCGGGATGCCGACGACGGCACGGGCCCGCCCTGACCGCACCACCACGCCTCCGGCCGCCACCGGCTGGGGCAGCCTGACCACGACCGAGCGCTGTCCCCCGGAGTCGGCCACGGTGGCGTCGGCGGTCGGCAGCCAGCGGTCGGTGCCGGAAGGCGTGACCAGTCCGACCCGCAGGTCGGCCCCCGTCCCGGTCTGGATGGGCACCGACCACCGGGACACGGTCAGCACCCCACCGAAGTACCAGGTCCGGGCCTGTCCCCTCTCCAGCGCCGTCGTCGACGTCGCCGAGGTCGCCGGGGTCTGGCCGAAAGCACTGACCGGGTACGGGATGAGGGGCGGGCCGGCGCCCGGCGCCGGCCGGAGGAAGTAGCCGGGCAACGACAGCAGCGTGGTGGTGTTGAGCTGGTCCCAGACCGTGCCGGCCAGGGTCTTCGGGTCGAGGTCCTCCTGGTAGTGGGCCCCGGTGGCGTCGTAGTACCCGCCGTCGGTCAGGGCCGTGTATCCCTGGGCGCTCGGCTGCCGGTGGTAGATGTTCAGATCGGTCTGCCCGAGGTCCTGGAGCTGGCCCGTGTAGAACCGGTCCGGGTCGTAGACGATGAACCGACCGTCGCCGACCCGGGCGGCCAGCGCGGCCGGCGCCGGTCCGTTGGCTTGGGCCGCGGCCTCGGTGATGGGCGCATTGATGACGAAGGCGTTGAACAGGGCCAGGTCGACCACCAGCACCGCGGCCAGCAGCCGCCTCAGGGTGCGGAGGGCGAAGCGACCACGAACCAGCACGATCCAGGTGGCCGCGCCGGCAACGGCCACTTCTGCGGTGACCAGGCCCGCCACCCGGAGCCGGACCCCGGCGCCGAAGGGGCTCTCGATCTCCAGGAGGTGATCGAGGAACGGCCCGGCCGCCCAGGCCAGCACACCCACGACCGCGACGAAGGCGAAGGGGATACCGGTGACGATGACGTCGGCCCGACCGGCGGCCCGCCACCGGCCGCGGACGGTGGTGGGCTCGTCCGACGAGCTCCCCTCGTCGTGCCGACGATCGAGGACCAGGTGTACCCACCAGGCCATCAGGACGGCCAGGGCCACATCGACCAGGAGCAGGTTCCGGTTGAGCAGTCGCTCGCTCCGCACACCCGGGATCAGGTACATCAACCGGGCGAACGGTGTCTGACCACCCAGGGAGGAAAGGACCCCGACGGCCAGAATGGCGTACCAGACCCGCCACCGGGCCGCCTCCGGCCGGGTCCGCCAGGCCCGTAGGAACAGGGAGAAGGCGGCGATGAGGGCCAGGATGCCCACGTAGCTGGTGACTTCGGCGAAGTTGTAGGTCCCGGCGTAGGCGGCCGGCCAGTCCTGGTTGGTGCCGAGGGCGAACGGCGAGGCCACGAGGGCCAGCAGCCGGTTGTCGAGTGACCCGCTGGAGAAAAAGGTGTAGCTGGTGGACGCCCGCTGGGACTGGGACAGGAAGATGAGGCCGGGCAGCCACTGTGCCGTGCCCAGCGCCACCCCCGCGACCAGGCCGGCGCCGGCGGTGCCCAGGGTGGCGACGAGCGCCCGCCCGTTCCCCCGGCGGATGTGCCCCATCGACACCAGCCGCCAGACGCCGTAGATGGACACCAGGACGACGCTGTCGATGATCGACTCGGCCGCGCCGGCCAACAGGGTCAGTCCGAGGGACAGCCCCAGAATGAGGATCCAGACCCGGGTACGACGTCGCCGGGCCACCGGGCGTCCCGCCGCAGTCGGGCCGGTGGGGCGACGCTCGGTGAGGCCGTGCACCGCCACCAGCATCCAGGGCAGCCACGCCGCTCCGGTGACGAGGTCGACGTGCACGATCTGGGCGGTCATGTAGCCGGCGAAGGCGAACGTCACCGCACCGAACGTGGACGCCGTGGACGAGACGGCCTGGCGCCGGAGGAAGACGTACATCCCGCCCAGGGCCACGTCGTAGGTGACGGCCAGCATGAGGGTCCAGGCCGGGAAGAGCGGGAGCACGGCGGTCAGCCAGGTGGTCGGGTAGGCGGCCCCGGCGTTGAAGCCCCCGAGCAGCGGGGTCCCACTGAACAGGTACGGGTTCCACAGCGGCAGGTTGCCGTGGGCCAGGTCCCGGCCCACCAGTGCCCGCATGGGGAGGTTCTGGATCAGGTTGTCACCCGACAGATAGACCAACCCGAACAGCAACGGGATGAAGAACACCGCGAAGGGCACCACCAGGGCGATCACCATGCCGGGGTGGGCCCGGACCCACACCGGCGACCGGGGCCGGCCCGGGGCGGCCGGGGCGGCACCGGTCCCCGGCTTCAGCGGCGCCGTCGGCGCCGGTCGATGGTCAGGGGGGCTCATGGAGCGGAGGCGGCCGGGATCCCCTCGACCATGGCCCCCGTCGGGGACGGTCCGGGCGGGCGGGGTCGCCGGGCGGCCCAGATGGACGAGGGCACCGGTCCGCCCACGGCGGCCGGCGGGTGCGGTCCCCGCCGGCGGGCGGATGGGCCGGTCGTGCCCCCGGTCACACCAGCAGGCCCGACCACCAGCTGATGACGTGGTTGATCAGTTCGGCCCACTGGTTGTGGAAGAACAGGATGAGCAGGAAGGGAAGGAACATGAGGAAGGGCTGGAGGTTGTAGTAGTTGGGGAGCATGCGGGCCGGCAGGAATCGCTCCAGCACGGCGGCGCCGTCCAGCGGGGGGCAGGGGAGGCAGTTGAACACGCCCAGCACGATATTGGCGATCCCGGCGATAAAGAGAATCTGGCCCAGGAGAGAAGGGGGGTAAGCCCCAGCCCCATTGCTCCAGTAGAAGTGGACCTGCTGCAGAACAATCTGGGGGGTGGTCAGTACCAGCGTGATGCCGAACAGCGCAGCCAGGACGAAGTTGGTGACGGGCCCTACGAGTGACACCACCACCGTGTGGTTGCGGGGGCTCCGGAGGCGGTTGGGCGCTACCGGGACCGGCTTGGCCCACCCGTAGGCGCCGATCCCGGACAGGGAGAGCACCGCCGGCACCAGGAGGGTCCCGACCGGGTCCACGTGCTTGGCCGGATTGAGGGTCAGGCGCCCGGCCCGGCGGGCCGTGTCGTCGCCGAAGGCCAGGGCCACCACGCCGTGGGACAGCTCGTGGAGGATGATCGAGGGGACGAGGACGAGGAAGTAGATGATCTCGAAGCGGTTGATGCGGTGGGTCCGGAGCAGGATGAGGATGAGGGCCACCGCCACCACCACGATGATGACGGTCCGTTGGTCGGGTTGGAACCGACGGTTCGACCGACCGGAGCTACCGCCTCCTCCCCCATAGCCTCCGAAGGCCATCAGCCCGGCCCGATCAGGGCCGGCTGGCGTGGTTGATGCAGAATCGGGTGGCGGGCATGGCTTCGAGACGGGCCGGCTCGACGGCCACGCCGCACACCTCGCACCGCCCGTAGCTGCCGTCCTCGAGGCGCCCGATGGCCAGGGCCACCTCGTCCAGCGTCTCCTGCAGTTGGCCGGCCAGCACCTCGGCCTCCCCCCGTTCGGCGGTGACCTGGCTGGTGTCGGCGAAGTTGGGGTCGTAGTCGAGGCTGCCGCCCTCACCGAAGCCCAGCTCGGCCAGCTCGGACTGCAGCTGGCGCCTCTCGTTCTCGAGAAGTTGGCGGTAGTCGATGGTGGGGGCGTCGCTCGGCACGGAGAGATACTACTTGAGCTGGGTCGCAGTGGCCCGCGGGTGGGCCAGTTCGTACGACTGGCGCAGGTGGTCCTGGCTCAAACGGGTGTAGATCTGCGTGGTGGCGATCGAGACGTGGCCGAGCAGTTCTTGCACCACCCGGATATCGGCTCCGTGGGCCAGCATGTGGCTGGCGCACGAGTGCCGGAGCACGTGCGGGCTCACCACGTCGCCCATCCCGACCCGTCCGGCGTGGTGGTGGACGATGGCCCAGGCCCCCTGCCGGCTGAGCCGGCCGCCCCGACGGTTTATGAAGACGGCCTCGGCGTCGCTGCGGCGGGCCCAACGGTCGGGGGCCAGGCGGGGCCGACCGGCCGGGGCCAGCCAGCGATCGAGGGACAGTCGGGCCGGTCCACCCAGCGGGACCAGCCGCTCCTTGGACCCCTTCCCGAACACCCGGAGCAGGCCGTCGTCGCCCTGGAGGTCCATCAGGGACAGGCCGACCACCTCGGAGATACGGGCGCCGGTTCCGTAGAGCACCTCCAGCAGGGCCCGGTCACGCCGGTCGGAGGGCTCGTCCCCGCTCACCGAGTTCAGCAGGGTCAGGACCTGGTCCTCGTCGAGGGCCTTGGGCAGCCGACGCGGGATACGGGGCGACCGGAGGTCGACGGTGGGATCACCGGCCAGCTCCCCCTCGCTGACCAGGAAGCGGAACAGGCCCCGGAGTGCGGTGGTCGACCGGGCCATCGAGGCCGGGTTGCGGCCCCCGTCCCGTAGCTCGGCCAGATGGCGTTCGATGGCGCCGGTGTCGGCGTCCCCCGGTTCCACGCCGGCCTCGGCCGCCCAACGCTCCCATACGGCGATGTCCCGTCGGTAGGCGGCCAGGGTGTTGCGCGAACGCCCCTTCTCGACGGACAGCCACGACAGGTACTCCTCGGCTCCGGTGGACAGCGGCTGGCTCACCGTTCCTCCGGCCGTGGTCGCCGGGCCAGACCCACGCCGAGGATGGTGGTGGCGTCGATGATGGTGCCGTCGTCCACCAGGTCGTCGAAGCGGGCCAGGGGAACGTGGTGGATCTGCATGTAGCGCTCCTCGATCCCCTGTCGGTCGACGTCGACCGGGGTCAACCCGGTGGCCAGGAAGATCCACGAGAACTCGTCGCAGAACCCCGGGGTGATGGCGCACCGGGTGAGCAGGGTCAGGGCGGCGGCGGCGTACCCCGCCTCTTCGATCAACTCCCGTCGGGCCGTCTCGGCCGGGGGCTCACCGTCGACGTCGCAGGTGCCGGCCGGTATCTCGAGGGTCCACTGGTCGATGGCCGGTCGGTACTGGCGCACCAGGACCACCGCCTCCTCGTCGGTGATGGCCACCACCCCCACCGCCCCGGGATGCCGGACCACGTCGCGCTCGAAGGACACCCCCTCGGGGTCCACGAAGGCGGCGCGGCTGAGTGTGATGATCCGGCCCCGGAAGACCACCTCCTCGCCCGTGGGCCGGAACCGGGGCAGGTCGTCCCGCTCCGGGACGGGTCGGCCCCCGGTCCCGCTGGCCTCAGCCGACGTCACCGATGTCGGGCAGGCGGGGGTCGCGTCCCTCGGCGCGGTTGAGGGCGGCATAGACCAGCTCGCGGAAGAGCGGATGGGGACGGTCGGGCCGGCTCTTGAACTCCGGGTGGGCCTGGGTGCCGACCCAGAACGGATGGCCGGGCAGCTCGATGAACTCGACCAGCCGCTGGTCGGGGGACATCCCCGAGCAGACCAACCCGACCTCCTCGAGTCGGGTCCGGTAGCGCGGATTGACCTCGTACCGGTGCCGGTGCCGTTCCGACACCGACTCGGTGCCGTAGGCCTTGGCCACCTGAGAGCCGGCCTGGAGCTGGGCGTTGTAGGAGCCCAGCCGCATGGTCCCGCCCTTGTCGACCACGTCGTTCTGGTCGTCCATCAGGTCCACGACCGGGTGGGGCGTCCCCGGGTCGAACTCGCGCGAGTTGGCGTCGGCCAGGCCGGCCAGTGAACGGGAGACCTCGATGATCATGACCTGGAGGCCGAGGCAGAGCCCGAGGAGCGGCAGCTCGTGCTCGCGGGCGTAACGGGCGGCGGCGATCTTGCCCTCCACGCCGCGCTCGCCGAATCCACCGGGGATGACGAGACCGTCGAAGCCGCGCAGGCCGTCGTGCTCCAGCACGTCGGGAACGGTGGCGGCCTGGATCCATTCGATCTCGACCTTGGCCCCGTGGTGGAACCCGGCGTGATGGAGCGACTCCACCACCGACAGGTAGGCGTCGGGGAGATCGACGTACTTGCCGATGATCCCGATCCGCACCGGCCGGGTGGCCGCGTCGACCTGGTCGACCAGCTCGGTCCAGGCCGACAGGTCGATGGGGTGGGTCTGCTCTTCGAACCGCAGCAGGCCCAGGATGTAGCGGTCCAGTCCCTCTTCGTGCAGCACCAGCGGTATCTGGTAGATGTTGTCGGCATCGACCGCTGACACCACCGCTTCGATGGGCACGTCGCACTGGAGCGAGATCTTTCGTTTGAGGTCCTCGGAGATCATCCGGTCGGAGCGGCACACGATGACGTCGGGCTGGATGCCCCGGCTGCGGAGCTCGGTCACGGAGTGCTGGGTGGGCTTGGTCTTCTGCTCGCCCGACGGGCCGAGGTACGGGACCAGGGTGAGGTGGACGTAGGCCACGTTGTCCCGGCCCACGTCGCGTCGGAACTGGCGGATGGCCTCGATGAAGGGGACGATCTCGATGTCGCCGACCGTGCCCCCGATCTCGACGATGACCACGTCGACGTCGTCGGTGCCGAGCTCGTTGATCCGCTTCTTGATCTCGTCGGTGACGTGGGGGATGACCTGGACCGTCTTGCCCAGGTAGTCGCCCCTCCGTTCCTTGGCGATCACCGACGAGTAGATGCGGCCGGTGGTGGCGTTGGAGTTCTTGTGCAGGTTCTCGTCGATGAACCGCTCGTAGTGCCCGAGGTCGAGGTCGGTCTCTCCGCCGTCCTCGGTGACGAAGACCTCCCCGTGCTCGAAGGGGTTCATGGTGCCGGGGTCGACGTTGATGTACGGGTCCAGCTTGCACATGGTGACCCGCAGTCCGCGGCACTTGAGGAGCCGGCCGAGCGACGATGCGGTGAGGCCCTTGCCCAGCGATGACGACACCCCGCCGGTGAAGAAGACGAACTTGGTGTCCGATCTCACCGGGGCCGACTCGAGGCCCGCGGTCGTGGCCCCGGGGGGTGGGCCGACCGTCGACTCTCCCCCGGAGGGTTGTCGCGGGCCGTCCATGTCGGGCACCTGACGAGGCTAGCGGAACCGGGCCGACCCCCGTGTGGACCCCGCCTCACCGGGCTGTCGTCGACGGGGAGGCGCCTTGGGACAGACCCTCCAGCAGCTCACGCGCGTGGCGTTGCGCCGACTCGCTGTCGGGTTGGCCCGAGAGCATCCGGCTCAGCTCGACCACACGACCGTCGTCGTCGAGCGCGGTGACCTCGGACCGGGTGCGATCGCCCTCTTCCGATTTCCGGACCGCCAACTGCCGGTCGGCCTGGGCCGCCACCTGGGCCAGATGCGTGACGACCACTACCTGTCCGTGACGACCGAGGTCGGCCAGCGCGGCGCCGACGGCCGTGGCCGCCCTTCCTCCCACCCCGGCGTCGACCTCGTCGAACACGGTGACCCCGGGGGCATCGGCCACGGCCAGACGTATGGCCAGCATGGTCCGGGACAGCTCGCCGCCGGAGGCCGCCTTGGCCAGGGGCAGGAGCGGCTCGCCCCGGTTGGCGCCGAGCAGGAAGGCGACCTGTTCGGCGGGGCCGTCCCCCTCGACCTCGACCGCGAACCGGGCCGAAGGCATGGCCAGGTCGTGCAGGGAGGACTCGATCCTTGACGCCAGGCGGGGGGCGGCCCGGCGGCGTGCCCGGGCCACGGCGGCGGCACACTCGTCCAGCCGGTCCCGGGCCGCGGCGATCTCGGCGTCGAGGGCCACGGCCCTCTCCTCCTCGGCTTCGATCACATCCAGCCGGGCCCGGGCCTGCACGGCGAAGGCCACCACCTCGCCGAGCGTGCTCCCGTACTTGCGCCGGAGCTGGTGGAACAGCTCGCGGCGGGACCGGACCGCCTCCAGTCGTTCGGGATCGTCCTCCCAGGTCTCGACCACCGAACGCAGATCGGTGGCCACGTCGGCGAGCTCGGCCATGGCGGCGCGGATCCGGGTGTCGAGCCCGGCCAACGGGGCCCGCCCGGCCAGGGACCCGGTCGCCTCGGCCAGGGAGTCGAGGGCCCCGATACCGTCCCGGCCCCCCTCGAGGCCGGACACGGCCTCGAGGGCCGCGGTCGCCGCCATCCGGTGGGCGGCCGAGTCGGCCAGGCGTTCCTCTTCCGCCTCGAGCCGCTCCTCCTCGCTGTCGTCCTCGATCCCGGCCGCTTCGATCTCGGCGATCTGGTAGCGGAGGAGGTCGACCTCGCGGGCCCGCTCGCGCTCGTCCCCGCCCAGTGCAGCGGACTCGTCGGTCAGGCGGTGCACCCGCCCACGGGCGTCCAGCCATCCGGACAGGTCGATCCCGCCGAAGGCGTCGAGGACCTGGCGCTGGGCCGCGGTGTGACCCAAGGTGTGGTGCTGGTGCTGGCCGTGCAGCTCGATCAGCGTTCCTGCCATCTCGGACAGGGCCCCGACGGTGGCCATGCGTCCGTCGATCCAGGCTCGGGACCGACCGCCCCTCACCACCGACCGGGCCAGGGTGACCTCCAGGTCGTGGTCCGGGGACCCGGAGGGCGGTTCAGTGGTCACGACGAAGCGCCCCTCCACTGTGGCCTCGTCGGCCCCGGCCCGGACCACCGACGGATCGGCCCGGTCGCCCAGCAACAGGCCGAGCGCGCCGACCAGCAGTGTCTTGCCGGCCCCGGTCTCGCCGGTCAGCGCGGTCATGCCCGGTCCGAGTTCGACGGTGACGTCGTCGATGACACCGAGGTTGCGTACCCTGAGCTCTACCAGTCGCGGGGCCACGTCGGCGGGTGCCTACCGGTCGGCCAGGTGGAACTTGGCCCGGAGGATGGAGTGGAAGTCGGTGGACCGGAAGGTGACCAGGCGGGCCGGTTGATCACCTTCACGGCACTCCACCGTGGCCCCGGGGTCGACGTTCCGGACCGTCACCCCGTCCACCACCAGCACGGCCGAGCGCGGCTCCAACACGTCCAGTCGGAGACGCTCGGTCGGCTCGAGGACGAGGGGGCGGTCGAAGAGCATGTGGGGGGAGACCGGGGTCACGACGATGGCCCGCAGGCGCGGGGACAGGACGGGCCCGCGGGCCGAGAGGTTGTAGGCCGTGGAGCCGGTCGGTGTCGCCACCAGGAGCCCGTCGGCGGCGTAGGTGACGAAGGGACGCCCGTCGATGCTGGCCCGGATGCGCACCGTGTGGCCGGGGACGGTCTTCTCCACCGTGGCCTCGTTGAGCGCGGTGCGGTGGACCACCTCCTCCCCGTCGGGGTCGCGCACCGTCACCGACAGCGTCATCCGCTCCTCCACCTGGTGGGCGCCGGACAGGAAACCGGCCAGAGCCTCTTCCAGCCCGCCCGGTTCGATCTGTGTCAGGTAGCCCAGTCGCCCGATGTTGACACCGAGGACGGGGACCCCACCGGCCAGGGCCGTCTCCACCGATCGCAACAGTGTCCCGTCCCCGCCCAGACTGACCAGGAGGTCGGCGCCTTCGGCGCTGGCCGTGCCGTCCGGGAGCATGGCCGACACGGGTCGGTGACCTTGTTCGGTGAGCCAGGCGGAGGCCCGCTCGGCCAGGGCGGTGGCCTCGGGCCGGTGCGGGTTGGTGTAGAAGGCGATGACGGCCATGGCCCCTATCCTGACGCCTTTTGGCCATGAGCCTCGGCGACCACCCGATCCAGCCGGGACGGCAGGTCTCCGACGGCGACGGGAGGCGTCCGGCGATCGGTCCCGGCCGGCACCGCCGCCGGTGCCGCCGGCATGCGGGCATGGAGGAGGAACTCGATGTTGCCGGCCGGCCCGGTGATGGGCGAGGGCATGGCGTCCATGATGTCCGCCCCGGCCGCGGCCAGCGCTCCGGTCACCTCGCCCAGCACCCGGCGGTGGACCTCGGGATCGCGGATGACGCCGCGGCCCTTCGACGCCTCGGCCCGACCTGCTTCGAACTGGGGTTTGACCAGGACCACCAGGTCCGCCCCGGGGGCGGCCACCGGCCCCACCAGCACCGGCACCGCCCGTAGGACGGAGATGAACGAGACGTCGGCCGTCACCACGTCCACCGGGATCCCTTCGACCGTGGCCAGCGTGACCCCCCGGATGTCCGTGCGCTCGTGGCTCACCACCCGGGCGTCGTGCCTCAGCCGGGCGTGGAGCTGACCCCGCCCCACGTCCACGGCGAAGACGGTGTCCGCTCCGGCCTGCAGGAGGCAGTCGGTGAAGCCACCTGTCGAGGCCCCGGCGTCGAGGGCTCTCCGACCGACGACGTCCACGCCGAACCGGGTCAGCGCGGCATCGAGCTTCTCGCCCCCGCGGCTCACGAAGCGCGGCCCGGTCCCGAGCAGTTCGATGGGCTCCGCCGCGGCCACCATGCGTCCGGGCTTGAGGGCCACCGAGCCCGACACCAGGACCAGGCCCTGCCCGATGAGGGCCTCCGCCCGCGGCCTGCTGTCGGCCAGCCCCCGCGCCACGAGGGCCCGGTCGAGTCGCAGCCGGGGAGAGTTGCTCAGTCCGCCGACCCGGAATCCGGTGCTTCGGCCGGGGACTCGGCGGTCCCCGAGGGATGGCTGGCCGGAGCCTTCTTCGTCGCGGCCGCCTTCTTGGCCGGAGCCTTCTTCTTGGCCGGAGCCTTCTTCGCGGTCGCCTTCTTGTTGGCCGGAGCCTTCTTCGCGGCCGGTGCCTTCTTCGTCGCCGTGGCCCGGGTGGGCGCAGCCTTGGATCCCGTCGAGGCGGCCCGGCCGGCATCGGCCGTCCTGCCGATGATCGAGGCCACCTGTTGGGCCAGGTCCTCGAGACTGTTGATACCCAGCCCTCCGAGTTGCCGGCTCACCTCGTGACGGACCTGGCCCAGCATCGCCTCGCGGCCCTTGCGGCTGCGCTCGATGAGCTCGTCCACCTTGGCCTTGGCGTCACTGCTCTGGAATTCGCCGCTCTTGACCAGCTCGTGCACCAGTTCCTCGGCCCGGGCCCGGGTCAGGTTGGTGAAGGCCACTCCGGCGTCGAGATACTTCTGGAATCCGTCCTTGGCCACCATCCCACCACTCTAGGTGGCGTGGTCGCCCCGAGCGGGTCGGGACTCAGCCGCCCAGGCAGTCGTGCACGAGGGAGACGAAGTCCGGGGCGCGGATCCCGACCGGCACGTCGAAGTGGTCGAGTCCGGGCGCGGTCACGCCCGAGTCCACCAGTCCGAAGGGGACGCCCAGGCGTTCGGCCAGTCGGCCGTCGGTGGCCGGCTGGTCCCCGATCAGTACCACCGAGGCATCACCGTCCACGAAACCGAAGCGGTCCTTCATGAGCGTCGCCATGGCTCGGTGGGGCTTGCCGGCGATCTCCGGCGTGACCCCCGAAGCGGTGGCCACCGCGGCCAGCAGCGCCCCCGATCCGGGCACCAGGCCGTTCGGAGTCGGATGGGTGGGATCCTCGTTGGTGGCGATCAGACGGCCCGTGGTCCGGGCCGCGGTGGCGATGGCGGTCAGGGAAGCGAAGTCGAAGGAGCGGCTCCAACCAACCACGGCGGCCTCGACCGCATCAGCATCCCCGGCCCCGTTGGCCACGGTCACGCCGCGATCGGAAAGACTCTCGAGGACTCCCCCCTCGGCCAGGACCCGGACCGACTGCCCCGGTTCGACCAGTGTGGCCGCCGCCGCCGCCGACGTGGCCAGGTCGTCAGCCGTCGACTCGATGCCGATCCGTTCCAGCCGATCCAGCAGTTCGCGGTGGGTGGGCGCCGAGTTGTTCGTGGCGAACACCACCCGGACACCGTGGGAACGGAGCGCGCCGATGGCTCCGGCCACATCGCCGATGGCCTGGCCCGTCAACCAGACCACCCCGTCGAGGTCCACGATCCACAACGCGGCCGAGGCGAACGCCGTCGTGGAATGCCCCGGCTCCGACCCGCTCATTCGGTCGTGCGTTCGCGGGTCCCTGTCTCCGCCGCCGGCACCTTGGTGCCCCGGCGGGTCCGGCGGGTGGAGTCAGCCAGTTGGTCGGCCGACTCCAGGACCCGGGAGATGAGTCCCGACAGGTGCGACAGGGCTTCGACCGGAGCACCCGAGGGTTCCCCGGAGGAGGCCTCGGGGGACGGGCGGGGGTCCCGGGGCGGCGCGGCCGTGGAGTCGGTGAACTCGGTGGACTCGGTCGAGGGAGTCAGCGGCCGGGCACTGAGGTCGGCGATCCTGCCACCCGTCACCCGGGCGGCCCGCTCCCAGTAGGAGCGGAACATCCCGATGTCGAAGGCGCCGTCGCGCACCCGGGCTTGATCGAGCAACCGGGCCGGAGGATCCCTCAGGTCGCGGACGACATGGAGGAGCGCCAGCCCCTTGAGGACGTACCAGGTCGGGTCGATCTCCCACCACGTGAACCCCTGTCGGGCCGAAGCCGGGAGGTAGTGGTGGTTGTTGTGCCACCCCTCCCCGCCGGTGACCAGGGCGATGAACATCGAGTTCCGGCTGGTGTCGGGAGTGGCATACCGGCGCCGGCCCACGAGGTGGGCCATCGAGTTGACGAGGAAGGTGCCGTGCCACAGCAGCACGGTGGACAGGAAGAATCCGATCAGGAGGCCGCCCCACCCACCCACGAGGAAGCAGGCCGCCCCCAGCAGCCAGGGGCCGATCCACGACCTCCGTTCGAGGAATCGCAACTCGGGGTAGGAGGCGAAGTCCTTGATGGTGGTGAGGTCGGTGGCCTTGTACTTGGTCGAGAGGATCCAGCCCACGTGGCTCCACCAGAAGCCGTCCCGGGGCGAGTGCACGTCGTCGTCCAGGTCGGTGTAGCGGTGGTGGACACGGTGGTGGCCGGCCCACCACAGAGGTCCCTTCTGGAGGGCGGTGGTGCCACCGAACGCCATCAGGAACTGGGCCACGCGACCCATGCGGTAGCTCCGATGGGAGAAGTAGCGGTGATAGCCGGCGGTGATGCAGAACATCCGGGTCACGTACAGGACTGCGCACAGCACCCAGTCCTCCCACGTGACCACCACGGCGAAAGCCGCCAACGGTAGGAGGTGGACGGCGAAGAAGGGGATGGCCGCCACCCAGTCGGTCCTGTCGGCGGACTCCGGCGCCGTCTCGGGTGTCAAGGTGCCGTTCGGCACAGGAGCGGCGTCACTCATGGGGTCGGGCTGCCGCCTGTGGGCGACAGGACGATCATCGTACCCGATGGGACGGGCGAGCCGGGTGACGAGGGTCCGGATGCGGCCCGACGGGTGGGCGTCACTCGGGGACGTAGAGATTGCCGTTGAATCCCTCGCTCAACTGGATACGCGTGAGGCCGGTGGTGGCAGGTCCGCGGACCACGGCGCCGGTCTGGGAGTTGAACTCCGAGCCGTGACAGGGGCAGGCGATGATGTCGGATGCGCTCTGGTAGGCCACGGTGCAACCGGCGTGTGGGCACACGGCGTCGAAGGCCACGAACTTCCCCGCCGACGACCGGACGATGAGAGCTGGATCGCCGGTGGACGGGTCGGTGAAGGTGGCCGACCCTCCGACCGGCACTCCGGCCACCGAGCCGACCGAGGTGCCCGAAGGCCCCGAGGCCGTGGTCGGAGTGACACCGGACGGAGAGGTGGTGGCGGGACCGGAGCCTCCTCCCGAAGGCCCCGACGTGCCCTGGGCCGAGCTGGTGCCGCCGGCCGCCCGTCCGGCCGCGGCCGCGATCCCGCCCACGACCACGACGGTCCCGGCCACCAGGCCGGTGGCCACCCCTTTGGTCACCACATCCCGCCGAGGCACCCCGCCGGGGCGGGCCGGTTCGACGGCCACCGGTCGGGCCAGCCAGGTGTCGAGGGCCGGGGCCCCTCCCGCCCCGGCCAGGGCCAGCGGCGTCCAGGCGAAGAGGAACACGATGTCGGCGCCGGTGAAGTAGGGCGACGAGTGGAAGCTCACTGACAGGAACAGCATCAGGGAGAGCACCATGCCGGCGGCGGCGGCCACCCGAACCCAGAGGCCCACCAGGACACCTACGCCGATGGCCACCTCGCCGACGGCGATGACGATCCCCACCGTCATGGCCAACGGGACCAGGTGGGAGACGAGCGCATGGATGGGGCTCGAGTGGGCGGAACCGACCAGTTGGGCGTGAATGGAGGTGGGACTGGACCATCGGAAGAACTCCGGGTCGGCCAACTTCTGGAGCCCGGCGTAGAGGAACGTGACCCCCAGGAAGAGGCGCAGTGGGAGGAGCACCCACCCGGTGGCGAAGGTGCCGTCGGGGCGCCGCGCCGTCCACATGGGGTCGGTCTCGTCCCGCCCGGCCGGCGGGGCGATCTGTGGGCTCACCGGATCGATCCCATGACCTGGCACGCTACCGGCTGTCCGGTTCGGTCGGGGATCACGTCGACGGCCGCCCGGGGACCCGGGCCCATGCCGGCGTGGGAACGGTGGTGTGGTGGTTGGTGGCCGGTGGGTGGGTGGCCGGTGGGTGGTTGGTGGGTGGGTGGCCCGACCGCCTACCATGGGGCCATGGACCAGCTGGCCTTGGCACCGACAGGGGCAGTCACTCCGCCTCAGCGGTCGAAGGCCGACCAGACCATGCGTCGCCTCCTGCGGGTCCCCGACGATCGTGCCGCCATCGACGAGTCGGAGACCCACCGGATCTTCAGCGCCTCCATCTTCCTGTCCGCCCTGCGGTGCCTGCTGAGCTACATCGTCCTGCCGTTCGTTCTCCCCGCCATCGGCCTGGCCCGTGGCGTGGGCCCCGCCATCGGGATCCCCATCGGCCTATTGGCGCTGACGTTCGACGGGCTCGGCATCCGACGCTTCTGGCTGGCCGACCATCGGCAACGTTGGGCCTTCACCGCCCTGTACGCCGTGGTCGGGACCATGGTGCTGGTTCTCCTGATCGTGGATATCGTCGACGTCATCGGCTGACGGGCCGAAGGCGGCCGTCCCCGGGACCGGAAGCCGTTCGGAGAGGAGACATCGTGCTGACCATCGGACTGAACCATGTGGCCACGCTGACCAACGACGCTCGGCGGCTGCACGCCTTCTACGAGGAGGTCTTCGAAGCCGAGGTGGTGCGGGACGCCCCGGAGGTGGAAGGCAGGGACGCCGTCCGACTCTCGATCATCAAGATCGGGCCGTACTCCGAACTCAACGTGTTCCAGATCGAGGGGAACTCCGAAGCCGACCGGCAGGTCCCCATGTTCGGCCGGGGCCGCCTCGACCACTTCGCCCTGCAGGCCGGCTCCCTCGAGGACTTCGGGACCATCCGTGAACGCCTCATGGCCCGCGGATCCTGTGACGCCTTCGTGACCGACTTCGGGCCGGTGCTCAGCCTGTTCTTCCGGGATCCGGACGGGCTCGAGGGCGAGGTGTGCGTCGAGAACCCCGACGCCGTCGCCGGCGTGACCCATCCCCCGGGTACCCCGGCTCTGCGCTACCAGTCCGAGGGCCACTGAAGCCCGGGTCCACCGGCCCGGCCGGCCGGGGGGCCGGATTCAAGGCCGAGCCCGGGCCTGTCGATACCACGGGTCATGAGCACGGTCGCGTCTTCGGACCCCCTGCGCTCCCGACGTCGGGAGCGGACGGTGCGGCCCGTGACCGCGGTGGCCCTGGTCTGGGGCGTGGTGTACATGGTCTGGCGACTGCTGGACACCGGGCACCAGGCTCAGCCCGTCATGTTCTGGACGCTCTACGCAGCCGAGCTGTTCGGCCTGGTGATGTTGGCGTCCTTCGCCTTCCTGGCCTGGCGGCTGCCGCGCTCCTCCCGCCCCGAGATCGGCTGGCGCCCCACGGTCGACGTCTTCGTGTGCACCTACGACGAAGGTGTCGACGTCCTGGCGGCCACGCTGGTGGGCTGCGACCGGATCTCCTATCCCCACGTGACCTGGGTGCTCGACGACGGCCATCGTGACGAGGTCCGCGACCTGGCCCACCGCTTCGGTGCCGAGTACCTGAGCCGTCCGACCAACGAGCACGCCAAGGCCGGCAACATCAACAATGCGCTGCGCCACACCCGGGGCCAGCTCATCCTGGCCCTCGACGCCGATCACGTGCCCCAGCCCGATATCCTCGATGCCACGGTCGGGTACTTCGACGACCCATCGGTGGCGCTGGTCCAGACACCTCACGACTTCGGCAACCAGGACTCGTTCCAGCACTTCGCCACCGGCCGGCACGACCAGAGCATGTTCTTCGAGGTCATCATGCCGGGGAAGGATCGACACAACGGGGCCTTCTGGTGCGGGTCGGCGTCGGTCATCCTCCGTCATGCGCTGGAGGGAATCGGGGGGATCGCCACCGAGACGGTGGCCGAGGACTTCCACACCACCATCCGGCTCCACGGCCAGGGATGGCAGACGCGCTACCACGACGAGACATTGGTCCAGGGTCTGGCCCCGCACGACCTGGCGTCCTTCCTGTTGCAACGGGACCGGTGGGCACGGGGGAACCTGGCCGTGCTCCGAACGCGTGAGAACCCGGTGGTCGCCCCGGGCCTGAAGCCGAAGCAGCGGATCAGCTATCTGTCCTCGCTACTGGCCTACTTCGTGCCGTTGCAACGCCTGGCCATGCTGGCCGTCCTGGCCACGATGCTGGTGACCGGGCGCCTGCCTCTCCACGCCACGCTGTGGCAGTTCGGTGTGTTCTGGCTGCCGTGGATGGTGCTGAGCCAAGCGGCCTCGGCCCGCCTGTGCCGGGGTCAGGCCAGCCTCTGGGACGGGTCCTACTCCCACCTGTTGACCACCGAGATCTTCACCCGGGCCTGCTTCGGACTCGTCCATCCGTTCCGCACCTCCTTCGAGGTCACCCCGAAGGACGGGATCGACGACGGCGGCTGGGCTGCCATACGCCAGCTGAAGATGGTGCAGGCCACGGCGCTGGTGTTGAGCGGGGCCGTCGTCGCCCGTTGCCTGGCTCTGGCCGGTCTGGTCCCGCTCCCCCCTCTCCGAGGTCTGGCCGTCGTGGCCGGGTTGGTCTTCGCCGTCTGGGAGTTGTCGTTGATCGGCGCGGCCCTGTGGAAGGTGAGCCGACGGCACCAGTTCCGGCGCCACTACCGGGTGCCGGTCGAGATCGCCGGCGTGGTCGACCGCTCCTTGGTGCGCGTGGTAGATCTCACCCCCGGTGGTGCCGGCATCATCGCCCCCTATCCCATGGAGGTGGGCTCGGAGGTGAGGCTGCACCTCGACGTGACCGACGTGTCGGGGAACGACCGGGGCGTCGACGTGCGGCTCACCATCTGCTCGTGCCGCCCGGCTGCCGAGGTGGGGTGGCGGATGGGCGGGACCCTCACCCCGGTGACCGACGACGACGGCGAGGCACTGATCGAGCATTGCCATGTGGTGAGCACGCGGGCCCGTCTGCTCCGGTCGGGCCGGCTCCTGGCCGACGACGAACGTCCAACCCTGTCGGTGGTGCCCGACGAGGCCCGGCTCCCCCTGTCGGCCCACGGCTGACGCGGCCCGGTGGTCAACCGGGTCCGGCCTCGACGATGGTGTGGCCGCACCGCCGCTGTCACACCCCTAGGGTGAAGTACCGACGTGGCCTCCTCCATCCGAACCGTCCGGGCCGAAACCGAGCCCTTCCCGACCGCGGCCGGCGGGCCTGACGACTTCGGCGGTCTCCCGGCCGACTCGATGCTCCGCTCGTTCCACCCGGCCGTGGCCGGCTGGTTCCACCGGCGCTTCCCGGCCGGCCCGACCCAGCCGCAACGGGCGGCGTGGCCGTTGATCGCGGCGGGCGGAGACGTGCTCGTGGCCTCCCCGACCGGCACCGGCAAGACGCTGACCGGATTCCTGGTCGCCATCGACGCCGCCTACCGGGCCCACGACGCACCGTCCGGGGCGCCGACTCCTGGCGCCGGGCCCGGGGTGGTCTACGTGTCCCCATTGCGCGCCCTCGCCACCGACGTGCACGAGAACCTGCAGGTGCCCTTGGCCGGCATCGCCGACGAAGCGGAGCGACTGGGCCTGTCGGCACCGTCGCTCTCGGTTGCGGTCCGGACCGGCGACACCCCGGCGGCGGAACGGGCCGCCATGCGGCGCTCCCCTCCCGATCTGTTGGTCACCACCCCGGAATCGCTGTATCTCCTGTTGACGGCGCCCTCGTCGCGGGCCGTCCTCGGAAACGTCCACACGGTGATCGTGGACGAGGTGCACACCCTGGCCCGGGACAAGCGCGGCGCCCACCTGGCCCTCTCGCTCGAGCGGTTGGACCACCTGGTCTCGTCCCGGGGGGGCCGACTCCAGCGCATCGGACTCTCGGCCACACAGCGACCACTCGACGTGGTGGCTCGCCTGCTCTCGGGCGTGGACCCGGCCCGCTCCCCCACCAGCGTCGTGGACTGCGGCCACCGGCGCGATCTCGACGTGGCCATCGAACTCCCCGCCAGCGAGCTCGAAGCGGTGGCCAGCGGGGCCCAGCTCTCGGACGTGCTCGACCGGATCGCCGCCCACGTCCTCGAACACCGCACGACGCTGGTCTTCGTCAATACCCGCAAGATGGCCGAGCGGGTCGCGCACCAGCTCGCCCTCCGACTCGGGCCGGGCCCCGAGGCCGGCCCCGCCGGCGATCCGGCCGACCCCGCCATGGCCCCGGCCGACCCCATCGACGCCGCCCTGCAGGTGGCGTCCCACCACGGCAGCCTGTCGGCGGCCCGCCGGCGCATGGTCGAGCAGCGGCTCCGAGCCGGGGATCTTCGGGCCCTGGTGGCCACGGCCTCGCTGGAGCTGGGCATCGACGTGGGCCCGGTGGAGCTGGTCTGCCAGATCGGCTCGCCCCGGGCCATCGGGACCTTCCTGCAACGGGTGGGCCGGGCCAACCATCAGCTGGAGGGGACCCCGGCGGGACGGCTGTATCCGATGACGCGGGACGAGCTGGTGGAGTGCACCGCCCTCCTGGCCGGCGTTCGGGCCGGTCACCTCGACGTGCTCCACCCGCCGGTGGCCCCCGTCGACGTCCTGGCCCAGCAGCTGGTGGCCGAGGTGGCCGCGTCGGAGGAGTGGGAGGTGGAGGCGCTCTTCGAGCTGGCTCGCCGGGCCGCGCCCTATGCCGACATGACGCGGGACACCTACGACCGGGTGGTCGACCTCGTGTCCTGGGGCATCCCGACCGGGCGCGGCCGGCGGGGTGCCCATCTGCACCACGACGGGGTCAACGGCCGCCTGCGGGCCCGCCGTGGGGCCCGGCTGGCCGCCCTCACGAGCGGGGGCGCCATCCCCGAGACGGGTGACTACCGCGTCGTGCTCGACCCCGACGGTGTCACGGTGGGCTCGGTGCACGAGGACTTCGCCGTGGAGGCCACCGCCGGTGACATCTTCCTGCTCGGCACCCACTCCTGGCGGGTGGTGAAGGTGGAGACGGGCACGGTGCGGGTGGTGGACGCCGGGGACCTGCCCCCCACCATCCCCTTCTGGCTGGGGGAGGCCCCGGCCCGCACGGCCGAGCTCTCCGAGGAGGTCGGGGCCCTGCGAGCCGAGGTCGAACCGCTGTTGGCCCGGGGCGACGGCGAGGAGGCCCGACGGGTCGTCCGGAGCCGGGCCGGCGTCTCGGCCGAGGTGGCCGACCAGGTGGTGGTGTACCTGGGTGCCGGGCTGGCCGCGCTGGGCGCCCTGCCGACCATGGAACGCCTGGTGGTCGAGCGGGTCTTCGACGAAGCCGAGGGGACCCAGCTCATCATCCACGCCCCCTTCGGAGGGCGCGTCAACCGCGCCCTCGGGCTGGCTCTGCGCAAACGGTTCTGCGTCTCCTTCGATTTCGAGCTCCAGGCGGCCGCCGACGACGACACCGTGGTGCTCTCGCTCGGCCCACAGCACAGCTTCCCGCTGGCCCGGGTGGCCACGATGCTGAACAGCGCCACCGTCACCGAGGTCCTGACCCAGGCCGTCCTGCCCCATCCGATGTTGGCGGCACGCTGGCGCTGGAACCTCAATCGGGCCCTGGTGGTGCCCCGGGCCCGAGCGGGTCGGCGCCGGCCCATCCATCTCCAGCGCATGGAGGCCGAGGACCTGTTGGCCGCCAGCTGGCCGGCCCTGGCCGCCTGCCAGGAGAACGCCCCACCCGGGCCGGTGCCGCTCCCCGACCACGTCCTGGTGCGCCAGACGGTGGACGACTGCCTGACCGAGCCGCTCGACGCCGAGGGCCTGGTGTCCCTGCTCGAGGGGATGGAGTGCGGTCGGATCGGCGTCCACCTGGTCGAGTCGGCCGAGCCCTCCCCGCTGGCTCACGGCATCCTGACCGGGCGGCCCTTCACCTTCCTCGACGGCGCCCCCCTGGAGGAGCGCAGGACCCGGGCCGTCCCGGTCCCCCGCGGACTCGGTCCACTGGGACCGGGCGGACTCCCGGCCGGACTCCCGGTGGATGCATCCGAACTCGGCCCCTTGGATCCGGTGGCCACAGCCGAGGTGCTCGAGCAGGTCGGGCCGCGGCCCCGTGACCCCGACGAGCTCCACGACCTGCTTCTCTCCCTGGTCCTGTGCCGTCCGGTGCCGGCCTGGCGCCACTGGTTCGAGGCCCTCGAGGCCGAGGGTCGGGCCGGATGGGTCTCGGGGGCCTGGGCGCCCACGGAACGCCGGACCATGGCCGAGGCCGTGAACCGGTCCCTCACCGATGCCATGTTCGCCGATGACGACGCGTTGGCCGAGTGCGTAGGCGGACACCTGGCCGTGGCCGGCCCCGTCAGCCCCGAAACCCTGGTGGCGGACGCTCCGTTGCCCACCGGCTCGGTCCGGGGTGCACCGTTGACACTGGCTCGGGTCCGGACCGGGCTGGCCCGCCTGGAGGGAGCCGGATCGGCCATCGCCCTCCCCGACGGTCGCTGGTGCGCCCGTCACCTGCTCGTTCGGCTCCATGCCGCCAGCCGGGGCCGCCGGCGTCGCCACGTCGAGCCGGCCAGCATCGCCGACTTCGTCCGGTTCGCGGCCTGCTGGCAGCACGTGGCCCCGGGGACCCAGGCCGAAGGGCGTTCGGGGCTGTTGTCGGTCATCGAACAGCTCCAGGGGCTGGAGGTGGCGGCGGGCGAGTGGGAGCGGACCGTCCTCCCGGCCCGGGTGGCGGGCTACGACCCCCGGTGGCTGGACGAACTGTGCCTGGCCGGCGAGGTGGCCTGGGGACGGCTCACGCCGCGCCCCGAGGCGGCCCAGCCCGACGGTGACGTGCCGTCGGAGGGTATCGTGCCGTCGGACGGAATCGTGCCGTCGGACGGAATCGTGCCGTCGAACGGAATGGTGCCGTCGAACGGAATGGGCATCGACGCCGGCGTGCTCCGGGGCGGCCGTCGGGGCTCGGCCACCCCGTCATCGGCCACCCCGTTGGCCATCGTGACCCGCCCCGACCTGACCTGGATGCTCGCCGCGGTGCGCACGGACCGTGAGCTCACGGAGCCCGCCGCCGGTGCGTCGGCGGACATCCTGGCCGTCCTGCGGGCCGGTGGGGCCAGCTTCCGCTCCGACCTGGCCCTGGCCTCGGGCCGATTGGAGGCCGAGGTGGACGAGGGGCTCTGGGACCTGGTGGCCCGTGGCATCGTCACCGCCGACGCCTTCTCCGCGGTGCGGTCCCTGCTGTCGTCCCGCCGGCGCCCCGGCCCGGGAGCGCGTTCGGGCGCCAGGCGAAGGGCGGCGCTGGGCCGGCAGCGCTCCTCGGTGGGAAGTGGTGTGGGCGAAGGTCGCTGGTCCCTGCTGCCCGAGCCCGACATCGCCGCCGTGGGCGCCATGGGAGGACCCCCGGGCGAGGAGCTGGCCGAGGCGGTGGCGTGGCAGCTCCTGGCCCGCTGGGGCGTGGTGGCCTGGGACCTGTGGCCCCGCGAGTCCTTCCGGGTCCCCTGGCGAGAGGTGGTCCGGGCCCTGCGGAGGCTCGAGGCCCGCGGTCAGGCCATGGGTGGGCGGTTCGTCGCCGGTATCTCGGGCGAGCAGTACGCCCTGCCCGAGGCGGCCTCGCTGTTGGCCGAGGTGCGGCGCCAGCCCGAACGGGGGGCCGAGCTCGCCGTGGCCGGGGCCGATCCACTCAACCTGACCGGAGGTGTGCTGCAGGGGCCCCGGGTGCCGGCCATACGCCACCGGTCGATCCGCTACCGCGGCGGCGTCCCCACCGATCCGGAACCCGCCGCCCGGGTGCGGTAGGAGCCGGGCGGCAGCGGGTGGGGCCCGGATCCGGTGACTACCGGCCCGGTCTCCAGTCCGGGTGCAGGTCCCGGGTCAGGGCCAGCTTCTGGGCCCGGACCGTCTGGCCGTTCTCCACCTCGTCGGGGTGATCTGCCAGCCAGGCGATGACGACACCCGGAACCGACGGAGGGGCCCCCGTGTACCGCCCGACCAGGCCGAGTGCGGCCGCATTGACCTGCTGTCGCTCGGTTTCGACGTAGCCGGGATCGACGTTGATGGCCCGGATCCCACGATCACCGAGCTCCACGGCCAGGAGCGGCGCCATCCGGTGGAAGGCGGCCTTGGAGGCGGCATAGCCCAGGCCCCATCCGCCCTGGCCCACCGGTCCGGGTGGGTCGGCGGTGGCCGTGTGCGAGGTGACGTTCACGACGGTGCCCCGACCGGACTCGAGCATGCCGGGCAGCACCGCCTGCACCAACACGAACGGTGCCACCACGTTGGCCGCCAGCTTGGCCTCGAATTGGGCCACGGTGAGGTCCAACACCGGCACCATGCTGCCCGGCCCGGTGTCCACGGCGTTGTTGACCAGTAGGTCCACGCCACCCCACGCCTCGACCACCCGTGCCACCGCACGGCGGAGAGCGGAAGGATCGTGCAGGTCCGCCACCAGTTCGAGCGCACCGACGCCGCGGCCTCGCACCAACGCCGCCGTCTCCTCGAGGCTTCCGGGCAGTGGCCGCCCCTGTCCGGTGTCGGAGTGGTCGCGTCCCTGCCCTTCCCGGACGGTGCGCCCGGTGACGGCCACGTCCCAGCCGGCGCCCGCCAGCGCCACCGCGGTGGCCTTGCCGATGCCGCGGGTGGCCCCGGTGACCAGGGCCACCCGGCTGCGTGTGCCCGGCATGTCCGCCCCCTACCGAGGGAACACCTGGTCGAGGATTCCGTCGATCCCCGACCCGTGCAGCGTCATTCCCCCGTCGACGACGAGGTTCTGCCCGGTGATGAACCGGGCCATGTCCGAACACAGGAAGACCACCACGTCGGCGATGTCCTCGGGCTCACCGACGCGGCCGACCGGCGTGGTCCGCTCGTAGCGCTCCCGCTCGTCGGGAAGGAACCGCAGGAGCGGTTCGGTGAGGGCCGTGGCGATCATCCCGGGGGACACGGAGTTGACCCGGATGGACGGGGCGTACTCGAGGGCGGCCGACGCGGTGATGGCAGCCACGCCGGCCTTGGCCGCGGCGTAGGGGGCCTCGCCCGCGGCCGGCCGGGTCCCGCTGATCGAGGCGGTGGAGACGACACTGCCGCCCCCGGCCGCCCGGAGGTGGGGGACGGCGGCCCGGAACCCGAGGTACACGCCGGTCAGGTTGACCGAGACCAGCCGGTTCCACTCGTCGGGCTCCCAGTCATGGAGTGGGGACAGACCGCCGACTCCGGCGTTGTTGAAGACAGTGGTGATGCCACCCATGGCCGAGGCGGCGGCGTCGAAGGCGCTCCGCATCCCCTCGGGATCGGTGACGTCGGCCACGTGGGCGGTCCCACCGATCTCCTCGGCGCACGCCCCCGCCCCGTCGCCGTCGATGTCCACGACGGCCACGACGGCGCCCTCCTCGGCCATCCGCCGCGCCGTGGCCCTCCCGATGCCCGAAGCTCCGCCGGTGACGACTGCCCGCTGACCGTCCAGTAGTCCCATGCCGTGCATCCTCCCTTTGTGGTGACCACGTTCGTCACGGTGCCGTCGGTCGGCCGGCGGTGGTGTCCGGGCGCCGCCCGACGACGTTACTCAACCGCGGGCACCGCCGAAGGTGGGCGCGGAGACCGGCGGCACTCCCGGCCCCATCTACCATGGCCGCCATGTCCATGGGCTGCCCCCTCCTCGACCCGCTTCCCCACCGTTCGTATGACGACGGCTCCTCCCACGTGGTGGAACTCGACATCACCGACGGCATCCGGGGTCCGTCCGGGGCCGTCCACGGTGGCCTCGTGGCCAGCCTGGTGGACCGGGCCGGGGCCTTCGCCGCCGTCCAGGCCGGCCGGCGGAGCGTGGTCACCGCCAACGTGGCGTTGAGCTATCTGGCCGGCGCCACGGCGGGCCCCCTGCGTGCCGCGGCCACACCGCTCCGGGTGGGCGGCCAACAGTGCGTGGTCGACGTCCGGGTCACCGACCTGGGCCAGGACGACCTGTTGGTGGCGACGGCCCTGATGACCTTGAGTTTCCTGGGCGACCGGCCCCGGAAGCCTTAGAGAGGGGACCACGTGTCCGATCGGATCGCCCTGATCTGCGCCATGCCGATGGAGTTGGGACCCCTCCGGCGGAAGCTCTCGCTCCAGCGCCATCGCCAGGCCGGTCTCGACCTCTACGAGGGGAGACTCGGCGACCGATCGGTGGTGGCCACCGTGACCGGCATGGGCACGGCCCTGGCCACCCGCGGGGTGGAGCGGCTCCTGGCCGCCACCCCGGTCGACCGGGCGGTGGTGGTCGGCATCACGGGGGCCGTCGACGACGTCACCCCGATCGGCTCGCTGATCCGGCCGGTCGCGGTCGTCGACGGGACCACCGGGGCCCGTTTCCTGCCGGTGCCGCTAGGCCCGGGGGTCCCGGTCGGAACGATGTGGACGTCCGACTCGCTCGTCACCGACGCCGGCACGCTGGCCGGTCTGCGGGCCCAGGGTGTGGTGTGCATGGACATGGAGACGGCGGCCGTGGCCGCGGTGTGCGAGCGCCACGGCATCCCCTGGTCGGTGGTCCGGGCCGTGAGCGACCGCCCGGGGAAGGACGGCGTCGACGACGAGATCTTCCGTCTCAGCAACCAGGACGGTACGCCCAACGGTCGGGCCGTGGCGGCGTTCCTGGTCAAGCACCCGGGACGCATACCGACCATGGCCCGCATGGCCCGCGGGGCCAAGCTGGCCACGGAGCGGGCTGCCGACGAGACCATCGCGGCCCTGTCCTCGACGGCCGGGTGATGGCCGGCCCGACGGCCGGCAGACGGCCGGCAGACGGCCGGCACGACCGTGGGCCTCAGCCCTCGCGGGTGACGGCGAACCGGTCGACGTAGAAGTCCAGCACCCGGCGCAGGCGGGTCCGGTCGATCCCGAACTGGGCCAGGTCGTAGCGCACACCCCCGTAGCGGCCGCGAGGGTGAGCGGCGAGGAAGGCCGCCATGGCCGCGACGCCCTCGTCGGTGGCCGGTTGACCGGACACTTCGTAGATGCGCCCGACCATGGCCAGGTCGTCATCCATGAACTCGTCGAAGTGCACGTCGATGGTCTGGCTGTCGGGCAGGAGGTGGTGCTGGTCGACACAGCTGCGCAGCATCCGCTCCAGTCGATCGGTCCAGTAGGAGCCGATCCACGGGGCGTCGACGCGGTCCTGGCCCAACCGGGCCGAGTAGGCCAACATCGTGACCATGGACGCCGTCACCGACACCGGGTCACGGTGGGTGACAACGAACGTGGCGTCGGGGAAGGTGTGGAGGAGGGCCGGGAACTGCTCGAGATGCTGGGGCGATTTGAGCACCCATCGCGATCCGCCCCGCAGCCACTGGAGGGCCTGGAGGATCTTCTTCAGATAGGCGTAGCTCGGCCGTTGGTCGCGGGCCAGGTAGTGGTCGCGCCAGGTCGGGATGGGGGCAATGGTCTCGAACAGCATGGACGAGATGTCCACGGCCAGCAGTTGGATCTCCTCGTGGACGTGGGTGGCCGTCATCTCGTGCATCCTCTTGAACTCGGGCATGGCTGAGTTCACGAAGTCGAGAGCCGCTTCGGTACGGGCCACCCGCGGATCGGGTCGACCCCACTCAGGCCGCTCGGATTCGGCCAGGACGGGCTCGAGACTTTCCCAGTAGGGCAGGGAGCGCAGGGCCGGGTCGGCCGACAGCAGGTTGTGCAGATGGGTGGTACCGGTCCGGGGCAGACCGCAGATGACGATCGGGCGCGAGATGTCCACGGACAGGATCTCCGGGTGGCGCGCCACCAGGTCCTCGAGCAGGAGCCGGTTGCGCAGCAGACCGGTGATGAACAAGGACTGGGCCAGCATGCCGGCGCGGTTGAGCCGGGCCTCGTGGCGGAGGGACCGACACAGGACATCGAGCCGTTCGAGGTAGTCGTCCGGGCCGAAGTCACCGAGCCCGGTCTCCTCGATGGCCGCGGCGAGAAGGGCATCCGGCTCGAGTGACACGGTGGCGCCCGCCTCACCCATCAGGTCCAGGACGGTCCGCACATCGGCGGTGAAGTGGGGCTCGGCCAGATCGTCGAGGGCGATGGACGGAGGTCGCTCGGGCGCGTTCACGTCAGAGAGTTCACGGGCACGACCTCGGCCGAGATCTGCTCGGGTGTCTGCTCGGGCAGGAACCATCGGAACCAGATCCATCCCCGGTGGTGCCCGGCGGTCGAGACCCAGTTCGGGTGGCCGGGATCGGTCGGCGAGACGACGATGACCCAGGAGCGGTCCGGTTCGTACTGCGTTTCGGCGCCGTTGAGGGTGACCCGCTCGTAGTCGTAGTTGTACGTGTGCAGGAACGGGTTCCAGAGGCAGATGTTCCAAAAGACACACTCCGGGGACCGGCCCCGCAGCACGAGGGCCTGGTCGTCTCGGAGGTCGTAGGTGCCCATGGCGTAGGCGGCATCCCCGGCAGCCCAGCCGAAGGTGGTGGTGGGCACGGGGTAGGGCGGGTCCATGGTGTTGGGCTGGCCCATGGTCAGCGGCACCATGGCCGACTGATCCCTCACCCACGTCAGCGCGGCCCGGAACCGACGGGCCAGTTCGGCATCGTCGAGGCGGAACGTGGCCGGCGGGTCCTCGGCCTCGATCGACCACACCGCCCTCCGGTCCGTGGTGGGGTGGGCCAGGTAGTCGCGGGTCACCATGGCCACCGCGTCGGGCTCCAGGCGGATCCACGGTGTCTGCGGTCCGGGATTCTGAGCCGAGAGGACCATGCGGATGACGCCATCGGGACCCGGGGGGGCTTCGTGGAGGTTGAGGCTGCCGACGATCCGCTCGGAGTAGTGGCCGTCGTCCGGCCCGCCGTAGACGCTCAGCGACAGGTAGACGGCATCGCCGGGCCGGACCTCCACGTGGTAGGTCCGGGCCGGATCGACGGGTGCGAAACAGTAGAAGGCGTCGGCGTTGTCGCCGCCCCATTTCTTGTAGGGACCGACGATCTCGACGAAGCGGGGGCGGGCCGAATCGGCCCAGACCTGCGTGTCCATGGCCACCTGCACGATGGACAGCAGCCATTGGTGGGCCTCGAGCAGACTCTGCTCGTCACCGGGTCCCGACAGCTGGTCGATGAGGCGGCGGTGTTGCGTCCCGAGTTCGTCCAACAGCGCGGCGAACACCGCCTCGGTCTCCGTGGCCATGGCCGGGTTCTACCATGCCTCCCCGGAGCGGGCGAGCAACACCGGACTGGTCGGGCGTGCGCCGCTCTGGTGGGGCCCGAGGATCAGGACGCCCCGAGCGCGTTCTGGACGGCGGTGGAGGCCGATCGGACGGAGGTCTGGGCCGAGGTCAGCGCCGTCCGGAGCTGGCGGACCGAGAAGAAGGCCCCCGGTCGTTGGACCTGCTCGAGGACCGCGGTCAGCTGCCCGACACTCTGGGTGAGGGACTGGGCCAGGGGCTTGAGCGAGCTCGACCACGGGAGGTTCACCATCTGGCTCTGGTAGGCATTGGCCGCCTCCAGGAGGGGCAGCAGCTTCTCCCCCACCTGTTGGGGCGTGGTGGTGGCCGGCAGACGGACGAGAGCCGCCTGGGCGCTAGACACGGCCGACCGGAACGTGGCGTCATCGGCGGTGAACTGCTGCTTCAGTGGAGGGATCCCGACCGTGGTGGCGGTCACCTTCGCACTACCCTTGCCCCCGTTCGACTTCTTGCCCGTTCCCTTGCTGCCCTGGGTGGCACTGCTTCCGCCCGTGTTCGTGCCGCCACCACCCGGCGACGTGGTGACCTTCGGATCGGTGGTGCCGGTCGAGCCCCCGGATCCGGAGGCACCGCCTCCCGAGTTGGAACCGGACCCGCCGGACCCGCCGGGTCCGCCGGACGCGGCCGAGGACGATCCTGGTGGTGCGGTGACTGTGGCCGATGTGGCCGCGGAGCCCGATGAGCACGCCGCCGCGGTCAGGCCCACCGAGGCCAGTACCAGGGCAGCCCGAACGAGCGGCCCAAGCGCACGGTTACCGGCCCGGTGTGCCACCTCGTCCACCCTCCTCATCGCCCTCGCACCACTCCCCCGGACCCGGACCGACCGGCCCGCACGTTCAGCGGGGTCCCCTAGCGTTGCGCGTCGACCCCCGAACGGCAAGTGCGGACCCCCTGTGAGGGTCCGCACTCGTACCGCTTTCTTCCCCACATTTGGGTCAGGAGGCGGTCCTGCCGTTGGTGAAGGTCACGTTGGTGGTCCCCTCGAGGCTGGTGATGACCGCTGTGGCCGATGTACCGCCCCCCGGCGAGCTGAGCAGGTGGGGTAGCGCCGGCAGGCTGTACTGGGCGCTGAGCGGGACCACGGAGACCCCGGTCAACTCGACATCGGCCACCGGTGTCGTCTGCTCGGTGACCGAGATCCGGACCGGCGTGAGGTCCCTGTTCAGCACGGGCACGTTGGTGATCGGCAGCGAGCACTGCCCCGGCTCCAGTGAGTACGAGCCGGTCAGGGGCTCCCCGCCGTTGACGGAGTAGGAGTAACTCACCGTGAACGAGGTGTTCTCCAAGTTGGCATCGGGCGACGTCTGGGCCATGCAGAGTTTGAACGCACCCGTGTTGATCTCGTTCTCGAAGGTCACGGCATTGTCGGCGGCGTAAGGCACAGTCACCGTGGCTGTGTTGCCCGACTGGCTCGCGCCCCCGGCGATGCTCGACGACACTCGGGTCAGCGTGATGTGGGCCTGTGGCGTCTCGGTGACGGTCACGGTCCCGACGGGCAGGACATACCCCGGCGAGCAGTAGCCGACCTCCACCGGTGCCACCGGACCCAGGCCGCTGATGGAGAAGCCGAACGGCGTGCCGGTGGCGATGCTGTTCGAGGTCTTGCAGATCTCGACGTAGCCGAATGCCTCGTTCGTGAACGTGGCCTGTGTGACGGAGCCCTGTCCCAGGTTGCCGACGTTGCTCGGAGCCGGAAGGTTACCCACGTAGAGGGCGGCCACGCTGTTGGTGCTTCCGGCATTGAGGTTCGCCGGGCTGACCGTGGTGTTCACGGACTGGATCGTCGGGTACTGGCTCTGGTCCTCCGTGAAGGTGACCAGTGTCCCGAGCGGCAGCGGAATGTCGGCACCCCTCTTGTTGGCCAGGAACGTACATGTCGTCGTCCCGAACGGCGTGGCCGTCACCGACACCGTCGCCGGGAGCCCCGAGATCGGGACGCCCCCGAAGGTGGCGGTCGGGGCGTACGTGAACGTCTGGCCGGCCAGCACGTCGTCCTGAGACCGGTCCAGGGTCTTGCAGACCTTGGCGTAGGCGGTCAGGGTGGAGTTGGTGAACGAGACGGTGCTCGTCCCACCGGGTGACACCGACACCACCGCGCTCTGCGTGTCGAGGTCAGAACTGACCAGAGCCGAGCTGGGGATGGCGGCCACACTGGCCAAGGCATAGGGGAAGACCGTCGGTTCGGTGATGCTCAGGTTGGTGGCCGGGACGGTCACGTCGTTGCACTGTCCGGTCGGAACGGTCTGGGTCGAACTGAAGCCGGGGGCGGTGATGTTGAAGTTGAAGGAGCCCCGGACGTACTGGTCGGATCCGTACTTGCACAGCTCCAACGTGCCGGTCTGTGTCGGTGGTGTCGCCACGTTGGTGACGTTGAGAGTGGTGAGACCGGCGTTGACGGTGATCATGGCGAAGTCGATGTCGGAGACCACGGCGTTCAGCGTGCCGTTGGACACGGCGAAGCTCGGCGAGTACCCGGGCACGGGTACCCCGGGGGACGAGGCCTGTTCCACCAGGATCTGCGAACCCGCGGTCATCGAGTGCTTCGCCCCACACGTGCCCGGGGAGGGCTCAGCCGTAAGCGAGTAGGCGGTGTAGTACGACCCGGACCAGGTGCCCTCCACGAACGGGAAGGAGACGCCGTCGAGGTTGGAGGCGCCAGCCAGGTTGCACACCTGGAACTGGGAGGCGGAGGCGGCCTTGGAGGTGACAGCGGCCTTGGAGGTGACAGCGGCCGGCGTGGACGTAGCGGCGGCCTTGGCCTCAGCCCTCGCCGCCACCCTGGCCGCGGCGGCTGCCTGTCGTGCCGCCTTGGTGGCTGCGCTGGTGCCAGCCGCCCCGGCCACGCTGGGCGAGAGTGCGGACAGAGCGAATCCCGCCACTGCCGCAATGGCGATGATGGTGGCGATGGTCGCGGACGCAAAAGGCCGCGCTTTGAGGGTGTTCTTCGGCACTTCTCCTGCTTCCCGCCGGAGCCTGCCCCTCGCGCTCTAGCCATTGTGATTTCAAGTACACACTGCAACCCGCTCTGCAATCTCTAACACGACGACGGCGATCTGACAACCCTCGGTGCACGGGACAGGTTCGCCCTGTCTCCACAGGGGAATTCACCGTTCACCGTGCTCGTCGGAACGGCCACACTGGGTGGTGGCAGAGACTCCACCCCATGACCCGGTGCGACGTCGTGAGCGAGGCGGATCCCTACCGGGTCGCGACGGGATGCGACGTACCGTCGCCGTCGCCCCCGAGGTTCCGACGGCCGTGATGGCCACGGCGCCGGTCGGGAGGGTCGGTCCCTACGACGACCGACCCTTCTTTCCCTTGGCCAGCTTCTTGAGCTTGCGGCGGAGTTCGGCCAGCTCCGCAGCCATGTCGGCGATCTCCTCCGTCATGTCCTCGAGCTGCTCCTCGATGGCCTCGAACCGGCCGACGGCCAGCTTCATCCGCTTGTCGGCGGCGGTGGCACGATCGGCAAGGTCGGTCACGATCGCGATGAGTCCCTCTTCGAGGTGAAACGGCTCCGCACTCATGCGTCAAGCATAGGGAGTGACACGGGGTAGGGCTAGCCTCCGGTCACCGGACGAGGGCGGGGATCCCGGAAGCCCCGACGGGCTTCATGGGCGACGACCGGACATCCGATCGTCGCTCCAGCCACCGTCGACAGGAGGCAGGTGGAGCCACCCGTGGCCTAGCCTGGGGGCGTGCGGGCGGAACGGAAGCTCGGGTGACCACGGAGAACGTGGCCATCCTGTTCACGGACATCGTGGACTCGACGGCGCTCTACCAGCGTCTGTCGCCCGATGTCGCCGACGATGTCCGGCGCGCCCACTTCTCCATCCTGCGGCAGGCCATCACCGAGTCCGGCGGTACCGAGGTCAAGAACCTGGGTGACGGGCTGATGGTGGTGTTCGGTTCGGCGTCCGCCGCTCTGACCTGTGGCGTGACCATGCAACAGGGCGTCGAACGGGACAATCGGGACCGCGAGTACGTCGTGGGCCTGCGTGTCGGGCTGAGCGGAGGTGAGGTCACCAGAGAGGAGGACGACTACTTCGGGGATCCGGTGGTGGAGGCGGCCCGGCTGTGCGCGACCTGCCGGGGTGGCCAGGTCCTGGCCGCCGACGTCGTCCGGGCCATGGCAGGTCGGCGCAGCCGCCACGAGTCGAGGCCCGTCGGCGAGCTCGAGCTGAAGGGTCTCCCCTATGCGGTGGAGACCATCGAGGTGTTGTGGGAGCCCCTGAGGGAGACCCACGCCGCGTCCGCCCCCCTTCCCAGGCGTCTGGCCGCCCGCCCGCCGGTGGGCGTTGTCGGGCGAGAGTCCGAGTTGGCGGCGATCGCCGCCACGGCCAAGCACGTTGCCGCCGGCGAAGGACGCGCGGTGCTGCTCGTCTCGGGTGAACCGGGACAGGGGAAGACCACACTGGTGGCTGAAGCGGCCCGTTCGGCCCACGCCGAGGGCGCCTGCGTTCTGCTGGGCCATGCCGAGGAGGAGTTGGTCACCCCGTACCAGCTCTTCACGGAGGCCCTCGGCCACTACATCACCCACGCGCCGGAGGAACAGTTGCTCGCCCATGTCGAAGCCCACGGGCCCGAACTGGCCCGACTCGTGCCGGCGCTGTCCAGCCGCCTACCCGACTTGGCGCCGCCCCGGGCCGCCGATCCAGACACCGAACGATTCCTGTTCTTCGCGGCGGTAGTGGGCCTGCTGACCGCGATCGCTCAGGACCAATTGGTCATCATCGCCCTCGACGACCTCCAATGGGCGGACGAGGGCAGTCTGGCCCTGCTGCGCCATCTGGCCGCATCCGAACAGGTCATACGACTGCTCGTCCTCGGCACCTACCGGGACAGTGAGCTGGCTCACACCGATGCGCTGCGCGACGCCCTGGGGGTGCTCCGGCGCCAGAACGGGGTGGACCGGATAGAACTGTCGGGACTCGATGACCGTGGCGTGATCTCGTTCATGGAGTCCGCGGCCGGCCAGACCCTCGACGACGCCGGAGTAGGCCTGGCCCATGCCGTCTTCCGCGAGACCGACGGCAACCCGTTCTTCGTGAGTGAGGTATTGCGGCATCTGGCCGATACCGGCGCCATCTACCAGGACCTGACCGGTAGATGGGTGGCCGCGGACCCGCCGGACGAGATCGCCCTCCCGGACAGCGTGCGGGAGGTGATCGGTGGCCGGGTGGCCCGACTGGGGAAGGAAGCCGGACGAGTTCTGTCGATGGCGTCCGTCATCGGACGGGACTTCGACCTCGACCTTCTGGCCCGATCGTCGACCAACACGGAGGAGGAGCTGCTGGACATCCTCGAGGACGCGGCGGGTGTGGCTCTGGTGCGCGAGGTGCCTGATACGGGGCGTTTCACCTTCGCCCACGCCCTCATCCAGCACACCTTGTACGAGGATCTGGGCCCCAACCGTCGGACCCGGGCCCACCGCGACGTGGCACTGGCTCTCGAGGAGCTGTGTCGGGACCGGCCCGGGAAGCGGGTGGGTGAACTGGCCCGCCACTGGATCGCCGCCACCCAACCCATCGACCTGACCAAGGCCATCACCTACTCGCGCCAGGCCGGCGACGCCGCCCTCGCCGCCCTGGCCCCGGCCGACGCCCTCCGTTACTACGCACGGGCCCTCGATCTCTACCCCCAGGTGTCGGATCCCGACCCTCTCCTGGGACTCGACCTGGCCATTGGACTCGGCACCGCCCAACGCCTGACCGGCGATCCGGCCTACCGGGAGACCCTCCTCGGGGCCGGACGGCAGGCGGCCGCCCTGGGTCAGACCGATCGGCTGGTGGCCGCGGCCCTGGCCAACAATCGCGGTCTGTTCAGCTCGCTCGGCTCAGTGGACGACGAAAAGGTGGCCCTGCTGGAGACGGTCCTCGACGAGATGCCGACCGAGGACAGCGACGAGCGTGCCCTCCTCCTCGCCACGCTCTCCAACGAGCTCACCTACGGCCGCCCACTCGGGGAACGGCGCGTCCTGGCCCACGGGGCCAAGGACATGGCCCGCCGACTGGACCAGCCGGCCACCATCGTCCGGGTGCTGAACCTGGTTGAACAGCCGCTCGAGGCTCCCCCGACCCTACAAGAGCGGTTGGCCGACACGGCTGAGGCCCTGTCGCTGGCCGAGTCGCTGGAAGACCCGTCCCTCCATTTCTTCGCCGCTGTCTACCGCCGGATCAACACGTTGAACGCCGGCGATGTCGAGCTTCCGGCCGCATGTCTGACCGTCATGCGCTCGCTGAGCGACAGACTCCGCCAGCCGATCCTGCAGTGGATCACGACGTTCCACGAGGCCGCCCAGGCGATGTTGTTGGGCGACCACCAGCGGGCCGAGGTGCTGGCCACCGAGGCATTGACGATCGGCACCGAGTGCGGACAGCCCGACGCGCTGTCCTTCTACGGCACCCAGCTGTTGATCATCCGACATCAGCAGGGGCGGTTGGGCGAGTTGGTGCCGATCATCGAGGCGGTGGCGTCGGAGACCGGGATGGCCAGTTACTACAACGGAGCACTGGCTGCGGTCTATCTGGACGCCGGCGCCGAGTCACGGGCCCTGGACCTATTGGAGACCGGTGCCAATGAAGGGTTCAGGTCCTTGAGGATGGGCATCGGATGGCTGGATGGGATCACGGCTTACACGGAAGTGGCGATCGAGCTGGCAGCATCGGAGCCGTCACGCCTCCTCTTCGACCTCCTGGCCCCATATCACGATCAGATCGGCTACAACGGCCTCATGCCCCACGAGCCGGTGGCGATGTATCTGGGCGCTCTGGCGTCGGTGCTGGGCCGTTACGAGGTGGTCGAGGCGTTCCTCGACGAGGCCTCCGAGTTCAACCAGCGGACCGGGGCGACGTTCGCACGGGCGCGGACGGAGTTGGCTAGGGGGAGAATGCTGGCCGATCGGGGCGCCAGGAGCGACCACGACCGGGCGCGGGCCATTCTGAACGAGGTCCGAACCGATGCAGCCGCCCGCGGATTCGGCAGTGTGGAGCGGCGCGCCGATTCTGCCCTTCGGGACCTGGGCTGATCGGTCGCCACTTCAGTCGGCACCATTTGGCACGGTGCCGCATCGCGCCGGGCGAGTCGGTCTGCCCGCTCTCCATGTTCTGTCCGCGCTGCCAGCCCTGCCCGCCCTGCCTGCCGCGGTCACAGTGTCAGGTCCAAAGCGTCGCCGTCTGGCGCGCGTAGCGCGGCTCCCAGACATAGCGACAGAGCATCCGGACCGGCGGTGGCGGCATGCTGAGCACGGCCTGGCGCTCGACCGGGTCGGCCCCGTCGAAGATCCATGGGAAGAAGCGGGCCGAGCCACGCATGCCGACCGCCTTGGCCGTCGCTTTGCCGAACGACTCGAACTCCTCGTCGGTCATGGCCTGCTCGACGACGGGGAAGCATCTCGTCTCCTCGTCGTCGAGGTGGGCCCCCAGGCGGGGCGCCAGAGCGTCGATCCGGTCCGCCAGCTCGGGGGCGTACTGGTCAGGGTTCTCTGTCAACGATTCGAATCCGGTGTCGATGTCCCCGCACAGGGGCAGGAGCGCGATGTGTTGTTCTTCCATCTGCGAGAGCACGGCCAGTTCGTCCTGGCGGTCGGCCAGCTTTGGCCGTACGAGGGGCCACAGCGAGGCGTCCTCGACTTCGTGATGGTGGTGGAGCTGCTCGTTGACGAAGTGCCAGTGCGCGCCGAGCTGTGCCGCCCTGGCCTTGTCCACCTTCGCTGTCCGCAGCGCTGCGCTGAGTCGACCCAGATCCCGGCGAAAGGCCTCGTGGATCAGATAGACCACCGTGAACCGGCCACGGGGTGGTCCGGGCTCGGCGGGATTCGGTTGCTCCATGCTCATGGCCACCTCCAGAGTGTCTCGCAAGCGTATGGCAGGTGCTGGTCCCGGGCCAGCGAAGCTGGCGCCATCCCAACGCGAGGGCATGGCCATCAAGCACTGTCTCCCAGTGTCGGCCAGGTGACAGACGGAGCATGGCACCCGGCACAGGATGGAGGTAGACGCGGGAGCCGGACCATCAGGGACGGTCGGGCCCGGAGCGACGAGGTGTGACCGCTTGCTCGACGGGGCCCGGCCCCGAGGAACCGCACTCTTCGTACCGACTGGGCCCGGCCCGTCACGTGAAGGAGCCCCGCCTCTGACGAGGCGGGGCTCCTTTCACTGCTGTGAAATCGGCGGGCTCTTGCAAGCCGTCGATCTACTGTGCGACGGGCTACTTAGCCGCCAGCGGGCCAGCGGCCGTGATCGTGGCGTTGGCGTCCACCCCGATGCACACCGAACCCTTGGCTGAGCCCGGCAGGGCCAGACCGTCCCCGGAGTCTGAGGTCACGAGGGTCGTGAACTTCTCCAGGGTGGGCTCTGCAGGCGTTGTCCCCTTCGCCGGCTTGACATACCCAGGGCAGAGCTTACCCACACTGGTGGTCAGGGTCGGAGCACTGATCGTGGTGCTGCTACCGGTCGACCAGGTGATGGTTCCCCCGGTCGCCAAGGCCAGGGCAGGCAGCGAAGCCGAGCCTCCGCCCGTGTCGCCCCCGGTGCATCCACTGACCACGATGGTGTTCGACACAACGCTTCCGTTGATGGTGGTGCACGAGATGGTGCTCGGCGTCCACTTGTACTCGAAGCTCTTCAGCGGGTGATGGTGGCGTTGGCGTCGTCCCCGACACACACTTCGCCGGTCAAGGTAGCCGGGAGAAGCATGCCGTCACCTGTGTCACTGAGTCACCGTGGACGTGACAGAGAGGGCGCTCGGCTCAGGGGGAGTTGTCCCCTTCGGCGGCTTGACGTAGCCCGGGCACTTCGATGCCGAAATGGGGGCCGTCGTCGGAACGCCGGTCATGGTGCTCGTTACCGGACACCCAGGTGGTCGTGCCCCCGGTGGCCAGGTCGAGAGTGGTGAACGGCACCGAACTCCCGCCGGTGTTACCACCGGTACACCCACTGAGCTGAATGGTCCCCGCCACGGTGCCGTTGACCGTGGTGCAGACGATCTTTCCTCCACCGGCCGAGGCAACGCCGCCGGCTACTGCCAGCGAGAGGCCCGCTGCTGGAATGAGCAGGGCCGCAAAAGCCATAATAATTCGTCGCATAACTTCCCTTTCGTTGTTGTGTCGGGAAGTCCGAAGTGGGCCTCCCCCCCAATGCGGCCACCACCGTATATCAGAAGGCGGGCGCGTGCTTGCTTTCTTTGTGCGCCTCGATCGCCGTGTGGGTGCCCCCGGCCGCGCCACCACCGGACCCGACGCCCGCTGTGGCCTCTTTGGGCGGCGGAAACCGCCGTTCGGACCGATCCGGGCGACCCGTCGCCCTTCAGATGTACTGGGTCTCGACCCGGTTCCATGCATGTCAGCGTGGTAGCAAGCCGCCCACTGAACGTGTGATCGGGGCCACGCGACGTGAGCCGGCCGTGATCATCGGGGACATATCGTCGGGACCGAAACCGTCGAGAGGGGGCCGGTCGAGTCGGCCCACGCGCCTGCCCGACCTGTCCCCGACGGTCCGATGATGATCGTCAGTCGTGAGGGACGCTCGGAAACCGGGACGAAACGAGGCGACGAACCGGCCGGAGGTGGCGACGGCGTCACCTGCGCCGGATGCCGGTGGCGGCTCGACGGCAGCGACCAATGCCGTCGCGTTGAGACGACCAGTCCCGTCGACGGCGGCGTCGGACTGCATCTCGACGTGGTGGTGGATGACCTCGACACCACGACCGTCGAGGTCGAGCAGTGGCGGTAGTTGTGGGCTGGAACCGGGACTGACCCACGAGCTGGAAGGAATCCAGTGGCGGTGTATGGCCGACCCGGGAGGCAACCAGTTCGACCTCGACGTCCTTCCGGAGGATTCGTGACAGGTGTCGACGCGTTACCGACCTTCCGCGCACCGGTGCCGGTGTGGCGGACCGAGTGGGCTGCTCAGTCTGAGCCCTTCTCTTCGAGTTGGTCCTCCGATGGCCGTGGGAAGGAAGAGCCCGTGAGGTGTCGGGCCGGATGGTCGGTGGCGTCCAACACGCGCTCGCACTCTTCGAGGATCTCGCCATCTCCCCCGTCAGTGGCGTGGGCGTCGAAGTAGTCCCGAGCCTCCCCCACTGTCGGCGGCCGGCCTTCCCTCCGCCAAGGGACTCCCGCCGAGTCGAGGGCATCGTCCAACTCATCACCCACGTCGCTCATCCGAGCCTCCCGTTCAGTTCACGGCAGACCGTAGCCCACGGTCGCCAGAATGCCCCTGACACGGCTGGCGCCGGGCCGGGTGCGGGCGACGCAACCTGGCGCAGCGACCGGTGTGGTTGGCTGGAGGGTCGAAGTAACGGCGATCGGCTCCGGGCGGAGTCCGATGTGGCCGTGTCAGGCCACTGAGTGCCCCCCTCAGCCGACGATCTGAGCCAACTCGTCGGATTCCCCCAGAGACATGGTCCGGGTGCTCGCAGGGCCCCGATCCGAAGGACAAGGCCCAGGGCTATTCCTAGGTCGGGACCTCGGTGGGTCCTTGCTCGGGACCTCGGCGAGCCACGACCCTGACTGTTGTCTGTTGTCTGTTGTCTGTTGCGGCCCAGCCGTTGGCCGGTGGGCAACAGTCCGGACCGACAAAGTCGACTCCTGCGGCAAGGTCACACTCCGCCACGACTCGAAGCTCTTCCATATCGCCATTGGCCGGCGTCACAAGGGAACGCCGATCCGGCTCTACATCGCCGATCTGGACATCCGGATCGTGACCTTGGACGGCACCCTGCTCCGCCATCTCACGCTGGACACCCCACGCACCTACCAGCCCAGCGGATTGCCGAGAACTAGGGTTCGTGAGGGTTCGCGTGTCCCACGATGACCCGCGACATCACAAGCGTGTCGGAGGGGGGACTTGAACCCCCACGCCCTTGCGGGCACTAGCCCCTCAAGCTAGCGCGTCTGCCTATTCCGCCACTCCGACGAAGTGGCTCCAGTATCGGGACCGGGGCGCCTGGCATGGTAGCGCGACACCGACCCGCTCCCGGTCCGGTCAGCGGCGCGGTCAGGACCGTCTCGTGCTCGGACCGGGCTTCAACGTGGTCCAGAGGGCCACGTTCCACAGGATCCCGTCGACCGACGGGTTGTACATCACGTTGGCCACCTGGACACCGTTGGCCTCGAGGCCCGGCTCGGCGAACAGGGGCAGACTCACCATCTGGTCCCACAGCTGGTCATCGATCTGTCCGTAGATCGCTCCTCCGGTGACCGGGTTCAGGGCCTGGGCCGCCTGGGCGAACAACTGGTCCACCTGGGGATCGTCGAAGTTGCTCCAGTCCTCGGTGCCGGTCGAGCCGGTCGGACCCTGTCCGTTCGAGTACCAGGCCTCGGTCTGGGTCAGGAAGGGGCTGGTGACCCTGGTGACCAGGGCCATGTCGTAGGCGTCCTTGGCCGAGGCCGCGGTCAGTGCAGCTGGACCGTTTTCAGGGACGATGGTGACCGATATCCCCGCGTTGTGGAGTTGGACCGCGATCTCATCGGCCACACCCATGATCCACGGGTCGCCGGTCTCGACGGCCATACGGAGGGACAGCGGCGCGCCGGTGGTGTCCACGTACGTCCCGGCCAGGCTCTGGTGGAACCCGATCGATCGGAGCAGACGGTCGGTGCTGACCGCATCCTTGGTGCTGTACTCGCCCGCGGCTGACGACTCGGCGTACTGGCTCTGGGCCGGTGTGGCCAGATGGTCCTGGTTCACCACCAGATCGGGTTCGATCGAACCGAAGGTCCGGGCCAGCAGGTCGGTGCGATCGATGGCGTGGGCGACGGCCTGGCGCGCCGCGGTCCGGGCCATGACCGGCGACGCCACGTTGAAGTCGAGGGCGAGGAGCCGCAGGGACGGGCGGACCACGCTCTGGGTAGTGGGCTTGGACGTGACCGTGTCCAGCGAGGCGAGATCGAAGTCCGTGGGCTGGGCGGCGGAACGGTCCTGCCGGGCCAGGGTGGAGGTCCAGGCGACGGGAGAGGTGGCCACGTTGACATCGACCCGGTCCAGCACGGCCGGTGTCCCCCACCACCGGGGGTTCCGGACCAGCATCGCGCTCCCGAGCGGCGAGACCGATTGCACGAGTAGGGGTCCGGCCGACAGGTCGACGGCCGGGTTGAAGGTGTCGAACCCGTGGTTCCATCCCACCTGCCGTGCGATGTGTGCCGGCACCATGTGGTCGAACAGGAGTCGCCAGTCCGTGTAGGGAGTGGTGAAGGTCACCGTCACGGTCTTGCCGCCGTTGCTGGGCACCACCGAGGCCACGTCCCGGTAGCCCAGCGTCGACGCCATCTGGTCGGGCTGCCCGTTGATGTCGACGCCGTTTCCGCGTTGCGACTGCCATGCGTAGATGAAGTCGTCGGCACTCACCGGCACGCCGTCGGACCAGACGGCGTGGGGATTGATCACGTACTGGATGATGAGCGGGGTCGTCGAGGTGGCCTCCACACTCACCAACAGGTCGGTATTGACCTGGGGGACCAATTTGGGGTTGATGATGTAGGCGCTGGGCAGCACCGAGGTCAACAGTGCCGGCGTGGTCGAAGCGGCCCCAGCCGGCGTGTTGGGGTTGAAACCAGCCCAGGGCCGGTCGAACTCGACGGTGGTGGCGCCACCGGTGCCGGCCACCAACGGCGATGTGTCCTGTTCGTCGACCTGACTGATCCGGTGCGACCCCACATGATCGACGATGGCCACCAGACCGATGATCACGATGATGACCAGAGGCAGGGTCCAGCGGGCGCGGTGTTCCCGCCACAGCGAAGCGATGCGGGCGGCGCGCGACCGGCTCGGCGCCGGACGGATTCACTGCAGACGCAGGATGAGTATCAGGTTGGTGAAGGCGAAGATCACGGCCACCGTGACGGTGATCCGGTCGAGATTCTTCTCCACCACGGTCGATCCGGCCGCGGCCGTTCCCACCGAGCCACCGAACATGTCGGACAGGCCGCCGCCCTTGCCGCTGTGCATGAGGATGAGGAAGATGAGCGCCAGACTGGCCAGGATCTGCAGTACGACGATGATCGCAGTCAACACGGAAGCTTCCTCCTTTCCTTCGAGACCGTCGGAGACGCTACCAAAGTCAACGCAGGGAGCGTGCCGCGGCCCTGATCACGCCGAGGAAGGTGCCTGCCTCCAGACTGGCTCCGCCGACCAGGGCGCCGTCGATGTCGGCGCCCCGCAGAAGGTCCTCGCTGTTCTCCTCGTTGACCGACCCGCCGTACTGAATGCGAATTTGCGCGGCGGCCTCGGCGCTGGAGCTGTTGCCCACCAGCTCGCGGATCCACTGACACGCCTCCTGGGCATCCTCGGGCGTGGCGGCCTGGCCGGCCCCGATGGCCCAGAGCGGCTCGTAGGCGATGACCAGTCCTCCCACCGCTTCGGGGGCTATCCCCTCCAACGCCGATGTCACCTGGCCGGTGAGGCGATCCTTGGTCAGACCCGTCTCGCGCTCGTCGATGGTCTCCCCCACGCAGCAGATCGGCGTCATGCCGTTGCGCATCACCGCCCGCATCTTGGCCCGGACCACATCGTCGGTCTCCCCGAACAGCTGGCGCCTCTCGGAGTGGCCGACGATTACGTACTGCACGTGCAGCTTGGCCAGCATCAGGGGGCTGACCTCGCCGGTGAAGGCCCCGGCATCCTCCACGGCGCTGTTCTGGGCTCCGATCGCCACGGGAATGCCCTCCGGTTCGATGACCGACTGAACGGTGCGGATATCTGTGAACGGCGGGTGGATCGAGACGTCGAGCTGACTGACATCGCCGGGCTGGAGGCGGAGGCCGAAGTCGCGGACGGCGTGGAGCGCCTCGTGGTGATCGAGGTTCATCTTCCAGTTTCCGCTCACCAGCGGGCGGCGGCCGCTCCGGGCTCCCGTCACGGCCAGGTGGAGCTGGTCGGGGGCCGGCCCCGGGCATCGGGCGCGTTGGGAGCGGCCCGGAGGGCGGTCAGACCGGGCAAGTCGCCGTACTCGAGGAGCTCGAGCGAGGCCCCTCCGCCTGTAGAGATGAAGCTGATCTGGTCCTCCAACCCCAGCGCGTCGACGGCGGCCGCGCTGTCGCCTCCCCCGACCACCGTGAATCCGGCGCACCGGGCCACGGCGCGGGCCACGCCCGCCGTCCCTGCGCTGAACCGGGTGTCCTCGAAGACGCCCATGGGACCGTTCCACAGCACCGTGCCGGCCGAGGCGACGGTGGTCGCGTAGGCGGCGGTGCTGTCCGGCCCGATGTCCAGGCCCTGCCAGCCGTCGGGTACGTCGGCACCGACGGTGCGGACCTCTCCCCCGGTGCGGTCGCATCCGAACTCGGCCCCGGGCTCGAGGGCCACGATGTCGGTCGGGAGGAGTATGGGCTTGCCCGCCCGCAGGAGGGCGGCGCACTCGTCGATACGGTCCCGATCGACCATCGAACCGCCCACGTCATGCCCGGCCGCAGCCAGAAAAGTGAACGCCATGCCGCCGCCAACGACGAGCACATCGACCCGAGCCAGCAACGCCTTCAACACGCCCAGTTTGTCTGCGACCTTGGCGCCGCCCACGACGGCCACGAAGGGCCGTGCCGGAGCCCCGAGCAGCGCCCCCAGGGCCTCGATCTCCCGTTGCAGGAGAAACCCGGCGGCACTGGGCAGGCGGCTGGGTGGACCGACCACCGAGGCGTGCGCCCGGTGCGACACCCCGAAGGCGTCGTTCACGTAGGCATCGTGACCGTTGATCAGCTTGTCGACGAACGCCGGATCGTTGAGCTGTTCGCCCGGATCGAACCGGAGGTTCTCCATCAGCTCCACCTTGGGCGCCAGTCGCGCCAACTCCTCACGCACCGGGCCCAGGTCGAACAGCGTGTCGGGGGCACCCGACGGCCTTCCGAGATGCGTGCAGGCGGTGACCCTGGCCCCCTGGGCCAGGAGGTACTCCAAGGTGGGTAGGGCGGCTCGGATGCGGAAGTCGTCGGCCACCACGGTCGGCTCCCCGGCACAGGATCGGAGCGGCACGTTGAAGTCGACTCGGACCAGGACGCTGGCCCCGTCGAGATCGGGGAGGTCACCGAGCAACGGCAGCCCGTCCAGTAATGGGTTCGCTCTGTCCCTGCTCATCCCGGCATCTCCCCTCGTACCATCCATGATGTCACCCCGACCGGTCAGGAACCAGCGCCGCCGACGATCAGGGACAGGTCCACCAGTCGGTTGGCGTACCCCCACTCGTTGTCGTACCAGCCGAACACCTTGACCAGCGTGATCCCCGACGCCGACGGCATGACCATGGTCAATGGGGCGTCGAACGTGCACGATGCCGGGCTCCCGACAATGTCGGAGGACACGATGGGGTCCTCGTTGTACACCAGCACCCGCGACAGCGGGCCGGTCGAGGCGGCCGCGGCAAAGGCCGCGTTGACCTCGTCCACCGAGACGGACCCGGGGATGACGGCGGTGAAGTCGGTGATCGAACCGTCCGGTACCGGTACCCGCAGGCCGCTGCCGTCCAATCGACCCTTCATCGACGGCATGACCAGGCCGGTGGCGCGGGCGGCACCTGTCGACGCCGGGACGATGTTGATGGTGGCAGCACGGGCCCTGCGCAGGTCCTTGTGCGGGAGGTCCAGGAGGTTCTGGTCGTTGGTGAAGGCGTGCACGGTGGTCATCAGACCGCTCTCGACCGCGAAGGCGTCGTCGAGGACCTTGACCATGGGGACGAAACAGTTGGTGGTGCACGAGGCGTTGGAGACGACGAAGTCCTTGATCGGGTCGAACTCTCTGTCGTTGACGCCGACCACGAACGTGGCGTCGACGTCGGCTGCCGGCGCCGACACGATGACACGGGACGCTCCGGCTTCGAGGTGGGCGCTGGCGGTGGCCCGCGTTGTGAACAGCCCCGTCGACTCCACCACCACGTCGACGCCGAGTTTGTCCCAGGGCAGCGCCTTCGGATCCCGTTCGGCCAGGACGGCTATGGGTCCGGAGTCCAACACGATGGTCGAGTCGTGCACGGCGATGTCGCTGTCGAACCGCCCATGGGTGGAGTCGTAGCGCAACAGGTGGGCCAACGTCTCGGCCGAGGTGAGATCGTTGACGGCCACCACCTCGATGTCCGCCCCGAGACTCCGGGCGGCCCGCAGATAGTTGCGACCGATGCGCCCGAAACCGTTGATGCCGATCCGTACGGTCATTGCCTTTGTGCCTCGCTCTTCACTGTTCCGTGCGTTGCCAACGCACGCTTCCTGTCCGAACTACTGCCCCTCCAACGAACGGATAACGGCGCCAAGGCTAGGACATCGCGGTCGGTGTGGGCGTCATCCGAGCAGATCGGAGAGGGTTGACGCCAGTTTGACCGGGTCGTGGGCCAGTCCGTTCGGTCTGGCCAGGGGAACGTCGACCACCGGTCCGGGGTCGTGGCCGATGGCCATCGATGTCGTGTCGCACACGGTCACATCGACCAGGATGCCGTGTGCGACCAGGGCTGCGACGTGCATGCCCACGTCGAATCCCTCGGTTTCGGGTACCTGGGGACGGAGGTTGCACACATAGATCTTCCTGGCCTTGGACCGCCTGATCCCCTCCCGGATCCGGGGGACGGCGATGGCCGCCAGCACGCTCGTGAACAGCGAGCCCGGGCCCAGGACGATCTGGTCGGCGTGTTCGAGGGCGGCGATGGCCGCGGCCGGCGCCGGTGGGTCGGCCGGCACCAGGGACACCCGGCGGATGTTGTCAGTGGCCATGACCGCCACCTGTCCCGCCACCGGCCCGCCGTCGGCCTCGGCCTTCAACACCACCGGATCGGTGGTGGCCGGAAGCACCCGACCCCGGATCCCGAGCAGTCGGCACGCCTCGTCCAGGGCTGCCACCGGGTCGTTGGTGCCGTCGAACAGCCCGGCCAGGATGAGGTTCCCGAGCGCGTGGCCGGCCAGCTCCTCCTCGCCGAAGCGGTACTCGAAGGCCGCGGCGAGTAGGGATCCCGGCTCGGCCATGGCCACCAGGCACTTGCGGAGATCGCCGGGCGGGATAATGGGAAGAAGCTGTCGGAGCCGGCCCGACGAACCTCCGTCGTCGGCGACCGACACGATGGCCGTGGCCCGGTCGGTGTAGCTGTTCACTGCCCGCAGCGTGGCGGCCAGGCCGTGCCCGCCGCCGATGGCCACAACGGCCGGCATGGTGGTCGAAGGCTCCCGACCCGAGGTCCGGCTCAACGATCGACGTCCCGGTGGAAGACGGTGGTGGGCATGCCGTGATCGTCGAGCCGACGGGCCAGCTCCTCGGCCAGCACCACCGATCGATGCCGTCCACCGGTGCACCCCATGGCCACCGTCAGATAGGACTTCCCCTCGCGTATATAGGCCGGGATCAGCATGGTGAGCAGCTCGTCCAGCTTGGTCAGGAACTGGGTCGTCTCGGGCCGGTCGAGGACGAACTTGCGCACCTCCGGCTCGAGGCCGCTGTGGCTGCGGAGTGTCTCGTCCCAATAGGGGTTGGGCAGGAACCGGCAGTCGAACATCAAGTCGACGTCACGCGGAGCACCGTGCTTGAACCCGAAGGAGACGATGGAGGTCTGCATCGTGCTTCCGGGCTCCTCTTCCCCGAACACTTCCATGAGACGCGTCCGCAGCTGGTTGGTGTTGAGCTCGCCGGTGTCGATGACCAGGTCGGCGCGGTCACGTAGTCCGCTGAGGAGGTGCCGCTCGTCGGCGATGGAGTCCATGACACCCCGGGCGGCCTGCGGGTGACGGCGCCGGGTGCCCTCGAACCGTCGGATCAGCACGTCGTCGGCCGCGTCCAGGTAGAGGATCCGGACCCGGTTGCGCCCTGCCTCGAGAGCGTCGACGGCCGGCAGCACATCGTCGAGATCCCCTCCGCCCCGTCCGACCACGAGAGCCACCCGCTCCAACTCCGAGCCCGAGCCGTCCACGAGCTCGGACACCTTCGAGATCAGGGCCGACGGCATGTTGTCGATGACGAACCAGCCGAGATCCTCGAGCGTGGCCCCGGCCGTGGACCGCCCCGCGCCGGACATGCCGGTCACCACCAGGTATTCGCTCATCGTCTCACCTCCGCCTGCCTGTCGGTCGGCCCGTTGCGGGCCTGCGGCGTGTGCAGGCGCTCGAATACCGATGCACCCACGTCAGCCGGTAACCACGATAGGCCCACGAGCTCCTCGCGGGATAGGTCCCGCAGGGCGGCCAGGCCCCCGAACTGCTCCATCAGGCGCTCGCGGCGCTTGGGGCCGAGACCGTCGACGCCGTCGAGGACCCCCATGGTCATGCGTTTGCCCCGGAGCGTGCGGTGATACGAGATGGCGAAGCGGTGGGCCTCGTCGCGGAGACGCTGGAGCAGGTACAACCCGTCGGACTGGCGGGGCAGGCGGATGGGCTCGGAGCGGCCGGGCCGGTAGATCTCCTCGAAGCTCTTGGCCAGGGAGGCGATGGGAATCCGTCCGCTCAGCCCCAACTGCTCCAGCACCCGTACGCCCACTCCGAGCTGCCCCAGTCCGCCGTCGAGCAGGAGCAGCTGCGGAGGGTAGGCGAACCGGCGCTTGGCCACTGGCTCCCCGTCCGGGCCTTGGGCCTGGCGGCCCGACTCGTCGGCGAGGAGGGACGTGAGCCGACGGGTGAGGACCTCCTCCATGGCCGCGTAGTCGTCGTTTCCCGGCACCGTCGCCACCCGGAAATGCCGGTACTCGCTCTTTTTCGGCAGTCCGTCCTCGAACACCACCATCGACCCCACGTAGTCGGTGCCCTGCAGGTGGCTCATGTCGTAGCACTCGATGCGGAGTGGAGCCTCGGGGAGCTCCAGCTCCTTCTGCAACGATTCGAGGGCCCGGGCCCGGCTGTTGTGGTCCGACGTCCGCTGGAGCCGGTGTCGGACGAAGGACTCCCGGGCGTTCTGCTCGACGGTCTGGAGCAGGGCTCGCTTGGATCCCCGTAAGGGGACCCGGACCGCCACCGGCCCACCGCGCCGCTCGACCAGGTACTCGGTCACCGCCCCGATGGCGTCGGGAATGGTCGGGACCAACACCTGGCGCGGGACCCCGGACGCGGCGTCAGCGTAGACATCGACCAGGATCCGCTCCATGAGCTGTCCCTGGGTGAGGTCCTCGACCTTGTCCACGAACAGGGCCAGGCGCCCCACCACCTTTCCCGACCGTACGTGGAAGACCTGGACGGCCGCCTCCAGCTCGTCCTGGGCCAGGCCGATGACGTCGAGGTCCTCTCGGCTGCCCATCTCCATCTGGCGGACCGCGTCGGCGGCCCGCACCGCCTCGAGTTTGTCGCGGAGTGTCGAGGCCCGTTCGAACTCGAGTTCCCGAGAGGCCTCGAGCATGGCCTGCTCGAGGCCCCGCTCCAGTGGTCCGGTGTCCCCGCCCAGGAAGGAGACGAGATCGGCCACCAACCGGTCGTACTCGTCCTTGTCGATCGCTCCCACACACGGACCCGAACATCGTTCGATGTGGTACAGGAGGCACGGGCGACCGAGCCGTTGGTGGCGCCGCAGTTTGTTGTCCGAGCAGGTCCGCACGGGAAACGAACGCAACAGGAGGTCGAGTGTCTCGCGGATCGCCCCCACGTTCGGGTACGGCCCGAAGTACCGGACACCGGTCCGCTTGCGCCCCCGGACCACGGCCGGACGCGGCCATTCTTCGTTGACGGTCACGGCCAGCCACGGATAGCTCTTGTCGTCCTTCAGCCGAACGTTGTACCGGGGCTGGAACTGTTTGATGAGGTTGTGCTCGAGCAGCAGGGCCTCGGACTCCGAGTCGACCACCATCCACTCGACGTGGTCGGCCTGATCGACCATCTGGGCCGTGCGGGGGGCGAGACCGGCCGGATCCTGAAAGTACGAGTGGAGGCGCTGCCGCAGGGATTTGGCCTTGCCCACGTAGAGCACCCGGCCGTTCCGGTCGATGAATTGGTACGAGCCGGGGGCGTCGGGGATCGTGCCGGCAGGGGGTCGGGTCACCACCCCTCCAGTGTGCCGTGCCCGGTGCGGTGCCCATGCACTGCATCGTGAGGGCGGTCCCGGCCTAGAATGACTCCACGCCGGCCTGGTTTCCGGCGACATCTACCGCTCCGGGGCCGACAACCCCGCGGATGGGCGACCAGGCTGTCCCCGCCGGCCACCACCGGAGCGCCTCCACAAGGGGGTCATACCCAACATGCTCCGGCTACAGACGGCACTTCCCGACCGTTACACAACAGCGGAACCGGCGGAACTGGCCGCCTGGATCGAACAGGCCAAGGCCGAGCTGGGACCCCGATTGATGGTCCTGGGCCACCACTACCAACGGGACGAGGTGATGGCGTGGGCCGACGCACGGGGTGACTCCTTCGGGCTTTCACGCATCGCCGCCGACCAGAGCGAAGCGGAATTCGTGGTGTTCTGCGGCGTCCACTTCATGGCGGAGTCGGCGGACATCCTGACCGGGGACCATCAACAGGTCATCCTCCCCGACCTCAATGCCGGGTGCTCCATGGCCGACATGGCCGACATCGACTCGGTCGAGGAGGCCTGGGAGGCCCTGGGGGCGGTGACCGATGTCACCCGGGTGATCCCGGTCACGTACATGAACTCCTCCGCCTCCCTCAAGGCCTTCGTGGGCCGTCACGGAGGGGTGGTGTGCACATCGTCGAACGCCCGCGCCGTACTGACCTGGGCCCTCGGGGCCGACGACGTCGGCGAGAGCCGAGGCGACCAGGTCCTGTTCTTCCCCGACCAGCATCTGGGCCGCAACACCGGGTTCGAGCTGGGCTACACGGCCGCCGACATGGCGGTGTGGAACCCGAGACTGGAACGGGGCGGGCTGGACGATGCCACGCTCAAGACGGCGACCCTGTTGCTGTGGAAGGGGCACTGCTCGGTCCATCAGCGGTTCACCACCGGTCAGATCGACTCCTTCCGGGCCGAGCACCCCGGCGGCATCGTGGTGGTCCATCCCGAGTGCGCCCATGACGTGGTCGAGGCGGCCGATCTGGTGGGGTCGACGGACTTCATCATCCGGGCGGTGGACGAGGCGCCGGCCGGATCGGTGCTCGGGGTGGGGACCGAGATCCATCTGGTCAAGAGGCTCGATGACGAGACGCCGGACAAGACGGTGGTCTCGCTCGACCCACTCGTATGTCCCTGCTCGACCATGTTCCGCATCGACGCCGCCCATCTGGCCTGGGTGCTGGAGGGTCTGGTGGATGGAGAGGTCCGCAACCGGATCACCGTGGACGAGGACACCGCTGCCTGGGCCCGGGTGGCCCTCGAGAGGATGTTGGCCACCACGTAGAGACGGAAGGCAGGTCCGAAGGAAACTGCCGTCCGCGTCCCGGCTCTACTCAGTCCCTGCCCGGCTCACTCCCGGTCGGTGAACAGTCTCGGTCCGGGGTCGGTGGGGGGAGGGGCGGTGCCCTTGGTGGTCGATCGCCGTCTGGGTTTCCGCGTGGGCTTCTTCGGGGTGTCAGGGGCCACGAACTCCCACTGTCCGGGTCCTCCCATGAGACGGAACCCCTGGTGGGTCTTGAGCCGGTGGTGGTGCCTACACAGGCGGGCCAGGTTGTCCATGGAGACGGTGCCCCCCTGGGCGTAGTCCACCTGCCAGTGGTCGAACTCCAATCCCTTGGTCACGTCACAGCCCGGCACCACACAGGTCCGGTCCCGTTCCAGCAGGGCCAGGGCCAACGGGAGGGGGATGTTGCGTCCCATCCGGCTGATGGTGGTCACGTCCACCCCGTTGGTGACGACCAGGTGGCACAGGGCCCGGCCCATGGTGGCGATGGCCTCGTCCACCGGGATCGGGCCCAGACCCTCGATCTCACACACCTCACCGGGTCGGGTGTGACCCCGGCGCAGGGCCGACAGGTCGGTGCGGACGATGATCTGGGTGCCCGGGCCCCGGCCCCGGGAGCCGGTGCCGGAGCCGGTGCCAGGCGTGCCGGTGTCAGTTCCAGAATCAGCGTCGGCGGTGGAATCACCCGAACCGGAACCGTCATCGACACCGGAGTCGCTTCCGGTCTTGTTTCGGGTCCGGTTCCGCCCGGGTGGGCCGAGGATCCCCCGTCCGGTGACCAGGGCCACCAGGGCGTCGGCCCGGTAGGCGTCGGGGGACTCGTACTCCCCGGACCCGGTGGCGGCCCGGAAGATGCGGTCGACCTGGGTGTCCAGGGCGGCCACCAGTTCGGCTCCGGTCACCGGGGCCAGGACGGCCTCGAGCCGGAGGGCCCCCTCACCGTCGGTGTAGGTCCGGCACCGCCGGTTCTGGTGCAGCTGGTGGTGGTGGCGGGCCTGCTCGGCCGGTGAGCGTCCCTCCGACGTGGCCCGCAGGCACTTCTTCTTCAGGGTGGGCATGGTGTCGGTGGCAGCCCCTTCCACCAGGTCGCCCTCGGCGGCGGGGTTGACCCGGACGGCATCGGACACCAGGGTGGCCCTCCTCGGGGTCAGCTTCCCCTCCCGCAGGGCCCCGTCCACCCCGGGCTGGTCGGACAGGGCCTCTCCCAGCTTCAACAGGGAGATGGCGTCCCCCACCGAGTCCCCGGTGGTGGCGGCCAGCCATTCGGCCGGGGTCCGGTGACCGGTGGCCACATTGGGATGGCACCGGGCGGCCCGGGTGGCGGCCAGGGTCTCCCCGGCCGAACACAGCCGCTTCCCGTGGGCGAACACCCTGACCAGGGCGGCGGCGTCTTCCCCCGAGTACCGCTCCGGCTCGAAGGACGAGACGAACGAGGCCAACGTCTCGACGGCGGACTCCAACGCCTGGGCCGAGGCGGTCTCCGTGGCGGTGGTCACGGTGGCGGTGGTCGGGGCCATGGGGACAGCATCCCAGGAGGGTGTATCAGGCAGAAAAGACCAGAGGAGACCGGACCGGAGGGGCCGACCCCGGGGGAGGCGGCCGAGTACGGCGACGGGGTCAGGAGGCGGCGGTCACCTTGGGGCGACGAGCTGCCTTGACCGTGGCGCCCCCGTTGGTGGGCGGGACCTTCTTCCGTGTGGCCCCGACCTTCGACCGGGACGTGGTCGCCTTGGCCCGGCGTGGCGCGGCAGCCCGCCGACGCTTGATGCCGAGGAGCGGTGCCAGTACCTCGCCGGTGTAGCTGGCCGGCGCCGAAGCCACCTCTTCGGGCGTGCCCACCGCCACGATGGACCCGCCCCGGTCCCCGCCTTCGGGTCCCAGGTCGATGATCCAGTCGGCACTCTTGATCACGTCCAGGTTGTGCTCGATGACGATCACGGTGTTGCCCTGGTCGACAAGCCGGCTGAGCACGTCGAGCAGTTTGCGCACGTCGTCGAAGTGGAGGCCGGTGGTCGGTTCGTCCAGCACGTAGAGCGTGTGACCGGTCGACCGCCGGCTGAGCTCGGAGGCCAACTTGACCCGTTGGGCCTCGCCTCCCGACAGGGTGGGAGCCGGCTGACCCAGTCGGATGTAGCCCAGCCCCACGTCGACCAGTGTCTGGAGGTGGCGGGCGATGGGGGGCTGGTGGGCGAAGAAGCCGAGCGCCTCCTCGCAGGACAGCTCGAGCACATCGGCGATGGTCTTGCCCCGGAAGGTGACCTCGAGGGTGTCGCGGTTGTACCGCGCTCCCTGGCACACCTCGCACGGTACGTAGATGTCCGGGAGGAAGTGCATCTCGATGCGGATGGTGCCGTCGCCCGCACACGCCTCGCACCGGCCGCCCTTCACGTTGAACGAGAACCGGCCCGGCTGGTAGCCCCGGACCTTGGCCTCCTGTGTCTGGCTGAACAGCCTGCGGATGTGGTCGAACACGCCGGTGTAGGTGGCCGGGTTGGACCGCGGTGTCCGGCCGATCGGGGCTTGGTCCACCTCGACCACCTTGTCCACGTGGGAGACGCCCCGGATGGTCCGGTGGACACCGGGCAGGGTCTTGGCCCGGTGGACCTGTTTGGCCAACGAGCGGAGCAGGATGTCGTTGACCAGGGTCGACTTCCCCGATCCGGAGACGCCGGTCACCGCGACCAGACGCCCCAGGGGAAACTCGGCGTCCACGTCGTGGAGGTTGTGCTCGCGTGCCCCCTCGACGACCAGGGAGTCGCCACTGCCCGGTCGGCGGAGGGCCGGGACCGGGATGGCCTTGGCCCCGGACAGGTACTGCCCGGTCAGGGAGTCGGGATTGGATTCGAGACCACCCGGCCCGGTCACCGGTCCCGAGTGGACGATCCGACCACCGTGCTCCCCCGCCCCCGGCCCCACGTCGACCACGTGGTCGGCCACCCGGATGGTCTCCTCGTCGTGTTCCACCACGATCACCGTGTTGCCGAGGTCGCGGAGGCGCTTGAGTGTGCCGATGAGGCGTTTGTTGTCGCGCTGGTGGAGGCCGATGGACGGTTCGTCCAGTACGTAGAGCACACCCACCAGGCCGCTGCCGATCTGGCTGGCCAGACGGATGCGCTGGGCCTCACCCCCCGACAGGGTGGCGGCCGACCGCGCCAGTGTCAGGTAGTCGAGGCCCACGTCCAACAGGAACTGCATCCGCTCCCGCACCTCGCGGAAGACCCGGTCGGCAATGAGATGGTCACGGTCGGACAGGTCGAGCGACGCCACGATGTCGACGGCCCGGCCGATGGACAACGAACACAGGGCGAAGATGTTGTAGCCCCCCACCGTGACGGCCAGGGACTCGGGACGGAGGCGGGCCCCACCGCACTCGGGGCAGGGCACCTCGCGCAGGTAGCCCTCGAGGTTGTCCCGCTGGAATTCGGAGTCGGCCTCGGTGTGGCGACGCTGGAGCCACGGGACGATGCCCTCGTAGGTGGTGTGGAAGGAGCGTTGGCGGCCGTAGCGGTTGCGGTACTTGAGATGGACCTGCTTCCCACCCGTCCCGTAGAGGATCAGCCTCTTGTCCGCCTTCTTCAGCTTCTCCCACGGGGTGTCGAGCGAGAACCCCCCGAGGTCGGCCACGGCCGCGGCCATTCGGTTGAAGTACTCGCCCCGGGCTCCGGACCAGGGGGCCAGGGCCCCCTGGTCCAGGGACTTGGTGGGGTCCGGCACGACCAGGTCCGGGTCGACCTCGTACCGCGTGCCGAGGCCGGTGCAGGCCGGACAGGCTCCGTAGGGTGAGTTGAAGGAGAAGTTCCGGGGCGAGGGGTCCTCGAAGCTCAACCCGCAGAAGGTGCAGGCCAGGTGCTGGCTGAAGGTGATGGCCTCCTCCTCGGTGCCGTCGGCGTCGACCACGACCACCTCGGCCACCCCTTCGGCCAGGGCGAGGGCGGTCTCGAGGGACTCGGTCAGTCGGCGCCGGATGTCGTCCCGGCGCACCAGACGGTCGACGACCACCTCGATGGTGTGCTGCTCGTAGCGGGCCAGATCGAGGTGGGCCCGGTCGGCCAGCTCCACGGTGGCGCCGTCCACCCGGGCCCGGGCGAACCCCTGCTTGGCCAAGTCGTCGAGGAGCGCGCCGTATTCACCCTTGCGGCCCCGCACCACCGGGGCCAGGACCATGAACCGGGTCCCCTCCTCCATGGCCAGGATCCTGTCGACGATCTGCTGGGGGCTCTGGCGGGCCACCGGTCGGCCGCAGTTGGGGCAGTGGGGCTTCCCGATCCGGGCGTAGAGGAGGCGCAGGTAGTCGTAGACCTCGGTGACCGTCCCCACCGTGGACCGGGGATTCCGGGAGGACGACTTCTGGTCGATGGAGATGGCCGGCGAGAGCCCCTCGATGAAGTCGACGTCGGGCTTGTCCATCTGGCCCAGGAACTGCCGGGCGTATGCGGACAGCGACTCCACGTACCGACGCTGGCCCTCGGCGTAGATGGTGTCGAAGGCCAGGGACGACTTGCCGGAGCCGGAGAGCCCGGTGAACACGATGAGCCGGTCGCGGGGCAGATCGAGCGACACGTCCTGGAGGTTGTGCTCGCGCGCGCCCCTCACCACCAGTCGATCGGCCATTGGGTGAGGATACCGGTGTGGGGAGGTGGTCCCGCCCGTCAGGCTTCGACCGGGGCCTCGACGTCGGCGCTGTCCCCGCTGAGCACCGGCGAACCGTCCACCGGGTCGCGGACCAGGAGGGAACGGAGCTCGGCGATCTCGTCTCTCAGGAGGGCGGCCTCCTCGAACCGGAGCTCCTCGGCGGCCCGGTTCATCTCGGCTTCGAGCCGGTGGATCAGGCTGGACAGCTCGTCGGCGTCGGGCCCCAGTGCCTGGGCCATCTCGGCGGCGACGGCCCGCGGGTCCACACCGCCGGGACGTCCCTTCCGGCTCCGGCCCCCTGACGTTCGCTCGTTGGCCCCCGAGGTGATGGCAGCCGAGCCCGCGCCGTCGCCCCTCACCCGCTCGAGGATGTCGGTGACGGACTTGGAGATGGTGCGCGGGTCGATCCCGTGGGCCTCGTTGTAGGCGATCTGCCGGGCCCGGCGGCGCTGGGTCTCCCCGATGGCCGCGGTCATGGAGTTGGTGATGGTGTCGGCATACATGACCACCCGGCCGTTGACGTTGCGGGCGGCCCGACCCATGGTCTGGATCAGGGACGACTCCGACCGGAGGAACCCCTCCTTGTCGGCGTCCAGGATGGCCACCAGGGCCACCTCGGGCAGGTCCAGACCCTCCCGCAGGAGGTTGATCCCCACCAGGACGTCGAAGGCCCCGAGGCGCAGGTCACGGAGAATCTCGATACGGGCCATGGTGTCCACGTCCGAGTGGAGGTACTGGACCCGGACCCCCTGCTCGGCCAAGTAGTCGGTGAGGTCCTCGGCCATCTTCTTCGTCAGCGTGGTGACCAGCACACGGTGGCCGTCGGCCACCGTCCTGTCGATGCGTTCGCGGAGGTCGTCGATCTGACCGGTGGTGGGGCGGATGTCCACCTCCGGATCGACCAGGCCGGTGGGCCTGATCACCTGCTCCACCACATTGGCGCTGTGTTCGAACTCCCACGGGCCCGGGGTGGCCGAGAGCAGGATGACCTGGCCGGTGCGCTCGACGAACTCCTCGAACCGCAGCGGGCGGTTGTCGACGGCCGAGGGCAGCCGGAACCCGTGGTCCACGAGGGTCTCCTTGCGGGAGCGGTCCCCGGCATACTGGCCCCGGAGCTGGGGAACGGCCACGTGGCTCTCGTCCAGGACCACCAGGTAGTCCCGGGGGAAGAAGTCGAGCAGGGTGAACGGCGCCTCCCCCGGGGCCCGGCCGTCGAGGTGGCGGCTGTAGTTCTCGATGCCACTGCACACCCCGGTCTCGGCCAGCATCTCGAGGTCGTACTCGGTGCGCATCCGGAGGCGCTGGGCCTCGAGCAGCTTCCCCGATCGGGTCAGCTCGTCCAGCCGGCCGCGGAGCTCGTCCTCGATGCTGATGACGGCTTTGCGCAGCCGCTCGTCCCCGGTGCCGTAGTGGGTGTTGGCGAACACCACCAACTCCTCGAGCTCGTCGCCGATCTCGCCGGTCATCACGTCGAAGGGCCGTATCCGCTCCACGGTGTCGCCGAAGAATTCGATCCGCACGGCCTGGCTCTCGTAGGCGGCGTGGATCTCCACCGTGTCCCCGCGGGCCCGGAACTGTCCCCGGGACAGGGTGGCGTCGTTGCGGGAGTACTGCAGCTCGACCAGCCGGCGCAGGAGCGACCGCTGGTCGTGGACCTCGCCGGGCCGGAGGGCCACGATGCGGTCGCGGTACTCGTCGGGGGAGCCCAGTCCGTAGATGCAGGAGACCGATGCCACCACGATGGTGTCGGGCCGCAGCAGCAGGGACGAGGTGCAGGCGTGGCGGAGGCGGTCGATCTCGTCGTTGATGGACGAGTCCTTCTCGATATAGGTGTCCGAGGAGGGCACGTACGCCTCGGGCTGGTAGTAGTCGTAGTAGGAGACGAAGTACTCCACGCGGTTGCGGGGGAAGAACTCCTTGAGCTCGGCGGCCAGCTGCGCGGCCAGGGACTTGTTGGGCTCGATGATCAGCGTGGGCCGCTGGACCGCTTCGATGGTCCAGGCGATGGTGGCCGTCTTGCCCGAGCCGGTGATGCCCAGCAGTGTCTGGTAGCGGTCGCCGCGACCCAACCCTTCGACGAGGCCGGCGATGGCCTGGGGCTGGTCGCCGGCGGGACGGAACGGTGAGACCACCTCGAAGCCGGGCACGCCGTCGATGGTACCGGGCCGTGTCGGCGCGGAAACCGGTCAGGCCGAGGCTTCTCCCGCCGTCCCGTGGTGGTCCATCGCCACCAACACGTGCCACACCCGGTCGACCTCGTCCCGCAGGTGGGCCTGGTCGCCCGAGTTGTCGACCACCAGGTCGGCGCCGTCCAGGCGGGTCTGACGATCGGGTTGGGACTCGATCCGGGCCCGGGCGTCCTCCCCCGACATACCGCGCCGGGTCACCAGACGCTCGAGGGCGAGCTCGGTGGGTGTGTCCACCACCACCACCGCGGCCAGGTCCAGTAGCTCGCGGTGGACCGGGCGGAGCAGCGGTATGTCGAGCACCACGATGTCGTCGGTGCCGGCGTGACCGTCGCGCCGGGCGATCATCTCGGTGCCGATGGCCGGGTGGGTGATGGCATTCAGGTCGGCCAGGGCGTCGGGATGGCCGAAGACCAGCGCGGCCAGCCTGGGTCGGTCGATGGCTCCGTCGGCGTCGACGATCTCGGGCCCGAAACGGTCGATCAGCGGTTGGTAGGCCGGCCCACCCGGGGCCACCACCTCGCGGGCGATCAGGTCGGCGTCCACCAGCTTGGCCCCGTGGCCGACCAGCAACTCGGCCACGGTGGACTTGCCGGCCCCGATGCCGCCGGTGAGCCCCACTGCCAGCATGGACGAGAGAGTACCCCGTCGTGATGGACCCCTGGCCAGAATCGATCCCCGCTATCCTGCGGGACCGGCCGACCCATGCGCGTATCCTCCCCTGTCATTCCGCCCGTCGCCGCCGCGTCCCACGATGCTCACCGACGTCGGCGCCGGCGCCGGAGGCCGGCCCCGGTGGACGTGGCCGTGTGGGCCGGCCTGGCCGTGATCAGCTACCTCCCGTCGTTCCTCACCCAGCCGGGCAAGATCGCGGCCGACACCAAGCAGTACCTCTACCTCGACCCGGGCCGGCTGATCCAGAGCGCCATCTCGATGTGGGACCCCGACGTCGGTGCGGGGACGGTCACCCACCAGAACATCGGCTTCCTCTTCCCCATGGGGCCGTACTACTGGCTCGTCACCGAGGCCCACATCCCCATCTGGATCGGGCAGCGCTTCTGGATGGGATCGCTGTTCCTGGCGGCCGGGACCGGCGTCTGGTACCTCGGTCGGTTGCTCGGCCTGTCGCGCGCCGGCCAGTTGGCCGCGGCCCTGGCCTACATGTTGACGCCCTACGTCCTCGACTACATCACCCGTATCTCCGCCATCGTCATGCCGTGGGCCGCCCTGGGGTGGATGCTGGCCCTCACCGTCCTGGCCGTCAGGCGGGGGGGCTGGCGGTATCCGGCCCTCTTCGCTGTGGTCATCGCCCTGGTCGGAGGGGTGAACGCCACGTCCATCCTCCTGGTCGGGCTGGCCCCTCTGTTGTGGGTGCTCTACGCGGTGTGGGGGACCGGCGAGGCCGAGTGGCGCGCCGCCGCCGCCGCCGTGGCCCGGATCGGCGTCCTGGGACTCGGGGTCTCGCTGTGGTGGATGGCCGGGCTGTGGGCCGAAGGCGCCTACGGCATCAACGTGCTCAAGTACACCGAGACACTGCCCACGGTGTCGTCCACCTCCCTGTCGTCGGAGGTGCTGCGCGGTCTCGGCTACTGGTACTTCTACGGGCAGGACAAGCTCGGCCCGTGGACGGCGGCGTCGCTCGGCTACCTCCAGTGGACGTGGCTCATCGCCGTCAGCTTCCTCGTGCCCACGGTCTGCATCACCGCCGGCATGGTGGCCCGATGGCGGTACCGGGTCTTCGCCATCGCCCTGATCATGGTGGGGGTGGTCCTGGCCGTCGGCACCTACCCCTTCACCGACCCGACCCCGTTCGGTGCGTTGATCAAGGCGGCCGGGTCGGACTCCACGGTGGGTCTGGCCCTGCGCTCCACCAACCGGATCGTCCCCCTGGTGCTGTTGGGTCTGGCCCTACTGCTGGGCGCCGGGATCACGGCCGTGGTGAGCCGGAGGAGGTGGGTGGGACTGGTGCTCCTGGGGCTGTGCACGGCGTTGATCGCCGCCGATCTGCCGCCCCTGTGGACCGGGGGCCTGGTGGCCGGCAATCTCGACCGCCCCACGGCCATCCCCGCCTACATCCACCAGGCCGCGGCCTACATGGACGCCCAGGGCCACGACACCCGGGTGTTGCAGCTGCCCGGCCAGGACTTCGCCTACTACCGGTGGGGCGTGACCTCGGACCCGGTCTGGCCCGGGCTCATGACCCGGCCCTATCTGATCCGGTCCGCCGTTCCCGTGGGCGAGGCCGGCAGCGTGAACCTCCTCCAGGCCCTGGACGAGTCGATCCAGGACGGCGTGGCCGACCCGTCCACGATCGCTCCCATCGCCGGCCTGCTGAGCGCCGGCGACCTCCTCTACGAGTCCGACGTCCAGTTCGAGCGGTTCGGCACGGCCCGCCCCCAGCCGTTCTGGCTGATGCTCAACTCACCGGACGCCGGCCTCGGCACCCCCACCACCTTCGGCACCCCCCGCCTCTACCCCACCATCGAGTACCCCCTGACCGACGAGACCCAACTGGCCATCCCGACCGGCGCCTCGATACCTCCTCCGGTGGCCGTGTTTCCGGTGCCCGACGCCCGACCCATCACCCGGACGGAATCGCCGTCGGACCCCCTGCTGGTGGCCGGGGACGGTCAGGGTCTGGTCGAAGCGGCCGCCGCCGGCCTGCTGGCCTCCAATCCGACCATCCTCTACTCGGCCACCTTCGCCCACGATCACGCCGGCCTGTCGGGCCAGCTCGGGCACGGCGCCGTCCTGGTGGTCACCGACACCAACCGCAAGCAGCTGTCGACCTGGGGGACGGTCGTCGACAACTACGGCTACGTGGAGCAGGCCAACGAGACCCCCCTGGTCGACAATCCGGCCGAGGCCTCACTACCGGTGTTCCCCGACGCCGGTAGCGGGACCCAGACGGTGGCCGTGGTGGACGGGGTGGCCTCGGTGCGGGCCACGGCGTACTCCAATCCCATCACCAACACGGCCGAGAACCAGCCCCTCAACGTGGTCGACGGGAATCCCGACACGGCCTGGACCGAGGGGGCGTTCAGCCCGGCCACCGACGAGGCCATCCAGATCAAGCTGGACCACCCGGTGACCGCGGACCATATCTCGTTGCTCCAGCCCCAGACCGGCCCCCGCGACCGGACGGTCACGAACGTCACCCTGACGTTCGACGGCGGCTCCCCGGTCACCGCCTCGCTGGGGGCGGCCTCCGACGCGGCGCCGGGTCAGGTGGTCTCGTTCCCCACCCGCACCTTCTCCACCCTGACCGTGACCATCAACGCCACCAGCGCCGGTGTGCGCAAGGACTACCGGAGCCAGAGCGCGGTGGGCTTCGCCGAGGTCACCATTCCGGGGGTGGCCCCGGCCACGGAGGTGCTCCGGCTCCCCACCGACCTGCTCAGCGCGGCGGGGACGGCCTCGCTGACCCACACGTTGGACATCCTCGTCAACCGGATCCGCACCCAGGTCACACCGCCGCGTTCGGACCCTGAGGCGTCCATGGCCCGCCAGTTCACACTGCCCACGGCCCGGACCTTCTCGATCGGCGGCACCGCCCGTCTCTCCACCCTCGATCCCGACGCCACCGTGGACAGCCTGGTGGGCCGCAGCGCGGCCGGGTCCGGGTCGAGCCGAGCCAGTGGCCAGGCCACGGTGGTCGGCGCCAACTCGTCGGGCCGTCTCCCGGGGGATCTGGCCGCGGCCGCCTCGTCGGCCGTGGACGGCAACCCGGCCACTTCGTGGAGTCCGGGGCTCGGCAACCAGGTGGGCAACTGGGTCGAGTACCGGCTCGACCGCCCCGTCACCTTCGACCACCTCGACCTGCAGGTGGTGGCGGACGGCAAGCACTCGATCCCGACCGCCATCACCGTCAGCACGCCGACGGCCAGCCGGACCGTCACCCTCCCCGCCATCGATCCGGGGGCGGGCCGCACCCAGGGCTCGGTGACCCCGGTGCCGGTCACCTTCCCGACCCTGACCGGGTCGGACGTGAAGATCACCATCGACTCCGTGGCGCCTCACCAGTTCCTCGACTACCTGTCGAACAGCGCCAACACCGGTCCGGTGGCCCTGGCCGAGGTGGGCATCCCCGGTGTGGCACCGATGACAACGTCATCAACCGTGCCGACCGTCTGCTATCCCGACCTGGTGGCGGTGGACGGACGACCGGTCGACATCGAGATCTCCGGCTCCACCGCCACCGCCCTGGCCAACGGGGGGCTGACCATCCGCGGCTGCGGCAACTCGGCCCAGGGGATCACCCTGTCGGCCGGCACCCACGTCCTCACCACCGACACGGCCCAGACCACCGGACTCGACGTGGACGCCCTGGCCCTGGGCTCGGCCGCGGGGGGACGGCCGAAGCGCTCACCCCGAGCGGACTGCTCCCGGCGCCGCCGGCCCATCCGACCGCCCCCGTCGCCGTGGTCCACCAGGACCGGACGTCGATGACGGTCGAGGTGCACGGGGACGGACAGCCGACCTGGCTGGTACTGGGCCAGAGCCAGAGCCCGGGGTGGAAGGCCTTCACCTCCACCGGGGTCGGCCTGGGCTCCTCCACCCTCATCGACGGGTACGCCAACGGCTGGTACCTCCCGTCCTCGCTGACCCGGGGGACCGCCACCTTCACGCTCACGTGGACTCCGCAACGGGTCGTCAACGCGGCCCTGGTCGTCTCGGGGGTGACGCTGGTGGTCAGCGTGGTGCTCATCGCCCTGCCACCCGGACTCGTGGCCTCGCGTCGGCGCCGGAGGAGGCGCCGACGGCACGGCGGGACCCGCGCCGCGGCCGGGGGCACCGTGGCGACCCCGGCGGCGGTCCCGACCCCGGCGGTCGAGGCGGTCGGACCGGCAGTGGAGCCGGTGGGCGACCCGGTGCGGCCGGTGCTGACGTCGGTGGTGCGGAGCGGCGGCTCGAGCCCGGGCTGGGCCCTGTCACTGGCCCTGGCCCTGGTGGCCGGGGCGGTGGCCGGTCTGATGGTGGCGCCGGCGGCCGGCGCGGCGGTGGCGGCCGTGGTCCTCCTCGAGCTCCGGGTGGACCGGAGCCGGATCGTGGTGGTGGCGGCCACGGTGGGCCTCCTGGTGGCCACGGCCGGGTACGTGGCCCTCCATCAACACCGCAACGGGTTCCTGTCCGACATCAACTGGCCCTCCCACATGGGATGGGCCAACTCGCTGGTGTGGGTGGCGGTCGGCCTCCTCGGGGCGGACGGGCTGGTCCAGTGGGTGCGTCACCGGCACCGGGGTCATCCCGGCCCGACGACCGGCTCCGGGTAGGTCGCGTCAGGACGGGTGCGACGGCACCGGCCGGGGGGTCGTCCCGTCCAGCTCGCTCCCGCCGCCGGAGCGGCGCCACCAGGCGATGGAATTCTTCAGGCGGAGGGCCGGCTTCTCCACGACGAAGTAGCTCAGGCTGGACGAGATGATCGAGAGGCCCAGCACGGCCAGGAAGAAGGCCCAGAACTCGAGGTTGAAGTCGTGGAAGCGGCGGTGATGGTCCGGGCCGAGGATCTGGTAGATCCACGTCTCGTGCCAGAGGTAGATGCCGTAGGAGATGACCCCGAGGGACGCCATCGGCCACCACTGGAGGAACCGGCGGATCAGCCCCCTTCCCTGAGGGCCGAAGACCGCCGGCAGCAGGAGGAAGAAGGCGAACAGTCCGTAGAGGGTCTGGCGGGCCACGTCGAGATCGGATTCGAAGTAGACCGGGAGGATCGGTGAGCCGATGTTGGACACGCCCCAGAAGCAGGCCAGCGCGGCCGCCCACGACACCCAGGGGAACCACCAGCCACTGAGCCACGGTGTCTCGCGACCCCGGTGGTGCATCCACGCGCTCACCACGGCCAGCCCCATGCCCAGGGCGAAGAGGTCGAGGTAGGCCGGCAGCCAGATGGTGGCCAGACGGAAGTACGGCGAGTGGTGGTTCTGGTACTGGAGCACGGTGAACCGCCAGGCGAAACTGATGGCCACCAGGACGCCGAGGCCGATGAGCTCGCGGCGGAAGGTCCGGACGTCGGTGCGACGCGTCCTGCCCCGGCCCAGGAGTGCGGCGTAGAGCGGGATGAAGAGGTAGAAGGTCATCTCGACGCACAGGCTCCACGCCGCCGATATCCCCTTCAGGTCCTGGGACGGAAGGTAGATCTGGAGGAAGAGGTAGTGCGAGGCGTAGGCCTTCCATCCGCCCGGGCCGATCCCCGGGCCGGTGTGGAACAACGATGTGGTGATGAACAGGACCAGCCAGTAGGCGGGGACGATCCGCAGCAGCCGCCGCAGCCAGAATGCGCCGGTTCGGGGCTTCGGGGCCCCGGCCAGGTGGGCCACCACAAAGGGCCGGTAGAGCAGGAACCCGGAGATGAGGAAGAAGACCGATACCCCGATCTCGAGGCGGGCCGTGTACATCCCCACCCCCGATGGGTTCTTGGGGGTGAGACCGGACACGAAGGACACGTGCACCGCCACCACGGTGACGGCGGCGATGGCCCGGAGCCCGTCGAAGGCCGGGAACCGGGGGGGACGCCGCGGCACCGGCGATTCCTGACCCGGGCCGATCACCGGGGCCCGATCGGTCGACGCCTCCATCAGCCCGGCCGTCGACGCGCTCATGCCGGTCCCCCGGCCCTGCCGATGGCGTGACGGCCGGGGCCCGTCCGCCACCGCCGGACCACCACCCGGGCCCCGGCGTCGAGGCCGATACCGGCCAGCATGGCCAGGGCCACATCGGCCTCGACGGCGAAACGGGCGTCACCGAAGGCCAGCACGGCGGTGATCGAGGTGAGGAGGATCATGGCCACGAAGGGGAACAGGAGGAGCCGGCGACGGCGCAGGACGACGGCACCGACCACGGCCACCGGCACCATCACGTAGAAGTACGGCAGGCCGAGCCGGGTCACCCACCCCGGCCTGCCGGTCACCGCCTCCAGCGCCGCCTCCTGGGCGGGTCGGTACACATTCCAGACCCGGGCCAGCCGCACGGCCGCGACCCCGGGAGCCGTCCCGAGGTGGTGGGCGACGTAGGCCTGCGCCACCCGGGTACCCGGTGCCTCCACCCCGACCGAGCCGGGCGCCGCGCCGGGCACCGCGCCGGGCACCGTGCCGGGACAGGTCCGACTCCACCAACCCTCGAGCGGGCCGTGCCAGGCGGCGGGACAGTTGGCCCCGGCCAGGGCCGGGTCGTACTCCGTGGCCAGCACCGGGGCCCCACTGACGAGCGTCAGGTTCCGGGCCACCCACGGGCCCACCACCACCACGATGAGGGCGGCCATGACGGCGAGGGACCGGAGGCGCACCGTCCAGGTCACGTTCCGCACCGCCAGGCCGAGGGGCAAAGCCACCAACACGACGAGGGCCACGAGATCGGTGCGGGTCAGGGCGCCGAGACCGACCCCGAATCCCACCAGGGCGGCGTGGGCCGTGCTGGGCTCGTTCCAGAACCGGACCGCGGCGAACAGCACCAGGGCGGTGATGGTGACGACGGTGGTCTCGGGGCCCAGGGTGGCCGGATTGACCCAGAGTGGCGGGAAGGTGGCCACGAGGAGGGCGGCCAGGATGCCGGCCCGCTCCCCGACCAGGTCGCGGACGGTCATGCCGGCCAGAACCACCGCCACCACGAACAGGCCGCCCAAGAGGAGCCGGTGGGCGGTCGGCCCGGTGCCATCGGCCACGTCGGCGATGGCCAACAGCATGGTGGGCAGGGGTGGGTGCAAGGCCGTCGGGACGAGGTGGTGCGAGGCCGACAGCGCCGGGCCCGGGTCGACGAACCAGGCCCCCCGCAGCAGTAGTCGGGCCTGGGCGGTGTCGTACCGGGCGGTGGCGGACAGCGCCGTGCCGCCCGAGACGGCGTGGATGAACAGGAGCTGGATGCCGGCGCCGACCGCCGCCACCGCGGCCAACGCGGCGGTGAACCGACCCGGTCGGGCGCCGGTTGATGTTCCGGTGCGTGTTCCGGTGGCCGTTCTGCGTCTGGTCCTGGACCGGCTCGGACGGGCCCGTGGTGCGGCGGGTGCGGCGGGTGCGGCGGGCCGAGGCGAAGGTGGATCGGGACCGGTCGTGGAGCCGACCGGCACCGACGTCATCGGTGCCGGGTGACCTGGGCGGCCAGTGTCTGCAGTGCCGCCTCGGCGGTCCGTTCCCAGGTCATGCGGTCGGACCGGCGCAGCGCGCCCTGGCTCAGCCGCCGGCGCAGCATGGGGTTGGCCAGGATCGACTCGCTCGCCTCGACCAGCTCCGGTACCGAGGAGGCCAGCAAGCCGGACTCGCCGTCGATCACCGCATCCTCGTGACCGGCGATGCGGGTGGCCACGGCCGGGGTCCCGCAGGCGGCCGCCTCGGTGATGGTCATGCCCCATCCCTCGCGCACCGATGTCGAACACAACAGCCAGGCCCGCCGGTACACCTCGACCAGCTCGGCGTCCGTCACCCGCCCCGGGAGGGTGAGCCACTCCCCCGCCCCGGCGTGGGCGACGAGGTCCTCGAGCTCGGGTCGTTCGTATCCCTCGCCCACGACCATGGCCCGGAGCCGGGGCTGGCGCTCCTTGAGGGCCACCATGGCCTCGACGAACCAGGCGAACCGCTTGACCGGGACCAGGCGGCCCACGGCCACGACGAAGGGGTCGGCATCGAGGGTGCCGCCCGGCGTGAAGCGGTCGTCGATCCCCGGCGGCACCACCGTGACCCGGTCCCGGGAGAAGCGGAGCCGCCGGACCAGGTCGTCGCGGGCCGAATCGGACAGCGTGACGATCTGGCTCCGCCGGTAGAAGGGCGGGGCCAGCCGGTGCTCGACGCCGTACCCCAGCCGGGCCAGGGTGGGGGACAGCGCCATGTCCCACATCTCGGCGTGGACGTGATGGAGGAAGACCACACGGGGACAGTGGCTCCACACCGGCGAGAAGAACGGCATCCCGTTCCAGATCTCGACAAGACCGTCCCCGGTTCCGATCTTGTGCCGGAACCCGGCCACGGCCGTGCGGGGGAAGACGGCATACCGACCGGCGCGGCGGTTGACGGTATAACCGCTGCGGCGGATGGCCCGGGCCGCCCCGTCGACCCTGGACGTCCACAGGCGGACGTCGATGCCGGCGTCGGCCCACCGCGTCAGGATCTCGTGGGCATGGAGCTCGGACCCACCGGCTTCGGCGTCGTCGAGGTCCCGCCAGGCCACGACGTCCACCCGACGCAGTCCGGCCTCCCCGGCCGTCCGGGCCAACCGGTCGCGGCTCTCGGCCCGGCGGCGACCGCGCTCCTGCCCTTCGATCCCGTCGGCCTCGTGCGGATCGGCGGCACGGTCACGGGCCACCGCCTCCGGGCCCACCGCCCCACGTTCGATGCCACTGCTCACACTGGTCCCCCGAGGTCGCGTCGGCCAATACTACTGATCCCGTCGTCCTGACCCGTGGAGGACGAGCGGTGCCACCAGCGCAGGTGTACGACCGCGAAGGCCACGGCCACGGCCAGAGCCAGACCGCCCTGCACGGCCAGCTCGGCCCGGGCGGTGGGCACGATGGCACCGTGGGCCCTATGGATGAGGATCAGCAACGCCACCACGCCGATGGCCAACAGGACGACGATCCACCGACGGGCCGCCCCGAAGAGGTAGTTGGTCATCACGACGACGAGGCCGAGGCAGGCCATGGCGCCGACCAAGGTGGCAAAGGCCGGTGCACCTCCGCTGAGCTGAGCCGAGAACACCGCCGTCAGGAACTGCTCCGGTGCCACCAGGGCGATGGCCAGCAGTACCGCCGAAGGCACCATCAGGAACACGAGGGTGACGGCCAACTGGCGCAGGGCGTGCTGGCCCTGGTGCCAACGGAGGGCGGCTTCGGGCAGGATGTAGCTCCCGAGGAGGATGGCCCCGAACACCAGGGACTTGCTGGCCACCGAGATCGCCGCGTAGGGGCCGGCACTGGACGGGTCGAGTCGGCCGACGAGGATGATGTCGGCGTTCTGGAGGATTCCGAGGAGCACGAAGCCGACGAAGGCCACCGTCAGGTCGATGGAGAGTGTCCGATCCTTCGCCACCAGGTCCGGTGCCAGCGACGCCGCGGCCGGATAGTTCCAGGCCCGACCGGAGAGCAGGCGGGCGTGCACCGTGGCCACCACCTCCCCGAGCAGGAGGCCGATCCCATAGCCGGCGATACCGAATCCGGCCGCGGCGAAGCACAGCACGAAGACCGTCCGGATCCCGATCTCGACGATGAGGTTCAGGCCGAGCCCGGCATAGCGGCGGTGGGACTGGAGTACGGCACGGTCGATGCACAGCAGCAACCACACCCCGCCGGCGATGAGCACGGCGGCCACGCCACCGGAGCTGGGCAGGCGGAGGGCCGATGCCAGGGGCGCCTCGATCGCCACCGAGAATGCCACCCACAGGACCAGTCCGACCAGACACCGCCGGGCCAGGCGGGTCGTCCACCGGTGGACGTGCTCCTGGCGCCCCTGGGCCGCCGCCGCCGCGATACGGCGCACCACGCCGACCAGCAGGGCCGAACCCGGCATGGACAGGACGAAGAACAGTCCGAGCAGCTGGGCCACTCCCCCGTACTGGCGGGGCGTCAGGAGCCGGGCGATCAGTACGGTGGCCACGATGTTGAGCCCGTTGGCCACCAGGCCCCCGACGGCCAGCGGGCCGGCCTGGAAGATCCCGCTGACGAAGGAGCCGCCGCCGGTGCCCGCATCCTCGGTGGCCTCGGCCCCGCCCGGTCCGTCGGCCGGTCCGGACCAGCCGAGGCGCCCGCCCCCCTCGACGAAGGGATCGGGCATGAGCCCACCCGACGGGGTCAGGGCCACGGTGTCCACGAGGGACTCCTCGGCCACGACCAGTTCGTCGGGCACGCCGTCGGCCCCGGTCCTCTCCTCAGGTCCACCCGAGGCCCCGGCCGAGTCGTCCAGCGTGCGTCGGTGGCGCCGGTTGGCCCAGCTGGCCCAGCTGGCTCGGTTGGCTCGGGTGCTGCGGCGCGGCCAGGTCGTCACTGACGGGGTCCAGCCCGGTGGCCGTGCCCAGTCAGGCGGGTCCGCGCCGGTCGGCCACGGTGCGGACCCGGGGTCGTGGCGGCGCCGGCGGCGCTCGCCCCCCTTGTGCCCGGACCTGCCATCGGCTTCCCTTTCCCTCGGTCCGCCGGGCTGCTCCGGCCGGGGAACGTCCCGATGGCCATCCCGGTCGGGACGAGCGCACAGGATACCTCGCGCCCGAGCCGGCGAACGGAGCCGAGTGGTGGTCGGATCCGGGGCCGGACCCCCGGCTCAGCCCCCGGCCCGGGCCGATCCGCCGGCCGCCGCGGCCCGCGCCGCCAGTTCCGCCGCGAACCAGGCCGCAGCCTGGGCGGCGTCGGTCTGCTCGTGGTGCAGGCCCAGCCGCACCAGGGTGGGAAGGATCATCGGCCGCAGCAACATCCCGCCGTACACCGAGATGTGCTCTTGGTCGTCGTCCCGCACGTCGACGCCGTGGAGCGTGTACGTGTAGCTGCCGGCCGGGTCGAGCATGTGGTTGAGGTCGATGACCGAGGCCACGTGGGGATGGCGGGCCACGGTGGCCTTCACCAGCGCGTTGTAGGCGTCGGTGCGGCTGGGTTGGTTGATGTCCCACGGTGTCCCGTCGGGCGCCTCGGTGGTCTGCTGAATGTAGGGAAGGGTGAAGATCACGACGTGGGCGCCCCTCGACGACAGGATCTGGATGGCCGTGCTGAGCTCACTGGCGTAGAGGTGGTCCCAGGCCGGTTGACCGATCTGGGTCCAGGCACCGTCGACGATTCGGTCGGACACCTCCCAACGCCCGAGCTCGACAGCCACGACGTCGGGGTCGGTCCGGTCGATCTCGGACCGCCATTTCTGCTGCCAGCCCGCGCACCCCGGAGCGGCGGGACCGATCGATCCCTCGATGTTCACCGTGCTGTCGGGGTCGAGATCACAGCCCACCTGCCCCTGGTTGTCGACCGACGCGCCCCAGGCGCCCGCCTGCATCGACAAACCCGCCCCCAGCGTCTCGGCCATCGAGTCTCCGAGGAGGAGCACCTTGACCTTCTGCCCCGCCCCGAGGCCCGGCGGTGGGGCCGATGGCACGGCGAACAGACCCGACCCGTTGGCCTGGTGCCGTAGGGCGGGAGCGGCCGGAGCCGGCGTCGGCGCCACCGTGGCGGTCGCCACCGCCAGCACCACCACGGCCAATCCGACGGGAATGGCGGCCAGCAGGTGCCATCCCGGTAGGGCCCGGCGGTTCCGGATCGGCATCTCGACCAGGTGGTACGAGACCACCGCGGCCGCGGCCGTGGCAGCCAGACGGGCGGCCAGCAGTGCCGGTCCGGAGAGCCCGGTCCGCTGGTTGTCGATCATGAGGAACAGGGGGAAGTGGTAGAGGTACAGCCCGTAGGAGATGCGGCCGATGTAGCCGAGCACCCCGACGGCGAGGACCCGGGACACGAGGGCACGGGGCCGGGCCACCACGACCAGGATGACCGCGGCGGTGGCCACGGCCACGGCCAGGAACCCGCCGTCGTACAGAAAGCCGGCCTGACCGCTCAGGGTGTGGAGGAGCCAGAGCAGGACCACGGCTCCGAGGCCACCGACCAGAGCCACGGCCGCACCCGGGGAGAGGTGTCCGCCGTCCCGCTTGCTGCCGGCCACCCAGCGTCGGATGTGGGGCATGGCCACGGCCAGGAGGGCACCGGTCATGATCTCCTGGATCCGGGTGTCCGTTCCGTAGTACAGGCGGGAGAGGTCCACGCCGTGGTTGAACAGCACCACCGTCACCGATGTCGACAGGACGATCCCGGCCGACGCCACCACGGCCAGACCCCGCCGACCCCGGTGCCGGAGCACGAAGAGGGCCAGCGCCGGCCAGACCACGTAGAACTGCTCCTCCACGGCCAGGGACCACGTGTGCAGGAGCGGCGAAGGCGGTCCGTAACGGACGAAGTAGCTCTGGCCCGACAGGATGAACCGCCAGTTGGCCACGTACGTCAGGGTCGAGAAGGCGTCCCCCCGGAGGGTGGACAGCGTGCTGGGTTCGGCGAACCATCGGGCGTAGGCCGCCACCAGCAGCATCAGGAGGAACAGCCCCGGGAGCAGACGTCGGGCCCGGCGCTCGTAGAAGCGGAGGAAGGCCACCGTTCCGGACCCTGCCCACTCCTCCACCAGCAGCGACGTGATGAGGTAGCCCGAGAGTACGAAGAAGATGTCCACTCCGAGCAGTCCGCCTCCGAACCAGCCCACCCCGGCGTGGAACCCGAGCACCCCGATGACAGCCACCGCACGGATGCCGTCGAGCCCGGCCACATGGGGACGCGACCGTCGCGTCGACGTCGACGTCGACGTCGGCATCGACGTGCCGGGGCCGGTGTCGACCGACGGCGGCGCCTGGCGCTCCTCGACGACGAGATCCACGGTGGCCACGGCAGTCGATCGTTGCACGTCCGAGGTCACGCTCGTATATCGGCCCCGAGCCCGGACAAATCAAATTTCCGCTAATAGCTATACAGCGTATAGATGGGGCGCCACCCGGCGGTACGGTCATCTCACCCGGTGACCACCCCGACGTAGGCTGACCGGTCATGCGTTCCCGGAGGCACTCCCCGCCACGCTGGTGGGTGTGGTTGGGCCTCTGGACGGCAGTGGGGCTGGGCATCCGGCTGGCCACCGTCTACAGCCAGCCCGACAAGGTGGCCGGAGGCGACGCCTACTACTACCACTACGCGGCCAATCTCCTGGTCAGCGGCCACGGTTTCATCAACCCGTACCTCTACTACCCCCATGCCGAGCACCACGTGATCCAGTCGGCGTCGTTCCCGCCGCTGTTCATCTTCCTGGTGGCCGTCCCCTCGGCCGTGGGACTGAAGAGCTTCCTGGCCGAACGGGTCTGGTGCTGCATCCTGGGTGCGGCGGCCATCGTGGTTTGCGGCTACGCCGGACGTGAGATCGGCGGTCGGCGGGTCGGCCTCATCGCCGCCTTCCTGGTGGCGGTGTACCCCAACATCTGGATGACCGACGAGCTGGCCCTGTCGGAGACCATCGCCCCACTGCTGGTGGCCGGGGTGCTCTGGTGCACGTATCGCTTCTGGAGACAGCCCACCACGGCCCGCGCCGTCGTCCTCGCCGTGGTCATCGGCTTGGCCATGCTGGGTCGGGACGAGCTCACCCTGCTGGTGATCTTCATCCTGGTCCCCCTGGTGTTGTTGGCCCGGGCCCTGTCGTGGAGGCGACGACTGGCCACGCTCGGGATCGGCCTCGTCACCGTGGCCCTGGTGGTGGCGCCGTGGGTGGGGTACAACCTGAGCCGGTTCCAGAAGCCGGTGTTCATCAGTAGCGGCCTCGGCGTCACACTGGCTTCGGCCGACTGCGCCACGACCTACTCCGGCCAGTTCGAGGGCTACTGGTCCATGCCCTGCGCGCTGGCCTACGCCCGCAATCCCTCGGTCAACGTCCACGGCGACGACTCGGTGGAGTCCTCCGAGCTTCAGCACCTGGCGCTCGACTACGTCCGGGCCCACGAGAATCGGCTGGTGCCGGTGACCCTGGCCAAGGTGGGTCGGGCCTACGGGTTCTTCCATCCCATGCAACAGGTCTATCTCGACTCCTACGTCGAGACGCGCCCGTATCACTGGGCGGTGACCGGCCTGGTGATGTACTACGTGCTGTTGGCGATGTCCGTCGGCGGCACGGTCATCCTCCGTCGCCGACGTATCCCTTCGTTCCCGCTGTGGGCCATCGGTCTCGATGTGGTGTGCTCGGTGGCGCTGACCTTCGGACAGACGCGTTACCGGACCACGTTCGAGGTCTCACTGGTATTGTTGGCTGCTGTCCAGCTCGAGTGGCTGTGGTCCCGACTGCGGAGGAGCGGCGACCACGGGCCGGGCCCGGCCCAGGACTCGGACGCAGGGCTCGAACCGCCGGTCACCGTCGTCGAACCGGCCCGGGCCGGACCGTCGGGCGAACCGGCGATCAGCAGGTAGGACCACGTGAACCCGAAGACCAACGACCCGAAGATGCTCGTGGTACTGCCGGCCCTCAACGAGGAGCGTTCGGTCGGGATCGTCGTCAAAGAGGTCCGGACGGCCGTGCCCGAGGGCACGATCCTGGTGGTCGACGACGGATCGGTCGACGCCACCGCGGCCGAGGCGGTGGAGGCCGGAGCCGAAGTGGTGTCCAACCCGTTCAACCTCGGGGTGGGCGGGGCCATGCGGGTGGGATTCCGGGTGGCGCTGGCCCGCGGGTTCGACGTGCTGGTGCAGGTGGACGCGGACGGCCAGCACGACGCCCGTGACATCGGGACCCTGGTGGCGGCCCTGGACGACGAACCGGGACCCCAGGTGGTGATCGGTGCCCGGTTCGCCGGCGTGGGGGACATCGCCGTGCCGAGGGCGCGCCGCGTGGCCATGCGCCTGCTGGCCCGCTACCTGTCGCGGGTCACCGCCACCAGGCTGACCGACGTCACATCGGGATTCCGGGCCCACAACCGCGCCGGCATCGAGCTGTTCGCCCGGCACTATCCGGCCGACTACCTGTCCGACACGGTGGAATCCCTGATCATCGTGGCCGACGCCGGTGGACGGGTCCACCAGGTGCCGGTGACCATGCGGCCCCGACTGGCCGGGTCCCCGAGCCAGTCGCCCTTGCGGGCGGCCGTCTACCTGTTGCGCGTGGTGGCGGTCCTGATCCTCTCGGTGTTCCGTCGGCACTCGAACCCCAACCGGCAACGAAGGACGGAGGCCCTGTGACCGGAGTCCACATCATCGCCCTGGTGAGCGCCCTGGTCACGCTCACCGTCATCATCGAGCTGTCGCGGCGGCGCCACCTCCACGAGAAGTACGCCATCGTCTGGTTGGTGGTGGCCGTGGTCATCGCCATCTTCGCCGTCTTCCCCGGCCTGTTCAACTCGTTGGCCCACTCCTTCGGGGTCAAGAACCCGCCCGACCTGCTGACGGTGCTGGCCGCCCTGTTCCTGCTCACCGTGTGCGTCCGGCTCAGCTGGGAGGTGGGGCGCCTGGAGGACCGCTCGCGGGCCCTGGCCGAGGAGGTGGCCCTGCTGCGCAAGGACCTCGACGACCGGACACTCGAACCCAGGTGAGCCGGACCTGATCGGGCCGCTCAGCCGGGCGTCCGGCGGGGCAGGATCGGCGCGTCCCGGCCGGTGCCCCCGGTCCGCTCGGTGGAAGGGGGCCCGTCGCCGTCGTCCTCCTCGTGGTACTCCTCTTCGACGTTGATCGACCAGATGTCGTGGTGGGCACCGTGGATGTTCTCGACCGTGAGCATGGCCGTGTACATGGAGTGGTCCTGGTTGTTGTACTTGTGCATCCCGTTCCGGCCCACAGGGTGGACGTTGGGGGCGTTCTCCTCGAACCACGCCCGGATGATGTCCACGTTGTCGCGGTAGACCTCGTCGTAGACCGGGTACGCCTTGGGCATCCGCACCACGTACCCGGCCTCCACGTCCGAGGGCTCGACCAGTCCGATGGCGGCCAGCTCCTTGGTGCCGAGGGCCACCAGTTCGTCGTCGGAGCAGCTCCACAGCTCATCCCCTTCGAACACGAAGTACTCCATGCCCAGGCAGGTCCGGCCGTCCTTGACCAGGAACGGAGACCAGGCCCCGAAGTTCTGGATGCGACCCACCTTGACGTCGGGAGCATGAATGTAGATCCAGTTGTCCGGAAAGCCACGGTCCACCGGAACCACCAGGGCGATGGTGATGAAGTCGCGGTAGTGGAGGTCGTCGGCGGCCCGGGCCACGTGGGCGGGGACCGGAGGGTCGACGATGCGGGCCAGGGAGGTGAACGGCATGGAGGAGATGACGTGGGACACCTCGATGCGCTCCTCGGTCGCGCCGGACGTCACCGAGACGGCCACGGCCACCCCGTTCTCCACGTGGACGGCGGTGGCTGCGGTCTGCAAGCGGACCGACGCCCCCGCGGCCACGATCTGCTCGGTGCACCGCTCCCACATCATGCCGGGGCCGTACTTGGGGTACTGGAACTCCTCGATCAGGCTGGTCACCTGCTTGGACTGGTCGCGGCGCCTGCCGGCCAACGACGAGCGGATGGGCTCCCACACCGCGTTCCACAACGACATGCCCTTGATCCGCTGGGCCCCCCAGTCGGCGGAGAGCTCAGAGGCCGACACGGCCCAGACCTTCTCGTTGTAGGTCTTGAAGAAGTGGTCGTAGAGGCGCCAGCCGTAGTTCGAGACGATGTAGCCCTCGAGCGTGGTTCGGTCCTTGGGTGGACGGACCCGGACCCACAGGAAGGACAGACCGCAGAGGAACGCCTCCACCAGCCCGAGGTTGGAGAGCGCGTTGCCGAGCTTGATGGGATAGTCGTAGAACTTGCCGCCGTAGTAGATGCGGCTCATGCGGGGTCGGACCAGGAAGTCCTCGGGGGGAAGGATCGTGTGCCAGAGCTCCTCGACCGGCTTGACCTTGGTGTAGAACCGGTGCCCGCCGATGTCGAAGCGCCACCCGTCGCGCTCGACCGTTCGGCTGATGCCGCCCACCACCTCGTCGGCTTCGACCACCACCACCGGGTCGCCCCGCTCGACCAGCTCGTAGGCGGCGGTGAGCCCGGCCGGGCCGGCGCCGATCACCAGCACCGGATCCGACAACGTGGCCGGCCGGTCCGCGGCCCGGTCGTCGGCCCGCGGTCCGGTCGTCTCGCTGGGCTCTGTCATGGCCTGGGCTCTGTCATCTCGGTGCAGTCCTGTCGAATCGTCCGGTCCTACCGATGGGGACGGCCCGACCCCGACTCCGCACCCATCGCGGACGCCCCCGGCCACTGATGCGGCGGCGGCGCCATCCTCCCGTGCACGCCCGCCCGGTCACGCAACGCCCCGCAGGTTAGCGGCTGGCCTCCTCGAATCGTCGAATCCCCTGCCCCGCCTGGTCGCCGCCGGTGGGAACGTCACCGGGGTCGGCGTGGGCCGCGTCACCGGGGGTCTCCAGGTCGGCGCCATCCGAGCCGTCCCGCCCGCCCATCCGTCCCCACAACCAGTCGATCTGGACCGAAGCCAGTAGGACCAGCGCAACCTCGAAGGTGCTGCGGTAACGGGTCTGGCCGAACGTCAGCGCCACGGAGACGGCCACATCCAGTCCGATGGCCACGAGCGGCAGGACCGGCACCCGTCGCCGCCGCAGTATGACCAGTCCCCCGACGGAGAGGACGGCCAGGGCGTAGTACATGCCCAGGCCGACCAGGGCCCACCGGTAGGGTCGGGTCTCCACCGTCGAGTCCAACCGGACCTGTTCGAGGGGATGGAAGAGTGCGAAGGCCCGGCCCAGTCTGGCCGCCTCCACCGGCACGATCCGGCTCTCGTGGGCGCGGATGATCCGCATTGCGTACGCCTCGACCTCGGCGCCCTGCACCGACTCGTCAGCCCGCGGATCGGCGGCTCTGCTCTTGGCCAGCACCGCGCACTCGAGCGACCAGTACCCCTCCTCGGCCCCCTGGTACACCTGGTTGCAGTTGGCCGAGGCCAGCGTGACCCCGAAGCCCGAACTGATGAAGACGGGGTCGTCGAAGCGACTCATGTTGTACCCGATCCACGGCCCGATCACCAGGACGGTGACGAGTACGCCCACGGCCAGCAGCCCCACGCGCCGCCGCCACCCGAGGGTGACCGCGGTCAACGCCAGAGGGACCATGATGAACACGACCAGCAGGGTGAGTTCGTCGCGGGCCAACGCGGCCACGCCTATCGACGCGGCCAGTGCCGCCATCCGGCCCAAACCGGGCCGTTTCCAGAAGCGGTAGGCGGTCCACAGGACCACGGCCACCAGCACCGGGGAGAGGGCTTCGGACAGTCCCAGCTCGTCGCTCATCCAGATATTGGGGTAGACGGCCACGAGGAAGGCGGCCACCAGGCCCACGCGCCGGCCACCGATCTCCCGGCCGGCGTAGCCGCACGCCACGATGCCGGCGGCGCCGATGATGCAGCACCACACGCGGTGGGCGAAGAACGACTTCAGCCCGACAGCCGAGGGGATGGCCAGAACCACCACGAAGAGTGGTGGCCATGCCGCTGTCTGTACTTGATGGTGAAGGGTGGTCGAGTAGTACACGAACGGGTTGACGAAGCCCTTCCCGGCCACGAGCAGATTGGCGGCATTGTGGTAGTAGTAGGCGTCGCCGCCTGGCCTTCGATGGGTCCGCCCGGGGCCGAAGAGAGAGGCCACCCGGATGCCCAGACCGACCGCGGTCCACAGGCCCAGCCACGGCCACCACGGCCGGGCGGCATGTCTCCCCCTGCCGAACATGGATCGCCACTCTATGCTGTTGGATAGAGGGCGTCGCGTCCGGAACTCGCATCCCCGACGGCCCGTCCGATCGGTCGGGAGCGGGCTCCGTCGTGACGTCGGTGCAGTGTCGGGCAGCGAGGGCCGGGGGGCGACACCACGTCGATCCCCGCGGGGGGCAACAGGAACGTGCTGACAGCGACAGGGCTGATCGAGGCCTGGGATCTAGCGCCGGTGGACCTCGGTCGTGCCACGCCGCCCCCGGCCGCACTGCCCGACGGTGGTCGCGCCCCCCGGCCGCTCCCCGAGCTCTACACCGCGCCATCCCCCATCGACGGCACCCGGGTCGCTCCTCTCGACGGCATGCGGGCCCTGGCCGTCACCGCGGTCATCCTCTACCACGCCAATACGAGCTGGGCCGTGGGCGGGTACTTCGGGGTCGACGTCTTCTTCGTGCTTTCGGGTTACCTGATCACCACGCTCCTGTTGAGCGAGTGGCGCGGCACCGGCGGCGTGGTGCTGCGGGCGTTCTGGGGTCGTCGGGCCCGCCGCCTGCTCCCCGCCCTGTTCCTGATGCTGGCCGTGGTCGGAGCCGTCGCCGTGCTCTGGCCACGCGTACTCGGTTCGCCCGGTCTCCTCGGTGACACCCTGGCCACGGTGGGCTACTTCGCCAACTGGCACTTCATCTCCGCCCACACCGACTACTTCGCGGCCTCGGCCAACCCGTCGCCACTCCTCCACACCTGGACGCTGGCCATCGAGGAGCAGTTCTATCTGGTGTGGCCGCTGGTGCTGCTGGTGCTGGTGGGTGGCTTCCGTCGCCTCCGACACCGACCGTCGTCGACGCGGGTACGACACCGGTTGGTCGTGGTGGCCGTGGTGGCCGTGGTGGGCGCGGCAGCCTCGGCCCTGCTCATGGCGTACCTCACCCCGATCGGCACGGCGTCGGTGAACCGTTCGTACTATGGGAGCGACACCCGGGCCCAGGGACTGTTGGTGGGAGCGGCGCTGGCGGCCGTGTGCCTGTGGTGGGGCCCGATCCGCACGGCCACCGGACGGCGTCTCGTCGGTGGGCTCGGACTGATCGGGGCGGTCGTGATCGTGGTGATGTGGCGCCAGGTGCCCGAATCGTCGCCTCTGACCTTCCACGGCGGCTTCGCACTGCTGGCCGTGGCCACCGCGGCGGTGATCGCCTGCGTCACGCTGTTGGCCCGCCATCCCGTGGCCGGACTGCTCGCCGTCCGCCCCCTCCCGTACCTGGGCAAGATCTCCTACGGCATGTACCTCTGGTACTGGCCGGTGCTGCTGGTGATGACCTCGGACCGGACCCACCTGCAGGGGGTCGCCCTCCTGGGTGCCCGCCTGGTGGTCATCGTGGCCATCGCCGCCGCCTCCTTCCACTTCGTCGAGACCCCGTTCCACCGCGGCTGGTTGGCCGGCTGGCGGTCGTTGGTGGTCGTGCCGCTGGCCGCGGTGGTCGTGTCCCTGCTGCCCCTGATGGTGCCGTCGGCGTCGGCCGTCGTCCCCCCGGTCGAGTCGGCCGCGGCCAGCCCCACCAGCGGCGGCATCGTGCCCGTGGCCACCGCCGGCCCGGTGCGCATCCTGTTGGTCGGCGACTCGATGGTCGGCTCGCTCGGGGTGGGCCTGTCGGCCGAGGCGGCCAAGTACGGGGCCCAGATCCTCAACGAGGGAGACCCCGGCTGCTCGGTGGGAGTCGGGGACCAGGTCAAGGTGCTGTGGTACACGCAGGCCCCCGGCGTGCCCTGCACGCCCGGCAGTCCCGATCAGATCATCAACACCTACCGCTCCCTGGTGCGGAAGTACGACCCCGACGTGGTGGTCTACCTGGCCCGCAGCGAGACCCTCGACACCGAGCTCAACGGGACCTGGCAGCACCTGGGCGATCCGACGTTCGACTTCTGGACCGAGGCCCGGTTAGACCAGGCCATCACCGCCCTCAGCTCCAACGGCGCCCACGTGGTGTTGTTGAGCACGCCGTACTACGACACCGGCGATCAGTCCGACGGCACACCGTGGCCGGAGAACCAACCGGCGCGGGTGGTCGAGGACAACCGGTTGCTCGCCGCCGCGGCGCGTGACAACCGGCGGACCTCGTCGGTGTTCCCGCTCGGGGCGCTACTGTCGCCGGACGACCAGTTCGAGAAGTATGTGGGCGGAGTCCAGGCGCGGTGCGGGGACGGCGTCCACCTGACCGTGCCCGGAGGCGAGTGGGTAGGCAAGCGGCTCCTCCCCAAGCTGGTGGCATTGGGCCAGACGCACCTGGCCCTCCACGCCACGCTGAGCCGTCCGGCCCTGCCCCCCCAGGCTCAGCCCTGGTGGTACGGCTTCCTCCCGTGCAAGACGTGAGCCACGGCGGGCGGTGCCGGTCCGGTGGCGTGACGTCCCCGGCCGGGCGGAGGTCTCAGGGCGAGACCGGTGTGAACCTCACGAGGTACATGGGCTGATAGAAGCTGAGGTCGTTGGCCACGACCATGGCCTGGACCCGGTAGGCCGGATCTCCCTGCAGGGTCTGGACGATCCCCTCACACTTGACGCCGAACGTCTGGTACCCGGGCGCCCACACCACATAGATCTGTCGACCGGTCCGCCCGGCCATCGATTCCAGCCGATCGGCGAAGGTCAGGGGTGACGCCGCGGCCGAGGCGGCGGCGTAGTCGACCCAGTCGACATAGGCCGGGCCGGTGCCACGGGGGAAGGTGGTCTGCCGGTAGCGACCCGCCGGCAGCAGGCGGTCGACGGCGGGACCCAGCTGGTCGGGGCAGTAGGCCACCACGTCACCGGCGTGGCCTGTGCGGGCGATGGCGGCCGCCACCTCTCCGGCCTGGGTCCGGTTGGTGGTGATGTTGGGGATCGAGCCGGCCAGCCCGGCGATGACGGCCACGGTGAGGATCAGGCTCCTGATCCTCCGGTCACGGAAGGTGGCCAGACCCAACGCCACGAGCAGGATGAGAGGGATGAACACCACCGAGGCGTAGCGGGCGTCGAAGGCGCTGGTGGTCAGGAGCCCACCGGCGACGGCGGCGGCCAGCGTGCCCACGACGGCGAAGGCCACCGGTCGGCCGAGCGGTCGCGTCCGGATGTCCACGTCGATGTGGCGCCGGTCGGTCGCCACCCCGAACAGACCCAGCCCGGCCAGAGCGAAGAAGATCAGGCCCAGGGCCCGGCCCTGGCTGCTGCTCCCGCCCGCGAACGACGCCACCGCGCTGACCATGGCCGAGAAGGTGGCCGGCGTGGCCCAGGGCGTGCCGGTGTGCCGCGACTGGAAGACGAACGTGGGCAGCCACGGGAGGAAGGTGAGGCAGCCCACCATCACGGCCACCAACGAGGCCCGGGCCCCCCTCCGCCAGGCGGGGCGTCCCCGCCATGACTGGAACAGGAGCCACAGGAGCATCACCCCGATCAGGTAGATCGACCAGTAGTGGGTGTAGAGCAGGAGCCCGGTGACGGCACCGACGGCGACGAGGTTGCCGGGACGCGGGTGGGCCAGCGAGCGGTCCAGGGCCAAGAACCCCAGCACCGTCAGCAGCACCACCAGCGAGTACATGCGGGTCTCGGTGTCGTAGCGGGTGGCAAAGGGCGACGTGGCCACCAGGAGCATGGCGGCCCAGCCCACCGTCCGGCCGCCGAGACGTCGGCCGGCCACCCAGGCCAGGGGGACGGTAACCACGCCGAAGAGGCCGGAGAGGGAGCGGACGGCCTCGTCCGAGGTGCCGAACCACCCCATCCAGAAGTGCAACAGGACGTAGTACAGCGGTGGGGCCCCGTCGCGGCGGAGGAACGAGGGGATCTGATGGAGGGGGAGGCGGGCGATGTTGACGGTGAGGGCCTCGTCGAGCCAGAGGTCCGAGACGGTCCAGAACCGGAGTACCAGGGCGGACACCACGACCACCCCGATGCCCACCGCCATGACCGCCGTGGTGGCCCGGCCGAAAGGGGGTCCCTGGAGATCGTCGTCGGTGGTCCCGGCGCCGCGGTGGCGTCCCGGCGCGGTACCTACCCCGGCTCCGGTGGTCGGATCCGGCCGGGTCGGATCCGAAAGGGCCGGAACCGGATGGGGGGTCTCTTCGGGCGCTACCGCCGGGACGGATCCAGCCGGAGGTGCGTCCATGGACGGCATGGTACCCACCGTCCGGCGCCACGTGGGGTCTTCCGCCCCGAACATGCACGACTGGGGGCTACGCAGCGGTAACCTGGCTCCACGAGCCGCTGTGGCTGTGGCAGGCTGCTCCGTACCGGACTGGTGCGGAGCACCGCAGCGGTAGGGGGAACTAGATGGGGGAACGCAGTTGACACGTGGCAGTGAGCTGAGCCGTCGGTCATTCCTGTCGCGAGGTGCGGCCACCGGCGGACTGGTGATGCTGGGCGCCGTCGGTGCCACCGCGCTGGCCGGCTGCTCATCGGGATCCTCCGGCTCGTCCACCACCGACTCGAGTACTGGCTCCAAGCCCGGGGTCGGGACCGGCTCACCGGTGCGGGGTGGCTCGCTCACCGTCGGGATGACGGCCGAGATCGACGGGTTCTACCCGGGGACAGCCCACTGGGACGTCAACGGATTCTGCTACGCCAACGCCGTCTACGACCCGCTCATGGCCACCGGCGCCGACGGGACCGTTGAGCCGTACCTGTGCCAGTCCATGTCCCCCAACTCCACCTTCGACGTATGGACCATGAAGCTCCGGCCCGGCGTGACCTTCAGCGACGGGTCGGCGCTCACCTCGGGTGTGGTGCTGGTCAACTACAAGGTGCTGAAGGCGTCGGCCCTGACCGGGGTGGCCCTCGACCAGGTGGCGTCGGTGACGACGCCGGACGACATGACCGTCGTCTACACCCTGACCGGCCCGAACCCGACCTTCCCGGCCGGCCTGACCACGCAGGTGGGCTATGTGGTGGGCGAAGCCATGATCCTCGAGGCCCTCGGCGCCCCGAACTCGGCACCGAAGCCCATCGGCACCGGCCCGTTCATCTACTCCGACTGGCAGCCCGACGACCACTTCACCGCCACCCGCAATCCGAACTACTGGCGCAAGGGACTCCCGTACCTGGACTCCATCACCTTCAAGCCCATCCCCGACAGCACCCAGCGCGAATCCACCCTCCGCACCGGCGGGGTGGACATGATCGAGTCCGTTGACCCCACCACCATCGCCAACTTCTCCGGCTCGGGCGGCTCCGGATACCAACTGGTCGACACCAGCACCGGCGTGATCGGCCAGCCGTCCTTCGCCTTCATCATGTTGAACACCGCGGTGGCGCCCACCAGCGACCTCAGTATCCGCCGGGCCCTGGCCATGGGCATGGACCAGGCCGAGGTGCAACGGATCATCGGGGGTCCCCCGACCAAGCCGGCCGACGGTATCTTCCTCCCCGATTCGCCCTACTACAGCAAGACCAGCTACCCGACCTACAACCCGTCGGAAGCCAGGAAGCTGGTGGCGGCGTACAAGGCGCAGCACGGCACGCCGACGTTGAACCTGCTCACCATTCCCACCGCCATCGAGATCAAGGTGGTCTCGGCCGTCCAGCAGATGTGGCAGCAGGTCGGATTCGACGTGACCATCTCCGAGGTGGAGCAGGCCACCATCATCGACGACTTCGTCCTCGGCAAGTTCCAGGCGGTGACGTCCTACCAGTTCGGAGCGGTGGTGCCCGATCTCAACTATGTGTGGTGGAGCACCACCACCGTCTCTCCGGTCGGCAAGATCGGCCTCAACTTCACCCGGTTGGAGGACCCGACACTGGAGGCGGCCCTGCTCCTCGGTCGCCACACCACCAGTCAGTCCGCCCGGGTGGCAGCGTACAAGGCCGTCAACGAACAGTTGGCCAAGCAGCTGCCCTACCTGTGGATCGAGCAGTACCTGTTCTCGGAGGTGGCCGACAAGCGGGTCCAGAACTTCGCCAACCCGACCCTGCCGGACGGGAAGCCCCAGTACGCCTTCGACGAAGGGATCTTCGTGCCGACCCAGATCTGGTTGGCCGGATAGCGGGCCCGACCACCGGCCCGACACCCAATGACCAAGTACTTCATCCGCCGCTTCATCCAATTGGTCGTCGTGGCATTCATCATCTCCGTGCTGGTGTTCATGCTGGTCCATCTGCTGCCGGGCGATCCGGCCACCATCATCCTGGGCAGCAGCGACACACCACAGAACCGGGCCGCGCTCTACCAGCAATTGGGGCTCAACAAGCCGCTCATCGACCAGTACTTCACCTGGCTCACCGCCGTCTTCCACGGCAACCTGGGCCAGTCCTACCTCACGCACGAGTCGGTCCGGTCCATCATCGCCTCCGGATGGCCCATCGACCTGGAGCTGATCATCATCTCCCAGGTGATCGCCTTCGCCGTGGCCATCCCGCTGGCCCTCGTCACGTCACGGCGACCGAACCGACCCCTCGACAACATGGCCACCACCGGCACCTTCGGCATGCTGGCCCTGCCGCCGTTCGTCATCGCCCCGATCATGGTGGCCATCTTCGCCGTCGGCCTGCACTGGTTCCCGGCCACCGGCTACGTGCCCTTCACCCAGGACCCGGGCACGAACCTGCACGACATGATCCTGCCCTCGCTGGCCATCACGGCCGGATCGATCGCCGTCTACTACCGGCTCTTCCGGTCCGACCTGATCAGCACACTCCAGGAGGACTTCATCACCATGGCCCGGTCCAAGGGCATGTCGTCCCGCTGGATCATGTGGCGTCACGCCTTCCGGCCGTCGTCGGTCTCGCTGTTGGCCGCGGCCGGCGTCAATATCGGGGCCCTCATCGCCGGCACCTTCATCGTGGAGTACCTGTTCGCCCTCAACGGCCTGGGCTTCCAACTGGTGACGGCGGTGAACCAGCGGGACTACCTGGTGGTCCAGGGGATCACCCTGGTCATCGCCATCGTCTATGTGGTACTCCAGTTCATCATCGACTTCCTCTTCACGGTGGTCGATCCGAGGGTGACGCGGGAGTGAGCGATGCCTGACGACCGCGAACTCGACGACACCCGGGCCGCGGGCCGGCTGCTGTCCAACCGCCTGCCCGGGACAGCCGCCACCGACGAGTTGGTGGTCTCCCGCCAGAGCGAGACCCTCGACTCCGACGACGTGTTGGTGCGGAAGCCACTCGGCCTGCTGTTCTGGCTGGCCATGGGCTGGGTCAGCCTGGTCGTCATCCTGGCCGTGTTCGCCAACCTGCTCCCCCTCCCGAATCCCAACTTCCAGAACTACGCCGCCATCAACGCCTCCCCCAGCATCCACCACCTCCTCGGTACCGACGACCTGGGCCGGGACCTGCTGAGCCGGCTGATCTTCGGGGCCCGGGTGTCCCTGGTGGTGGGGTTCGGGGCGGTAGCCATCGGGATGCTGGTGGGCGGGACGCTGGGCCTGGTGTCGGGGTACAAGGGTGGGCGACTGGACATCGGACTCAACGCCGGGGCCTTCGTGCTGTTGGCCTTTCCGGCCATCGTGGCCGTCATCGGCATCGTGGCCTTCTGGGGTTCATCCCTGTGGAAGATCACGATCATCATCGGGGTGGCCACCATTCCCCTGCTGTACCGGGTGGTCAGGGCGTCCAGCCTCTCCTTCGCCAACCGTGACTTCGTCGTGGCGGCGCGGACCCTCGGGGCCACCTCCTCGAGGATCGTCTTCCGCGAGATCCTCCCCAACGTCATACCGGTGGCGATCACCTTCGGACTCATCACCGTGGCCGGGGTCATCGTCATCGAGGGCTCACTGGCGTTCCTCGGCCTGTCGGTGCCGTTGCCCACGGCGTCGTGGGGGAACATGATCTCCGAGGGTGCCACCAACAACAACCTCAGCATCAATCCCTACATCATGCTGTGGCCGGTCCTGGCCATGTTCTTGATGCTGCTCTCCATCAACCTCATCGGCGACCGTCTCCGGCAGCGGTTCGACATCCGCGAGGGCCTGCTGTGAGGCGTCGGGGCACGGCGAGGCGCGGTGGGCCGGCCCTCGAGTTCGCCGACGTCGCCGGTTCGGACCAACCGCTCCTGGTCGTGAAGGACCTGCGCACCGCGTTCCGGACCGGCCGGGGGACGGTGCAGGCCGTCGACGGTGTGTCCTTGTCGGTGGGGCGGGGTCAGACCCTGGGCATCGTGGGCGAATCGGGATCGGGAAAGACCGTCCTGTCCCGCTCCATCATGGGGCTCCTCCCGCTCCACGACGTGATCCGGAGTGGCACGGTCCACTTCGCCGGTCACGAGCTGACGGCCATGGAGCCGGACCAGCTCCGCCAGGTGTGGGGGGCCGAACTCAGCATGATCTTTCAGGATCCGATGACCGCGCTCAATCCGGTCAAGCGCATCGGCCGCCAGATCACCGAGTCGCTCCGGCTTCATCTCCGGATGGACCGGAAAGAGGCCAAGGCCACCGCGGTCGAGCTGTTGCGGGCGGTCGGGATCCCGTCGCCCGAGGAGCGGATCCGGTGGTACCCGTCACAGCTCTCGGGCGGGATGCGTCAACGGGTGATGATCGCCATCGCCCTGGCCTGTGCCCCACGCCTGGTCCTGGCGGACGAGCCGACCACCGGTCTCGACGTCACTGTGCAGGCCCAGATCCTCGACATGCTGGCCGAGTTGCAACGGGAGCGGCACATGGCCGTCATCCTGGTCACCCACGACCTCGGGGTGGTGGCGAACCGGGCTGACGAGATCATCGTCATGTACGCCGGCCGCATTGTGGAGAGGGCTCCCACCAGTACGCTGTTCCACGACACCCACATGCCCTACACGAAGGCCCTGATGGACTCCATCCCGCGGCTGGCCGACCCGAGCGGCACCCGGCTCCACGCCATCGCCGGACGCCCCCCGGACCTGATCCACCCTCCGGTCGGCTGCCGCTTCGCGCCGCGGTGCCCCTATGCCCAGGACAAGTGCCGGGAGAGCGACCCACCCCTCCGCACCGCCGGCTCACCGGACCACCTCTTCGCCTGCTGGTTCCCTCTGGTCAACGGCGTGTCGACCGCCCCCACCGCTCCTGCTCCGGCTCCTCCTCCGGCTCCTCCTCCGGCTCCTCGTCCCGACGGATCGCCCGATCCGGCCGGCGTTTCCGGTGACCAGTCGTGAGCGCCGAACCGCCCCCCATCGTCACCGCCACGGGACTACTCGAGCCCGATGGCCCGGCGCCCGGGCCCCCCGTGCCCGGTCCCCCCGCGCCCGGCGCACCCGCGCCCGGGCCCCCCGCACCCCGTGGCCCGGCGCCCGACCGCGCCGCGCCCGACGGCCCGGACGACGACGTGATCCTGGCCGTGGACCGCCTGGTGGTGGAGTTCCGCAGTGGCCGGCAGACCGTGCAGGCCGTTTCGGGGGTGACGTTCACCGTGCGGACCGGGGAGACCCTGGGCCTCGTGGGCGAATCGGGATGCGGCAAGACCACCACCGGTCGGGCCTTGGTGCAGGTGCAGGCCCCGACGTCGGGCCGTGTGACGTACAAGGGGCAGGACCTGGGCCGGCTCTCCCCCCGGCAGCTCCGAAAGGTGCGGACGAAGATCCAGATGATCTTCCAGGACCCGATCTCCTCCCTCAACCCCCGGCGCCGTGTGAAGGACATCGTGGCCGAACCGCTGGACATCTGGGGTCGCGGCACCAGTGCCGAGCGGGGCGACAGGGTGAGGAAGATGATGGAGGCGGTGGGTATCGACCCCGACACCGCCGGCGATCGGCGGCCCCAAGAGTTCTCGGGCGGACAATGTCAGCGCATCAGCATCGCCCGGGCGCTGATGGCCGAACCGGACCTACTGATCTGCGACGAGCCGGTGTCGGCACTCGATGTGTCGGTGCAGGCCCAGATCCTCAACCTGCTGGCTGACCTGAAGGCGAGGTTCGGACTGACCATGGTCTTCATCGCCCACGACCTGGCCGTGGTGAAGAACGTGAGCGACCGGGTGGCCGTGATGTACCTGGGCAAGCTGGTCGAGATGGCCGGGTCGGACGACCTGTACCGGTCGGCGGCCCACCCGTACACCGAGGCGCTCCTGGCCTCCATCCCCGAGCCGGATCCGGACCAGAGCACCGACCAACGGGCGCTCAGCGGGGAGCTGCCCTCTCCGCTCAATCCGCCGTCGGGCTGCCGGTTCCGGACTCGGTGTCCCTATGCCCAGGAACGTTGCACCGCGGAGGAGCCGCCCCTGCGCGAGATCGCACCGGGGCATCAGGTGGCGTGCCACTTCCCCCTGCGTGGGGTGATGGCTCCGCCGGCGGCCGGCGCCGCACCCCAGCGGTAGGCCCCGTCGATCCGGTCCCTATCGCCGTCCGGTGGGAGGGCGGTCCCTGGGGTCAGCCGGCAGGCGTGCCGTCGGCCGCTCCCGCACCATCGGCGGGGGCGGCTACTTCGACGGCCGGCGCCACCGGGGCGGCCGTCGCCTCGGGAACCTCGGTTCCACCGGCCGGCGCCTCGGCTCCCGCGGCGGTCGCCGCTCCCTCGGCCCCCTCCTCGCCCGGACCGTGCTCGGCCACGTAGTCGGCCCAGGCCGCCTGGGCCTCGGTCTCCGGGGTGAACTCGGCCTCGGCGAACTCGAAGGGTCCGACGTAATTGCCCTCGGCGTCGTAGGCATGCTCGCCGAACGCTTCGCGGTACTCCTCGGACACCTCCCCGCCCTCAGCGGCCTGCTTGATGGACAGGCTGATCCGGCGGCGCTGGAGGTCGATGTCGATGATCTTGACCCACAGCTCCTCACCGGGGGTGACCACCTGCTCGGGCAGGTCGACGTGGTGACCGGCCATCTCCGAAATGTGGACCAGGCCCTCGATCCCGTCCCCGACCTGCACGAAGGAACCGAAGGGCACCAATTTGGTGATCCGGCCGTAGACCAGTTCGCCGACCTGGTGGGAGTTGGCGAACTCCTGCCAGGGATCGGTCTGGGTGGCCTTGAGGGACAGGCTGATTCGCTCCTTGGACAGATCGACGTCGAGGACCTCGACCTCGATCTCGTCACCGACGGAGACCACCGAGGAGGGGTGGTCGACGTGCTTCCACGACAGCTCGGACACGTGGACCAGTCCGTCCATGCCGCCCAGATCGACGAAGGCGCCGAAGTTGACCACCGAGGACACCACACCCCGCCTGCGCTCGCCCGGCTTGAGGTTGACGAGGAACTCGCCCCGCTGCTCCTTCTGCGTCTCCTCCAGCCAGGCCCGGCGGGACAGCACCACGTTGTTCCGGTTCCGGTCGAGTTCGATGATCTTGGCTTCGATGACCCGGCCCACATAGGGCTGCAGCTCCCGGACCCGGCGCAGTTCGACCAGTGATGCGGGTAGGAATCCTCGCAGCCCGATATCCACGATGAGGCCGCCCTTGACCACCTCGATGACCGGACCGGTGACGACCTCGTCCGACTCCTTGAGCTTCTCGATGGTGCCCCAGGCCCGCTCGTACTGGGCCCGCTTCTTCGAGAGGATCAGTCGCCCCTCCTTGTCCTCCTTCTGCAGCACCAGCGCCTCGATGGCCTCGCCCAGCGAGACGATCTCCGACGGGTCCACGTCGTTGCGGATGGACAGCTCGCGGACCGGGATGACTCCCTCGGACTTGAAGCCGATGTCGAGGAGCACCTCGTCGCGATCGATCTTGACCACGGTGCCCTCCACCAGATCGCCGTCCTCGAACTCGACGATGGTGCCGGCCATGGCGTCCTCGAGGGACGCACCGCCGAGGTCGTCCTCGGTGACGGAACGAGGGATGTAGACCCCGTTCTCGTCGAACGTGCCCATGGCCTCGGGGGACAGGAGGGCGGTGCCCTCGGGCACGACGTGAGTGTCAGACATGTTGGTAGGTAGCTCGCTTTCCGGACGGGTCGCCGCGTCCCATCCGGGGATACGGCGGTAAAGGTTGGGGCCACACTGTCGTGGCCGGGAGTCAATCGTACTCCACCGGCCCCGGCGTCCGAGCGGCGAGCAGGGGAACGACTACAGCACCTGTCCGTCGGCGGTCGGGTCGGCGGTCGGGTCGGAGGTCGGGTCGGACGGTTACGCCCCCTTGGCCTCGGCCCACGACGAGCCCCAGGCCATGGCCACCTCGAGCGGCACCGACAGGTCGGCGGCGCCGGTCAGGGCCTGCTCGGTGAGGGCGGCAACCCGGTCCGCCTCGTCGGGGGCCACATCCAGCAGTACCTCGTCGTGGACCTGAAGGACCAGATCGGAGGCGAAGCCGCCCTCCTCGAGGCCGGCGTCGAGGCGGATGAGGGCCACCTTGAACAGGTCGGCGGCCAGGCCCTGGATGCCGGCGTTCATGGCCTGACGCTCCGCCGCCTGGCGAACCTGGTAGTTGGTGGAGGTGAGATCGGGCAGGGGACGGCGCCGGCCGAAGGCGGTGATGGTGTACCCGGCCGCGCGGGCCTCGGCCACGGTCCGCTCCATGTACTCCTGCACCGAGGGGAAGCCGGCGAAGAACGCCTGGAGGATCCCCTGGGCCTCCTCCACCGGTACGGCCAGCCGCTGGGAGAGACCGTAGGCCTCCATTCCGTAGGCCAGTCCGTAGGACACCATCTTGGCCGTGGACCGCTGGGCCAGGGTGACCTGGTCGCGGTCGACGCCGAACACCTGGGAGGCCACGGTCCGGTGGATGTCCTCGCCGGCGGCGAAGGCGGCGGTGAGACCGGGGTCCCCGGACAGGTGGGCGATGGCCCGCAGCTCGACCTGGTCGTAGTCGGCCACCAACAGGCGGCGACCGGGTGACGGCACGAAGGCCTGGCGGAACCGGCGTCCCTCCTCCGTCCGGACCGGGATGTTGTGGAGGTTGGGCCGGTCCGAGGAGAGCCGGCCGGTGCGGGCCACGGTCTGTCGGAAGGTGGCATGGATACGTCCGTCGGCGCCGACCTCGGCGGCCAGGCTCTCCCCGTATGTGGACCGGAGCTTCTCCACCTCGCGGTAACGCAGGAGGGCCTCGATGATCGGATGCTGCCCGCGGAGGAGCTCCAACGTACGGGCGTCGGTGGAGAAGCCGGTCTTGGTCTTGCGGAGCGGGCTCAGTCCCAGCCGTTCGTACAGCACGGTCCGCAGCTGGGGCACGGAGTTGATCTTGAAGGGCTCCCCGGCCAGGTCGTGGATGGTCGTTTCCAGGGACCGCACCTCCTCGGACAGGTCGGCGGCGATGGCCCGGAGCACATCGCGGTCGACCGGCACACCGACCACCTCCATGCGGGCCAACACCCGCACCAGGGGTTCCTCGATGTCGGCGTTGAGCCCGTCCTCCCCCACCGCGGCCAGGGCGGCGAGCATGGGGTCACGGAGCCGGGCCAGGACGGCCACCAAGCGGGCCGCCCGGCGTCGCTCCGGGTCGTCACCTCCCACCTCCTCGCCACCGTCGTCCCCGGTGGCCCCGAGGTCGAACGCACCCTGGCCCGGGCCTCCCGAGCCGTCGTCCATCTCGACGCCGAGGAAGCGGACGGCCAGGTCTCCCACGTGGTAGCGGTCGGTGGAGGGATCGAGGAGATAGGCCCCCACCGCGGTGTCGAGGACCAGGTTGGTGACGTCCACGCCCATCGGCAGCAGTGACCGCATGGCCTCCTTGGCGTCATGGGCCACCACGCCGAGGCCACCGGGTCCGAGACCGGCAGCCAGCTCGGCCACCACGGCCGGATGCTCGATTCCGGTCGGCCCGGCCCCGACCAGCACCACCGGCCAGCCCGACCCGTCCGCTCCGGCCTCGGGAGTGACGGCCAGCCCGGTCAGGGGCGACCGACCCGGGTCACCGGCCCAGCGGGCCGAAAGGGCCACGACGCCAGTGGCGCCCCGGGCCGCGGTGAAGACCTCGGCGAGGGCAGCGACGGCCAACTCGCCCGTGGTCGGGACCACCGTCTCCGGGTCGGCCAGCCAGTCCGGCTGGGCTTCCTCCACCGGGACGGACGACGTCGGGGTCGGGGCCGGCCCCGACGATGCGTGCCCTCCGACCGGTCGACCCAGGGCGCCCTCCTCCAACAGGGGGGCGAGGCGCGTCCATATCGTGCGCAGTTCCAGTTGCTCGAAGGCCTGGCGGGCCTCCTCGAGGTCCCAGCCCCCCAGGGCGAGCTGGTCGACGTGCACGTCGAGGGGCACGTCGCGGATCAGAGGGATCACCTCCGCGTTCAAGCGGACCTGATCGAGATGGTCGGCCAGATTCTGACGGAGCTTGGGAGAGAGGGCGTCGAGATGTTCGTAGATGGCGTCGAGGTCGCCATACTCGTTGACGAGTTTGGCCGCGGTCTTCTCACCCACCCCCGGCACTCCGGGCAGATTGTCCGACGGATCACCCCGCAACGCGGCCAGGAGCGGGTAGAGGCTCGGCGGCACCCCGGTGCGGGCCTCGATGCCAGCCTCGTCGTAGAGGGTGTAGTCGCTGACCCCGCGCCGGTTGTACAGCACCCGGACGAAGGGGTCCTCGACCAGCTGGTAGGAGTCACGGTCCCCGGTCACGATGATGACCGGGTGCTTGCGGTCCCGGGCCTCGGTGGCCAGGGTGGCCAGGACGTCGTCGGCCTCGAACCCCTCGGCGGTCACCACCGGTATCGCCAGCGATTCGAGGATCGTCCGGATCATGTCGAACTGGGGCGGTAGGTTGGGCGGTGTCTCGGCCCGGCCGGCCTTGTACTCGCTCACGATGTCGTCGCGGAACGTAGCCCCCGGTAGGTCGAAGGCCACCGCCAGTCCGATCGGCCGGTGGTCGCGGACCAGGTTCACCACCATGGAAGTGAAGCCGTGGACGGCGTTGGTGACGACGCCGGACCTGGTCTTCAGGTCGGGCGGGAGGGCGAAGTAGGCCCGGAAGGCCAGGGACATCCCGTCGAGGAGGATGAGCGGATTTCGGGGAGGATCGGCTCCGGCGGGTGCATTGGCGGCCATGGCGGAGTGTCGACCCGGGTTACGGAGCGAGCGTGCCCTCAAGCACCTGACGGGCCACGTCGATCATCCGGGACCGGGTGCCCATGGCCGTCTTCTGGATGTAGCCGAAGGCCTCGGACTCGGTCATGCCCGATCGTTCCATCAGGACGCTCTTGGCCCCGTCGACCAGACGCCGGGTCTCCAACTTGTCCTCGGCCGTGGCCGGTTGGCCGGGAGAACCCTCGGCCACCGCCTGGCCGGCCTCGGCGTCGATGGCCCACTCCTGTTCGCACCGGGCCATGGCCTGGTCGATGGCCGGTATCAGCTCGATGCGTTGGAACGGCTTGACCAGATACGCGGCCACGCCGGCGTCACGGGCCTCGTCGATGAGCGTGCGTTGGCTGAAGGCGGTGAGGATGAGCACGGCGACCTTGAGGTCGAGCTCCCGGATGGCGCGGGCGGCGACGAGACCGTCGGATCCCGGCATTTTCACGTCCAGGATCACGAGGTCGGGGTGGTGGGTACCCACCAGCTCGACAGCCTCGTCACCTCGACCGGTCTCCCCCACCACGTCGTACCCCTCGTCCAGCAGGATCTCCTTGAGATCCAGCCGGATGATGGCCTCGTCCTCGGCGATGACCACGCGTCGGGTCATGGCCGGGCCGTCCTGAGCGGGCCCGGGCGCGACCGGGGCGACGGACAGGTCGGGGGGATCATGGCGGTGGCGGCCATCCGCGGAGCGGTCAACCCGGATCCGTAACGAGCCGGTCGAGGAGCTCGTCCTGTCGGCGTTGGAGTTCGGCCACGCGGTCGGCCTGGGCGGCGCGGGCCTGGACCAGGGCCACGGCGTTTCGATTGGCCTCGTCGTACTCCCTGGACGCCACCGGGGTCTCGGCCACGAGGGCCCTCATCCGGGTGTCGTCGGCGATCTCGTTGACCACGACGAGCTGCTCGTCGAGGACAGCCAGCTCGGCCCGCGCCCGGACCAGGAGGTCGTGGGCGTCGCTGAGCCGGCGTTCGAGGGTGCTCCGATGCATGGAACGGCAATTCTACGCACGGCGGGGACCGGCACGTCCACGGAGCAGGGTCCGACGCCTCCCGTAGCGCTCGAGGACGTCCCGATCCGGGGGCGGTCCCATCCCGGGGCCACCGGGGAGCTCGGTCGTGAGGGCCCGTCGTGGTCGGGGACGGGACAGCTGCGGGGCCGGGACGAGGTCGTCCCCGAGATAGTCCCGGGCCGGGCTGAGGTCCCCCGGCCACGAGAACCCGGGTAGTGCAGCCAATGCCGAGTTGACCCCCCGGGCGTAGCCGGTCTCGAACATCCCGCCCAGCCAGAGGGGAACTCCCGAGGACATGCATCGCTCCGCCACCTCGAGTGCCGGTCCCAGACCGCCCAGCCGGGAGGGCTTCACGCACACCACCGAACAGGCACCCCGTTCCAGGGCGTCGAAGACCTTCGCCGGTGAGTCGACGCCTTCGTCGAGGCAGATCGGTGTCGTCATCCGGGCGCCCAGGTCCACGTGGGCGTCCAGGTCGCGCCGGTCGAAGGGTTGCTCGAGACAGAGGAGCCCGAAGCGGTCGAGGGTAGAGAGCCGGTCGGCGTCGTCCCGCCCGTACGTGCCATTGGCGTCGGCCTGAATGCCCAGGTCGGGAAAGGCGTGCCGTACCGCCTCGAGCGGGGCCACATCCCAGCCCGGCCCGATCTTGACCTTCACCCTCCCGTAGCCCCGGTCGGTCAGCTCCCCCACCGCGGCCACCAGTTCTTCCACCGACCCGGCCTGCCCGCACACCGCGCCGACCTCGACCGCTCGACCGGCCACCCCGAGTAGCTGGGCCAGGGACCGGTTGGCGGAGCGGAGGCGGATGTCGGCCACGGCCATCTCGAGGGCGGCGAACGACAGCGGAGCGTCGGGAGCGACGGCCTGCACGCCCAACAGCTCCGAGGGACCCATGACGGTCCCACCCCGTCCAGCCACCCGGTCGAGGAGCTCGGGCATCAGGTGGTGCTCGAGCACGGCGAACGACCGGCCCGCGTCCTCGCTGTCGAAGGTGGTGTCGGCGAGAGCGGCACACTCCCCCCAACCCTCCACCATCGGGCCTGCCGCGCCCCGGCCGGCGTCGGTCCGGCCTCGGAGGTGGATCAGCACCAGTGGCCGGGAGCGAAGGGTGCCTCGGGCCGTGCGTACCGGAGCCCGGAAGGGCAGCTCCACCTTCCACAGGTCGACCCCCTCCAACTCCACCGGCGGCCCGTCTCCGAGTTCGGCCCACCGCTCGGTCAAGGTGGGAGGAGGGCCGGCCATGGGCCGAGAGCCTACGGTCGGCGACGCGCCCCGCATCCGGGCCCGGTCCTGGCCCACGAATCGACCCGGGCCCGTCGGACCGTGACGGTAGGCTGCGCCCCCACCGGCCCGGGTGACGGAATGGCAGACGTGGTGGACTCAAAATCCACTGTCCGAAAGGGCGTGCGGGTTCGAATCCCGCCCCGGGCACGCACCCTCCAGACCTCCAAGCCGGTCGGAGCGGGCGGTGCCATCGACGGAATCGGCATCGACCGAGTGGAGTTCCCCCCCACCGAGAAGGAGCTCGAGGCCCGCCACTACCGGGGTGAGCGCGGCACCGTTGTCGCCGTCCGGGAGGGCGAGAGGCGGGCGTCAGTACCGGCCATCGTCGGCCAATTCCCGGGCCCGGTCGCCGATGGGTCCGACCAGGGCGAGCATGGGCCGCGAGCGGATCTCCAACTCCTTCAGCGTGGCATCGACCGCGGCCCGGTCGATGGCACGCAGGGCCGGCCCGTCATCGAAGAACTGGAGTGCGGTTGCCGACACCGCTCTCGCCGCTGCCGCCCCCCGCCTGGCCAGCTCCCCATCCGCGGACGTGGGATCCGGCGAGGTGGCCAGGATGGCCAGCGATTGGCTGTACAGGGCGACCGCGCCCAACAGCGGAGGCAGGCTGCCCCGGTAAGCCGACAGGGCGACCCCCCGGGACGTCTTGAGCGTGGCCGTTCGGATGTCCCACTCCTGCCACCACTCCAGCACGGAGCCCTCGGTGCGATCAGCGGTCTCCAACGCCTCGAATGGGCCGACCCGGACCGGGCCGGCGAGAAGGGCCTCCTCCTGCTCCCGCAGCAGGTTCATGGCCATTCGGAGGCGTTGGCCGGCCTCGAGGGCCTCGGGCTCCCACGTTTCGACCTCGCGTCGTCGCCTCCGCATCCCCGGAGGCTATAAGGGTCACGCCCTCCCCGCTCCGGGCCCTCCGACCGGGCGCTGAAAGCTGTCACCAGGGACGATGGCGTCGGGCATCAAGATTCACAGCTGGCCCTAAGGAAAGGCACAGGTTCCTCAACGACCGGTTCGCCATAGTCGTGGCAGGAGGCAAACAAACACTCGACCAACTTGTTTGAACCACCATGGACAATCAGAGCGAAGCCACCCACACCGAACGAGCGAAGCTCGAAGAGAAGCTGTCGCTGTTGGCAATGGAACGGAACTACTGGCGCCAGCGGTGCGTCGAACAGGCTGACGCACGCCGGGCCGTCGAGGCCGAGCGGACCAGGTTGGAAAGGCGGATCGCCGACGAAGACCCCGACGGCCCTCGCCGACGGTCCGGTCGTCACCGGGCGTTGACCTCGACCGGGCCGCGCTGACCGGGGCCGAACCGCTGTTGACGGCTCCGGCCCGGTGATCCACCGGCCACGCCGGGCCGACTCGACTGTGTATCCGCCGTCCAGAGGCCAACATCTGTCCCTCCACCTGGTGACCGAGGGGTAATCCCGCCTGCGACGGACTCCGTGTAACACTTGACCGACCACGGTGGCCGGGCGGGAACGGATGCAGTCGAAAGGAGTCGGTAGGTGCTGGCCTTTACCTTCCCAGGACAGGGATCGCAGCGGTCCGGGATGGGCCATGCCTGGGTCGAGCACCCGTCGTGGGAGGTCACGGCCGAGGCGTCCGACATCGCCGGCCGCGACCTGAACCGCCTGCTCCTCGATGCACCCATGGAGGAGCTCACCCTGACGGCCAACGCCCAGCTGGCCACGTTCGTGATGAGCCTGGTGGTCCTCGACGCGGTCGAGCGCGTCGGATTGTCGCCGGGCGCGTGCGCCGGCCACAGCCTCGGTGAGTACTCGGCTCTGGTGGCCTCGGGGGCGCTCTCGCTCACGGACGGTACCCGGTTGGTCATCGAACGGGGTGACGCCATGCAGGTGGCCGCGGACGAGCGACCCGGCACCATGGCCGCGCTCATCGGGATCGGCGACGACGACGCCGAGGCCGCCTGCCAGCGGGCCGAGGACGAGGTATGGGTGGCCAACTACAACGCACCCGGGCAGGTGGTCATCGCCGGCTCCGTGGCCGGTGTGGCCTCAGCGACCGAGCGGGCCAAGGAGCTCGGAGCCCGCAAGGTACTGCCCATCCCGGTCTCGGGGGCCTTCCACACCCAGCTCATGCTGCCGGCCCGCACCCGACTCCGGGAGGCGCTCGCCACCGTCGAGTTCCATGCCCCGGAGGTACCGGTGGTGGCCAATGTGGATGCTCGGGTCCACACCGACTCGGGCGACTGGCCTGGCCTGCTCTCGTCCCAACTCTGCAGTCCGGTGCGCTGGCGCCAGTCCCTCGAGGCCCTCAGCGGCCGGGGTGCCACCGTCCTGGCCGAGTTGGGCCCGGGTGGGGTGCTCACAGGGATGGTCCGCCGGACCATCCCCGAAGTGCGCGGCGTGGCGGTGGCCGTCCCCGCCGACCTCGACAAACTGATGGACACCGTCGCCGGCACCGACGAGTGGACGGCGTCGTCCCCGGTCCACCAGGGCGAGCACCTCTACACCTCGGAGCGGGTCATCGTGAGCCCGGCCCCGGGTGTGTTCGAACCCGATGTCCAGTTGGCCGCGCTGGAGAGCACGGCGTTGGCCGAGGCCACCGCGGCCCCGGGCAGCGGTCAGGGCACGGATCCGGGTTCGGTGCTGGCGGTGGGAGACCGGGTCGGCACGGTGGGGATGACCGACGTACGGACCCCGTTCGACGGCATCCTGGTCCGGTGGTTGGCGGTCCGGGGCGAGCGGGTGGTCGAAGGCCAGCCGGTGGCGTGGATCCGGTCCCCGGGGACGACGCGATGAGCGCTACCGGCGGGGTCGAGGAGGACGAGGGCGGCCGGGTCGTTCTGGTGACCGGCGGGACCCGGGGCATCGGGCGGGCCTGTGCCCAGTGGTTCCTGGCCGCCGGCGACCGGGTGGCGGTGACCTCCCGGGACGGCGTGGTGGAGGGCGAGCTCGACCACCGGCCCGGACGGCTGCTGGCCCTGGCTTGTGACGTGACCGATCCGGCCCAGGTGGAGGCGGCCTTCGCCTCCATCGAGGAGGCCTGGGCGCCGGTCGAGGTGCTGGTGGCCAACGCCGGCATCACCCGCGACACCCTGGTGCTCCGGATGAACGAACAGGCCTGGTCAGACGTGATCGACACCAATCTGTCCGGCGTGTTCCGGGTCACGAAGCGGGCACTGGCCAAGATGATCCGGCTGCATCGCGGCCGGGTGATCATGGTGTCCTCGGTCGGGGCCTTCATCGGATCGCCGGGCCAGGCCAACTACGCCGCCTCCAAGGCCGGCCTGGTTGGTATGGCCCGCTCGATGGCCCGCGAGGTGGCCAGCCGTTCGATCACGGTGAACGTGGTTGCCCCGGGCCTGGTGGAAACGAATATGCTCTCGGCACTCGGTGAGGAGCGCATGGGCGAGATGGAGGCCCAGGTCCCGCTGGGTAGGGTGGCCCGGCCCGAGGAGATCGCCGAGGCGGTCGGGTTCCTGGCCTCCGACGGTGCCGCCTATGTGACCGGTGCGGTCCTGCCGGTGGACGGAGGGCTGGGCATGGGCCTGTGAGCATGCCGACGATGGAGAGTGGCTGCGTGACGACCAGAGAGATCAACCGATGAAAAAGGAGCATGTGCGTGGCTGAGGATGAGGCGTTCGAGAAGTTCACGGAGTGTGCGGTGGAGGTCCTGCAGGTACCCGCCGACAAGGTGACGAAGGAGGCGCGCTTCGCCGAGGACCTCGACGCCGACAGTCTCGACCTGGTCGAACTGGTCATGGCGTTGGAGGAGACCTTCAACGTGTCGGTGGACGAGACCGAGCTCGAAGGGATCGAAACCATCGGGCAGGCCTTCGATCTGATCAGCGCCAAGCTCTGATGCTGCTCGGTGTCGGCCCCGAGGGACCGGTGGCGGGTCGGCGGGTGGCCATCACCGGCCTCGGCGTGGTCTCCTGCTGCGGCATCGGCACCGAGGCGCTCTGGTCCGGGCTCCACGGGTCCCCTCCTGAGGGGCCGCGTCGGGTACCCGATTTCGACCCCGAACAGTGGTTCAGCGTAAAAGAGGCGCGCCAGCTCGACCGCTTCGCCCAGTTCTCGGTGGCGGTGGCGGACATGGCACTGCAGGACGCCGGTGAGTTGGGCGCAGACCCGGGACGGTCCGGGGTGGTCATGGGCACCGGCATCGGTGGTCTGGAGACCCTCGAGACGCAGATCCTGGTCTTCGGCGAGAAGGGCCCCCGTCGGGTCTCCCCCCGTCTTGTCCCCATGATGATGTCCAACGCCGGCGCTGCCGCCGTCTCCATCCGCCTCGGCTGGCACGGGCCGTCCGAGACCATCACCACCGCGTGCGCGGCCGGTGCCCACAGCATCGGTCACGCGGCCCGACTCGTGGCCATGGGCCGGTGCGACGTGGCCATCGGCGGCGCCGCCGAAGCCGGCATGACCGGAGTGGGTATCGCCGCCTTCACCAACATGACGGCCCTGTCGACGTCAGGGCAGTCGCGGCCCTTCGACATCCGTCGGGACGGCTTCGTGATGACCGAGGGGGCCGGCGCTCTGGTCCTCGAAGCCTGGGACCACGCCGTAGCCCGGGGGGCGCACATCTACGGCGAACTGGCCGGGTCGGCCAGCACGGCCGACGCCCACCACATCACGGCCCCCATTCCGGGCGGTGCCGGCGCGGCCGCCTGCATGAGTCTGGCCATGGAGGATGCCGCCCTGGCGCCGGAGGACATCGGGCACATCAACGCCCACGGGACCTCGACCCCGCTCAACGACAAGGCCGAGTCCGACGCCATCGCCAAGGTGTTCGGCACGTCCCCGCCGCCGGTGACCTCGACCAAGGGGATCACCGGTCACGGGCTGGGCGCCTGCGGCGCCATCGAGGCCGTCGGCGTGGTTCTGAGCATCGAGCACGCCGCCATCCCGCCGACCTGGGGTTACGAGCAGCCCGACCCCGAGATCCACCTCGATGTGGTGTCCGGTTCCGCCCGCCCGTGGGAGCCCGGGCCCGTCCTGTCGAACTCCTTCGGGTTCGGCGGCCACAACGGCTGCCTGGTCATCACGCCGGCGTAGGCGTCGCCACCGACGCACCGGCCGCCACGGTGGGTCGGGGCGGCCGGAATCCCCCTAACGTCGAGTACCCATGGTCGACCAAGTGATCCACAGAGAGGCCGACCCCGTCGGATCCGGGGGCCCGGTACGCCCCGGCGTCCCGGTGTCGTCGCACCACCGCGGGCCGGAGGAAGGCCGCCCGGGGCCCCGGCCCAACGGGTCGGGTCGACCCGATCTGGCCATCGGTGCCTTCACCCCGCACGGGCCCTGGACCATCGATCCCGACGGCATGACCTGGCGCTTCCCCTCGCCCACCTCGCCCGGGGTGGACGAACTCCGCCGGCAGGCCGCGGCCCTGGCCCACCGACTGGTCCGTCCCCAGCACCTGCCCTCGCTGGGGCGCCTGGCCACGGTGGGACTACAGCTGGGATCCGCCCTACTGGGCTGGGGCCTCCGCGATCGTGGCACCCCGTCGTCACGAACCGGTCTGTCGCGCCGGCTGCGGCCGGCGTTCGAGCGGCTCGGGCCGACCTATATCAAGTTGGGCCAGATCATCTCGTCGGGCGAGGGGATCTTCCCCGAGGAGCTGGTGGAGGAGTTCCGCCTCCTGCGGGACCGCGTTGCACCCGAGCCGTTCGATCAGGTCCGCCGGACCATCGAGGAGGATCTCGGACGCCCTCTCACCGAGGTCTTCGTCTCCTTCGACCGCGTCCCGATCGCCTCGGCCTCGATCGCCCAGGTCCATGCGGCCACGCTCCGGACCGGCGAACGGGTGGTGGTCAAAGTGCAACGACGCACCGTGGCGTCGTTGGTCCGGCTGGACATCGCGGCCATGTCGTGGATCGCCCCCATGCTGGTCGGCCGCATTCCCGTCGCCACATTGACCAATCCACCGGCACTGGTCGAGCTGTTCGCCGAGACCATCGTCGAGGAGTTGGACTTCAGGCTCGAGGCCCAGAACATGCTGGACATCGCGGCGGTGTTCGCCTCCACCGGGCAGCGGTCCATCGTGGTGCCCCGCCCCCACCCGGTCCTCGTCACCCGCCGGGTGCTGGTGATGGAACACCTGCACGGATTCGCCTGGGGGAACGCGGCCGGCATGCGGGCGGCCGGGATCGACACGGCCGCGGTCCTGCGGTCCAGTCTCATCGCCTTCCTCGAGGGCGCCCTGCTCCACGGCGTGTTCCACGGCGACCTCCACGGGGGCAACCTGCTGGTGCAGCCGGACGGAACGGTGGCCCTGCTGGACTTCGGCATCACCGGGCGGTTGGACGAACGGAAGCGGCTGGCCTTCCTCCGTCTGCAGATGGGAGCCACCACCAACAACGTGACCGTACAGGTGGAGGCCCTTCGGGATCTCGGTGCCCTGCCGGCCGACTCCGACGTCGAGGCTGTCATCAGGGATCTGGGCCTCGACCGACCCCCTGTCGACCCGACCACGCTCACCGCCGACGAGATGGTGGCCGAGCTCCGTGACGTGACCAAGGCGCTGCTGGGATACGGGGCCCGGATGCCCAAAGAGCTCATGCTGTTCGTGAAGGACATCCTGTTCCTCAACGGGGCCATGGCCACCATGGCCCCCGACGTGGACATCCTCGGCGAGATCCTCGCCGTGGTGACGTACTTCACCGAGCGGCACGGGGAACAGATCGCCCGCGAGGTCGGCGTGGACCTGGTGGAGACACCGATCGACCTCGACGGGTACCGGGCCGCCATGGGCTTCCCCGACGAGACCGACCCCATCACCTTCCGTGACCTGCAGGAGCGGCGGGAGCTGATCCGCCGCCGCCTCCAGAGCCGCAGCGACCGGCCCGGTCGTCGCTCCTTCCTCCGGGCCATGTACCGGGTCGTCCGTCCCGAGCGCGACTGAACGAGAGCGACTCAGGTTGCGTCGAGGGCGGCCCGCAGCGAGGCCACGAAGGAAGCTGCCCCCTCCGGACCCTCGCCCTCGAGCAGCCGGCGCACCAGGGCCGAGCCGACCACCACGCCGTCGGCGACCTGGCACACGTCGGCGGCCTGCCCGGGCGTGGACACCCCGATTCCCACACAGACCGGGAGATCGGTGGCGGCCACCAGTCTTCCCGCCACCTGCCGGGACGTGTCGGCCAGCGCGGCCTGCTCGCCGGTCACCCCCATGCGCCCCACCGCGTAGACGAATCCTCTCGAGCGCCGACAGATGGCGGGGATGCGTTCGTCCGGGGTCGAGGGAGCGGCCAGCAGGACCGTGGCCACCCCGGCCCGGTCGGCCGCGGCGGCCCATCCGTCGAGCTCTTCGAGGGGTAGGTCGGGGACGATGGCCCCGGCAACTCCGGAGGAGGCCATCGTGCCGGCCATACGGTCGGGTCCGGCCCGATCGATCACGTTGAAGTAGGTCATCACCACGAGAGGCACCCCCACCTCGATCCGGCTGAGATCGGCCAGGATGCCGTCGGGCGTGGTGCCCCGTCGCAGAGCCCGCAGCGAGGCCTCCTGGATGGTGGCCCCATCGATCATCGGATCCGAGAACGGGATCCCGATCTCGATGGCATCGGCCCCGGCGTCGGCCAGGGCCTCCACCGTGAGCAGCCACTGGTCGTCCATCCCGCCGGTGACATAGGGGACGAGGAGTTTGTGACCGGCATCCCGACGGGCCCGCAGCGCCGTCTCGAGCTGACCCGGCTCCGACTCGTCGGAGCGACCGGCCGCGGTCCCCGCCTCCGCCCTCATGACCGGAGGATGTCGCGGACCTGGGCCACGTCCTTGTCGCCTCGTCCGGACAGGTTGACGAGGACGGTCGACCCGGACGGCAGATCGTCGGTCCCGGCACGCGCCATCACCCAGGCCAGGGCATGGGCCGACTCGAGCGCCGGGAGGATGCCCTCGGTGCGGGCCAGGCGCTGGAAGGCTTCGAGCACCTCGTGGTCGCCGGCGCACTCGTAGCGGGCCCGGCCGACCGCACCCAGATGGGCGTGCTCCGGACCGATGCCCGGATAGTCCAACCCGGCCGAGATCGAGTGGGCCTCGAGGATCTGGCCGGCCTCGTCCTGCATCAGGGAGCTCCTCATCCCGTGGAGCACGCCGGGCACGCCCGTCGTCATGGCCGCGCCCCCGGCCGCCTCCACGGCCACCAAGGCCGACGATGTGACGTCGGCGAATCCGGCGAAGATGCCGGCGGCATTGGAGCCTCCTCCGGCGCAAGCCACCACGACGTCGGGATCGGCACCATCGAGGATACGGTGGCACTGGCCCCGGGCCTCGTCGCCGATGATGCGCTGGAACTCGCGCACCATCCACGGGTAGGGATGCGGGCCCATCACCGATCCCAGGCAGTAGTGGGTGTGTTCCACCGACGCCACCCAGTCCCTGAGGGCCTCGTTGACGGCGTCCTTCAGGGTCCGACTGCCGCTCGCCACCGGACGGACCTCGGCACCCAACAGCTCCATTCGGAACACGTTGAGCTCCTGGCGTTGGGTGTCCACCTCGCCCATGTAGACGACGCACTCCATGCCGAAGAGGGCAGCCGCGGTGGCGGTGGCCACGCCGTGCTGGCCCGCGCCGGTCTCGGCGATCAGCCGGCGCTTCCCCATCCGCCGGGCCAACAGGCCCTGGCCGATGACGTTGTTGAGCTTGTGGGACCCGGTATGGGCCAGGTCCTCCCGTTTGAGCAACAGCCTGATCCCGAGCTCTTCGGACAGTCGGCCGCACTCGGTCACCGGGGTGGGTCGGCCGCCGTAGTCGCGCAGGATGCCCTCGAACTCGGCGTGGAAGGAAGGATCGGCCCAGGCCGACCGGAAGGCCTCTTCCAGCTCGAGACAGGCCGGGACCAGCGATTCGGGGACGAACCGACCCCCGAACTGGCCGAACCGCCCACTTGGGCCGGGGTCGCCCATGATCTCGGCGGTCAACGCTCGTCCTGCCAGTCGAAGGGTCCGGAGGTGTCGCCCGGAAGGCCGGCGTCCCCGTCGGCGCCGACCCGGCCCGACCCGGGGCCGGTGGACGCGGCCACGGCACGGGCCGCGTCCCGGGCTGCAGCCACGAACTCGCGGAGTTTGCCCGGATCCTTGACGCCCGGAGACGCCTCGACCCCGCTGGACACGTCGACGCCCCACGGGTGGAGATGGGCGATGGCGGCACCCACGTTCTCCGGTCGCAGTCCCCCCGACACGATGAGCCGGCTGGGATCGACGACCCCCTCGGCCAGACGCCAGTCGAACAGCTCGCCCGAACCGGGGTTGGCCCCGTCGATCAGGAGGGTCTGGGCCCCGAACAGGTGGAACCGGTCGATGTTGCGATGACCGGCCGGGAACGCCTTGATGGTCCAACTGGTCCGGGCCCGGATCCACTGGGTGGCCTCGATGGACTCCACGCCGTGCAGCTGGACACCGCCCAGACCGATCTGGTTGGCGATGTCCACCACGCGCTCGAGGGGCCTCGTCCCGGAAGACCCCGACCGTCACGATCTCGTGGGGCAGACGCTTCACGATGTCGGCCACGGCCGTGGGGGCCATCTGGCGCGGCGAGGGGGCGAAGACGAAGCCGACTGCTGACGCCCCCATGCCCACGGCCAACAGCGCGTCGGCTTCCGAGGTGATCCCGCAGATCTTGACGAACGGACCGTCCCGCTCCTCGTCGGGCTCGTCGTTGCCGCTGAGCACCGGTGGGGTCACGATCCGGTCCCGAGGAGCTCGGCCACCGCGGCGCGTCGGTCCCCCGAACGGACCAGGTGCTCCCCCACCAGCACCGCCTGGTAGCCGGCGTCGGCCAGCCGGCGGACGTCGCCCACCCCCCCGATGCCCGATTCCGCCACCGCCGTCACCGAGGAGGGCAGCAGTGCCCCCAGCCCCAGGGCCCGCTCGTGGTCGACCTGGAACGTGTGCAGGTCCCGCTGGTTGACCCCGACCAGGTCGGCGCCGGCCTCGAGGGCCCGCTTCACCTCGAGCTCGTCGTGGACCTCGACCAGCGCGTCCAGCGAACACCGGTGGGCCAGGGCCAGGAACGCGCTCGAGTTCGGCGTCGGTCAGTACCGCGGCGATCAGGAGCACGGCGTCGGCACCCATGGTCCGGGCGTCGCACACATCGAGGGCGCTGACGGTGAAGTCCTTGCGCAGTACCGGCAGCGTGCCGGCGGCGCGGGCGGCCCTGAGGTCGTCCGGCTCGCCACCGAAGAATTCCCGGTCGGTCAGGACGGAGAGGCAGGCGGCCCCACCGGCCTGGTACTCGGAGGCCACCGCGGCCGGGTCGAGCAAGGGGTCGAGATCGCCCTTGGACGGTGAGCGTCGCTTGATCTCGGCGATCAAGGCCACCCCGTCCCTGTCGGCCGCTCCGGTGATGGTTCCCGTGAAGGGACGGACGGGACCGGCTCGCTCGGCCTGTTCGATGGCGGCGTCGATGTCGCGACGGTCGTCGGCCGCCTCGGCCCGATGGGCGGCAACGATGGTGTCGAGGTACGCCGGCATGGCCACCCGATCCTACCAACGATCCCCTTCGTCCCCGGCCGCGTCCCGGGGATGAGTGCGGGCGAATTGGCTGGTCTACAACGAATTCGGCCGGGCCGGTCCCGGTCGGGGCGGCAGTCGGCTCCTTACACTTTCCTAACCACGGTGGGCGACCATGGCGGTCATGGTGGCAGGCTGGAGTCCATGGTGGCGAGCGAGGACACGGTGGTGGTCATCGAGGACGATCACCACATCTCCGACCTGGTGGCCATGTATCTGAGGCGGGACGGCTTCCGGGTACTCCAGGCCGACGATGGCACGGCCGGACTGGCCATCGTGGACCGCGAGGACCCGGTACTGGTCATCGTGGATATCGGCCTGCCCGGGGAGCTCGACGGTTTCGATGTCTGCCGCCGCCTCCGCCGCGACGACACGTCGGCCCACCCCCGGGGCGGTGCCGGGTCGGGCGGTCCCGGTGGGACACCGGTACTGATCCTCAGCGCCCGGGACGACGAGGTGGACCGGGTCCTGGGTCTCGAGCTCGGAGCCGACGACTACGTGACCAAGCCGTTCTCGGCCCGGGAGCTGGTGGCCCGGGTGCACGCCATCCTCCGTCGCACCACCGCGGTGTCGCCCGCTCCCGCTCCGACCGTGGTCCGTCTGGGCGCCATCGAGGTCGACACGGGACGCCGGGAGGTGCGGCGGGCCGGTGCCGTGGTGGCCCTGGCCACCCGCGAGTTCGATCTGCTCGCCTACCTGGCCGCCAACCTCGGACTGGCGCTGTCCCGGCGGCAGCTCCTCGACGGCGTGTGGGGCGACGACTGGTACGGCGACGAACGCACCGTGGACGTCCACGTGCGCCAGCTCCGCAAGAAGCTGGGCGAGGACCTACCCCTGGCCACGGTCTGGGGAGTCGGCTACCGCATGGGATGAGACGCCGACTCACCATCGCCATCCTCCTGCTGATCGCGGCCACGGTCGTGGTCACGACGCTGGGTAGCTTCTTCTTCGTCCGCCGTGCCGCCATCTCGACCACGCAACAGGAGCTGGCCGGTCAGGCCCAGGCCATCTCGACCACGTTCTCCGGGGTGGCCGACCGGAACCGGGTCACCTTCCGTCGGGAGCTCAAGACCATCGCCAAGGCCGGCGCCTTCGCCGGCGCGGACTTCGTCCGGATCGATCCGGACGGGACGATCCAGGGCACTCTCCCCTCGGGGATCACCCAGGGCCAGCTCGACGTGGGTGCCCTGCAGGCCGGGGACCAGGTCACCGGCCACACCTCGACGCTGCTGGCCTACTCGGCCGTGCCGACGCCGCTAGCCACGGTCAAGTCCTTCGTGCCCGTGCTGGTCGTCACCCGCCAGATCCACAACCCGGCCAACGGGATCCGGTACTTCGGCTGGGTCGGCGTGATCGCGCTGGCGGTGGCGGCACTGGTGGCCGCAGCGCTGGCCCGGCGGTTCACCCGTCCCCTGGTGGCCGCGGTGGCCACGACCGGGCGCATCGCCTCGGGCGACCTCGACGCCACCGTGACCGTGGGGCGCCGGGAGGACCCCGAGTTCGTCCAGCTGGCCGAGTCGATCAACACCATGGGCGCCAACCTGGTGCGGGCCCGCGATCAGGAGCGTCAGTTCATCCTGTCCGTCTCCCACGAGCTGCGAACCCCGCTGACCTCCATACGTGGCTACGCCGACGCGGTGGTGGACGGGACGGCCGACGACCCCGTGGCCGCGGCGACCGTCATCAGGACCGAAGCCCATCGGCTGGAACGACTGGTCCAGGACCTGCTGGATCTGGCCCGGCTGGATGCCGACCGGTTCTCCCTCGACATCCGGACCGTCGACGGGGCCATGGTGGCCCGCCAGGTGGCCGACGGCTTCCGGCCACGCGGTGACGAGCTCGGGCTCGAGCTGTCGACCGTCCCCGGTTCCGAGCAGCCGCTGTGGGTGGACGCCGACGCCGACCGGTTGGCCCAGGTGGTGGCCAACCTGGTGGAGAACGCGTTCTCCTTCGCCCGCCACCGGGTCGTGGTCGGATCGGGGGTGGTGGCCGGATCCCCGACCATCTGGGTGTCCGATGACGGCCCCGGCATCCCGGCCGCGCAGCTCCCCCGCGTCTTCGAGCGCCACTTCAGTTCGGACCGGGCCGGAGGCCGGAGGAAGGGTTCGGGGCTCGGGTTGGCCATCGTGGCCGAGCTGGCCGCGGCCATGGGCGCCGGGGTCAGGGCCGAGTCCACCGGTGCCGGTGAAGGGACGACCATGTTGATCTGGTTCCATCCGGCCACGGCCACGGCTCCGGCCGCGACCCCGACCGCACTGCCACCCCCACCCGACGCGGCTCCACCGGGCCCATCCGCGTATCCGCCCCAGCCCACCCCGGCGACGGGGAGGGGATCCGATGGGTGACGTGGTACTGGTCACCGGTGCGTCGTCGGGGATCGGACGGGCCTGCGCCGACCGGTTGCACGATCGGGGATGGACGGTGGTGGGTGCCAGCCGTCGAGCCCGGGCTTCGGGTAGCTGGTCGCCTCTGATCATGGACGTGGACCGTGACGACTCCGTGGATCGGGCCATGGACGCTCTGCTGGCCGACCACGGCCGGCTCGACGCCGTCGTGGTCTGCGCCGGGTGGGGTCTGGCCGGAGCCGCGGAGGAGACGCCGATGGCCGACGCGCACGACCAGTTCGAGACCAACTTCTGGGGCGTGGTGCGGGTGGTCCGACGGGCGCTGCCGGTCATGCGGAGCCGGGGCCGGGGCCACCTCGTGCTCATGAGTTCGATCGGGGGCATCGTCAGTCTCCCCTTCCAGGCGTTCTACAGCGCCAGCAAGTTCGCCCTGGAGGGATACGGCGAAGCCCTGGCCTACGAGGTCGCACCTTTCGGCATCGAGGTCACCCTGGTCCAGCCGGGCAACGTGGTCACCGGCTTCACCGCCCAGCGCCGCGACGTGACGCTCGGCGGCGCCTATGCGGCCGCGGCCCACACCGCGGTGGGGAAGATGGTCCAGGACGAGTCCGACGGGGTGCCGCCCGACGACGTGGCCTCGGTCGTGCAGCGGATCCTCGAGGCCCGACGGCCGCCCCGACGACGTTCGGTCGGGAAACTGGGCGAGCGGATCGGCATCCCGGCCAAGCGCCTCCTGCCGTACCGCATCTTCGAGAAGGCGGCCACGGGTAGTCTCGGCGTCTGACCGCGCCCGGGGCGGCCCGGTCGACGAGAAGCAGAAGGAGGAGCCCCCATGGCCAATCCCCTCGGTCCGCTGGGACCTTCGGACGAACGGCTCGACCATCAGATACCGGACACGTTCGCCACCGTGGGAGTCAGCGACCCGTCGTGGACGGAGAAGATCTGCGCCATGGCGGCGCGCCGGGACGGCTCGCTCCAGCTCGGCTTCGGCATGGGCAAGTACGCCAACCGCAACGTGCTCGACGGCTACGCCGGACTGTCGCGGGGGGCGGAACAGATCACGGTGCGGGGCAGTCGCCGGCTCTTTCCCGAACCGGACAGGACCGCGGCCGGACCCATCCGCTACGAGGTCCTGGAACCGATGAAGCGGGTCCGGTTCTCGCTCGAGGCCAACACCTGCCAGCCGCTGGCCTTCGAGTGGGATTTCGAAGCCGTCCTGCCTCCGGCCACCGAGGAGCGTACGCACCAGCGGACCCCGCTCGGGTACAGGGTCAGTGCCGACCTGGTCCGCTACCACCAGATCGGTACGGCGTCGGGTTGGGTCGAGATCGACGGGGAGCGCCACACCATCGATCCCGGGGAGTGGGTCTCGACCCGGGATCACTCGTGGGGGGTCCGCTACGACGTGGGCACCCCGGCCACCGACACCGACCCGTTCAACCCGGTGGCCGAGATGGACTTCCAGATGATCTGGTGCCCGGTGCTCATGGCCGACCCCGACGGCACCCGCTGGGGGCTGTTCATGCACCTCGTGGACATCAGCGGCTTCGGTCACCAACACCGCACCGTGACCGGAGCGGTCGAGCACGTCGACGGCCGGACCGAACGAATGGCCGACATCCGCCCCGACCTCCAGTTCGATCCCTCCAACCGCCGCCTCCTGGGCGGCCGGGTGGACGTGACCATGGAGGACGGTGCCGCCCGCCACTTCGAGCTGGAGGTCCCCGGTGACACCGGCTTCCACCTCGGAGCTGGGCTCTACTTCGGGTGGAAGGGTCACCACCACGGCGAGTGGCGCGGCGAGCTCCACGTCGACGGGGAGCGGCTGGCCGACTGCCGGGATCCCGTCCTGGTCAGAGAGCTCCATCAGATACGCGACACCGTGGTCCACGTCCGGGATCTCGACACCGGCGCCGAGGGGTGGGGGAACTGTCAGCCCATGATGTGCGGATCGTTCCCCGACCGGGGGCTGAGCGCGGAGTCCTCGTTCTGGTAGGCCCCGGGCTGCAACCGGTGACGGCCGGCCCGGACAGGAACCGTCACCGGGCCACACCCTCCCAGTAGGAGCCGTCCATCATGCCGCGGAGCGACGCCCGATGGATGATCAGATCGTCGATGTCGTCGGGCTCGGTGGCCTCGCCGAAGAAGATGGCCCGCTCCGTCACCCGACGCATGATGGCACCGTGCCTGGTGGCGGCGAAGACCAAGTACCAGGTCAGGTCTCCCGGCGAGTAGCCCGAGACCTCGGCGTAGGCCCGGCCCACGTCCACGGGGCGGAACATCTCCGGGAGTCCGGGGGCGCCGAGGTCGGTGGCCAGATCCTGAAAGAAGCGATGCAGATAGCACATCCAACCCAGGTCGACCTCGGGGGGAGCCACCGACGCCATCTCCCAATCGAGGACCGCCACCACCCGGTGCTGGTCGAACATCATGTTGCCGATCCGGCTGTCCCCCCAGGACAGGACATCGGCACCGACTTCGGCGGGAGCGTGCTCGTCCAACCACGAGAAGCACTGGTCGAGCAGAGGCGACGGCCTGTCCCCCACTACCCAGGCGGTGTAGCGCCTCCAGTGGTTCACGAGGCGGTGCAGCGACGTCGGCCCGGATGCATCGGGCCGCAGGAATTCGAGATCGTGGCGGTCGGGGGTGATGGAGTGGATGCCGGCCAGGGCCTCCACCACCGACTGCTGGAGGGCGGCCCGCTCGGCCGGACCGGAGTCGAAGAACCAGTTGTCGCCGAACGTGTAGGGCAGGACGTCGGGAGGCACGGCGCCGTCCACCCGTTTCATCACGAAGAACGGGCCACCGAGCACGGACGGGTCCGGTTCGTACCAGGTCGTCTCGGGAACCGGGACGGAGGTCTGTTCCCGCACCAGCCGCATGACCCGGAACTGCATGGCCAGGTCGTAGGTGGTGAAGACGGGATACGCGGTGTCCGGGGGCTCGATACGCGCCACCAGACGGTGTTCGACGACGGCACCGTCGACGGTCCACTCCGCCGTGAAGAGCAGCGTCTCCGAGGACATGCCGTTGCCCTCGGGACTGGCCACGTCGGTGATGACCGGACGGCTTCCGGGCTCGAGGGTCCCACCCAACCACTCCTGGAGCCGTTCGGCCGTCTCGGCCGGATCACGGGTGGAGGTGGTGATGTGGTCGGCATCCATCTCGACGCCGCCGGTGGCGGACTCGGTTCCGATCGAAGCGTCCGTGCCCATGGATCCCCCTTTCCTCTGTGACGAACCGGGGGCAGGTCTACCACCCCGTCCGGACCAGGCCGGTCCACGGAACCTCCCGGCTCAGCGCGGGGGAACCATGGGGAGCACGACGGCGTCGGCCCGGGTTCTCGGACCGTCGGCGCCGTGGACCGCCACACCGACGGCGGCCGGCGGTGTCACGCGACGGTGCAACGTGGCCAGTGCCACCACGGCCTGATGACCGGGCGACCACGCCACCGAGGACAGCCGGCCCACCTCGTGCTCACCGTCCTGGGTCCAGACCGGGGCCCCGACCAGCGGATCCACTGAACCGTCCCGGGCGGCGCGGCCGGCCTGACCTCCGACGACCACACCGCAGAGGCGACGGGCCACGTTCGAACCCCGGGCATCCAGGCGGGCCACCAGCTCCTGGCCGGTGAAGCAGCCCTTCGTGAACGAGACGGCCCGGTCGACCAGCCCGACCTCGGCCGCGATGGTCCCGGCCACCACTTCACGACCGTTGACCGGTACACCGGCCTCGATCCGGGCCGCCTCCCACGCCTCGTCCGGGCACCGGGTCACCTGGTCGGACACCCACGTCCCCATGCCCACCCCGGTCCGTGGCCCCAACAGGTCGACACCGCCCAGGCCGGGCCAGTCCACCGGGACCACCAGCGGGGGCGTCCCGACCACGGCCGAGGCGGCGCCCGGACCCCGCAGCGCCACGGACTCCCAGTCGAGCGGCTCGAATTGCACGGCGACGCGAAGACGGAACCGCCCGAGCCGCTCCACCATGGCCGCCCCGAAACCCCGGTCGGTGTCGAGCACGAACTCGTCCTCGTCCATCCGGGTAACCCTCAGGTAGACCTCGACCTTCCCCTGCGGGCTGAGCAGCAGCGCATCGGCCGACTGGCCACGTCCGAGGGCCTCGACGTCCTGACTGCACTGGCCCTGGAGGTACGAGGCGGCGTCGGCCCCGGTCGCCTGCACCACGTCACGCCGGAGCACATGGAGACCGACACCGGTGCGCAGGGCGTCGTAAGCGGCCTCTGCGTCCGTGGGGTCGGTGCCGGCTGGGTCGCCGATACCGCCGGTGCCGGTCACGGCGTCACCTCGGCCACCTCGGCCACCCGGGCCGCTCGGGCCATGGCCACGGCCGACAGCAGGGCGGCCGCCTTGTGGAAGCACTCGGCATTCTCCGACTCCGGGTCGCTGTCGGCGACGATGCCGGCGCCGGCCTGCACCGACGCCCGGCCGTCGGGGCCCACGGTCATGGTCCGGATGGCGATGGCGGTGTCGAGATTGCCGGAGAAGTCGAGGTAGCCCACGACCCCTCCGTAGACACCTCGCTTGGTCGGTTCGAGGTCGTCGATGATCTCCATGGCCCGCACCTTGGGTGCGCCGGACAGCGTGCCGGCCGGAAGCGTGGCGCGGAGCACGTCGATGGGACCCTTCCCCGGTGCCAGCCGGCCGGAGACCTGGGAGGTGAGGTGCATGATGTGGCTGTAGAGCTCGACCGTCATCATCTCGTCCACCACTTCGGTGCCGAAGCGGACCACCCGGCCCACGTCGTTGCGGGCCAGGTCCACCAACATCACGTGCTCCGCCACCTCCTTGGGATCCTCGACCAGCTCGCCGCGGAGACGACCGTCTTCTTCGGGGGTCGAGCCCCGGGGCCGCGACCCGGCGATGGGTCGGGACACCACGGTGCCCTCACGGAGGCGGACCATGGGTTCGGGTGACGCTCCCACCACGGTGACCTCGGGGAACCGAAGGAAGTACAGGTAGGGGCTCGGGTTGACCAGGCGGAGGACCCGGTAGACGTCGAAGGGCTCGGCCCCGAGGTCGTCGAGGTCGTACCGCTGGGACAGGACGACCTGGAACACGTCCCCGGCCGTCACGTGCTCCTTGGCCGCCCGGACGGCGTCCTCGTAGAGCGAATCGGTCATGGTGCGGTCGACCGTTCTCGTCGCCGGGAGGCGCTCCGGTAGCAACCGGGGTTGCTGGTCGAGGGGCCGGAAGCAGTCGAGGGCCAGCGCGTCGAGCCGCTCGAGGGCATCGCGGTGGGCGGCGTCGAGGTCGTCGGGTCCCCACGACGGATCGACCACCACGTTGTCGATGAGGACCACGCGCTGACGCCAGTGGTCGAACGCGGCCAGCTGCCCGATGACGACCAGTACGGCGTCGGGATGCCCGAGGTCGTCGGGTGGCACCCGGGGCAGGTGCTCGACCTCTCGGACGACGTCGTAGCCGAGGTAGCCGACCAGGCCGGCATGGAGGGGAGGCAACCCGGCCAGGTCGGGGGAGTCGAACGAATCGAGGACGGCTTCGAGGGCGGCCAGCACTCCCCCGTCCCCGGTGACCCGGCCTCCGGTGGTGGCGTCGAGGTCCAGCTCGCCCTCAGTACGGACGTGGCGACCTCGGGCGGTGATGGTGGCCAGGGGACGGCGTCCGACGAACGAGTAGCGGCCCCACCGCTCCCCTCCCTCGACCGACTCGAGCAGAAAGCCGGCGTGGCCCTCGGCCTCCACCATCTGGAGGAACGCGGCCACCGGCGTCAGGGTGTCGGCCACCAGCTCCCGCCAGACCGGCACGATGCGGTGACGCTGGGCCAGCGCCCTGAACCCGGCGACGCCGGGGCCGGTCGGTGCCGCGTTCGGGGGTGCGGTCACGGTTCGCTCGGTGCCGGACCGAAGGACCGGAAGAAGCAGCTGCGGTTGCCGGTGTGGCAGGCCCCGGCACCGGCCTGGTCCACTTCCACCAGGAGCGCGTCACCGTCGCAGTCGAAGCGGACGCTGCGAACGTACTGTCGGTCCCCGGACGTCTCTCCCTTGCACCAGAACTCCTGGCGACTGCGGCTCCAGAACCAGGTCCGACCGGTCTCGAGCGTCCGGCGCAGGGATTCGGCGCTCATCCAGGCGAACATGAGGACGGCGCCGTCGGACGCGTCCTGGACGATGGCCCCTACGAGCCCGTCCCGGTTGTAGTCGATCTCCCCCAGCTGCTCCTCGGTGAAGGGGACGGGTGAGGCTTCGAAGCCGTCGGTGGTCGGGGTGGTGGTCACGAGTTTTGGACTCCCTGGTGTGCAGTCTTCCGGTTGGAGGGCCCGGTGCGTTGGGACCGGGCCGCGATGGCGCGGTGTCGGCTGGGCCGCCCGGTCGGACGGCCCGGTCAGAGGTACAGGCCGGTGCCCCCGTCGATGCGGGTGGCGGCCACGGCGTGGATGTCCCGCTCGCGCAGGATCACGTACTCGTCGCCTTGGACCTCGACCTCGAACCGGTCCTCGGGATTGAAGAGCACGTTGTCGCCCACCTTGACCGAGCGGACGTGAGGACCCACGGCCACCGCCTCGGCCCAGGCCAGACGGCGCGACACCTGGGCCGTGGCCGGAATCAGGATGCCGGCCCTCGATCGGCGCTCGCCGTCGGCCGGCCCGACCTGGACCAGCACCCGGTCGGCCAGCACGGTGATGGCCAATTTGGCCGGGGTGCCGTCGCCATTAGGGCTGGTCGCCGGGGCTTCGGGGGTTGTGGTGGCCACAGCCAGAGGCTATCGCAGGGGCCGGTGGCCTCAGTCGCCCGGCCACCCCGCCGGTGGCCGGACCGCCACCCCGGCGGCCAGGAGGTGGGCCTTGGCCTCGGCCACCGTGAACTCACCCAGATGGAAGATGGAAGCGGCCAGCACGGCGTCGGCGCCGCCGCGGAGGGCCCCTTCGGCCAGGTGGGCCAAGCTCCCCACGCCACCCGAGGCGATAACCGGCACCGGGCAGCGGTCCGTCACCCGGTGGGTCAACTCGAGGTCGAATCCGTCCCGGGTCCCGTCGCGGTCCATGGACGTCAACAGGATCTCCCCGGCGCCCAGGTCCGAGCACCGCTCGGCCCAGGCCAGGGCGTCGAGCCCGGTCGGGGTGCGGCCCCCGTGCGTGAACACCTGCCAGCCGGGATCGGCTCCCGGCCCCGGATCGGGCCGGCGGCGGGCGTCGACGGCAACGACCACGCACTGGCTCCCGAACTCCTCGGCCAGTTCGGCCACGAGTTCGGGCCGGTCGACGGCAGCGGTGTTCACCCCGACCTTGTCGGCACCGGCCCGAAGGAGGTGCCGGGCGTCCTCGACCGACCGTACGCCGCCGCCGACGGTGAAGGGGATGAAGACGACCTCGGCGGTGCGGTACACGACGTCCACCATGGTCCGACGGCGGTCCGACGATGCCGTGATGTCGAGGAAGACCAGTTCGTCGGCGCCCTGGGCGTCATAACGGGTGGCCAGCTCCACCGGGTCACCGGCATCGAACAGGTCGGTGAAGCGGACCCCCTTGACCACCCGTCCGGCGTCGACGTCGAGGCACGGGATCACCCGGACGTTGCGCACGCCGCCACCCCCTCTTCGACGGTCATGGTCCCGTCCACCAACGCCTTGCCGGTGATGGCACCGGCCAGTCGTCGCACCATGGAGCCACCGGCGCCGGGATGGGCGTCGGCGTCGGGATGGTCGTCGGAGTCGGGCGCTGGTGCCACGGCCAGGACCGACAGGGCCACGATGTCGGCCACCGCCCCCACACCCCCCGAGGCGATCACCGGGATGGAGGTGGAGGCCAGTACGGAGCGGAGCCCCTCGAGGTCCGGGCCGGCCAGGGTGCCGTCCCGGTCGATGGCGGTCACGATCACCGCGGCCAGGCCCGCACCGGCCAGGCCCTCCAGCACCTCGGTCACCGACCGGCCCGTCCCCTGCTCCCAGCCCCGCACCGCCACCTCGGTCCGACCGTCGGGATGGCGCCGGTAGTCGACCCCGACGGCCACCCGACCGGGATACCGGGCGGCCAGGGTGTGGACCCGGTCCGGGTCGTCGAGCGCCAGGGTGCCGAGGACGACCCTCCGGACGCCCCCGGCGAGGAGCTCGTCGACGTCGGCTTCCGACCGCACCCCACCGCCGGACTGCACCGGCACGTCGACGGCGGAGGCGATGGACAGGACCGTGGGCCGATTGGCGGGCCGGCCCAGGCGGGCCGCGTCGAGGTCCACCACGTGCAGCCAGCGTGCCCCCCCGACCACGAACCGGCGGGCCAGGGCCACCGGATCGCCGTAGTCGTGTTGGCGGTCGAAGTCGCCCTGGGTCAGGCGGACCGCACCTCCGTCCCGGAGGTCGATGGCCGGATAGAGGTCCATCACGGTGTGGTGGAGTGGACGGTCCGGACGAAGTTGGCCAGTATCCCGAGCCCGACGGCTCCGGACTTCTCGGGGTGGAACTGGGTCCCCCACACCCGGCCCCGTTCGGCCGTGGCCGTCACCGTCGCCCCGTAGTCGCAGGTGGACGTGGTGTCCGCCGTCAGCTCGGGCGCGTAGGAGTGTACGAAGTAGACCCAGGCCGGTGGCGCCACCCGGTCCAACAGACCGCGCCCGGTGCCCACCCGCTCCAGCTGGTTCCACTGCATCTGGGGGTGCTTGACCCCGGGGGGAAGGCGCCGGACCATCCCGTCCAGCACACCGAGCCCGGGCTCGGTCGGACTCTCGTCTGAGCCCTGGTAGAGCAGTTGGAAGCCCACGCAGATCCCGAGGAACGGCACGTCCGACTCGACGGCCCGGCGCGCCGCCCGGTCCAGACCGGTGGCCCGGAGCGCCTGCGCACAACGGCCGAACGCACCCACACCCGGCAGCACCACCCCATCGGCCTCGCCGGCCCGGTCAGGGTCGTCGACCAGCTGGGCGTCGGCGCCCAGGTGCTGGAGGGCCTTCTCCGCCGAGCGGAGATTGCCGATGCCGTAGTCGAGGACGGCGATCACGGCCGAACGGGTGGGACGACACTGTCGGCTGTCACAGGGTGCCCTTGGTGGAAGGGATACCGCCACCCTCGACGCGCACGGCGTCCCGTAGGGCGCGCGCCACTCCCTTGAACGACGCCTCGATGATGTGGTGCGTGTTCTTGCCCGTCCTCGTGCGGAGGTGGAGGGTCATTCCCGCCGCGGTGGCGAAGGCCCGCCAGAACTCCTCGGCCAGCTGGGGCTCGAACGGTGGGGACCCGAGGGAGCGCGCCCCGGGTGGGAAGGCGACGTCGTAGACGAGGAACGGGCGGCCCGACAGGTCGAGAGCCACCTCGACCAGCGCCTCGTCGAGCGGCAGGGCCACCGAGCCGAATCGTCGGATGCCGGCCTTGTCCCCGAGGGCGTTGGCCACCACCTCGCCCAGGGTGATCCCGACGTCCTCCACCGTGTGGTGGGCGTCCACCTCGAGGTCGCCGTGGGCCACGACCCGCAGGTCGAAGCCACCGTGCCGGCCGAGCTGGGACACCATGTGGTCGAAGAAGGGGAGGCCGGTGCGCACCTCGGTGGTGCCGGACCCGTCCAGGTCGACCTCGATCTCGATCGAGGTCTCCTTGGTGGCGCGGGTCGCCGTGGCGGTCCTCGGAACGGACGGTGTGGGGGTCGGGGCGGTCATCGGAGGCTTTCGTCCAGGGCGGCCAGGAAACGGTCGTTCTCCTCGGGGAGGCCCACGGTCACGCGCAGGCATCCGGCGAGGCCGGGCCACTCGGAACAGTCTCGCACGAGGACCGACCGGTCGAGGAGGTGCCGCCAGACCGTCCGGGCTCCGGCGACCAGGGGCCGGAACAGGATGAAGTTGGCGTCGGACGGCCAGCTCTCCACCGGGAGCTCGGCCAGTGCGGCCGCGATGCGTCCCCGCTCCTCTTTCAAAAGGGCCACCCGGGACTCCATCTGGTCCTGGTAGTCGAGGGCCAGACGACCGGCCAGCTGTTTGGCCGAGTCGAGATGGTACGGCAGCGTCACCACGTCACAGCCCGCCACGACCTCGGGCGCGGCGATCAGGTAGCCCAATCGGACCCCGGCCATCGACCACGTCTTCGAGAAGGTCCGCACCACCACCAGCCGATCGGCCCCGGGCCCGTCCCGACGGACGAGATCGAGCGCCGAGGACGGGGCGAACTGGCCGTAGGCCTCGTCCACCACCACCAGGCCCGGGGCCACCGCCAGCACCGCCTCGATCTGCTCGGTCGACTCGGCCCGACCGGTCGGATTGTTCGGTGAGCACAGGAAGGTGATGGCGGGTCGTTCGGCGTCCACCACCCGGCGCACCTCGTCCAGGTCCAGCAGGAACGCCTCGGTCCGGCCCCCGACGGCCACCTTGGTCCCGGTGATCCGGGCGATGTGGCGGTGGAGTGTGTAGGTGGGCTCGAACAACGCCACCGTCCGGTCCGGTCCGCCGAAGGCCAGGAGGAGTGACTGCAGGACCTCGTTGGAACCGTTGGCGCAGTAGACCTGTTCGGTCCGGACCGAGTGGCTCTGGGCCAGCCGCACCCGTAGGGCCGACGCGTCCCGGTCGGGATAGCGGTTGAAGTCGATGGCGCCCAGGCCCGCACGCAGCGAGTCGAGCCACTCGGTCGGCGGCGCCAGGGGCGACTCGTTGGTGTTCAGCCTGACGTCCACGTCGACCTGGGCCGAGTGGTAGCCCGACAACGCGGCCAGATCGGGACGCACGGCCGGGATGCCGGGCTCGTCCGGGCCTAGCGGGGCCATCGGAGGCGCACCGACTCAGCGTGGGCCGGAAGCCCCTCGGTCTCGGCCAGTGTCACGACGTGGGGACCGAGAACCTCCAGCGCCTTGTCGCTCACCGTGACGGCGTGGATGTGCCGCCGGAAGTCGTCGACCCGGAGGGCACTCGAGAACCGGGCCGTCCGGTTGGTCGGGAGGACGTGGTTGGGACCGGCCAGATAGTCACCCACACTGGCCGGCGACGATGCCCCGACGAACACGGCGCCGGCCGAGCCAACCTGCGGCAGCAGAGCCTCGGCGTCGGGCGTGAGGATCTCGAGGTGCTCGGGGGCCACGATGTCGGCGATGGCCATGGCCTGCTCCGGCCCGTCGACGAGCACGGCGTAGCCGCCCGCGGCCAGGGTGGCCTCGAGGTCCTGGCGCCGGGGCGAGTCCCGGACGAACCGGTCGACCAGGGCCGAGACGGCGTCGGCCACGTCCTCGGACCAGGTCAGGAGCCAGGCCATCCCGTCCGGCCCGTGCTCGGCCTGGACGACCAGATCGATGGCGGCCAGCTCCGTCGGGGTACCGGGACCGGCGATCACGACCACCTCCGATGGCCCGGCGAAGGCCGAGGCCACGCCGACCCGGCCGGAGACCTGTCGTTTGGCCTCGGCCACATATCGGTTGCCCGGGCCCACGATCACGTCGACACCCTCGATCGACTCGGTCCCGTAGGCCATGGCCGCGATGGCCTGGGCCCCTCCCACCCGGTAGACCTCGGTGATGCCGGCCACCGCCGCCGCCGCCAATGAGGCGTCGTCGATCCGGCCGTCGGGACCGGGCGGGACGCAGAGCACGATCTCCTTCACTCCGGCCACCTGGGCCGGCACCGCGGACATGAGAACGGTCGACGGGTAGCGGGCCCGACCACCCGGGGCGTAGCAGCCGGCCCGGCGGACCGGTCGGACCAGATGCCGGACGGTGATGCCACCCGACTCGAACGCCTCCGCCGGCGGGGCCGCCGACTCGTGGGCGTGGTAGGCCAGGATCCTGTCGTGGGCCACGTCGAGGGCCTCTTGCAACGCCTCGGGAACACGACCCAATGCGGCTTGGATCTCCTCCTCCGGTACCCGCAGTGCATCGACCGAGACGCCGTCGAACTCGAGGGTCAGCCTCCGGAGGGCGTCGTCCCCGTCGGCTCGCACCTCGGCGATGATGGCGGCCACCGAGGCCGAGGAGCGGTCCTGTTCGTCGGGTGGGCTCGGCAGCGCGGCCCGCAGGGCCCTGCGGTTGCCGGTAAAGCCTCGGAAGTCCAGGCGACGGAGAGCCATAGCCAGTCGATGCTACCGGACCGGACCGGCGCGGCAGCCCGGTCCCGACGGCTCGGCCACCCGCGGCCCGGCCTCCCGATCGTGTGGCGCGTGGCCACGGAGTGCCATGATCGAGGCATGGCCACCAGCTCCGCGGAACTCTCGTCGCTCGCCACCGCCCTCGACGAACTGAGCCGGCGCATCACCGTGCACGCCGATGCCGCTGACGTGGCCGAGGACGAAGAGACGGCGCGCGAGCTGTTCGCCATCGAACGGTCCCTGAGCAGTGCCAATCGGCGACTGGCGCGGTTGGCCGTCAATCTGGGACGGCGGTAGGGCGTTCGGGACCCCCACTCGCCGCCATCCCGGCGTCGACCGCGGGCGGGGACCCCTGGGCGGACGAGATGGGTCCGGACGCGGCGAAGGCACCCCGAAGGGTGCCTTCGCGCGAGCGGGTCGGGCGGCGGATCCCGAACACCGCTCTACGGAACCAGTTGGCGGGAACCGGTTCCTCGCCCTCTAGATCATCACGTTTCGGCGCCAAATGCCAGTCACGGGCGGCCAAAATGTTCATCTGAACAGGTCCCGGGGACGCCCGCCGGCAGAAATCCCTGGTGAAAGGGGTTCCCCACCTGTCGGCGGCCGTTGGCCGCGGCCGGACTGCCCTTCCCCGGTCCTCCCCGAGCGACGATCAGGTCCCCGTGGGAGGCCGACCCATGGATCCGGCGCTCGGGCAGAAGTCCGAGAGCACACAGGCCGAGCACCTGGGCGTCCGGGCCTGACAGGTGGCCCGACCGTGCAGGATGAGCCTGAGGCTGAACACGCCGCGCTCGGCCGACGGGATCACGGCGCTGAGGTCCCGCTCGATCCGGACCGGGTCGGTCTCCGTGGTCAGTCCCAGCCGGGCGGACAGTCGTTGCACGTGTGTGTCGACGGGGAGCCCGGGTAGGCCGAAGGCCACGCTCCGCACCACGTTGGCCGTCTTTCGCCCCACTCCGGGGAGCGTGACCAGATCGGCCATGGCCGAGGGCATCTCCGCGCCGAAGCGTTCCACCACGGCCTGGGCCATGGCCACCAGGTTGCGGGCCTTCGAGCGGAAGAATCCGGTCGAGCGAACCAGTCCCTCCACCTCGGAGAGGTCGGCGGCGGCCAGGGCCACGGCGTCGGGGAACCGCGCGAACAGCGCCGGTGTCGTCCGGTTGACGCGTGCGTCGGTGCACTGGGCCGACAAGATGGTGGCCACCAACAGTTGGAACGGATCGCCGTAGTCGAGCGCGCAGAGGTCGCGGGCCGATCCGGGGAACCGGACTGCCAGTCGCTGGTTGGCACGTCGGGCGCGGCCGGCCGGGGTGCGGGGTCGGGCCACGTGTCGGACACTACCGGTAGCGTGCTGATCCATGGAGGGCCTCGAACTCGGCGTGGAGGACGCACCGGGTCCGCGGCTCCGCCAGGCCGTGGCCGACCTGGTCCGTCGGGTCGAGCGTGCCACCGGCCTCCCCGCCATGGGCGAGCGCAAGCAGATGGAGCTGGCCCGGGACACCTGGGACGACCAGGCCGGCCGGTCCGTCGGTATCACGGCCCGCACCGCCACCCGGTCCGGTCTGGTCGGCTACGCCCAGGTGGTCGCAGACGGACCCGACGGTGGGTACGCCATGGAGGTCATCGTGGATCCGGCTGTCGGGGCCGACACCGTGGCCGACGCGCTGTTGGCGGCCGCCATCGACCGGGTGGCGACCCTCGGCGGGGGCTCGGTCCGGCTCTGGGTACCGGCCGCCTCCCCCACCGACGATGCCAGGGCGGCCCGACACGGATTTCGGGTGGAGCGGGACCTGTTCCAGATGCGATGCCCGCTACCGCTCCCGCCGCCGCGGCCCGACGAGGTGGTCGTGGCCACCCGTCCGTTCCGGCCCGGCCAGGACGAGGAGGCCTGGTTGACCACCAACAACCGTGCCTTCGCCTCCCACGCCGAACAGGGCCACTGGGAGCTGGCCACGCTGCTCGAGCGCGAGGGTCAGGAGTGGTTCGACCCGGAGGGGTTCCGGGTACTCGAGGTCGATGGGCGCATCGCCGCATCATGTTGGACCAAGGTCCACACCGACCGCGACCCCGCCCTGGGGGAGATCTATGTCATCAGCGTAGAGCCCGAGTTCCACGGGCGGGGCTGGGGCCGCGCGCTGACCCGCGCCGGGCTGGACTGGTTGGCCTCACAGGGACTGGTGGTGGGCATGCTCTATGTCGACGCCGCCAATGTGGCTGCGGTGGCCCTGTACCGCTCGATGGGGTTCCTCGAGCACCATGTGGACCGGAGCTACGTACGCACGGTCCCGGGAGGCTGAGCCGACCGGTCGGTTCGGTCGGGCCGCCGCCGTCACGACTGTCGGTCTCAGCCGCTCCCCACCGCATGCCCGATGCCGAAGGTGATGCCGGCGGCCACGCCGGAGATGAGGAGCTGGCGGCCGGCCGACCACCACCAGGATCGACCGGTGAAGATGGCCAGTGCGGCACCGACGGCGAAGGCGGCCACACCCCCCAACACCACCGACCAGAGCGTGGCCGTGGTGCCCGACACGAACAGCCACGGGAGCAGCGGGATGAAGGCGCCCACCGCAAAGGACACGAACGACGACGCCGCAGCCTGCATGGGCTTCCCGGTCTCGGCCGGATTGATACCCAGCTCCTCGCGGGCGTGGGTCTCGAGGGCCAGCTCGGGATCGCGCATCATCGTGACCGAGAGCTCCTCGGCCATGTCGTGGTCGAGGCCGCGACTCCTGTAGATGGCGGCCAGCTCCCGGCGCTCGTCCTCGGGATCGAGGTGGATGGCCTGGCGTTCGACGTCCAGTTCCCGCTCCATCAGCTCGGACTGGGCCCGCATGGAGACATACTCCCCGGCGGCCATGGAGAACGCCCCGCCGACCAGCCCGGCCAGCCCGGCCAGCCGTACCGCACCGGCCGAGGAGTGGGCGCCGGCCACGCCGAGGATGAGGGCGACATTGGAGACCAGCCCGTCGCTGACTCCGAAGACGGCGGCCCGGGCCCCACCGCCCTGGAGGTTCCGATGATCGTGTCCCCGGTCCACGCCAGCAGCGTACCGAGCCACCGTCGGTAAGGAGGCGCTGACGCCAAAGGGAAGGACGGCCTCACTCGGGCGGGTGGTCCGGTCGGTTCCGAGTCCCGTACAGTCTTCGACATGGCTACCACTGTGCAGGGCATCGAGAAATTCCACGACCTGGTCGGACAGCATCTCGGCTACAGCGACTGGCACCGCATCGGGCAGGACCGGATCAACCTGTTCGCCGAGGCCACCGGCGACCACCAGTGGATCCACGTCGACCCCGAGCGGGCCAAGGACGGACCCTTCGGAACGGCCATCGCCCACGGCTACCTGACCCTGTCGCTGGCCCCGGTGCTGCTGGGTGAGGTGCTGGTGGTGCAGGGGACGTCGATGGGGGTCAACTACGGCTGCAACAAGGTCCGCTTCCCCTCGCCGGTGCCCGTCGACTGCAACCTCCGTCTCGGTGTCTCGGTGGCCGGTGCCGAGGACGTGACCGGCGGCGTGCAGGTGGCACTGGACCTCACCTTCGAGACCGAGGGATCCTCCAAGCCCAGCTGTGTGGCCCAGGTGGTGTACCGCTACTTCCACTGACGGCACCGGGCCAGGGGCCCGGCCCGGTCCCCCCGAGGGCCGCGCTCCAACCGTACGAGCGATTACTCCTAGAGTGTGAGCCATGGAGATGCGGGTCGAACAGCTGTCGGTCCGGTCCGACGTATCGGTCGACACCATCCGCTACTACCAGAGCAAGGGGCTGCTCGACCCGCCCCGCCGGGAGGGACGGGTGGCCTGGTACGGCCGGGACCACGTCGACCGGTTGGCCCGGATCCGGACACTCCAGCAGCGGGGATTCACCTTGGCCACCATCGCCCGGGTGGTCTCCGGAGAGCTGGACGCCGCCGACGAGGCCCTGATCGGTGAGCTGACCGGATGGCACGACGGTGCCGGCGAACCCGACGCCCCACCGGCCTCCACTCCGCCGGGATCCCCTCCGGGCCCGGACGGTGACGCGCCGGACCCCACGCTGACCCTCGAGGAGTTGGCCGAGGCCACCGGTGTGCCCCTGGCCCTGCTCAAGGCGGTCGAGGCCGAGGGACTGTTGATCCCACAGCGGGTCCGGGGACTGGACCGCTACACCGCCGAGGACGTGGCTGCGGCCCGGGCCGGCCTGCTCCTGTTGGAGTGGGGCATCCCCCTCTCGGCCCTGTTGGATCTGGCCCGACGCCACCACGAGGCCACCGAGGCGGTGGCCAGGGAGGCGGTGGGCATGTTCTCCGCCCACATCCGGGCCCCGCTGCGACAGGATCATCCGACCGGAGGTTCCGGCGGGCCCGACGACGAACCGCACATCGACCGACTCCTGCAGGCCTACGCGGAGCTGCTCCCGGCCGTCAACACGCTGGTCGGCCACCATTTCACCCGGACCCTGGTCGCTGTGGCCCTCGACCACATCGAGGCGGAGGGCTCCGACGCCGAACGGCAGGCCATCGGGGACCGGTACGATGCCGACGGGTCGAGGGGCGTGGGGCCCCGGGGCCGGGACCACGACCGGGTTCCGGCGGCACCCCGGTGAGGGATCACCCGGGCCCGCCGACCCCGGTCGACCGGGTCGCCGAAACCGACCTCCCCACGGGTCCCGAGAAGACGGTGCTGGTGCGCTCGATGTTCGACGCCATCGCCCCCCGCTACGACCTGGTCAATCGGCTGATGACCTTCGGGCTCGACCGTCGGTGGAGACAGCAGTCGGCCCGTGCCCTCGGTCTGCCGTCCGGTGCGCTCGTACTCGACCTGGCCTGTGGCACCGGTGACTTCTTGACCATCCTGTCCGGTTCGGGCCTGCGATCGCTGGGCGTGGACCTCTCGTGGGGCATGCTGACCGCCAACCACACCGGGCGGCCCTTGACGCAGGCCGACGGGGCGGCGCTCCCGGTGGCCACCGGCTCCGTCGACGGCGTGACCTGTGGCTACGCGCTGCGAAACTTCACCGACCTCGGCGCGGTCTTCGGCGAGCTCGGGCGGGTGGTCCGGCCCGGAGGTCGGATCAGCCTGCTGGAGGTGGCCGAGCCCGACCGCGGGTTCCTGCTCTTCGGCTACCGCATCTGGTTCCGGACCGTCGTCCCGCGCCTGGGTGGACTGCTGTCCGACCCGGCCGCCTACCGCTACCTCCCGAAGTCCACGGCCTACCTGCCGGCCACCGGGGAGCTACGGGCCATGCTCAACCAGGCCGGCTTCTCGACCGTGAACCGTCGGCTGCTGTCGGGCGGCTTGAGTCAGCTGCTGACCGCCACCCGGACGGGGAGCCCGTGACCGGCCCGGCCGTCCCGCCGGTGGCCGTGCGCCATCCCCTCGGTCCGGGGCCCTCCATCGACCCCTTCGAGCTGGCCGGGCCGTCCGGGATCCTCTTCGAGGACGGCGGCCGAATCCTCGTCGGACTGGGCCAGGCCCTGCGCCTCCGTCTCCCCGCCGGCCTCGAAGGACCCCAGGACATCGGTGCGGTCACCTCGCAGCTGGCCGCGGTGGCCTGTGACGACCGGTTCGATGCCGACAGCGCCGCGGTGATGGCGTTCGGGGCGCTGCCGTTCGAGCGTCCGGCTCCGGGCCTGCTCATCCTGCCCGAGCTCGTCTACGGCCTCGAGGCCGACGGCCGGGAATGGGTCACCGTGGTGGCCACGGACCGCTCTGACCTGCCCCTCGAGGCGGGCGGGCTCCGGGGCCGCCTGCTCGACGTGGTGGCGTCCCGTCCGCCGGCGGCAGGCGGCGGCGGTTCAGCCGGAGTGAGCATCACCCCGAGGTCCACCGACGAGGCCTTCGAGGCCATGGTGGCCGATTCGGTCCGGGCCATCGGCTCGGGCGAGGTGGCCAAGGTGGTGGTGGCCCGGCAGGTGGACGTGCGCATGGGACGACCCGTCGACATCGGGGCGCTGCTCCGGGGATGGCACGAGCTCGAACCGAACTGTGCGGTCTTCTCCCTCCCCACCTCGGAGGGCCAGTTCGTCGGGGCCAGTCCGGAGCTGCTGGTCGAGCGGATCGGGCGCCGGGTACTGAGCCGACCCCTGGCCGGCACGACCGACAGGGTCCAGGCCGTGGCCGGTCCCCTCCCCCGCGAGCTACTGGCGTCGACCAAGGACAACGCCGAGCACCGACTGGTGGTCGACGGTATCGGCGAAGTCCTGGGGCGCCTGTGCTCCGAGCTCACCGTCCCCTCGCGTCCCGACCTGGTCCACCTCCACAACATCACCCACCTCGGGACGTCGCTGGTCGGCACGTTGGCCGCCCGCGCCGACGGCACGGTCCCATCCGCCCTCGAACTGGTGGCCGCGCTGCATCCGACGCCGGCCGTGGGCGGTGTGCCCAGGGACCGGGCACTGACCCTCATCGCCCGGCTCGAGCCGTACGCCCGTGGCCACTACGCCGGACCGGTCGGCTATGTCGACGCCGGCGGCGACGGTCGGTGGATGCTGGGATTGCGGGCCATGACCGTGGCCGGTCCGGAGGCCCGTCTGACGGCCGGGGTGGGTGTGGTCGAGGGGTCCCTGCCCCGGACCGAGCTGGCCGAGACCGCCCTCAAGTTGACCGCCGCCTTCGACGCCCTGGCCCCCGGCCTGACCTTCTCCACCGCCAGCGGCCGGGCGTCTCACGAGGCGGTCAGCTGAGCCCTGTCACACGGAACGGTCCAGCGACTGCCTCCGGACCCACCGGACCACCTCGGCCAGCTCCTCGGGGGCGTCACGGGCCACGAAGTGTCCGGCCCGGGGCAGCAGGGTCAGTTCGGCGCCGGGGATGGCGCGGGCCAGACTCACCGCGGCCCGGGGCGGCACCACCAGGTCCCACTGCCCGGAGACCACCGCCACCGGGAGGTCGAGGGTGGGGAGTAGCGCCACCACCCCGGGCAGCTCGGCGTTGAGGGCCCGCTGCTCGACCATGAAGGTGCGGCGCTGGCGGGCCAGGGACCCCCGCCCGTGCTCGAGGAACCCCTCCTCGGGCAGGGACGCCGCGGCCTGGTCCCGGTAGCGGGGCGGCAGTCGGGCGGTGAGGGGCCGCACCCGGGGCAGTACCGAGCTGATCCCCACCAGTCCCACCGAGGTGAGGGCGTCGCCGACCCCCGGCACCGTCAGCCAGCGGTCGAGGGCGTTGACGCTGTCGGCCGTACAGGCCGCGCCGACCAGCACCAGACCCTGGACGAGGGAGCGGTACCGGGCGGCCAGGTGGACGGCGGCGCCTCCCGCCCAGCTGTGGGCCACCACGGTGGCCGGTGAGGCGTGGCGTTCACGGATGAAGGCGGCCATGAGATCGGCGTTGGCCGAGAGGCCCCTCGCCTCCCCGGCCGAGGCGCCGTAGCCGATGCGGTCCGGGGCCAGCACCCGGAACTCGGGCGCCAGCCGATCGGTCAGCGGGTCCCAGGACGCTCCGGAGCCGGGCTGGCCGTGGAGCAGTAGGGCGGCCGGGCCGGTGCCCCGGTCAATCGATGCCAGCATGGTGCCGGCGACCGTTCCCGTTTCCGTTCGGCGTCCCGGGAAAGGCCGGGAGCACCACCTGGAACGTCGATCCCCGGCCCACGGCCGTCTCCACGCTGGCACTCCCGCCGAACGTCCGGGCCAGGGTGGACACGATGAACAGGCCGAGACCGGAGCCGCCGTCCAGCCGGTCGGCGTCACCCCGGTAGAAGCGGTCGAACACGTGGCTGGCCTGTTCCTCACTCATCCCCGGGCCGCGGTCCCTCACCTGGAGCACGGCCTGCTCCCCGTGCAGGGACACATCGACCTCCACCGGTGTCCCGGCCGGGGTGTGGGTCAACGCGTTCCCGATCAGGTTGTGGACCATCTGCTCGAGCCGGGCGTCGTCCCCGGCTACGGGTACCTCGTCCGGGGCGTGCAGCTCGATCGACCGGTCGGTGTCCATGGTCCGGGCGTCGGCCACCACCTCGGCCGCCACCGCGGCCAGGTCGACCCGGTGGCGGGCCGGCTCGGGGCTCTCGCCTTCGCGGGCCAGCAGGCCCAGGTCCCCGACGAGCACGCCCATGCGGGCGGCCTCCCTCTCGATCCGGGACAGGGCCCGGTCCCGGGCGGCGCGGTCCCCGAGGGCGTCCTTCTGCAGTAGCTCGGCGTAGCCGCGGATCGATGTCAACGGGGTGCGTAGCTCGTGGGAGGCGTCGGACAGGAAGCTGCGCAGGCGCTCCTCGGAGCGGGCCCGCTGGGCAAAGGCCGTCTCGATCTGGGTCAGCATCCCGTTGAGGGCCCGGCCCAGCCGGGCGATCTCACTGTCTCCGTCGGTGGGTTGGACCCGGCGGGACAGGTCACCGGCGGCGATGGCGTCGGCCTCCCTGGCCATGGCCTCGAGGGGCCGGAGCCCCTGGCTGATGAGCAGGGTCATGAGGATCAGCAGGGCGGCCAGCAACCCGAGGGAGACAGCCAGCTCGATGGTCCGGAGGGAGGCGAGGGTGGCCGTGACCGAGGCGAGGGAGGTGGCCACCACCAGGGTGTATCCGGGCAGCGACGTGGCCTCCAACCGGTAGACGGGCCCGTGTCCCCCGGCCGATCCCACGTCGATGTCGCCGTTGATCGGTCGGTAGGCGGCGGGACGCGGGGTGGTGTCCCGCCCCGGCGAGTGGTTGACGGCCAGACGGGTCGGGAGCTGCGGGGCCGGATCGGCCTGGTTCTCCGTGCTGGAGGGTCGGGCCACCGCCACGCGGCCACCCGGACCGATCAGCTCCACATACAGGTCGGGACTGACGTGGGACCCGATGGAGGCCTGGCTCACCTCGAAGCCCTTCTGCTTGGCCCGGGCCAGGTAGGAGGCCATCTGCCGGCTGGCCCCGTTCAGCTGGTCGTCGACCCGCCCGTACAGATAGGAGTGGAGCGAGGTGTAGGTGATGATGTCGACTGCGGCCAGACCCACGGCGACCAGGATGATCATGGTGATCACCAGTTGACGGCGGAGCTTCACGGACGCGGCTCACGGAGGCTGTACCCCACCCGTCGGATGGTGTGGATCAACGGGGGGTCGAAGCGGTCGATCTTCTTGCGAAGGTAGGAGATGTAGATCTCCACGATGTTGGAGTCACCGGTGAAGCCGTCGGTCCACACGGCGTCGAGGATCTGGGCCTTGGACAACACCTGCCGGGCGTTGCGGACCAGGAAGTGGAGCAGGTTGAACTCGGTGGCGGTGAGGTCGATGGGCTGGTCGGCCCGCCACACCTCGTGCGTGCTCACATCGATGACCAGATCGCTGAAGGTGAGGCGTCCCTCGCCGGCGTCGTCGTCGAGCGCCGTGCGCCGGAGGACGGCCCGGATCCGGGCCACCAGCTCGTCGATGCTGAACGGCTTGGTGACATAGTCGTCCCCGTGGACCAGTCCGGCCAACTTGTCGGCGGTACTGTCCCGGGCGGTGAGGAAGAGCACCGGGGTCAGCACGTTCTCGTCCCGTAGCCGGCGGCAGACCTCGAAGCCGTCGATGTCCGGCAGCATCACGTCGAGAACGATGAGATCGCACATCCCCTCGCGGGCCTTCTCGAGGGCTTCGGAACCGGTGGACGCCTCCTCGCTGGCGAAGCCTTCGAAGCGGAGGGCCGCCGTGACCACGTCGGTGATGTACGGCTCGTCGTCCGCGACCAGGATCCGCCCTGGCCCGTTCATCGGAGTGAGCTCACGTCCTGGGGGCGCTGAGCGCGGCCCCGGAGGGTCTCGACGGCCCGGAGGAGGCCCCACCACGTCACGAGGCCCAGGGCCTCGACCACGATGAAGGCGGACATCTTGGACTCGCCGTCCACACGGTCGACGAACCGGATCGGCACTTCGACCACCTCGGCCCCGGCCCGCTTGGCCTCGTAGGTCATCTCGATCTGGAACCCGTAGCCGTCGGCCCGGATGCGGTCCAACTCGATACGGCGCAGGACCGACGCGGAGTAGGCCCGGAACCCCGATGTCGAATCGGCCACACCCAGACCCAGGAGCGCGGAGGCGTACACATTCCCGCCTTTCGACAAGAGGCGGCGGTGCCAGGCCCAGTTGGGGATGGCACCGCCCGGCGCGTACCTCGAACCCACGGCCAGCTCGCACCCGTCGGACAGGGCCGCCACCAGTCCGGGGAGCGCCTCGGGCTCGTGCGACAGGTCGGCATCCATCTCGACGCAGGCATCGAAGCCCCGCTCGAGGCCCCACCGGAATCCGGCCCGGTAGGCGCTCCCGAGGCCCGACTTGCTGTGCCGGCGCAGTACTTCGATGCCCCCGAGCTGCTTCCCCAGCTGTTCGGCCAGGTCGGCCGTACCGTCGGGGCTGCCGTCGTCGACGACCAGCACGGTGGCGTCAGCCAGCGCGGTCCGGATCCTCCGGAGCACGCGGTCGATGTTCTGGGACTCGTTGTAGGTGGGCAGGACCACCAACACGCTCATGGCGCCAGCTTACGAGACAGGTCCCCACCCACAGGTGACGGGGTCCGGCCGCCGCCGCTCGCCGTCACGAGGAACCAGCAGGTGGACCAGGGGCCGCCTCGGGCAGAGGCTCCCCCGACAGCGGCTCGGTGGCCCGGGTGCGCTGCCAGACCTCACGGAAGATCACCTGGATGGCGCCGCCGACCGGGATGGCCACCAGGGCTCCGGTCAGCGCTCCCAGGGCGGAGCCGAAGACACCACCCAGATTGGCCCCCACCAGGACCGACAGCAGGACCCAGAGCGGGTTCATCCGAACCGAGCGGCTCATGACCACCGGGTAGAGGAAGTGGTTCTCCACCAGCTGGAACCCCACGAACACGATCAGCATGACCAGGCCGGAGGTGGGCGAATGGAGGGCGGCGATGATCACGCTCGGCACCCCGGCGATCAATCCGCCCACCAGGGGGATCATGGCCACCAGGGCCACCCACAGACCGATGATCACGGCGAAGGGGACGCCCAGGATGAACAAGGTGATCAGTACCACCACCCCGAACAGCAGCGACAGGGAGATGGTGCCCAGTACGTAGGCGGTGACCTGGCGGGCCACCCGGTGGGCCACGTCCTCGACGACCCGGCGCCGTCCGGGGCTCATGGTGCTCAACAGGCCCGTCCGGAGTTTGGGCGCCTCCAACAGCATGAACAGGGTGAGGAAGGCGATGGTGGTGCCGGCCAGCAGGGTCGAGGCGGCGGCTTCGCCGGCGTTGAGCGCCGGCCGGGCCAGATTGTTGGCCACCGTCCTGAGCTTGGGCGCGTTCTTCTGCACCCAGGACAGGAGGTGGAACCTCCGGAGGGTGTGGGCCAGCCATCCGTGACCCTTCTGGACCTGGTCCACCATGGTGGGCAAGCGCCCAGCCACGTGGGCCAACGAGTTGACCAGCGGATAACCCAACAGCCCGAGCAGGCCGGCGAAGAACACCAGTGCGGCGAGGAGCACGAGTCCGACCGCAGTCCCGCGACGCAGCCGGTGCCGCTGGAGGAAGCTCACCGCAGGGTTCAGGACCAGGGATATGAAGGCGGCGATCAGGATCCAGAGGATGACCTCGCGGAGCCGTCCCAGCAGCCGGTAGAGCACCCAGGTGGCGATGACGACGGCATCGACGGTCAGGATGGTCCGGAGCGGTACGCCCTTGGCCGAGGCCGCCGCGAACAGTCGCTCCCGGCGGGACGCGTCCGGGCCGACCTGGCGGTCACTGCGCTCGACCGGTGTCTCGTTCAGCACCGTGGCCGTGCCGTCGGTGGCCGCCACACGGGTTGCACCGACCGCCGTCGCCAGGTCCGTGTCGGCCGAATCGGGCACCCCGGACGGGGCCCCGCCGGTGGTAGCGGCGGCCTCTGCATCCCGTGGGCCCGACTCCGTCACCCGGCCAGCATGTCAGGTCCAAGGGGGTCGGGCGTGTCAACATGGAGCGGATGGAGGTCCAGAAGGACGACACCGTGACCCGGTCACGGCGGTGGTGGCACCGGGGGCCGTTCGTCCGGCGGGACGTGCGCCTCAGCGTCGGGACCCTGGTCGTGTTCCTCTTCCTGTTCTACATCGCCCTCCCCCTGCTGGCCAGCCACCGGGCCGAGGTCAACTCGCTGGCCCACATCAACTTGGCCTACCTGGGGCTCGGCGTCCTGCTCGAGATCGGCGCACTGGTGGCGTACACCCAGCTGACCCACGCCGTCCTCCCGACGGGTGGCCCCCGACGGCTCCGCCTCTTCCGCATCAACCTGTCCACGTTGGCCCTCAGCCACGTGTCGCCCGGGGGGACGGCCCCGGGGGCAGCCCTCGGGTACCGGCTCCTGACCCAGTCCGGAGTGAGCGGTCCCGATGCCGGTTTCGCCCTCGGCACCCAGGGCATCGGTTCGGCGGTGGTGCTCAACGTGATGTTCTGGTGCTCTCTGGTGGCGTTCCTCGTGACCCACGGGTTCCACGCCCCGTCCAGTCACGCCGGGGGTCAGTCGCAGTCGGCCTCGATACTCGTCATCGTGGCCGCCGGGGTGGGCGTGATCCTGCTCGGGGCCTTCGGCGGGCTCTTCTATCTCCTCACCCGCGGACAGCACCAGGCCAGCCGGGTCATCCGCCGTGTGGCCGGGCGGATCCGCTTCCTCGATGCCGAGCGCACCACCGCCCTGGTCGAGCAACTGGCCGAGCGGTTCCGGGTCCTGATGGAGAACCGGTCCCTGACCCGCCGGGCCGTGGGGTGGGCCGCGGCCAACTGGCTGCTCGACGCGGCCTCGCTGTGGGTGTTCGTAGCCGCCTTCAGCCACTTCGTCTCCCCGGTCGACCTGCTCATGGCCTACGGGCTGGCCAACATTCTGGCGGCCATCCCGATCACCCCGGGCGGCCTCGGCGTGGTCGAGTTCGTGCTGGTGTCGATGATCACCGGGTTCGGCCCGACGGCGGGCCAGGCCCTCTCCGCCGTGTTGGCCTACCGGGCGGTGAACTTCTGGCTGCCCATCCCCTTCGGAGGCCTGGCCTACGCCTCACTGGAGTTCGAGCGGAGTACGCCGTTCCGGAGGTTCGGGGGGTACGTCCGTCGCCGCGCCCACCTCCGCCGGCAGCCCACACCCACCCTCACGCCGGCCCGGGCGCAGGGCAGGGCCGGCGACGAACGGCCCCAGGTCCGTGTGGGCGGCCTGGCCGACGCCTCGCTCAGCGTCGATCCGACCGGGTCGGCGCGCCCGGCTCCCTCCGGGCCTCGGGCACCGTCACGGGCGCCGGGCGGCGAGCCGCGGGTGTCGGTTGCGTCCCACCGCGGCGAGTCTGCAGCGATACGAGCGCCTGTGTTTGAAACTGATCCTGCACGCTGACGCCGAGGCTGTGGGGCGGGAGGTCGGCGGCCACGCGGATCCAGCTCCCGTCGGGCTGCAGCTCCCACGAGTTGGCCTGGTCGAGGAGGGCCCAATCGAGGATGCCGGCCACCCGGCGCTGCAGTCCGGGATCGTTGATGGGCACCACGACCTCCACCCGGTGGTCCAGGTTCCTCTCCATGAGGTCGGGTGAGCCGATGGACACCTGGACCGGCCGACCGGAGCGGCCCCCGAAGCAGAACACGCGGGAGTGCTCGAGGTAGCGGCCGACGATGGAGCGCACCCGGATCCCCTCGGACAGCCCGGGCACGCCCGGCCTCAGGCAGCACCGACCCCGGACCACCACGTCCACCGAGGCACCGGCCTGCGAGGCCCGGTAGAGGGCGTCGATGACGGTCGGGTCGGTCAGGCCGTTGGTCTTGAGGACGATGCGACCGTCGGCACCGGCCCGCCGCTCGGCGTCGATCGACTCGAGCAGTCGATCACGGGTGGAAAGAGGCGAGACCAGCAGGCACCGAAAGGAGGGGGGCTCCCCCGATCCTGACAGCAGGTTGAACAGCTCCCCCACGTCGGCGCCGATGTCGGGATCGGCGGTGAACAGTCCCAGGTCCTCGTAGTGGCGGGCCGTGTGGGCGTTGTAGTTGCCGGTGCCGAGGTGGCAGTAACGACGGACGTCGTCACCCTCCCGCCGGACCACCATGCAGATCTTGGCATGGGTCTTGAGGCTGACCAGCCCGTAGATCACCTGGACCCCGGCCTCCTCCAGCGCCCGGGCCCAGGCGATGTTGGCCTGTTCGTCGAACCGGGCCTGGAGCTCCACCACCGCGGTGACCTGCTTTCCGGCCTGGCAGGCGCGGATGAGCGAGGAGACCACGGCGCTGTCCTGGCCGGTGCGGTAGAGGGTCTGCTTGATGGCCAGCACGTCGGGGTCGGCGGCGGCGGCGGCCACGAACGCCTCGACGGAGCCGCTGAACGACTCGTACGGGTGGTGGACGAGGACGTCCCGGGTGGCCAGCCGCGTGAAGACGTCGGTCCCGCCGGCCAGGGCGGTGGGCACCACCGGGGTCCACGACGGGGCGCACAGTTCGGTCCGGTCCAGCTCGGTCAGTTCCCGAAGTCCACCCAGGTCGATGGGTACGTCGAACAGGTAGACACTCTCCTCGGGCACGTCGACTTCGGTGATCAGCATCTCGAGCAGATCGGGGGAGATGCCGGACGAGACCTCGAGCCGCACCGCCTGGCCGAAGCGCCGTCGGTGTAGCTCGAGCTCCAGGGCGGCCAGGAGGTCCTGGGACTCGTCCTCGTCCACCGACACGTCGGCGTTGCGTGTGACCCGGAAGACCTGGTGCTCGACGATCCGCATGGACGGGAACAGGCTGTCCAGGTGGGCGGCGATGACCTGTTCCACCAGGACATACCGTCGGTTGTCGGGCAGGGGGACCAGACGGGGCAGGAGCGGGGGGACCTTGACCCGGGCCATCCGCTCCTCGCCGGAGTCCGGGCTCTCGACCCGCACCACCAGGTTCAACGAGAGGTTCGAGATGTAGGGGAACGGATGACCCGGATCGACGGCCAGCGGCGTGAGGATCGGGAAGATGCGGCGGACGAAGAGCTCGCCGAGATAGACGCGGTCGGCTTCGCTCAGTGTGTGCCAGTCGGCCAACCTCACCCCGGCGGCAGCCAGGTCCGGGCCGACCTGGTCGAGGAAGGCCGCGCTGTGCCGGGCCACCAGCTCGGTGGCCCGGGCGGTGATCGAGGCCAGCTGTTCGCCCGGACTCATGCCGTCGGGCGAGCGGGTCCTGAGCCCGGCCGCCACCTGATCCTCGAGACCGGCCACCCGGACCTGGAAGAACTCGTCGAGGCCTTCGGCGAAGATGGCCATGAACTTGACCCGTTCGAGGAGGGGCACCCGGTCGTCGGCCACCAGATCCAGCAACCGGGCTCCGAACTCGAGCCACGACAGCTCGCGGTTGATGAAGCGGCGCGAGTCGTAGGGGGTAGGGGGAGGGTCGTCGGGGCCCGGATCGGGATCCGAGGCCGCCAGCGGCCAGAGCGGCCCCCGACGCCGTTCCCCCCCGCGGGAACGCCGCTCCCCGTCCGCACCCACGACGCCCGGGCCGGTGGGGAGGGTGAAGGTCCGGTCGTTCACGGCTGTGCCATCACGGCTGTGCCATCACGGCTGTGCCATCCCATCTCCGGGCCATGGTAACCCCCGGGGGTCGGCTCCGGCTCCACCGAAATTCATCCCCGCACCGATAGGCTCGCCCGGGTGTCGGTGCTGACGAGGCGGTCCCCCGCGACCAAGCGGCCCCACCGGGCGTTCAAGGCCCGACGCCGCACCGAGCTGGGCCTGCTGGTGATGGCGTCGGTGATCATCGTCTGCGCCTACACCCTCATGATCCTGGGCAACACGGCCAAGCTCCCCTCCGACGTGGCGCCCCTGATGCTGGCCATGCTGCTGCTCGGCGGCGTGGCCCATGTCGCCAATCGCATCTTCGTACCCAGCGCCCATCCGGTCATCCTGCCCATCGCCTTCCTGTTGAACGGGATCGGCTACGTGATGATCTTCCGCATCGACCTCGGGAAGGCGGAGAGCTATGCCCCGTTGCAGGCGGCCTGGACCGCCGGCGGCGTGGTGGCCTACGTGATCACCCTGGCCGTGGTGCGTCGGTCGCGTGACCTCGACCGGTACCGCTACCTCCTGCTGGCCTTCGGCGTGGCCCTGCTGCTGTTGCCGCTGGTCCCCCATGTGGGCGCCGACCTCAACGGGGCCCGGCTGTGGGTGAAGGTCGGTTCGTTCGAGTTCCAACCGGTCGAGTTGGGCAAGATCGTCCTGTGCATCTTCTTCGCCTCCTACTTCGCGGAGAAGCGGGAGCTGTTGACCATCCCCACCGCCCGACTCGGCAACCGGCTGGTCCTCGACCCAAGGCCCCTGGTCCCGATCCTGTTGGCCTGGGCATTCGCCATCGCGGTGATGAGCCTCGAACACGACATCGGCTTCTCGGCCATGCTCTTCACCCTGTTCATCGGCTTGCTGTGGGTCACCACCGGCCGCACCGGCTACCTGGTCCTCGGCGTCGCTCTCTTCGCCGTCGGTGCCTACCTGGCCGGCCGCTACCTGGGTCAGACCCACATCCGGGTGGAGACGTGGCTCGACCCGGGCAAGTACGCCAACACCTCGGGCCGCCAGCTCGTGCAGTCGTGGTTCGCGCTCGGTTCCGGGGGGATCGGGGGATCCGGACTCGGGCTGGGCTTCGGCGCGTACCAGATCCCGATACCCCAGACCGACTTCATCTTCGCCATCATCGGGGAGGAGATGGGACTGCTCGGATCGACCATGGTGGTGGTGGCCTTTCTCCTGTTGGTCGGGGCCGGTCTCCGCATCGCCCAGGCCGCCCGCTCGGAGTTCGCCAAACTGACGGCCGTCGGGCTCACCATGATCCTCGGGTTCCAGGCGTTCTTCATCATCGGCGGGGTGGTGCGGATCCTGCCCTTGACCGGGATCACGCTTCCCTTCGTGTCCTACGGTGGTTCGGCCCTCATCGCCAACTACGTGCTCATCGCCCTGCTCATGCGGATATCCGACGAGGGTGGCGCGGCCGCCGACGCGGCCGACCAGGCCCAGTACGAGCAGGGTGAGGAGCGGAGGCAGCGGCTCCTGAGCGGGGGGTAGCCGCCGCCGCTTCCCGGGCCTACGCCGAGCCCGGTGGAGCCACGTCGCCCGACCCCTCGAAGAGCCGGCCGTCGATCAGGATGGGCACGTTGACCGGCTGGAGCAGGGCCAGCGTGAGGGCATCGGACGGCCGGCACGAGTACACCTTCCGCCCTGTCCGTCCCCGCAGGTCGAGCTCGGCGAAGTAGACCGAACCCTGCCGGCCGACCAGGCGGACCGCCACCACGTCGACGTCGAAGCCCTGGAGGACCTGGCTCAACAGCTCATGGGTGAGTGGCCTCGGCGTCGGGATCCGCCGCATGGCGTGGGCGAGCACCACCGCGTCCTGCAGGCCGATCGAGAACGAGAGCTGGCGCCGCGGGGACTCGCTCTCACGCAGGATCACCGTGGGGTGCTGATTGGGCAGGTCCACGTTGACCGAGACGACCAGGGCCAGCCGGAGATCGGAGGCCGGTGCCGGCCCGGGCTGCGAAGGCAGCGCGGCCGGGTCGTCCTGGTCGCCGGCGGTGGCGGCCGGATCGCCCTGGTCACCGGCGGTGGCGGCCGGATCGCCCTGGTCGGGGACGATGGCGGGGCCGACGGCGTCGTCGGGGTCGGAGGGCACCGCCGGTGCTGTGGCCGGCTCGGTCACCGCACACTCCGGAGGTGCACGCTGATCGTGATGCCGATGGCGGCGAAGAACACCACCATGGACGAGCCGCCGTAGGACAGGAACGGGAGGGGGATGCCGGTCACCGGCATGATCCCCATGTTCATGCCCACGTTCTCGAAGACCGAGAAGACGAGCAGGGCGAAGATGCCCGACGCCAACAGTCTCCCGTAGTTGTCACGGGCCAGTTGGGCGGTGCGGAGGATCCGCCACGCCACCACCCCGTAGAGGGCCAGGAGCAGGCTGGCGCCCACGAAGCCGACCTGCTCCCCCACCGCGGAGAAGATGAAGTCGGTCTGCTGCTCGGGGACATAGGCCAGATTGGTGAGGGTCCCTCCGAACAGCCCCCGGCCCAGCACGCCGCCGTGGGCGATGGCCTCCTTGGCCTGGGTGACGTTGTAGGTGGCCACCTGGCTGGCGCCGTTGGGTGAGATGAAGCTGGTGAGCCGGTCGATCTGGTACTTCTGCAGGAGCCCGACGTTGATGGCGAACAGCACCAGGAGCACCGCGCTGGCCAGGAGCAGGAGCAGGTAGCGCCCCGGCATGCCGGCCACTGCCAACATGACCACCAAGATGACCGACATGACGATGGCGGTTCCGAGGTCGGGCTGTTTGAACACCATCAGGATGGGCAGTCCCGCCATCAGCACCATGCGGATCAGGTCCCGGAACTCGAGACCCTCGGGGCGTCTCGAACAGTAGGTGGCGATGGCGATGATGAGCACCAGGGTGGCGAACTCCGACGGCTGCAGTTGGAACGGCCCGAGGGGGAACCAGCGCTGTGCACCCTGCCGCGCCGGGGTGGCCAGCACCAGGAGGAGGGCGACCACGATCCCCAGGTAGAGCACCGTGCTGATCGGCTCGAACCGGCGGTAGTCGAACAGGGCCAGGGCCGCCATCACGATGAGGCCGATGACCAAGAAGACAGCCTGTCGTTTGAGGAAGTAGTGCGGATCCTCGCCGGCCAGGGACAGCTTCCCCTTGGTGGCGGAGTAGATGATCACCACGCCGATGAGGCCGAGCAGCGTGGCGCAGCCGACCAGGACCACGTCGAAGCGGGCGGTCAGGACCCGGGGCCGGGCGGCGACGTTTGCGGGGGCGTAGTTCACCAGGGCACTCCGGCCAGAGAGGTTACTCGCACCCCGGCACCCTCTCCGCAGCTACTGCCGGTCGGACACCGCCCGCCACATGGCCTCGACGGGTGGGTCGAGCCCGGTCCACGACGCCACCTGCAGTCCGGCCTGGTGGACCAGCATCCCCAGGCCGTTGGAGACCGAAGCCCCGCGGGACCGGGCGGCGGCCAACCACGGTGTCAGGGTCGGGTGGTACACCAGGTCCACGACGACCTGACCGCGGTGGAGTAGGCCCGGATCCACCGGCCAGGTGGCGCCGGCCTGGCCCACCATGCCCAGCGGGGTGGCGTTGACCACCAGGTCGCAGCGGGCCGCCTCCTCGGGCTGACCCGTCCGGCCCACGGCGTCGGCCAGGGCCGCCGCGGCCCGGGCCCGGTCCGACGACCGGTTGAGGACGATCACGACTCCGGCTCCGGCATCGGCCAGCGCGGCGATGACGGCACGGGCCGCCCCGCCGGCCCCGACCACCAGGCAGCTGCGGTCACGGGGGTCGAATCCGTCGCGGCGCCGCAGCGCGTCCACGAACCCGGCGCCGTCGGTGTTCTCGCCCCGCCACGAGCCATCCTCGTCCACCACGCAGTTGACGGCCCCGAGCCGGCCGGCCAGGGCCGAGAGTCGATCGACCCGACGGGCCACGTCGTCCTTGTGGGGCATGGTGACCGACAGGCCCCGGATACCCAGTGCCCGGGCGCCGTCGAGGGCGGCTCCGGCCGCGCCGGCGGCCACCGGGAACCCGACCGACACCCAGTCCACACCCAGCTCGGCGAAGGCGGTGTTGTGGAGCAGAGGGGAGAGGGAATGGGCCACCGGGTCACCGATGACCCCGACCACGGTGGTGGCGGCGGACAGCCGGTCCGTGCCCGGCATCAGCCCAAGCCCCGCTGCCGGGCCAGCGCCTCGTTGGCCTGCTGCTCGGCGAAGGTGTCGGCGAAGGCCTCGGTCCCGTCGTTCTGGACCACCACGAAGTACAGCCAGGAGCCGCTGGGCGGGTCGAGGGCGGCCTGGAGCGACGCCCGGGACGGGAAGCAGATCGGCGTCGGGGTGAGGCCCTTGTTGAGATAGGTGTTGTAGGGCGAGTGGACGGCCAGGTCCCCGGCGGTCACGGTCCCACCGTCCCGCCCTTCGGCGTACAGGACGGTGGAGTCCATCTGCAGGGGCATGTCGTTGGCCAGGCGGTTGAGGATGACCCGGGCCACCGGGCCGAGGTTCTTGGTGATCACGCCCTCCTTCTCGACGATGGAGGCCATGATGATGACCTGGTACGGCGTGAGCCCGAGGCGCGCCGCTCCGGCCTTGAGACCGACTTCGTCGGCCAGCCGGTCGAATCGGTCGACCATGGCCGTCAGCAGCTGGGTGTCGGTCTCCCCCGGCACCACCACGTACTCCCCGGTCCCGAGCAGCCCGTCCAGGTTGGTGGAGCCGGCCGGTTGCCACGGGGACCGCACGGCGCCGCTCGTGGCCACGGCGGCGAACCCGGCCTCGGTGTGGCCGGGCAGCTGACCCACCCGCAGGGCCACCTCGGCCACGGTGAACCCGGGCGGGATGTCGAGGGGGAACACGTTCGGCCCGGCCGAGATCACCCGGTCCACCGTGGTGAAGCTGCTGTTCTTCGAGAATGCGTACGACCCGGGCAGCACGGCGGGCACGGTGTGGAACTGGCTCCAGATCCGGTAGGCCAGCGAACTGCCGATCACCCCCTTGGACTGGAGGGTGTCGGCCAGCTGATCGGCCCCTGTGCCCGACCGCACGGTGGCGATGACCTGGGACCCGTGGGGCCCGGAAGGATTGGCCTCGTGCTGCACCCACAGGAAGCCACCCACCAGCACCACCACCAGCGCTGCCACCACACCCACCACCGCCGTACGCCGACGGCGATGGGGCCGGCGGTGGCTGCCCGTGCGCGGCGGTGTCGGCACCGCCCCGGGGACGGCCGGCGGTACCGGCGGAACGTCGCCGTCGACGAGGGGTCGTTCGGACGGGCCGCCGGGACCGGTGGTGCTCATGGTCGTGGGCCCGACGCGTCCAGCCAGGCCGACAGCATGACCGTGGCCGCGGCCCGGTCGACGACGGACCGACGCTGACGCGACCGGGTGCCGCCGGCGGCCAGGGCCTGATGGGCCGAGACCGTGGTCAGGCGCTCGTCGAACAGCTCCACCCCGACATGGTGCTCCGCCAGCAGGGCTCGGAGCGCGTCGGCTTCGGCGGTGGCCTCGGTGGCGGCCCGGCCGTGACTACCGTCGAGTGAGAGCGGGAGTCCCACCACCACCACGACGGCCTCCTCCTCCAGCACCAGCTCGACCAGACGGCGCCGATCGCGCTCGGCGTCCCCGGAACGCACCAGGGTGGTGCGGGGCATGGCCATGGTCCCAGCCGAGTCGGTGACGGCGATGCCGATACGACGAGTGCCGAGATCGACCCCGAGGGCCCGACCTGGCCGGACCGGAGGGTCCCCGGTCATGACGGCTCAGCCGCCACGGAGGGCGTGTCGGGCCTCGTCGAGGGCCCGGTCGACCCCACCGGGATCGCGGCCGCCGGCCACGGCCATCTCCGGAGATCCGCCGCCGCCCCCACCCAGCAGGGGGGCGACCTGTCGGACCAGCTCACCGGCGTGGACCGGGTCGGGTCCCGACGTGTCGGCCGACACGGCCAGCGACGCCTTGGCACCGTCCGGACTGCCCCCGAGGACCACGGCCCGGAGGCCGGCCGTGGTCCGCACGGCTTGAGCCAGGTCGCGGAGCGCGTCCGGATCCAGGCCGTCTCGGCGGGCCACCACCACCCCGTCGACGGCTTCGGCCCCGAGCGAGGCCGCCTCGGCCCGCAGCTCGCGCCCGCGAGCCTGCTCGAGCGACCGTTCCGCCACCCGCTGGCGCTCGAGCAGCCTGTCGATGGCTTCGGGCACATGCTCGGGCTCGGTGCGCAGAAGGGAGGCCGCCTCGGCCAGCAGCCCTTCCCGGGCCACGATCCGCTCGAGCGCGCTGGCCCCGGTGACCGCGAAGAGGCGCCGCGTGTTGGATCCGATGGAGGACTCGGCCGTCACGGTGATGGGTCCGATCATCCCCAGGGCTCCCACGTGGGTCCCGCCGCACAGCTCGATCGAGTGGGGCCCGGCCCGGACCACCCGGACCCGGTCCCCGTACTTGTCGCCGAAGAAGGCCAGGGCCCCCATGGCCTCGGCCTCGGCCTTGGTGGTCTCCTCCACCAAGACGTCGGCGTCGGTCAGCACATCGCGGTTGGCCATGCCGGCCACCTCGGCCAGCTCTTCGGGAGCCACGTTCCCGTGGTGACTGAAGTCGAAGCGCAGGTAGTCGGGAGCCACCCTGGAGCCCTGCTGCCGGACGTGATCGCCGAGCACGGTGCGCAGAGCGGCGTGGAGCAGGTGGGTCCCGGTGTGATTGCGTCGCAGCGCGTCGCGGCGCACGCCGTCGATGGTGGCCAAGGCGTCCTGGCCCGGGAGGATCTCCCCGGTGACCGTGGCCCGGTGGGAGGTCAGCCCCGCAAGGGCCGACACGGTGTCGTAGACGAGCGCCGTCCCGGTCTCGGTGACGATGGTGCCGGTATCACCGTCCTGCCCACCGCCCTCGGCGTAGAAGGGGGTACGGTCCAGGAAGATCTCGGCCTGGCCGGGATGGTCCGGATCGAGATCGGCCAGCACCGCCACCACCCGGGTCGGGGCCGAGTACCCGTCCGGGCGCTGGCCCACGAAGACCGTCTGACCCTCGGTGTCGAGCACCGACCGGTAGGCCGGCTCACCGGCCACGGTCCTGCCGGCCCGGGTGTTGGCCCGGGCCTGGGCCCGCTGGAGGTCCATGGCCGCCTCGAAGCCGGCCAGGTCGACGGCCACGCCGGACTCCTCGGCGATCTCGACCGTGAGCTCGACCGGGAACCCGTAGGTGTCGTGCAGCCGGAAGGCCAGATCACCCGAGAGGGTGGTCGCACCGGAGGCCAGTTGCTCCTCGAGGATGGTCGACCCGGTGGCCAGGGTGCGTAGGAAGCCCTCCTCCTCGCGTCCCACCACATCGGTGATCAGGTGGTGCTGTTCGGCCAGGGCCGGATAGGCCCCTCCGAGCACGTCGACGGCCGACTCGACCAGCCGGGCCGTCACGGCGCTGTCCACCCCGAGCTGGCGGGCCCGGCGGACGGCCCGCCGGATGATCCGGCGGAGGACGTAGCCGCGGCCCTCGTTGGCCGGCAGCACGCCGTCGGAGACCAGCATGGACATGGCCCGCCCGTGATCGGCCAGGATCCGCAGCCCGACGTCGGCGTCCTCGTCGGCACCGTAGCGGTGGCCCGTGATCGACTGGGCGGTCTCGATCATGGGCAGGAAGAGGTCGGTGGCGAAGATGGAGTCCACACCCTGCAGCACGGGCAGGATCCGCTCCAGACCGGCTCCGGTGTCGATGCTCGGCCGGGGCAGGGGCTCGGTGGAGCCATCGTGACTGCGGTTGTACTGCATGAACACCAGGTTCCAGATCTCGACGAACCGCTCCGACCCACCGAAGGCCGGGCCGCCGTCGTCGCCGTAGGCCGGGCCCTTGTCGAAGAACAGCTCGGAGCTGGGTCCGCACGGCCCGGTGTCGCCCATCTTCCAGAAGTTGTCGTCGCCCAGACGCTGGATGCGCGCCGTGGGCATGCCCACCGAGTCGCGCCAGATCTGCTCGGCCTCATCGTCGCTCTCGTAGACCGTGACCCACAGCCGCTCGCCGTCGATGCCCAGCACCTCGGTCACGAGCTCCCAGGCGAACGGGATGGCGTCCGATTTGAAGTAGTCCCCGAAACTGAAGTTGCCCAACATCTCGAAGAAGGTGCAGTGACGCTGGGTGGTGCCCACCACATCGATGTCCACGGTGCGGAAGCACTTCTGGACCGAGGTGGCCCGGGGCCAGGGCGGGACCTCGTCCCCGAGGAAGAACGGCTTGAACGGCACCATGCCGGCGATGGTGAAGAGGACCGAAGGGTCGTGGGGGATCAGGCTGGCCGAGGGCACAGGTGCGTGGCCCCGCTCGGTGAAGAACCGGGTGAAGGCGCGGCGCAGGTGGTCGGCGTCGAGTGCCGTGCCGGTGGTCACGACTGCAGACCCTACCGGCCCAGCGGAGAAGGCGACCTTGTCGACCGGCGGTTCGGCGGCCGGGTCACAGCCGGGACAGGCCCGCCGGCCGGTGACGTCGGGACCGCGGCCCCGGCGGACAGCGCGGGGTCGACTCCCTGGGCGGCCAGCTCCGCCCACAGCTCCTCCTCGCGGCGGAGCATCTCGTCCCGGCCCGACGACACCGCCCCGCGTAGTCGGTCACCGGCGGTGCCGGCCACCTGTCGGGCCGAACGCCCCACCTCGACCACCAGAGCATCCGGCTGCAACCGGGCCGAGGCCTGCTGGAGGGTTCGGCGCACCCGTCGCTCCACCCACATCGAGGAGCCGGCGCCGAGGGCTGCTCCCGTCACCAACCAGAAGGTACGTCTGGGCACGGGTCAGCGCCCACCGTTTCGGCGGTCGGAGGATCCGTTCCCCGGGCTCGGGTCCGGTCCCGACGCCAGGCGTCTGATGCCGGTGGCGGCCCCGGCCCGCACGGCCAGGACCTTGACCACCGGGTTGGCGAAGGCCCGGTAGGCCAGCTTGGAGGCCGAATCCACCGTGGCGTGCACCGACTCGGTGGTGTCGAGGACCGCTCCGACCCGTTCCATCTCCGTGGCGGCCTGGTCCACCACCCGCTGGGCGTCGGCCACCAGCGGAACGGCCTGGCGCTGCAGCTCGTCGGCCACTCGGCGGAGGGACCGGACCTCCCGTCGGAGGGAACCGATGGCGGCCAACAGTCCCAGCACCGCCACCACGCAGGCCACGCTGGCCACGAGTACGGCGATCTGACCGGCGGACATGATCGGGTCAGTCTAGATCCTGGCGCTTCACCATCCGGTGGAGACCCTCCGGTCCCGGCGGCGGACCCAGCTCACGACGAGGCCATGCCCACGATGGGCCGGTTGAGGTGGGTTCCGCCGGTGGAGCCGTAGAACCCGGCGTCACCGAAGGTGAAGATGCCGCCGTCCGAGGCCACCAGCCAGTAGCCCTGGCCGGTGATGTCGACGGCCAGGCCCACGATGGGCTGGTTGAGGTGTTGGCCCCCGGTCCCACCGTGGAAGACGGCGTCGCCGAAGGTGAAGATGCCGCCGTCCGAGGCCACCAGCCAGTAGCCCTGGCCCCCGGCCGTGGCGGCCATGCCCACGATGGGCCGGTTGAGGTGGGTCCCCCCGGTGGAGCCGTGGAAGACGGCGTCTCCGAAGGTGAAGATGCCGCCGTCCGAGGCCACCAGCCAGTAGCCCTGGCCGTCGGGGGTGGCGGCCATGCCCACGATGGGCTGGTTGAGGTGGGTTCCGCCGGTAGAGCCGTAGAACCCGGCGTCGCCGAAGGTGAAGATGCCGCCGTCCGAGGCCACCAGCCAGTAGCCCTGGCCGTCGGGGGTGGCGGCCATGCCCACGATGGGCCGGTTGAGGTGGGTTCCGCCGGTGGAGCCGTAGAAGACGGCGTCGCCGAAGGTGAAGATGCCGCCGTCCGAGGCCACCAGCCAGTAGCCGGCGTCGTCGGCCGTCGGCGCCATGCCCACGATGGGCTGGTTGAGGTGGATCCCGCCGGTGGAGCCGTTGAAGACCGCCTGTCCGAAGGTGAAGATGCCGCCGTCCGAGGCCACCAGCCAGTAGCCGGGCACGGCGTAGGTGAACCGGTCGGCGGCGACCACCGGACTCGAGCCGTCGGCGTTCGAGACCGACACGTCGACGGTGCTCCCGGAGGCCGGGCCGGCGGGGGCGTGGGCCACCATCGACGTCGACGACGTCACCGTGAACGAGGCCACCGTAGCCCCGAAGTGGACCGAAGTGGCCCCGGTGAAGTTGTACCCGGTCACCGTGACCGAGGTGCCTCCCGCGGCCGGGCCCTTGGCCGGCTGCACGGCCGTCACCACCGGACAGGTGGGAGGGGAGGTCAGGTCGGCCAGGAGCGAGGCGGCCACCGGCGTTCCCCATCCACTGGCCACGTCGTAGTCGGGCGTGGCCGGATACCGGCCCTGGCTGGCCGCGGTGAGGGCGTTGGAGCCGGTGGTCACGTCGTTGAACGGTGCGGCGGCACACGAGCCGGCCGAGTACAGGACCGGGTTGACGAGGCCGGCGGCCGTGGACAGCTGCCCGTCGATGACGGTGATCAGCGCCGCCCACACCGGTGCGGCCCCACTGGTGCCGCCTACCACCCTCCAAAATCCGGCCCAGTAGATGGCGTAGCCGTGGGCCGGGTCGGCCGAGGCCGAGACGTCGGGCACCTCACGGCAGCTGGACCGGCCCAGAGCGGCGCACTGGGCCAGGGCCGCGGCCGAGCCCACCCCGGGACCGGACTGCCAGGCCGGCCGGGCGAAGTCGGAGGACACACCGCCTCCGCCCGATCCGTAGAGGTCGTTCCACACCGTCTCGGTGGGCGGCGAGCCGGCCGACAGCAGCGAGGTCCCCCCGACGCCGGTCACGTCGGGCTGATCGGCCGGGTCGTCCACCGTCACCGTGGTGGCGGGCGCGGCCGGATAGCAGTCGGTCGAACCCGAGTCTCCCGAGGCGGCCACCACGGTCTGGCCGTCGGCGGCCGCCTCGGCGAAGAGCGAGGACTCCACGGCCTGCTGGTTCCCCTGCGTGGCCATCAGGGGCTCGCACAGGCCCCAGCTGGTGGTGATGACCTTGAGCGAGCTGTCGGCCACCATGGCTTCGTAGGTGTCGATGGGACCGGTGCCGGTCTGGGGCCCGGTGAACACGTCGACGGTGGCCCCCGAGGCCAGGCCGATGGTGTCCTCGACGTCGAGGGCCGCCTCACCCGACTGGGCCGCCGTCGATCCCCCGTCGACGTCCATCGCCGTCACCGAGGTGCTGAGCCCGTAGCAGGACTTGTAGGCGGTGATGTCGCTGGTCGTGTACGGCTCGAGCTCGTAGATCCCGATGGTCTCCCCGGTTCCCTGCAGGCCGTCACCGTACAGGGAGTTGAATCCGTACGCCGTGGCCAGCTGGTTGGCCGTATACCCGTTGGTGGCGGCGGCCGCAGCGCACGATCCCGGTCCGACGGCGGGTACGGCACGGGGGCTGCGTCCACCGGCTCGGCCCCCTGGTGCCGTCGACCCGCCCGGGGGCGCGGCCACCAGCTGGGGTTGGGGCGCGGCCACCGTCGACAGGCCGACGACCCCGGTCAGCGACGAGGCCAGGGCGGTGGGGACGGCCGGACGCTGTGGGGTGAACCGGGCCACCCGCCCGTCCGGCAGACGGGCAGAGACGACGGACACGTCGAGGGCCTGCTCGATCTGGGCCGTCGAGCCCGAGACCGGAATCAGGAGCCCGTCGGGCGACGTGGCCCCGACCTGGAGTCCCGACGAGGTCAGCCAGGCCCGGGTGGCGGCGATGGTGTCCGGGGTCGGGCCGAAGGTGGACGCGAACTGTCCGGGGGCCAGATAGTGGTGGTACCGGGGAGAGCCCGGGCTCGACACCGCGGTGACGAAGGCGTCGAGGGCCGCGGTGTCCCGGGGTTTCAGGGCGACCTGGGCCGAGACCGGGGCCGAGGCGTCGGACGGCCCCACCACGGTGGCCCCGGTGGGCAGGACGGGAATCGGGCCGGCCAGGCGGACCGAGGGGCCGGGGCCGGACGTGGCGGCCGCGGTGTCGGTGGTCGGGCCCGACACGACCATCCCCACCACCAGGCAGGAGAGTACGAGCACGACCAGCGGGCCCCGGCCTAGCCGTCTCATGGTCGACAGTCTGGCCTATTCCGCCGGGGCTCGTCCGTCACCGGCTCCCCCGGCTCCTTCGGTGCCTTCCGACCGCCAGCGGGCCAGGCGCTCGGACACGGCGGCTTCGTGGCCCCGGTCGGTGGGCTCGTAGTAACGGTGGCCCTCGAGGCCGTCGGGCCGGTACCGCTGGCCCACGAACCCGCCCGGCTCGTCGTGGGGATAGACGTAGCCCTCACCGTGGCCGATGGACCCGGCGCTGCGGTAGTGGGCGTCGCGCAGATGGGGCGGGACGTCGCCCCGGGGGCCGTCCCGGACATCGTGCTGGGCCCGGCCGAGAGCCACGGTGACCCGGTTGGACTTGGGGGCGCAGGCCAGGTGGACCACGGCCTGGGCCAGGTTGAGCTGGGCCTCGGGCAGACCCACGAACTCGACGGCGCGGGCCGCGGCGTCGGCCACCACCAGCGCCAGCGGATCGGCCTCCCCGATGTCCTCGCTGGCCAGGATGACCAGCCGTCTGGCGATGAACCGGGCGTCCTCGCCGGATTCCAGCATACGGGCCAACCAGTAGAGCCCGGCGTCGGGGTCGGAGCCGCGCACCGATTTGATGAAAGCGCTCACCTGGTCGTAGTGGTCGTCCTCGCCGTAGTGGTGCAGGCGCGAGTGCCTGGCCCGTTCGACATCGTGGAGTGTCACCGGGCCCGGGCCGGCCAGGGCCATGGCCACCTCCAGCGTGGTGAGCACGGCCCGGGCGTCACCGTCGGCCAGCCCGACCAGCGCCGCCACCGCATCGGGCTCGGCCGAGGCCGCCTCGGTGGCCAGGCCCCTGGCCACCACCTCCTCCAGCTCCTCCAGGCCGAGGGGCTCGAGACGCCACAGGGTTGATCGGGACAGCAGCGGGGCGTTGACCTCGAAGAACGGATTCTCGGTGGTGGCCCCGATGAGCACCACCAGTCCCTCCTCCACCGAGGGGAGCAGCGCGTCCTGCTGGGACCGGTTGAAGCGGTGGACCTCGTCGAGGAAGAGGATGGTGCCCCGACCCTGCTCCCCGAGGAGGCGCCTGGCCCCCTCGACCACCTCACGCACGTCCTTCACCCCGGCGCTCACCGCTGACAGGGGGACGAAACGCTTGGCCGTGGCGGTGGCCACCACCGACGCCAGCGTGGTCTTGCCCGTCCCGGGCGGGCCCCACAGGATGGCCGAGGTCAGGCGGTCCGCCTCGATGAGAGCACGGAGCGGGGCGCCGGGGCCGATCAGGTGCTGCTGCCCGACGATCTCGTCGAGTGTCCTGGGCCGGAGGCGTGCCGCCAGGGGGGCCCTGGCCGCCAACCGCTCCTCGGCCGCCCCCGAGAACAGGTCGTCGGTCACGGTGCTCAGGCCGGCGGTGGGACGGGACGGAGTCCGAGGTCGGCCAACACGCCCGGGGCCAGCGGTTTGGGTGCGCCGGTCATGGGATCCCAGCCCGACTGCGTCTTCGGGAAGGCGATGACCTCGCGGATGCTGTCCTCGCCGGCGAAGATGGCCACCAGCCGGTCGATGCCCACGGCGAAACCGGCGTGGGGAGGGGCCCCGTAGCGGAAGGCCCCGAGCAGGAAGCCGAACCGGGACTGTGCCTCCTCCTCGCCGATGCCCAGCACGGAGAAGACCCGGCTCTGGATGTCGCCGCGGTGGATCCTGACGCTGCCCGAACCGAGCTCCCATCCGTTGAGCACCAGGTCGTAGGCCTGTGAGCGCACCGAGGCCGGGTCGCTCTCCAGCCGTTCGAGGTCATCGGGGTGCGGCATCGTGAACGGGTGGTGGGCGGCCACGGGATGGCCGGCGTCGTCGACCCCGTCGAAGAGGGGGAAGTCCACCACCCAGAGGTAGCGGAAGGGTCCCTCGCCGACCGGACGTCCGCCCAGCTCGACGCGGAGATGCCCGAGCACGGTGCAGGCCAGCCGGTACTCGTCCGCCACCACCAGGACCAGGTCGCCCTCCGAGGCCCCGGTGGCGGCCAGCAGGCCGGCCCGCTCCGGGTCGGAGAGGAACCGGTCGAGCGGCGAGTCCAGCCCGGGGCCGTCGCCGCCGCCGGTGACCCGGAACCAGGCCAGGCCCTTGGCGCCGAGCCCCTTGGCCCGGTCGGTGAGGCCGTCCAGGCGCGACCGGGTGAAGCCGGCGCCACCGTCCACCACGATGGCCTTGACACACGGTGCGCCGAAGGCCTTGACCCCGGTGCCCTCGAACACCGCGGACAGGTCGACCAGCTCCATGCCGAAGCGGAGATCGGGCTTGTCGGTGCCGTAGCGGTCGATGGCCTCGGCCCAGGTCATGCGGGGGACGTCCGACGGTCGCTCGCCGGTGGCCGCCTCGGCCGCGTCCAGCACCGCCTCGGAGACGAAGGTCAGCACGTCCTCCTGGGTGACGAAGGACGCCTCCACGTCCAACTGGGAGAACTCGAACTGTCGGTCGGCCCGCAGGTCCTCGTCCCGCAGACACCGGGCGATCTGGTAGTAGCGGTCCACCCCGGCCACCATCAGCAGCTGTTTGGCCAGCTGCGGGCTCTGGGGCAGCACATAGCAGTTCCCGGGGCTCAGCCGACTGGGAACGGCGAACTCCCGGGCCCCCTCGGGGGTCGGTGCCCACAGCAGCGGCGTCTCCACCTCCACGAATCCCTGGCGGTCCATGGCCGCCCGCAGGGCCCCGTTGACGGTGGCCCGGAGACGGAGATTGGCTTGCATCCGCGGCCGGCGCAGGTCCACGAAGCGGTGCTTCAGCCGGATGACCTCGTCCACCTCCACCCGGTCGTCCACGGCGAAGGGCGGAGGTTCGGCCCGGTTGAGGACGGTCACCGTGCACTCGGCCAGCTCCACCTGGCCGGTGGGGAGGTCGGGGTTGACGGTGCCCTCGGGTCGGGGGCGGACCGTGCCCTCGACGGACAGCACGTACTCACTGCGCACGTCGACGGTGCCGGGGATCACGCACTGGACGATGCCGGTGTGGTCGCGCAGGTCGATGAAGGCCAGGTGCTCACCGTGCTCGCGGCGCTTGGCCACCCAGCCGCACACGGTGACGGAGGTTCCGACATCGGCGGATCGGAGGGTCCCGCAGAATCGGCTGCGCATCGAGGTCGCCTCGGTCGACGACGGGGGGACGGTCACGCGGGATCCTTTCGGCAACGGGCCCCGATCACGGGCCGGAGCGGCAGCGGGCCCCGATCACGGGCCGAACGACACAGTAGGGGCAGTCCGGGTGGTCAGCGTCCGACTTCGTCCCGGACCGCCTCCACCACCGCGGCGCGGGCCACCGTGCGCTGCGCTCCCGTCCCCCGCAGCGGGCGGAGCGACACCGTGCCGGCGGCCACCTCGTCGGGGCCCACGATGAGCGCCACCCGCGCCCCGGACCGGTCGGCCGACCGCAGCTGGGACTTGATCGAGCGGCCGTCGAAGGCCCGGTCGGCCCGCAGCCCCGCCCTCCGCAGGACGGCGGTGAGGTCGCGGGCCGACTCACCCCCGTCGACGTCGACCACGAAGGCGTCGAGCGCCACCGGTGCCACGGGGAACACGCCCTCGGCGTCGCAGGCCAACACGAGCCGCTCGATGCCGATGCCGAATCCGATCCCCGGCGTGGCCGGTCCTCCCAACATCTCGACCAGACCGTCGTAACGCCCGCCCCCGCCGATACCGTTCTGGGCCGCCTCCAGCGCCTCGGAGGCGAACTCGAACGTGGTCCGGGTGTAGTAGTCGAATCCCCGGACGAGGCGGTCGTCGAGCTGGTAGGCCACTCCCAGCGCGGACAGACCGGCCCGCACCCGTTCGAAGTGGAGGCGGCAGGGCTCGCACAGGTGCGCCACCAGGCTGGGTGCCCCGGCCGTCACCTCCCGGCACGGCGGACGCTTGCAGTCCAGCACCCGCAACGGGTTCTCCTCCATCCGCTCGACGTGCTCGGGACACAGCTCGTCGCGGTGCTCGGCCAGGTACGCCCTCAACAGGTCGACGTAGCCGGGGCGGCACACCCCGTCCCCCATGGAGTTGAGCCGGAGGGTGAACGAGTCCAGGCCGAGCGAGCGGAAGAAGTCATCGGCCAGCGTGATCACCTCGACGTCGAGATCGGCGTCGGCAGGACCGAGCGCTTCCACGCCCAGCTGGTGGTGCTGGCGGTAGCGGCCGGCCTGGGGCCGTTCGTACCGGAAAGCCGGCGTGGCATACCAGGCCTTCCAGGGCAGAGGTGGACGGTGCTGTACGAAGGCCCGCACCACCGGGGCGGTCCCCTCGGGTCGGAGGGCCAGGGTGCGCCCGCCGCGGTCCTCGAACTCGTACATCTCCTTCCCCACCACATCGCTGCCCTCGCCGATGCCGCGCCGGAAGACCCGGACGTCCTCGAAGATCGGGGTGTGGGCCAGGCCGTAGCCGGCCGCCTCGACCCGGGACGCGAAGGTGGCCAGCACCGTTTCCCACCGGGTCGATTCCGGCCACAGGACGTCGTGGGTACCGGTCGGGGCGCGCGCCGGCCCGGTGTCGTCGGACATGACCGCCTCAGTCCTTCTTGCCGGGAAGGATGCGGTAGACGTCGTAGACGGCGTCGAGGTGACGGATGAGGTTCAGGACCGACTCGAGGTGGGCCGGGTCGGCCAACTCGACGTCGAAGCGCATACGGCTGATCCGGTCCGAGTCCGTCTGGGTGTTGGCGCTCACGATGTTGAGGTGGTGCTCGGACACCACCTTGGTCACGTCGGTGAGCAGGCGGGACCGGTCGATGGCCACCACCTCGATGGTGGCCACGAACACCCCCGAGGACCGGTGGTCCCACTCCACCTCGATGAGGCGCTCACGGGACCGGCTGGCCAACGACGCGGCGTTGGCGCAGTCGGCCCGGTGCACCGACACGCCCCGGCCCCGGGTCACGAAGCCGACGATCTCGTCACCCGGCACCGGCGTGCAGCACCGGGACAACCGCACCATCAGGTCGTCCAGCCCCTCCACGTAGACGCCGACAGCCGACCCGCGTCCCGGTCGCGGTGCGGTGGGCTGCTGGCGCGCCGTGACCGGGAGCTGCTCCTCGTAGACGCCGCCCCGCAGGTCCCGGAGGATCCGCTGGGCCACGGCCCGGGCCGACACCCGGTTGTCGCCGATAGCCGCATGCAGGGCGTCGCGGTCGGCGTAGTTCATGGCTGCGGCCACGGCGTCCAGGGCGTGCTCGGAGGCCAGCTTCTGGACCGGGAGCCCCTCGCGACGGAGCTCTTTGATCAGCTCCTCGCGACCGAACTCGATGGCGTCCTCACGTCGCTCCCGCGAGAACCACTGGCGGATCTTGGTCCGGGCCCGGGACGACGCCACCATACCCAACCAGTCCCGGGAGGGGCCGGCCGTGGGCGCCTTCGACGTGAAGATCTCGACGGTGTCAGCCGAGTTGAGCCGGGTGTCGAGGGGGACCAGCCGGCCGTTGACCTTGGCCCCGATGCAACGGTGGCCCACCTCGGTGTGGATCGTGTAGGCGAAGTCGACCGGCGTGGAGTTGGCGGTCAGGGCGATGACCTTGCCCTTCGGCGTGAAGACGTAGACCTCGTCCTCCTCCAGATCGAGCTTCAGCGCCTCGAGGAACTCGATGGGGTCGGTGGTCTCGTTCTGGAAGTCGACGATGCGCTGCATCCACTCGATCTCGGCCGTGGTCGAGGAGGTCTCCTTGGCCAGGGCCAGCCGTTCGGCCCGCCGGTCCCGTTCGGCCAGCTCGGCCCGTTGGGCCGAGGTCATCGAGGCGCCGCGCTTGGCTCCGTCCTTCTTCTTTCCGGTGCCGGGACCGGACGTCAACGACTTCCGCGCCGCCTTCTTCGCCGCCCTCGACGTGGTTCCGGCCGAGACGGAGGACACTGCGGCGTCCTTGGCGCCGTTCACCGGACCGGTGCCACGGTCCGGCCGGCCCGGGTTCTCCTTGTACCCCCAGTGGGCGGCGATCCCGTACTCGGCCCGTCGGTGCATCTCGTGGGTGCGGACCTGCACCTCGATGGGCTTGCCGTCGAGGCCGATCACGGTGGTGTGCAGCGACTGGTACAGGTTGAACTTGGGCGAGTTGATGTAGTCCTTGAACCGGCCCTGCACCGGGGGCCAGATGGCATGGATGGAGCCGAGAGCGGCCCAGCAGTCCTTCTCCGACTCCACGATGACCCGGATGCCGACCAGGTCGTAAAGGTCGTCGAACTCCTTGCCGCGGACCACCATCTTCTCGTAGATGCTCCAGAGGTGCTTGGGCCGACCGGTCACCTCGGCACTGATACCGGATGCGGCCAGTCGCTCCCTCACCGACACCAATACCCGGGCCAGGAACTCGTCGCGCAGGGGAGCGCGGCTGGCCACCATCTGCTCGATCTCCGCGTAGCGCTTGGGATGGAGCGTGGCGAAGGCCAGATCCTCGAGCTGCCAGCGGACCTCCTGGATGCCCAGGCGGTGGGCCAGGGGGGCGTAGATGTCGAGGGTCTCCTGAGCCGAACGGCGCTGCTTCCACTCCGGCATGACGGCCAGGGTCCGCATGTTGTGGAGACGGTCGGCCAGCTTGATGATGAGGACGCGCCAGTCGTTGGCCATGGCCACCAACATCTTGCGTACCGTGGCCGCCTGCTGGGCCTCCTTGGAGTCGAACTGCAGCCGGTCCAGCTTGGTCACGCCGTCCACGATCAGCGCCACGGCGGGGCCGAAGTCCCGGTCGATCACCTCCGTGGTCACCCCGGTGTCCTCCACCGCGTCGTGGAGCAGGGCGGCGGCCACGGTCATGGCGTCGAGGCCCAGATCGGCCACGATGCCGGCCACAGCGATGGGGTGGGTGATGTAGGGCTCGCCCGACCGCCGGAGCTGCCCGGCATGGGCCACGGTGGCGGTCTCGGCCGCCCGCACGATGAGGGAGGTGTCGTCCCCGGGGTGCCGGCGGAGAAAGGAGTGGATGACCGGCACCAGCAGGGTGGCCTCGTCCCGGGGCAAGGACGAGCCGGCGAGGTGCTCCTCGCCGGTGTCTGCGGCCCCTTCAGCAGGGACAGGTGTGGCCAGAGCCATCCCTATACGGTACCTGTCGAAGCGCTCCGATCGGTACCCACGGTCGGCATCGACCGGAGCCGGGGCCGGTGGTCAGCGCCGCTTCTTCTTGCCGCCCTTGCTCCCCTTGCCCTTGCGGGGCCGGGGTGGCGGCCGGTTCCCACCGGGCCGGGTCGATCCGGATGCGGCCCGGGCCGTCCCACCCGTCGCCCCGCCCGACCCCGACGGGGTGTTCGCAGTGGCGGTGCCGCTGCCGGACCGGGTGGCCGTGGATGCCGACCGACGGGAGGCCGTCGCCGCGCCCGGACGGATGACCCCGGTGGTGGCGGGTCGACCCCGGCCCGACGGCCGGCCGCCGCCACCGCCGGCACCGGCCATGGCTGCGGCCGCGGCCGGGGTGAGCACGCCGGCCCGGTCGCCCCGCGTCTCGAGGCGTTGGCGGATGGTGATGTAGCGGGGCTCGCGTTCCTTCATCCACGCCAACAGGGGCGAGGCGATGAAGATCGAGGAGTAGGCACCGCTGGTCAGACCGATGACCAGCGCCAGCCCGAAGTCCTGCAGGGAGGTGGCGCCCAGCAGGAAGGAGCCGACCACCAGTACCGACAGCACCGGGATGATGGCCACCAGCGAGGTGTTGATGGACCGGGCCAGGGTCTGGTTCATCGACAGGTTGACCATCTCGGAGTAGGTGATCCGGCCCGACGCGCCGAGACCCTTGGCATTGTCCCGTATTCGGTCGAAGACCACCACGGTGTCGTACAGGGAGTACCCGAGAACGGTGAGGACGGCGATCACCGTGTCCGGCGTGACCTGGAATCCGGCCAGCGAGTAGATGCCCACCGTGACGAGGATGTCGTGGATGACGGCCACGATGGCGGCCACCGCCATCTTGAACTCGAAGCGGACGGAGATGTAGAGGGTCACGGCGATGAAGAAGACGATGAGGGCCTCGATGGCCTTCGACGTGACCTGTCCACCCCAGGTGGGTCCGACGTCGTTGAAGTTGACGTTGTCGGGAGTGGTGTGGGCCGCCTTGGCCAGCGCGTCCTGGACGCTGTTCTCGATGGCCGTGCGCTGGGCCACCGGCTTGGAGTTGAGGTCCACGGTGACCTGGATCTGCTTGGTGTGGGTGAGCTGGTCGGTCAGCTGGACCACGGTGGGCTGGGTCACGCCGGCCGACTCCACGGCCGTGGTGGCCTGGGCCACGGTCAGGGTGGGCGAGGTGACCAGCCAGGACTGGCCCCCCTTGAAGTCGATGCCCAGGTTCAGGCCACGTGTGCTCAGCGACACGATCCCGAGCAGGATCACGATGGCCGAGGCGGCGAACCACACCTTGCGACGACCGATGAAGTCGAACGAGGTCTCGCCCCGGTACAGGCGGATGAGGACGTTGTGACGCTTCTCCCCGGCCTCCTCGGCCTCGAGTTCCTCCTCGGCCAGCTCGAGCTCCTCCTCGAAGTCCTCCTCGAGGATGGCGGCGGCCTCCTCGGACGAGATGTCCGAGGCGTCGTCGGCGTCGGTCCCCTCCCCCGGTGGGTCGCCGTGTCGCTTCCGGGGGCTCACGTCGGCAGTCCCGAGGTAACGCCCAGCCCGCTGGCCACACTCATGCCCCGCACTTCGGAGCCCCGTTGTCCCTGGCCCAGAAGGATGACGAACGGCCGGGTGAAGAAGTACGTGATGAAGATGTCGAAGACGGTCGAGATGCCGAGGAACAGGGCGAATCCTTTGACGTCACCCACCGAGATCAGATAGAGGATCACCGCGGCCAACAGGGAGACGGCGTCGGCGGCCAGCACGGTGCGGAAGGCACTGGCGAATCCACGGTCCACGCTGGTGCGGATGGTCCGGCCCGAGCGCGTCTCGTCCTTCAGGCGTTCGAAGTAGACGATGTAGGAGTCGACGGTGATCCCGATGGAGACGATGAGGCCGATGATGCCGGCCAGGTTGATGGTGGTGTTCAGGCTCTCGCCCATGAACGAGATGGTGGCCCACAGCAGTGCCGCGGTCACGGCCAGACCGGCCAGTACGACCAGGCCGAGCAGGCGGTAGTAGAAGACGATGTAGAGCATGACCAGGGCCAGGCCGGCCAGTCCGGAGATCAGCCCGGCCTGGAGGGAGGACTTGCCCAGCGAGGGCGACACGGTCTGGACGGTGAGCCGGTCCAGCTTCACCGGCAGGGCACCGTAGGTGAAGTCGGTGGCCAGGGTCTTGGCCTGGTCCTCGGTGAAGCTGCCCGAGATCTGCACCTGCCCGTTGAACGAGGTGAAGGCCTGCTGGGTGGGCTGAGTGTACGGGGCCGAGATGACCTGGCCGTCGAGGTCGATCCCGATGATGGCGTGGAACTGCTGCTTGGCCAGGGCGTCCCACTGGCTGGCTCCGGCGTTGGTGAGGTTGAGGTTGACCGCCCACTGCCCATTGTTGAGCTGAGCGCTGGCCGACTTCACCGCTGTGCCGGTCATACCGGCCGGGGCCAGGACATACCGGGTTCCCGACTGGGCGCCCGTGCCAGGCAAGAGCACAGTGGCGTCCTTGTTGTCATCGAGCGGTGGCGTCGACTTGTACGTCGCGAACGTGGGGTCGGGCTGGATTTCGGAGTTGCTGGTGTACCCGTTGACGTTGCTCGAGTCCGGCGTGATCTGCAGATTGGCGGCGGTCAGCTGGGTGGCGGCGGCGCAGGCCGGGAGGGGTCCGGTCGACGCCGGCTTGCCCTTGGCCGCCGAGAACAATGGTGCGTAACACTCGGCCGCCCGGAAGAAGAGCTGGGCCGTGTTGCCCAGGGTGGCCAGGACCTGTTGGGTGTTCTTCTCGCCCGGGATGGACACCGAGATCTGGTTCTTCCCCTGGCTGTCCACGGTGGCACCGCTGGTGCCGGCGTTGACCCGGTCGTTGAGGATGGTGACGATGGTGCTCAGCTGAGCCTGGTTGACCGGTCGGTGGGTCTGGTAGACGACGGACAGGCCGCCGTCGAGATCGAGTCCGAGCTTGGGTGACCAGCCGGCGGCCAGGGTGGCACCGAGGGCGATCACGGCGATGGCGATGACCGACAGCAGACTGACCCACAGGGAGCGCTTGTTCTTCATCGATGATCAGATGATCGGTGGGCTGTCCGAGCCACCCGGGTCCTCGCCGTCTTCGGCGCTGCCGGCCCTTTCGGCTTTGCCCCTCTTGCCTCGCCGACCCCGCGGAGCGGACTGCCCCTCGTCGGCTGGAGCGGCGGCGTCCCCGTCCTCGTCTCCGTCCCCGTCCTCTTCGTCGTCCTCGGACCCGTGACCCTCGTCCAGGGCGGCCTGGTCCTGGTCGTCCGGGTCGAACTCGTCCTCGTGCTCCTCGTCCTCGTCCTCGTCCTCGGACACCACCGGCTCGATCTTGCGCAGGACGTACTGGCGCAGGACCACGAAGGAGGCGCCCACACTGGTTTCGAGGGTGATCCGGTCACCGTCGATCTCGATGACATAGCCCACGATGCCGCCGGCGGTGAGGACCTCGTCGCCCACGTCATAGGCATTGCCCACCTCGCGGGCGGCCTTGGCCTTGCGCTGCTGCGGCCGGTAGATGAGGAAGTAGAAGGCGGCGGCGATGGCCACGAAGATCAAGAGGACCGGACTCCCGCTCGACTTCTTGGCCGCCGCCGCCCCGATCAGCGGCGCGACGAGTGTCAGGGCAGCCATCATCGACGGTGGAGGGAGGGGTTCGAGGTCCGCACAGCGGTCAGACTGTAGCTCAGCCCCACTCCGGAACCTTGCCGCTCCCTCAACGCCCCCACACCTCCCCCACGGTGGATCGGAGCGCGTCGAGACGCCCCTCGGCGATGGCGGCCCGGGCCTCGTCCATCAGTCCGAGGACAAAAGCCAGGTTGTGGAGGCTGAGGAGCCGCCACGCGGTTGGCTCTCCGACGCCCAGCAGGTGGCGCAGATACCCCCGCGACCACCTCGAGCAGGTGTGGCACCCGCAGGCGGTATCGAGAGGGGCGTCGTCGCCGGCGTGGACGGCGTTGCGCAGATTGATCCGGCCGGTCGAGGTGAGGATGGATCCGTGGCGGGCCATCCGGGTCGGGGCCACGCAGTCGAACTGGTCGACCCCGAGGGCCACCGCCTCGACCAGGCCGACCGGGTCGCCCACCCCCATCAGGTACCGGGGCCGGTCCTCGGGGAGGTGGGCCACGGTGACGGCCAGCGCGTCGAGCATGGCCGCGGTCGACTCACCCACAGACAGCCCGCCGATGGCGTAGCCGTCGAAATCGAGCGCCACCGTGCGCTCGGCGCTCTCCATCCGGAGGCCGGGGTCGGTTCCACCCTGCACGATGCCGAACAGGGCCTGGCCCTCCGGTTTGGCGTCCAGCCGGTCGTGGTGGCGACGGGCCCGGGCCGCCCACTCGGCCGTCCGGTCCACGGCCACGCGGAGCACCTCGTGGCTGGCCGGGAGGCTGGCACAGACATCGAGGACCATCTGGATGTCGGCCCCGATCAGTCCCTGGGCCTCGACCGCCGACTCCGGGGTGAGACGAACCCGGCTGCCGTCGTACACGGAGGCGAAGGTCACGCCGTCGTCGTCGACGTCGGGCCCGAGGGAGTGGACCTGATAGCCACCGGAGTCGGTCAGGGTGTGACCCGCCCACCCCGTGAACCGGTGCAGTCCGCCCAGGGCGGCCACGACGTCGACGCCGGGCCGGAGCAGGAGGTGGTAGGTGTTGGCCAGGACGACCTCCGCGCCCAGCTGCTCGAGATCGGCGCTGTCGAGGGCCTTGACCGCACCCCTGGTCCCCACCGGCATGAACGCCGGCACGGCGTAGGGACCCCGGGCCGTCCGGATCGTGCCGGTCCGCGCCGCCCCGTCGTCGGCAGTGATCTCGATCCGGGCCCGGTGTCCGGCCTTCTCGCTCACCGGGGGCCGGGCCGGGCCGGGGGCCGGGCCACCACCATGGCGTCGCCGAAGGACAGGAACCGGTAGCCGTGGGCCAGTGCCGTGGCGTACAGGTCACGCCACTGCGGCCCGCAGAAGGCCTCGACCAACAGGAGCAGGCTCGACCGGGGCAGGTGGAAGTTGGTCACCAGCACATCGACGACCCGGAACGGGAAGTCCCCACGGATGAAGAGGTCGGTCCGACCGGATCGCCTTCCGGTGGCGGCGGCCGCTTCGAGGGCCCGTACCACCGTGGTGCCCACGGCCACCACCCGCTCGGCCCCCGCACAGGCCGCCATGGTCTCGGTCGGCACGTCGTAGCGTTCGGTGTGGATGACGTGCTGCTCGGGCGTCGGGGCGGTGATGGGCCGGAAGGTGTCGAGCCCGATGACCAGGTCCAGCCGGGCCACCGTGGCCCCGGCCGCCCGGCACCGGTCGAGGAGCGCCGGCGTGAAGTGCAGTCCGGCCGTGGCCGCGGCGGCGGAGCGGCCCTCGAGCGGTCGGGAGGCCGAATAGACCGTCTGATACCGCCCGGGTTCGGCCAGTGGACGGTGGATGTAGGGCGGCAGCGGCATGGTGCCGTGCCGTTCCACCACCGTCGGATCCAGCAGCCGGACCCGGCGACGCCCGTCGTCGCCGGGCCCGACCCGGGGGCCCACCTCGACCACGGGAGGACCGGGTGCCGTCTCGTGGAGGAGCGTCGGATCCGGAAGTCGCCGACCCGGTCGCACCAGGGCCTCCCACTCGACCCCGCCGGGCCCGGCCGGCTCGAGCAGGAGCACCTCGGCCCGTCCTCCGGTGGCCTTGACCAGATCGAGGCGGGCCGGCAGCACCGTGGTGTCGTTGACGACCAAGACGTCGCCAGGGCCCAGCAGTTCGGGAAGATCGGCCACGGTGGCGTGAACGGGGACCTCCTTGCCGTTCAGGCCCGGGGCCACCAGGAGCCGGGCCGCACTGCGGGGCTCGACCGGCTGTTGGGCGATGGCGGCGTCGGGCAGTCCGTAGTCATAGGCGTCCATGGGCGTTGCCGGTGCCGGCGGACGCTGGCGACGCATCGGGTTGGCCTGGACCCGGGCCGGTGGCCCGTGCTCGGCACGTTCGGACATGGGCACCATGGTGGCAGACCTCCACCCGCCTCCCGGTGGCCACGTCCATCGGCACGGTCCCGACCGGGCCGACGGCCGGTCCGGCGGAGCCGGTCCGAACCATCGATCGCGGCGGGATGCGGGGTACGCTCCGGGGACTCGTGACGGAGGAGATCCGGTGCCCGGCCACTCGCAGACTGCAACGATCCCCGACTCGTCCGCGCCCCGGGCCATCCTCGGGAACGATGCACCCCTGAGGACCTCCAACCGCCTCACCCACTCGCCGGTAGCCATCGCCGTCGTGGCCACGGGGGCACGCGTGGTGCTGGGTGTCGTGGTCAGCCGCCTGGCCGTCACGGTCTTTCCCGACCGCGGTTTCCCACTGTCGTCGGCCAATCCGCCCACGGCGGGCAAGTTGGGGATGTTCCCCTGGGACGCGGCCCATTACCAGTCGATCGCCAGTGTGGGCTATCCGAAGGGGACGCCCACGCTGACACCGTTCTTCCCCCTGTACCCCGCCCTCGGACGCGGCATCCAGACCGTGACCGGCCTCAGCTACCAGAGCGCGGCGCTGCTCGTCAGCTGGACCTGCCTGTTCCTGGCCACGTGGGGCGTGGTCCGGCTGGCCCGCAACGTGCTGCCGGCGACCTCGGTGCCGGCCCGGGCCGGCTGGTTGCTCTGCTTCTTTCCGGCGTCGGTGTTCCTCATCGCCGGCTATGCCGAGAGCACCTACATCGCCTTGTTCGCGTGGACCCTCGTGGCCCTCAGCGAGCGTCATCCGTGGCTGGCGGCCGGGGCCGCCTGCCTGGCCGGCCTGACCCGTCCCGACGGTGCCGCCATCGGACTGGCCGTCCTCGTGTGGTGCCTCATGCAGCCCGAGCGCCGCTGGCTCCGCACGGTGGCGCTCCTGGCGATCAGCGAGATCGGCTTCATCGCCTTCTCGATCTACCTGTGGGTCCGGTTCGGGAGCCCGACGGAGGAGTTCCATGTCCAGAAGTACTGGATGCGCCACCTGACCTGGCCGTTCCATCCGCTGGTGTGGTCGCTCGACCAGGTCCTCGGCTCCCATATCACCGGCCCGGCGGCCGGGAACGTGCGGGCCGCGTACCTCCTCGACGATCTCTCGGTGGTGTTGGCCCTCGCCGGCCTGGGCGTCCTCATCGCCATGGCCCGCCACCAACGCGACCTGTGGTGGATGCTGGCCCCGATGCTGGTGGCCATGATCGTGGTGGTGGCCAACGGCTCCAACAACGGGCGCTCTCCCGAATCGGACGTCCGCTACGTCCTGTGCATGGTGCCGCTCTACCTGCTGCCGGCCCGGTTCGGGAAGGAGACCGCCTGGACGGTCACCATCGTCGCCTCGACGGTGCTGGCCGTCGTCTACCAGATCATCTTCAACCTGGGCGGCTGGTTCACCTGACCGTGCCGCCTACCGGACCCGCCGGCCGTCGCCGCTACAGGAGCGTGGCCTCGGCCGGGCTCAGACCGAGGTGGGCCCAGGCCCGGGGCGCGGCCACGCGGCCGCGGGTGGTGCGCTGGACCAGGCCCTGCTGGAGGAGGTAGGGCTCGTAGGCGTCCTCGATCGTGTCCGGCTCCTCGCCGATGCACTGGGCCAGCGTGGTCAACCCGACGGGCCGTCCGGCGAACCGGCGGCAGAGCACGTCGAGGATGGCGCGGTCCACCTTGTCCAACCCGAGCTCGTCCACACCGAACACCTCCAGCCCGGCCACGGCGGCGTCGGAGGTGATGGAGCCCTCGGCCCGGACCTCGACGAAGTCCCGCACCCGCCGCAACAGCCGGTTGGCGATCCTCGGGGTCCCGCGCGACCGCTCGGCGATCCGGCGGGCCCCCTCGGCGTCGATGGGCACGGTCAGGATCTCGGCCGAGCGGATCACGATGGCCTGGAGCTCCTCCACGTCGTAGTGGTCGAGCCGCCCCACGAATCCGAACCGGTCCCTCAGCGGGCCGGCCACGAGCCCGGTGCGCGTGGTGGCGCCGATCAGGGTGAAGCGGGGCAGGTCGAGCCGGATGCTGCGGGCCGTGGGCCCCTTGCCGATCAGGATGTCCAGCTTGAAGTCCTCCATGGCCGGATAGAGGATCTCCTCCACCGCCCGGTGGAGCCGGTGGATCTCGTCGATGAACAGGACGTCGCCCTCCTGCAGATCGGTGAGGAGGGCGGCCAGGTCCCCGGCCCGGACCAGGACCGGTCCCGAGGTGATGCGCAGTCCGACTCCCATCTCGCCGGCGACGATGCCGGCCAGGGAGGTCTTGCCCAGGCCCGGTGGCCCGGCGAAGAGCAGGTGGTCGACCGGCTGCTCCCGCTTGAGGGCGGCCTCGATCACGATCCGGAGGTGTTCGGTCAGTTGGCGCTGGCCGACGAACTCGTCCAGCGTGCGGGGTCGAAGTCCGGCGTCCTCGGCCTCCTCCGCCGGTGACAGCTTGGGGTCCACCGGCCGCACCGGGTCGCCGTCGTCGGGCCGGTGGGGCGATGTCGGGTCGGCCAGGAGCTCGCGTCGGGCCTCGGGCGTCATCGGGACCGGGCCAGCTCGCGGAGCGCCAGCCGCACCAGCTCCTCGACCGGTCCGTCCTCGGTCACCGAGTCGAGGGCGGCGCGGATCTCCTCGGGCCCGTAGCCCAGCTCCACCAGGGCCGCCCGCACCTCGCGGCGAGGTGAGGCGCCGTCGTCCCCGACGCCGCTCCCGCCGTCCATGGTGGGGAGGTCCAGCCGGGCCTTGAGCTCGAGCAGGAGGCGGGCCGCGGTCTTCTTCCCGACCCCGGGCACCAGGCACAGGGTGTCGACGTCGTCCTCGAGCACGGCGGTGGACAGGGCCGCCGGAGACAGGGCGGACAGGATGGCCAGGGCCAGCGTGGGTCCGACGCCGTGGGCACCGAGCACGGCTTCGAAGCAGCGGCGCTCGTCGGCGTGGGCGAACCCGAACAGGATGATGGCGTCCTCCCGCACGTGCGTGTGGACGTGGAGGAACACCTCGCTGCCGGTGGCACCCAGCCCGGTCAGCACGGACGTGGACACCGAGGCCCGGTAGCCCACCCCGCCGACCTCGACGATCACCTCGCCGGGCGAGGGTCGGTCGAGGAGCACGCCCCGTAACGACCCGATCACGTCGGCTCCGCCGTGGCCACGGCCACCGCCCGCCGGAGCGGCAGGGTGGTCAGGTGACAGGCGGCCAGGGCCAGGGCGTCGGCCACGTCGGGAGGACGGGGAGGTTCGGCCAGTCCGAGCACCGAGGCCACCATGCGCTGGACCTGCTCCTTGGTGGCCGAGCCGTAACCCACCAGGGCCTGTTTGACTTCGTTCGAGGTGTACTGGGCCACCTCACACCCCGATTCGGCCGCCGCCACCAGGGCCACTCCGGCGGCTTGTCCGGTGGCCATGGCGGTACGGGCGTTCACCTGGAAGAAGACCCTCTCCACCACGACCGAGTCCGGCCGGAACTCGGCCACCAGGGCCCGCAGCTCGTCGGAGAGGGTGCGGAGTCGCTCGGGGAGGGGCATGGTGGGAGCAGAGGAGATCACCCCACCGGCCACCGCGGCCAGAACGCCGCCCCGGCGGGTCACCACGCCGTAACCGCAGCGCGACAGGCCGGGATCGATCCCCAGGACGAACACGCGTTCGACACTACCCGGCCCGGGTGACGACCCGGGGGATGGGTGGCGTCCCGGTCAACCCTCGTAGGCGGCCATCACCGCATCGGGGATGTCGGCATTGGCATAGACATTCTGGACGTCGTCGTGGTCGTCGAGGGCCTCCATCAGGCGGAGCACCCGCTTGGCCTCCGACTCCGTGGGCACCTCGACCGTGGACGTGGGCACCATGGAGAGCTCGGAGGGACCGGGCCCGAGGTCCGCCGCCTCGAGGGCGGCGTGCACCGCCACCAGGTCGGCCGGTGAGCTCGTGACCAGCCAGTGGTCACCGTCATCGGCCAGGTCCTCGGCGCCGGCCTCCATGACCACCTCGAGCACACGCTCCTCGTCGAACGAGCGGGGGACGGTGATCACCCCTTTGCGCTCGAACTGCCAGCTGACCGCGCCGGGCTCGGCCATGGTCCCACCGTTCTTGTTGAAGAGGTTCCGGATCTCCGCCCCGGTGCGGTTGCGGTTGTCGGACAGGCACTCGACGATCACCGCCACCCCGGCCGGTGCGTACCCCTCATAGGCGATCGACTCGTACCGGACGCCCTCGAGCTCACCCGACCCCCGCTTGATGGCCCGCTCGATGGTGTCGATCGGGACCGATGCGTCCCGGGCCTTGGCGTACATGGTCCGGAGGCTGGCGTTGGCCGTCATGTCGCTGCCGCCCTCGCGCGCCGCCACCTCGACCTGACGGATGATCTTGGCGAACACCTTGGCCCGGGCCGAGTCCTGCGCACCCTTCCGGTACTTGGTCGTGGCCCATTTGGAGTGTCCCGACATCTACGAACTCCTCTCCTCTTTGGTCATCTCCACGAACAGTTGATGCAGCCTATGGTCACCGGTCAGTTCTGGGTGGAAGGCGCTGACCAGCACCGGCCCCTGTCGGCACAGGACCGGCGTGGGCCGACCCGACCCGACCGGGCCGGCGGGAAGGCTGGCCAGCACATCGACGGCCGGTCCGACCCGCTCCACCACCGGGGCCCGGATGAACACGGCATGGACGGGGTCGGTACCCAGACCGGCCACGTCGAGGTCGCACTCGAACGAGGCTTGCTGACGACCGTACCCGTTCCGGCGGATGGTCAGGTCGATCACCCCGAACCGGCGTTGGTCGCGGCGTCCGTCCAACACCTCTTGGGCCAACAGGATCATGCCGGCGCAGGTGCCGAGGACGGGCAGGCCGGCGTCGAGGGCCGCTCCCAGGGGACCGAAGAGCCCCGAGGACGCCAACAGGAGTGAGAGCGTGGTCGACTCCCCGCCCGGCAGGATCAGCCCGGCCAGGTCGTCGAGGTCGGCCGGCACCCTGACCAGGCGTACCGCCTGGCCCAGGGCGTCCAGAACGGCGACATGCTCGCGGACGTCACCCTGGAGGGCCAGCACCCCGACAGTCACCCGGGGGCTCCCCGGTCAGGTCGGCGGTGGGCCCGGTCACCAACCACGCTCGGCCAGGTGCACCCCGAGCGATCCGATCTCCTGCCCGGCCATGGCGTCGCCCAGGCCGGTCGACACCTTCGCCACCAGGTCGGCATCGGTGAAGTGCGCCGTCGCCTCCACGATGGCCCGGGCCATCTGCGACGGGTTGCCGCTCTTGAAGATCCCCGAGCCCACGAACACCGCTTCGGCACCCAGCTGCATCACCAGTGAGGCGTCGGCCGGGGTGGCGATGCCGCCGGCGCAGAACAGCGGCACCGGCAGTCGTCCGGTCGAGGCGATCTCCTGGACCAGCCCGATGGGCGCGGCGAGCTCCTTGGCCCAGCTGTAGCGCTCGGCCGAATCGGCCTCGGTCACCCGGCGGATGTCCCCGAGGATCGAGCGGAGGTGGCGGACGGCCTCCACGATGTTGCCCGTCCCGGCCTCCCCCTTGGATCGGATCATGGCGGCACCCTCCGAGATCCGCCGCAACGCCTCGCCCAGGTTGGTGGCGCCGCACACGAACGGGATCTCGTAGGCCCACTTGTCGATGTGGTGGGCCTCGTCGGCCGGGGTGAGTACCTCGCTCTCGTCGATGTAGTCCACACCCAGGGCCGCCAGTACCTGGGCCTCGGCGAAGTGGCCGATCCGGGCCTTGGCCATCACCGGGACGGTCACCGCCGCCTTGATGCCCTCGATCAGGGCCGGGTCGCTCATGCGGGCCACGCCGCCGTCCCGGCGGATGTCAGCCGGGACCCGCTCGAGGGCCATGACCGCCACCGCGCCGGCATCCTCGGCCACTTTGGCCTGCTCGGCATCGACCACGTCCATGATCACACCGCCGCGGAGCATCTCGGCCAGGCCCCGCTTCACCGTGAAGGTGCCGGTGGCGCCGGGGTCCGGTCGGGAGTCGTGGTGGGGGTCGGCCATGTTCCCATGCTACCGCCGGTCGGGCCGGGCACAGCCCTGACGCGCCACCGGCCGTCCCCCGAGGGGAGCGGCCGGTGGGGGCAGGTCGGTCAGACGTAGTGGACCTAAGCCTGGAGGACGGCCTCCAACTCGATCTGGATGTCGACCTTCTTGGCCACCACGAGGCCACCGGCCTCCATGACCGCTCCGAAGGACACGTCGAAGTCCTCACGGTTGATGGTGGTCCTGGCGCTGAAACCCACCCGGTGGTTGCCGTAGGGGTCCTTCACGACGCCCTCGAGGGTGACATCGAGGGTCACGGGCCGGGTCACGCCACGGATGGTGAGGTCCCCGTCCACCTTGAACTCGGTCCCGCCCTCGGGCTTGACCGACGTGCTCTCGAATGTCCAGGTGGGGTGGTTCTCGACGTCGAAGAAGTCGTTGGTCCTCAGGTGGGCGTCACGGGTCTCGTCCCGCGTGTCCACGCTGGTGGCGTCGATGGTCAACGACGCCTTGGAGTCGGCCGGATCCTCGGCCAGCACCAGCGTGCCATCGAACTTGCTCAACCGACCGCGGACCTTGGACACCGCCATGTGGCGGACGGCGAATCCGAGCTCGGTGTGGGAGGGATCGATGGCGTACGTCCCGACGGCCGGGTACTCCGTCCCGTCGACGGTCCTCGTGGTTACTTCGGTGTCCGATGCCATGGCATCTCCTTTTCGTCCGTTCGTCGGGAACCTCGTGCGCCCGACGATCTCCTTGTTCTCACAACCCTTGCTTCTGCAACTCTTGTGTCCACAACTCTTGTATCCACAACTATAACACAGATGTTTGTGTTCGCAAGTAGTCGGGCGAAATTGCTGTAGAGTGCAGGTATGGACGAAGTACGGGTACTCAACGACGAGCGGCTCACCACCGTCGGGCTCCTGATGGAGTCCTCGGCCGGGCTCCGCCGGATCTTCCAGCGGAGGATGGAGGAGAGCCAGGCCCTGTCCACGCACTCTTTCGACGTGCTCATCCGCCTGGCCCGGAGCCCGGGGTCGGAGCTGCGCATGAGCGAGTTGGCCGCGCAGACCTCCCTGACCCCGAGTGGCCTCACCCGTTCGGTGGACCGCCTCCAGCAGCAGGGACTCGTGGCCCGGCGGGTGTGTCCGGAGGACAGGCGCGGCTCATTCGCCGTCCTGACCCCGGACGGACGTGAGCTCATGGACCGGGCCATTCCCGATCACATGGGTCACATCGACGAAGTGCTCAGCACGGTGTTCACGCCGGCCGAGGAGGAGACCCTGGCCGCCCTCCTCCGCCGACTGCGCGACCACCTCTATCGATCCAACACCGCCTGGAGCCTGACGCACGACGAGAGCGAGGTCTGTCCGGGCGACGACTGACCTCGGGTCCCTCCCCGTGGCGGAGCCGGACTCACTCCAGGGCCAGGGCCGCAGCCCGGACCCGGGTGTCGTCGAGGTTGCCGACCGGGGCCGGACCGCCAGCGTCGCCCGCAGTCGGGTCGATCCACAACCAGCGGGTCAGGGCAGCGGTGCGACCGCGACCGGGCGGCCACGGCTCCCCCGCCGCTGACCCCTCGAGCCCGGACCCCTCGAGCCCGGACCCCTCGAGCCCGGACCCCTCGAGCATGGTCTCCAACGCCGATCCGATGCCGGGGGGATACCGGACTACCCCGGCGGCCCGTCGGTCGGCGTCGAACTCGCGTCCCTCACCGGCCAGGGCGTGGACCCGGGCCGAGGCCCGGTCCGCACCCGCCAGGGCCGACCACGGCGCCATCGTGGTGACGGCCAGGGCCGCGACGACGGTGTCGTGCCGCTTCACGTGGACCAACTCGTGGGCCAGGACCCCCTCCAGCTCCACCAGGCTGAGCGAGTAGTCGAGCGCCGAGGTCACGACCAGGGTGGCCGAGCGCGGGTCACGCCCGATGGCCATGGCGTTGGGGATGTCGCTGTCGACGACACTGATGTCGGGGGCAGGGAGTCCCATGGTGGCGCAGAGTCCGTCGACCAGGTTGTGCAGGCGCGGTCGGTCCGCCTCCTGGCTGGGGCTCGCCCCCACGGCCCGCAGCACGGCTCCGGGTGCCCGCTGCCACCACCACATGGTGAAGACCACCGTGACCACCACGAACAGCGCCACCCCCACCAGGACCAGGCCCGACACCGCCCCGATGACCGCGCCGACCACGACGCCGACGATCACACCGGGCAGGACGGCCAGCCGAACGGCCCGCCGACGGTTGGTCCGTATGACGGCGGTCTCCTCGCTGTTGGCCGCGCTGCGGTCGACCGACGGCACGGTCGGCGCCGGCGGCTCGGCCCGTGTCCCTTGGGAACCCCGGGCCGGCCCCCTCGAACCCTGACCCCGGCCCCCACCACCCGACGACGGGCGCTTCCGGCTGTTCGATCCGCTCTGTCCCGACCCTCCTCGGCGCTGGCCTCCGCCACCCTGGGCTGAGCCACCACCTCCTGAGCCGCCTCCGCCTGAACCGCCTCCGCCTGAACCGCCTCCCGAGCCGCTACGCCCCGACCCGGACCGGTTGCGATTCCGATTCCGATTCCGGTTGCGGTTCTGCGGTCTGCTCCCGCCCGAGCTAGCCCCGGCCCCGGCGCCCGGCTTCCCGTCGGAGGGTCCGCCGGTATCGGCGTGTTCGGGAGCATCCATGGTTCGAGCAGTGTACGGCCGCTCAGGGGCCGGGACGTACCACGGCCGAGGCGTAGACGTTCTCGTACCACTCCGATAGCCGTCCCATGGACCAGTGGGAAGCCCAGGCGTAGGCCCGGTCGAGCCGGGTGGAGCGCTCGAGATCGGTCGGGGAGGCGGTGTGGCGGGGTGGACACTCGACGGCCAGTGCACCGGCCAGGTCCACGGCATCACCCGGAGTCACCAGCCGGGCGTGGCCACCGGCTGCGTCCCGATACCCGGCGATGTCGCTGGCCACGACCACGGTCCGGGCCGCCATGGCCTCGAGGAGCACCATCCCGAAGGACTCGCCTCCTAGCGACGGCGCACAGAGCGTGTCGGCGGCAACCAACCGGCGCACCTTCTCCTCCTCGGAGATGACACCGAGCCACTGCAGGTGGGGCGAGTCCGGATGGAGCCGGCGGAGGGCTCCCGTCTCGGGGCCGTCCCCGGCCACCCACAGCACCGGGGTCGGGGCACCGTCACCTGACCGCTCACGGTCGGCGTGGAACCGCTCGAACGCCGCCAACAGGACGGCCAGGCCCTTGCGGTCCTCGTGGCGGCCGAGGAACAGCACGGTCGACCGGTCGGTGGGCCACGGGGTGACGCCACGGTACCGGTCCAGCTCCACACCGTTGAAGGCCGGCTCGAAGTGCCCGCCCAGCGCCTGGTGGGCGGTGGCGCAGGCCGCCTCGGATACCGCACAGCGGACGGCATACCGACGGACGAGTCGACGGGTGACCGGTCGGAGTGCGGAATAGAGAGGACTCCCGCCGCTGCGATGGAAGGTACCCACGAGGGGAGGCAGGCCCCGTGCCACCAGGAGTCCGTAGGGGACCCCGGGGGTGAACGGCTCGTGGACGTGGACGACGTCGAAACGCCCCGACTTCACGGTCCGGACGGCGCGGACCACCGCGCCCACCGACAGGCTGACGGGCGCCACCGAGCCGTTGGCCGGCAACGCCACCGCCCGGCCCGTGGCGACCAGGTCGACCCCCTCAGCCGCGCCGACCGGTCCGTCGGCCGGGGCGAACACGGTGACCCCGTGGCCCCGCCGGTCCAGCTCCCGGGCCAGACCCAGCACCTGGCCCTGGACCCCGCCGGGGCGCGACAGACTGTAGGGGCAGACCAGCGCGATACGGAGGGTCGAGGACCCCCGGGGTCGGATCAGGTCCACCCGCCGGTCAGTCCGACGCGGATCGGCGTTCCCTCCGCCGGCTCCACTTGACGCCGTACATGGCGTCGTCCGCCCGGCTCAACAGCTTGGACGGATCGGTGTCGGGATGGTCCACGAAGACGCCGCCCACCGACGCCAGCACGCTCACCGTCCGGCCGTCGATCCGGTACGGACGGGCCAGGGCGGTCGAGATCCGCTCGTTGATGTGGAGCATCTCCTCCTCGCCGCTCTCGATGTCGCACACCACCACGAACTCGTCGCCCCCCAGTCGGGCCACCGTGTCCGAGGGCCGCACCAGCGCCGACAGTCGCCGGGCCACGGCGATGAGCATGTCGTCCCCGGCATCGTGGCCGAGCACGTCGTTGATCTCCTTGAACTCGTCGAGATCGAGGAGGAATACCGCCACGCCGCGTTGGCCGTCCCCGGCCGTGCCACGGTCGTCCGCCGCCTGAGCCAGGCCGTCGATGGCCTCCTGCAGGCGCTCGGCCAGCAGGGTGCGGTTGGCCAGACCGGTCAGAGGATCGTGCAGGGCCAACTCGGCCAGCCGTTCCTCGTTCAGCTTCTGTTCGGTCACGTCGTGCATGGCCACCACCGCGCCCAGCATCCACCCCTCCTCGTCCACCAGGGCCTGGCTGTTCACACTGACCTTCCGGCGATCGCCCGACTCCGACTCGAGGAGGAGTTCGACGTCGCGGAGCTGTTCGCCCGACATGGCGCGGATCAACGGGTTCTCCCGCGGGTCCATGGGCGATCCGTCCGGCCGGCGCAGACCCTGGTCGCCCGGGATGGTCCCGATGGGATCGGACTCCTCCGACAGGCCGTGGAGCCGTCGGGCCGAGGGGTTGAAGAACGTGATCCGGCCTTCGGCGTCACAGGCCACGATGCCCTCTTCCAGGGTGTCCAGCAGTACCTGCAGGAACTGCTCGTCCCGTCGGAGCTCCGTCGCCACCCTCCGGACCGAGGTGATGTCGCTGAACGAGGCCACCACGCCGGTGCCGCTGCCGGTGCTGTCGGCGCCCACCATGGGCTGGAGGTTGGCCCGGATCCACACGTCCTCGCGGCCGGGGCGCCGGACACCGAACACCACCCCGACCGACCTCCGACCGGTCCGGAACGCGGCGATGACCGGATGGTCGTCAGCGGTGACGCGCTGCCCGGTGGCGTCCACGATCTCGACGCCGGCGGAGGTCCCGAGGAACAGCGCGTCCTCCAGGCTTCTCCCGAGCAGGTGGATCCGCGGCGCCTCGAACATGATCTCGAACGCCTCGTTCACCCCGACCACGGTGCCGGCTTCGTCCACCACCACCACGCCGTCGGCCAACGCCTCGATGATGGCCGACTGACGGCCGTCCACGTCGCCGGCCTGCTGTTCCAGTTGGGTGCGTTCGGTGTTGTCGCGGACGTTGACCACGATCCCGCCGATGGGGTCCTCCAGATGGTTGACGGCCACCACGTCGAGGTCGATCGGCGTCCCGTCGGCCCGCAGGGTCTGCATCTCGAGCGAGACCGAGAGCCTCCGGCGGGCCACCAGGTCCCGGAAGAGCGCCTTGACCGGCTCGACGCTCTGGTCGTCGAAGAGGCCGAAGGCGTCCTGGCCGATGACCGTCGAGATGTCGTACCCGAACATACGCTCGGCCGAGGCGCTCACGAAGACGAAGCGGCCTTCGGCGTTGAGCACCGCCACCACGTCGAACTCGCGCTCGTTGGTGGAGTGGAATCGGGGCTCGCCGCCCGGCCGGTGGTGGCCGTTGCTCGAGGCCCGGACCTGACCGGAGGGCCGGACCGCGGAGCCGTCCCTTTCGGCACCGACCGGCATCGTGCCGGCGAAAGGATCGAACTCGGTGTCCCCCGGCGCCGGTCGGCTCTCGAACCTGGTCATGCCGCCTCGTCGGGCCGGTCGGCCAGCCACAGCGGCTGGAAGACGTGCCACTGCTCGGGAGCACGGCGGATCAGACCTTCGAATCGCGTGGCGATCTCCTGGGTGAGACGGGACACGTCGGCCCGGAGCGAGCCCTGCCGGGCGGTGTCGAGCGGAGGCTCCACGATGGCACGGTGGTCGGCGCCCGGACCGCTGTAGACGGCCCCGGTGACCAGGACCGATCCCGTCCGCAGGGCCAGGGTGGCCGGACCGGCGGGCATGGTGGTCCGCTCACCGAAGAAGTCGACCTCGATACCGTTGCCGGCGACGTCACGGTCACTCAGCAGGCCGACCAGCCCACCGTGGCGCAGCGTGGACATCAACGAGCTGCCCGAGTCGGCGTCCAGGGGCACGATCGTCAGCCCCATAGCGGCGCGCTGGTGCACGAAGTACTCGAAGAGCTCGGGTGGCTCGAGCCGCTCGGCCACCGACGTCATGGGCAGATTCTGCGTGGCCAGAAACGCACCCCCATACTCCCAGCTCCCCACGTGAGGCAGTGCCATGATGACGCCGTTTCCGGCCGCCATCCCGTCGACCAGGTGCTCGAGGCCCTGGACGAAGGTCCGCTCCTCGACCTCGGCCGGCGCCGTCCGACCCAACCTGGCCCCTTCGACCCAGTAGCGAGCGTAGGCCCGGAACGACCGGTGGGCCCAGCGGTCGACCAGCGCATCGTCGTCGTCGCCGGCATCCAGCACCCGGCGGAGGTTGGCCGACACCATGCTCCGCTGGTCCCGACGCACCCGGAACAGCACGTCGCCGACCCGGTTGGCCGCGGCCATCGCCACCGGCTCGGGCAGCGCGGCCAGGCACGCCCCGAGGGTGGTGTACGTGCGGAATACCGCTTGTCCCTTGTTCACGAGCCCTCGTCCTCGATCGGATGGTCGGCGACCCGACTCAGAGGTGACGCCGCCCTGTGCGCTGCCGGATGCCCTGGCGGGCCTGCCTGGCTCGCCTGGTCCGGCCCGAACGGCTCGACAGCTCGCCCTGCCGCCGGGCCCGCCAGCGCCACGGTGAGCTCGACGAGCGTCGGGTTCCGGCGCGTGCCGCGCTGCGGACGCGCCGTTGGCGCCGGGGCGTGGGGAGGGCCACCGGAGCCTCGGCCAGGCGCCAGACCCGGACGAACCGTCCCAGCGCAGTGGCCATGGTGAGGGCCAGCATGACCCAGAGGACGGGGACGAGGAACGAGGGCGAGAGGAATCCGATTCCGAGGAGGATCATCCGCTCGGCCCGCTCCATCAGCCCACCCTTGGCCGTGATCCCGAGGGACTCGGCCTTGGCCCGCTGGTAGGAGACCAGGGAGGTGGCCCCGAGGATGGCGAAGGGCAGCAGGACCAGGTGGCCGGGATGGGTGTCAGCCAGGTACCAGGCCACACCTCCGAGGATCAGGGCATCGGAGACGCGGTCGGTCACCGAGTCGAAGAACGCCCCCCGCACCGACGAGGTACCGGACGCCTTGGCCACCGGCCCGTCGAGCAGGTCGTGGAGACCGGTCAGGATCAGCAGGAGGATGGCCAGGTGGAGATGGCCGCTGCCCACGGCCACCGCCGTGGCCGTGGCCGAGACCAGGCCGGTGGCGGTCAGCATGTCGGCGGTGATGCCGAGGCGTTGCAGCCGTTGGCCGACCGGACCGGTGCTCCGATCCACCGCGCCGCGCCATCGCCCATCAAACATACGGATCCTCCAAAACGGTCCACCAACCCTACCATCTGCTAGCTGGAGTGAGCACTACCGCCCCAGCCCGAAGGGCCCCGGAACCAGGCCCGATGGGAGGCCCGATGACCCTATGCGGCGGGCTCCCCGAGGCGGAGCGGCCGGACCGGGGCCATGACCTTGGCCGGCTCGGACCTCCAGTCGACACCGGGGACATCGATGTACAGCTCGACCTCGTTGCCGTCGGGATCGAGGATGTACAGGCTGTGGGTCACCGTGTGGTCGCTGGCGCCCACGATGGGAACACCGGCCGTCTCCAAACGGGTCACGGCGTCACGGAGCTCGTCGTCGGAGTCACCGATCTTGAGCCCGAAGTGGTAGAGCCCGAGCCGGCGGCCGGCCGGCTGCGTCGCCGCCCCCTCCCCCACCTCGATGAGCAGCAGCTCGTGGTGGGTCCGACCGGACGAGAACGCCGCGGCGGGCACACCCGGCGTGGCCGGGAACACCGGTTTCCACCCGAGCAGGTCACCGTAGAAGGCCGCCGATCGTTGCACATCCTTCACGTAGAGCACCAGGTGCCCGAGCTCTCGTACTTCCATGGTCAGCTTCCCTTCTCCTCGCCCGCCCTGCGGCACAACACCGCCGGCCGGAGTTCGATTCCGGCCCGGGCCGGGCCCGGTTCAATGGGGCCAGGCCGCCGTCAGCCGCTCCCAGGTCACCGTCAGTGCCTCGGGCAGGACCCGGGCCGCGGCCACCGTGGTCATGAAGTTGGTGTCACCGACCCACCGGGGCACGGCGTGTAGGTGGAGATGCCGCGGGATACCGGCTCCGGCCGCCCGGCCCAGGTTGGCGCCCAGGTTGATCCCCTCGGGGCGGTAGGCCGTCTCCAGGGCGGCCACTCCTCGCCTGAGGGCCGACCACATCTCGGTGCTCTCGGCCTCGGACAGCTCGGCCAGGGTGCGGACGTGACGGGTGGGCAGCACCATCAGGTGACCGCTGGCGTAGGGATAGGCGTTGAGCACGGCGAAGGTGCACTCCCCCACCCACAGGACACCGTTGTCGGCCGCGGGGGGCCCGCTGGCGGCGATCCGACAGAACACGCAGACATCGATGTCGTCGGCAGGGTCGTCGTCGGCCACGGGACCGCCCGCGTTCGGTGTCCCGGCGTCACGGTCCGGTGGCGGTTCCGAGGTCACGTACTGGCTCCGCCATCCGGCCCACAGGTGCTCGAGGGTCACGGATCCTCAGGGATCCGGCGCTCGGCGATGTCGCGCTCGAGGGATTCGGTGAAGACAGTGACCTCCACACCGCGCTCGGGCTGCTTGCTCCCGCGGCGGTTGACTCCGACGGTGCCGGCATGGACATCGTCATCGCCCACCACCAACACGTAGGGGATCTTCAACATCTTGGCCCGTCGGATCCGGGCGCCGAGCGGCTCGTCGGCCCGGTCCACCGACACGCGGGCCCCGACGGCCATGAGTCGCTCGGCCACCTTGTGGGCGTACTCCTCGTGGTCGTCCCGCACCGCCAGCACCCGCACCTGCTCGGGCGAGAGCCAGGTGGGCAGGGCCCCGGCGTAGTGCTCGAGGAGTATGGCAAAGAACCGCTCCACCGAGCCGAACAGGGCCCGGTGGATCATGATGGGGCGGTGCCGGCCGTTGTCGGCTCCGATGTACTCGGCGTCGAAGCGCTGGGGGGTCTGGAAGTCCAACTGGATGGTGGACATCTGGTGGGTACGCCCGATGGCGTCACGGGCCTGCACCGAGATCTTCGGGCCGTAGAAGGCCCCGCCCCCCTCGTCGAGGACCAGCTCGAGATCCATGGCCAGCGCCGCGGTGCGCAGGGTCTCGGTGGCCTCCTCCCACTCCTCCGGTGTGCCCACGGCCTTGCCGTCGGGCCGCGTGGACAGCTCGAGGAAGAACTCGGTCAGGCCGAAGTCACGCAGGAGCGAGAGCACGAACGCCAGCGTGGTGTGGAGCTCGTTGGCCATCTGGTCGCGGGTACAGAAGATATGGGCGTCGTCCTGGGTCATGCCCCGGACCCGGGTCAGGCCGTGGACCACTCCCGACTTCTCGTAGCGGTACACGGTGCCGAACTCGAAGAGGCGGAGGGGGAGCTCGCGGTACGAGCGCTGCCGGCTCTTGAAGATCAACACGTGGAACGGACAGTTCATGGGCTTGAGGTAGTAGACCTGACCGCCGTCGAGCTCCATGGGTGGGAACATCCCGTCGGCGAACCAGTCGAGGTGACCCGAGGTCTCGAACAGCTCGGCCTTGGTGATGTGGGGGGTGGTCACGAACTCATAGCCGGCCGCCCGGTGGCGCTGGTAGGAGTAGTCCTCCATGAGCCGTCGGACCGTCCCGCCCTTGGGATGGAAGACGGCCAACCCCGAGCCGATCTCCTCGGGGAAGGAGAAGAGGTCCAGTTCGGCTCCGAGCTTCCGGTGGTCACGTCGCTCGGCCTCGGCCAGGCGGTGCAGATGCTGAGCCAGCGCCTTGTCCGACTCCCAGGCCGTCCCGTAGATGCGCTGCAGCTGCTGGCGCTTCTCGTCGCCGCGCCAGTAGGCGCCGGCCACCCGCATCAGGTCGAAGTGACCGAGTCGACGGGTGGACGGTACGTGGGGCCCCCGGCACAGGTCGGTGAAGGTCGGCGCGTTCCAGTAGGTCGACACGGTGGCGGTCGTACCGCCCTCGGCCGGGGCGTCGACCTCGTCGTGCCCGGCCCCGACGGCCTCGATGATCTCGCGCTTGAACGGCTGGCCCTCGAAGATCGAGAGACCTTCCTCGATGCTGTGCTCGTGGCGGATGAAAGGCTGGTCCTCGGCCATGATCTCGCGCATGGTGGCCCCGATCCGCTCGAGGTCCTCATCGCTGAAGTGCGCTCCGCCCGGGAGTTCGAAGTCGTAGTAGAAGCCGTCCTCGATCACCGGGCCGATGGCGAAATGGGCTCCGGGCCACAGCCGGAGGACCGCCTGGGCCAGGACGTGGGCGGTGGAGTGGCGCAGGATGGCCCGGCCGGCGTCGGAGTCAGCCGTCACGATGCTGACCCGGGCGCCATCCGGCAACCGGCTGTCGAGGTCCACCTCCACGCCGTCGAACGTGGCCGCCACCGCGGCCTGGGCCAGTCGCGGGCCGATCGACTCGGCGAACTGGTAGGCGGTGGTGCCCTCGTCGAACTCCTTGGTCGAGCCATCGGGGAGCTGCACGGTGACGGCTGCCATGGGAATGCCTTTCTCCATCGGGTACGGGATGCGGGGGTGTCAGTCGCGACCGTTCGCGCCGCGCCGCTGCGCCTACAGGGTAACGCCCAGCAGAGCGGCTCCCCCGTCCACCGGGCGGCCCGCATCAGCCTCGTCGTCCAGCGCGGCCATGGCCCCGGGCGTGTCGAGGTCGTCGTCGAGGTGGGCCCGTACCCGTTGGAGCCCGCTCTGGTCCGATCCGTCGGAACGGGGCGCCTCCCGCCACCGGGCCAGGCGCCGGGCCGCGTCGGGCATGTCCTCGTCCGTCCACTCCCAGTCGTGTCGATAGTGGTGGTCGAGCAGCGCCATCCGGAGGACCGCCGGCTCCCACTCCTTCAGTAGATCCCCGACGAAGACCAGGTTGCCGAGGGACTTCGACATCTTCGTTCCGTCCAGGCCGACCAGACCCACATGCAGCCAGTGCCGGACGAACGGTCGTCCCGTCACCGATTCGGACTGGGCTGTCTCGCACTCGTGGTGGGGGAAGATCAGGTCGCGTCCGCCCCCGTGAACGTCGATGGTCTCGCCCAATTCTCGCAGTGCCAGTGCCGAGCACTCGATGTGCCAACCGGGCCGCCCCGGTCCCCACCGGGACTCCCAGGAGGGCTCGTCGGGCAGGGAGGGTTGCCAGAGCACGAAGTCGAGGGGGTGCCGCTTGTCGGGGTCGTCGGGACGGCCACCGTGCTCGGCCGCCATGGCCAGCATGGCGGCGTGGTCGGCGTGGCTCACCGACCCGAAGGCCGCGAACGTGGTGACGTCGAAGTAGACGGCCGAAGCGGCCTGGTAGGCGTGGCCGGAGTCCAGCACCGAGCCGATGAGGGTCAGGATCTCGGCGATGGCCGAGGTGGCCCGGGGCTCGGACCAGGCCGGGATGAGGCCGAGCGCGGCCATGTCGGCATCGAACCGGGCGATCTCCTCCGCGGCCAGGTCGAGGTAGTGCACGCCGAGCTCGCGGGCCTTGCGCAGGATGTCGTCGTCCACGTCGGTCACATTGCGGACGCAGCGCGTCTCGTGGCCCAGGTCCCGCAGTCGGCGTTGGAGGATGTCGAAGGTCAGGTAGACCTGGGCGTGCCCCAGGTGGGCCGAGTCGTAGGGGGTGATGCCACACGAGTACAGGGTGACGACCGGGCCGGCCACGACCGGGGCCACCACCTGCCGGGCCGAGTCGTACAGGTGGATCTGGGGCTTCGTTCCCATGGGAGCGGCCTCCCGTCCGCTCAGCGTTCGCCGTACCCGACCAGCTGCACGGCGGCGTGCACCCTGTGTCGGATGTTGACGGTGATGAGTACGGCGGTGAACGCCTCGATCGGGGCGGCCTGGTCGAGGCCGCCGGCGTCGATGCCCCGGAGCCCGTCGATGCGGTCGACCAGGGCCACCGTGGCCGCCGAGGCCTCGGGATGGTCCGAGCACACCAGCACGTCGGCCACCACCGGGGTGTCGAGCTTCTCCATCTCCGAGGCCGGCAGATGGTGGAAGGACGCCGACACCAGGGAACGGGGCAGGGCGGCCTGGATCGATGCCGCCACCGAACCCCGGGGCGGGACGAGGGCCAGGAACTCCCGACCCTGTCGGGCCAGGGCGTTGGCCATGGACACGACCACCTTGCCCTCCAGCGGTCCCGCCAGCGCGGTGACGGTGGCGATGGCGCTGTCCCACGGGGTGGCCACCACCACCAGCTCCGCCCCGGCTGCGGTCTCGTTCGAGGCCCCCTCCACCCCCAGGGACCGGTCGGGCCAGGCCGACACCAGGGCGTCGGCCACGGTTCGGGCCCGGTCGGCATCCCTCGAACCGATGACCACGTCGTCACCGGCCGCGGCCAACCGCACGGCCAGCCCCCGGCCGGCCGGCCCCGTGCCCCCCAGAATTCCGATGCGCATGCGCCCTACCCTTCCATACCGGCTGTTCCGGCCCGGACGGGCCATGACGGTAACCTGACCCGCTGATGGGACTGCTCGAGGGTAAACGGATTCTTGTCACCGGTGTGTTGACCGACGCCTCGCTGGCCTTCGCGGTGGCGCGGTCGGCGCAGAGCGAGGGCGCCGAGGTGGTCCTCAGCGGAGCCGGGCGCGGGCTGTCGCTGACCCGCCGGACGGCCCGCAAGCTGCCCGTCGAGGCCGAGGTGCTCGAGATCGACGTGACCGAGCCGGCCCAGCTGTCCGCAGCGTCCACGGCCCTGTCCGGGCGCTGGGACCACATGGACGGCCTCCTGCATGCCATCGGCTACGCCCCGCCCGAATGCCTGGGCGGGGACATGTTCCAGGCCGACTGGGAGCACGTGGCGGTGGCACTCCATGTGTCGGCCTACTCGCTGAAGGCCCTGGTCGAGGCGTTCCGACCGCTGCTGGTGGCGGCCGGCGCCGAGGGTCGACCCGGTGCCTCCGTGGTCGGTCTCGATTTCGACGCCACCGTGGCCTGGCCGGCCTACGACTGGATGGGCGTGTCCAAGGCCGCGCTCGAATCCCTGACCCGGTACCTGGCCCGAGATCTCGGTCCGGAACGGATCCGTGTGAACCTGGTGGCGGCCGGTCCGGTGAAGACCCTGGCGGCCAAGTCCATCCCCGGTTTCCACGGGTTCGAGGACACCTGGGCCGAGCGGGCGCCGCTCGGCTGGGACGTCCTCGATACCGACGTGGTGGCCCGGGCCTGCGTGGCCCTCTTCTCGGACCTGCTCCCCATGACCACGGGGGAGATCCTCCATGTCGACGGTGGCGTGCACGCCACCGGGGCCTGACCGCTGTGACCCCCGACGAGCTCAGGGCCCGGATCATCGCCTATGTCGACGCCCTGAACACCCGGGATCCGGTGGTCATCGCCGCTCTGTTCGCCGAGGACGCCGTGCAGGCCGACCCGGCTTCGGAGCCGCCCAACGTGGGCCACGCCGCTATCACGGCCTTCTTCGAAGGGAGTGTGGGGGCCAGTGACGGCTGGACCTTCGCGGCCAAGGCCGTCCACACCTGCGCCGCCCAGGTCGCCATCGACTTCCAGATCGACGTGGAGACGGGGGGGTCGACCATGACCATCGAGGGCATCGAGGTCTTCACCTTCGGCGACGACGGCCTCATCACCTCGGTCTACGCCTACTGGGACGCCGCCGATCTCACATTCATCTAAACCGGGGAGCCGCACCATGACCGACAGTGCCACCGCGGTGGGCAACCTGATCGCCCGCTACGCCGAGCTCATCGACGCCGGCGACTTCGACGGCGTGGCCGACCTGTTGGGGGAGGCCTCCGTGGGCGAGGCCGACAGCACCGCCCTCCTCACGGGACGAGACGCCATCCGGGCCATGTTCGCCTCCACCACGCGGCTCTATCCCGACGGGACCCCGGGGACCAAGCACGTGACCACCAATCTGATCCTCGAGGTCGACGAGGAGGCCGGCCAGGCCGCGGCCCGCAGCTACTGGACCGTGCTGCAGGCCGTACCGGGCCTGCCCCTCCAGCCGATCCTGGCCGGTCGCTACCACGACCGGTTCGAACGCCTCCAAAGTGCATGGCGATTCACCGAGCGGCGCTACCTGATCGACCTGGTCGGCGACGTCAGCCAGCACATGCTGTCGAACCTGCCCGACTGACCCACCGGACCGCGGACGCCTTGACCGCCCACGAGCCCGAACCCTAGGTTTCGCCACGTCGTCACACCGAAGGGGGTAGACAATGGGCCGACTCGACGGGTCAGTCGCCGTGGTCACCGGGGCCGGCTCCGGCATCGGCGCCGCCTGCGTCGACCGGTTGCGGGAAGAAGGGGCCACGGTCGCCACCCTGGACATCGCCGGTGACGTGGAACACCGGGTGGATGTGCGCGACGAACCCGGGGTCGAAGCGGTGTTCTCGGCGGTGGTGGTGGAGCACGGCCACGTCGACGTGGTGGTCAATGCGGCCGGGGTCATCGGCGGCGGTCCCGTGCACCTGGTCGAGGCGGAGGAGTGGGACCGCGTGGTGGACGTCAACCTGAAGGGCACCTTCATCGTGGACAAGCACAGCGCCCGACACATGCTGGCCCAGGGACACGGCTCGATCGTCAACGTCGCCAGCATCGAGGGCCTGGAGGGCACCGAGGGTGGCAGTGCCTACAACGCCTCCAAGGGTGGGGTGGTCATGCTGACCAAGTCCATGGCCATCGACTACGGCCGGCGGGGCATCCGGGTGAACTGCATCTGCCCCGGGGGGATCGACACCCCCATGCTGCGCTCCGTCACCGAACTCGACGGGCTCCATCTCTACCACGACAAGCTTCGCGACGAGCACCTGCTGGGTCGGTTCGGTCGCCCGTCCGAGATCGCCGCCGCGGCTGCATTCCTGGCGTCGGAGGACGCCTCGTTCATCACCGGTACCGCCCTGGTCGTCGACGGTGGGTTCACCGCCGGGCTCCGGGTCGGCCTGCTCGAACAACTGGGCATGTGAACCCATGATCCCGAAGGCCCACCACCGCACCACCAGGCCAGGAGGCCACCCATGGCAATGACCCTCGACGGGCCGGAAGCGGCACGATCCCTTCGCCAGCTGGTGGCCGAGGAGTCCGCCGACTCCGAGCGCCGACGCACCCTCAACCCCCGCACGGTCGACGCCCTGTGGGCCAGCGGCCTCTTGCAGTGGTGCAACCCGCTCGAGGCAGGCGGCTGCGAGCCTTCGTTCGTGGAGATGATCGACACCTGGATCGAGCTGGCCTGGCAGGACGGGTCGCTGGGATGGATCGGCATCGCCAACCTCCCCTCGGCCGCGGCCTGTGCCGCCTACCTCCCCGACGCCGGATTCGACGAGGTCTTCGCCCGACACGACCACCGGGTGACCGCCGGCGGACAGTTCTTCCCCAACGGGCTGGGTGAGACGGTCGAGGGCGGTTACCGCGTCACCGGCGCGTGGAACTTCGGTTCGGGGACGGGTCACTCCCAATACGTGGCGGCCGGCTTCATCCCCACCGTGGACGGTCAGATGGTGGTCGACGTCGACGGGATCCCTCCACTCATGGTGGCGGTGATCCCGCACGCCGAAATCGAGTTCACCGACGGGTGGCACGTGCAGGGACTGAAGGGCACCGGGTCCTACGACTACAACGTGGACGACCTCTTCGTGCCCGGGCACCGGACCTTCGAGTTGTTCTGCCGGACCCCGCTCCGGGGCAGCTCGCCGGCCTTCCGGATGGGGCTGATGCCCATCACCGCGGCCGGGCACGCCTCGTGGGCCCTGGGCGTGGCCAAGAGCATGCTCGACGACGTGACCGAGCTGGCCCTGACCAAGGTCCGCATGGGGGACGAGGCGTCACTCGCCCACCGCGCCTCCTTCCAGCGCAACCTCTCCCATCACCGGGCCATGTGGACGGCGGCCCGTCTGCTGGTGGTATCGACGTTCGACCAGGTCGAGCAATCCGTCGGGAGCGGGCAGGACCTCACGCCGACCCAACGGGCCGACATGCGGGTGGCCGCCACCTACGCCACCGATGCCAGCCGCGAGATCGTCCAGTGGGCCCATCTGGCCGCCGGCACCTCGGCCATTCGGGAAGGCAGTCGGCTCGAGCGGGCCTTCCGCGACATGTACACCGGTACCCAGCACGTGTTCATCGGCGAGAAGACCTACACCGACGCGGCCCAGATCCACCTGGGACTCCTCGAGGACCAGCTGGGGCTCTGAGCCACGCCCGCCGGCCGGGCAGTTGCATAACGATTCCAATATATGTACGCTCTGCGGCGGCCCTCCCCATCGGGAGCGTCAACGACGCCACGGGGGAACGTGTCCCAGACCCAACAGCTCCGCAAGGCCGAGACCCGGGGACGACTCCTGGCCGCGGCGGCGACGCTCTTCGCCGAACAGGGGATCGACGCCGTCTCGGTCGACGCCGTGGCCGAAGCGGCCGGCCGGACCTCGGGAGCCGTCTACGACCACTTCGGCTCCAAGCAGGGACTGCTGTTGGCCCTGCTCGACTCGTGGAAGGACTCTCTCCTCACCGTGCTCCTGGCCGAAGTGGCCGTGTCCGACTCGGCCCACGGCCAGCTCGCCGCGGTGTGGGAGAACGTGGCCGGTTCCTCCGGTGACCGGTCAGGGGGATGGTCGCTGCTCGAACACGAACTGTGGTTGCGGGCCGCCCGCGACGACTCGGTGGCCGCCGTCCTCCGACGACGTGACGCCGAGGCCCGCCGGGACAACTCCCGCCGTCTGGCCGGGTGGACCGCGGCTGTCGGCGCCCGACCCAGGGTGGGTCCGGACGAACTGGCCGTGCTGGTGAAGGCCCTGCTCACCGGGCTGGCCATGCAGCGCAGCCTGGACCCGGCATCGGTCAGCGACCGGGTGGCGGTGGCCGGTCTCGCTGCCCTGTTGGGGCTGCCCGAGGACTCCCGCCGGCCCGAACGCCCGCACCTGTCGACGACCAACCCCTCATCCGTTCATCCCTAACACCCGACACAGATCAGGAGCCCCACCATGAACACCGAGATCCGCCGGAAGCTGGGCATCGAGTTCCCCATTTTCGCCTTCACGCACTGCCGCGACGTCGTGGCCGCCGTCACCAATGCCGGCGGCATCGGGGTGCTGGGAGCGATCGGCTTCACCCCCGAGCAGCTGGAAGTGGAGCTGACCTGGATCGACGAGCACGTCGGGGACCGCCCCTACGGTGTCGACATCGTGATCCCGGCCAAGTACGAGGGCATGGACGAGATGGACCCCGACAAGCTCGAGGCCCAGATCCGGGCCCTGGTGCCGCCCCAGCACAAGGAGTTCGCCCTCAAGATCCTGGCCGACCACGGTGTGCCCGAGATCCCTGAGGAGGAGCGGCACTCCAACGGCATGATCGGCTGGACCGCAGCCCATGCGGCCGGCCTGCTCACCGTGGCGCTGCGTCATCCGAACGTCAAGCTGATCGCCAACGCCCTGGGCACCCCCCCGCCCGACGTGGTGGAGCGGGTCCAGGGTGCGGGCCTCATGATCGGGGCCCTGGCCGGTTCGGTCAAGCACGCCCTCAACCACAAGGCGGCCGGACTCGACTTCATCATCTGCCAGGGCTCCGAAGGCGGAGGCCACACCGGCGACGTGGGCAGCATCGTGCTGTGGCCCGAGGTCGTCGATGCCGTCGCCCCCATCCCGGTGCTGGCCGCCGGCGGTGTCGGGAGCGGTCGCCAGATGGCGGCGGCGCTGGCGCTCGGGGCCCAGGGCGTCTGGTCGGGCACGCTGTGGCTGACGGTGGAGGAAGCCGACATCCCGCCCAAGCAGATGGAGACGTACCTGGCCGCCTCCAGCCGCGACACGGTGCGGTCCCGCTCCTTCACCGGGAAGCCGTGCCGCATGCTCAAGAACGACTGGACCGACGCCTGGGAGGCCGAGGACACCCCCGATCCGCTGCCCATGCCACTGCAGATGATGGTGGCCATCGAAGCGGTGTCGCGGGGCCATCGGTATCCGGAACAGGCCAGGGACGTGAACTTCAACCCCTGCGGCCAGGTCATCGGAAGGGCGACCACGGTCCGGAAGGCCAAGGACGTGGTGTTCTCGATGGTCGAGGAGTACCTGGAGGCCACCGAACAGATGCAGGCCGACGTGACGGTGTGACGCCTCGGGACCGTCCCGGCTCCGCCCGGCCACGGTCCTGAACCGGGCAGGACGGCCGGATACACTCCGTTGATGACGCCGGTCCTGCAGCTGGAGAGCCTGCGGACCGAGTTCCGGATGCGGACCGGGTCGGTCGTGGCCGTTGACGGTGTCTCCCTCGAGGTGGGCGAAGGGGAGTGCGTCGGCGTGGTGGGCGAGTCCGGTTGCGGGAAGAGCACCACCGGGCTGTCCATCATGAAGCTGCTGCCGGGCACCGGTCACGTGACGGGCGGGACCATCTCCCTGTTGGGGAGGGACCTGGCCAACCTGGACGAGAAGGCCATGCGTCGGGTCCGGGGGAACGAGGTGGCCCTCATCCCGCAGGACCCCATGACCTCGCTCAACCCGACGATGACCATCGGCCGACAGATCGCCGAAGGGGTTCGGCTCCACCGAGACGCCAGCCGGCAACAGGCCCGTCAGCGGGCCCTCGAGGTGCTCCGCCTGGTCGAGATGCCGCAGCCGGCCGAGCGGCTGGACCAGTACCCCCATGAGCTCTCCGGCGGACTCCGCCAACGGGTCATGATCGCCATGGCCCTGGCCTGTGAGCCCAAGCTGCTGATCGCCGACGAGCCCACCACCGCGCTCGACGTCACCATCCAGGCCCAGATCCTCGACCTCATCGACGGACTCCGCCAGAGGTTGGCCATGGCCGTGGTACTCATCACCCACGACATGGGGGTCATCGCCGGACGCACCGACCGGGTGGTCGTCATGTACGCCGGCAAGGTGGCCGAGGAGGCCGAGACCGGTGAGCTCTTCCACCGCATCCGCCATCCGTACTCCGAGGCCCTGTTGGCCTCGGTGCCCCGGCTGGACCAGCAGCGCCACGAACGGCTGGCCTCCATTCCGGGCCTGCCGCCGGACCTGTCCCAGCCCATCACCAACTGCCGCTTCTCCCCCCGCTGCCGGTACGCCACCGAACGGTGCCGGAACGAGGACCCTCCGCTCGTCGCCAGCCAGGACGGCACGGGCCCGGTCCACCGGTTCGCCTGCTTCCACCCCGTGGGTGGGCCGGACGCGCCGGCCGGGCCGGACGGTGCCGGACCGGAACCGTCCGGGGACCGGGCGACCCCGGACACGGACCCGTGGGTCGAGACGCCGGCGCCCCGGGTGGGTACGACCGACCACCGTGATGCCGGCGAACCCATCGTCGAGGTGAGGGAGCTGGTCAAAGAGTTCCCCGTGATGTCGGGCACGCTCTTCCGCCACGAGGTCGGCAGCGTGAAGGCGGTGTCCGGCGTCACCTTCGACGTGCAAAAGGGCGAGACCTTCGGGCTGGTGGGAGAGTCCGGCTGCGGGAAGACAACCGTGGGCCGGCTGCTGGTCTCCCTCGACCGGGCCACCTCCGGATCCATCCACTTCGAGGGGGTCGAGCTGGCCTCCCTGGGTCCCTCCGACCTGCGCGTCCGCCGTCGCGATCTCCAGTTGATGTTCCAGGACCCGTATGCCTCCCTCGATCCGCGGATGCGTGTCGGCACCATCATCCGGGAGCCGCTCAAGGTGCACTCGGTGGGCGACCGGGCGGCGCAGGACGAGAAGGTCGGTTCGCTGCTCGACGAAGTGGGACTGGCCCGGACGTCGGTGGAGCGGTACCCGCACGAGTTCTCCGGCGGCCAACGACAGCGCATCGGTCTGGCCCGCGCCCTGGCACTCGACCCCAAGGTCATCGTGGCCGACGAGCCGGTATCGGCTCTGGACGTCTCGATCCAGGCCCAGATCCTCAACCTCATGAAGGATCTCCAGGCCCGCCACGACCTGACCTACGTGATGATCTCCCACGACCTGGCCGTAGTCCGCTACATGGCCGACACCATCGGGGTCATGTACCTCGGGAAGATGGTCGAACGGGGACCGGCGGCGGAGATCTACGCCCGGCCGGCCCACCACTACACGGTGGGACTGTTGGACGCGGTACCGGTGGTCGACGTGGCCCGGGCGCGCGCCCGGGCCCGGGCCGAGACGACCGTGCAGGGCGAGCTCCCCTCCTCGATCAACCCACCGTCCGGATGCCGGTTCCGCACCCGGTGCCCGGCGGCGCAGGACGTCTGTGCCGAGGTGGAGCCGCCGCTCTCGGACTTCGGCCACGGCCACGTGGCCGCCTGTCACTTCCCGCTGCAGCCCACGGTGACCTCGACGTCGGCGGGTACGGCCGCATCCCCGTCCTGATCGGGACCGGAAACCGGGGCCGGACGGGGCTCCGCCCGGGTAGGAGGCCAGCCCGCTCAGCGACGCTGCAGGCGGACCTCGAGCGAGTCCCGCAGGGCGTCGCCCACGTAGTTGAAGGCCACCACCACGAGCACGATGCAGATGCCGGCGGGGTAGATCTGCCACCAGTAGCCGTTGCCGGCCGCGTCCACGCCGTTGGACAACATGGTGCCCCAGTCCGTCTGGGGCGCGGGCACGCCCAGCCCCAGGAAGCCCAGGGCCGCCAGCAGCAGGATGGAGTCGGCGACCTGGAACGTGGCGAAGACCACGATGGTCCCGATGGAGTTGGGAATGATATGGCGACCGATGATGCGTGAGCGGTTCCCCCCCATGACCCGGACGGCCTGGACGTACTCGCGGTTGCGCAGCGACAGCGTCTCCCCCCGTATGAGTCGGGCCGGCACCAGCCAGCTGACGAAGGCGATCACCACGATGAGCAGGATCTCGGACTGGTGGTAGATGGTCACCAGCGCGATGAGAAGGAATAGCACGGGGATGGACAGCAGAACGTCCACGACCCGCATCAACAGTGCGTCGAACCAGTTCCCGAAGAATCCCGACACCGCGCCGTAGAGGGTGCCGAAAACCGTCGCCACCAGCGCCGAGGCGAAGCCCACGATGAGCGAGGCCTGTCCGCCGAACATCAGCCGTCCGAGGATGTTGAAGCCGGACTCGTCGGTACCCAGCGGGTTGCCGTTGCCCGGCGGGGCGTTGTCGGTGGAGGTCTGCAGGGCCAACTGGGTGTTGGTCTGGTTGGTCGGATACAGGTGGGGTCCGACGAAGCAGAACAGCACGAAGAACACGATCACCCCCAGTCCCACCACGGCCAGCTTGTTCTCGCGGAACACCCTGGCCATCTGGGTGAGGACACCTCCGGTGGAGGTCGACTCCCCGCCCTCGGGAATCAACGCCTCGGACTCGCTCAGCTGGCCACCGGTCATGGTGGGTCCCCCACCGATCGGAAGGGGCGTGCGGTCCTCCTCGTCGTTGAAGACCGGGTCGGGACGGAAGTCTTCGGGATCGCTCACGTCACTCCCCGCCGAGCCGGATGCGTGGATCGGCCACGGCGTAGAGGATGTCGGCCATCAACGAGCCGATCACGGTGGCCACGGTGATCACCAGGGTCGTCCCCAGCACGACGGGGATGTCGTCGTTGAAGGCCGACTGCACGGTGAGCAGTCCCATGCCCGGGTAGTTGAAGACATTCTCGACGATCAGGGCGCCGCTCACGATGGCCGGCAGCGACAGGCCCAGCAGCGTGAGGAGCGGGATCAGCGCGTTGCGCAGCGCGTGGCCGTAGAGCACCCGTCGGTTGCCGGCACCCTTGGCCCGGGCCGTGCGGATGTACTCCTCGGCCAGGGCATCCATCATCGACGACCGCATATACCGGCTGAACGAGGCCACCGAGGTCGCCGTCAGGGTCACGACGGGCAGGACGAAGGCCCTGGGATCGGTGAAGATGGCCCAGGCCGAGGCGTCTCCGGGGGGTGAGACCGGAAACCAGTGCAGGTCGAACGCGAACCAGATGATCAAGAGGGTGCCCAGCAGGAAGTCGGGCATGGCGTAGAAGAAGAACGAGCTCCCGGTCAGCACGTAGTCGACGGGCTTGTTCCGACGGACGACCTGGAGGATGCCGAGCGGGACGGCCACGATCAGGGAGAGGACCACCGACACACCCACCAGGGTCAGGGTCTTCGGGAGGCGCTGACCGATGACCTGGCGCACGCCCTGGTTGAACTTGTAGGAGTAGCCCAGGTTGAGATGGGCGAAGATCCCCTCCACGTACCGCCAGAACTGGAGATAGGTCGGGGCGTCCAGGCCGTTGACCCGGTTGAAGCGGGCCACGGTGGCCGGGGTGGCCCTCGAGCCCAGCACGGCCTTGGCCTCGCCACCGGGGATCAGCTTGGCCAGCAGGAACGTGATGAGGATGACCCCGAGGATCACGATGAGAGCCTGGCCGACCCGACGGATCAGGTAGCCGGTCATTGCCTGTCAGCCATGGAGTCCGTCCTCCCCCACGCCGGCGTCAACCGAGGAACCGGCGCCCACGGCCCTACCATCCGGATTCGGCGCCAACGATGGTGTCGCCACCGGCCGTCGATCGGATCCGGCCGATCAGTACCGCCAGTTCTCCGGGGTGATGGACTGGAAGACATTCTGTGGGAGCGCGCCGCTGAGGCTCTTGTCGGTCTCCGTCAACGAGGTGACCTGGTTGGGCTGCCACACCCCGGGGACCTGCTCGGCCAGGTAGTTCTCGTACTGGGTGAGCGGCTCCTGCGTCACGTTGGTGGCCACGATGTTGTTGTCGTTGATGGGATCCGAGTAGCTGCCCGAGTTGGCCCCGGCCCCGGTCTGGAAGATCGACTCCCCGGTCGGGTAGTAGTCGGGGGAGAAGATCCATCCCGCACCCCAGTTCTCCAGCTGCCACGCGCACGACTTGCAGGGAACGGCGATGCCGGTCACCGTGTTGAACGAGGCCTGGGACAGGTTGATGTTGATCCCGGCCTGGGCCCACGAGGACTTCTCCGCCGCCATCAGCTGCGTGGTGGTCGCCGTTCCACTGTCGAACTGGAGGTTGAACGACAGCTTGGCCCCCTGGGGGATGCCGGCGCCACACTGGTTGGCCCCGGTGCCGGGCGACTGGCAGGTCGAGGTGCCGTTGGGCACGACCTTCCAGCCGTGGCTCTTCAACAGCGAGATGGCGGTGGCCGGGTTGTACTTCAGCGGATTGTCCTGGACCTCCTGGGACACGAAGAGATTGGGTGGGGTCACCGGGACCGGCCCGTAGGTCCCGACGGCGTAGCCCTTGTAGATCTTCTTGATGTAGAGCGGCTGGTCAACCAGGTACTGCACGGCCTGGCGGAAGTAGAGCTGGTTGAAGATCTTTCCCGCTGTCCCCTTGGCGTGGAAATTATAGGGGAAGTAGTTGATCGACCACGTGTACAGCGGGTCCATGTCGAAGTTGCCGAGACGGGGATTGTTGGGTCCGGCCTTCAGCGGATTGGTGGTCGCCTTGGTCACGTCCTGCAACGGCAGGTAGCCCACCGTGACCTTGCCGCCCACCAGGGCGTTGAACTCGGCCGAATCCGAGGTGAAGGGCAGCTCGATGAACTTCTTGAGGGTCGGCTTGACCGGTCCCGAGTAGGTCGGGTTGGGCACGAAGGTCACGTTGCCCGAGGCGTTGAAGCTGGACAGCTTCCACGGTCCGTCCACCACCGCCCAGATCGGACTGGAGGCGTAGGTGGACAGCGACATCGACTGTTTGGTGAGGTACGAGTACACCTTCTTGCACTGGCTGTCCACGGTTCCGTAGGCGCCGGCGGCGCAGCCCCCGGAGTTGGGGGCCCCGCCCTTGGCGGTGATGTCCCAGGCGTTGGGCATGGGCGTGATCTGCGACAGCTCGTTGTAGGTGAACCAGAAGGTGTTGACCGGGTTGGACAGCGTGAAAGTCAGCTCAGTGGGGCTGTCGACGGTGACGCTCTTCAGGTCGTCGGGAATCCCCCCCGGGGAGTAGCCGGCCCAGTTGGCCTTCTCGGCGTGGAGCATGTTCATCCAGAACATGACGTTCTGGGCGGTGACGGTCTCACCGTTCGACCACGCGTAGGGCTTGAGGTCCACCGTGACCGTCTTGGAGTCGGTGGAGTAGACCGGGTTCTGGGCCAGCGACAGCGCCGGCTCGAGGTTGGGCGTGCTCCCGTTGCCGAACCAGTACAGGGGGCGGTACATCAGGTACTGGAACTGCTCGCTGTTGTAGACGTTGAAGTAGGCCAGGCTCATGAAGGGGAAGATGTAGTTGGGCGGGGCCTGCGGCTGCTCGGCGAACGTCGCCGAGGTCGGAGTGGCCGCTCCGCCTGGCTTCGGCGTCAGTGTCACCAGGACGGTCGACATCGCCACCACCACCAGGCCCACGATCGCCGCCCGCCGAATCATTCCTGTTCGCTGCATCCTGACACCCGATCTCCATGTCCCGTTGGGGCCGCACCCCGTTCCGCACCGTCTGCGCAGGTAACCGCTGACCGTAATCCACCGGCGACCCCGGTGCCGGGGATCGGGAGACCTCGTCACATGCTGTTCACAAATAGCCTCCGATCAGGATCCGGTGGTCCGACCACCCGTCCGCTCGAGTTTCCGTGGCTCGGAGGGCGTGGCCGCGTCTCATCCCGGGGTGGAGAGGCCTGATCCGGGTCCCGTCGGGGCGGACAGGCCCCACTGCACCTCGACCGGGGCGAAGCCGAGGGACCGGTAGAGATCGACGGCCGGTCCGGCCCGATCGGCCACGATGACCAACAGGTCGGCCCGCAGTTCGGAGAGGGCGAAGGCGCCGGCCCGGGCCAGCAACGCCGAGGCCAGACCCCGTCGGCGGTAGGCCGGATGGGTCCCGACGTTCTGGAACCGGGCCACACCGCTTCCGTCCGAGACGATGCCGGCCAGCGAGCGCAGGTGGTCGCCGACGAAGGCGCCGAAGTACGCGGCCCGACCAGCGTCCACCAGGCGCTTCGACTCCTCGGTACTGCGGTGAAGGAACCACGCGTGACCAGGGGGAACGGGATCCTCCCCCTCCTCGTCCTGCCGGAGGAGGAGGGCCTGTCGCCAGTCCTCCGCCGAGCGGAGCCGGCGAACGGCCACCCCGGCGGCCACCGTTCCGGCCTCGGGCGGTTGCTCCAATGTCATCACCACGCTGAGCTCGAGCTCCAGGCCCACCGGGGATCGATGGCCGAGCCCCTCGGGAGGGCCGGTCCCGTCGATGCCGAAGGCCACATGGGTGGCGTGGGGGAACTCCTCGGCGAACGCCGCCATCCACGCTTCGATCCCTCCTCGGCCGGGTGGGTCGGCCCACAACAGGAAGTTGCCCCAGTGGAACCACGGATTGTCCGGAGTCCTCACGACGATGCACCGGCCACGGTCCGTGATCGAAGCTCCGGCCAGACGCCGGACCATCAGGTCGGTGCGGTAACCCAGAGACCGGACCTCCACGTCCGGCAACCTACCCCCCTGCTCCGGTCGGCTCGTTCCCTGCATCCGGGCCCACCCGCCGGTACGGGACGGATCCCCATCTCGAGCTACCTCTACTACGCGACCACCGGTCCCCTGGTCGAGGCATCCAAGGCCACCAAGGCCGGACTGCCGGTCTGATCGGACCCTCCCGTCCCGGCCCGGGCCCCGGTCAGCCCGATGCCGAGGCTGACGTCGAACCGGATGTGGCCGGTCGTGGGGTCAGATACTGCTCGACGGCAGAGGCGATGCCCTGGGCGATGACCCGCTGACCGAGGGAACTGTCGGCGATGGAGCCCTCGTAGGGATCCGTGAGGTAGAGCGGCTCGATGACGGCGCCCGGCATCTGACTCGGTGTCGTGAAGAAGCCGGGCGATGCCGGCCCCAACAGCAGAAGGTGGTTGTAGGAGGCGGCCTGGCCGGCGAGGCCGCCCTCGTCGGGGTCGCCCACGAACGAGCCCAGGCTCCCGTCGGTCTGGACCCCGTCGTCGGGAATGGCCCAGCCCTGGGCATCCATGTCTGCCACCACGTCGTGCTGGACCAGGGTGGCCAGTCGGAGATTGTCGGCCGCGAACGGACGCGAGGGGTCGTAGGCGGTGAGGCTCCCCGCCTCGTCCGGTGACGCCCCTGCGTCGTAGTAGATACCCACGAGCGCCTGGGCGTGGGCGTCGTTGGCACAGATGTCCCGTGCCGCCACGTCGTCGTGGGACCCGGTGAGGGAGAGCTCCCCACCGGACAGGTCGATCGGGGTCAGGCGCAGCACGGTGTCGGCGGTGGTCCGGGAGACGACCACGCGATAGCCCTCGGCCCGGAGGAGGTCACTCACCTCGAGCTCTACGGGAAGGGTCTCCGTGGCCTCATCGATGGCGGATCCGGACTCGGTCGTACCGACGCCGCCCGGGTCGACACCCCCGTGCCCGGCGTCGAGGAACACCGTCTGGTTACGGTCCCCCACCGTCGGGGCGAGGGCCACACACGAGCCGTCGGCGAATTCAGCCGGGTCGAGGGCCTGACCCGAGGTGGCCGGGGCCGAAACCGTGGGCCTGGTCAGAACCACCACGCCGATGACGCCCACGAGCACCACGCACAGGGCGAACAGCCGACGGCGCCGATGAACGCGTCGCCGTTGCTGCTTACGCTCTCGACGTGGGTCCATGGCTCACATGACGTTTCTGCTGGGTGTCCTGAGGCACCAGGCCAGCGGTGGCTGGCGTGCTGTCCAGTCCGGTTCTCCGCCAGGAAGTCCGGTGGAAATCGTAGCGATACCCAGGTGCCAAGTGGTGGCAGGGGCGTGATCGGAGCGTCGTAACCTGTGCCCATGCGCTTCGTCATCATCGGTGGCGGCCCGGCCGGCGGCCAGGCCGCCACCCACGCCGCCCGGTTGGGGGTCGACGTCACCCTCATCGAGAGGGACATCGTCGGTGGTGCCGCCAACCTGTGGGACTGCGTGCCGTCAAAGGCCATGATCGCCACCGGCGGCTCGATGTCCTACCTCCGCCGGATCGCCGGCATGGGCGTGGTCGGGGCCGGCGGCTCCCTCGACCTCGAACTGCTGCGCCACCGGATCACCTCCATCGTGGACCACATCGAGCAGACCAACGAGAAGATTCTCCGAAGCCAGCACGTCCGGCTCGTCCGGGGCACGGCCCGCCTGGTGGACGACCACACCGTGCTGGCCGAGACGGCCGACGGAGAGGAGACGTTCGAAGCCGACACGGTCCTCCTCAGCACCGGCAGTCGTCCCCGGATACCGCCGTGGGCCGACCTCGATGCCGACCGCTTGCTCACCACCCGGGACGCCTATCCGCCCCAGGTGCTCCCCGGTCACCTGGTGGTCATCGGCTCGGGTGTGACCGGGGTCGAGTTCGTGCACATGTTCTCGTCGCTGGGGTGCGAGGTGACACTCATCGTCAGCCGTCAGCAGGTTCTCCCCCAGAAGGATCCTGAAGTGGCCGCGGTGCTGGAGACCGACTTCTCGCGACGGGGGGTCCACCTCCTGAAGGGGGCCCGGGCCATCGGTGTCGACCACACCGACGACGGCGTCGTGGTCCGCTGCGACGACGGCAGGATGGTGAACGGATCGCACGCCCTGCTGGCCATCGGGTCCGTGCCCAACTCGGAGGGCCTGGGTCTGGAGACCGCCGGCGTGGAGGTGGCCGAGGGCGGGACCGTGCCCATCAACCGGCACTGCCAGACCAGCGTGGCCCACATCTTCGCCGCCGGTGACCTGTCGGGGAAGCTACCGCTGTCGTCGGTGGCTGCCATGCAGGGCAGGAAGGTGGCCGAGTACGTGGTCGGTGGTCACACGGTGGCCCACCGGCACCCCAACTACGAGAGCGCGCCATCGGCCATCTTCACCGAGCCGGAGATCGCCGATGTGGGCCTGGCCGAGGCGGACGCCTTCGCCGAGGGTCGGAAGATCAGGGTGACCAAGGTGCCGTTCGCAGCCAGCTCGCGGGCCCTCATCGACAATGACTCCCGCGGCTTCGTCAAGATCATCACCGATCCCGCCACCGGCATCGTCCTGGGGGGGTCCATCGTGGGGAGGAACGCCTCTGAGCTCATCTCGGTGCTGGCGGTGGCCGTCACCGGCGGCCTCGGCGTGAACGACATCGTCGAGTCCATGCTGGTCCACCCCACGTTGGCCGAGGCGCTGGCCGAGGCGGCCGAGTAGCCCATCGCCCATGGTGGCGACACTCCCCGGATCCCTGCAGGCCGACGGATAGGGTGACCGGAGTGACCGGTCCGACCACCGACGAGGGCACGGGGACGGAGGCGGCCGTCGACCCGTCGCCGGACCGGTCGCCCGCCCACCGCATCGACCGTTCCCACGGGGGGACCGCCTGGGTGGCTCGGCACCGACACGTGCTGGTGGCCCTGGGCCGCACCGTCGGGGTCTTCGCCCTGTCGAGGCTGGTGGTGGCCATAGTCCTCGGCGCCGTCCTCGTGGTCAACCAGGGGCTGGCCACGCACCACTTCACCGGTCCGTGGCCGCCCCCGCCCAGGGCGTCCCTGTTCCTGCAAGCCCTGGGTTCGTGGGACGGCAGCTGGTACCTGCTCATCGCCAACCACGGATACTTCCCCTCCCCGGCCCACGTCGCCATCGCCCCGGGTTCGGCCATCGCCTTCTTTCCGGCCTGGCCGCTCCTGCTCCGGGGGGCTTCGGCGCTGACCGGGGCCACCCCGGTGGTGGTGGGTGTGGCCATGGCCTTCGCCTTCGGTGCCGGCGCGTCGGTGGCGCTCTGGTACCTGGTCCGCCATCTGTGCGACGAGATGGTGGCTGACCGGGCCGTCGTGCTGTGGGTGTTCTTCCCCGGGGCGGTCGTGTTGTCCATGGTGTACTCGGAGGCCCTGGCCATCCTGTTGTGCGCGGTCTGCCTGCTGGCCCTGCTCCAAAGGCGGTGGCTGGTGGCCGGACTGGCTGCCGGGGTCGCCACCGCCGTGCACCCCGAAGCGCTCGTGCTGGTGCCCTGCTGCCTGTGGGCCGCCGGTTCGGCCGTCAGGAAGGACCGCGACTGGTGGGCGACAGTCTCCCCGATGCTCTCCCTGGCCGGCGTCCTGGCCTTCTTCTTCTACCTCGACCACGCCACCGGTGACTTCTTCCGCTGGTACCACGTGGAACGGGCCATCTGGGGCGGGACCGGTTTCTCCCACGACACCGTGTTCGATCTCCGCCAGGCGGTCACCCACCCCCACGACCTCGAGGCGGTGGTGCCGGCCTTGGGCCTCGTGTTCGCGCTGGTCGGGCTGGGACTGATGGTCCGGTGGCGGCCTCCGGTGATCATCTGGATCTACACCGTCGGGATCCTGTTGACGGCCTTCGACTCGAACATGGTGGGGGCCCGCCCCCGGGTCCTGCTGACCGCCTTCCCGCTCATCGTGGCCGTGGCCCGCGCCATCCGGCCGACCGCGCTCGGTGTGGTGGCCGGGGTGTCGGGGGCGTTGCTGGCTACCATGACGTTCCTCCTCTTCTCGCTGGTGCTGGTGGCTCCGTGACCGACGGCCCCGGACCGGCGGGCCAGGGGGACCCGTTCTACCGTCCCCTCCCCCACTCTCCGCATCCCGACCAGGAGCCACCCATGCCGACCACACCCGCCGCCGACCATGGAGTGAGGATCTGAGATGGGCCGGGTCGAGGGCAAGGTGGCCCTGGTGACCGGCGGAGCCGGCGGCATCGGCTCGGCCACGGCCCGGGCCCTGTCGCGGGAGGGCGCCTCCGTGGTCGTCGTGGACGTCGACGCGGCCGGCGCCGAGCGGGTCGCCGCCGACATCCGGGGCGCGGGCGGAACGGCGCTGTCGGTCGGGGCCGATCTGACCGAGGAGCCCGCCGTCATCGGCGCGGTGGGCGCGGCAGTGGAGGGATTCGGACGGCTCGATGTGCTCCACAACAACGCCGCCCTCACCGACTCCGACTTCTTGAACCGGGACACCCCGGTGACGGAACTTGATCTCGACGTGTGGAACCGAACCCTGGCCGTCAACCTGACCAGCCAGATGCTGATGTGCAAGCACGCCGTCCCCGAGATGGTGCGCCACGGGGGCGGCTCCATCGTCAACATGTCGTCGGGTGCCTCGCTGAAGGGCGACCGCACCCGCACCGCCTACGGGGTGTCCAAGGCCGGTGTGAACACCCTGACCATGTACGTGGCCACCTCCCACGGCAAGCAGAACATCCGGGTCAACACCATCGTGCCCGGCCTGATCATCACCGATGCCGTCCGGGCCCACCTCAACGAGGACATCCTCGGCGGGCTCAGCCGGGCCATCCTGACCACCCATCTGGGCGAGCCCGACGACATCGCCAACGTGGTGGTGTTTCTGGCCTCGGACGAATCCCGCTACATCACCGGTCAGATGATCTCGGTCGACGGCGGCATGTCGGCCCATGTCGGGAGCGCTGGCCGCGAGGAGTGACCTCGGTGTCGGAGGGATCGCCCCGCACCAGAGGCGAGGACCCCGGGAGGGTCAGGCCGGTCCGAGCACGTAGGCACCGGTGTCGGGATGGTGGTACCACCCGCTCGAGGCCTGGGTCCCCCCGTCGACGTGAATGGTCTGACCGGTCACGTAGCTCGAGAGCGACCCGGCCAGGAACACCGCCGCCCCGGCCATCTCGTCGACATGGCCGGGCCGGCCCATCGGGACGGTGAGCCCGAAGGTCTCCTCGGCCCCCGGCGGGGCCACCGCGGCCATGCCCTCGGTGAGCGTGATGTCCGGAGCCAGGGCGTTGACCCGGATCCCGTGGGGCGCCAGTTCGAGGGCCGCCGTCTTGGTGAAGTTGATCACGCCGGCCTTGGCCGCGGCGTAGGCGGCATAGCCCGGTGCGGCCCGCACCCCCTCGATCGAGGTCACACTGATGATGCTGCCACCCGTGCCGGCGTCGACCATGGTGCGGGCCACCCGCTGGGTGCAGAGGATGACGTGCTTGAGGTTGGCCCGGTAGAGGGCGTCCCACCCGTTCTCCGACGTCTCGAGCAGGGGCGACAGGAACACCCCCCCGGCGTTGTTGACCAGGATGCTCACCGGCCCGAGCTCGGCCTGGGTGCGGGCCAGGGCCGCATCGACCTCGGCCGACTGGCGCACGTCGGTGGTGATGCCGAGCCCTCCCACCTCGTCGGCGGCGGCGGCGGCGGTGTCGGCGTCCCGCTCCCAGACGGCCACCCTGGCCCCGAAGGCAGCCAGGCCCCGGGCGATACCGCGGCCGATGCCGGCTCCGCCCCCGGTGACCACGGCCACCCGATCGTTGAGGAGCACGGACGCGGGGTTCATGGACATGGAGCGCTCAGCCTAATAAGTTCGACTGCACGAAGCGATACCACCGGCCGGTCCGGTGGAGAGGGGGCACTCATGCCACGGATTGAACCGATTCCGATGGACCAGCTGGCCGATGAGCCTCGGCGCATCATCGAGGAGGGTGTCGCCGACGGCACCTACGCCACCCCGGTTCCGCTGCAGATCTTCGCCTACCGGACCGCCCAGATCATCCAGACCAGCATGGCCCGGACCGCCTGGGGCAAGAAGAGCCTGCTGGGCGGAAGGATCCTCGAGCTGATCCGCATCCGGAGCGCCCAGTTGGGCGAGTGCCAGCCCTGCATGCAGTCGCGCAAACACGACTCCATCACCGACGAGGACGTGGCCTGCCTCATCGCACCGGGGCACTCGGACCTGACCGAGCAGGAGCGTCTGGCCGTGGAGTTCCTGGATCTGATGTCCGCCGATCATCACGCCATCGATGACGACATGTATCGCCGGCTGGGCGAGGTGTTCACGGCGGCACAGATCATCGAGCTGGGTTTCACCTGTGCCACCACCATGGGCACCCACCGCTTCATCCACACCCTGGACGTGTTCGGCGACAGCGCGCCGGTGATCGCCTACGACCCGGACCAGGTGGACACGGCCATCACGCCCGTACCGGAGGAGGCGTCGGCGTGAGCGAGACCGTCTTCGTCACCGGTGCCACCGGGTTGACCGGCGCCAACGTGTGCAAGTTGCTGATCGAGCGGGGGACTCGGTGCGGGCCCTGGCCCGTGACGGGGCCGACGTGGACCCGCTGGCCGCCCTCGGCGTGGAGATCGTCACCGGCGACATCACCGACGCCGGTGACGTCCTACGGGCCGCGGCCGGCACTGACGCCGCCATCCACTGCGCCGCCCTGCTCGGAGGGGCCAGCCAGGACCTCGACGCCTTCCGCGCCGTCAACGAGGACGGGACCCGATACGTCCTCGACGCCGGCCTGGCCCTCGGCATGCGCCGGGTGGTGGCCGTCAGCACCGGCACGTTCTTCGATACCTCCCAGGGGCTCGACCGCGAGGACAGCGCCGGTGTCGAAGCATCCCAGTTCGGATCCCTACACCATCACCAAGATGGCCGCCTTCCAAGAGGCCATGGCTCGTGCCGCCGCCGGCCAGGACGTGGTCACCACCCACCCGGGCGCCATCTTCGGGCCTTCGCCGGTGGTGTCCAACGCGCTCGGCCGCACCAGCTTCAACCGGGTCCTGCTGTCGGCGCTGCGTCAACGCATCCAGCAGTACCTCAAGTTTCCGATCAGCTGGGTGTACGCCGACGACGTGGCCCGGGGCTGCATCCTGGCCCTCGACCGGGGCGTCTCCGGAGAGCGCTACATGCTCGACGGTCGGCCCGAGGACGTGGTGAGCACGGCTACCGCGTGCAGTCGGATCTGCGAACTGGCCGGCCTCGACCACCGGGTGGCGGACATCGAACCGTCGGACGATCCCGAGTTGGCGCGGGTCTTCGGCCCGACCCTCGTAGCCATCGCGGCCAAAGCGGCCGAGGCGGCCGCGGACGGGCCGGTTCGGCGGAGCCTGTCCGAGTCGAAGACGTACAAGCGCCTGGGCTACGACCCCATCTCCCTCGACGAAGGCCTGCTCCGGACGAGCGAGTGGCTCCGGTCACTGGGCAAGTTCGGCTGAACCGCGCCCAAGCTCCCCCGACCGGGAGGAGCCGCCGCCCGTAGCGGGGTCGCCTACCGGCGGTACGTTTTGCGGTCTTCCGGGCCACACCGGGGCGCGCTGTGCTACAACATTTGCATGGGGGACAGGCAGTACAGCCGCAGGGAACTCCTGGCCGGTGGCATCGGCGGGGCCGCCGCCCTCGGCCTGGCCGGCCTCGGGGGTGTGCGAGCGTCGGGGGCCGAAACCGTCCGCAGGGCGGCCAGGGTGAAGCCGGCCGGCGGCGACCTGGGTGCCGTCGAGCACGTCGTCTTCCTCATGCAGGAGAACCGGTCGTTCGACCACTACTTCGGGGCGCTCGGAGGCGTGGCCGGCTTCAGCGACACCAACAACCAGGGTGCGTTCCAACAGGCGTGGCCGGGCGGACAGAATCCGACCCTTCTCCCCTTCCACATGAAGTCGCTGAAGGAGCAGGCCGAGTGCACCTACGACCTGTCCCACTCGTGGTCGGCCGAGCACGCATCGTGGAACGGCGGGGCCATGGACAGCTTCGTCAGCACCCACACCTCCAACTCCTACGAGGGTGAGCTCGGCACCAACACCATGGGGTACTACAAGGAGGTCGACCTCCCGCTGTACTATCACCTGGCCAACACGTTCACGATCTGCGACCACTACTTCTGCTCCGTGCTCGGGCCGACGCATCCCAACCGGCTCATGCAGATCAGTGGGACCATCGACCCGGCCGGCGAGGCCGGGGGGCCGATCATCGTCACCAACGACAGCAAGACGGGGGTGCGGGGATCGTGCTCGTGGACGACCATGCCCGAGGTCCTGCAGAAGGCCGGGATCAGCTGGAAGGTCTACAACCCGCACGGTCCGCTCTACGACCCGTCGGAGGCCGCGTTCATCAGCAACAACATGTTGGTCTACTTCGACCAGTACATGTCCGACCCGACGTCGGCCCTGTACCGGAACGCCTTCGGCTACTTCGGCCCCAACGTGACCGGCGGCCTCACCGATGGGAACAGCCCCAACGACCTGGCCGCCGATGTCGCGGCGGGAACCCTCCCCCAGGTCTCGTGGATCTCCACTCCGGCCGGGTTCGACGAACACCCGCCGGCGCCACCCGCGCTGGGTGAGTGGTGGATCCAACAGATCCTGAACACGCTGCTGTCCAATCCCGCCGTCTGGGCCAAGACGGTCCTGTTCATCATGTACGACGAGAACGACGGGTTCTTCGACCACGTGCCCCCGCCCACGCCGCCGGCCGGGACGCCCGGCGAGTACCTCACCGTCGACCCCCTTCCGAGTTCGGCCGGTGGAACGACCGGGCCGGTCGGCCTGGGGGTGCGGGTACCGATGTTGGTCGTGTCACCCTTCTCCGCCGGCGGCTACGTCTGCTCCGACCCGTTCGACCACACGTCCCAGCTGCGCTTCCTCGAGACGTTGTTCGGGGTGACGGCCCCGAACATCTCGGCCTGGCGACGGGGGGCGACCGGCGACCTGACCTCGGCGCTACCGGTACTCGGGTCGCCGGTGGTCAGGCCACCCACGTTGCCGGTCATGTCCAGCTCGGTCACGACCCCACCGGTGGATCAGTGTTCAGCCACCGACCAACTCGAGATCAACCCACCGGCGTCGACGGTGACACCCTTTGCCATCCCCAAGCACCAGGTGATGCCGGTCCAACCCAAGGGCCGACTCAAGCGGACCACGTCGTAGCGGGAGCCTGTGGGTTCGAGACCCACCTGAACTATCCGCTCAGGGGAACTGGACCAGTCGGGCCTGCTCCAGCAGACCGGCCCGGTCGGCGGGGAGCAGGTAGCCCTGCGTGATGGCCTCGGCCAAGCTGGCCTTGTAGGCCTTCAGGTAGCCGCTGGGGTTCGTGTACAGGCTGATCAGAGTGTCCTCGCTGAAGGGCGTGGTCGACCCGAACAGCGAGCAGAGCGCGTTGGCCCCGGGTGCCGGTGCGCCGCTGAGCGTCGAGACGGGGACGTCGACGTCGGGCGTCCGCACGCCACCGACCACGTTGCCGTAGGTGTCGAGGAGCAACACCGGCGCGCTGGTGCTGGCCAGACGGAAGCGGGGCGGCGACGGTGGAGGGATCCCGTGGTCCAGCCACCGGTTGAAGGCCACGAAGGCGGCCTGGACGACCTGGTGTTGCGGACCGTCGTTAACGGGTGTGGTGCAGCCGAGGATTCCGGCCGCCGGACCCAACTCGTAGGCATCGGCGTGCGATGTCCCGGCGACCTCCCACGTCCGGATCCGATCGGTGTTGGGCTGTTGCGCGGGGGCGTAGCCCAACGTGATCAGATCGGTCTGGGTTTCGAACATGAAGACCGGGATGCTGAGGTCGGTTCGTATCCACAGGTTCTGCGGACCCTGCTTCGAGGTCAGGCCCGACCCGTCCAGGGGTGCGCCGCTCCCGCCGCGGCTGTGGATGAAGATCCCGTCGAAGGTGTCCGTCCGCGGCTGCACGGCATCGGCAAACGTCGTCAGGTAGTACGCCGACTGTGATTCTCCGACGGCGATGACCCGCTTGGGACGCTCACCACCCAACACAGCGTGCCGGGGGCTGCGAAGGGCCCCGCCGATCTGAGCGAACATGTCCAGGGCGTACTCGTCGCCCGGGTGGTGCAGGGTTCCGTACCGTGCCGGCTCGGCTCCCACCAACCCGGTGGATCCCCCCGAGACCGGTGATCCGAGGAGCGGCGTGCCCCCCTGGACTCCCTGAGCCTGCGCCGACACCGCGACGTAGGCGTAGCCCTGTCTCATGAGCTCCGGGTTGAGATAGTCGAAGTCGGGTGCCGACTCGCCGGCCGAGACATTCATCCATTCGACGACCACGGTGCCGTTGAAGTGGGCCGGATCACTCGGTCGCCGCACCAGGATCCTCGTGCGGTACGAGGCGGTGGTGGTCGGCGCGACCGCCCACCTCCCGTTGCTCGGCGACGATGTCGCCTGAAGGGCGGTGGCGGTGCCCGATGCGAAGAACTCCTGTTCGACGTACCCGTTGGCGGCCAGGTTGGCAGGGTTGGCGGTGAGGGGTTCGATGACATGTCCGGTGGTGATCGGACCGGTGAGCACGGCGTGGGCCCGATAGATCCCCTTGGCACCGTTCGCCGTACCGCTCGCTCGCCGACCGGAGGCGCCACCCGGGGCGGCCCACACCACGTTCAACAGCACGAGGCCGACGACCAGGCCGATCAATCGCACCGGTCGCCTACGGTCGGACGGGTTTCTACTTCTCACATCACGCACGGTAGCGCCTGCACCCACACACGTGCTCGCGTCGGGGCGCACCAGGGCGAACCCGCTCTCGCCCTGTCACGCCGCCGCGGTCGACAACATCCCGCCCAACCACACTTACACTGCGCCTGAGTGCCGAATCAGGCCCAGGGAGGGACCATGACCGCTTCGCTCGTGTTCTACGGGATCCTCGGTGTCGTCAGCACCGTCTTCGCCTTCGTTGCCAATCGACGGCTCTTCGCCGGTGGGCGTGTCGGACGGCCGACCTTCCTCGAGGGCCTGTACTACTTCGTCGGTGTCGCCTCGCTGTTGCTCGGGTGGTACTTCAACGTCCGCTACGTCCATCTCTACGGCCATCGGGCCAGCTACGTCGACTACACCAAGTCGCTCTTCTCCAACTGGGCCGCCGACTCCGCCGCGCAGGACTACATCATCGTCAATCTGGTGCTGCTCCCCTTGTGGACAATCGTCGACGGACGGAGGCGGGGACTCCGTGTGCCGTGGATCTTCTTCGTGATGAGTCTCTTCACCAGCCTGGCCTTTGCCGCCGCCTTCTATCTGGCCTTCGTCGAACGCCAGATCCGGTTCAACCGCGACGGAAGGACGGTTGAGGACCGAGGATACGAGCCCCTGGAGACGCAGCCCAAGACCTGACGCCGTTCGGACCTTGCCCTGATGCTGACGGCCTGGAATAGTCGGGCCCTGTCGGTTCGACCCGAAGCGCGCCCAGGAGTCCCCTTGCCCACTCGACCTCCGCTCGACCTCGAGGCGCTCGACGATGTGACGGTGACCGTCGTCGTCGACAATGCCACCGACACGCTCTCGAGCACGGGTCCCGGTATTCCGGTGCTGCCCGAGATCGCCCACCTGCTCGGAGAGGTGCCGGCAACGCGGCGCTACAACGGCCATGACTGCATCACCGTGTTCGACCAGATGTGCGTGGCGTGTCACGGACTGTCGGTGCTCATCACCGGTCGCCGCGGCACCGAGGTCCGTACGGCCCTGTTCGACACCGGTCCGTACGGGGACGTCTGGATCGCCAATGCCCATCGGCTCCGGATCGACCTCGCCGCCATCGACACTCTCGTCCTGTCCCACTGGCACTGGGATCATTCCGGTGCCATACCTGCCGTCGTCGGAGCCATCACCACGGCCAAGCAGGCTTCTGGGGCCACCCGGCCCCTGGTCGTCGATCTCCACCCCGACCGCCCCGACCGGCGGGGGATCCAACTCCCCGACGGGACGATGGTCATGCTCCCGGACGAACCTTCGACGCAGAGCATCGAGGAAGCCGGCGGTCACGTGGTGACCCATGCCGAAGCCCACCTCTTGGCGGATGGATTCTTCGGCTCGAGTGGCTTCATCCCACGGCAGACCGAGTACGAGACGGGCCTGCCCGGTCACCACAGCTTCGTCGGCGACGACGTCGTCGACGATCCCCTCCTCGCAGACGAACGGCTGGTGGTGATCCACGTCCGGAGGCGGGGAACCACCGTGCTGTCGGCCTGTTCGCATGCCGGGATCGTGAATGCCTGCCTCGAGGCTCGATCGCTCGTACCCGATACGCCAATCGACCTGGTCCTCGGGGGCTATCACCTGGCCGGCGCGGCCGTGGAGGACAGGATCCCGTCCACGGTCCGAGACCTGTCCGAACTGATCCGTCCGCGGATCGTGGCCCCCGGTCACTGCACCGGCTGGCGAGCCCAGGCCGCTCTGGCCAATGCGTTCGCTCCCCACGCCTTCGCCCCGAGCGGGGTCGGAGCCCGATACTCGCTGACCGGCTCGACGTGATCGACGAGGTTGCCCCCGTCGGAGCCACGTCGGCGACGCCGCCGTGACCGGCGGCGCGGTCCTGGTCAGCCTGCGGCGGGAACTCTATGGTCGGTGCAGACCTCGGTTCGATCGGACCAACTCGATGGACAAGGAGACTTGGCATGGGAGCAGCGGCAGCACACTCCGAACGGCGGAACGCACTGGTGCCAGAGGTGTGGCGCGACTTCTACCTCGAGACACATATTCCGGCCGGCGTGCGAGTCGGCGATACCCTGCGCCTGACCGGGCATACCGGCGAGACCGCTGACGGGGCATTCTCACCCGACGCCGAATCACAGATCCGCCAGACCTTCCGGAACATCGCCCTCACCTTGGCCGAAGCTGGGGTCGACTGGTCCGATGTGGTGGAGATCACCTCGTACCACGTAGGACTGTCGACCCAGTCCGAGGCCACCTTGCGGGTGGCGGGGGAATTTCTGACCGACCCCTATCCGGCCTGGACGGCGGTGGGCGTGACCGAACTGTTCCTCCCTGACGCCGTGATCGAGATCAGCTGTGTCGCTGTCATTTCCGCCGATCGGTAGTGGCACGGACGTGTGACGCCGGGGCTGTCGACGGCCCGATCGACCTCCTACGACCGGCGACGGTTCGTGGTGACAGGACCGCCACCCGTCCCCGACCAGGGTCAGAAGGGGCTCCGTCGTGATCACCACATTCGAGCGGCTGTTCCCCGAGCCGCGGGCGGCCAAGGTCCCGGAGATCATCTTCGTGTTCTGGGTGGTCAAGATCCTCACCACCGCCGGTGGTGAGGCCACATCCGACTATCTGAAGACGTGGGGGAACATCGGCGGGGGTGGGACCGAACTGGCCCTGTTCCTCATCGGGCTGGGACTGCAGTTCGGCACCCGGAGGTACCGGGCGCCCGCCTACTGGTTCCTCGCCTATGCCATCGCCATCTTCGGCACCGGGGTGTCCGACTTCCTGCATCTCGATCTCAACATTCCCTATGCCGGGACCACCATCCTGTGGACGGTGGTGCTGGCCGTAGTCTTCCTGGTGTGGCACCGCATGGAGGGAACGCTGTCCATCCACAGCATCACCACGCGGAGACGTGAAGGCTTCTACTGGGCGACCGTGTTCGCCACCTTCGCCCTGGGTACGGCGCTCGGGGACTTCACGGCCACCGCTCTGGGCCTCGGCTACCTCGCCTCGGGCATCGTCTTCAGCGTGGTGATCCTGATCCCGGCGGTGGCATGGTGGCAGCTGGGCCTGAACGATGTCGTGGCCTTCTGGTTCGCGTACGTTGTGACCCGTCCGCTCGGCGCCTCGTTCGCCGACTACATCAGTAAGCCGCCGTACACCAGTGGGATCGGATTCGGGGACGGACCGACCGCGGCCGTGTTCACCGTGGCCGTGGCGGTTCTCGTGCTCTATCTGGCCATCGTCCGTCCGGACATCCAGCCCACCCTCTCGCCTGATCCGTCGGATCAGAGCCGTTCGGGTCCATGACCACCACGTCCACAACGGTCTTGCTGCTGGCGGTCTTCGGTGCCACCACCGTCGAGATGGTCGAGGCCTTGACCATCGTGGTGGCCGCCGGGGTCACCCGGGGGTGGCGGTCGGCACTCGAGGGTGCCGCCACCGCCGTCGTCGTCCTGGCTGTGATCGTGGTGACGGTCGGACTGCCACTCATCCATTACGTACCCATCGACGCGCTCCGGGTGGTGGTCGGAGGCCTGCTGCTGGTGCTGGGCCTGTCGTGGCTGCGTAAGGCCGTCCTTCGGGCCAGCGGGCTGAAACCCCTCCACGACGAGGACGCCATCTTCAAATCGACCACCGAGGAGCTGAGTCGGGGGCTGGCGGTTGGGACGGGACCACCGCGACGGGACGCCGTCGCGTTCGCGGTCGCCTTCAAGGGCGTGTTCCTCGAGGGGACCGAGGTGGTGCTCATCGTGGTCAGCCTGGGTGCCAGCCAGCACCGACTCGGTCTGGCCGCCGGAGCAGCCACGGCTGCGGCCGTCCTGGTCATGCTCATCGGGGCCCTGGTGGCCCGCCAGCTGTCCAACGTGCCGGAGAACACCATCAAGATGGGGGTGAGCGTCATGCTGACCAGCTTCGGCCTCTTCTGGGTGGGCGAGGGAGCCGGCGTGCACTGGCCCGGGGGTGATCTGTGCATCATCGCCTTCGTCGGGATCTTCGCGCTGGTGGCGCTGGGCGCCGTGGTCTGGTTGCGGAGAACGGTCCCGCGCTCTTCCTTGAGCGGGGAAAGGTCGGCCGGATGAATCGTCTCGGTCGGGCAGTTCGATCGCTGGGCCGCTTCTGGCGGGAGTTCCTGATAGGCGACACGCCGGAACTCCTCGTCACGGTGATCGTCGTCATCACGGCCGCGCTCCTCCTCCGGCACCGTCACGCGGCCGCAGTTGTGGTGTTGCCGGCCGTGACCATCGTGGGCCTGCTGGCCAGCGTCTGGCGCGGCCGCAGGACCCACTGACCCGACCTCAGCCGGACCGCAGCCGCGGCGCTCGCAACCGGGTCCCTTCAGGGATATCGTGAGGTGAGGTAGACGGGACCACATGGGGAACAGGGGGGCAGGACCACTCGTGAACGCAATCCGAACCGCATTCCGGAAAGTCTGTCCACCTTCCTTGCAACCGACGGCGCGCTCCTTGTTGGCTCGTTTTCCCAAGCCCACGCGGTCGGATGTCTTTACGACCATCTATCGGAGCGCCGGTTGGGGGAAAGACCTCGATAGCGTGTCGGGGCCAGGCTCGACCCTGGAGCAAACCGCGGTGCTGCGGAAAGCGCTTCCCCAACTGGTCAAGCAGCTCGGCGTCACGTCGTTCCTGGACATACCGTGCGGCGACCTCCACTGGATGAAGGAGTGTGATCTCGGTCCGATCGACTATGTCGGTATGGACCTCGTTCCGGCGCTGGTGGCTGAGAACACCAGGAGGTTTGGAGACCCACATCGATCATTCCTCGTGGGCGACATCGTGAGCGACCAGCTACCGAGTGCAGACCTGATCCTCTGTCGTGACTGCCTGGTTCACCTGCCCTTCGAAGATGCTCTGGCCGCGCTTCAGAACATTCGACGCAGTGGTTCCACGTATCTTTTGGCCACGACCTTCACCGGCCGCACGAGCAACCGCGACATCCGATCTGCAGGGCAATGGCGTCCACTGAATCTCGAACAAGGCCCGTTCTTTCTTCCGGCACCCATTCGGGTACTCGTCGAAGAGTGCCCGGCGGCCGATGGGAGCTATGCGGACAAATCACTCGGCCTCTGGCCCATCTCAGCCATTCCGGTGTGATCCCTGACCCTGTCTCGGTGCCGTCTCACTGGCTGACGCTGGAATTTCGATTCCCGTTCGACTAAAACGAAGGATGCTGAGTATCGCAGCCTCAGCAGTGCAGGGCTGTCAGCAGGGCTGTGAGCGGTTCGATGAGGGACGGATTGGCGTGGCGAGCATGCGGATACTCACGATTTGTCCGATTCTGGAAAGTCGGGGTGGATTGGCTCGGGAGCAATTGACGCTCTGTCAAGCGCTCGCCGACCGGGGGCACGAGGTCAACGTCATCTACCGTGCTCGGCGTGATTTTGGCGAACAATGGCAAGCGTTGACACACTCGATGACGCAGGTTCGCAAGATGAACGACTTTCATCGCCAACCCTTCGGCATGTCCCTGGGCGTAGTGAGGGGAGCAAGGGCTGCTCGGAAGAACCGGGCCGATGTCATCTACGTCTACAGTCCGAACTTTCTTGTGTACGGGACCGCAATCGGGATGCTGTCCCGCACACCGGTGGTCCTATGGCTCGCCTTTCGGGGCCCCCCCAAGAAGCGACCATGGGCGTACCGCAAGAGCTTCGAGCGTGTTGCGAAGATCATGGCGGTGTCCCGTGCGACCGCAGACCAATGGCAACAGTCGGACCTGCCGATGCCGGAGATCACCCCGGTACTGGGTGCCATCGACATGAACTACTACGTCCCGGCCTCTGGCGAGGAGCGCAGCGTGGTCCGATCATCCCTGGGCATCGCCGACGATGAGTTCGTAGTTCTCTTCGCCGGCCACATCGCGCCTCACAAAGGCGTCGATGTTCTCGTCGAGGCGTTCGGTCAGCTGAGGGACATTCCGAACATGCGATTGGTCCTCATCGGGAGAGTGTTTCATCGGGACCAACACCAAGCCTGGCGAGAGCGGCTGCGACGTTCGGCCGAGGCCCTCGATGTGCTGTGGCTCGAAGAGCGGGCCGACGTCCTTCCCATCATCCAGATGGCGGACGTCGCCGTCGCCCCCAGCCAGCACGAGGCATTCGGTCGCTGTGTGTGCGAGCCACTGGCCTGCGGTGTCCCGGTGATTGCATCGAGAGTGGGCGGAATCCCCGAAATTCTCGCGGGCTGGCTGGCCGACTACCTTGTCCCGCCCGGTGATGCTGGAGCGATCGCGGCGAAGATCCGTTCGCTGGTGGGGTGGCGGACGCAGGACCCCGACCTCGGACAGCGATGCCGGAAAGAGGTCGTCACCAGGCTTGATCTCCCTCGTTTCGTGGACCGGATCGAAGAAGGCCTGCAGACCGTGGTGCCGTCAGACTGAACCGCGACTCACTCACCCACAGCGGATCGTCAATCGAGCAGCTCGACTCGCTACAGCATTTACGTCCTCAGGAGTTCACCCCACTGAGTTCCGAAGCAACGGGACGCAAGCTCACGATAGAGACCGCCTGGGCGAAGGCTGCCCTGCAGTGCACGGCCATCAGGAATCTTCGTCAAGCACCGAACGCCCCGCTCACAACAGGTGCGTTCCTCTCGAACATCTACCACTCCGTCTCCCGAACCACGCTCCGGATCCCGCCCGACCCGGAGGAGGCCTATCACGCGTTCTGCGGCCCGGGCACGCCGTCTCACGTGCGCAGTGTCGTCCGAAACGGATCGGAGTAGGGCAAGCCGACCTCGGAGCTCCGGCAGGAAGCCACCATGGGTACCTCCTGACCCGCAATGCGACCATCGAGGTCCGGCCCACATGAGTGTCCTGGAAAGCCACCGTCTCACCGTCCCGGCGCCACGCACTCTGACTACTCCGGATCTAGCCCAAGATCCGCCCGCGTCTCCGCAGTGGTGTTTGTGTGCGGAAAAGGCTCGTCGGGAACCTCGAGATGCAGGGCGGAACAGATCGGCTCCCAGCCATCCTCCGGGTGCCATTCGAGGAGGCGCTCCTTTGGCGCAGTCATTCTCACGTGCTCATTGTGGGCGAGATACGCCGACTTGGCCGACACCTCGTCCTGCCATCCAGGAGAGAAGGTGGTCATCATTCCCTGTCCCATCCGGGTCCAGCCATCGGCTGGCGCGTCCGGGGCGAAGTAGGTCGCCAGTGCGGGGAAGATCGTGGCTGAGGCACTCCTCCACCAGGCGTCAGGATCTCGCACGGACAGGAGGATGAGCGCGTCCGGGAACGTTCTGCCTATCGCTGCCCAGAACGGCGCCGCAGGCCAGTCGACTGTCGCCCGGTAGCCCTCGAAGAACTTGTCCCATGCCGGGGGGCGGCCCTCGTAGGCGTCCCCCCAGGCGTCGGCATCAGCAGTCCGTTCTTGGACCTCCAGCATGTGATAGCAGGGCCCACCCAGGAGTTGCTCGAGGGCCATCTTCAATGAGGTCGTCCCAGTCCTTCCCAAACCCGCGCCGATTACCTGAAGTGCCATGGCTCCGTGTCTCCTCTTCCAGTTCCGACAGCTCCAAAGGTACTGTTGACGCACCCACTGCCCGCGTTCTGAGCGGAAGGCGTCCAAGCATGAGTTGTCCACGACCTCGGCAATCTTCACGTAGCCGAAGGGGGCAATACTCCGCACAGGCCACTGACCCTTTCCCGCAGCTCGTCGCGGAAGAATGCCTCTGCTGCCTCCAGCGAGTCCCACTCCCGGCGGTCTAGTCGCCTAGACACTCCCCAGCGATGCCCAGCGCTGATGGCGATGGAAACAGCAACGAAACGGTGCTATGCCTTGGGCGTAAGGGGAGTCGGCAGCCTGGGGCGAAGGATGTCGTTCAATGGATATTCGGCGAACCTCGGGACGAGCACCAGTCCCTACTCCACCACCTTGAAATGGAAGAAGGTCACCCTGTCCAAGGGACTGAGGTTGGGTTCGGCCGGGGTGCTGTCGGGGACGCCGAACAGCAAACTGGCCGCTCCGACTTCGGTCACCGTTCAGGTGACCGAGATGGTGACCACCTTCAACGGCAAAACGAAGGTCAAGACCCTGACGACCGTCCAGGCCTCCATCCCCTTCACGTGAGGACACGGCTCCGATTGTGCGGACCGAAGGCAACCGTGAACATCACCGGGTCAGGCAACCTGATCCGAACTAGCTATCGAGCAGGGCCTTTTCGAGTGGGCGCTAGAGGACTCGAACCTCCGACCTCAGCCGTGTGAAGGCTGCGCTCTAACCAACTGAGCTAAACGCCCGCATTCCGGCCATGGCACCTTCCGCCATGGCTGAGCAGACGGACATGCTAGCCCGGGGCCGGAACCGGCGAGCCTACGTGGACCGCTCCGGTGAGTTCGGCGCCGGCGGAAACGGTGCCACCGCATCGAATCCGATTGCCGCCTCGAGGGCGGCCGCCGACCGCAGCACCACCAGGTCACCATGCTGGGGTCCTACCAGTTGGAGTCCCACCGGCAACCCTGACGCCGTGAGCCCCACGCAGACCGAGGCGGCCGGGGACCGCGTCATATTGAACGGGTAGGTGAACTTCACCCAGTTCACATCGACCTCGCCGTTGATCAGCCCCGAGCCGTTCAACGATCGGGGAGGTGGGGCGGCTGCGGTGGTCGGAGTCACGAGCAGCCGGACATCGTGGAACAACTCCACCAGTCGGAGGTTGAGGGCGTGGCACGAGTCCTCGGCCTTCACCAAGTCGAGGGCGCTGGTCCCAGCGGCACCTTCGACCACCATGGCCAACACCGGATCGACGTGCTCCCACGACGCCGTGCCCCTCACTTCGTCGATGGTCCGCAGGTTGTACGTCCCCGACAGAACGAGCCAGTCGTCGACCGGGTCGCGGTCGAAGACCTCCTCGACCTCAACGATCTCGGTGCCGAGCGACGCCAGCACCTCCACCGCCCGCTCGCAGATGGTGCGGACTTCGTCATCGACCGATGCGAATCCGAGTGTCGGCGACCACGCCACCCTGTTCGGCGGTCGAGGGTGATCGAGGGCCGCCCGCCACGACGCCTCGGGGCGGGGCAACGATCGGAGATCGCGGGGGTCGGGCCCGACCACCACCTCGAGCGCCGCCACCACGTCGGCAAGAGAACGGGCCATGGGTCCTTTGGTGGACAGGTGATGCCAATCCGGCGCCATGGCGCCGCCACTGGGCACCCGCCCGAGCGACGGTTTCATGGCCGAAAGGCCGCAGCATGCCGACGGGATGCGGAGCGATCCGCCGCCGTCCGACCCTGTGGCCATCGGTATCATTCCCGCCGCGATGGCCGCCGCGCTACCTCCCGAGGACCCGCCCGGACTGTGCTCGAGGTTCCAGGGATTGAGGGTGGGACCGAACAGCACATTGTCGGTGTCCGCTTTCCACCCCAGTTCGGGGGTGTTGGTCTTCCCCACCACCACGCAACCGGCCGCCACCAACCGGGCCACCAGTTCCGAGTCTTCGCCGGCGGCCGGCCCGCCGGACAGGGCCTTGGACCCGAGCGTGGTGACGTATCCGGCCGCGTCCTCGAGGTCCTTCACGCCCAGCGGGATGCCCGCCAGCGGACCCGGGTCGATCCCTCGGGCCACCTGCGAGTCGATCTCGTCGGCCCGGGACCGGGCCCGCACTTCGTCGACCGCCACGAAGGCGTTGAGCGTCGGGTTGTGAAGGGCAATCTGTCCCAGGGCGTGATCGACCAGCTCGGTGGCCGATCGCTCTCCTTTCCGCACCTGATCGGCCAACCCGACCACGGTCTCGCTGCGGAAGTCCACGGCGCCGACGGTATCGGCCCTGTCGGCCCACCACAACCGCTCCCCCACCTGCCTCGACAACGTGGACCGGGGCGAACCAGTGTGGGGGCATGCTCAGGGACTCCATCACCGGAGTGGCTCTCGACCATGTGGCCCATGCCGTCCCCCACTGGCAGGACGTCTGGGGCCGCTACGCGGTGGACTTCGGCGCCGAATGGAGCTCGGGCGGACCCGGCCCCGGCTTCGCACCGGCCCAGCTGCAGTTCGCCAACGGTGCCCGGGTCGAGGTGCTCATGCCCAACGATCCGCTCGTGAACGACTTTCTCGAGCGGTTCCTGGCCCGTCACGGCCCCGGGCCTCATCACCTGACGTTCAAGGTTCCCCACCTCCCGACGGCCATCGACCAGGCCCGACGGTCGGGATTCGAACCCATAGGAATCGACCTCAGCGACCCCGAGTGGATGGAGGCGTTCCTCCATCCGGCCCAGGCCACCGGCGTCGTCGTCCAGTTGGCCGAAGCTCCCTACGCCTGGAGCTCTCCCCCACCGGCTGACTACCCGACGGAGCGACGCCAGAGAATGGACGGCTCCGGCCCTGTCCCCCCCTCACGTCTCACCCGGGTTGTTCATGCCGTCGCCGATCTGTCCCGGGCCAGCGCGCTCTTCGTCGACCTGCTGGGCGCCACTCCGGTCGACCGGGGCACCCGTCCGGACCACCACTGGTTGGACCTCGACTGGGGTAGCCCGCTCCGCCTCCGTCTGATCTCGCCGATCGAGACGGCCCCGGACACTGCCCTGACGGCCTGGTTGGGGGGCCGGCCGGGCCGTGTCCATCATCTCGAACTGGCGAGCGCAGAACCGGAATCGCTCGTCGGAGTCCACATCGGGGACGCCGAGCAGCTGGGTCTCGACTCTGACCGGCGTGACGGCACCTACTGGGTGATCCCGCCGGACGCCAACGCCGGTCTGGGTCTGGTGGTCCTGCCGTCCTGACCGAAGGGTCGTACCACCACGATCGGCGGAGCTGAGCAGCCCGGGATCCAAGGGGCACCCCAGCAATCGCTAGCCTTTGACCGATGGCCCGCCCAATCGACGACGACGAACAGGACGACGATCCGGAGTACGACGAGGACGAGTACGAGGCCGAGGACGAGTACGAGGCCGGCGACCCCGAACCCGTTCCGGCCGGCCTGATCGGACGGGCCCGCGGGCTGCTCCGCACCCCCGCCACCACCCACTCCTCCTCGACGGAGACGACCTCGTCCAAACACCGGGTCGACCGGTTGGACGACCGGGAGCGCCGCCTCAGCTATGCCGCCGCCGCCGGTGCGGTGGTCATCGGACTGATCATCTACCTGGCTGAGCAGAGCAACCACCACTTCCGCCTGGCCAAGGGCCAACTCACTCCTCAGACCACCCTGGTCCTCGGGATCGTCTGCGGCGTGCTCCTGCTGGCCGCCACCCTCTTCGGCCGACGGGCGCCGGTGGGATTCGTGGCCCTGTTCACCTTTTTGTTCCTCGGGACCCGTTACTTCGCGGGCGTGCCCTTCCTGATCCTGGCCGTGTGGCTGCTGTACCGCTCCTACAAATTCCAGAAGGAGGCGACGGCGAGGGCCAAGGAAGCCCGGGCGGAGCGGGCCACGCCGTCCCCCACGACCACCCGGGCCGCAGATCGGCCCGCCAAGACGACGACACGGAAGTCCGGGACCACCAAGGGCCCGTCCCGGCCCGAGGCCAACAAGCGGTACACGCCGAAGCGACCGCCGGTGCCGGCTCCCAAGCTGTCCCGTCGGGAACGGAAGGCCGCCGGGACCTCGGACTGACGCCGGCTATGCCGGGTCGGTGACCAGCGCGGAGTGGAGCAGCTCGAGGATCTCGCTGCGGCGTCGTACCAGGGATCGGGCTGTCGGCTCCTCACCGAAGGCCCGCAGGACCTCCACTTCGGTCAGCATCCCGATGACGGTGGAGTAGATGGCCAGGAGCAGTAGCCGGGGTTCGTGGCGCCGCATGTGGCCGGCGTCCATCTCCGCCTCGAGAAACTCCGAGGCCCGCCGGACCATGGGCTCGAGGGCGGTGACCAGACGGGTGGCGGCAGGATCTCCCAAGCGGCCCATCTCCCGCACCAGCCCCAACAGCTCCGGTCGCCGCGCCGCCAGGCGGAACACCGATCGCACCACGGCCTCCACCCGGGACCAACCCGTGCCGGCCGCAGCCAACGAGTCCTCGAGCGCGGCCGACAACTCGATCGCGCTCCGGTCGATCACCGCCTCGAGGAGCACCTCCTTGGAGGGGAACCAGTACAGGATGGTCTGCTTGCGGATCTCGAGCCCTGCGGCCAGGGCGTCCAGGGACGAGGCGTCGTAACCACGGGTGGCGAAGGACGCCAGGGCGGCGTCGAGGATGCGCTCGGAGGTGTCGCCGGCCTTCGAAGCCCTCCCCCTCCTGGGCGTGGCGGCGCGGGGACGGCCCCGATCACGCCCGCCGGGTGGTGCTGCTCCGGTGCTCGACCCGTTCACTTACCATATGGTAGACAGATCCGGTGACCCGTGTCCGCGACACCCTCGGCGGCAAGCAGTTCTTCATCACCGGCGCCACCGGATTCCTGGGCACGGCGTTGGTCGAGCGGATACTCCGGAGTGTCCCGGACAGCCGGGTGGTCCTGCTCATCCGGCCCGGTCGACGGTCGACGGCCATTCAACGGGCCACCAAGGAGATCCTGAAGAACGACTGCTTCGACCTCTTGAGGAGCCAGCTCGGCGAACGCTTCGACCGTGAGGTGTCGGCCCGGGTGTCGGCCGTGGCCGGCGACGTTGCCACCGACGGGCTGGGGCTCGACGAGGCCGGCCTGCAGCTGTTGTCCGAGTGCGACGTGGCGATCCACTCCGCCGCCGCCGTCAGCTTCGACTCCCCGCTCGACTCCGCCGTGGAGGTGAACCTGCTCGGCCCGTCACGGGTGGCGGCCGCGGTGGTGGACGCCCGGCGTCGCGCCGCCGAACAGGGTCGGGCCGGTCCGGTCCACTTCATCCCGGTGTCCACGGCCTACGTAGCCGGGACCCACCAGGGCGAAGCCGGCGAGGAACTGTTGGACGGCAATCCCTTCAGCGTCGAGGTGGACTGGAGGAACGAGGTGGCCGCGGCCCGGAGGCAGCGCGGGGACACCGACGCCGAGTCCCGGACCCCGGCACGCCTGGCCCGCTTCGCCAAGGAGGCGCGGGGCGAGATCGGGGGCGCCGGACTGCATCTCCTGGCCGAGCGGGCCGAACGCCGACGCGAGGACTGGGTCAAGAAGCAGATGGTCGAGGTGGGTCAGGCCCGGGCCCAGTCGCTCGGATGGCCCGATGCCTACCCGTACACCAAGGCCCTCGGGGAGCGGGCCCTGGTCAGCCAATTCGGCGACTCTGTGCCCATGACCATCATCCGCCCTTCGATCATCGAATCGGCCCTGGCCGAGCCGCGACCGGGCTGGATCCGCGGCTTCCGGATGGCCGAGCCCATCATCGTCTCCTACGCCCGGGGCCTGCTCCGCGAGTTCCCGGGGGTCCCCGAGGGCGTCACCGATGTGATCCCGGTCGACCTGGTGGTGGCGGCCATCATCGCCGTGGCCGGCGAGGCCCTCGAACAGGACCCCGACTCCTACCCCGGCCCGACGGTGTACCACGTGGCTTCGGGCGTCCGGAACCCGCTGCGCTACGGCCGCCTGGTGGAACTGGTCCAGGCCTGGTTCACCGAACACCCGCTGTACGACGGCGATGGCCAACCCATCGTGGTGCCGGCCTGGTCGTTCCCCGGTCGCGGACGGGTCCAACGGCAGCTGTCCCGGGCGTCGAAGGCCATGGACCTGGCCGAACGGGTGGTGGGCTCGCTTCCCATCCGCGGTCGTCAGGCCGCCTGGATGGCCGCGCTCGAGGAGCAGCACCTGCTGGCCGACCGGGCCCTCGGTTACGTCGAGCTGTACGGCGCCTACACCGAGACCGAGGCCCGCTACCGGGTCGACCGCCTCCTCGACCTGTGGGATCGGATGGACCCCGACGACCGGGCCGCCTTCTGTCTGGATCCGGCCGTGGTGGACTGGGACGCCTACGTGCGGGACATCCACCTGCCCTCCATCATCGAGCACGCCCGGGTCAGGACCTCGCCCGGCAAGTCGACCCAACCCTCCCGGGCCGAACGATCTCGCAAGGCCATCCTGTCCCCCGACCGACACCTGGCCGCCTTCGACCTCGAGAACACCTTGATCGCCTCCAACGTGGTCGACTCCTACGCCTGGCTGGCCTCCCGCCACCTGGCGCCGGCCGAGCGGGCCGCCTTCGTCGCCGATCTGATGGCCGAGGCACCGTCGCTCCTCCTGCTCGACCGGCGGGACCGCGGGGACTTCCTCCGCTCCTTCTACCGTCGCTACGAGGGGGCCCCCGTCGACCGTCTGCGGGACGACGGCTGGGAGCTCTTCCACCATCTGCTGCTGGCCAAGTCGTTTCCCGACGGGATCGCACGGGTCCGGGCCCACCGGGCCCTCGGTCACCGGACGATGCTCATCACCGGGGCCCTCGACCTGGTGGTCGAGCCCCTCCGCCCCCTCTTCGACGACATCGTCTGCGCCCGCCTGGGCCAGTCCGACGGCGTGTTCACCGGACGACTCGACGAGCTGCCGCCCATCGGGGAGGCCCGCGCTCTGGTGCTGGCCGAGTACGCGGAGGCCGAACACCTCCAGCTGGAGCAGTCCATGGCCTATGCCGATTCGGCCAGCGACCTGCCCATGCTGGAGGCGGTGGGATTCCCGGTGGCCGTCAACCCCGAGGCCAAGCTGGCCGCCATCGCCCGGCGACGCGGCTGGCACGTCGAGCACTGGCACCAGGCCGACGGTGGCTCCCAACCCGTCCTGCCCCTCGGGCCGATCGACCGCCGGGGATCACTCGGACGCGGCCGGACCAGTCCGGCCGCTCTGGCCGGGGCGGCCCGGCGACTGGCTGTCGGAGCGCGCCGGTGACGTCGTTGGTCTTCGAGAGGAACGTGCCCCGGTACGCGGCGTCGCGGGTGGCGTCGCTGCTCGGCTCGGGCCGGGGCGCGGGGATCGGACCCCTCCAACTGCTCGACACCACGACACCCGAGCTGCCCGGCGAGGACTGGTTCCACCTGCGTCCGCTGCTGTCGGGGATCTGCGGGTCGGACCTGGCCACACTGGACGGTCGGAGCTCGCGGTACTTCGAGGACATGGTGAGCTTCCCCTTCGTCCCCGGTCACGAGGTCGTGGGTACCCTCGAAGACGGCGGCATCGACCACGACGGGCGTCGCCTCGAACCAGGAGCGCGTGCCGTCATCGAGCCCGTCCTGGGCTGTGCACCCCGACGGATCGACCCCCGGTGTCCCTCCTGTGCCGAGGGGAACACCGGACTGTGCAGCAACGTGGCCTTCGGTGCGCTCGAGCCCGGGCTCCAGACCGGGTTCTGCGCCGACACCGGTGGGGGCTGGTCCACTACCGCACTCTGCGCCCACTCCTCACAACTGCACGCGGTTCCCGACTCCTTCTCCGACGAGGATGCAGTCGTGGTGGAGCCCACGGCCTGTGCCGTGCACGCCGCGCTGTCGGCCGGGATCAACCCCGGGGACGTCGTCGCCGTGGTCGGTGCCGGAACCCTCGGCCTCACCACCACGGCCGCACTCGACGGCCTGATCCGCCCGGCCGTCCCCTGCACGGTGATGGTCGGGGCCAAGCACGCCCATCAGCGTCGGGTGGCCTCCGAGCTGGGTGCCGACCATGTCGTGCCGCCGGATCAGCTGGCCCGCGCCGTGCGCCGCACCGCGGGCTCTTTGGTCCTGGCCGGTCGACTGACCGACGGCGCCGACGTCGTTTTCGACTGTGTCGGGTCCTCGGAGTCCATCACCCAGTCGCTGGCCATGGTGCGGCCGCGCGGCCGGCTGGTGCTCGTCGGCATGCCCGGCAAGGTCTCGGTCGACCTGGCCCCGCTGTGGCATCGCGAGCTCACCCTGGTCGGCGCCTACGCCTACGGTCACGACTCCTCCCCCACCGCTCCGGCCTCCAATCGCACCTTCACCCTGGCCATCGACCTGGTGGGCTCGGCCGGCCTGGGCTCGCTGGTATCGGCCACGTATCCACTGGAGCGCTACGAGGAGGCCATCGCCCATGCCGGTGCGGCCGGCCGTCGGGGCGCAGTGAAGGTGGCCTTCGATCTTCGCAAGCGGAAGGGAGGGCCCCGATGAGCCCCAGACCCGGCTTCGTACTCGACGTCGACCGCTCCACCCCGCCCACCCTGTTCTGGCACGGTGAGCGGTTCAGCCTCGAGCGGCTGCCGGAGGGGAGCCGGGTCGTGTACGCCCCTGAGCCCATCGATCCGCTGACCGACCCGTCGGCGGCCATCCGGGCCGCGCTGCACAACCCGATCGGCGACCAGGACCCGCTCCCGGCCCTGCTGCGGCCGGGCATGACGCTGACCATCGCCTTCGACGACATCTCCCTCCCGCTCCCTCCCATGGAACGACCCGACATCCGTCAGATGGTCATCGAGCAGGTACTCGACCTGGCCGCCGAGGCCGGCGTGGACGACGTGGCCCTGATCGTGGCGTTGGCCCTCCACCGACGCATGACCGAGGCCGAGCTCCGGCACGCCATAGGCGACCGCATCTACGAGGCATTCGCCCCGAACGGGCTCCTGACCCAGCACGATGCCGAGGATCCCGACGCCCTGGTCCATGTGGGCCTCACCGAACAGGGTGAGGACGTCGAGATCAACAAACGGGCGGCCGAGAGCGACCTGCTCGTCTACGTCAACGTGAACCTGGTGGCCATGGACGGCGGGCACAAGAGCGTGGCCACCGGACTGGCCAGCTACAAGAGCCTCCGACACCACCACAATCCCCAGACCATGCAGCAGAGCCGGTCGTTCATGGATCAGCACCGGTCCGAACTCCACTCCTCCAACTGGCGCATGGGCCGCCTGATCGCCGACAGCGGCATCAGGGTGTTCCAGATCGAGACCACCCTCAACAACGACACCTTCCCCACCGCCTTCCACTTCCTCCAGAAACGGGAGTGGGAGTGGGGGGCCCGGGACCGGTTGGGCTACCTGGCCGCGTCCAGGGCCCTGGACCACACCCCGACCCGCATCGCCCGCCAGATCTTCCACTCGGTCAAGGCACCCCACCGTATGACCTCGGTCCAGGCCGGCGAAGTGGAGGCCGTGCACGCCGTGACCACCGAGAACGTCTGGCGCCAGCAGGGCGTCGTGGTCGAGGGTCAGACCGACATCTTGACCATGGGACTCCCCTACATCAGCCCCTACAACGTGAACTCGATCCTCAATCCGATCCTCGTGGCCTGTCTGGGGCTCGGCTACCTCTTCAACATGTACCGCGGCAAGCCACTGGTGCGGGAGGGCGGCGTCCTGATCATGACCCATCCCACGCCGTGGGAGTTCAACCCGGTGCACCACCCGAGCTACATCGACTTCTTCGAACAGGTCCTGAGCGAGACCACCGACCCGATCGAGGTGGCCGACCGGTTCGAGGAGTCGTACGCCACCGATCCCTGGTACATCCACCTGTACCGGACCGGACACGCCTACCACGGCGTCCATCCCTTCTACATGTGGTACTGGTGCGCCCACGCCCTCCAGCACCTCGGCGCCGTGATCATCGTCGGCGGGGACCCCGCCGCCGTCCACCGTCTCGGCTTCCGGGCCGCGTCGACGCTGGCCGACGCCCTCGAGATGGCTGCCGACGTGGTCGGTCCGGCTCCGTCGTTGACCCACCTCCACGCGCCACCGATCCTGATGGCCGACGTCCAGTGAGTCCGTCGCCGGGTTCGTCGAGTTCGCTGCGGCCGGCCCGGGCCGTCCGGACCGACGCCCGCCTGGGCAGCCGGGGCGAGACATCCAGACGTGGGCGGTGGCGCGATCTGGGCCCGTCGGCGCTACTGGCGCGGGCCGGCCGCACCCGGTTCCCCCTGGCCGCGCCCAGTTGGCCGGAGTCGGTCCCCCGACCGATGGCCAAGCCCGAGCTCGGGGTGTACTACGACACCGAATGGGCCCGGCGCTACCCGGTCCGGTTGGCCCGGGCCATGGTGCTCGACAATCTCACCCGTCCCGTCACCCACCTCCTCGCCTCCCCGCTGGTCCGCGGGGACGAGTCCCTCATCGGACTCGACGCGCCGGTCATCTTCGCCGCCAACCACGCCAGCCACGCCGACACCCCCCTCCTGTTGAGTTGCCTCCCTCTCCGCTTCCGTCATCGCACCGTGGTGGCGGCGGCGGCCGACTACTTCTTCGACCGGCGGTGGAAGGCCGACGCCTGGTCGTTCCTGCTGGCCGCCATTCCCATCGAGCGCACCAAGATCAACCGGCGCTCGGTGGACCTGGCCGCCGAACTGGTGGAGGACGGCTGGAATCTCATGATCTTCCCCGAAGGCGGTCGATCACCGGACGGATGGGCCCAGACGTTCCACCCCGGTGGCGCCGCCTACCTGGCCACCCGCACCGGCCGGCCGGTGGTGCCCGTCCATCTGGACGGAACCCGCCACATCCTGCCCAAGGGCCGCAAAGGCATCCACCGGACCCGGACCACGGTCACCTTCGGCACGCCCCTGATGGCGGCGGAAGGCGAGAACCCCCGCCGGTTCGGTGTGCGCGTCGAGGCCGCCGTGGCCACCATGGCCGATGAGGCCCGTTCCGACTGGTGGACAGCTCGCAAACAGGCCGCCGCCGGTGTCACACCTCGACTGCAGGGTCCCGAGGCCGCCCCGTGGCGCCGGTCGTGGATGCTGTCGGAACCACCCCACCACCGTGACCGCGACGAAGGCGTCGACTGGCCCCTACGGAGCCGCTGAGGACCCGGTCAGGAAAGACGACGACGTCGTCGTCGTCGAGCCCGGCCGGAGCGGCCCGCGTCGGCCGCGGCCGACAGGCGCTCCCGACGCAGCTCCAGCTCCCCGACGTCCTCCAACGGAGCCAGCTCGACCGGGGCATCGGTGGAGGACAGGGCCCAGCCGAGCAGGAGATCGGCCAGCTCGGTGTTGCGAGCCAGGAGGGGGCCGTGCAGGTACGTGCCGAACACCTTGTCGGACCAGGCCCCCTCGGTCCCGTCCCCGCTCCCGTTGCCCACACCCTGCTCGACCGTGGCCACGGCCCGGGCGCCCGATCCGACGACGGTGACCCCACCGTGGTTCTCGAACCCGGTCAGGGACGGAAGCGGTCCTCCCCCCGACAGGTGCGGACCGCCGGGTGCGGGCGACGCCACGAGCTCCCCCACGGCGCGCGCCCCGGTGCCCTTGCGGGTGGCCACGTCGAGCAGACCCAGTCCCTCGTGCGGGCGGTCGTCGCGGTCGGGGAACGACCGGCCCAGCAGTTGGTAGCCGGCACACACCCCGAGCACGACCGCACCCCGCTCGACCGCCCGCAGCAGGGTGCCGTCGGCCCGCAGCGCGGTGGCGGCGCGCACCTGGGGGCCGTCCTCGCCCCCGCCGATGCAGTAGATGTCGGCGTCGGGGAGGGGGCGGTCGGAGTAGGCCTCGACGACACGGGCGGGGATGCCTCGCCAGGTCGCCCGCCGGGCCAGCACCAATCCGTTCCCTCCGTCGCCGTAGGTACCGAGGAGGTCCGGGTACACGACGACGACGGTGAGCGACGTCCCGGTACCGGAGGCGGTCACAGGCGACCCCGGAGGTCGGCGAAGGCGGTGTAGTTGCCCACGAAATCGACCGCGGCCGCCGGCGAAGAGGGGGCGTCGTCGACGGCACGGTCGATGGCACGGTCGACGGCGTCGAGCGGATCGGCCACCACGGTGCAGTCGACCTCGGCATAACGCAGTCGCACGGCCAGATCGCGACGCCGGTCGCCGGTGACCACGACCGTCCGGTGGGTCAGGCGCTCGAAGGGAACGTCCCACAGCCAGCTGGTGTCGAGACCGTCAGCCACCCGGGCGTTGACGGAGAGGACCACCGGTCCACCCGGCGTCCTGACCCCGCCCTCGCTCTCGTCCTCGTCCAACAGGTCGAACAGGGCCGTCCAGCCGGCCGGGTTCTTGGCCAGCAGCAGCCGGACAGGGCGACCCCGCCGCACCGTGGCCGAGAACCTCCCGGCCACCTGATCGACCGACGCCATCCGGTCCAGGGCGCCGTCCACCATCGAGGCCAGCCCGGTCGGATCGGAAGGCGGCACCTCGGCCATGAACGGGGCGGCCATGGCCGCCATGGCCGCATTGGCCCGGTTGAACTGGCCCGGGATGGCGAGCACCAGACGGTGACGGGATCCGTCCGCGCCCACCAGGGAGGCACCCTCGACCCACGCGTGGCGCTCGGGACGGCCCAGCGGGCACCGATCGCACGACCAGCCGCCGGAGCGGTCGAAGGTGATCCGGCCGCCACACGACGGGCACCCCACCGCGTCGTGGCGCCAGACCTGTCCGGCCCCCACCCAGCAGACCTCAGGGGCGGCCAGGGCGGCCCACGCCACCATGGGATCGTCGGCGTTGGCGACCACCCGCGTGCCCGGCGAGCCGGTGGTGAGCCGCCCGAGGGCGGTCCGCCAGCGGTCGACCATCATGCGCACCTCGGAGATACGGTCCAGCTGGTCCCGCGACAGGTTGAGCAGGACGACGACACGGGGAGCCGTCTCCTCCACCAGCCGGCCCAGGTATCCCTCGTCCACTTCCAGGACGGCGGGGGCGGACGGGGTCGACCCCACCAAAGCAGCCACGTGGCCGGCCGGCATGTTGGCCCCGGTGGCGTTGGAGGCGACGGCCGGACCGTCGGCGGAAGTGAGGGCGGCCGCCAGCAGCCGGGTGGTGGTGGTCTTCCCGTTGGTCCCCGTGACCAGCGCGATCCTCCGGTCGTGGGCCAGCGTGGCCAGCAGCGATGGGTCGATGGCCAGACCGACCCGACCACCGGCCACGGTCCCGCTCCCCCGGCCCAAGGTCCGTGACAGCCAGTTGGACAGGGTCAGCGCCCCCACCGCCACCGAGGCCCGCGCCGTCAGCGCGGGCGAGGAGGTGCGGGTCGAGACGCTCACGCCGGAGGTCGGGTCCGGGCCACGTCCTCGTCGGTCGGGACCCGGGCCAGCCTGGCCTCGTCGGGCAACAGGTCCACGATGGCATCCATGAGCACGGCGGTGTCCGCCACCGCATCCTCGAGGCCCAGCGGGACCGGTTCCCCCACCGTCACTGTCACCCTTGGCGGGTGGGACAGTGCCGTCACCGCTGGCAGCTTCGACGAGCGCGGCCAGACCCGCTCGGTCCCCCACAGCCCGATCGGGACGACGGGGGCCCCCGTCTCGGCGGCCAGTCGGGCCGTGCCGGTATGTCCCTTCAGGACCGGGTCGAAGAAGGCCGGGCCCCGGGGGATCGTTCCCTGCGGAAGGACGATGACCGCCTCGCCGGCCCGCAGGGCGGCGGCGGCCCGACGCATCGGCTCGGCCGACTTGGTGCCGCGTTCGACGGCGATACCCCCGAGGGTCCGGGCCAGCGGGCCCACGACCGGAGCGTCGAACACCTCCTGTTTGGCCAGGAACCGGACCGGACGGCCCATCCGGGCCGCCACCAGCCCGATGGCCACCACGTCGAAGTAGCTCCGGTGGTTGGCGGCCAACAGCACCGGGCCCCGGGCGGGAATGTGCTCCACACCACTCACGTCGAACCGGGCGTACGGGAAGGCCTCGGGCCGGAAGAACGGGCGGGCCAGGTGGTAGGGCTCCCATCCCATCAGGGACGGGATCCCCGGAGGTCGGTCCCAGTGTTCGAGCGGCCACCGGCGGGCCAGTGCCACCGCCACCAGGCGGGGATCGGCGTTGACCGGGTGCGGGTGTCCCACCGCGCAGAAGAGCGGGACGTCGAAGACACTGTCGCTGTAGGCGTGGCTGGCTCCGAGGTCCGCGCCGTGGTCGTCGGCCCAGCGGGCCACGGCCGCCCGCTTGCCCAGCCCCCAGACGAAGCCTCCCTCGAGCCTTCCCGTGTAGCGGCCGTCCGACTCCACGTAACGGGTGGCGACGACGTCGTCGAAGCCCAGCGCCCCGGCCAGCGGTGCCACCAGGTCCAGAGGCGACGTGGTGGCCAGCACCACCGGTCGACCCGCGGCACTGTGGGCAGCCAGCTCCTCGAGGGCCCAGGGCTGGACCAGCTCGGTGAGGGGTTCGACGGCCCGTTTGCCAGCCCGCCGAGTGGCTTCGGCGGACCGGTTCTGCATGTAGCGGGCCGCGGCTCGGGCCAGCCCGATGGACGGCACCGACTCCCCGAAGCGGTTGTAGAAGCTGTAGAGGAGACCCTCGCCGGGGAGGTGGCGACCGGGGCTGAGGACGCCCTCGGCCGCCATCGCTTCCTGCAATACCGGACCACTGGCCGAGCGGAGCAGGGTGCGGTCGAGGTCGACGAAGACGGCACCGGTCGGATCAGCCACGCCCTCACGCTACCGCCGCCCTGCGAAGACCCGGAAAATGGGCAAAGGCGGCCCGACACCCGGACCAGGAGCGGAAACCGTCCCCGGACGCGGCAAAGGGGCCGCCGGGGGGGTAGGCGGCCCCTTCGCACTGACTCAACAAGGATAGGAGGGGGATTCCTTAGTCCTGTGGTCTGAAGACAGTGTATAACGCTCGCGAGCAATCAGTCAAGCAGTTAATGTTGATAGATGCTATCATTATGAGCGATGGAGCTCCGACACCTGCAGGCGCTGACGGCAATCAGCGACCACGGCACGTTCTCCGCGGCGGCAGAACACCTGAACACGGTGCAGTCGAACATCTCGGCCCATGTGGCCCGACTCGAGCGGGAGCTGGGCGCTCCCCTGGTCGACCGGGCCGACGGGCGGCTGACCGAGGAGGGCACCGTCGTGGTGGCCCGGGCCCGCCGCATCCTGTCCGAGCTCGACGCATTGGTGTCGGACGTGGCCGCCTGCAAGGACGAGGTCACCGGCACGGTCCGGGTGGGGATGATCGGGACCACGGCCCGGTGGCTGGTCCCCCGCCTCATGGACCTGGCCCGGCAGCGCCATCCCCGGCTCCGGTTGGTGGTGGTGGAGGGGATCGGTACCGGGCTCGAACCCCAGCTGGCCAGCGGCCTACTCGACGTGGGCGTCCTCAACCTGCCGGTGTCGGGGCGGGACCTGGTGGCACGGCTCCTGTTCGAAGAGGACCTGATGCTGATGGTGCCCGAGGGCCATGCCATGGCCGATCCCAGTCATACGCTGGGCCTCGAGGACCTGGCCGATATGGAGTTGCTGCTGCCGCTGCCGGGCACGGCGTTCCGTGACGAGCTCGACGCCGTGACCCGCCCCCTCGGGATCACCCTCCTACCTGCGGCCGAGATCGACGGGCTGCGCCTCATCGCCTCCCTGACGTTCGAAGGCTACGGGCCGGCCATCCTGCCGGCCACGGCCATCCCGTCCTACCTGCGGGCGCAGTTCCACCCGCTGCCCATCGAGGGGCTCCCCCGCCGGCGGGTCGGCGTGGCCCAGCGGAGCCGCGGCCTCCCCTCGGCCCCGACCCGGGCCCTGGTGGATCTGCTCCAAGAGGTCGTGGCCCGGCCGGAGGACCGACCCGAGGGCGTCCACGTCGTGGTCTGACCGACGCGGCGCCGGCCCGGCCCTACGTACCCGGCCCGCGTGGCGGGCGCCACATCAGCCAGATGGTGGGGTTGGCGGGCGCGGAGCGCAGCTCGTCGACGACCTCGAAGCCGAAGCGGGCGTAGAACGGGACGTTGCGCTCCTTCGAGGACTCGAGATAGGCGGGCATGCCCTCCTCGTCGGCCCGGTCCAGGACCGGCCGGAGCAGGGCCGACCCGATGCCACGGTGCTGGTGATCGGGATCGGTGCCCAACGTGGCCAGGTACCAGTGCGGCTCCCTGGGGTGCAGCCCGTCCACCTCGTACAGTAGCCGCAGGGCGGCCGTCATCCTCTTGCTCAGGAGGAACGGCGCGGTGGGCAGCAGCTGGAGGAGCTCGACCATCCCGTGGCGTTCCCGGTCCGGAGCACCCCAGATCGCCGCACCGGCGCGGTCGTCGGTCGTGTACACGTGCCCGCCGGAGAGATACTGGTGTCGGATCTGCCTGGCGAAGAAGGAGCGCAGACCCCGGCACCGGCGTCGGTCGCCGGCGAACATGAAGTTGGCCACCGGATCGTCGGCGAAGGCCCGGACCAACGTGTCGACCATGGCCGCCACGTCGGTGCTGCCGGCCGGTCGGACGGTCGGGCTCGGCGCTCCGGACGGCACGCCATGATGGTAGCCGTCGATACCCGGCCGACCGTCGGGCCCGGGTGCCGACCGTCGGGCCCGGGTACCGCCGCCGCACTCAGTTGAGGGCCGGGTCCTCCGGGAACCCCGAGACCACGGCCAGCGCGCCGCCCTGCCGTTTGAGGACGCGGCGCCACAGGCCTTCAGGGTCGGCGGAGATGGGATCACGGGCCTCGGCCGGCATCACGTACCACGAGCCCTCGTCGATCTCGGTCTCGAGCTGATCCGACTCCCATCCGGCATAGCCCGAGAAGAGGCGGGCCCCTTCGATGGCGGCGGCCATGTCGGCCGGGTCGGCGGCCAGGTCGACCGTGCCCACCGGCTTGTCCGCCTCCACCAGGGTCCTCCAACCCACCAGCCCCAGGGCCCCGCCGTCGACGGAGCTCGGCCGGGCCTTCAGCCGCACCAGGCCGATGAGGGCATTACGGGCCACCGGACCCCCGGTGAAGATCTCGGCTGGGGGCGTGGCCAGGTCGTGCCACTGCGGGAGGAGTTCGCCCACCGCCACGCCCCCGGGGCGGTCGATCACTACCCCCAGGGCCCCGTGGGGACCGTGATCGAGCACCAGGAGCACCCGTCGGGTGAAGTTGGGATCGGCCAGGCGGGGGCTGGCCACCAACAGCTGACCGGCCAGGTGCTCGGGTGGAGCCGCTCCCCCGTAGGGCTCGAACGGGCTGAACGGTTCCATCGGCACCCCGCGATGATGGCTCATCCGGTGCGCTGAGTGGCGCAGGCGGCCCCGGTCGGTGAGGCTGTGCCGATGGCACTCGTCTCCATCGAATCCGTGAGCGACCAGGTGAGGGTGGTGACGCTCGACAATCCGGCCCGACTGAACTCACTCTCCTTCGCCCTGGTGGCGGATCTGTACGCCGCCCTCGACGAGGTTGCCGCCGACAACCGCGCCCGGGTGGTGGTCCTGACCGGAGCGGGGCGGGCGTTCTGCTCCGGCCTCGAGCTCGAACACGCCGGTGCTCCTCCGGGCACCGAGGACCTCGGCCGCCACCGGATGGGCATGCGGGCCATGGAGTACATGGGAGGTATCGTGCCGGCGCTGCGGGACATCCCGCAGCCGGTCATCGCCGCCATCAAGGGTCCCGCCTACGGAGGCGGGATGTGCCTCTCCCTCGGCGCTGACATCCGCCTGGCCGGCCACTCGGCCGTGTTCTGCGGCGCCGGCATCAGCAACGGACTGGCCGGCACCGAGCTCGGGGTGAGCTGGCTCCTGCCGCGGGCCGTCGGGACCTCCCATGCCGCCGAGATCCTGCTGACCGGAAAGAAGGTGGACGCCGACGAGGCGGCGCGCATCGGTCTGGTCTCTCAGGTCCTGCCCGACGACGAACTCCTCGGCCATGCCGTCGACATGGCCGAGCGCATGTGTGCGTTCAGCCCGTTCGGGCTCAGTCTGACCAAGGACACCATGTGGGCGGCGCTCGAGGTCGGAAGCCTGCGCGCCGCCGTCGACCTGGAGAACAGGACGCAGCTGCTGGCCGGCCACACCGGCAACCTGAACGAGGCCTCGGCCGCATTCAGGGAGAAGCGGCCTCCCGTGTACAGCGAGTAGACGCGGCGACCGGAGCACGGATCGTGGCCAAGGCCCGTCGGGGCGGCAAGAGGAGCCGGGGACCGACCGACCCGACGTCGGGAGGCGTGGGCCGCGAGCACTGGCGTGCCGACGGGCAGCCCAAGACGCGATTCGCCTCCGAGGACGAGGCCAACCGCTCCGCCCTCCAGCTCCGACTGGAACAGGGGGCCGACCTCGACCCGTACCGATGTGGGTTCTGCCAGGGCTGGCACCTCGGCAATCGGAGCCGGTGACAGACGGACCGGCCGGTAGCATCGCACCATGGCGCGTCCGGAATCGAAGGACCGCCTCGGCGCGGATCCGAACCCCGGTGCGAAGGCCGGGGTCGGCGTGGAGGTGGACGGGGAGCGCTCTCGCCGGCTGATCCGCGCCCTCACGCTCACCGTGCTCCTGCAGTGGATGGGGGCCACGGCCATCGTGCCGATGCTGCCCGAGTACATCCGGCACCTGGGCGGCTCCGATGCCTTGGCCGGGCTGGTCATGGCCTCGTTCTTCGCCGCCGGAGTGCTGTCCCAGTACCCCGTCGGCCGCCTGGCCGACCGGATCGGCCGACGGCCGGTCCTGATGGCTGGACTCGTGGTCTACGCCGTGGCCAGCTTCTCCTTCCTGCTGCCGATCGGTGCTCCGGCCGCGGTGGCCCTCCGGGCCCTCCAGGGTGTGGGGGCCGGGGCGGCCACGGTGGCCGCGCTGGCCATGGTCTCCGGCTCGGTGTCGGTCGAGCGCCGAGGCCGGGCCTTCGCCGCCGTCTACGGGGGCGAACTGGCCGGCATGGCCGTCGGCCCCCTGGTGGGAAGCATCGTCGGGGTGGCGCACATGGGGGCCATGTTCCTGACCGCCGGCCTGCTCTCCATCGGCGCCTGCGTCCCCGCCCTCCGGCTCCGCGAGCCTCGGGGAGCACCCGCCCGCACCTCTGCCGACGGGACGGTCCTGCCCCTCCGCCGCGTCCGGATCCGTCCGTCCATGGCCGGCGCCCTGATCTGCGGGGCGGCCCTCGGGCTGACCACCGGCGTCTACGAGATCTGCTGGACCCTGCTCTTGGTGGCCAGGGGCGCCTCCGGCGTCGAGATCGGCATCTCGTGGACCCTGTTCGCCGTGCCCTTCGTCCTGGCGGCCAAGCCGAGTGGCTGGCTCACCGACCACATGGACCGACGGGTGCTGGTGCTGGCCGGCGTGGGTACGTCGACGATCCTGTGCGCCTGCTACCCCTTCATTCACCAGGTTCCGGTGCTGATCCTGCTCGGTGCGTCCGAGGCGCTGGGGTTCGCGGCGGCCATGCCGGCTGTCCAGTCGCTGCTCACCCAGGGATCCGAGCCGTCCGAGGTCGGCCGGGTCCAGGGGATGTTCGCCACGGGCCAGACCGCCTGCACGGCCCTGGCCGCGGCGGCGGCCGGCGCCGCCTTCGCGGTGGCCTCGTGGCTCCCCTTCGTCACCGTGGCCCTGCTCTGCGGAGTCGGGCTCGGCGTGGCTGCCGTGGTCTGGCGGTCGGTACCGGGCCGGGTCGCCCACTCCGTCCGGGAATCGTCCCGTGAGGTCGGACGACCCGCCGATCAGGTGCCGGTCGTCGAGGCCATCGGGGTCAGTGCGGACGTGCAGTAGGCGCAGCGGGTAGCGGCCTCGGGCACCTTGCTCAGGCATTCGGGACAGTCGCGGACAGTCTCGCTCCGAGCCCGACCGGTGCGCTTCATCAGCGCGTTGACCGGCTTGATCACGGCGAAGAAGACCACCAGGGCCACGATGAGGAACGAGAGCACGGCGTCGAGGAAGCTCCCGTAGGTGATCTTCGATCCGTTGATGGTGAAGGCCAGACGATCGAATTGCGTCGAGCCCCCGAAGATGGCCTTGATCAGCGGGGTGACCAGGTCGCTCACGAAGGCGTTGACCACGCCGGTGAAGGCGGCCCCGATGACCACGGCCACGGCCAGGTCGAGCAGGTTCCCCCGCAGCAGAAACTCCTTGAATTCCTTCACCATGGCGACAGTTGTTCCTCCGTGCTCGGCCCGCCGTCATGTGCTGGCACCGATCCGACCGGTCCACCCCGGAACGGCTGGCTCGACCCCGACCTTAGGGCAGACCGGCGTGGATCGAGGCCTCCCAACGACCGGTGGTCGGCACCGTGCACACCGCGGCGGCCAGGCGCAGGAGCCAGTCGATGGTGGCCGCGTTGTCGGCGCCGGGGGGCACGGTCGCCACCAGGCCCCGCCGGGGATGGTCCTGCGTGATCCGCCAGCCCTCGGGCAGGGGGAGACCGAGGTCGCCCAGCTTCCACGCCAGATGGGGACCGGCGGCGTGCTGGAGTCCGACCGTCGTCGGCCGGGCGGAGCCGTCGGGATGGGGCCGACCCGGCATCCAGGTCACGGTGGGAACGAAATGGGTGGAACCGCCCAGGAACGCGAAGGGACCCGGTGGCGGCGGTTCGTGCTCGGTCTCGACGATCGGCGTGACATTGATCCAGCCCGTCCCGGCCGCCCCGATGTCAGCCATGTGGGCCAGGAGTTCGGGATCGTCGAGGACCACGAACTCGAGCTCGAGCGGTCGGCTCCGGGTCATGTCTGCAGATCGAGGACGCCTCGGGCCAAGGTCTCGAGCTCGGCCGACCACGACCCGGGGGTCTCCAACGGTCGGACCACGAATTTGGAGAAGCCCACGGACAGGAACGCCTCCAGCATCGACCGGAGCCCGTCGACACCGACCGGGACGACCTGTTCGGGGTCGACCCCGCGCCTCGCCGCCCCCAACGCCCGCGCCATGCCGGGCGAGAGTGGGCCCGACGCATAGGCGATGGACACTCCGAAATGCTCGGGGCTGATGCTCCGACCGGCCTCGGCGGCGGCCTCGTCGATCACCACCCGTGCCGCAGCCACCTCCGCGGGCGTGCAGGTGGACGGCAACCAACCGTCGGCACAACGCCCGCACCGCCGGAGGGCGGCCGGAACCATACCGCCGGTCCAGAACTCGAAGGGTTCCTGGACGGGGACGGGAGAGATCGACACGTCCTCGAACACCGCCGCCTCCCCGTGGTGGGAGACGGGCTGGCCCGTCCACAGTCTCCGCAGCAGGGGGAGCAGCTCGTCCATCTGCCTGGCCTTCTCGCCCGCGGGCACGCCGGCGGCACCCTCCTCGGGCCGCCGGGGCAGTCCGGGGACGAACGTCGTGAGCACCCGACCACCCGACAGCACGTCCAGCGTGGCCAGCTCCTTGGCCAGTCGCACCGGATTCCGGCCCGGCAGGAGCATGGTGGTGCCCAACTTGAGACGGGGATTGTGGGCGGCGGCAAAGGCCAGACCGACCAGCGGATCGAACGTCGGGGCCGTGAGCACCTCGGGCAGCCAGATGGAGTCGAAGCCCAGTTGGTCGAGATCGTCGACCAGGCGGGCGAACGCCGGCGCACCGAGCGCCGGCGCCGCTCCCGTTCCCACGCCGATGCGGACCTTCATCGGTCCGCTGGCTCCGTCCCTGTCCCGCCGCGGCCGTAGGTCACGTGGCCGCCAGGGGGGCGCCGTCGAACCGGTCCACGGTGGCGAAGGACTCCACCGGGCTCCTCCGGAGCCGGGTGGGCTGGTGGACCGGCTGGCCCAGTGCCAACACGCCCACCACCGACACGGTGTCGGGGACGCCCAGGAGGGCGCGGACCGAGGCCTCGTCGCGGACCACCATGGTGGTCATCACCCCGGCCAGGCCCTCGGCCCGGGCCGCCAGCAGGATGCTCCAGGCGAACGGGTAGATCGATGCGCCGCCCACCATGGTGTAACGGTCCAGATCGCGGTCGACGGTGGCCAGCCTGGTCAGGTCGGCCAGGAGGACCAGCATCACCGGAACCCGGTCGAAATGCTCGGCCATCCCCCCGGGCCCGAGGGCGGCGGCCCGGGCGACGGCATCGGCCTCCAGGATGGACTGCTCCTCCAGGGCCCGGTCGGTGACCACGGCCCAGGGCGTCAGCCCGGCCGCAGCCTGGGCCAGGTACTGGTACCACCCCGGCAGGTAGCAGTCCCGCATGGCCCTCCGCAGCGCCGGGTCCTTGACCACGATCACCCGCCAGGCCTGGCGGTTCCCGCCGTTGGGAGCGAAGCGGGCCGTGTCCAGCAGCCGGTGGACGGTGGCGTCGGGAACGGGCGTGTCGGTGAAGTCGCGCACCGCCCCCGTGGTGCGCAGGGCCTCGATCAGTTCCACCCCCCCGACGGTAGTGGCGGGGACGAGGGCCTGTCGCCGGCGGAGCGGTCAGAGCACCTCGAGGATGGCGTCGGCCGAGCTGACCGACAGTCCCGCGCCCGGCTCCACGTGCAGGGTGGTGACCACGCCGTCCTCGATGACCATGGCGTAGCGCTGCGAGCGGGAACCCAGGCCGAAGCCACTGCCGTCCATGCCGAGGCCCACGGCCTCGGTGAACTCACCGTTTCCGTCGGCGAGCATGGTCACCGCGTCGCCCACGTGCTGGTCCTGTCCCCACGCTTCCATCACGAAGGGGTCGTTGACCGAGATGCACACCACCGAGTCGACCCCCTTGTCCCGGAGCTCGTCCTGGCGGATGACGTAGCTGGGCAGGTGGTAGTCCGAGCACGTCGGGGTGAAGGCTCCGGGTACGGCGAACAGGACGACTTTGCCGGACCCCAGCACGTCGGCGGTCTGGACGTGGGTCGGGCCGTCGGGTCCTGACGTCATCACCTTGATGTCCGGGATCTTGTCTCCGACGGCGATGGCCATGGTGTGTCTCCTCGTTGTTGGGGTCCGTGTGCAGCATACGGGGCGCGCCCGGACCATCACCACGGGATGAACGGATCGTCGTCGTCACCCGGCGACCCGGGAGTGGTGTCCGACCTCGACCGGTCCGTGCGCCGGCCCACGGCGACGAGGAGCACGGCTCCGACGGCGAAGGCGGCGGCCGAGCCGACCAACAGGCCCAGTTCGGACGCGGTGACCAGGCTCGCGTTGGTGGCGAACGCCTGCTCGGCGATGAGTAGCGGCACGGTGAAACCGATGCCGGCCACCGCGGCCCCGCCGGCCACGTGGCTCCAGCGCACGCCCTCGGGCAGCCGGCCGAGTCCGACCCGCACCACCACGTAACAGGCCGCCGTGATCCCGATCAGCTTCCCCGCCACCCGGGCCAGGGCGATGCCGACGAACACCGACGTGGACCCGGCGGGGTCGAGCATCCCGACGTGGAATACGATCCCGGCGTTGGCCAGCGCGAACAACGGGAGCACCACGAAGGCCGAGATCGGCGCGGTACGGCGCTCCAGGAGCTCGGCCGGGTGACGCGACGTGCCCGCCACCCGATTCGGCACCAGGACGCCGGCCACCACTCCGGCCAGGGCCGGCTCGACCCCGCCGGCAGCCAGCAGCACCCAGACGAGGACCCCGCCGGCCAGGATGGGCCAGGCCGGCAACCGCCTCCACCGACGGGCCGCCACCATGGCTCCGGTGACGACGAGCGCTCCGACCAGGGCGGCGGGACGGGTCCGACTCGAGTAGAAGATGGCCAGAACCAGGACCGAGCCGATGTCGTCGGCCACGGCCAGGGTCAGCAGGAGCAGTCGGAGCCCGGGCGGGATCCTTCTTCCCAGCAGGGCCAGGGCCCCGAGGGCGAAGGCGATGTCCGTGGCCATGGGGATCCCCCACCCGCGGGCCCCGGGGCCTCCGTGGTTGACCAACGCATAGACCAGACCGGCCCCGGCCATGCCCCCGGCGGCGCCGACGACCGGGACGATGGCGGTCCGCAGATGGCCGAGCTCGCCGGAGCGGCGCTCGCGACCGATCTCGAGGCCCACCACGAAGAAGAAGACGGCCATGAGGCCACCGTTGATCCACGACTGCACCGAGGTGAACTCGGAGAACACCGAGCCGCCCACCTTCACCGGGTGTTCCCACACCGTCAGGTAGGTCGAACCCCACGGTGCGTTGGCCCACAGCAGGGCCAGACCCACGGCCAGGACCAGGACCCAGCCGCCGGCGATGTCGGAGTGGAAAAACCCCCGGAGACGGTCCCGTCCCCGACCGGGCACCGGCCGGCTCACCGAGTGACTCGACCCGATGGCCCCCCGGTGCGATGGTTCGCGCCTGCACCGGGACGAGGTCCGACCAGTTGGGCGAGGAACTCCGGCAACCGACGGCCGCGGCCGTCGGTGCCGACGGCTCCGTGGACGGTCACCGCGCTGGCCCGGGTCTCGTCCGCCACCTGCAGGAGATAGCCCACCTCGAACGTGGTCCGGGTGAGGCCGTCCACCATGACGTAGATGTCGACCACCTCGTCGAAGCGGAGGGGCCGGCGGTACCGCACGTACAGCTCGAGCACGGTGAGGTCGACGCCGGTGGCGCGCAGCTCGTCGTAGGGGTGGCCGGCATGTCGGAGGTACGAGGCGCGCGCCTCTTCGAGATAGGGGATCAACGCCCCGTGGTGGATGATGCCCATGGCGTCCGTCTCGGCGAACCTGGTTCGGACCTGGTGGGCGAAGGGGTAGGCGCCGGGATCACCGGGTGGGTTCAGCGAGAGGCGCACCCCGCGAAACTACCGTGCGCCGGTGTGGGCATCGGGCTGGTTCCATTCGATCCATCCGAGGCCGGACCGACCGTCGTCGGCCGCGAATCGGGCCAGTCCCCGGGGAAACCGACTGACCCTCCCGTCCGGAGCGGTCAACACCATCGGACCGAAGGCCACCGGTTCGATCCGCAGTTCGAGGCGGCCGGGGCCGACCACGGCCCGGGCCCGGAGCGGGATGCCCTCGGGGCCGAGTTCCTCGGTCACCTCCAGGGAGGTGACGGTCTGGACCCCACCCCCGGGTGGCTGCAGATAGCCGAAGGCCACCGGATGACCGGGGATCCGGATGTCGGCCACGTGGACCCGGGTCCCGTCGTCCAGTCGGAGCGCGGCCCAGCACCAGCCGAAGGCCCACCAGTCCCGCTCCCCCCACGAGTGGTCACGCTGGCCGTACCCGGTGACGTCGATGCGCTCGTCCCCGACGGACACCTCACCACGCACCAGGCACGGCACTTCGTAACGCGTGGTCAGGTCGTAGTGGTACGCCTCGCCGTCGGTGTTCCAGCCGAGGTCCAGACCGATCGACGTGGGTGCACCGGGCTCCCCCCGGTAGACCGCCTCCGGTCGGTGGTGGAGTCGGGCCGGCACCCGACCGCGCACGGTCATGGTCTCCAGGGGCGCCACCACCTCCGCCGTCACGTCCAGGCCTCCCGCCCCGATGACCAGTCCGGTGTCGCCCGCCACGGGTAGGTCGTAGGCCACGGACGTCACGAGCGGCCGCCCCGGGCCCACGATCACCGCCGCCCACCACGTCACCCCGAGATTGGGGCAGAGCCCGATGCGGACATACCCGGCCACGCCTCCGTCATCGGTGACGAAGTCGAGGTAGTACGACTCGTTCCACAACAGTTCGCCGTCCTGTGGGTGGCGGCCCTCGTCGGCCGGATCGACGCGGTGGCCGTGGCTGGATTCGATCCTGCTGTCACCCGAGTCCATGGACTCCTCCCCACCCTGGCGCCGTCGGCGCACCGGACCTGGCGACCAGGGTACCGATCCCGACGATCGAGGTGGCGACGGAGCTAGGCGCGGCGCGACACTTGACCGGATGAGAGTTCGGCGGATCTCGAAGCTCCTTGTCGGCCTGGTGGCCGTCACGGCTGTTCTGGTGGTGTTGATCGGGGCCGGCACCGCCGATCGCCCCCCCGGGCCGGGGCCCAGTCCCTCGGGAGCATCGCCGTGCAGCCCACCCCCGACCCGGCCTTCGACGGCGACGCACCCGATCCCGACGTGGTGCTCAGCGGCTCGACCTACTACGCCTTCACCACGGGTACGACCCTCGGCAACTACCTGCAGGTGCTGGTCGACACCAGCGGCTCCCCCCTGTCGGGGTGGTCGTCCTACAACGGCCTGAGCTACGGGTCGAGCGCCATGCCGGTGGTGCCGGCATGGGAACAGCTCGACACCCAGACCTCTCCGGGGGTGTTCTTCTGGGGCGGGAGGTGGCTCATGTACTACGACGCCTCCCAGGCCGGACATGCGGCCGGCACCGGTTGGAACTGCCTCTCCGTTGCCGTGGCCGCCAGCCTGACCCCGACCGACCCGGTCTTCACCGACAGTTCCACGCAGCCGTTGGAGTGCCAGGCCAACCTGGGCGGGTCCATCGATCCCAGTCCCTTCATCGACCCCGCCACCGGCGCCGCCTACCTGGTCTGGAAGTCAAACGACGGCGGGTCGACCCAGTCGGCTCACCTCTGGTCCCAACAGCTCAGTGCTGACGGTCTCTCTCTGGTGGGCACCCCGCAGCTCCTGGTGACCCAGGACATGGTGAACTTCCCCTTCGAGTCCACCATCGAGAACCCCGACATGGTCTACTCGGACGGCACCTACTTCCTGCTGTTCTCGGCCGGCATCTGGGATTCGGCGTCGTACTCGGAGACGTACGCCATCTGTGCCGGTCCCCAGGGCCCTTGCTCACAGCCCGATTCCTCCCCCGTCCTGACCTCCTACGGATCGACCATCGGGCCCGGGGGTGGATCGCTGTTCCAGGACACGTCAGGGAACTGGATGCTCGCCTACGCGGCCTGGTCGCCAGGCTGCACGGACTACTCGTGCGGGGTCCGGCGCCTGTTCGTGGGGCCGGCCACCCTGACCAATCCCGGCCTGGCCTGGCCGGTGACCGGGATGGCAGCCGCGCCGGGGGGCGCCGGCTACTGGCTGGTCGATGCCCAGGGAGCGGTCTCGATCCACGGCTCGGTCTCCTTCTACGGGTCCATGGCCGGACAGCACCTCAACGCCCCCATCGACCACATCGTGGCCACGCCGGACGGCGGCGGGTACTGGTTGGTGGCGGCCGACGGCGGCATCTTCACCTTCGGCGACGCGCACTTCTACGGCTCCATGGGCGGCCAGCATCTCAACGCCCCGGTGGTCGACATCGCCCCCACCAGTGATGGGGGCGGTTACTGGCTGGTGGCCTCGGACGGCGGCGTGTTCAGCTTCGGGGACGCGGTGTTCCGGGGGTCGATGGGCGGCCACCACCTCAACCGTCCGGTGGTGGGCATCAGTCCTGACAACGCCACCGGTGGGTACTGGCTGGTGGCCTCGGACGGTGGGGTGTTCAGCTATGGCGCACCGTTCTTCGGCTCCACCGGTGCTCTGACCCTCAATCAGCCCGTGAAGGGGATGTCGGCCACCTCCGACGGCGGTGGGTACTGGTTCGTGGCCGCGGACGGGGGTGTGTTCGCATTCGGGGACGCCGCCTTCCGGGGGTCGATGGGCGGGACGGCCCTCAATTCACCGATGCAGGGCATGGCCGCCGACCCCGCCGGCGGGTACTGGCTGGTGGCCTCGGACGGCGGCGTGTTCAGCTTCGGGGCGCCCTTCTTCGGAGCCGACTGACCGCCGATCCGGCCATACCCCCAGGTCGGCGAGGTACCGGGCCAACCGGGGCCGGGCCATTTCCTGCAGGCGTTAACAGTTCGGCTTGTGCCAGACTTTGTGCAAAGGGGGGCAACCATGGTCATCACCGCTCGGGGATCCGTGGTCGGGCAGGGGCTCGGCTGACGCCGGATCTTCCATTCGCCAGGATTCCGTGCCGTGACATTGCAGTACCACACACCCATCGCGCCCCCGCCACGGGCCGAGACGTCGGCATCGTCTGACGCGTCCCGGGCCCGGACGACCAGGACGAACCCGGACGGTGGGGCGGCCGGAGGCATCGTCCGGTCGGCGATGGCGCTCCGGGCCGGCCGGGCGATGGCCGCCGTGGCCGTGATCATGGTCGTGGCCTGGGCCCAGCTGGTGACGAGCTCGGGCCCGCCCGCCGGCGCGGCGACCCCGGCCGCGGCCCTGCCGGCTCCCGCCGCCAATCCCCAGAGCCCCGGCCGGGTCATCCTGTCCGGGCCGGACTCGACGGACCCGTTCATGGTGAAGGTGGGCAACCGCTTCTATCTGTACGACAGCCAGCAGTACTACCTGAACGTCCCCATGAGGACAGGTACCACCATCGGACGCTGGTCCAAGCCGATCGACGTACTCCCCCACTTGCCGGCCTGGGCCAAGACCGGTTTCACATGGGCCCCCGACGTCCACCAGGTCGCGGGCGGATGGGCGCTCTACTTCACCGCCCTGTTGAAGAACACCACCCCCTTCACCCACTGCATCGGCTCGGCCTTCGCCAAATCCCCCCGGGGTCCGTTCGTCGCCACCGCCCACCCGATGATCTGCCAGCTCGACCACCGCGGCTCGATCGATGCCAGGGTCTTCGTCCAGCCCGGCGGAAGACTGGTGATGTTGTGGAAGTCGGAGGACAACGCCAACCCCGACGTGCCCGGGCCGGACCAGGACGGCCCCACCGGGATCTACTCCCAGTACCTCAGCGCCAACGGCCGGACCCTGCTCGGTCACTCCGTCAAGATCCTCGGTCCGTCCCAACCGTGGGAGGGCACGATCGTGGAGGCCCCGGACATGATCCTGGCCCGGGGCATCTACTGGCTGTTCTTCTCCGGCAACTGGTTCAACTCATCGGCCTACGGCATCGGGGTGGCGGCGTGCCGGGGCCCACTCGGGCCCTGCATCGACCCCGACTCCGCCCCTTTCCTGGCCTCGAACGCACAGGGGGCCGGTCCGGGCGAGCAGTCGGTGTTCCGGACGGGTTCGTCCATCTACCTGCTCTACAACCCGTTCAAATCCAACAGCCCGGGTCCGATCATCGCCCGCCCGGTCGACATGACGCGGATCGGCTTCGGTCCCAAGGGTCCGTACCTGGCCGCACCCTGACAGCCGCAAGCCGAGGTCGACGGGCGGAACGGCGTGAGCCGGCTAGACCTTCCTGTCCACGGGATGAGGTTGCACATCCACCATGAGGTGGGGTCCGGCGATGGACTCTTTGTTTCTGACCAAAGAGACAGGGAGCCCATCACCATGACCCCAGCAGAGATCATCTACCAACGGCGCATCGCCGTGTTGGAACACGCCCAGCGAACCGGGAACGTGGCCGAGACCTGCCGGGTCTTCGGGATCTCCCGGACCCGGTACTACCAGTGGAAGAACGTGGCCGACCGCTACGGGCTCGACGCCCTGGTGCCGAAGGCCCGCCGGACCCCGCAGATGCCCGAGGCCACGCCTACCCACGTGATCCAGGCCCTGTTGACCCTGGCTGTCGTGGAGCCCACCATCGGCTGTCGCCAATACGCCGACCGCCTCGGTGACCAGGGCTTCGCCATCGCCAAGTCGACGGTGCAGAAGCACCTGGTGGCCCACGGCCTGGGCCGACGTTCCCAGCGGTTGGGGCGGGCGGCAGCCATCGCGGCGACCACGACCGGTCTGGTGACCGAAGCAGCCCGGGACGACAAGCTGTTCGGGTTCTGCCTGGCCACGGGCGGTCCCGGTGAGCTGGTCTGCCTGGACAGCTTCTACATCGGGAAGCTGAAGGGCGTGGGCAAGGTGTACCAGCTCAGCGCCATCGACGTCTTCACCCGGTGGGCCATCGTCATGATCGTGATCGGACCGGTGGACCACACCCACTCCATCCGCTTCATCGACCACATCCTGCGGGCCTACCGAAGGAACGGGATAAAGGTCAGGGCTGTGCTCACGGACAACGGTCCCGAATATGTGGACGGACGATTCCGGGCCCATCTGGCGGCCAAGCAGCTCGGCCATCAGCGGATCCCTCCCCGGTCGCCCAACCACAACGCCGTCTGCGAGCGGTTCCACCAGACCATCCTCCAAGAGTGCTGGCGTCCCGCCTTCCACCGGCGTCACTTCACCTCGATCCGCCAGCTCCAAGCCGAGGCCGACTCGTGGCTGGTGACCTACCACCGCCGCCGGCGGAACCACGGGGACTACATGCGGGGCAGGACTCCTCACGAGGTGCTCGACAAGTATCGGAGGAACAAGGCAGCATGACCACCATCACCATCAACCAAAGAGTCCACCTGTCACCTCAACTCTCGGTCCGGAAGGGCTAGACACTCCACTGCTGGAGGTACAGCCGGGCCCGCGACGCCTGCTGGATCCGGTCCATGAAGTTCTCGCCCACCTTGTCGGCGAGGTCACGGTTCCCGGTCCACTGACCCTGCGGTGACTCCCGGGTGACCATCTGCATGATGGCGCACAGCCCACGACAGGCGGAGATCAGTTCCTCGAGATTGGTGCCGAAGTTGTCGTCGAGGCACCGTCGGCTCCGCAGCCAGACCTGGGCATGACTGACGGCCGCTCCCAGCTGGTCGCAGGCGGCCAGGACCAACACCGAGGGCCCTTCCGAGACCGTGACGAGCCGGTCCTCGGCCTCCATCAGAGAGCGCACGATGGGCCATGCCTCGCCCAACCAGCGCTCGACCGAGCGCTTACCCCATCTCATGTCGCCTGCTCCAGGACGTGCCCCACGGGCCCATTCTGCCGACAAGTGTTCTGGCCTTCCGAGAATCGCGCTCTCCGCTATCAGGTCGACGCGCTCAGTGACCGGTAGGCACGCCCGGCGGCCACCGTCACCCCGGCCGGCCGGGGGAGCAACCAGGGGCGGCCGAGTCAAAAAAGGGCAGGTCCGGAGCCGGGTGGCGGAACCCTGCTCGACGGACCTGCTGTACGCAGTGTAGGGGGAGGTCGACATTCTCCGATCAAATTGACCCGGGGCCCCGACGGGGCGAGAGAATCAGGTCGTGCGCAAGCAGTACAACTTCCGGCCGGGCCAACAGGGACTCGACGCATGGGACGTGGACCATCTCATCCGTCTGAGCGCCGACCTGCCGGTAGAGGAGGTGGCGGTGGCGTCGATCCACGACGTGGACACCGACTTCTGGTTCAAATTCGGGCCGGAGCCCACCGTCCGGCGGATCATCGAACAGATTCGCCTCATCGAGGAGGTCGACTTCACGTACCCGATCATCCTGGGGTCCGATGGCCGGGTCATGGACGGCATGCACCGGGTGGCCCGAGCCATCCTCGAAGGTCGCACGACCATCAGGGCGGTGAGGTTCACCGTCGAGCCCGAGCCGGACTACCGGAACTGCCGACCGGACGACCTGCCCTATTGAGGACAGCGACGGGACCGCCGGCATGGGGTCGGCCGTCACCTCCGTCACGTTCCGACCGACGATCGAGGCGCGGTTCGGCCGGTTGGGCCCGCGACGCTTGCCTCCTGCGGGCCGACCTGGCACGCTCGGCCCCGTGACCGTGGTGACCGGCACGGTGACGAGCGGCATCGGGGACCTGGGCCGATGGATGGTCCTCTACGCCGATGCCTACGAGGCCGAGACCGGCGTCCGCCTGTACCCGGGCAGTCTGAACGTCCTCCTGCGGGCCGAGTACCGGCTCCCGGCCCATCCGCCCATGCGCCTCCGGCCCGAGGTCCTCGGCGGTCGGGTGGGGATGAACATCGTCCCGTGCACGATCAGCGGGGTGGCGGGGTTCGTACTCCGAACCGATCAGAACGAGGCCGGGGTGGGCGACCATGGCCGCCACATCATCGAGATCGGGGCCACGGTCCGGCTCCGTGACGCGCTGGACCTCTCCGACGGCGACACGGTGTCGATCGAGATCGATGACGGGAGGGGATGCTGAGGCGACGGCCGCGATCTATTGCCGACGCGCTTCACGACACCGGCGGCGGAGTTCCTTCGGCACTGGCCGGTAGGGCCGGATCCCACTCGCACACCGAGCACGCATGACGAAAGGCGGAATGGGCGAACTCGAGCCCGGTGGCCAGAGGCGTGGGACTGCTGCAGACGTCGTCCCAGTACAGGACGTACTCCCCCAGTGTCTTGTCCCAGTGGGCCTGGGCCGGTGAGAGCTCGGCCCCGGCGAACCCCTCCGGGGCCGGGTGGGCGTAGGCGTAGAAGGCAGCCCGGCCGGAGCGGGGATCACCGGGCCACCACCCCACCGCCACCTCCTGGGCGTCCATGGCGTTGCGCATGATGAAGTCGTCCGACGGAGGAACGGCCGGGAGCCCCGAAAAGAGACTGACGGCGAGGTCGAACGAGCCCCACCATGCGTTGACCGGGGTCGATCGACCCCGATAGGGGGCGCGGAACGCGGCCAGTACGAGCGAGGCCTGCGTGGCCGCCGTGAAGTACGACGAAACCTGATCCGGGTCGTAGCGGGCGTGATCGTCGTCCTCGTCGAGTGGCACGCTCCACGGGACCTCCTGCGGTCTGGGATCGATGACGACCGGCCCGGCCAGGTCACGCACGGCACCCAGCACCTCGCGGGTGACCGCGCCGACCGGACGGTCGGGCCCGAGGTCGATCCGGCGAAGTCCACCCGTGCTGGTCTCCACCACCGCCTGGTGGGTTCGCAGGTCGAGAACGACGACCACGGTCCCCGATCCGTCAGGTGCCGGCAACGGCGGCGTCTCCCAGCCCCGAGCCGTCAACCGGAGAGCGGCGTGCTGTAGCTGGGGCTCGGGCGGAGCCAACGCCACCGCCAGCTTGCCCAAAACCTGGGTATGGGCGTGCAGCGTGTCACAGGTCTCGCTCCACTCCTCGTAGGCGACCGGGGGCCAAGTGGAGGACATGCTGGGACGATAGCAACGGTCACGCGCCGACGCGACCGTTCTGACCCGTTCTCCTGCGCTCAGCCGGTGACGATTGACTTAGGGCGCCGACGGATCAATCATGGACACATCCGCCGAGGGGCTTTGGGGGTGCTGGAATGCGTTCACCAGCCGAAATGCCCGACTGCCATCAGGTACGTGGCCCACACACCACCTGGCGCCGGGCCGTGACCCTGGGCCTGGCCGCCCTGGCCGTCTCCACACTGGTGGTCGCCTCAGGGGCGACGGCTGGGGCCAGGACGCCGACGATCAAGAGGCCCGGCGCCCCCCTGGCCGTCGTGGCGGCCCCTGTCAGTGGAGGGGCAAACGTGTCGTGGTCTCCTCCGGCCTCCGACGGCGGCTCCCCGATCACCGGCTACACCGTGACCGTCGGTCGCCTCCCGGGTTGTTCGACTTCCGGCGCGCTGCTGTGCACGGTCTCCGGTCTCATCAACGGGAAGAGCTACTTCGTCTACGTCCAGGCTTCGAACATCATCGGTCTGGGCAAGAAGACACGGGTCTCACTGGTGCCCGGACAGGGTCCGGACTGTTCCGACTTCTCACCGGGGGCCGACCTCCAGTACTGCAAACTGAAGGATGCCGACATGGTCGGCGTGGATCTGTCCGGGGCCAACCTGTACCGGGCCAGCCTGTACGGTGCGGACCTCTCGGGAGCGGACCTGACTGACGTCACCTTCACGGGCGCCGACCTGAACTACGCCAACCTGGCCGATACCGACGTGTCTGGTGCCATCTTCGACACGACCGACCCTTCCCTTCCCGACCACATGACCTCCGGCGGTGTCACGGGCACTCCCGCGGTGTTCCCACCCCAGTGGGGGCTCGTCGACGGCTACCTGGTCGGCCCCGTGGCCGATCTGGCCGGTGCCGATCTGGCCGGTGCCGATCTGGCCGGCTTCGACCTGCTCGACGTCGACCTGACCGGTGCCAACCTCAGCGGTGCCGACCTCAGCGGTGTCACCTGGTCACACACGATCTGCCCGGACGGAACCATCAGCAACGATGACGGCAGCACCTGCGTCAACAACCTCGGCTAGCCGGATCCAGGTCGGCTGACGCCGGCGTGACGTCGGGCTCCTACCGACCGCTACCGACGGCACTTCGTTGGCGATGGGCCACGGAGACCGCCTCGGCCACCAACCGGACCAGTTCTTCGGCCACGTCCCGTCCGACGATCGGCCGCAGCCAGAGTTCGAGCTCGATGGGAGACAAGTCGGTACTGGGGGACACAGCTGTGCGGAGACAGTCGCCGGAACCGGTGAACACGCCCACCCACCAGGCCGGGAGAGCCGTCTCATCGGACCCGTAGAGACGAAGGTCATAGCGGCATGATCCTCCTTCTAGCGCTACGTCGATCCGGCTCTGGCCCGGTGGCTCTGACACGAGAATGGACAGTATCCGTGCTCGTCTGACCACGTCGAGTGTCACCACGGTGTGTGCCCGAATGGCCACAAAGGAGGGTGTCATCCCCCTGACCCCAGGCCGGATCGGATGGATCGGACGCTCGGTGTCCGGTGCGTCACACAACGTTCACCAGGGATTGAGACACCGTTCACTCTTCCGCGAGAGACTTCCGATGCAGCTCGAGAGTCCAGTTGAGAGGCGAGGAGTTCCATGTTCCACACCATCGTCGTGGGGGCCGACGACTCCCAGACCGCCCGGCAGGCGGTGGTGGCCGCGGCCGACATCGCCCAGATGTCCGGGGCATCGCTCGTGATCGTGACGGCGTACGATCCCAAATCCGTACGCCTCGATGACCTGCCCCCCGAGCTGCGACTGGCGACCACTGTCCATCCTGCCGATCAACTGCTCCACAGCCTGGCCACCATCGGTCAGGACCGTGGGCTCCCCCTTTCGGTCGAAGCGGTGACCGGTTCACCCGCGGACGCCGTGGTGAAGGTGGCCGAACAGAGACAGGCCGATCTGATCGTCGTGGGAAACAAGGGCATGAAGGGCACTCGTCGGGTGCTGGGAAGCGTTCCGAACTCCATTGCCCACGCCGCGCCGTGCTCGGTGCTCATCGTCGACACCGAGGCCGTCGGCTCGTAGGCCCCGGCCACCAGGGCCGTGTTCCGCACGCTCCTGGACCGGTCCGTCCGGGGGAGCCAACCGGTACGTCGAAACCGCCCCCGTCCAGCCATCGCTATCGTTAGCTGGCACCGTCGCAAGAGGTCGGCTCCCCGACTTGTCGGCCATGATGCCACGGAGAGGACGGACACCGGATGGTCCATGACACGGTAGAGGGATGGTACGTGGACGGTTCGGGGCCCATGCGGCCCGATGGTTCTCCGACGGCACCCCCGACGGCCCTAGTGCGGGACGCCACCGGAGTCGAATCACACGACGGCCCACCCAGCCCGACGTTCGAGGGTGAACTGCAGCCGGTGGCGGAGACAGCGGCTTCCGACGGCGACGACCTGCTACGCGCCGACGGCGGCGACCCGGACGACCAGGTCTTCGATGCCAACGCGGCGGTAGGAGGAGTCTGGGACGCGTTCGGCGAGAGCGGAGGCAGCGACTAGATGGTGGCGGAGCGGTGAAGCCGGTCAGGACCGGAGGAGGCGACGATACCGACACCTTTCGGTATGAGATCGACAAGCGTTTCATGCCGGTACTGGCGCTCTTCGGCCTTCGGTCGAAGCAGGACGGCGTACGGGTGGGCGACGACGACGAGGACGGCTTCACCGCGACGTTCGGTTGGCTGCGGCTCGTTACGCGGATTTCCAACATCGACGGTGCACACGTCACACGGGACTATCGATGGTGGACCGCCATCGGCGCCAGGCGATCGCTCTCGGACGATGGCCTCTCCTTTGGCACCAATTACCGGGCCGGCGTATGCGTGCACTTCAAGCAGAAGGTGCCCACGCTCCTCGGCCGCCACGGCCATTCAGCTCTTACCGTCACCGTCGCCGACCTCGAAGGGCTCGTGCGACGTCTGAGTCGGTGACGGCCGATGCCGACCGGTCCGGTCCCCTCCTGTTACCCGATCATGCCGGTGGGAGGTGTCCGCCGGTGCGGAGGTAAGCCACCGTGTCCCGGAAGGTGTCCGACAGTGGACGGTAGGCCATGCCCAGGTCGGCCAGTGTGGCGGAGTCGTCCGTCGGGACACCGCTCGTCATGATGATCGCCGCTTCCTCCGAAAGCGGGACGTCGACGGGTCCGAATGCCCGTTGGGCATCGAACTGACGCCCCATCTCGATCATGTCCGCGGCGCTGACTTTGTGACCATGGAGATCGACGCCGGCGGCCTGGCCCAGTAGCGCAGTCCATTCGGCCCAGGTGACGTACTGCCCCCCGGCCATGTAGTGCCTCGGCCCCCGTCCGGGCGCGACGGCGCGGGCCAGCAGCTCGGCCGCGTCACGGACGTCCACGACACCGAGGCCCCCCGGTGGTACGAGCATCATCGAGCCCAAGGCGCCGAGGACGGCTTGAAAGCTGCCGTCCAGGTGCGGTGACGTCGGTCCGTAGATTCCGCCGAGAGTGACGCTGGTTATCGGCTCGCCTTGGGCCTGAAGTTGCCGGACGAACCGTTCGGCGTCCCGCTTGGAAGTGCCGTAGGCGGAGAGGGGCTCGGCCAACGGCGCCGACGGCGTCACGACGGCCTCCTGACTGGGGAGGTAGACCGTGATGGTCGATGTGTAGACGATCGGGTCCATCCCCGCGGCCAACGATTCGGTCAGAACCGTCCTCGTCCCGACCACGTTTACGTCCGATGTCTGTCCACCGGCGCCGCCCACACCGATCTCGGCGGCGGCGTGGATGACGGCATCGCATCCACGGAGTGCGGCTTGCACGGAGCGCGAATCGGTGACGTCACCCCGGACAGCTTCGGCGTCGACCCGGAACGGAGCCAGCACGTCCGGTAGGCGCTCGGGGCTGCGGGCGAGAACCCGGACGTCGTGCCCGAGACCGACCAAGGTCGCCACCGTGTGCGATCCCACGAATCCTGTTCCCCCCGTGACCAACACCCTCACCGGTTCCTCCCCTCTACAGCGCCACGAAGCCACGATGATCGACCGGGACCGGCAGCATGCCTCGCACCGGATGGCCCGTCCACCACCGCACGGTATCTGGTGCCGAAGAACGACACCGCTTCGGGTCCCAGCGGAGAACCCGTCGCACCGCGCTCGGGTTCTCCGCCGCCATTGACGCACGGGGGTTGACGCCGGTTGCTGCAATCGCCACCGACGCCAACCCTCATGCTCGCGTAGGAGACCGAGGGGGGCGATCAGCCACCTACGTGCGCCCTGTCATCGGGCTCGATGGTTTCTTACCCCGCCCCGTCCCAATCGCACGTTCAGGTCTTCAGTTTGTAACGAATGCGTAATCGGGTCGCAGCCAATTCGCCTCGTTACCCCGCACGACCCGGACCCGATGGTCGGAGTCGTCAGCAGACGGACTACCACCGAATTCAACCAATCGACATGCCCTCGAAGGACCGGTTGAGCGGAGAACCGGTGTGTGAGCGTCCGAATCCCGTCTCTGGCCGAGGGTATTGACGACCAACCGTCCTGTCATCTCTACTGGCGGGACGGCTCAAGCAGAGCCCCGGAAAGGAGATCGTCGGATGGCATCGCACACGCTCGGGACTCGAGAAGAATGGCTGGAAGCCCGTCTCGAGCTCCTCAACGCTGAAAAGGAATTGACGCGCCGCAGCGATGAGCTGGCGGAACGGCGTCGTGGCCTGCCGTGGGTGCAGGTCGAAGAGAATTACCGATTCGAGACCGAAGAGGGTGAAGCGTCCCTGTCCGATCTGTTCGATGGGAACTCGCAGTTGCTCGTCTATCACTTCATGCTCGGACCTGACTGGGGCGAAGGTTGTCCGAGCTGCTCCGCCCTGGCCGACGGCTTCGCCGGCAGCGTCTCGCATCTCGATCACCATGATGTTTCGTTCGTCGTGGTATCACGGGCGCCGCTCGACGAAATCCTCGCCTACAAGCGCCGCATGGGATGGGAGTTCCGGTGGATCTCATCGTTCGGCAGCAACTTCAACTACGACTTCCATGTCTCGATCGATCCGGCCCTGGCGCCAGTTGAGTACAACTACAAGGGTCAGGTGCAGCTCGAGGCTGAAAACGTCGCCTGGCGCGACTGGTCGGGTGAGCAGCCGGGCATGAGCGCATTCGCGCGTGACGGCGACGATGTGTTCCACACGTACTCCGCCTATTCCCGCGGGCTCGATGGGCTATGGACGATGTGGCAATGGCTGGATCGCGCCCCCCTGGGCCGCAACGAGGGTGACCTTTCGTGGTTCCATCGGCACGACGAATACCCGGCGACAACGGACGAGTAGGTATCGTCGCACCGGATGTACCACCGCCTGATACCGGGTTCTCCCCGGTAGAGTCCGGGTCGTGACCAGAGAGGAGACTGCGTGACTGAGGGCCCCATCCGACTCGACCAAACCACCCGTGCGGCAGTTGCTTCTGGGCGGCTCGTTCATCTGGCCACCATCAATCCGGACGGCTCCCCCCAGGTGACCTGCATCTACGTCGGCTGGGACGGGGACGACATCGTCGCCGGCCATCTCGCCGACCACGTGAAACTGCGCAATATTCGGCGCGATTCGCGGGTCACGCTCTCCATTGAGTCCGACATCTCGTTCGAAGGATTGAGCCCGTATCTCGTGATCCAGGGGATGGCTCGGGTCGACGTGGGCGGAGCAGTACCGCTGCTTCGCCGGATCACTGACGGTCAGTTCCCGCCACCGGGAGACAATTGGCCTGAAGGATTCGTCACCCGAATCTCGCCCCGGAGACTCACTGGTATCGGCCCCTGGGCTCTTGCCGACTGAGAAAGCACCTCGGCCGGGCTACCGTGGCACTGTGAGCGGGCCGCGAATTCCCGGTGGGGTGGTGCACAAGCTTCCGGGTGACCTGCGCACAGCACTGCATGCCAATCCCACGGCACTCGTTGCCTGGAGGGACATCACGCCTCTGGCCCGCAACGAGTTCATCTGCTGGGTCGAGGATGCCAAGCAGGAAATGACCCGAGCCCGCCGTATTCGCCGGACGCAAGAGGAGTTGGAGGAAGGCCAGCGGCGGCCATGCTGCTGGCCAGGGTGCAAGCACCGCGAACGCACCGGCAGCTAGCAATCGATGGAGCATCGTCCGTGTCGGCCGGGACGCTCCACTCAGGATCGAAGCTGACATGCTTACGGAATGCCTATCCGCGATCTCGAGGAACTTCTGGCCCACCTCACCGTGAATCAACGGCCTGGGACCTGGTGCATGGTGAGCGGCGTCTCCCTCGGAGAAGAGATCGATGTAGCGGCAACGATCACTGAGGAGGAAGGAGACACCTTCGTCATCAGCGCGGACGATGCCGTGGAGCAAGGACTGGAGCCAACATTCTTTGCTGCGTGGCTCACCTTGAATGTGAGTTCGGCGCTCGACGCGGTGGGACTGACAGCCGCAGTTTCCACTGCACTCGCCGCGGATGGCATCCCCTGCAATGTGTTGGCCGGCTATCACCACGATCATCTGCTGGTGCCGGTAGAGCGTGCAACGCGAGCAGTGGCAATCCTCAGCTCACTCCGTGAGGGATGACATTCGGCCATGAGCGACCAGTCGCGCAACCCTCGGTGAGCCTTGGTCCGACGTCGGATTTTCCCTGAACCCATCGTGCTGCTGCGGTGATCGGGGGCCTGTCCTGGGGCAGATCGGGTCGTATCTGACGATGGGCGTCAGGCGGCTACAGCCGGCGGAACCGTCAAAGAGGGCCTGACGCCATCATCGGCGGCGAAACGGGGAGCGGTCCTCACCAAACCGGATGCCCGAACCCCATGAGCGCTCCTCCACGAACTCGTCTACGCTCGTCACCGATTCGGTGGCTCACGCAGTGTTGAGGCGCAGTAGGCGGGGTGGACATGATCGGTGTGGCGTCGACGTTGCACTCGGACTCCAGCGCTCCTACCCAGACGCGACCAGGTCGGTCTGTGAACCTACTGACCGTTTTGGTCTTCGCGTTGGCACCGATCGCTGCGATTTGGTTCATCCACCGCTACGCGGTCAACGTGATCATCAATGACCAGTGGACCGACATCGACATCATCAGACGGGCGCACTCGGGCAGTTTGAGTTTTGCGGTCTTGTGGGCGCAGCACAACGAGAACAGGATTCTCTTTCCAAATCTGATGGTCCTCGTCCTGGCCTACACGACCCACTTCAACGTCGTCGTCGAGGACTACCTGAGCGTCGTCCTGTTGACTGTGACCACCGGGCTCTTGATCATGGCCCACAAACGCCGTTGCCCGGCCATCCAGTGGATCTGGTACTTCCCGGTCATCCTGTCGTTCCTGTCCTTCGATGTCCTGGCCAGCGCACTCTTCGGCTTTCTCTTCAGCTGGTTTCTGGTCTTGCTGGCGCTGGCCATCGCCATCTACTTACTCGACCGGCCAGTGCTGACCTGGCTGGCTCTGTCCGCGGCGGTGTGTGCGGCGGTGATCGGAAGCTTCTCCTCGCTCCAAGGCCTGCTGATCTGGCCGACAGGGTTGGTACTGCTCTATCTGCGCCGACGCTCCATGGCGTTCGCTCTGGTCTGGATGGGCTCGGCCGTGACTGCCTGCACCCTCTACTTCCTGAATTTCAATGTCGCGGCCTCCGGCGAGCATGACTCCTATGTCCTCGGCCATCCCCTAACCGCCGCCAAGTACTACTTCTTCGCCGTCGGCGATGTGATCGGTGTCCGACTCCAGCCGGCATACAGGCACAGCGGTGCCCAGGTCGAGGTTCACGCCGTCGGAGTTCTGATCGTTGCCATCGCGGTGTGGGCAATAGTCCATGGTTTTCGCAGTGGTCGATCAGGAGCAAGTCCCATCGGCGTTGCCTTGATCGTCTTCGGTCTGTTATTCGTAGCGTCCATCACGCTGGGTCGGCTTCCGATGGGTGAGTCGAACGCGTCTCGGTACCTGCCCTTCGAGGTCACCATCTGGGTGGGAGCGTACTTGGCCCTGTTCGATAGACCGGTGGGCTGGTCACGCGACGAACGGTCGATGTGGGCCCTGCGCGTTGACTACCTGTTGGGCATCCGCACTCGACAACCCGGAGATGACAACGTCAACCAGCTTCCGCCCCTGCGACGGCAGCAGCTCATTCAGCTGATGGGGCGCATGACCCTCATCGGAATCATCATCGTGCAGATTGTGTCGGCACCCTACATAGGTCTGATCGATGCTCGGGGTTGGCACCGGAGGGAGGTGAAGGTTGCTCACGTGACTCTCACCATCAACCAGGCCTCTGACGGCCTCGTAGAGACGGTCCTTGGAAGTTATTCCGCACAGTTCATTCGACAGATGGCCTCCTTCGCACGACAAGAAGGGCTCAGTCTGTTCGCCTCCCCCACATCGGGAACAGGGAGCGAAGGCGGTGCGAGGGACCAGATCATCTGGATCCCAGAGCGTGCTCTGAAACTACGGAGCAGGAGATGAGCAGCGCGAAGGCGACCGTCCATCTCGTGACGGTCGATCCGGTCGGCTGAGTCCTGGCCGCCCTTCGACGGGTTGACCGGGGGGCTTCACGCCGGTTGAATGGCCCCACAGGTAGCTACGTAGTGGGGAAGTCACAACAGGGCGGCAGCGAAGTTCATAGGGCGGTGTGGGGGGAACATGAGGATCAGCCAGACGCCCATCAGGAAGTGTCGTCAGCGCCACTATTTGAGTTTGCGACTACTCACCCTCTTTCTGCCGGTCCTGCTGGCCTCGCTGACCCCGGTAGCTACGGCTCAAGCAGCCGGAACGGCGGCGCCCCGGGCTCGAACAGCAACACGTCAGAGCGCAGCCATCCGCACCCCGTTCAAAGCCACCGGCTTCTTCACGCTCGGCCACAAGGGCGGGCACTCCTTCTTCGTCACCCCCACCGGCCAGCCCTTCTACTCCTCCGGCATCGACCACGTGGCCATCGATCAGCCCGGCAACACGGACGAGACCACCGGCCTGTGCCTGTACTGCCAGGCCGTCGCCAGCGAGTACCCGACCACCGCGGCCTGGGCCACGGCGACCGTCGCCGAGCTCCGGTCGTGGGGGTTCAACAGCCTCGGTGCCTTCTCCGACGACACCACCTTCGGGTCACAGATGCCGTACAGCGTTCAACTGGGGATGGCCAGTGGCGACGACTGGTTCGCACCCTCCTTCGCCACCAATGCCGACCAGGTGGCCGCCACCCAGGTTGCTCCCCTGGCCAACGACCCGAACCTCATCGGCTGGTACACCGACAGCGAACTGGCCTGGGGACCCAACATCGACAACTTCAACACCCAGCTCCAGAACTACCTCGCCCTTCCGGCGGGTTCGCCTGGCCTGGCCGTGGCCCAGCAGTACATCGGCAATCCCGACGGATTCCTCACTGCCCTGGCCACCCGGTACTTCCAGGTGACGACCGCGGCCGTCCGCATGTACGACCCGAACCACCTCATCCTCGGGGTCAAGTCGGAAGGCCAATACATCCAGCCCGAGTTGCTCGAGGCCGCCAGTCACTACATCAATGTGTTCAGCATCGACGACTACGCGCTGAAGCCCGGCTATGCCCAGATCATCGACCAGCTCTGGCCCGGCTACCTTCCGGTCACCCCGACGTACTCCAACTTCGAGAAGTACCTGAACGGCACACCCATCATGGTGGCCGAGTACTCCTTCACCGCCGCCACGCCACAGACCCCGGACACCGTTCCGGGGACTCTGTCCGTCGCGCCGACCCAACAGGCGCGTGCCGCCGCCTACACGAATTTCATCGCGCCACTCTACGAGGACGCGCCCTGGGTCGTGGGGGACGAGTGGTTCGAGCTGGTGGACGAGCCGCAGGGGGGGCGTTTCGATGGCGAGAACAACGACTTCGGGATCGTCGACGTAGAGGACCAGCCCTATCAGCCACTGGCGAGCCAGTTGGAGATCATGCACTCCATGGCCCCCGATCGCATCTACCAGACCGGGCCGACATGCGACTCGTGGGCCGACAGCACCAGTGGCGTGGCGTGTACGGCCACGATGCCCCAGGTCAGCTATCCCTTCGGCATCTTCACCACCGCTCTCCCCAATGCCACACAGGACAGCGAGTACTCGAACTACGTGATCGCCGTCGGAGGGAGGCCGCACTACACGCTCTCCTTGTCTTCGGGGCAATCGCTCCCGCCAGGCCTCAGGCTCGCCGCCAAGACCGGACTCGTGTCCGGCAAGCCGAAGACCTTCGGGACCTTCACCTTCACCGTGGATGCCAGCGACTCGACGAGCCCGACGCCACAGACCGCGACACAGTCCGTATCGATCACCATCAGTCCAAAGCCGATCACCATCAAGGCGTCCGCCCTGGCTGCTGTCCAGGACCACCCGTACTGTCATGTGCTGTCAGCCAAGGGAGGTGATGCCCCCTATACCTGGGCCGTGACCAGTGGGGCGTTGCCGACCGGGATGGGACTCAACAGTGACGGGTCGTTCGCCGGCAGTCCTTCCGTGTCGGGAACGTTCACCTTCACCGCCCGGGCGACGGATGCCTACACGCCGGCGGACAGTGCCAGCCAGGCACTGTCCATGCAGGTGGCAGCAGGCGCTCCTACCGGCCGGACCACCTGCTCCACAGGCTGACGTGCGCTACTCGATCAGTCGACCCACCGTGGTCGGTCGCCCGATATCACTGAACGACCAGGTATTCACCGACCGGGTCTCGAAGGTCAGCCACCCGATGCGGAACTTCTATCTCTTGCGGGGGCCGCTCGACGTGTGTGCCGACTTCTCGAATGACCCGAGCTATTGGTGGCCGGACGATCGAGCATGGTGCCTAAGCACCGACACTGATTTCTACTGGAGCTACCTTGCCGGAACCAGGAAGTGCATCGACGAGGTTCTCGCCGTGCCACTGGTGGATGCCGTCGAGACCAAACCGGAGAATCCCGCACGTTCGGGGATGGACATGATCAACAACCCAAAACGGGATCGTACCTCGCTGGCCGTGATGGCAGCGAAGGCCACCCACGATGTGCGGACCAGTCGTTGTCAATGTGTAGGTATCAGCCACCGGTACTGGTCATAGGCCACATACAGAGGCTTGGAGCCATGCGGAATCTCAAAGTACAGTTCGGCATCGGTGCACTGATCGGGCCTCAGACTTGGGATCGCATTGGTCGAGGTGTGCACCTTTTGGCCCCCACCGACTCCGAGCACAAATGGGTAGGAACTGGGACCCGTCTCTGAACCGTTAGATCCGGCACATACTCCAACGCTGGCTATAGCAAACGTTAACGAATCAATCTTGTCTGGATACGCAACATCCAATACGAGTACCTCTGAGATCCCAACTCCCGACGGGTTGGTTACGTTCAGCGTTACGCCCAACGGGTTGACCGTGTTCTGCGTGTTTGCTGGCACGGGAAGAGTGGTGCGTGGTTGGGCGGTTGGCGCGGGCATCGTGAATGTTGGCTGGGTCGATGGAGGCGGCTGCGGTTCGCTGCTGATCCGCGACACATTGTGAACGATCAGAAAGAAGCCCACGGCACCAATCAGGCCGCAGATTCCAACAATGAGACCAGCAAAGGCCAGGCCTTTTCCTCCCACCGCCTCGTTCGATGCCTTGATCTGTCGCAATGCCACTAGGGCGAAGACGATTGCCAGCAGGGACCCGAGACCGAACAACCACAGAAGCGACAGGATCAACGATGCAATCGCCAGACCATTCGTCGCTGGCAGCGCTGGCCCCTCCGTGTAGCCCGGGTACTGGGAATGATGTGTTGGGGCCTGTACGTAGTCGGGTTGGACCGCAGACGGATACGACCCACCATCCACCACTGTCGCAGTGGACACGATCACTGCGTCTCGATGATCTGTCGCGATGGCTGTAACGACTCGGTAGGCATTCAGGCCTACAGCCAGGAACGCACCGATTGAAATGAGGGAGAGAACTACGCCCGCTGGGGGTGCGCCGACCTGAGCGACCAGCCTGGCGGGTACAAGGAAGCCGGTCAGGAGGAACAGCAACCAGGTGTAGAGGACCTGACGGCGGCGTGCGTCCCCCGAGGGGAGGCAGTCCCGAATGGCCTGGTAGGGCATCCACAGGTTCACCACGGGGACGAACCAGCAGCCCACACCCCACCCGGGCGAGTGACGGGCCGAGTATCGGAGAGATCGCGCCACGGTCGCAGCGCGGTATTGCCAGATGAAGAAGAACACTTCGACGACCAGGAGACCAAGTGAGACCAGCGAAAACAGAGCACTCGACAACGGCCGCCTCGGTTGGGCGGGTGCGGGTACCCCAATACTGCTGGCATGGAGTGCGGCGTGCCACCAGTGCCACAGTGCCCTGTAATAGTCGGCGTTGGCCCAGTTGAGCAGCACACCGACAATGCCAACGGCCGCCCAAATCCAGACTGCTACTGCGATGAAACCATCCAAGCGAGCCTGCTGGGTTTGGAGGTGGGCAGCTAGATGTTGGTCTCTCGCACCTCCCACGGGGTAAGAGGCGGCCACTGGTGCGAGATGCTCGGTCCACTGGTCTCCCGCCCACCACCGCCATCCGGGTTGTCCACTCGGGTCGGCATACCAACCGGGGGGCGGGCTGCCACCCTGTTCGGTTCCGTCCATTTCGCCAATCATGCCCGTGACAGCCGGTCGGTGCTCGGATGATCTGCTCCGGGCCAACGATCTCCGCGCATGGGTTCACAGGGACTCCGAGAAGACCGTGTGGCTAGTTGGGTCCGACGACGAGTCTCTCAACCTCGGAACCTAGGGATTCGGATAACCTCAGGCTCTTTTCGCCGCCCCGCATTGTGAGACTCCACCGGGGCCTTGCACAGCAGGTGAAGCACGTCCCCCCGTTCGAGTCTGGCGCGAGAACGACGGCAAGTTCGTATTCCTGCCATTCCGCCATGTTGGTCCAGCTCAAGCCGATCCAGCCGATTGCTGTCGAGGGGTGCACGAACTCGACTCCACGACCACCAACATTGGCCACTGCCTGAAGAGCAACCTGTCCCGCTCTATCAATGGATACAGCGGCGAACTGTTGGGTCCAGCGGGCCAGGGAGCCGGTCCAGGGAGCAGTTCCACGTCCAGCTCGAACGGCCAGCTTCCGATCGCAGAGCACACTCCAGATGGCCAAGAGCGTGAACACCACGGCGAAGAAGGTCACGAACACGGGCCACGGGAACAGAGGCGATGACGTGGCAGCAAGAACGACAAGGAGCGCAAAGAGCGCGAGGGCAAGGCCTCCACGAATGGCAAGCGCCCTGCGCATGACAGAATTCATCGCGGGATCTGACTACCTCGATCTGTGGCCTGGTAGCAGGTCCTGCGTGTAGGGGATGCCCTGTTGCACCATGAACGGACTCAACTTGGCGCGAACCCATTCGGCACCCCGACGTTCCACGGCCCACAGTGCCGCCTGTCCGTCCTTGGTGTGCACCGTGATGTCGGTTTCCTGTCGTGGCGGCGACGCGCGCCGAATCCCCGGTCCGTACAGGATTCCCGGAGCCAGTCCCGCCGAGATCAAGGTCCGCTCATCCGAGCCCCCAACCTGTCGCTCCACTACCTCGATGCTGGAAACGGAGGCAACGGGAATGGCGTGGGAGGGTCCCAGCTCACCGTGGCCGATCATGCCGTCTTTGACCCAAAAGTGCCGCCCGTGCTTGCCAAGCGATGCGTTACCGCCCCGGTAGTGGCACTCGACCGGGAAGATGATCTTCACGTCCGTTACCACGCCCGCCATGAGTCTGGTCTATCAGGTCGTTGAATTGCCTGCCGCACTCATCCACCGATTGAGGTCCACTCCCGTGGTGCCGGTCGGGGACACCCTGATCACTGATGGTATCAACGTCTCTCAGTCGTCATTGAGATCCTCTAGTTCAACAGCCCGATCATCGGTGACGTCATCTGCCAACAATAGGGTGTCGACCGGAGATCGGCAGATGCGGGGTGCGGTCGAATCTAACCAGGACCGCTTCCAGCCCCTACTGCGTGGCGCACAACTCGGCGAGTCGCTCTAGCGTTTTGGTCATGCCCGCCAACCATGCATTGCCATCATCGACGGCCTCTCGGACCCTCTCGGGGGATTCCGTGCAGTCGTAGGTTTCGGTCACCACAGTTGCATTCGGTCCATCTGGGATGAGGTCGTACCTCCAGAGGGATCCGTTCCGGGCGAGTTCGGGATTGCCGGGTTCCCAAGCGATGCACCGGTCCTGCTCGAACGCCACGATGCGGTTATGCATTTCGTAGTCACCCATTGCCGCGAAGTACATCTTCGTGACAAATACGTCTCCGACGCCGACGATGACCCCATTGCTGGCACCTGTCCTCAGCATCTCGGAACCGTCGAACTCTGGGTGCCTGTCTGGATTGGCCAGAAGCTTGAAGATGACGCTGGCAGGAGCCTCGATTCGTCGGGACACTGACACAGGCTTGCATTCGCTGTTTCCCATCGTGGCTCTTTCCTGTCAGTTCCTGTATTCACGAAGCTAGCCGCCGTGGCACTGGACCTCAGAGTCGAGATTCAGGGGCCCCGACCGCCGGGGTCGGTACGGCCGTCGACCGTGGGGGTTTGCGAGAAGGACCGCACCCGGGTGAGCCGCACCCTTCGGCCCTAGGCTCAGGACTGTGACTGCTGGTGATGTCCCGCTATCTGCGTCCGACGCATTGGGATCACAACCGACAGCCGCCGACGCTGCAAGTGCCCCACTCCCGACCTATCCCCGCGCTCTTGTAATCGTCGTCGGAGGACTGCTCCTCGTCGGTGCTGCCATCCTGCCGCTGTTCCGCCAGACCGGCGTCCGTAGCTGGAAGACTATCTGGGCCGAGGACGGCTTCGTCTACTTCCAGCAGGCTCGTCGCCAGGGTGGACTGGCCGTGTTGTTCCATGGCTACAACGGGTATCTCCAACTCCCGCCACGGATCTTGGCCGCCTTCTCGACCCTCGTACCCATCCACGACTTGTCGGTCTACCTGGCCCTGGCCGCGACCACCGTGGGCGCACTGCTGGCGTGGTTCATCTATCAGACCACCGAGCAGTGGATACCGTCGCGACCGGTTCGACTCGCCCTGGCATCGATGGTGGCCCTCATGCCCGCCCTCGGGGCCGAGTTGACTGCCAACATCACCAATGTCATCTGGATGTTCGTGGCCATCGCACCCTGGGCCTTGGTGTCACTGGCCGAGCGCTCATGGGACATCGCTCTCCGTGGACTGGTAGCCGCGCTTGCTGCCGCCTCGTCGAGCCTCTGCTTTCTCTTCCTACCGCTGGCCCTTGGGTGGCTGCTGATCCGCAGGACCAGACCTGCTCTCGTAGTGGCGGCGGCATTCTGCTCCGGCCTCGTTGTTCAGGGTTTGGTCAGCCTCTTCACCACCAGCAACGCTTCTGCGCTGCCCGCCAGCTTCCACTCCGTGGATCGGACAGTCAGCGCCATCGCCAACGACACGGGTTTGGACGTGTTCAGCACGTACCTCTTCGGAGCCCATGGGCTGACCGGGGAGCACCTTCTCGCCATCACGGGAACCCTCGTCACCGTGGCCATCGTGGCCATTTTGCTGTTCGGAGCAGGACGGACCCATCAGATGCTGGCTCTCGTCTTCGTGGCCTACGCGGTCGTCATGTTTGTAGCTCCGGCGTGGGGCCGACAAGCGGCCTCCTACCGTTACAGCGTCATTCCGGTGATGCTGCTGGCCAGTGCAGTCGCCATTCTGATTGCTGACCCGACGCGAACTCGCGACCAGATGATCGCCCGCATCGGCCGATGGCTGTTCGTAGCCCAGATCGTGGTGGTCTCTATCATTGGATTCGCGGGAACCGACTATCGGTCCCAAAGTCCCGAGTGGTCAGGCAGCGTCACTTACGCCAGCCACGTCAAATGCCATGCGGCTCCGCCAGACAAACTCGTCGAGGTCAAGACGGACCTCTACAACTTTTGGCCTGTGACCCTGCCATGTCGCGACCTTCCCTGAAGGTAGCTGCCCCTATCCAGTGGATGCAACGTCTGTGCTTTTTCACACCCACCACTCCATCAGACCCGCCGCTCGGTGGATGGTCGATAACCGCCACCGAGCCGGTGATCTCTGGGCCAAGAAGACCGCCCCCAAACAATGGCAATGGCCTTCAGGATCCACCGCTTCGCAGCTGGTCCTCAATAGCTTCGGGAGCGCTGGGAGATTTGGCCTGACTTGAAGTCCTGAGGCACCCCCGGGTGTCGTCGGCCGAGCTCTTCCAGCAGCACATTGACACGGCACGCCCCAATCTCTGAGATTGGGTGATCGGCCCGGGTTGCTACGAACAACTCGGACCACCCGTCACTCCGATCAAGGACGGCCGTGCCACCCCTCAACCGCTAAGGAAGGAAGGGATGGCCATGACCATCGTAGAAGCTCCGCAGGGGATCACGGGTGGTGTCGACACCCACCTCGACAGGCACGTCGCTGCAGCACTCGATCCGCTGGGCCGACTCGTCGGCACCGAGTCCTTCAACGCCGACGCTGCCGGTTACAAGGCACTGCTGGCATGGCTCGAGGACTTCGGCCAGGTGGGAACGATCGGCGTCGAAGGTACCGGCTCCTATGGGGTGGGCCTGGCTCGGTTCCTTCGGTGCAAGGGGATCCAGGTCGTCGAGGTGAACCGCCCCAACCGACAGTCCCGTCGCAACCACGGCAAGTCCGATCCTCTCGATGCGGTGGAGGCCGCCCGAGCTGTCATCAGTGGCCGGGCCACAGGTGCGGGCAAGACCAAGGACGGTCCAGTCGAGGCCATTCGGGTCATGGTGGTGGCCAAGCGCTCCGCCCGACAGGCCCGGGTGAAAGCCATCGTGCAGATGCGCCACCTGGTCATTACCGCCCCTGACCAGCTTCATTCCCAGTTGAAGGGCGTAACGGTCAACGCACTCGTTACCGAGGGCGCCAGATTCCGAGCATCGAGATCGGCCGACCCAGTGACGGCGGCGGCGAAGGCATCACTGTCGTCGTTAGCGCACCGCATCCAAGCGTTGGACTCCGAGATCGCCGAGCTGAACGAGAAGATCGAGTCCCTGCTGCTCGCTACTGCACCCGAGCTGATGGCTCGCTTCGGCATCGGCCCCGACACCGCCGCTTCACTCCTGGTGGCCGCCGGCGACAATCCGGATCGACTTCACTCGGAAGCCGCCTGGGCCCATCTGTGTGGCGTCTCACCGGTCCCGGCCGACTCGGGAAAGAACGCAGGGCACCTCCGCCGACACAACGGTGGTGACCGCCAGGCCAACAGCGCACTGTGGAGGATCGCCATGGTCCGGATCGCCCACGACCCCGAGACTCGGGCGTACTTCGGCCGTCGAGTGAAGGAAGGCCGGACCAAGCGGGACATCATCCCGATCCTTCAGCGCTACATCGCCCGCGAGGTCTATCGCTACCTCCCTCGCGGCTGAATCCCCGAGCCGTGGGTCTGGCTCACCCCCTAACTGTCGTCCCTCGGGGTTGACTTACCGGCGACCCGCCGACCCACGGCTCGGGCCTGTTCTCTCCAAGACGCGTGACTTCATAAGAGCATGCCCTCGGCGTTTGAGTGGCTCATCATTGTTGTGTCCGCTGTCTTCACTCCGGAGCCCTAAAGGAAGGGCTTGACATTGATAGGAGCGTCGTCGGGGCCGAAAGCGGTGGCATTTCAGCCCTCCACCCACGTCAGGCTCGTCGCAGGGATCGCGATGAATCGGGATCGACTGGTCGCGCAGCCCACTGCCAAATCGAATGTCAGTCCGCCTCCAGAAGCCTGGCCGAGGAGGCCAAGCGGGACCGAGAACTGACATTCCGCCCGTATCCCACGCTGATGAAGGTCAGCCAGGCACCGCTTCTGAGAACGGATTCCCCCCTCGGACTTCCCCTATTTTGGCTTTACGGAAAGGGGATTTCTGCGTCGTACCTGGTGGGCCGTGCGGGACTTGAACCCACGACCCCTTGCGTGTCATCCCGCCCCTGCGTCCCCACAGAAACCCACACATCCCCCTGACCTGGTTGTTTGTGAGCTGGTGGGTGACCATGGGTTTCGGTGAGGACTCTGAACCTCCCCTCGGATCTCCCCTTTTTCACTACGGTGTCGACGTGGGTACGGCGCGGAATCTCGGATACGGCGAAGGGTCGGTATACCCGGAGACCGTGAGTCGGGCTTCGGGATCAGTGACCATCTGGCGCGGTGAAATCACCATTGGTGACAAGCGGCGGCGGATCACCCGTGCCACCCGTACTGCGGCGCTGAGGGAACTGGACAGACTCCGCGCCACATCCAATGCCGGTCTGCCCGTAGGGGACGACACCCGGCTCGGTCAGTACCTCGACTGGTACGTGGAAAAGGTGGTGGCGCAAAAGCACCCGAACACCCGCTCAAACTACGTCTGGGCCTACAAGCAGCTGGAGCCGCTACGAGGGAAGCGCCTTCGTGAGCTGACCCCCGACGATGTCGAGGCCCTCCTGGAGCAGCTCGCCGACCGGAAGCCCGTCACGGAAGGGAAACCACGACGTGGGGGCCGCCGGAAGCCGCTCAGTAGGTCTTCACTCTCTCGGATCCGCTCGTGCCTCGGAGCAGCGTTGAAGAAAGCCGAAGCCCGGAACCTCCTCGATCGCAACATCGCCCGCCTGGTAGAGCTGCCAGCAGATGCGGCCAGACCGGTAGAGAAGAAGGCATTCACACCCGAAGAAGCCCAGCGCTTCCTGGCCAGCGTTGCCGGTGATCGGTTAGAGGCGATGATGCTCGTGGCCGTAATGCACGGCCTCCGACCAGGTGAACTTCTCGGCCTGCCGTGGAAAGCGGTCGACCTCGACGAGCGGACACTCGACGTGAAGCAGTCACTGCAGCGCCTCCCTGGCGGTGAGCTGGTAATCGGGCCTCCGAAGAAAGACAGCTTCCGCACCGTCCGGCTGCCCGATCGTGTTGTCGTGGCTCTACGTGCGCACCGCGTAAATCAGAAAAGGGAGCGGCTGAGGGCACCTGTCTGGGACGACCATGGCCTCGTCTTCCCTTCAGCCATCGGCACTCCTATGGACTTCTCCAATCTGCGCAGGACTGTCCAAAGCCGCTGCAAACAGGCCCGGGTCAGAGAACTCTCTCCCAATGAGTTTCGTCACTCGGCGGCGACGCTCCTCGCCGACGCGGGAGTTCCGATCCAACAGATCGCCGACATGCTCGGCCACCGAGACACTCGGATGCTGGCGAAGCATTACCGACACAAGCGTGGCGTCGTCGACGTCACCGACGGCCAGGAGCGGATGCTCGGGCCCGGCTGACGAGGGCAGGATTGTGGCAGTGGTTTAGGTTGTTATCCGATTACCGAATAGAGACAACCCAATACGACACCTGGCTGGGGCCCCTAATCGAGATGATCTCGTGATGATGGGAGGGGTCAACGACCGGTAACCAGCCGTGGTCAAGATCAGTTCCCGGGTCGGGGACAGGGGTGGTCGATCCCATAAGGTTCGTGACGTGATTTCGGTCAGTACCGTCGCGGCGATCGGTGGCATCGTGTTTTTCGCTGCCATTCTTCAGCGCGCTGTCGGATTCGGGTTTGCCCTTCTTGCCGTGCCGCTCATGACGTTTGTTGTACCAACTAAGAGTGCCGTGGTCATCGTGTTCCTGAATGGCACCGTCACATGCGCTTGGGTGGCGTTGCACCTCCGTCGACAGATCGAGCGGCCCACCGCGAAAAGGCTGGGGCTGGGGGCGGTCGTTGGCGCGCCGATCGGCGTGGTCATCTTGAGCGTGATCTCAGCCGCAACGTTGCGGCTCACTCTGGGAGTGACGACGTGTCTCGCCGCAGTCTGGATCGTTCTATCCTCGCGCCTCGTTCAGGACTCCGAACCGGTGGTGCCACATCGATCGACAACTTTTGCCATGGGATTTGTGAGTGGCGTCATCAATACGTCGTTGGCCACCAATGGACCTCCGCTCGTCTACGAACTGCGTCGGACGGGGTTCCATGGCGACAGGTTCCGAGCCACCATCTCCGCTGTGTTCTTCCTCTCGAATCTCATCGGCTTGCCCCTCCTGGCCCTGGCCGGGTTGATCACAGCGTTCGATCTTGCATTAGCTGCCTATTCACTGGTGCCCTGCGTGGTTGGCATCGTTTTGGGTTCCCGGATAGGCAGTCGAATGAAGCCCGCTCAGTTCGCATGGGCTGTCGACCTCATACTTCTAGCCACCGGTCTGCTCACCATCTCGAAGGCGATCTAATGAGCTGGGGGCCGCGACATCATTGCCAAGGGCTCATGAATCGGAAGAGCGTGGATGGAGCTGACCAGGTCCCTTTCCTCCGAATCGGCCCAGTACCCGGCCCACGATTGTCCCGCCACTGATCATGTGGTGATAAGAGACCTGATCCGCATCACACGGGTGGGCCAACTACTTGAACGGGACCAAGGTCCCCATGGAGAAGGTGTGTGCTGGAGGAAACCAATGGTGGCGGTGCATCGGGAGTACTCCCTGGGCCCAAGGTCACCGTCTGGTTCACCACGCGGTTGGGCACACAGCTCACAGCAACGGGGCTCTCTGGGACGAGGGCGTAAACGGTGATCGTCATTGCGGTGGCGGAGCCACCTGTCGAGACGCCACCGATTCCGGCACACGGTGGAACGCTGACCTGAACGTTCATTACCTCGGAGACCAGAATGCCATTGGGAATCCACGGTACGGAGACGGCTTCTCTGGCATTGGCCAGGCTCGACGTGTCCACCCTGCCGCAGGCTTCACTTCGTGCCTTGTAGACGACGGCCGGACTGCCAGGTTTGTCGCCGATGATCACCGCTGCATAGCCATTGGACGGGAGGGACAGGGACGGCAGTTTGACGGGGTCGGACCCAGATCGCATCATTGGGCAGCTAAACGTGGCCCCGTTCACATAGACCAGCCCCACCCAGGCAAGGAGATTCTCCACGTGGGGCACACCCAGAGCATTCTGGGTAATCGTCACCCGGCCGAGTCCAAAGGTCACGGCCCGGTAGCCCATTACATTCTCGGTGGCCCACGCCTTAGTCTCGACCGCTGCCTCGCTCGACCAGGTGTGGAGATGCGCCGCGGGTGGGCGCACCGTGACCACTCCCCCGTCGATCTTGACCGTCGAGGCGTAGCGGCTGTTCACCACCCTGGCCTGGCCGGGACCAAATCGATGTGAGGTGTCGATCTGGGAAGCTGCACCCGCAGACGAACTCATGAGGGTAGCGACCAGCATGGTGGCCATCACCACCGTGGCCGATCGAGCGAGGAGTCTCATTGCGTGGCCGTGATTTGAGACGTATTGAGGTCGAGTACATAGCCGTGACCATGCCCACTGCTCAGTGTCACCGTGTGGGCCGTGTGACTGACCACATGAGCTGGTCCACCGCCGGGGAGAACGTATCGGTAGTAGCGGCCGCCTCCGGCGCTGACGTAGATGACCCCAGATTTGCCGTTCGTGACCGAGCTGTTCCCAGACGCCCAATCGATGAGGCGCTCAAATCTTCCACTATCTGCCACAATCCATGTTCCCAGTGGTGCCCTCGCTGGAAGAGTCTGGAAGTTCCCGGTGGGCGGGCTTGCGGTTCCAGCACTCACCCGACCGGACTGTCCAGCAGCAGCATGAAACACGGGAACGCACCCGGGAGACCCGCAGAGAAGCCTCTCCCCTTGCGCTGCCGACAGTTGTGTCCTTCCGACCCTGAATGTTGGAGATGACCGAAGCAACAACGCCAACCCAACTCCCACCAACACGAGGGCCGCGATGCCCGTTGCTGAGATCCACCACGATCGGGTTGATCGACTCCCGGCCCGATCAGGCATCCCTCCGGCAATCCTCACGTCCTGGCCCGTCCGATAAAGAGGTACGAGAATGTCCTCAGGGACGGCAATCTCTCCAGCCCGCTTCAGTGTCTCGGTCAGCAGTTCCTCAATGGCCGTTTCTGTGCTCATGGCTCCACCTCTCGCAGACGGGCGAGACCTCGATGAATCCACGATTTGATCGTGCCCATGGGCGCTCCCATCACCTCAGCGATTTCGGACAGCGGTAGATCGGCGTAATAGCGAAGGACGAGGACACGGCGCTGATCCTCCGGGAGGCGATTCAGGATGTCCCAGGTCTCGTCGAGCGCAGGGTCCTCAAGGGCAAGGTCCTGGTCCGGTCGGAACCGGGCCTCAGTCGCCGATTTACGGCTCTCGTCGATGACTTGGTTGACCACCATGCGGCGGAGGTACGACCACGGACTGTCTGGTGGTGGGTCGACCCGGAGGTAGCGGAGAAATACCTCGTGAACTGCGTCTTCGGCCTTCTCCCGGGAACCGCTCAGGAGCCAGGCGAGCCGAGTCAGAGCCAGGGAGTGCTTCCGATAGGCGTTCTCAAATACCGTTTTGTCGCCCAGGGCCACTTCTCCCACGGTAATCAGACGTGCGAGGGGTACATAAAGGTTGCAGGATCTTCGGCTGGCCGCCCCGAACCGCCAGTACCGGGGGAAGCAATGGGCTCGTGACCCTCGGTGTGGCTCTCCTTCCCAGGGCACCGCCCCACACCTGTCACGATTCCTTGCAACCTTTTTGGTTGGCTAGAACGTCTATTGGACAATGAGGACGCGCCACGCCACGGAAGTATTGGGCCGGATGAAGAGATTTCTCCCGTTGACCGTCCGAACAGCCGCAGTCGTCCTAATCGGAACTCTGGGAGTTACTGCCGCCGCATGTGGCGGTGGAAACGCATGGCGGCGCGGGATTCAGCGGCCCGACCCTCTACACCGCATGTACCAGATCGGCCGACTCAACAGATGGCCCGCTGGCGGTCACTACCTCGGGAACGCTGATCGCCGTCGATCCTGCTACCTCGCACGGAAACTCCGTGGCCACCCACCTCCTGGCCAGCGGTGGTATCGCTGTGCAGCCGAAACTCAACGTGGCGTATGTCACCTCGGAGGGTGCGCACAGCCGACCGGCAATCTTGGCCGTATCAATCTCTGGATGTCACAAGCAGGTCTTGATGGAATCCAACGCAGAGCTGCCGTCGGTGAGTTCGGACGGCGGTCACCTGGCCTTTGTGACACTCGACAGCAAGGGTCACCAGACGGGAGTGGCCATTGTGGGCCTTGGGGCGTATGGCCTTCCCGAGGGTGCGGTTCGACGGTATCCTGCTTCGTCGAGTCCTCCTGTGCTCCCGATCACTGGTCTTGCCGTAGCACCGGACGACGCTGCCCTAGCGGTATGGGGTGGCTCCGTCGACAGCTACCTCGGCAAAGCGCACCCCACAGTGGGGACACTTGATCCGTCGACGGCGACCTCTCTTGCCGACCTGACCCCGGTCTTCGACGAACAGGGTATTTCGATTCCTGGTCCCTCGCCTCACTCGCCGAACAGGCGAAAGCCCGAGGATTGGCAATCTGCGCCTGTCTACCTTCCGAATGGCGAGTTCTTGATCGGAGACGGGGGTCGGGACATCTCCATGCCCTTCACGGACACCACGCCCGGAGTCAGCGGTGGCGGGATTCGTTTGATCGATAGTGGTGTCGGCCCAATCGAGTCGCTGGCCGCCGGTCCAAAGGGCTCGCTTGCATGGGTGGGCACGAACCATCGCCTTACGTTGGCCAGCGATGCCATCGACCTGCCGTTCGGTCCTCAGGCGGAGACGCCCCCTCGGCAATCGCCGATTCCTAACCGAACGGTGCCCGGTAGATTCACGAGTGTGGCCTGGGCCATCCCTTTCTCTGAGGCCCCGCCCGCGGTAGCGGTCTTTCACATAGTCACCCACTTGCCCAGCGTCGTGGGTCTGTCGCAGGCAGAGGCCACGAGCACCCTCGCCGCGCTGGACCTCCCGGTGTTTGTCAGTCACACCGAGGTCAACCCCTCTGTGCCGCCGAATACGGTGCTAAGCCAAGACCCACCGGCGGGTGTGGGTGTGGCCTGCCAGTGCTCGGTGGCACTCACTGTTTCCGCTTCGCGCTGACGTCCAAAGACCGACACAGTTGCGTCCGACGCGTGGTGAGGTCGGTCAACTGCCCCCAACGACCGATCAGCTGCTCAGTCGACCAGGACCAACACCATCTCTATGAGATTGCGATGGGGTGAGGTGATGCTCTCGACAAACACGGTGCCGTCGATCATGTCGATGAATCTGAGGAGCAGGTCTCTGCCAGCCTCGGGATGAAGTGAGTCTTGTCCCCGGAATGCGACCTGGACCTTGATCTGCCCATGGTTACGGAGCCTCCTGGTCGCGTATCCGGCCTTCCCCGCCAACTGTCCTGGCTCATTCGAGAGCCTCAGTTTCACCAGCGGAGTGGGATGATCTCTTTGTCTGATCTCAATGACCAAGATAGTACGCCCACGCCGGATTACCCGTGGGAAGCTGTTCGCATGGCGGACGAGACCGGATCGAGCCTTCAACGCTGGGGATGGATGAACCCCCAAACAGGTGAACTCACCGCGCACGATGATGCGGCGAGCAGGGAGTTCATTGATTCCATCCCCAGGGCAAATGAGTATCTCTCTGCCCAGGCGGAAAGGATGCGAGATAGGCCTCCTACGATCACGCTGATGCCCGAGTACTGCGTCGAAGTTCCCCTCTGGCCGCAAGAGGACGAGACCGATTCTCTCGTATCAGAGGGACTAATGGCGAGGTTGATGGCCTGGCAGGACGTGTTCGCCGTCCACTTCGATGCACATACGGGCTGGAGTTCTGATGAGATCAGGACAGGGTGGGTCGAGCAGGCCCACGCCCTGGAGGTTGAACTTCGTGAAGGGGTAGCGGGAAGGGTTGAAGTCGAGGTCGATTTGTGGCCAGTCAATCCCGGCTATCTGCACACAGCCCAGCTCGATGGTCCCCCACCGACCTGACTTGCGTTGGGCATCCCACGACCCCGGTTAGCCGGGATGCCTCCTGCGTCCACCGGTATCCGGCAATATGCATTGGTGCCGGATGAGGGCTTCACGGAGTTTCGATCTGTAAGGGACATCCCACCGGGGATTTCTGTCGGGCGACGTGTCGTGGTCACTGGCATGGCCGGAGCTGGCAAGAGCACGTTCTCGCGAGCGCTCTCGGCCAAGACTGGCCTTCCCGTCATCCATCTTGACGTCCACTTCTGGAAACCAGGCTGGGTGGAGCCTTCTGAGGACGAGTGGCGCGAGAAGCAGCGTGACCTCATCACCAGGGACGAGTGGATTCTTGACGGCAACTACCATGCCACACTCGACCTTCGGCTCGAGCGCGCAGACACGGCAGTATTCCTCGATACGCCATGGTGGGTATGTGCATGGCGAGCAATCGTCCGCGGGGTCCGCAAGCGTCCGGTTGGCTTCCAGCTGCCCAACGGTTGCGACGAGTCGGCCTTGCGCCGGTTGCGCGATGAATGGTCGCTGGCCTGGCGCATCTGGCGAGACCACCGATCTGAGCGCGAACTAGAACTCAGAATCCTGTTGCGGCACGGGAACCATGTGGCGTTGTACGTTCTCCGCTCCAAGGGCGGCGGCTTCCGCGCACCGAGAAGGTGAGGCAGCCCCTAACCGACCGCATCGCCGCCGTGGTTGAATGTGCACGTGAAGGGATTGGTGCGGTGTTTGTCGCTCGTCCTCTGCACGGTAGCCATGGCGGCCTGCACAAAGCACAAAGACGAAAACCCACGCCGCTTGCGCCCATGGCGCGCCCGCCGTGTCGAGTGGGTGGGCATCCAACGCTCTGACCAGGGAAATGCTCCGGGGGAGAGACTCGAACTCTCAACCTAGCGGGTGTATTTTGGCACACCCTCCCACCAGCGCAGATTTCCCAATACCGCTCTTGACCTGCACATATGCTGCCGCCTCGCGCAAGCTGCGCCAGTCCAATCGCGCCCTTCACGCCAGATCACGCCCGTAGCGCGCAGAGCCCAAACTCGGGTCGTCGACGTCGCCGAGGACCGGATGTGGTCGTCGACAAACCCAGGGCGGCTCTGTCGCACCTTGAGGGTAGATTCGAATGTATGTTCGATAAAGGCTGGTTCGCATCATCAGGGGCCAGCCGACCCGGCTGTGGAAGGATGGGCGCGCGATGGTTGACCTTTGGGAGAGGCCGGACGAGGACAAGCTCGGCGAGCTGATCGTCTATGCGGCGGCAGCTACTTGACGATCCAGCGGGCGGAGCAGTGAAGATCAACAAAGTCCTCTACTTCGCCGAGTGCGCCCACATCCGCACCTACGGGGTTCCGATAACCGGGGTCGCCTACCAGAAGCTCCCCAAGGTCCTGCACCGCGGCGGTTCGTCCCGGTCCGCGACAGGCTGATAGCAAACGGAGACCTGGTCCCCAGCGTCGAGGAGCGCTTCGGCAGACCGCTGCACCGGCTCACCCCACGGCGGGCGCAAAGGCCCGGCGTTCTTAGTCAACAGGAGCTGGATGCGGTTGACGCAGTGATCGACGCCTTGTCGAGCAAGAGCGGCAGTGAGGTGTCCGAGATGTCGCACGAGGAGCCGGGCTGGATCATGGTCGAGGAGAATGAGGACATACCTCTCTCGACGGCGTACCTCCCGCGTCGAGCGGTCATGAGCCAAGCCGCCCGTCGCAGAGCGCGGGAGCTGGCGGCCAACCTGCCTGGCGCAGGCTGAACCTGACTCAATCACCGTGGCCAAAAAGGAGCGAGTGGAGGTCAGTTCCGATCTCACTGCCAAGGCGCGCGGGCTGTACCCCAAGGCCTCCGCCGAGGGAAGGCCCACGCTCGCCCTCTTTGAACGAGGCCCGTTGGCGGCAGCCTGCGAGTACTTCGGCCGCTACTTCGACGTAGCCCTGGTCGATACCGAGGGATCGCCGGTTCGCTACTACCAGACAGTGAGCACCTTTTTCCCGGTGCTCGGCTTCTTCGCCATACGCGTCGAGGACCACGTCGAGATCATCGACTTCATCGTCGACGAGGACTATTGGGACCTGATCGAGGGCGATCCTGAGGGCTGAACTGGCAACAATCGGTTGGCCCCTGATTCATCGCCGGGGCGTGGTCGCTGGCTCGGGTTGGCCCTCCCCCTACGCTGTCGCCGTGAGCGAACCCAAAGGCCCCCGGACCTGTTGTACCACTACACGGGCTTGTCCCGTGCCTTGGGCGAAGAGCCGGGTGCGTAATCCGGTTTGACATTCATCCGCCGATCGATTTGGTGAGGCGCAGCTCAACTCCACGACCTAGCCCTGTCACCATGCACGGCCTCATCCACTATTCTCTGCTCAACACGGCTCGGTCCGAAAAGGAAGGGGCGGATGACGAATCCGCCTGATGGTATGGAGCAGGCAGAAGGCCCGAGGTCTCCCGTCGCTGTGGGAAATGAGAAGCATGATGACAAATCATGAACTGGCCGACATGGCTCAGGTCGACCGTCGACTTCTGCAGAACGTCGTCGATGGCAGGACGCCCGACCTTGGATTGGTGCGGGTTGGACCCGAACTGAT